>NZ_SCMU01000003.1 GCF_005503695.1 Sphingopyxis sp. 2PD
GTCTCCCCGACCACTGCGCCCCAAAAATGAGCCCGCCCCGGCTACCCCGCCGACGTTGCGATCAGCCGCGCGTAAAAATCGATCATGCGCTTGAAGCTGTCGATCTTCATATGTTCGTTGGTGCCATGGATCATCGCCGTTTCTTTCAGCGAAAAATGCATCGGCATAAATCGGTACACATCGTCCGAAACCGGCTCCATGCTGCGGCTGTCGGTGCCGCCGACGACCAGGATCGGTGACAATACTGCATTGGGCGCATCGGCCCGCGCCGTCGCCGCGATCCATTTCCAGCCTTGCGAGCTGGTCGACGACACCCGCGACGGTTCGCGCGGCGGTTTTACCCACGCCAGTTTGACCGGCAAATCGCCGACAGCGCCCTTCGCGCGGGCGATGATATCGCCTGATCGGTTCCACGGCGCGATGCGATAGTTGATCAGCGCGTTCGCCGTCTGCGGCAGGACGTTTTCCTTTGGACTTCCCTCCAGCATCGTCGGCGCAATCGTCGTGTGAAATGCCGCCGCGGTCGATGGCGTCGCGGCGACTTCGCCTTTCAGGATCGGGCCGAACAGCCACTGGTTCGCCACCGCCATTTTGGTGGTCCCGCCCTTTTTCGCGGCGAGCGTTTCGAGCATCGCGGCGCCCGGTCCCTGGATGCTCAAAGGAAATGGCTTGTCCGTGATCGCGGTGATCGCCCGCGCCAGCGTCCCGACGCCAGTTTCGGCGGGCGGCATCGAACTGTGGCCGCCCGGTGCGTCGGCGGTGACTTTCAGCGTCGCATAGCCTTTCTCGGCGATCCCGATCATGATCGCCGGGCCGTTGATCACGGGCGTGTCGGTCAGCACGACGCTGCCTTCATCGAGCGTGAAGATCGCCCTCACCCCGTCGGCCTTCAGCTGCGCCGCGGCCGCGGCCGCGCCGGATCCACCGACCTCCTCGTCATGCCCCGACACCAGATAAATGCCCCGCTTGGGCCGAAATCCCTGCCCGCTCAGCGCTTCGAGTGCCTCGAACAGCGCGACCAGCGAGCCCTTGTCGTCGACCGTGCCGCGCCCCCACACCGCCTGTTCGGCGATCGTCCCGGCGAAGGGGGGATATTTCCAGTCGCCCTCAGTCCCTTCGGTGACCGGCACCACGTCCTGATGCGCCATCAGGATGATCGGTGCCAGCGCCGGATCGCTGCCCGGCCAATGGTAGATCAGCGTGCGGTTAGGCAGGATCGTGCGCGCCATCGCGCGGTGCGCGGCGGGATAGGTCGCGGCAAGCCAGGCGTGCAACCGGTCCCATTCGGCCGTCTCGTCGTCGGCGGGATCCTGGTGCGAGATCGTGCGGATCTGTGCCGCTGCGCTCAGGTTCGCAACCGCGGCTTCCAGCTCATAAGGCGGCACCGCCGCTAACCGGACATCACTGCCATCGGCGATGTCTTTCGGCGCAAAGCTGGCAGTGCGTAGCGCCACCGTTCCCGCTACCACCGCAATGATCGCCAGACCACCGATCAATATTACACGCCGCTTCCCCATATCGCCCTCCTGCTCCCGCGCCAATGGACCGTTATCGGTTTCGATTTGCAAGCATTATGCATGCCTCCCGCGGGTTCAGTGCACATTCATCACCGCAGCGCGATTTCTGCTTCACCCCTGCGATCGAGGCCGCCCATGCGATTGTCTGTCGTCCTTGCCGTCCTGCTGGTGCCGACCGCGGCACAGGCGCAGTTTGTCCCGCGAACGCCGCCGCCGAGCGACCGGATGCCGGGAATATCCGATATGGGGACGGCAGCCCAGCGATCGACCGTCGATCATGATCTTCGCGAAACCCGCGCGCGGATCCGCGATGGGCGCGATGCCGGGCAATTGTCGAAGCGCGAAGCCCGCGCGCTGCGCCGTGAGGCCGGGCAAATATCGACGCTTGCCGATCGTTACGGGCGCGACGGCCTGTCCGATTCCGAACGGCGCGAACTGGAGATGCGGGCGCAGGTATTGCGCGACCTGACCGCCGCGCAGCGGCTCCGGCCCAAGGCGCCCTAGCGCGTCAAATCGGGGAGTGGTGGGCCCGGCAGGACTCGAACCCGCAACCTAGCCGTTATGAGCGGCCAGCTCTAACCATTGAGCTACAGGCCCCCCGTCGAAACCCGGTAGGGGATGCGCGGGCGATAGCGGAGCGCG
This sequence comes from Sphingopyxis sp. 2PD, assembly GCF_005503695.1. Lineage (GTDB taxonomy): Bacteria > Pseudomonadota > Alphaproteobacteria > Sphingomonadales > Sphingomonadaceae > Sphingopyxis. The sequence continues at coordinate 2,160 of NZ_SCMU01000003.1, forward strand.
CGCCATATTGGCAAGCACCAAGGCTCAGCCGGGCGCCCTGCGCGCCGCCATGGCCATGATGTCCGCCGCGGTCGTCGCCTCGACGCCGCGCCGCGCCAGATGATCCAGCACGACATCCCACCACTGGTAGAACAGGTCGAGATCGGCCTGGCTGCGGACATAGGGGGTATTCCCCGGTTGCAGCGACGGCGAATGGAAGGAGAAGTTGAGAACGGGCACGCGCAGGTCCACCGCGATATCGATCGCCTTGCAGGCCCGGTCGGCGGGAATGCCTTCCGGCGTCAGCGCAATGCGTTCGACGATCCCCAGGCGCGCGAGCGCCGCCCCGGCGTGGGTTCCGTTACGCGCGACGCGGTGATAGACCGGCTCACCCGCCCTCCCCAGCAGCCCGCCAAACACCGTGGTCACGGGCACCTCAAGCACCGCTCCGGCTGCGGTGCGCATCCACCAGGGATGCAGCGGGGCATTGCGGTAATCGGGACCATGGCCGAAACGATAATCGAAGCCCGACCGCACCGACGTGTCGCAACGAAAGCCAAGTTCGGCCAGCATCGCGGCGGTTTCCTCGCCAAGCCCATAGCGCCCCGCGCGATAAACCGTCGGCATCATCGCGAAACGATCGCGGATCGCATCGCGCAGCGCGATCATCTTTGCCCGTTGCAAATCGCGCGGCAGATTGCCGGTATAGCTGTTGCGCGCGCTGACTTCCTCGTCGTGGGGCGGGGTCACCCAGGGATGCAGCTGCGCGCCGATTTCGCACGCGCCGTCGGCTCGCGCCGCGCCCAGAATATCGACGGCGCGATCATCGGCGACGACCGGCCAATCCACCAGATAGATGGGTTTTACCTTCGCACTGGCGAAGTAGCGCTGGCAATCGGCGAGCGCGGGGATCGACGAAAGGCCATAGCCGGTGCGGGCAAAAGGCGCCTCCCAATCGAAATCCTCTTCGGTATCGATCGTGACCCAGAAACGCGGCCGTTCGTCCGCTGCGAGTTCCACCAGGTCGGATGGCGCAGGCTCAGCAAAGAAATTGCCCGCAGGCTGCACCACGCTCCCCCTTGCTTCCAGACCGTTCGGGCTATTCGCCCTGCTGGGCCTCCAGTCCGGCTTCGGTCTTCGAGTTGGCGGAGCGCAGGTGCAAGGTCAAGGCGTTATGCCCGATGTCGAGCCGTCCGCCCGCAGCGCGGGCCAGGCTATCGACGAGGCGGAGCGAAAAGCCGAGGCTGAGCACCGCCGCCCCCGGGGCTTCGCCTTCGGGGCTGAAGCCCGGATCGAGCAGGTCAGATGCGGTCGCGAAGCGAATCGATGCCGGACGAACGATCCGTAGCTGGAGCATATCGTCGTGCGGCGTCTCGGTGACGAGCTGGCCGACAAGAATTGTACCCGTTTCGGATACATCTATCAGCGCGGTCAGCAGGCGGCCGACCATTCGCCGTGCGTTGGCATCATTGGCGAGCCCCATGAAGGGGCCACCAACCCGCGAGATGCTGAGGTCCACATGCTGTTCGGCTAGCAGCGGGGCAAGGTCGCTTTCCACCTGCGTCACAACGGTGCCCATATCGACGACTTCGTCCGGGGACGGGTCGATCGCGGTCGCAACATTGCTGCGCGCCGCGGTTTCCAGATCATCGATGATCGTTTGCACCGACAGCGCGTCGGCGACGATCGTGTCGGCCATGGTACGATAACCTTGGCTGACCGGCCCGAACATCTGTCCTGCGACGATCTGGGCAAAACCCGAAATCGCGTTGAGCGGGCTGCGCAGCTCGTGGATCAGCTGGCGAATCGAATCGCCCGAATCTTCGCCAACGGGCCGACCATAGGGCGTTTCGTTGCGGTTGGGACGGCGCGCGCTGCCGCGATAGCCGCGAAACTGCCCGGTCGCCGGATCGAACCACGGCAGCGCCGAAAAGCGCCACTCGCCGCCGTCGGCAGGCGTACCTTCGAGCATCATCCGCGCATTGAGGATTTCGGCGCGCTGGCGAAATGCCCCCGCAGCCACTCCATCCGTTCCCGGTTCGCCGCCAAACGCCGCCTCGGCGATCGACAGGCCGATCACCGCGCCGCGGGTGACGCCGTCGACCCAATGGATCACCCCATCGGGGCCGGTTTCGAACAGGAAGGCCGAACGCTGCTGTTGCGGAGCCGCGGCGGTCGCGGGCTGGCCGCGGGTCGACTGATATTTGTCGATTCGCCGCACAAGTTCGCTGATCTGGCTGGTTCCGCTGCCAATCGCCGCATCGGGCGCGGCGTGCAGCGCCACCACCGGCGCGGGGGCGGCTTCGACCGATACCGCCGGTTGCGGCAAGGCTACCGCGGCGCTGCCGAGGCTGGCCAGGGCGCGATAAACGCCGCGCGGCAAATCGCTCCGCCCCGCCAGCACCGATCGCGCCATCGCGCTGGTCGCGGGCAGCATCGCCAGCCAATCCGCCTCGGGCAGCTGAGCGCTGCTGAGCATGATCGCGGCAACCGCCGCGACATCATTGGCATAGAGCGCAACCAGCGGCGCAAATCGGCCCCGTTTCGCGATCGCCCGCGCGCAATCGCGGCGTACCGCCTCCGGGACACGCGGCCGCAAAACCGCGAGCGCATGCAGGCTGCGACGAATATCGTCATCACCCAGTTGATTGCCGCGCTGCGCCAGAATATCGGACAGTTGCCGCCACGCCGCGATGCTCGCGCGCGTGTCCGAAGGCGCTTGGCGCAGGATGGTCGCGATCATCGAGTCAGCCATCACGCGAACCGAACCCCACAGCTTCTATCGTTGGTTACCCTACGCTTACCGGCTAGCGTGAATCCCTTGGTCATGAAAGTGCCTTAACCGGGCTCGTCACATTGTGGGACAATTGCAATCGCCTGAAATAATATTATGGTCACCGCAGTTTTGGAAAGCGGATGTTTCAACGATGGCGAGTCAGAAATTCGATCAAATCGACCTTCAGATATTGGGTGAGCTGCAAAAAAATGGCCGGATGACGAACGTCGAACTGGCGCAAATGGTTGGGCTCACCGCGCCGCCGTGCCTGCGCCGGGTTCGTGCCCTGGAGGAATCGGGGGTCATCCGGTCCTATCATGCCGATCTAGACGCGGCGAAGCTGGGTTATGGCATCACCGTGTTCGCGATGGTCAGCCTGCGCAGCCAGGCCGAAGCCGATTTGAAAGCCTTCGAGGATTACATCGGCGGCCTTGCCGAAGTGCGCGAATGCTACATGCTCAACGGTGAAATCGATTTTCTGCTGAAAGTCGTCGCGCGCGATTTGCAGAGTTTCCAGTCGTTCCTGACCGCGCATCTGACCTCGGCCCCCAATGTCACCAGCGTCAAGACGTCGCTGACCATCCGCACCGCGAAGCAGTTGGCGGGCATTCCGGTCGACTCGTGACCGTTATCGACGCCTGACCGCGCATCAAAAAGGGCGCCGCTCCCATCGGAACGGCGCCCTTTTTTTATGTCGTGAAGCCGCGCCTCAGCTCGCAGGCGTGGCCGCCGGAGCCGCAGCAGGCGCTGCGCCAGCCTTGGCACGCACGGTCCACAGCTGCGCCAACCGCTGGCGATTGCCCTGCACCTTCGCGAAACTCGCCACCGCCGCATCGCTCTGCCCGGCGAGCGCCTGCGCCACGCCCAGGCGATACTGGATGACCGCATCGGTCGGGCTGGCCGCCAGCGCGGCCTGATACAGCGGAATCGCCTTTGCGGCGTCGCCATTACCGACCAGCGCGTCGGCGGTCGCACGCGCCGCCTTCGGGTTGCTCAGCGTGGCGGGCTTGGTCGCATCCGCCGCAACCGCCGCGGCGTCAGCCGTGGCGCGCGGGGTCTGCGATTCGAGGATGCCGCCGAAATGCGCGTCAGTCTTGGGAATGGCGCCGCTGTTCTGGCCATGCTTGATCAGCGCGACAACCTCGCCCGGATAACCCGCTTCGGTCGCCAAGCCCGCATATTCCAGATATTCGGGGCGCTGGGTCATCGAATTGGTCGCGCGCATCAAGCGCAGGATGTCGAGGTTGAGCTCCTTGTCACCGCCCGACTGCTGCAACAGGATGTACAGCGTGTTGCGCCACGTCGCCGGGGTCGGATAATCCTGAACGCGCATCGTCAGCACGTCGAGCATCTCGTTGGTCCGGTTGGCTTTCTGAAAAGCCTGCGCGGGGCGCACGAACAGCTCTTCAGACGGCTTTGTGCCGGCTGCCCGCGCGCTGGCGATCCCGGCCTGTGCAATTTCCCAGCCCTTGTCGATCTGACCGGCATTCAGATAGCTGTCCATCAGCATCGGTGCCAGCGCGGCTTCGGTCGAGCCCGCGGCCTTTGCCGCTTCCAGCCGCTGAATCGCCTTGGTGTAGTTTTTCGCGCCATAGGCGAAGTTGCCCGAATAGAAATTATAGACGCCGATGTTCTCCGCCGGGGTCAGCCCCGACTCGAGCATCACGTCCAGCCCCTGCCCCTGCAACGCCTGGTCCTTGCCCAGGATGCCAAGCTGGAGCTGGTAAAAGCCGACGAGGTATTTGTCATCGGGGGTCGATGCGCTGGCCTGCGCCTCGGTCAGCGCCGCCTGCAGCGCTGCGGCATCCTTGGCCGAGTTGGCGTCGGTCATCTTCTTGAGCGCAGGCGCAAAACCCTTGCTTGCGGTCAGCTGCTTGCCCTTCGCAGCTTCTTCCTTTTTCGGCTTTTCCTTCTTCTGAGCGGCAGCCGGGGTAGCGGTCGCCATCAGCGCGCAGCCCAGCACGGCAGCCATGGCCGTCGCGGGCATCGAGCGGAAACGGGTGAACATCGAAATCTCTCCTCAGAATCGGCCGGCTCGCCCAACGAAAACAGGCAACGCAAACAGGGTTCCGGCGCGCGTTCATAACGCGGCTAAACCCGTCGCGTTGCCAAGGCAAGACGGCCCGTACCGATATTATTTGGAAGAAAGCGGCTGAACGGCGATTGAACCCCGCCCAGTCCGCGACCCGTCGCTCAGCCGAGCTCGTCGATCGCCGCGTTGATCTGGCGCAGCACCAGCGGGTCGCCGGGCGCGCCGGCCATCGCCTGCTCGGCAAGTTCGATCAGCGAGATGATGCCAAAGGTCGCCGCCAGCCCTTTCAGGCGGAGCGCCGCAACCTCCCAATTGGCGTCGCAGCGGGCACGGCGCATCAGGTCGGCGAGGTCGCGCGCGCTGCTGGCAAAGGCCGTGCGCAGGTCCATCGCGATCGCCGGATCGTCACCGATCGCGGCGCTCAGGTAACGGTCAAGGGGGCCACTATCGAACGACATTCCACAGGGTAGGCAGCTTGTAGTTAAGTTTCCGTTTCAAGACGGTCATTTGATGCTAAGATGGCGGGATGACGGGGGACAAGAAAATCGTCGGATTGTGGCGGGATTCCGCCAAAATCCAGGAAGCCGACAGCGCCGCGCAGGCCGATGCCGCGCCGCCGGAAACGGTGCCCGCGCCCGAAGCGGCTGCCCCGATCGAACGCGAATGGCTCGACATGTCGGTGCTTGATGCAGACGGCGATCTTGGCGACTCCGCTGACGATACGGCGCAGCAGGCTTCGGCGTGGCGCGACCGAGTTGCCCCTGCCCTGCTTGTTCTGCTGGCGATTGGCTGGACGGGATTCACGCTGGCCGTCGCGACCGACAATTTTGCGCGCACACCGGTGTTTGCCTCCTTACCGACGCTGATCGCGACGATCGCCATGCCGCTGACCCTGCTCGCGGTGCTGTGGATGGTGCTGCTGCGGTCGGGTCGTTCGGAACAGGCGCGTTTCGCGCGCGTCGCTGCCGCACTGCGCGAGGAAAATCTGGCGCTCAATCAATCGATGCACTCGCTCGGCCTGCATCTGGCTGATGCCCAGAAACAGCTCGGCGAACAGGCGAAGATCGTCCAGCAAATCGGCCTCGACACCGTGATGCGGCTGGGCGAAAGCAGCGACAAGCTGGCCAGCAACGCGTCGGTGATTGCCAATGCACATGATCAGCTCGCGCGTTCGGGTGATGTCGCCTTGCAGCGGATGGACGGGCTGCTCGCTGGCCTGCCGCGGATCGACGATGTGGCGCAGCGGCTCGCGGTCAATTTCCGCGAAGCGGGCCTCGTCGCGCATCAACAGGGCGCGAGCCTCGAGGCCAAGCTCGCCGAACTTGGCGAAGCAGCCGCAAGAACCGCCCAAACCGGCGAAAGCGCGACCGCCAGCGTCCTGGAAGCGATCGTCGCGCTCCAAGAACAGAGCAAGGAGACCGAAACCGGCCTGCTCGCTGCCTCCACCCAGGTCAGCAGCGCGCACGACGCCGCGCTCGCGCGGATCACCAGCGCCGGCGCTACCGCGCGCGACGACATGGCATCGACCGTCGCCACGATCACCGCGCAGATCGACGAAAGCTGGCGCCGGTTCCGCGATGGTGTCGATGCAGCCGCCGCGCAAATGGATGCCAAGCTCGTTGCCGCGCGCGATGCGGGCGATGCGATGGGCGCGCAATTGTCCGCCCACGCCGATGCCAGCGACGCGCTTGCGATGCGGATCACCGCGCATGTCGCCGAAGTCGCGCAGCAGCTCGACGTGCTCGATGTCAGCGTGACGGCCAGCACCGGGGTCATCGGTCGCTCGATCGACGACACCAAGACCCAGCTCAGCGCCTTCATGCAGGAAGTGCAAAGCGGCAATGCGTCGGCGCATCAGCTGATCACGCACGCCGAATCACTGCTGCTGGCGCTCGACGCGGTGACCCGCGAACTCGACGAAACGCTGCCGCATGCGCTCGACCGCATGGCATCGCACGGCAAGGCAACGCAAACCGCGCTGGCGCAATTGCGCCCGATGCTCGAGGCGTCCGAACTTGTCGCGCAATCGACGATGTCGCACGTCAATGCGGTGCAGGCGACGCTCAAGTCGAACGAGGAACAGATGGCCGGGCATGCGACCAGCCAGCAGGCGCTCGTCGACCGGATCAACGGATCGCTCGCCGACGCCGAGGCCGCGCTGGCGAAACTGCGCGACGGCGCCGATGAATTTGCCGAACAGGGCGGCGCGCGGATGATCGCAACGCTGGGCGAGGTGCGCGCCACCGCCGATTCAGCGGCCGAGGAGGCGCGTGAGACGCTCGAAAAGCTGGTGTCGGGCGCACGCGAAGCGATGCAGGCCACCGCGACCGAGGCGATCGACGCGGCGTTCAAGAACGAAATCATGGCCCAGCTGACCGCAATCGAAGAAGCCTCCGCACGCGCGGTGGCGGCGGCGAACGGCGCCGCCGACCGCCTGATGCGCCAGCTCATCACGATCATGGACACCAGCGCCAGCGTCGAACAGCGTGTCGCCGAGGCCGAACAGGCAATCGCCACATCGGGCCGCGATTCGCTTGCCAAACAGGTCGGGCTACTCACCGAAGCGCTGAAATCGACCGCGATCGACGTCACCAAGATCCTGTCGACCGAAGTCAGCGACACCGCCTGGGACGCGTATCTGAAGGGCGACCGCGGCGTGTTCGCGCGGCGCGCGGTCAAGCTGATCGAAAACAGCGAGGCCAAGGAAATCCTGCGGCTTTACCAGAATGACGACGGCTTCCACGCGTCGGTAAACCAGTTCATCCATGATTTCGAAGCGATGCTCCGCCTGCTGATCGGTGCGCGCGACGGATCGGCGATCAGCGTGACCTTGCTGTCGTCGGATATTGGCAAGCTGTACGTGGCGCTGGCGCAGGCGATCGACCGCTTGCGGAACTAGGCGGCAGGGGCGTTAACAGGTCGGCGCGGCGTTTCGACCGGAAGCTGGCCTACATTCTCGTCATCCCGGACTTGATCCGGGATCCATCCGCCCTCTCAGCATAGCGCGGTGCGAGGCCGCATGGACCCCGGATCAAGTCCGGGGTGACGACGACCTGAGAGCAGCTCACCACCCCCAAGCAGACGAAGCCTTCAAAATAAGTCTTTCCTACATTTTCGGGCTGTGCCAGCCTTCATTCGGCTCTTTCATCTGGTAGGCAAATAGCGGTCACGGCTCGGTTTGCGGGTGCGGCTACGGCGATGCGTGTATGACGCGTCCGACACGCCGAGACGCCCAAATAGGCGAATGCAATGGACTGAACTTTCCTGAACTTTGGGATTGTTAATCCCCCGTGGGTCAGGCCCGTCCGCTCACCACGTCGGGATCGACCCAGCCGTTCACATAAGCGACGTAGTAGATGACGAAGCCGACCGTCGCGACGATCGTCATCTGGAGCAAGATACGCGCAGGCCGAAACACCGCGGGCGCGCCGCGGTCCTGTCCCTTGACTAGCGGCGCTTCGTCGTCGCTCGCCTTGCGGCCGTGGAAGGGCAACACAAAAAAGGCGCTGAGCGCGAGGAAGAGCAGATAGATAGCGAGCGCCGAGGTCCATTTCATCGCTTTACGTCCATTCAGAGCTGCACGAGCATGACATCGACGACCGGCTTTTTGCCCGTCCAGTCGGTCGCGACACGGCGCACGCTCAGCCGGATCGCTTCGCGCATTTTTTCCTGTTCCTTGGCGGGGGCCAGTGCCGCCTGTTCGGCCGCTTCGCGCATTTCGTCGATGAACGCCTCGCGTTCATCCTCGACCGGGACGCCGCGATAGCTCACCGCAACATCGGCGAAGCGCTTGCCGGTAAAGATCACCGCGACGGTGACATGCCCGTGCAGCGCCAGCTTGCGGCGCTCGTTGATCGTCTCGCCATCGGCGGGCAATATAACGTCGCCGTCGAGGATCAAACGTCCGGCGCGAACGCGCTCGAGGATTTTGGCCGGGCCGGGCGCCAGCCGCACCAGATCGCCATTTTCCTGGATCAGCGCATCGGGAACGCCCGTTTCCAAAGCAAAGCGCGCCTGTTCGTGCATGTGGCGGATCTCGCCATGCACCGGCACCACCAGCTTCGGGCGCAGCCAGCCATAAAGCGCCGCCAGTTCGGGCTGTCCCGGGTGGCCGCTGACGTGGATATGTGCCTGCTTTTCGGTAACGGTCAGGATGTCCTTGGCCGCGAGCTGGTTCATGATCCGTCCGATCGCGACCTCGTTGCCCGGGATCTGCTTCGACGAAAAGACGACCGTGTCACCGGGTGCGAGCTTGATCTGGTGGCTGTCCGCCGCCATGCGCGCGAGCGCGGCGCGCGGTTCGCCCTGCCCGCCCGTCGCAATCACCATCACCTTTTCGCGCGGCAGGCGCATCGCCTCGTCGAAATCGACCGTCGGCGGGAAGTCTTTCAGATAACCGACCGAGCGTGCGACACCCAATATGCGGTCGAGTGAGCGCCCGGCGACGCACAGGGTGCGCCCCGTAGCGCTCGCGACGCGCCCCAGCGTTTTGAGGCGCGCCGCGTTTGAGGCAAAGGTCGTAACGATAACCCGGCCCTTGGCATTGCCCACCGCAGTGAGCAACCCGTCGTACAGGTCGCCCTCGCTGCCCGAAGCTTCGGGATTGAACGCGTTGGTCGAATCGCCGACCAGGAAATCCACGCCCTCGTCGCCGATCGCGGTCAACGCCGCGGCGCTCGACGGGGTCCCGAGCACCGGATCGGCATCGAGTTTCCAGTCGCCGGTGTGGAACACCCGGCCATAAGGCGTGTCGATCACCGCCGCGCTCATCTCCAAGATCGAGTGCGCCAGCGGCATCAGGCGGATGCCGAACGGACCCAGCTGGAAATGCGCGTCGATGTCGACGGTCTTGATCTTGACGTCCTTCTCCAGCCCCTCTTCCGCCAGCTTGTTGGCGATCAGCCCGGCGGTGAAGCGGTTGGCGTACAGCGGCACGCCAAGGTCGGCGGCAAGGTACGGCAAGGCGCCAATATGATCCTCGTGCCCGTGGGTCAGGACGATCCCGAGCAGATCCTTCTTGCGATCCTCGATGAATTCCAGATCGGGCATGATGATGTCGATGCCGGGATAATCATGGGTGCCAAAGGTCACGCCGAGGTCGAGCATGATCCATTTGCCGTCGCAACCATAAAGATTGGCGTTCATGCCAATCTCGCCCGACCCGCCCAATGCGAGGAAAAGCAGCTCCTTACCCGGAGTCGTCATGTCGTTGGCTTTCGTTGATGATAGAGGTGCATCAACCCGTTCAGCGTCAGATCGGGTTCGATGCGGTCGAACAGATGCCCCTGTTCCTGAAACAATGTCGCGAGGCCGCCGGTGGCGATGACCGTTAGTGGCTTGCCGATCTCGGCCTTCATCCGTGCGATCAGGCCTTCCATCATGGACACATAGCCCCAATAGACGCCGATCAGCATCTGGCTTTCAGTCGTGCGGCCGATGACGCTCGTCGTCGCGGGCGCCTCGATCGCGATGCGCGGCAGTTTCGCGGCGGCGGCGACCAGCGCTTCCAGCGACAGGTTGACCCCGGGCGCGATGATGCCGCCCAGATAGGCGCCGTCGGGACCGATATGGTCGAGCGTCGTTGCGGTGCCAAAGCTGATGACGAGCTTGTCCTTGCCCGGTTCGACCGCCTGCGCCGCGATCGCGTTGACCGCGCGGTCGGCGCCGACCGAGCGCGGCTCGTCGACCTTCAATGCGATACCCCAGGTAACCGGCTCGCGGCCCGCGACGAAGGCATCGACGCCGAAATATTTGACCGCGAGCAGCTGTAAATTGTGGAGCGCGCGCGGCACGACGGTCGAAATGATGACCGCATCGACCTGGCAGCGATCATGCCCCTCGATGCGCAACAGCTGATCGAGCCACACCATATACTCGTCGGCGGTGCGGCGGTCGTCGGTCGCGATGCGCCAACGCGCGAGCAACGCGGCGCCATCGAACAGCGCGAATTTGGCATTGGTGTTGCCGACATCGATCGCGAGCAGCATCTATCTTTCTTCCTCGACCGGGCGACGCAGTTCGACGTCGCCAGCGTGCACCAGCATGGTCTCGCCGCCCGTCACGCGCAAGCGCAGCGCGCCATCTTCGGCAAGCCCGTCGAAGGTCCCGTCGATGCGCTGTTCGGACACATGGAGCGGCGTGCCGAGCGGATGCGCGAGCGGCAGCCACGCCCGAACGATGCTTGCCACACCCTCCTGCCGCCAGGTCCACAGCGCGTCGATCATCGCGATGCCCAGCGCCCCGGCAAAATGGTCGCGATCGAGCGACACGCCCTTCCCCGCCAGCGTCGCGGTCGCCCGATCGGCCAGATCGGGCGCGGCGACGAGGTTGACGCCGATCCCGATGACGACCGAATTGCAGGTGCGTTCCATCAATATGCCCGCGCATTTGGCGCCATCGACGAGCAGGTCGTTCGGCCATTTGAGCTGCGCACCGATGTCCGGCGCCAGTGCGGCGACGGTCTTTGCAAGCGCCACCCCGGCGACGAGCGCCAGCGTCGCCGCCGACGGATCACCGATCGTCAGATGGACGACGGTCGAGCCCATGAAATTGCCCTGCCCGTCGTTCCAGCCGCGCCCGAGGCGCCCGCGCCCCGCGGTCTGGCGGTCGGCGACGAGCCAATGCCCCTCGCCGACATGCTCGCCGCTCGCCAGCCGCGCCAGCAGGTCGGCGTTGGTCGAACCTGTCTGCGCTATCCGCTCGATGGGCGGTATCAGAACAGCACCGCAGCAGCGCTGGCCGAAAGGACCGCCAGCACGGGGATGAAGAGATAGCCGATGACCGAGAGCCACAGCGCACTCGCGGTGATCACCGCATCCTCGACGATCGCGCCGCCGCCTGCCGGAATCTCGGTGTCCGACTTGTCGTCGAAATACATCATCTTGATGATCGCGATATAGTAGAAGGCGCCGATCACCGAAGCGACGATGCCTGCGACCGCGAGCGGGACGAGGTTCGCGTTCACCGCGGCCTCGAACACCAGATATTTCGGCCAGAAACCGAACAGCGGCGGGATGCCGGCGAGGCTGAACATGAACACCGCCATCGCCGCGGCGAGGCCGGGGCGGCGCTGCGACAGCCCGGCGAGCGCGGGGATGCTCTCGATCTGGTTACCCTCGGCGTCGCGCAGCTGGAGCACGACGAGGAAGGCGCCGAGCGTCGTCACGACATAGACGAGCAGATAGGTGAGCACGCCCTCGACCCCCTGCTGCGTTCCCGCGGCGAGGCCGATGAGCATGAAGCCGACATTGTTGATCGACGAGTAAGCGAGCAGTCGCTTGATGTTCTTCTGTCCGATCGCACCGACCGCGCCGAGGATGATCGAGGCGAGTGCGAGGAAGATGATGATCTGTTGCCAAGCGCCGACCGCAGGCCCCATCGCGTCGATCACGACGCGCGTCATCAGCGCCACCGCCGCGACTTTCGGAGCGCTCGCGAAGAAGGTCGTCACCGGGGTCGGTGCGCCTTCATAGACGTCGGGGGTCCACATGTGGAACGGCACCGCGCTGACCTTGAAACCAAGGCCCGCGAGCACGAACACGATGCCGAAGATCAGCCCGATGTTGAGTTCGCCGCCCATCGATTTTGCGATGCCCGCAAAATCGGTGGTGCCGGTGAAGCCGTAGAGCAGCGAAATACCATAGAGCAGCATGCCCGACGCGAGCGCGCCGAGGACGAAATATTTGAGCCCGGCTTCGGTCGACCGTTCGTCGGTGCGCATGAAGCTGGCGAGCACATAGGCCGCGAGGCTGTTGAGTTCGAGCCCGACATAGAGCGTCATCAGGTCGCGCGCCGACGCCATGATGCCCATGCCGAGCGCCGCAAAGACGATCAGCGTCGGATATTCAGCGCGCATGCCGCCGCTGAAAAAGCGCGGCGCGATCAGGATGCAGACAAAGCTCGCAGTATAGATCAGCAGCTTGGCGAAACCGCCGAAGCCATCGACCGAAAGCGTGCCTGAAAAGACGGTCGTTTCGACGCCGAACAATGCGACCACGGCGGCCGCAGCGGCGGCGAGCGTGAGCAGCGCGCTGAGCTGGTAGATGCCAACCTGGCGATCGCCGAGGAAGGTCCCGAGCATCAGCGTGATAAGCCCGCCGATCGTCAGGATCAGTTCGGGCCAGATGAGCGCGAGATCGGCGGTCATTTTGCGCCTCCCGCATGCGCGGAGCCGTGGGCGGTTTCACCCTGCGCCGCGGCGGGCTTGGGCTTCCCGGCGGCAAGATGTGCATCGCCCGCGGGCTTCGCCGGCGCTAGGCGCGCAACGACGGTCGTCACGTCGCCGCGCATTGGTGCGAGGAAGCTTTCGGGATAGACGCCCATCCACAGCGCCACGGCGGCCAGCGGCACCATGATCGTCCATTCGCGTGCGTTGAGATCGGGCATCGCCTTCACATCGTCCTTGGTCAGTTCGCCGAACACGACGCGGCGGTAGAGATAAAGCATGTAAGCGGCGCCGAGGATGATGCCGGTGGTGCATACGAACGCCACGACGCTCGACGCTTCGTAGATGCCGAGCAGGCTCAGGAATTCGCCGACGAATCCACTGGTCCCCGGCAGGCCGATCGACGCCATGGTGAACAGCATGAAGAACAGCGCATAGGCGGGCATGTTTACCGCGAGCCCGCCGTAACGATCGATCTCGCGCGTGTGGAGCCGGTCGTAGATTACGCCGACGCAGAAGAAGAGCGCGGCCGAGACGACACCGTGGCTGAGCATGATGATCAGCGCGCCCTCGATACCCTGCTGGTTGAACGCGAACAGGCCCGCAGTGACGATCGCCATATGCGCGACCGACGAATAGGCGATCAGCTTCTTCATGTCGCTTTGCACCAGCGCGACGAGGCTGGTGTACACCACCGCCACCATCGACAGGCCAAAGACGAGCCACATCAGCTGCGCCGAGGCGTCGGGGAACATCGGCATCATGAAGCGCAGGAAGCCGTAGGCGCCGAGTTTCAGCAGCACGCCCGCGAGGATCATCGAACCCGCGGTCGGCGCCTGCACATGCGCGTCGGGAAGCCAGGTGTGGACGGGCCACATCGGCATTTTGACCGCAAGGCTGGCGAAGAAGGCAAGCCACAGCCACGTCTGCATCCCCGCCGGGAAGTCGTAATTCAGCAGCGTCGGAATGTCGGTCGTGCCCGCTTCGGCGATCATGACGATCATCGCGATCAGCATCAGCACCGACCCGAGCAGCGTGTAGAGGAAGAATTTGAACGCCGCATATTTGCGGTTCGCGCCGCCCCAGATGCCGATGATGAAATACATCGGGATGAGGCCGGCTTCGAAGAAGATGTAAAAAAGCAGCAGATCCTGCGCCATGAAGACGCCGATCATGACGACTTCCATGATCAGGAACATCGCCATGTAGAGCCCGACACGGCTCTTGATCGCGTCCCAACTGGCGAGGATGCAGAGCGGCATCAGGAAAACACTGAGCATGATCAGCATCAGCGCCATGCCGTCGATGCCGAGCGCCCACTGGAAACGCCCGAACAGGTCGGCGCGTTCGGTGAACTGCCACTGCGCGCCGCCAATGTCGAAGTTCGCCCAGAGGATGCAGCCGAGGACGAAGGTCGCGAGCGTCGCGCCGAGTGCAACGAAGCGCGACATCTTGTCGCCCACGAACAGGCAGGCGATGGCGCCGACCAGCGGAACCGCCAGCATCAGCGAAAGGATGGGGAAGCCGCTCACAGGAAATTCACCATGGCCCAGCTGGCGAGGCCGACAAGACCGAGCAGCATCACAAACGCATATCCATAAACATAACCCGATTGCAGCCGGACCGCGAGACGGGTCCCCCCAGCGACGAGCGCGGCGGCGCCATCGGGACCGAAGCGGTCGATGGTGCCTTCGTCACCCTTCTTCCAGAAGAAGCGGCCGATCCAGAAGGCGGGCTTCACGAAGAGGACGTTGTAGAGCTCGTCGAAATACCATTTATTGTACAGGAACTGGTGGAGCAGCTTGAACTGCGCCACGAAGCGCGCGGGCAGCGTGGTGTTGCGGATATAGCTGTTCCACGCGAGGAACAGACCGATCGCCATCACCGTGAACGGCGTCCACTTCACCCAAGTGTCCACCTGATGCGAATGGTGCATCAGCTCGGCATCATAGGCGAGCATGCTGCCGTTCCAGAAGGCCAAACCCTGTTCGGGGTAGATGAACTGATATTTGAACGCATAGCCCGCAAACACCGCGCCGATCGACAGCAGCACCAGCGGGATCAGCATCGAGACCGGGCTTTCATGCGGGTGGTAACCCGCGGTGCCGTCGCCCGAAGCGCCATGATGCGCATCATGGTGGTGATGATCGCCCTGCGCGGCGTGCGCATGATCGTCATGGCCGTGACCATGGTCGTCGTGCACCGCGTGCTGGATATGCTCGCTCTGTTCCCAGCGCGGCTTGCCATAGAAGGTCAGGAAGACAAGGCGCCACGAATAGAAGCTCGTCAGCAGCGCGGCGAAGATGCCGACCCAGAAGGCGATTACGCCGCCGCCGCCTGCGGCAAAGGCTGCTTCGAGAATGCCGTCCTTCGAGTGGAAGCCCGCGAAGCCCGCGACACCCGCGATGCCGACGCCGGTGATCGCCAGCGTCCCCATCATCATCGCCCAGAAGGTAATCGGGATGTGTTTCCGCAGCCCGCCATAATAGCGCATGTCCTGTTCGTGGTGCATCGCATGGATGACCGAGCCCGCACCGAGGAACAGCAGCGCCTTGAAAAAGGCGTGGGTGAACAGGTGGAACATCGCCGCGCCATAGGCGCCGACGCCCGCGGCGAAGAACATATAGCCGAGCTGCGAACAGGTCGAATAGGCGATGACGCGCTTGATGTCCCACTGCGTCGTGCCGACGGTCGCGGCGAACAGGCAGGTCGCAGCGCCGACAAAGGTCACGACACCAAGCGCGACTTCGCTCGTTTCGAACATCGGCGACAGGCGGCACACCATGAACACGCCCGCGGTGACCATCGTCGCGGCGTGGATCAGCGCCGACACCGGGGTCGGGCCTTCCATCGCGTCGGGCAGCCAGGTGTGGAGGCCAAGCTGCGCCGACTTGCCCATCGCGCCGATGAACAAGAGCAGGCAGAGGATCGTCATCGTGTCGAGGCGCATCCCCATGAAGGTGATCGTCGAGCCCGCCATGCCCGGCGCCGCGGCAAGGATCTCGGGGATCGAGACGGTACCGAAGACGAGGAAGGTGCCAAAGATGCCGAGCATAAAGCCAAGGTCGCCGACGCGGTTGACGACGAACGCCTTGATCGCCGCGGCATTGGCACTCGGCTTCTTGTACCAGAAACCGATGAGCAGATACGACGCGAGACCCACGCCTTCCCAGCCGAAGAACATCTGGACGAGGTTGTTCGCGGTCACGAGCATCAGCATCGCAAAGGTGAACAGCGACAGATAGGCGAAGAAGCGCGGCTGGTCCGGGTCTTCCTCCATATAGCCCCAGCTATAGAGGTGGACGAGCGCCGATACCGTCGTGATCACGACGAGCATCACTGCGGTCAGCGTATCGACGCGCAGCTCCCAGTTGAACTGAAGCGCGCCCGAGCTGACCCAGTGCAGCACGGTGACAACTTCGGCCTCGCCGCTGCCCATCACGAACGACAGGAAGATCGGCCAGCTGAGCGCACAGCTGGTGAACAGCGCGCCCGTCGTCAGGATTTTCGACGCGGTGGTGCCGATGACGCGCTGGCCGAGGCCTGCGATAAGCGCCGCCAAGAGCGGCAGGAATACGATCGCCTGGATCACCGGTTCACCCCTTCATCCGGTTGGCATCGTCGACGGCAATGGTGCCGCGGCCGCGGAAATAGATAACGAGAATGGCAAGACCGATCGCGGCCTCACCCGCGGCGACGGTCAGCACGAACATCGAGAAAACCTGCCCGACAAGATCGTTCAGCGCCGCGCTGAACGCGACGAGATTGATGTTCACCGCGAGCAGGATGAGCTCGATCGCCATCAGGATGACGATGATATTCTTGCGGTTGATGAAGATGCCGAGCACGCCGAGCGTGAAGAGCACCGCCGAAACGGCGAGATAATGGCCGACCGAAATCACAATTTCATCCCCTGCCCGACGCCCGGATCGACGAGGCGCGTTGCGTCCTCGGGGCGGCGCCGGTTCTGCGCCGAAATATTCTGGGTACGCACCCCGCCACGCTGGCGATGCGTCAGCACGATCGCGCCGATCATCGCGACCAGCAGGACGATGCCCGCCGCTTCGAACAGGAAGATATATTTCGTGTAGAGCAGTTCGCCGATCTGCTGGATATTGCTCTTGTCGCTTACGACCGGCGCAGCGCGCGCCGCGAGGTCAACCCCGCCCGCGCTCCATGCGCCGACCGCAAAAACGAGCCCGGCGGCCAGGATGATCGCCACCAGCGCGCCGAGCGGCAGATAGCGCACGAAACCGGCACGCAATTCGGCGAAATCGATGTCGAGCATCATCACGACGAACAGGAACAGCACCGCGACCGCGCCGACATAAACGATGACAAGCAGCATCGCGATGAATTCAGCACCCGCGAGCAACATCAGCCCCGCCGCGTTGAAGAAAGCGAGGATCAGCCACATGACGCTGTGGACGGGGTTGCGCGCGAAAATCACCATCGCCGCAGAGGCGATGACGATGGTCGCGAACAGGTAAAAGGCGATAAGCTGGATCATGTGCGCGCGCCCTTATCGATAGGGCGCGTCAGCGGCAAGATTCGCCGCAATCGCGCGTTCCCATTTGTCGCCGTTGGCGAGCAGCTTGGCCTTGTCATAAAGCAGTTCCTCGCGCGTTTCGGTCGCGAATTCGAAGTTCGGCCCCTCGACGATCGCATCGACCGGACACGCTTCCTGACAGAAGCCGCAATAGATGCACTTGGTCATGTCGATGTCGTAGCGCGTCGTGCGGCGCGAGCCGTCGTCGCGCGGTTCGGCCTCGATCGTGATCGCCTGCGCCGGGCACACCGCTTCGCACAACTTGCACGCGATGCAGCGTTCCTCGCCGTTCGGATAACGGCGCAGCGCATGTTCGCCGCGGAAGCGCGGCGACAGCGGGTTCTTCTCGAACGGATAGTTGATCGTCGCCTTCGGCTTGAAGAAATATTTGAGCGTGAGGGCGTGCGCCTTCACAAACTCCCACAAGGTGAAGCTTTTGATGAGGTGGGCGATGGTGCTCATGAATACCTCGTCAGCATCAGATAGCCGGAGATCAGGAAGATCCACAGAAGCGAAATCGGCAGGAAGACTTTCCAGCCCAGCCGCATCAGCTGGTCATAGCGGTAGCGCGGCACGGTCGCCTTGACCCAACTGAAGACGAAGAAGAAGAACAGGATCTTCGCGAACAGCCAGATGATGCCGGGGACGGCATAGAGCGGCGCCCAGTCGATCGGGGGCAGCCAGCCGCCCCAGAACAGCACGGCGTTGAGCGTGCACATCAGGAGGACGTTGGCATATTCGCCGAGCCAGAAGAGCGCGAAGCTCATCGACGAATATTCGGTCTGGTAACCTGCGACGAGCTCGCTTTCCGCTTCGGTCAGGTCGAACGGCGCGCGCGCGGTTTCGGCCAGCGCCGAAATCAGGAACATCACCGCGAGCGGGAAGAGCAGCAGGTTGAAGCCGAAGGCGTTGACGATGCCGAGCCCATGGCCCTGCTGCGCCTTGACGATCTCGTTCATGTTGAAGCTGTCGGCGAACAGCACAACGCCGATCAGGATGAAGCCGATCGAGACTTCGTAGCTGATCATCTGCGCCGAGGCGCGCATCGCCGAGAAGAACGGATATTTCGAGTTCGACGCCCAGCCCGACAGGATCACGCCATAAACGCCGAGCGACGAGATCGCGAGGATGTAGAGCAATCCGACGTTGATGTCGGCGAGCACCGCGCCCGAATTGAACGGGATCACCGCCCACGCGAGCAGCGCCACGGTGAAGGTGATGATCGGCGCGATCAGGAACAGGCCGCGGTTGGCGGACGTGGGTATGATCGTTTCCTGCAGGAACACTTTCAACCCGTCGGCGAACGATTGCAGCAATCCGAAGGGGCCGACGACGTTCGGGCCGCGGCGCAGCGCGATGGCCGCCCAGATCTTGCGGTCGGCATAGATGATCATCGCAACCGCGAGCATCAGCGGCAGCGCGATGAGCAGGATGCCGCAAATCGTCGCGACGCCCCACGCCCAGTTCGGGTCCATGCCCCAGGAGATGAAGGTCTCGGTCATTTTCCGGCCCCGTCCTGGTTGCGCCAGCCGTTATGCGGGCCGGGCTTGTCCGACTTGCCCTTGGGATTAAAGCCGCGCCAGACGGCATAGCCCATACTGACGAACAGCATCGACGCGATGGCATGCACCGGGGTCATTCCGCGGCCTCCGCAAAATCAACGCCATGCACCAGCTCTTCCGAGCAGCGCTGCATCGTCGGCGACGCGCGGCAGATGGCGTTGGTGAGGTAGAAATCCTTGATCGGCGACGGGATCGCGCGTGCTTCGGGCTTGCCGTCGAGCTTCGGAACGCTCCACCCGTAATCGACCAACCCTTCGACACCGAGCGCCGGAACCGCTGCGATCATCGCGGCGCGGCACTGGTCAAAACTGTCGAAACCGACGGTCACGCCAAGCGCGTCGGCGAGCGCGCGGAAAATGCTCCAATCCTCGCGCGCGTCGCCCGGCGCGAACACCGCCTTGTCGCTGCGCTGGACGCGGCCCTCGGTGTTGACCGTGGTGAAATCCTTTTCGCTCCACGCCGCCGCAGGCAGGATGACGTCGGCCGCGTGCGCACCCTTGTCGCCATGATGGCCGACATAGACCTTCAGCGTCTTGGCAAAGCCGGTGAAATCGACCTCATCGGCGCCGAGGAAGAAGGCAAGCTTCGGCTTGGCGGCAACGATATCCTTGATCCCGCCGGGCTGCGCATAGCCGAGCATCAGCCCGCCCATGCGGCTCGCCGCCATATGGACGACGCTGAAGCCGTTCCAGCCGTCTTTGACCGCGTTTACCGACTTGGCGAGTGCGAGAGCCGCGCCATGCACGCCGGGCACCGTAAGGCCGCCGCCGCCAAGGATGATGAGCGGGCGCTCGGCACCCTTCAGCGCATCGAGCGCCGTCGCGGGCAGCTTGCCGACCAGCGAGGCATCGTCGCCCAGCCAGCTGACCTTGTACGTCTGGTCCTTCTCGGGCCCGATCGCAAAGACCTTCGCGCCCTTCTTCCACACCGCCTTGCGGACACGCGTGTTGATCAGCGGCGCTTCCCAGCGGAGGTTGGTGCCAACGAGCAGGATCACGTCGGCATTCTCGGCCTTGGCGATTCCGGTGTTGAAATTGACCGCCGACAAGCTGGTGACATCATAGTCGAGACCGGTCTGACGGCCTTCGAGCAGGTCGGAACCGAGCGCGTTCACCAGCGCCTTTGCGGCAAACATCGTCTCGCAATCGACGAGGTCGCCCGCGATCGCCGCGACCGACTTGCCAGCCTTCACCGCCTTGATCGCGTCAAAGGCTTCGGCCCAGCTCGCTTCGACCAGCTGGCCGTCCTTGCGCACATATGGACGGTCGAGGCGGCGGCGCGTCAGGCCGTCGACATGGTGGCGCGTCTTGTCGCTCGCCCATTCCTCGTTCACATCGTCGTTGACGCGCGGCAGCACGCGCAGCACCTGACGGCCCCGCGCATCGATCCGCACATTAGTGCCGACCGCGTCCATCATGTCGATGCCGAGCGTCTTGGTGAGTTCCCACGGCCGCGCTTCGAACGCATAGGGCTTCGAGGTCAGCGCGCCGACCGGACACAGGTCGACGACATTGCCCGACAGCTCGCTCGCGACCGCGCGTTCCAGATACGACGTGATCTGCATATTCTCGCCGCGATAGATCGCGCCGATGTCTTCCACGCCCGCGACTTCCTCCGCAAAGCGGACGCAGCGCGTGCACTGGATGCAGCGGGTCATCACCGTCTTGACGATCGGACCCATATATTTCTCAGTAACCGCGCGCTTATTCTCGTCATAGCGCGTCGCGCCGCGGCCGTAGGCGACCGACTGGTCCTGCAGATCGCATTCGCCGCCCTGGTCGCAGATCGGGCAGTCGAGCGGGTGGTTGATGAGCAGGAACTCCATCACCCCTTCGCGCGCCTTCTTGACCATCGGGCTATCGGTCTTGATGACCTGCCCCTCAGCAGTCGGCAACGCGCACGAGGCCTGCGGCTTCGGCGGACCTGGCGACACTTCGACGAGGCACATGCGGCAATTGCCGGCGATCGACAGACGCTCATGGTAGCAGAAGCGCGGAATTTCCTTCCCCGCCAGCTCGCAAGCCTGCAAAACGGTCGCGCCCTGCGGGACGTCGAGTTCTACGCCATCTACGGTGACCTTAGGCATCGGCAGAGCTTTCAGATGAATTGCTGGCTTCGCGCAGGCGATATAGCCCCTCGGCGAGCGCGCCACGGAGGATTCCCCGTCCGAAGCTTACGCTCTGCCCCGGAGGCATGCAGGCCTGTAAATTCGGCAGAACCGCTGTCAGCGCTGCATTTTCTTCGGCGGTATAGATATCGGACATCACCAGATTGTGGCTTTCGGCGGGGGCGATCCGCGCAACGCAATCGCCGAATTGCCGCAAAGACAATATCGTATTCGGGACCGTCCCTGACGCGAATTCTTTCGCATAATCGCGCACCGGCAAATCCTTGAGCGCCAGGGTGGGCGCATCGTGATAGGCCTTGCGATAAAGGGCACCCAGCAGCTCGTAGCGAAAGAGAAACGGCGTGAACGCCAGCTTCGACGCAAATTGCGTCTGACCAACTTTCGGCAGGCAACCGGGCTCGGTGACCTTGTCGCCGAATTTTCCGGCGTCTTCTGATTGCGGATCTATCGCAATGAATTCCAGCGCCAGACGGCGCGCGCGCGCGCTGTCGATGACGCAATCGGCAAAGGATTTCATGATGATTTCGCGCTGCTTGGCGGCGTTATCGGCGACCAGCGGTACGTTGGGCGCATCCGGCGCGTGCAGGTGCGATCCCTGCTGGGCGACGGCAGGCGCCGACGGCTGCAACGCAACCATCGCGGCACAGGCAAGGCCCGCCGATCGGAACGACGTCAGCTTCACTCGGCCGCCTCCAACACGCCGCCATTGTCGCGGATGCGGCGTTCGATTTCGGGGCGGAAATGCTTTATCAGGCCCTGGATCGGCCAAGCCGCCGCGTCGCCGAGCGCGCAGATGGTGTGGCCTTCGACCTGCTTGGTCACGTCATACAGCGTATCGATTTCGCCGATGTCGGCGTCGCCGGTGCGCAGGCGCTCCATGACGCGCCACATCCAGCCGGTGCCTTCGCGGCACGGGGTGCACTGGCCGCAGCTTTCATGCTTGTAGAAATAGCTGATGCGGCTGATCGCCTGAACGACGTCGGTCGATTTATCCATCACGATCGCGGCGGCGGTGCCGAGGCCCGATCCGACAGCCTTCAGCCCGTCAAAATCCATCGGGCAGTCCATGATTTCAGCTGCCGGAACCAGCGGCACCGACGAGCCGCCGGGGATGACCGCGAGCAGATTGTCCCAGCCGCCGCGAATGCCGCCGCAATGCTTGTCGATCAGCTCGCGGAACGGGATGCTCATCTCTTCCTCGACGACGCACGGCGTGTTCACATGGCCGCTGATCTGGAAAAGCTTGGTACCCTTGTTATTCTCACGCCCGAAGGACGAGAACCATGATGCGCCGCGGCGCAGGATCGTCGGGACGACCGCGATGCTCTCGACATTGTTGACTGTCGTCGGACAGCCATAAAGGCCCGCGCCCGCCGGGAAGGGCGGCTTCAGGCGCGGCTGGCCCTTTTTGCCTTCCAGGCTTTCGATCATCGCGGTTTCTTCGCCGCAGATATACGCACCGGCGCCGCGATGGACGAAAACGTCGAAGTCATAGCCCGACTTCGCCGCATTCTTGCCGAGCAGCCCGGCGTCATACGCCTCCTGCACCGCGGCAAAAAGCGTCTCGGCCTCGCGGATGAACTCGCCGCGGATATAGATGTAGGCGGCACGCGCACGCATCGCGAAGCCGGCGATCAGCGCACCTTCGATCAGCTTGTGCGGATCGTGGCGGATGATTTCGCGGTCCTTGCACGAACCCGGTTCGGATTCGTCGGCATTGATGACGAGGAAGCTCGGGCGGTCGGCGCGCGGCTCCTTCGGCATGAAGCTCCACTTGAGCCCGGTCGGAAAACCCGCGCCGCCGCGACCGCGCAGCCCCGACGCCTTGATCTCCTCGATGATCGCGTCCTGGCCGCGCTTCATCAGGTCTTTGGTCTTGTCCCAATCGCCGCGCGCCTGCGCGGATTTGAGGTTCCACGGCTGGAAGCCATAGAGATTGGTGAAGATGCGGTCCTTATCGGCGAGCATGGCTTACCACTCCTTCCGATAGTCGTGGTTTGAAGACACCATTTCCTTCAGCGTCGTCGGTCCGCCCTCGGGCTCGCTCGTATGGCGATTGGCGTTCTGCGTACCGGTCTTGGGTTGCTTGCCCGCCGCCAGGTCGTCGAGGATGCGCGACATGCTGTCGAAATCGAGGTCTTCGTAATTATCGTCGTTGATCTGGACCATCGGCGCGTTGGTGCAGGTGCCCATGCACTCGACCTCGGTCAGCGTGAACAGGCCGTCGGGCGTCGTCTTGCCCTTCACCATCCCGCGGTTCTTGCACGCGGCCATGACATCGTCCGAGCCGCGCAGCAGGCACGGCGTCGTACCGCACACCTGCACATGATAGCGGCCGACGGGCACGAGGTTGTACATGGTATAGAAGGTCGCGACCTCATAGGCGCGGATGAAGGGCATATCGAGCTCGGCGGCGACATATTCGATCACCGGCACGGGCAGCCAGCCCTGCGTCTGCGTCTCGGCGCCAACCTGGCGCTGCGCGAGGTCGAGCAAAGGCATCACCGCCGAGCGCTGACGCCCCGCGGGATAGCGCGCGATGACGGCCTTCGCCTTCTCGGCATTTTCCGCCGTCCACGCAAAAGCGCCCCAGCGCGCACGGACTTCGGCTTCGTCAGGGATTTGGGGTGCGTCAGCCACGGGCCAGACCTCGTTCAATATAGCGTCCGACATACATGCCGAGCGTCGCGGCAAATGCGGTCGAGACGACTTCCTTTATCGTTACCTCGCCATGGAACGCGGCAAGATAGGCCGCGACCGCAGACGCAAAGCCTGCAAGCACCAGGACAAGAATGGCGAGTTCGCGCAACATTACCGGTCGCACTCCCCGAACACGACGTCGATCGCGCCGATGATCGCGGTGGTGTCCGCGAGCATGTGGCCCTTGCACATGAAATCCATCGCCTGAAGGTGCGAAAACGCCGTCGGGCGGATCTTGCAGCGATACGGCTTGTTGGTGCCGTCGCTGACCAGATAGACGCCGAATTCGCCCTTCGGGCTTTCGGTCGCCACATAGACTTCGCCCGCAGGGACGTGGAAACCCTCGGTGTAGAGCTTGAAGTGGTGGATCAGCGATTCCATCGACTGCTTCATCTCGCCGCGCTTCGG
This sequence comes from Sphingopyxis sp. 2PD, assembly GCF_005503695.1. GTDB lineage: Bacteria > Pseudomonadota > Alphaproteobacteria > Sphingomonadales > Sphingomonadaceae > Sphingopyxis. The sequence goes on from NZ_SCMU01000003.1 coordinate 26,458, forward strand.
CGGGACGACCTTGCGGTCGAGGCTGGCGATCGGACCCGTGGGCATGTCGCGCAGACACTGGAGGATGATGCGTGCCGACTGATAGACTTCCTGCACGCGGACCATGAACCGGTCGTAGCAGTCGCCGCGCGTGCCGACGGGAATGTCGAATTCCATCTGGGCATAGGCGTCATAGGGCTGCGACTTGCGCAGATCCCACGCAATGCCGCTGCCGCGGATCATCGGGCCGGAGAAGCCCCACGCCAGCGCGTCTTCCTTACTCACGGTCGCGATGTCGACGTTGCGCTGCTTGAAAATGCGGTTGTCGATGACGAGGCTCATCGCGTCGCCGAACAGCTTGGGCAGCCGCTTTTCGCACCATTCGCCGATGTCGTAGAGCAGCCGCTCGGGAACATCCTGATGAACGCCGCCCGGACGGAAGTACGCCGAGTGCATGCGCGCGCCCGAGGCGCGCTCGAAGAAGTTCAGGCAATCCTCGCGCAACTCGAACACCCAGAGGTTCGGCGTCATCGCGCCGACGTCCATGACGTGCGACCCGATGTTGAGCATATGGTTGCAGATGCGCGTCAGCTCGGCGAACAGTACGCGCAGATATTGCGCGCGGTCGGGGACTTCGAGGTCGAGAAGCTTCTCGATGGCCAGCACATAGCTGTGCTCCATGCCGAGCGGCGAGCAATAATCGAGCCGGTCGAAATAGGGCAAAGCCTGCAGATAGGTCTTATATTCGATCAGCTTCTCGGTGCCGCGATGGAGCAGCCCGACGTGCGGATCGACGCGTTCGATGATTTCGCCGTCGAGCTCCATCACCATGCGCAACACGCCGTGCGCCGCCGGGTGCTGCGGGCCGAAGTTGATCGTGTAATTGGTAACCGCCTGATCGCCCGCGGTGTTCGCGGTGTCGACCGGATAGCCTTCGAACATGTCGCTGCCGTGGTGCTTGACCTGAGGAACGTCGGTCATGCGTCACCTCCCGTTTTGGGCTTGCGCGGCGCGCGCGGTTTGGCTGGAATCTTGGTCTTGGCGGTAGCCTCGGCCTTCTTCGTTGCCGGAGTCTTTGCCTTGGCGCGCGTCGTCGCCTTCGCGCCCTCACGGCTCGTCTTTGCCGCGGCCTTGTTGACCTTGGCACCCGCGCCCGTTTGCGCCGGGCTTTCGGTGGTCTTCGGGGTCGGTGGCGGCGGCGCCTTCGCCTTGTCGTCCGCGGCCTTGACCTCTTTCGACGTCATCGGCGTGGGCGCGCCCTTACCGGGCGCTTCGCCGGTCCCGCCAGCCTTTTCATCGCCGGGCAGCACATAGTCGGCGCCTTCCCATGGGCTGAGGAAGTCGAAGTTGCGGAAATCCTGCGCCAGCTTCACCGGCTCATAAACGACGCGCTTGTCCTCTTCGCTGTAGCGCAGCTCGGTATAGCCGGTCAGCGGGAAGTCCTTGCGCTGCGGATGCCCCTGGAACCCATAGTCGGTCAGGATGCGACGAAGGTCCGGGTTGCCCGCGAACAGCACGCCATACATGTCGAACACTTCGCGCTCGAGCCAGCCGGCGTTCGGCCACACGGGTACGATCGTCGGCACCGGCGTCGCCTCGTCGGTCGATACGCGCACGCGAAGGCGATGATTCTTCGTCACGCTGAGCAGGTGATAGACCACCTCGAACCGCTCGGCGCGGTCGGGGTAATCGACCCCGGCAATCTCCATGAGCTGCTGATATTCGAGATTGTCGCGCAGCGCGATCATCACCCCGGCGACCGCGGCCCGATCGACGGTGATGCTGTCTTCGTCGGCAGCGAAATCATGCGCAAGCAAGTCGGCGCCGAGCAACGCCTTGAGCGCTGCCGCAAGCGTGGGCTGCGGCGCAACGAGGGGAGCAGGATGGGCCATCAGCGTTCGATCGTCCCGGTGCGGCGGATTTTCCGCTGCAATTGCATCACGCCATAGAGCAGGGCTTCGGCGGTCGGCGGGCAGCCGGGAACATATATGTCCACCGGCACGATGCGGTCGCAGCCGCGCACGACGCTGTAGCTATAGTGGTAGTAGCCGCCGCCATTGGCACAGCTACCCATCGAAATCACATATTTCGGGTTCGACATCTGATCGTACACGCGGCGAAGCGCGGGTGCCATCTTGTTGCACAGCGTTCCCGCGACAATCATCACGTCCGATTGGCGCGGGGACGCGCGCGGCGCGACGCCGAAGCGCTCCATATCATAACGCGGCATGTTGACGTGGATCATCTCGACCGCGCAGCAGGCGAGGCCAAAGGTCATCCACCACAGCGAGCCGGTGCGCGCCCAGTTGAACAGATCCTCGGTCGAGGTGACGAGAAAGCCCTTGTCGCCGACCTCGCTGTTGAGATCGTCGAAAAAGCTCTGGTCCGGATTCGTGCCGGGAGCCACCGGCATCTGGCCGGGCATGATGATGCTGGACGTGCTCATTCCCAATCCAACGCGCCTTTTTTCCACGCGTACACAAGGCCGAGCGTGAGTTCGGCGAGGAAAATCATCATCGTGGCCCAACCGGCCCAGCCGATCTCTTCCAGGCTGACCGCCCAGGGAAAGAGAAAGGCCGCTTCGAGGTCGAAGATGATGAACAGAATCGCGACGAGATAGAAGCGGACGTCGAACTGGCTGCGCGCATCCTCGAACGCGGGAAAGCCGCATTCATATTCGGTCAGCTTCGCCGGCTCGGGCTTGTGCGCCCCGGTCAGCCGCGCCACGCCCATCGGCAGGAACACGAACGCCGACGACAGCCCGACCGCAATGACCAGGAATATCAGGATCGGCAAATATTGCGTCAGATCGACCATGGGAGCTCGCAGTCTTGTTTTAGAGGTGTTTGCCACCCGTTATGCGGGCGCTTTAGGCCAGCCTGCCGCCCGTCGCAAGCGCTGCGGGCATGATTTTCATGCCCCGAGTGACCAAAAGCACAAACGCCGCTGGCGGCAGCGCCTATCGCTGTGATACGCCGCACGAATTGGGGTTAATTGAGCGCTTTCGGGGCGATTTCGACGGCGGTTCATGCAGGGAGGAGTTTCATGAGATCATTTGCCACGCGCGCAGCGCTTGCCTTGGGCGCATCCGCCCTGCTTGCCGCGACGCCCGCGCACGCCGAACTGGTCAATGCGACCGATCCGGCGACGATCGAGGCGATCGTCGAGTCGCAGGGCTGGCCCGCGACGATCGTCGCCAAGCCGGGCGATGACCCCTATATCGAAAGCAACCGCAACGGCCTCAAATTCCTCGTCCTGTTCATGAACTGCGACGAGGGCAAGAAATGCAAGACGCTGCAATATTATATGGGCTTCAGCGACGCCAAGGACGTGTCGCTGGAAAAGCTGAACAAGTGGAACAAGGACAAACGCTTTGCGCGTGCCTACCGGGATGATGAAGGCGATCCCGTGCTCGAAATGGACGTCGATCTCGATTTTGCGGGCATCCCGCGCGAAAACGTCGGCGAGACATTCAACACCTGGTCGACGCTCATGGACAGCTTCCGCGAATATGTGTTCGAGAAGTGAGCGAGCATCCCGATCAGGATACAGGGTATGACCTGATCGCGTTTGTGACGTTTGACGTCGACCCTGGCGCCGAAACGCGAGGCAAGCCGATCACGGCCGACTGGGGACCCAGCATATTGGTGAATAAAGTCTTTTACCCCGGACGCATCAAAGCCTGCGATCAGCCTATGTTTTTTGGCAAATCCGGAAAAGTGCGGCTTTCGGTGATGACATTTAATGGAAATTTGTCGCTCACAGTCGGTCAAGAATTCCGGCTCTGCGCGGGACCGCGGCAAATCGCATCCGGTCGCGTTCTCGAGATTCTTTAACGCGACCGGATGCGCCGATGGTGATCACGCGTTGCGCAGCGCGCCCGCGACCAGTTTCTGCAACTTCGAATGCACCGCGGCGCTGCCCGCGATGAATTCGCTGCGCTCGAGCGCGCGGTCGCCGCCGCGAAAATCGCTGACGAAGCCGCCGGCTTCGCGGACGAGCAGCATGCCTGCTGCGACGTCCCAGACCTTGAGGTCGCTTTCCCAGAAGCCGTCGTAACGCCCTGCGGCGACCCACGCGAGGTCGAGGCTGGCGGCGCCAAAGCGGCGGATGCCCGCGACTTCAGGGGCGACGGCGCCAAAAATGCGGCTCCACTGCGCGAAATCGCCATGACCCATATAGGGTATGCCGGTCGCGATCAGGCATTCGTTGAGGTGGCGGCGCGACGCCACGCGCAGGCGGCGGTCGTGCAGCCACGCGCCGCGGCCGCGCTCGGCCCAATAGCTTTCGTCGGTCACCGGCTGATAGATCAGGCACGAGGTGATGTCGCCCCAGCCGCCGCCGGGCTTGGGTTCCTGCACCGCGATCGAAATCGCGAAATGCGGGATCGCGTGGAGGAAGTTCGACGTGCCGTCGAGCGGGTCGATGATGAAGCGCGGTTTGCCCGGCTCGCCCTCGATCACCCCGCCCTCTTCGAGCACAAAGCCCCAGCCCGGACGATCGCGGCCGAGTTCGTCATAGAGGGTGCGCTCGGCGGCCTGATCGGCCTTCGACACAAAATCGGCCGGTCCCTTTTGCGAAACCTGCAGATGCTCGATCTCGCCAAAGTCGCGGCGCAGCTTGGTGCCAGCCTTGCGCGCAGCGCGCTCCATGACGGTGATGATGCCGGATACGGCCATTGTTCGATCTCCAACGCGTCGCCCCCGCGAAGGCGGGGGCCGCAAGCAACCCTGCGCTACGCCGATAGCGGCCCCCGCCTTCGCGGGGGCGACGTTATTTAGTCGGCGCGGCGAACATATTCACGGTCGTACACATGTACGACGATCTTGGTCCCGCTGGTGATGTGCGGCGGCACCATCACGCGAACGCCATTGTCAAGGATCGCGGGCTTGTACGACGACGAAGCCGTTTGCCCCTTTACCACCGCGTCGGCCTCGACGATCGTTGCTTCGATCGTTTCGGGCAGTTCGACCGAGATCGGGCGCTCTTCCCACAGTTCCAGCACGACATCCATGCCATCCTGCAGGAACTCGTGCGCCTCGCCGACGACATCCTTGGAAATGTTGATCTGTTCGAACGTGTCCTTGTCCATGAACACCAGATCGTCGCCCTCGGCATAGAGGAACTGGAAATCCTTGGTGTCGAGGCGGACCTTTTCGACCGTGTCGGCGCTGCGGAAACGGTTGTTGAGCTTGCGCCCGTCGATCAGATTCTTGGCTTCGACCTGCATATAGGCGCCGCCCTTGCCCGGCTGGGTATGCTGGATCTTGGTGACCTTCCAGATGCCACCTTCATATTCGAGGATATTGCCGGGACGGATTTCAACGCCGGTGATCTTCATCGCGCACACTCACTAGACAAGGATGGAAAGAGCAAAGCCGCGCCGGCCGGGCACAGCTATCAGGTGCGCGCCTGTAGCCGCGCGAGCGCCGAAGGGCAAGCCGCGTGTCAGGCCGTGGCGACAACCATGGCGCGCGTCCGCCGATAGCTGAGCCAGACGAGCCCGACGAACAGGACCAGCCCGACCCACGGCGCATAGGGGGCGTAGCCGTCGCCAACGACCGCAAGCGGCGCATCGCTGCCGCTGCCCGCGACGATACCGGCGTAAAGGACGCCGAACAGGCTTTCACCGACGATCATCCCAGTTGCAGTCAGCACGCCCATGCGGTGCGCGAAGCCCGCGTTCGGGCGCTTTGCCGCCCAGCGGTCGTAGAACCAGCCGCCGACCGCACCGATTACCACGGGCAGGATCACCGCCATCGGCAGATAAATGCCGATGCCGATCGCGAGCGGCGGCAGGCGGAGCTTGCCTGCGCGGCCGAGCAGCGCATCGACGTTAATGAAGCCCACCCCGGCAAGCGCGCCGTAACCCAGCATCGTCCAGTTGAGGTCGCCGCCGAGCACGCCCTGCGCGAGCGAGGAGATCAGCCCCGCCTGCGGCGCGGCCAGTGCATTCGGGCCCGCGCCGGGCGCGCCGACAAATCCGACCGTTTCGTTGAGCACATTGAGCACCGGCGGCACGATGAGCGAACCAAAGATCACGCCGATGATCAGCGCGACCTGCTGTTTCCACGGCGTCGCGCCGACGAGCTGGCCGGTCTTCAGGTCCTGAAGATTATCGTTGGAGATCGTCGCGATCCCGAACACCAGCCCGGTGACGATCAGCGCATAAGCGACCATCGCGTTGACTTCCGCTTCGCCCCCGCCGCGGCCAAGGAGGCCGAGCAGCAGCAGCGACGAAGCGATGATTGCAAGGATGCCGATCCCCGACACCGGCGAGTTCGATGCGCCGATCAAACCTGCCATATAGCCGGTGACCGACGCGATCATCAGCCCGACGATGATGATGAACAGGATCGCACCGGCGATCAGCGCAAACGACGCTCCGGCGAGCGGTCCCCCCGACAGTTCGGACCAAAGCAGGATGCTGATCGGGAGCATCAGGAACAGCGATCCGCCGAACACCCAGCCGATCGACATATCCTGTTCCTCGATCGCCAGCGCGTGCCCGCCCTGCCGCGCGCGGCTGGCCGCCATTGCCGATCGGATGCCGCCAACTACCGGCTTGGCGATCTTGATGAGCGTCCAGATCGCGGCAACCGCGATTACCCCGGCGCCAAAGAAGCGCACATCGGCGCGAAACACGGTGTTCGCCAGCGTTTCAGCGTCGCCGACGCCGCCCTGCGTCAGGATCGGCAGCAAGACCCACCAGCCGGTGACCAGGCCAACGAGCTGCGCCATACCCACCGACAGGCCGACAAGATGGCCAACGCCGAACAGCGCAAAGGCGAGCCCGCCCGCAATCCCGGTCGCGCCGCTGCCGACCGCGAACCAGCGCGCAACTTCTGCGCCGGCGAGTTTCATCTGGGTCAGCAGCGTGAAACCGGCAGCGACAATCGAATTCCACAGGAGTGCCGACAAGCCCGCCTTGTTCTCCGCCGCGCCTTCGGCGCTGGCGGCGCCGACCTGCAGCACTTCGGCGGCAGCGCGGCCCTCGGGATAGGGCAGGTCCGAATCGACGACGAGCGCGCGGCGCAGCGGAACCGAGAACAGCACGCCCAAAATGCCGCCGAGCATCGTGATCGCGGTGGTTTCGAGCAAGGGGAAGCCCTGCCAGTAGCCGACCATCACCAGCCCCGGCAGCACGAAGATGATCGCCGCCAGCGTACCCGCGGCGCTGGCGATCGTCTGGACGATGTTGTTCTCGAGGATTGTCGACCCCGCCATATAGCGCAGCAGCGCCATCGAAATCACCGCGGCGGGGATCGAGGTTGCAAAGGTCAGCCCGACCTTCAGCCCCAGATAGACGTTCGCGGCCGTGAACATCAGCGTCAGCACGCCGCCAAGAATAATCGCACGGATCGTCAGTTCGCGCCCGCGTGTCCTCGTCGTGGTGCTGTCGGTCATGTCATTCTCCCCGCCCGCTGTCTCGCGGCCCGCCCCGCCTTGCGCAAGTCCAAATTTGGGCCAGCCGAAAAGCGATGAACCGAAGCCGATTTGACGTATCGATCCAATATGGAGGCATTGGTTCGCGGCATATCGGCGGCATGATGAGTACCGATCTTTCCCACGTCACGCCCCGACCACGCGGCAGCGGTGCCGTACCACCGCACCGCCCAGCGCCTTGCGCCGGCCTGTTTGGCTGGCGCAAGGATGGCGTTCCGCCCGGCCCATCCGCCGAAATGCCCGAGAAGCCGGGACGTGATTATCCTGCCGGCTGATCTTTCAGCAGCGCGGTAAACGCCCGCACTGCTGCCGCCGGGCCATCGGGATGCGCCCATACCCCGCCCGATACCGCGAGGAAATCGGCGCCGGCATCGACCAGCTCGCGCGCATTTTGGGCAGTGATCCCGCCGATCGCGACGCAGGGCAATTCGAACATGCTTTGCCACCATTCCAGGATCTCGGCATCCGCGTGATGTTCGACGGTCTTGGTGGTGGTCGGGAAAAACGCCCCAAAGGCAACATAATCCGCCCCGGCCTCGCCCGCTTCCATTGCGAGATGGCGGCTGGCGTGACAGGTGATCCCGATCTGGGCGCCCGGCCCCAGTTCGCGCCGCGCCGCTTTGGGATCGCCGTCGCCCTGCCCCAGATGCACACCATCGGCGCCCAATCGCTTGGCCAGGGCGACATCGTCGTTGACGATAAACGCGACGTCGCGGGCCGCACAGATCGCCTGCAAGGGCTCGGCCAGGCGTGCCGCTTCGTGCTGATCGAGCCCCTTCACCCGAAACTGGAACGCGGCAACCGGCCCGGCATCGAGCGCGGCCACAAATTGGCCCGGAAAATCGCCGCCGACATCAAGCGGCGAGATGAGGTAGAGCTGGCAAGGAATGCGGGTCACTTGGGTCATGGCGGGTTCATAGCGATGCGCTCAAGAACCCGCAAATGCAGAACCGCCATCGCCTTACCCCTCTCCTTCTGGCCGCCGCTTTCGCGCTGTCGGCATGCGCCACGACGCGCGATCCGGCGCCGCTCGCCGATGCCAGCGACGTCGCGCTCGGCGAGCGCGCCTATGCCGACGGACCGATCGTTCAGCCGGTCGCAGTGCTGGAGGACAGCCGCTGCCCGATGAACGCCCGCTGCATCTGGGCCGGGCGCGTGCGGGTGCAGATGCTGTGGATTCGCAGCAACGGCGAACAGCAGCCGTTCGAAGTAACGCTGGGCGAAGCGACGCCGCTTGCCGACGGGAGCATCACGCTGGAATCGGTGCGGCCCGACAGGATGACGAACGTCGAGCTGAAGCCGGAGGATTATCGCTTCTCATTCCGTTTCGCGGGCGGACTTTAACGCACCCGCGCCAGCACAAACCCGTCCCACTTTTTCGCGCCGACGGTCTGCACCGCCGTCGCGTCGAGTCGCGGTTCGGCGTTCAGCATATCGAACAGCGCGCGTGTTCCGACGATCCGTTCGTCGCCGCTGTCACCGTCCAGCACCCCGCCTTCGCGCACGACATTGTCGACGACGATCGTCGTTCCGGGGCGCCCGAGCCGGATTGCCTCGCGCACATAATGCACATTGTTCTGCTTGTCGGCATCGATGAACACGAAGTCGAACGCCGTTTCGCCGGTCATCGCGGCGAGGGTGTCGCTTGCCGGCCCCACTCGAATGTCGACCAGCCCGCCGACGTCAGCGCGTTCCAGATTGGCCCGGGCGACATTGGCATGATGTGCCTCGAGCTCCAGCGTCACCAAGCGGCCGTCCTCGGGCAGCGCGCGCGCCAGCCAGATTGTCGAATAACCACCGAGCGTTCCGATCTCGAGGATGTTTTTCGCACCCGCGGTCTGCGCCAGCAAGAACAGCATCTTGCCCTGAGCGGCCGACACGTCGATCGGCGGCAACCCGTTCGCGGCATTGTTGGCGAGAGTGGCGGCAAGCGCGTCGTCGGCGCCGAGCAATTTGCCGGCGATATAATCATCGACGGCTTGCCACCCTTCTCCCATCACTTCAGGCCACGGAGGCCGCGTGAATTTCGTTGATCGCGCCGCTGAGCGAGCTGTTGAATTCGTCGTCGCTCATTTGGTGGCGAAGGTCTTCCAGCAAGGCCCGACTGAAGCTCGCGATAATCCCCGGGTTCTTTGCAAGCTCGACGCAGGCTTCGGGGCGCGCGAAGCCGCCCGACAGCGCAACGACGCGCAGCACCTTTGGATGATCGACGAGCGGCTGGAACAGCCCCGCTTCGGTCGGCAACGACAGTTTCAGCATCACCGGCGCGCCGTTCCACGCGTCGAGCGCGGCGAGCGTTTCGTTGAGCAGCAGGCGGTCCGAGGCGTCGCGCTCGGCGCTCTTGATGTTCACTTCGGGTTCGATGATCGGGACGAGGCCGTGCGCGGCGATGCGCGCCGCTTCGGCGAACTGCTGCTCGACGATCGCCTTGACGCCCGCCTCGTTGGCGAGGTTGATCACACTGCGCATCTTGGTGCCGAACACCCCCTTGGCGACCGCGCGCTTGCACAGATCGTCAAGCCCGGGGTTCGCCTTCATCAGCTGGACGCCATCGGCTTCGTCCTCGAGCCCCTTGTCGACCTTCAGGAACGGCACCACGCCGCGTTCCCACAGCAGCGCCGGAACCGGCTTGCCGCCCGCGTCACCATCCATCGTGCGCTCGAACAGGATCGCACCGATCACCTTGTCGCCGTTGAAGCAGGGCGCCGTAACGATGCGGCTGCGCATGTCGTGGATCAGCGCGAACATTTCTTCGTCGTTCGAGAAAGCGTCTGCTTCGATGCCATAACCCTTGAGCGCCTTGGGCGTCGAGCCGCCGCTCTGGTCGAGCGCGGCGATAAAGCCCTGTCCCGATTTGATCTGCTCCAGCATGGCGGCATTGGCGGTGGTCATAACGTCTCCGTGGGTTTGCATACGTATGGTGCGGCGCGCATAGCGATCCCGACACCGGGATGCAAATGCGCCGGAAAATCAGGCTTTGAGCGCGTCGACGCCCGGCAGCGGCTTGCCTTCCATCCACTCGAGGAAGGCGCCGCCAGCGGTCGAAACAAAGGTGAAATCCTTGCCCGCCCCGGCGTGGTTGAGCGCGGCAACGGTATCGCCGCCGCCTGCAACCGAGATTAGCGAGCCTTCGCGCGTCAGCGCTGCTGCGGTTTTCGCGAGCGCGACGGTGGCGGCGTCGAACGGCGGCGTCTCGAATGCGCCGAGCGGGCCGTTCCACACCAAAGTGCGGCAGTTCTTGAGCACATCGGCCAGCGCCTCGGTCGCCGCGGGGCCGACGTCGAGGATCATCTCGTCGGCAGCCACCTCATGCACATTGACCGTCCGCGTCGGGGGATTGGGCGCGAATTCCTTCGCCACCACGACGTCGTAAGGCAGGTGAATGGTGCAGCCCGCAGCGTCCGCGGCATCGAAGATCGCATTGGCGGTCTCGACCAGGTCATGCTCGCACAGCGACTTGCCGACATCGACCCCGCGCGCGGCGAGGAAGGTGTTTGCCATGCCGCCGCCGATGATCAGATGATCGACCTGCCCGACCAGATTGCGCAGCACGTCGATCTTCGACGACACCTTGGCGCCGCCGACAACCGCGGCCACCGGATGCACTGGATTGCCGAGCGCGGCGTCGAGCGCCTTCAGTTCGGCTTCCATCGCGCGTCCCGCATAAGCAGGTAGCCGGCGCGCAATGCCTTCGGTCGAACCATGGGCGCGGTGCGCCGCCGAAAAGGCGTCGTTGACGTAAAGGTCGCCGATTTCGGCCAGCGCATCGGCAAAGGCCGGATCATTCTTTTCCTCGCCGGGATAGAAGCGGGTGTTTTCGAGCACCGCAACGTCGCCGGGGGCGAGCACCGCGACGCCCGCCTTGGCGCCCTCGCCGACCGCTTCGGGGATATACATCACCGAATGGCCGAGCACATCCTCGACCCCGCCCATGACTAGGCTTAGCGATTGCGTCGGGTTCTTCGCGCCCTTCGGCCGCCCGAAATGCGCCAGAAGCAGGACGATCGCGCCCTTGTCGGACAATTCGCGGATCGTCGGCATCGCCGCTTCGATCCGCGTCTTGTCGCCGACCGCACCGTCGATCATCGGGACATTGAGGTCGACGCGCACCAGTATCTTCTTGCCGGTGACGTCGCCGATGTCGTCGAGGGTCTTGAACGCGGTCATCGCTGCTTTCCTTTGGCTTAGAGGAACTTGGCGATCACACCTGCGGTGTCGATCATACGGTTCGAGAAGCCCCATTCATTGTCATACCAGCTGAGCACACGCACCAGCTTGCCGTCGATCACCGCGGTTTCGAGGCTGTCGATCGTCGAGCTGTGCGCGTCGTGGTTGAAATCGATCGAGACCAGCGGCTCGTCGGTGAAGCCGAGCACGCCCTTGAGCTCGCCTTCGGCAGCTTCCTTCAGCAGCTTGTTGACCTCTTCGGCGGTCGTGTCGCGGCTGGGGGTGAAGGTCAGGTCGACGACCGAGACATTCGGGGTCGGAACGCGGATCGACGAGCCGTCGAGCTTGCCCTTGAGTTCGGGCAGGACGAGGCCGACGGCGACCGCCGCACCGGTGCTGGTCGGGATCATCGACATCGCGGCGGCGCGGGCGCGGCGCGGATCGGAGTGGATCTGGTCGAGGATTTTCTGGTCGTTGGTATAAGCGTGGATCGTGGTCATCAGGCCGCGCTCGATACCGATCTTTTCATGCAGCACCTTGGCCATCGGCGCGAGGCAGTTGGTGGTGCACGACGCGTTCGAGATGATCACATGCTCGGCGCCGATCTTGTCGTGGTTCACGCCGTAAACGACGGTGAGGTCGACTTCCTTGGCGGGGGCCGAGATCAGGACGCGCTTGGCACCGGCGTCGAGATGCGCCTGGCCGCCCTTGCGGTCGGTAAAGAAGCCCGTGCATTCGAGCGCAATGTCGATGCCGTTGGCGGCATGCGGCAATTTGGCGGGATCGCGCTCGGCGGTCACCTGGATGCGCTTGCCGTTGACGATCAGGTCGTTGCCGTCGACTTCGACCGTGCCATTGAACGGCCCATGGACCGAATCGCGCTGGAACAGGCGGGCGTTCGCCTTGGCGTCGGCGAGGTCGTTGATTGACACGAGTTCGAGGTCGTGGTCGGTCCGTTCGAGGATGGCGCGCGCCACATTGCGGCCGATGCGCCCGAAACCGTTGATTGCAACTTTCACTGCCATGTCGATGAAGTCCTTTCTGCGAATGGAAGCCCGGTCGTTAGGCGCCGAGCTTTGCCAGTATCTGGGGGGTGATCGCATCGGCGGTCAGGCCGAAATGCTTGTACAGGTCGTCGATCGGTGCCGAGGCACCGAAGCTGTCGATACCAAAGCGGAGGCCGTCGCGGCCGGTGTAGCGTTCCCAGCCAAAGGTCGCGCCCGCCTCGATCGAGACGATCAGCGCGTCGCGCGGCAGGATCGCATCCTGATAGGCGCCGTCCTGTTCGTCGAACAATTCGGTCGAGACCATCGAGACGACGTCGGTGCCATGGCCCGCGGCCTCGAGCTTGTCCGCGATCTCGGCCGCAAGCGAGACTTCGGAGCCGGTCGCGACGAGGACGACCTTGCGGTCGGCGCTGGCTTCGCGCAGGCGGTAACCACCTTTCGCACAAAGATTTTCCGTGACGTCATGACGCAGCGGCGGGAGGTTCTGACGCGTCAGCGCGAGCAACGACGGGCGGCTTTCCTGCGCCAGCGCCAGCGCCCAGCACTCGGCGGTCTCGACCGCATCGGCGGGGCGCATCACGAGCAGGTTGGGCATCGCACGCAAAGACTGCAAATGCTCGATCGGCTGGTGCGTCGGACCGTCTTCGCCGAGCCCGATGCTGTCGTGGGTCATCACATAGACCACGCGCTGCTGCTGGAGCGCCGACAGCCGGATCGCGGCGCGGCAATAATCGGCAAACACAAGGAAGGTGCCGCCGTAAGGAACAATGCCGCCGTGCAAAGCCATGCCGTTCATCGCCGCGGCCATGCCGAACTCGCGGATACCATAATAGATATAGCGGCCCGAATAATCGTCCTTGGTCAACGGCTTGGTTGACGATGTTTTGGTGTTGTTGGAACCCGTCAAATCGGCACTGCCACCGACGAGCGCCGCAATGTCGGCGGTCAGCGCGCCCAACGTGTTCTCCGATGCCTTGCGCGTCGCAACCTTCGGCGGATCAGCGACAAGACCATCGAGATAGGCTTTGAACGCATCGCCCGGCACGATCTTTCCACTCAAGCGCTCAGAAAATTCCGTATTTTTATCGCTATTTGCAAGGCGATCATTCCATCCGGAATGAAGAATCTTGCCCTTCTCGCCAAAGGCCGCCCACGCCGCCGCTATGTCGGCCGGAACGTCGAAAGGTTCGGCGGTCCAGCCGAGTTCGCTGCGCGCCGCGGCAATCTCGTCGGCACCCAGCGGCGCACCGTGCGTTGCCGACGTGCCTTGCTTGTTCGGCGCACCGAAGCCGATGATCGTCCGGCACGCGATCAGCGACGGCCGCGGATCGGCGAGCGCCGCATCGATCGCGCGGCGAATGTCGGCGGGATCATGCCCGTCGCAGCTTTCGACATGCCAGCCGGTCGCCGTATAGCGCGCCGCAATATCCTCGCTCGTCGACAGATCGGTCGCCCCGTCGATCGTGATCTTGTTGTCATCCCACAGCACGGTCATCCGACCGAGTTGCAAATGACCTGCCAAACCAATGGCTTCGTGATTGATGCCTTCCATCAGGCAGCCGTCACCCGCGATCACCCAGGTACGGTGGTCGACCAAATCGTCACCATAGAGGCTGTTGAGGTGGCGCTCGGCGATCGCCATGCCAACCGCGGTGGCGAGCCCCTGTCCGAGCGGCCCGGTCGTCGTTTCGACGCCTTCGAGCTCGAAATTCTCCGGATGTCCCGCGCACGGGCTGTGCAGCTGGCGGAAATTGCGGATGTCGTCGATCGTCGGCCGCGCATAGCCCGCGAGATGCAGCGTCGCATAGGCGAGCATCGAACCATGCCCCGCCGACAGCACGAATCGGTCGCGATCGGCCCATTTGGGGTCGCTTGGATCGAATTTCAGATAGTCCGAAAAGAGCACCGTCGCGACGTCGGCCATGCCCATCGGCATCCCCGGATGGCCGCTGTTTGCGGCCTGAACGGCGTCCATCGCAAGCGCGCGGATGGCATTGGCGAGCTGACGTTCGGGCAGTGTCATTTGTCCCTCGGAAATGGCTGGGCAGGCGCCGGACGCTACGGCCCGACTGGATGCGCACAGCCCTTTGCGGCGGCGGGGTCAGGAGTCAACCGCTGCGAACGGAAAATCGGCGCATTTTGGACCGACAGGGCAATTGCACCCCCCTGCCCGCGCTGCTACCCATCGCGCATGGAACTCGACCTCGACGAATCCAGCCTGGCCATCGGCCGCATCGAACGCGCGCTCAGTCGCATTGAAAAGGCGTTGGCCAATCCGCCAAAGCAGCCGCCATCCGCTTCAGCGGCCCCGGCAGCCGACCAGTCGGCGCTCCGGGCCGAAGTCGCCGCGGTGATCGGCGAACTCGACCGATTGATAGCGGAGGCCGACCGTGGCTGATGTCAAGCTGATGATCGCCGGACGTCCCTACGACGTTCATTGTGCCGACGGAGAGGAAGCGCAGCTGCTCCAGCTCGCCGCGGTCGTCGACGAAAAGGCTCGCGGAATTCAGGGCGGTACCGAAGTTCGTCAGCTGCTGTTCGCCGCGCTGATGCTCGCCGACGATGCCCAGGAAGCCAGGGGCAAGGCCGACAAGGCCGAGCCGCAGTCCGATTCGCTGCGCGCGGCGGTCGCGCTGGCCGAAAGCCGCGAAGCTGCGGCGCGCGATGAACTGCGCGCTGCGGTGACGCGCGAACAGGCGGCGCTGAAAGAACTCGAAGCGTTGCGCTCGGCCCCGGCGGCGGCGTCCGCGAAGCCGGCCCATGATCGCGCCCTGCTGCAGATCGCCGATCGGATCGAGGCCTTGGCGACGAAAGTCGAGCAAATCTCTTGAGCGCAGGCGCCCGCACCCCTACATAAGGGACGGCGGGTACTGCCCGGCACGAGCTTTTGCGAAAATCCCTGAGGCGATACATCATCCTAGGGGGCTGTCCCTGCCCGGACCCTGGTCCGACGTACATGGTCCCCACCTGACGTTACTGGCGTCAGAGGATCTTCCAGCAAACGACCTCGGCGGTCCCGCCAACCGATCGACCAGGTTTCACAGGAGGCGATGACCGACTTGTCCGCCGATCTGGTCCTTCAAAAGCAGAAATTGCGAGAAAAGCTGCGGTTTCGCCGCAAGCATTTCGCCGCGAATCTCGACGGGATGGCGCAGTTTGCGGCGTTTCGCGCGCTACCCGCATCGCTTTCGGACCTGCTCGCCCGCCATGCCATTGTTGGCGCCTATGCCGCGTGGGGCGACGAACCCGACATCCTGCCGATGTTCGGCGAGCTCGCGACGGCAGGCGCGCTCGCGCTGCCGCACCACGCCGCGCGCGTCGACACGATGGATTTTCGGCGCTGGCAGCCCGATGAAGCGCTGGAAAAGGGCCCGTGGGGAACTCGGCAGCCCGCCGATGATGCGCCGCGGGTGGCGCCCGACCTCATTTTTTGCCCGCTGGTCGGTTTCGACCGCCAAGGCGGCCGCATCGGCCAGGGCGGCGGTCATTATGATCGCTATTTCGCCGCGCATCCCGACGTGCTGCGGATCGGTATCGGCTGGTCGGTGCAGGAAATCGACGCTACGCCGCGCGAATCGACCGACGTCGCGCTCGACGCGATATTGACCGAACAGGAATTCATCCTTTGCGGAGATCGTTTGTGAGTGAGGATCCGGCCAACCCCCAACCAAGCTGGCGCAAGCCCGCGGGCATGTTCCTGATCCTCGCGCTGATCGGCGGGTGGACCGCGATCGTCGTCAGCCTGTCGCCATGGATCGGCGCCTGGCCGGTGCTGGTTCAGGCGATTTTCTATCTGGTCGCGGGGATCGTGTGGATCCTGCCGCTCAAGCCGCTGCTGCGATGGATGGAATTGGGGAGATGGCGCGACTGACAGCCGCGCCATTTCCAGATTTCCGGTGATGGAATAGTTCCAAGCTGCGGTGGCCATTCCGTCCCGAAAGACAAGGAATGGCGCGAGTGACGGGGCTCGAACCCGCGACCTCCGGCGTGACAGGCCGGCACTCTAACCAACTGAGCTACACCCGCGTGCGCTTGGGAGCCGCGCCAATATGGCGCTCGCCCCGACCTGTCAACCGTCCCTTTCGGATTGGCTTCGATTTAATCGATCGCGCATCTCGTCGACCGTCGTCAACGTGCCGCGTTCGAACAGGAATCCCGCTAGATCGGGCGTCCCGGTCGATTGCAACACCGTTTGCAAAATCAGCAGCAGCGGCACCGCGAGCAGCGCTCCCGGCGCGCCCCATACCCAGCCCCAGAAGCTGAGCGATACCAGAATCAGCAAGGGATTGATTGTCAGCCGCTTGCCGAGCACCAATGGCGTGATCAGATTCGCCTCCACGGTGTGGACACCGATGAACAACAGCGCGGGCAGCAACGCCAGTCCGACTGCATCAAAGGTCATCAACCCGCCAAGGCCCAGCAGGATCGCCGCCACAATCGGGCCGACATAGGGCACGAAATTGCATAGCGAGACGATGCCGCCCCACATAAAGGGCGAAGGCATGCCAAGCGCCCACAACAGCAGCGCGACCGACAGTCCCAGGATTGCGTTGATCAAGGTGATCGTGGCGAGATAATCGGCGGTCGCGTCGACGACATTCTGGATCACCCGCGCCGTCTGCATCGCGCCATCGAAGCTGCCACGGCGCCGGATCGTGCCTTTGCGCAGGCGCGTCCATCCCGACAGAAAGAAAAAGATGACCAGCACGGCAAAGAACAGCTGGATCGCCGCCGACGGCGCCGCCGAGATGAAATAGTCGACGACCGACGTTGGCGCCGTCGCCGCCACTGCCTGCGCCGTCGCCTCGCTCCCGCTCGCCATCGACAACAATGTGCGGTCGACAAACCTTTGCAGCGTCGAATAAAAATCGATCAGCGGCGCCAGGTTGCTCTGGATCCGCGGGATCGAATCGGGCAGCCGCGCAAACCAGCCCGTCGCGGGGACGACGATGATCGCGAGCGCGGCATTGATCAGCATCAGAAATCCGGTGAGCGAAAGAAACGCCGCCAGCGCCGACGGAACGCCACGCCGCTCGAGCCATTCGAGCAGCGGCACCAGCGCGATCGCGATCACGATCGCAGCGGTCAGTGGCAGAAAAAACTCTGCGCCGTGCTGCAGGGCAAAGGGCAACCCCAGACAGAAGCTCGCGCCAAAGATCAGCGTAAGCGCCGCGAGCAGTCTATCGCGGCGAAAATCATCGACCTCGATTTGATGGAGAGGGTTCGAACGCGGGCGCGCGTCTCTGCTCCCCCGATCGTCCGCCACCCCATGCCTCCTTGCGTTAACCGCCTCTTCTTACGCGTGCTTTGCATTTTGCGCCAGCCGCCCCGTTTTGCGACGAATCGCGTCGGGCACCTGTCTCCTTCTGGGGCAGAACGCGTCTTTCTCGCTGCTTTTTAACCGTAAATTACCCTTTTTCGTCGACTGAGGGCTCCAAGGACCAACCACTTCGGAGTCAAAGTGATGATGAAAGCGCCTGTGGGGGGCGCGAAGCATCAGCTTCTACCCTCTTGTTCAGCCATCGCCCTGCTGGCCGCGCTCGCGCTGCCGATGCAGGCGCAAGCCGCCGGAACGCGTGCCGGCTCGACGATCAGCAACACCGCCTCGGCCAGCTTTGACACAGGCGGCGGTTCGACGACGATCAATTCGAACCAGGTCGACCTGCTCGTCGACGAATTGCTCGACGTCACCGTCGATTCGAGCAACCCGGCGGATGTACCGACCACCCCGGGCGCGACCGGACAGGTCCTGACCTTTTCGGTCACCAATAACGGCAATGGCGTCGAAAACTTCGTGCTGAGCACGATCGCCAACGCTGGCGGGGACAATTACGACCCGGTCGTCACTCAAATCTACATCGACAATGGCGACGGCGTGTTCGACGCAGGCACCGACACGCTTTACACGCCGGGTGCCAACGATCCTGAGCTCGATCCTGACGAAAGCGTGACGGTGTTTGTCGTCGCGACGACGCCGGGAACCGTCGTCGACGGCAACCGCGGGATCGTCAGCCTGGTTGCGACCGCGGTAACCGGCACCGGCGATCCGGGCGACAGCTTTGCCGGCATGGGCGAAGGCGGCGGCGACGCCGTCGTCGGCTCGACCGGCGCCGATGGCACAGACGCGGGCGCATTCATTGTGTCTGCGGCGACCGTTACGCTGGTGAAATCGGCCGTCGTGACCAACACGCTCGGCACCGCCGACCCGATTCCCGGCGCCACCATCACCTACACGATCGTTGCGACCGTCGCGGGCAGCGGCTCGGTCAGCGGGCTGGCGATCACCGACAATATCCCCGCTGACACCAGCTATGTCGCGGGCTCGATCACGCTTGGCGGCGTCGCGCAGTCCGACGCGGTCGATGCCGACGCGGGCGACTATAATGGCACGCGGATCAACGTCGCGCTCGGCACGGTTGCCGGGGGCCAGACCCGCACCGTCACCTTCCGTACAACGATCGATTGATGGAGATGCGCATGCGCACCGCCCTTTTCCTGCTTTTTGCGGCGCTTTTGCCGGGTCAGGCGCTCGCCGCCAACCAGGTGGCGCTCGCCAACGACGTGTTTGTCGAGCGCGTCAGTACCGACGCGCAGGGCAAGCAACGGATCTTGCTCGAAGAACCAAAGGTCGTCGTTCCCGGCGATCGGCTGGTCTTCGTGCTGAATTATCGCAACGCGGGCGCTCAGCCCGCCGACAAATTTGTCATCACCAACCCCCTGCCCGCGGCCGTTCGCTTTGCCGATGCGGGCGATACCAGGCCGCTCGTCTCGATCGATGGCGGTCGTGACTGGGGACAGCTCGATCAACTCACGGTGACGATGGCCGACGGCACCCGCCGCGCCGCGCAGCCGGACGATGTCACGCACATCCGCTGGGCCTTTCAAAAGCCGATCCCGGCGGGTGCCAGCGGCAAGCTGATGTTTCGAGGAGTCGTAAAATAGTGAATTAAAATAACCGCTTAATGATTGCCAGCGGTGGGGAAACGGCAATCGACCAAAGCCAAGGAGCTCAGCTATGACCAGCAAGCTGAACACCGTGGGCATCATCGGTCTGGCGGCGATTTCAAGTCTCGCCGCCACCCCGGCACTTGCTGCCGGGACGACCGCGGGTACCACGATCACGAATACCGCCACCGTCGACTATCAGGTCGGTGGCGTTGCGCAGGGCCAGCAGTCGGCGTCGAACAATTTCACCGTCGACCGCAAGATCAACCTGCTCGTCGAAGAAGTCGGCACGGTCACGACCAACGTCGTGCCGGGGCAGACGAACGCCGTCACGACGTTCCAGCTGACCAACAGCTCGAACGAAACGCTCGATTTCGCGCTCGTCGCGTCGCAGATCGTCGGCGGCACGGCGGCGCACGGTGGGACCGACACCTTCAACGCCACCAACGTACGGATTTACCGCGATAATACGGTAACCGGTACGGTTGGCAGCTGGGACGTGGGCGATACCCTGCTCACCGGTTTCGTCGATGAACTGGTCGTCGATACCGCGATCCGCCTGTTCGTCGTCGCCGACATTCCGGCGGGGCTCGCCAATAACGCCGTCGCCGGCGTTACCTTGCGCGCCACCGCTCGCGAAGGCGGTACCGCGAGCACCCAGGGCGCTGCGATTACCGAAACGACCGGAGCCAACACGGCGGGCAAGGACACGGTCTTCGCCGACATCGCGGGCGTGACCGGCGACGCCGCGCGCGATGGTTCGCACAGCGACAATGACGACTATACGGTGCAAACGGCGACGCTAGCCGTCGCCAAGAGCAGCCGTGTGATTTCGGATCCGTTCAACGGCACGACAAATCCGAAGCTGATCCCGGGTGCAGTTGTCGAATATTGCATCGCCGTCGCCAATACAGGCGCCGCGGCTGCGAGCTCGGTGGTGATCAACGATGCCGTGCCGGGCCAGCTGACCTACATTCCGAGTTCGATCCTGCTCGGCGGCACCTACACCGGTACCGTACCCAGCGGCACGTGCGATTTCAACGGAACGGCGGGCGGCAGTTACACCGCGCCCAACGTGTCGGGCACGATTGCATCGATCGCAGCGGGCGCCACGAGCACGCTCGTCTTCCGCGCGACGGTCAACTGATCGGAGAACCGATAGAGCAGCGGGTGCGGCCCAAAAACCGTCTCCCGCTGCTCCATTCGGGGCTATCATGGCGCTCGGAACCAAATATTTCGGCCTTGTGACCTCCCTGGTCGCGGCAGCCCTGCTGCCTGCGGTTCCCCGGGCAGAAGCGCAGGTGATCACGAACACCGCTTCGGCGCAGTGGACGCATGACGGGAATCCCGGTCAGGCGCTGTCGAACCGCGTCGATGTCACCGTGGCGCCGCGGCCCCCCGAACGGCCGACGATTACCACGTACCGCCTGACCAATGGCGGCGGCAACAAATCGGTGCCGCTCGCGCCGACCCAGTGCAGCCGTGCAGGCGGCCCCATCGCCAACGCCTTGGGCAGCGGCATCGCGAACGGCAGCACCAGTCTGGGCAGCACGAGTAGCACGATCCCGCTCAGCGGGGTTTATGAGGGCATTGCGACCGCCCCTGCGTCGCTGCAAAGTACCGACAATTTCCGCGCCGGCGAAATGCTCGTCGTCGGGGTCACGCTCGCATCGGCCAATGCCGATCCGCAGGCGCGTGACACGCTCGACGTCGTGCTCGAGCTTGAAAATGGCGACCGTGAGCAGATTACGCTGACGGAAACGGCCAACAACAGCGGTGAATTCGTTGGGTTTATTAACACTATCGGCGTCCCACCCGCCGTCGCGCCGGGCGACTGCCGCCTGTCGGTCAATCCGGGCGCAGCGCTGTCGCTGCGCGTCACCGACCAGGCGAACGCCAGTCTGGTCGCGCTGGCGACGATCAACTTCCTCGTCGATCCCTTCGGCATCGTGTTCGATAGCGGTGACGGCGCGCCCGTTCCGGGCAGCCGCGTCACCATCGTCGACGCCGCGACGGGTCAGCCCGCGCAGGTTTTCGGCGACGACGGGGTCTCGAGCTATCCCTCCAGCGTCGTCACCGGCCAGAGTGTCACCGATTCGGGCGGCACGACCTATAATTTCCCGCCGGGCGACTATCGTTTCCCGTTCGTAGCGCCGGGAAGCTATCGCCTGATCGTCCAGCCGCCGTCGCCGTTCACCGCGCCGTCGACCTCGAATCCTGCCGATCTGGCGGGATTTCGCCGTCCCGACGACGGCCTGCCATTCGAAATCAGCGGCGCCAGCTATGGCAATCCCTTCACGCTGAACAGCCCTGCCCCGGTGCGCGTCGATATTCCGGTCGATCAGCCCGGCCTGCCGATGGTGCTGCGCAAGACGACCTCGACGCAGGTCGCGGTGCCCGGCGACGTGATCCAGTACCGCATCGAAGTCGCGAACCGCGACGCGCGGCGGAACACCGGCGCCGTGACGGTGAGCGACGTCCTGCCACCCGGCATGCGCCTGCGCGCCGATACCGTGCGTATCGACGGCGTGCGGGCGACCGCCAATGTCGCCGCCAACGGCCGCGAATTCAGCGTGGTGGTGCCCAGCATCGGCGCATCGCGGACCGTTTTGCTGACCTATCTGGCCGAAGTCATCGTTTCGGCGCAGCCTGGCAACGCGCTCAACCGCGCCTCGGCCATCGATAACCGCGGTGCAGCGAGCAACATTGCCGAGGCGACGATCTCGATCAAACGCGACCAGCTTGGCGACCGGATGACGATCATCGGGCGCATCACCGACGGCGGTTGCACGGTCGATCCGCGCAAGGCCGACGGCATCGCAGGCGTCCGCGTGATGCTCCAGGACGGCAGCTACACCGTCACCGACGAAGATGGCCGCTATCACTTCGAAGGCGTACGCCCCGGCCTCCACGTCGTCCAGATCGATCCGTCGACGCTGCCGCTCGATCGCAGCGCAATCGATTGCGCCCGATCGACGCAAAGCGCGGGCAGTGCCATCTCGCGCTTTGTCGAAGGCCGCGGCGGAGCGCTCAAGCGCGCCGATTTCCGCGCCGTCGCCAGCGCGCCGCGGGCAGCGGCTAAAACCGCGGCCGTTGCCGCGCCGGTGGTCCTCAGCGACCCCGAGGCCGCCGGGGCCGGTCGCGACTGGCTCGCTGGACAAACCCCCGGCATTGCGTGGCTGTTTCCCGCCACCGATCACAATCCGCGCTCAAAGGCGATCCGCGCCGCGATCAAGCACGCGCCGGGTCAGACGGTCACGCTGCGCGTCAATGGCAAGGCCGCCGATCCTTTGGCCTTTGAAGGCACCAGCAAGTCCGCCGACGGCAGCGTCGCGGTCAGCCTGTGGCGCGGGCTCGAAATTCGCGAGGGCGAAAACCGCCTGATCGCCGAGGTCAAGGATGTGAACGGCGTTATCATCGAGACACTGGAGCGCGATGTTCACTATTCGATCACGCCGATGCGGGCCAGTCTGGTACGCGAACGCTCGGTGCTGGTCGCCGACGGCGTTACGCGCCCTGTGATCGCGGTGCGGCTGACCGATCGCGACGGCAAGCCCGTGCGCGCCGGGCTGACGGGCGATTTCAGCGTCCCTGCCCCCTATTATCCGGCGGTCGAGGCCGATGCGCAGCAGGCGCGCCAGCTCGCCGGGCTCGAGCGCGCCCAGCCGCTTTGGAAGATCGATGGCGATGACGGCATCGCCTACATCGAACTCGAACCAACGACCGCGTCGGGCACGCTGGCGATGGATTTCATCTTCCGCGACGACAAGGTGGTGCGCAAGCAGACGATCGAAACCTGGCTCGATCCGGGCGATCGCCCGTGGACCGTCGTCGGCTTTGCCGCCGGGACGCTCGGCTACAACACGCTCGACGATCGCATGGAACCGGTTGCGGAAACGCTCGACGATCTGAACGCCGATGCGCGCCTCGCGCTCTATGCCAAGGGCCGCGTGCGCGGCAAATGGCTGATGACGCTGGCCTACGACAGCGACAAGGAGCAGGATGACGCCCGCTTCGGCGGCGTGATCGATCCGCGCGCCTATTACACCATCTATGCCGATCGCAACGAGACGCGTTACGATGCGGCGTCGGTGCGCAAGCTCTACCTCCGCCTGGAGCGCCCGCAATTCTATGCGATGTTCGGCGATATCGAGACCGGCATTTCGGAGCCCGAGCTCGCACGGTACCAGCGCGCGCTCAACGGCGGCAAAGCCGAATATCGGGGCCGCAATTTCGCCGCGACCGCGTTCGTCGCCGATACCCCCTATCGGTTCCGCCGCGACGAAATCCAGGGCAACGGCCTGACCGGGCCGTATCAGCTCGGCGCGCGCGATATCCTGCCCAACAGCGAACGCATCGTCATTGAAACGCGCGATCGCCTGCGCAGCGAGCGCATTGTTGACAGTGTCAGCATGACGCGCCACGTCGATTATGACATCGACTATCTGTCCGGCACGATCCGCTTCCGCAGCCCGGTGCTCAGCCGCTCGTCGGATCTCGATCCGCAGTTCATCGTCGCCGAATATGAGGTCGATGGCGTCGGACAGCGCGTGCTCAACGCCGGAGGGCGCGTCAGCTACCAGTCGAATGACGAAAAACTGCGGGTCGGCGCGACCTTCATCCATGACGAAGACGGCAACGCCAAGACCAACCTCGGCGGCGTGGACGCGCGCTATCGGCCGAATATCGACACCGAAGTTCGCGCCGAACTGGCGGTCAGCGATGCCAAGTCGGCTAATGGCGGCAATGCCGCGGTCGGCACCGCCAAGGCATGGCTGATCGAAGCCGAACATCACAGCAGCAACGCAGACTTCCTCGCCTACGTCCGCGAGCGCGAGAGCGGCTTTGGCGCGGGCCAGCTCAACCGCGGCGAGAATGGCACGCGCAAATTCGGGGTCGATGCCCGGCTGCGCGCCGCTCGCACCCTGTCGCTGACCGCCAGCGCTTGGCAGGAAGACTATCTGGATACCGGCGCCCGTCGCCGCGCCGCGCGGGCGCTGGCCGAATATGACAATGGCACGACGGTGGCGCGTGCCGGATTGACCCACGCCGACGACCGGCTGTCGGACGGTACGCGCAACCGTTCGAACATCGTCCAGTTCGGCGCGACGCAGCGGCTGTTCGAAAAACGCCTCGAACTCGACGCGCAGACCGAATTTGCGCTGGGCGGCAAGGATGCGAGCATCGATTTCCCGACCCGCCACCGTCTCGGTGCGCGCTTTGCGATCCATCGCGACGCTAATCTGGTCGGCAGCTATGAAATCGCCGACGGCGATACCATCAAGGCGCGCACCGCGCGGCTCGGGTTCGACCTGGCCCCCTGGTCGGGCGCGCGCTTGCTCGCCACCGCGAACCAGCAAGAGATCGGCGAATATGGTCCGCGCAGCTTTGCCGCCTATGGCCTGTCGCAGTCGCTGAAGCTCGGCGAGCGCTGGTCGGTCGATGTGTCGGTCGACGGCAATCGCACCCTTGGCGGGATCCGAGCGAGCGATGTTATCAATGTTAACCAGCCGGTGGCTTCGGGCGGATTCCTTGGTGACAACGGGACGCTGACCGAGGATTTCCTCGCGATCAGCACCGGCGCGACCTATCGCGCCGATCGCTGGACCTTGACCGGGCGCGCCGAATATCGCGACGGTGAAATCGCCAATCGCTACGGGCTGACGGTGGGCGGTCTCCGCCAGCTCGGCGAAGGCCGCGCGCTCGGCGCGCTGTTCACCTACGCCAAAGCCAGCGGCAGCGGCACGATCCCGACGACCGAGGTCATCAATTTCGAGATGAGCTGGGCGCACCGCCCGGCGAATTCCGCCATTTCGTGGCTCAACAAGAGCGAGTTCCGTTCGGACAAGGTTCGCGACGCCATCGCAGGCCAGCCCGGCCCGATCGGCGGCGGCGCGCTGACGATCGACGGCGATGCGACCAGCCGCCGCCTGCTCAACAGCCTGTCGGTCAACTGGACGCCGCTAGGCGACCGCGAAAGCCGCGGTGACGCGGGTCGTATGTGGTATGAACGCGGCGAATTCGGTTTCTTCTGGGGGACGCGCTATAATTTCGACAAGTTCGGCGCTGATGACGTCAAGGGTTGGTCGAACCTGATCGGCGCCGATTTCCGCTTCAACCTCGGCGAGCATGTCGACGTCGGCGCGTCGGGAACCGTGCGCGTCGGCACCGATGCTGACACTGTTAACTGGGCGGGCGGGCCGACCGTGACGCTGGCGCCGATGAAGAATGCGAACATCACCTTCGGCTATAATTTCGCGGGTTTCCACGACCGCGATTTCGAAGACGCGCGCTATTCGCGCTCGGGCGCCTATGTGACGTTCAAGCTGAAGTTTGACCAGACAAGCTTTGCCGGGCTGGGGCTCTAAACCTACACCCACCCCGTTCGTGTCGAGCGAAGTCGAGACACGTGAAGGCATATACGACCTCGACGTGTCTCGACTACGCTGGACACAAACGGATGTTGGTTAGGCTTATCAGTCCGCGAACAGCAGAACCGGCGTCTCAACCAGCTTTTTCAGCGCCTGGACATAGCTCGCGGCATCCCAGCCATCGACGACCCGGTGGTCGCAGCTGATCGACAGGTTCATCAGCTTGGCGCGGCGAATGTCGTCGCCGTCGAAAACCGGGCGTTCGACAATCTTGTTCGGGCCGATAATCGCGACCTCGGGCCGGTTGATCACTGGCGTCGTCGCAATACCGCCGAGCGGGCCGAGCGAAGTGATCGTCAGCGTCGATCCCGACAGTTCGTCAACCTTCGCCTTTCCGGTCCGCGCAGCCTCAGCCAATCGGCTGATTTCGCTCGCCAGTTGCCAGACATTCTTGTCCTGCGCGTCGCGGATCACGGGGACCATCAGTCCCGCATCGGTCTGCGTCGCCATGCCCAGATGCACCGCGCCGTAGCGCGTCACGACGCCCGCTTCATCGTCATAGCGCGCGTTGATCATCGGAAACTGCGGAATCGTGCGGCAAATCGCTACAATTAGGAAAGGTAACATCGTCAACTTTGGCCGCTGACCGCGATTGGCGTTCAAATCGGCGCGCATTTCTTCCAGCGCGGTGACGTCCATTTCCTCGACATAGGTGAAATGCGGGATCGCGCGTTTCGACGCTGCCATGTTCTCGGCAATCTTGCGGCGCATGCCGATCACCTTGATCGGCTCGTCGGCGCGCGCGCGGCTGGCACCGGGACTGTGATAGCCTTGCCCGCCGCTATAGCGCAGAAATGCGTCGAGATCGGCATGGCGGATGCGGTCGCCGTCGCACTGCACCTGCCCCAGATCGATCCCCAAATCCTTCGCGCGAGCGCGAACGGCGGGGGATGCAAGGACTTTGGCGTCGTGGTGGACAGCGACAGCCGGGGCCGCCGGAGCGGCTGACGTTTCGGAAGGCTTTTCGGCTGGTTTCGGCGCCTCAGCGGCCGATGTTAACTCTGTTACCTTGGGTTCAGGCTCGGAATCCGACCCCGGAGTTTCGGCTTCGATCTGCACTTCGACCGCGGTGTCCACCGGCGGCGCATCAATCTCACCTTCGCCATCAGTTTCGATCACCGCCAGCGTCGATCCGATCGCAATCAGGTCGCCGACCTCGCCGGCCAGCTCGACGACGATCCCCGAGACCGGCGATTCCATCTCGACGGTCGCCTTGTCGGTCATCATGTCGGCCAGCTGCGCGTCTTCCTCAACGCGTTCGCCTACACGCACGTGCCAGGCGACGATTTCGGCCTCGGCGATACCTTCGCCAATGTCGGGCAGACGGAATGAATAGCGGGCCATTGGCGTCAGTCCTTCAAAATCTTGGTCAGCGCGGTCGCGATGCGGACCGGACCGGGGAAATACGCCCATTCCAGGCTGTGCGGATAGGGGGTGTCAAAGCCGGTGACGCGCTCGACCGGCGCTTCGAGGTGGTAAAAGCAGCGTTCCTGTACCAGCGCGGCCAGTTCGGCGCCAAAACCCGAGGTGCGCGTCGCTTCGTGGATCACCAGACAGCGCCCGGTCTTCTTCACCGATGCCTCGATCGCGTCGATATCGAGCGGAAGAAGCGTCCTAAGATCAATGATTTCTGCATCGACCTTCAATTCTTCCACAATAGTTTTCACGACGTGGACCATGGTACCATAGGCGAGCACGGTCAGCGCCTCGCCCTCGCGCACCGTCGCGGCCTTCCCAAGCTCGATCCGATAATGCCCCTCGGGCACCGCGCTCGCCGCGTGTTTGGACCATGGCTCGACCGGGCGGTCATAATAGCCGCTGAACGGACCGTTATAGATGCGCTTGGGTTCGAGGAAGACGACCGGATCATTGTCCTCGATCGCCGCGATCAACAGGCCTTTTGCGTCGTAAGGATTGGAGGGGATCACAGTTTTCACGCCGCAAATATGCGTCATGATCGATTCGGGCGACTGGCTGTGCGTCTGGCCGCCGAAAATGCCGCCGCCGAACGGCGTCCGAACCGTCATCGGACAGATGAAATCAGCCGCGGAGCGATAGCGCAGCCGCGCCGCTTCGCTGACCAGCTGGTCGAGCCCGGGGTATATGTAGTCGGCGAACTGGATTTCGGGGACCGGACGCAGGCCATAGGCGCCCATGCCGACCGCGACCCCGATAATCCCGCATTCGTTGATCGGCGTATCGAAAACGCGCGTTTTCCCGTGTTTTTTCTGCAATCCAGCAGTCGCGCGGAACACGCCGCCGAAAAAGCCGACGTCCTCGCCCATCACCACGACATTGCTGTCGCGTTCGAGCATCACGTCCATCGCGCTGTTGATCGCCTCGATCATGTTCATGGTCTTGGTCGCAGTCATCGTGTCGGCGCTCATCATTCGGGCTTCCAGTCGGGGCCGAACTTCGCTTCCTGTTCGGCGAGCATCTGCGCGCATTGTTCCTTGAGGTGCCAGGGCATGTCTTCGAACACGTCCTGGAACATCGTCTCGAACGGCTGGTGCATGCCGTGCCCCAAAATACCGAGCTTTTCTGATTGCTTCTGCGTCGTCTTTACCAAATTTTCCAGCTCGGCGCGCTGCGCTTCGTGCCGTTCGCCATCCCATTCGCCGAGCGTTTCGAGATGCTGGCGCAACCGCGCGATCGGATCGCCAAACGGCCAGGCCGAGGCTTCGTCGGCGGGGCGATAGGCGCTCGGGTCGTCCGACGTGCTATGCCCTTCGCTGCGATAGGTGAAATGCTCGATCAGTGTCGGCCCGCTATTCGTCCGGGCGCGATCCGCGGCCCATTGCGTCGCGGCATAGACCGCAAGCGGGTCATTGCCATCGACCCGCAGCCCGGCAATCCCGTAACCCACGGCGCGCGCTGCAAAGGTCGTGCGCTCGCCGCCGGCAAAGCCCGAAAAGCTGGAGATCGCCCACTGGTTGTTGACGACATTAAAAATGACCGGCGCGTTATAGACCGTCGCAAAGGTCAATGCCGAGTGGAAGTCGCCCTCGGCCGACGACCCCTCGCCGCACCACACCGTCGCGATGCGGCTGTCGCCCTTGGAAGCCGACGCCATCGCCCAGCCCGCCGCCTGCGGATATTGCGTCGCGAGGTTACCCGATACGCTGAAGAACCCATGCTTGGGGGCCGAATACATGATCGGCAGCTGGCGCCCGAGCAGATGATCGCCGCGATTCGAATAAATCTGGTTCATCATCTGGATCAGCGGATAGTCACGCGCGATCAAAATGCCTTGCTGGCGATAGCTCGGGAAGCACATGTCGCCGCGATCGAGCGCCATGGTCGAGGCGACCGATGTCGCCTCTTCGCCGGTGCATTTCATGTAGAAGCTGGTCTTGCCCTGCCGCTGGGCGCGGAACATGCGGTCGTCGAAGGCGCGCACGAGCATCATGTAGCGCAGCATCGTGCGCAGCCGCTCGGGGCTCAGCTTCGGATCCCACTGGCCTTTGGCCTGTCCGTCGAAATCGAGCACGCGAACCAAGCCGTAGCAGAGCTCGCGCATCGCATCGGGTTTGGTCGCCTCGGACGGCCGCGGCGTCGCATCGACCGCGGGCACGACAATATCGCCAAAGTCAGGCGTGTCGCCCGGGCGATAGCGCGGTTCGGGGATATGAAGCGACAGCGGCGGCAGGTTACTCGCCGGGCGTCGATCCGTTTCGGGCATATCGTCTTCCCATTGCGGCGCGAATCAGCGCCTAGTTATATTTCAGCGTGGCGACATATTATTTCGATCGCCATGCGAATGCAACGCTAGCGATCAAACCGCGACCGGTGCCGAAATATGCGCCTGCGGTGTATAAGCTTCGACCGCGAAGTCATCGAAATTATAGTCAAAAATGCTGTCAGCACGGCGCAAGATAAGAAGTTTTGGCGCGCCCGCCGGTATGCGCCCCATTTGCTGTTCCACCAGTTCGGCGTGGTTGAGATAGAGATGGACATCACCCCCCGTCCACACCAGCTCATGCGCGTGCAGGCCGCACTGGTCAGCGACCATGCGCGTCAGCAGCGCGGCCTCGAATATATTGAACGCAAAACCCAGCCCCAGATCGCACGAACGCTGGAACAACAGGCACGACAGCCCGCCGTCGCTGCGCACGTGGAACTGATAGGTCATATGGCACGGCGGCAGCGCCATGCGGCCGAGATCGGCGACGTTCCAGCCCGTAAAGATGTGGCGCCGCGATCCCGGATTGGTCTTCAAACCCTCGATCAGCGCCGCAATCTGGTTGTGTCCCTGATCGGCCCGCCGAAACAGCCCGTCGCCCGCGGGTTCATAGCGCGGCCAGTTGACCCATTGGTGGCCGTAGACGGGTCCAAGGTCGCCCCATTGCGCCGCAAACGCGTCATCGGCGATAATCCGCGCCTCGAAATCCTCGGCACTGATCGCCTCGTCCTTCGCTTGGCGATATTTTTCGAGCGGCCAGTCGGTCCAGATCTTCACCCCTTGTGACACGAGCGAGCGGATATTGGTATCGCCGGTCAGGAACCACAACAGCTCGCGCAGCGCCGTTTTCCAATAAACACGCTTGGTCGTCAGCAAGGGAATTGCGTCGTCCTTCAGCGAGAATCGCATCGTTTCGCCGAACAGCGACCGCGTGCCGACCCCGGTGCGATCGACCCGCTCGTCGCCCTCGACCCAGATCCGGCGCATCAGATCGAGATATTGCAGTTCATAGTGGACGGACTCAGACAAGACTCGCTCCCGTTTTGGTCGCTCTTTGCTAGGCCGCGCGCGCCATGCGGACAAGGGCACAACGGGGACGCGCGCAGAAAGGGTCCAATGCGGCGCAGTCGTCGATTGGCGAGCCCGCACGCGACGCGCATGGCATATTCCATGACCCTGCTCGCCCCCATCGACCCGCCCGCCGGTCCCCCGGAAATGGGGGGCTATGTCGATTGCGATGCCGAAGACGACATCGCGCGGCATCTTTTGCGTCCGCATTTCGTTGCTGATCGCGAAACGCTGCTGTTGGCGGGGTTTGACGCGTTTGACCGGCTCGTCCGCGTCGAACGCACCGGTGGCGACGACGCCAGCCGCTGCATCATCCCCCCGCGCTGCTGGCGCGGCCTGACCGGCAGCGGGGTCGTCGCGGTCATCATGGCGCACAACCACCCTTCGGGCGATCCCCGCCCGAGCGCCGCCGACACGCGGACGACACAGGAAACGGCGCATTTTCTGCGCACGATGGACATCGAGCTGGTCGATCATCTGATATTCGTCGCAGACGGGCATTTCAGTTTTCGAAATGCCGAAATGCTCTAGTTGCGGCAATCCAGATCAATGTGCCGATTGGCGCTTGAAGTTCGCCGATTGCGCGTCTAGAGGACCGCCCTGCCTTCGCGGCGACCCCGGTCGGCGCGCAGATCGGTCGGGGAGTAGCTCAGCCTGGTAGAGCACTGTCTTCGGGAGGCAGGGGCCGGAGGTTCGAATCCTCTCTCCCCGACCAATTTCTTCGCATATTGCAGATTCTGCACCGTCGCTTCTTGTAAGTCGGCGCACAACACCCTAGATTTGTTCTACGCCGCCGTGGTTTTCCCCCTTTCCACCGCGGCCAGCGTCCCGCCAGCTTTGGCGTGGCGCGTCCTCCCTGGACCCTGGCCACCTCGTACTTCGGTACGGGGTGGTTTTTTATTCGGCGGCCTGAATATTGGCGTCGGGCATCGTACGTGCGCGCGCTGCCGCGCGCACCAAGTCAGCAAACCATTGCGCCATTGTCGCAATTCGCGGGGTATCGGGCCCGCGGTCGGGCGTCAGATAAAGGCGCCGGTCGATCTCGATCTGCACCGCGTGAATCGCTTGTCCCGGATTGCCATGCGTGCGGATGATATGCCCGCCCGCATAGGGCTGGTTGCGCGACACCGGCTCGTCCAGGCGTTCGGCTGCCTCCAGCACCAGGTCAACCAGCCACCCCGCCGACGTCACCCCGAAATGATCACCGACGACGATCCGCGCGCCATGACCCGGTTGGCCAATCGGAATTGACGGCATCGAGTGCAGATCGAGCAGGATGGCGTAGCCAAACCGCTCACGCGCCGCCGCCAAAGCCGCCGCGAGTGCTGCATGATAGGGTCGGTGAAAGGAATCGAGCCGCCATTTCAGCGCCGCCTGATCGATCGGCAGTTTCCAGAGCGGCCCGCAATCGGCCAGCCGGGTCGGGACGACGCCAAGGCCGGCGCGCTCCTTGCGCCCCGGGGCCGAAAATTGCGCGCGCAGCGGCATCGCGACTTCGCCCGGCGCCATCTGTCCCTCGCCGCGATTGCAGTCGGCGACGGCGCGCGCCCACAGACCCTGGACGATAGTCGCACCGGCATCGACGGCGCCGCGGGCGATCAAATCGCACCAACTATCTTCCAGTCGCTCCAGATCGCCCTTCCCGACCCGCGCCGCTGCCAGGATCTCGAGGGGATAGATCCGTCCCGCGTGCGGCACCGACACCACCACCGGACCGATGGCCGGAGGGCGGTCGACGGCAATGGCGGTCGACGGGGGAACGCGGGAGAGCATGGACCATGGGTGGCAAAAAAAGCGCGACGAATCCAGCACCGCCAAGTCAATTTGTTAAATCTCTGCCGCTATGGCAGACGTGGAATTAAGGATAGGGTCGACCGGAACCGGCCGTATCGAGCGACCAGGGGACAGATTTTCATATGATTCGTATTCTTCTGGCCGAGGATGATGACGTGATGCGCGAATATCTTGCGCGGGCGCTGACCAGCGCCGGCTATCACGTCACCGCCGTCGATCGCGGCACCGCCGCGGTTCCCTACATCGATTCGGGAACCTTCGACCTGCTGCTGTCCGACATCGTCATGCCCGAAATGGATGGAATCGAGCTTGCGCAGCATACCGCCAAGGTCGCGCCGCAAACGCAGGTGATGTTCATCACCGGCTTTGCCGCCGTGTCGCTGCGCGCCGAAGAAAATGTGCCGCAGGCCAAACTCTTGTCAAAGCCGTTTCACCTCAAGGATCTCGTGCGCGAGGTCGACAATCTGTTCGGCCGCGCTGGCCGGTCGAGCCAACAATAACGACATCATCCGCCGCGAAGGGGTTGCCAAGCGTGGCCGGGGATATTAGGGGGCCGTCACCCCAAGGGATGGGCGTGTAGCTCAGTGGTAGAGCACTGTGTTGACATCGCAGGGGTCGCAAGTTCAATCCTTGCCACGCCCACCATTAAAAACGCCGCCACCCAGCCGGGTTGGCGGCGTTTTTGCTTTCGGCGTCAGCGGTATCAATAACCGTAGCCCTGAGCTTGTCGAAAGGCGCTTATCCGGGAAGCGCCCGTCGACAGGCTCAGGGCTACGGTGCTGGCCCGCCTAGCCTTACGCCATCCCCTTCGCCAGATCGCCGCGCGACGCGTCACCGACCTGACTGCCGCCGTCGCAGTCGAGGATCGTGCCGGTGATATAGCCCGCGGCAGGCGAACAGAGGAACACAGCCGATTCGGCGACCTCCTCGATCTTGCCCCAGCGCTTCATCGCGATGCGGTCGAAATGCGACTGGCGCGTCGCGGCATCGGGCGCGAGCCGCTTCATACCTTCGGTATCGGCAATCGGCCCCGGCGAAATGCCATTCACCCGCACCTCCGGCCCCCATTCAAGCGCGAGGACGCGAATCAGCTGGTTAATGCCGGCCTTGGCCGCGCAGGCGTGGGCTTGCAGCGCCGAGGCGTTGACCGCCTGCCCCGCGGTGATCGCGATCAGCGACGCGCCGGGGCGATTGAGCAAATCGTGACAGCCGCGAAAGACGTTGAAGGTGCCGTTGAGGTCGATATCGACGACGGTACGAAACGCATTCGCCGACATACCGAGCGCCGGGGCGAGGAAATTGCCCGCCGCCCCCGAAATCACGATGTCCATTGGTCCCAACTGGTCGGCCACCTGCTCCATCGCGCCGCGAATCGCCGCATAATCGCGAACATCGGCCGACAGTCCGATCGCGCCAATCTCCGCCGCTGCGCGCGCCGCCTTGTCCGGGTCGCGCCCCGCGACCGCAACCTTGGCGCCCAGCTCAGCGAAACGCTTGGCAATCCCCAGATTGATACCGCTCGTCCCACCGGCAACGAACGCCGTTTTGCCCGCCAGCAAATTTTCGCGGAATGTCGTCATGCTGCTCTCCCTTGATCCGTCGCGGTAACGATCCGGGGTTGACGGATCGGAACCAGTCGCCTTTTGAAACTGGATCAGACAGCAAGGACGAACCGATGGCAAGTGCCGGCCCCACCTCGAACAGCTTCATTTCGCAGCGACTGAAGCTCCACTATGTCGATTGGGGCAATCGCGGTGCGCCGCCGTTGCTGCTCGTCCACGGCGGCCGCGACCATTGCCGCAACTGGGACTGGGTCGCCGACAAGCTGCGTGACCGTTATCACATCATCGCGCCGGACCTGCGCGGGCATGGCGACAGCGCCTGGTCGCCCGACGGCAATTACGCGATGGACGGCTTTGTCTATGATCTGGCGCAGCTGATCCACCAGCTCGATCTGGGACCGGTCAGCATCGTCGCGCATTCGATGGGAGGCAATATCGCGCTCCGCTACACCGGCCTTTATCCCGAAAATGTGAGCAAGCTGGTGGCGATCGAGGGGCTTGGCCCCTCCCCCAAGATCATCGCCGAGCGCGCCGCAAAACCCTATGCCGAGCGCTTTCGCAAATGGATCGACGACAAGCGGCAGGCCGCCGGGCGCACCCCGCGCCGCTATGCAACGCTCGACGACGCGCTGGCGCGGATGATGAGCGAGAACGCCTATCTGACCGAAGCGCAGGCGCGCCACCTGACCATCCACGGCATCAGCCGCAACGAGGACGGCAGCTGGAGCTGGAAGTTCGACAATTACCTGAATGTCTGGCCCGCCTTCGATATGCCGCAGGACGACATTGCCGCGCTATGGGGTGCGATCACCTGTCCCACCCTGCTGCTCTATGGCGCCAACAGCTGGGCATCGAACCCCGAGCGCGATGGGCGCCTAGCCGCGTTCAACAGCGCGAAGGTGATCGAGTTCGAGAACGCCGGCCACTGGCTGCACCACGACCAGTTCGACCGGTTCATGTCCACGCTAGACGATTTCCTGTAAACCCGGCCCATTGGCGCGCGATGGCGCGCATTTTGGGGCAGAAGATGGCCTATAGCGGGCAGGTTTCGAGACGGCAGCGGATGGTGGCGGGCGGCGGCGCCTTGCTGGCGGCAGTTGCGGTCGGATTCGGCCTCGCCAGCGGGCTCGACCTCGACGTCGTTCGCAAGGCCAGCAAGGCAATCGCCGCGCTTGCCATCGCGGCGCCGCCGCCGACCGAGCCGGTCGCCCCCCAAAATTCGCCCAGCGACATCGCCAGCGGCAAGGCATCGGCAGCCAATCGACACGCCAAAGCGGCCCCCGTTATCGCGTCTAAACCCAAACTGCCGCCGATCACGCCTCCGGTTGCCGCCGCGCCGCACCCCGGCACGGGAAGCGATGCATCTGCGGGCGCGACACCGAACCCCGGCACCGGATCGGGCGCGGGTGGGCGCGGTGATGGAACGGGCGCAGGCGGGTCGGGCAACGGCACCGGTGGCGGCACCAAGGCGGTATGGCAGAGCGGCACGATCCGCGACCGCGACTATCCGCGTAGCGCGAGCCGCGCGCGCGTCGGCGGCGACGTCGAGGTTCGCTTCACGATCCAGCCGTCGGGCCGCGTCACCGGCTGCCTCGTGACGCGATCGAGCGGCGACGCCGCGCTCGACCAGACCACCTGCCGTCTGATCGAAGACCGTTTTCGCTTCAAACCCGCCACCAACGCGGCGGGCGACGCCGTCGCGAGCACCTATGGCTGGCGGCAAAGCTGGTGGCTAGAACCGCGTCGTTAGGCGACCTGATCGCAGCACCACCCTCATCCTCGCGACAATTTGCGAGAAAGATGCGAATAATTCGCAATATAAATTGACTCTGCGATCGATTCGCAATAGCGGCCCCTCCGAACACCAGCAGGGGTAATATTGTGAAGAAATCGACGTCCGCCACCTTCCTCGCCATGTCGTGCGTGGGAAGTCTGATCAGCGCCCCAGCCATGGCCGCCGAAGCTGGAGCCGATGCCGCTGCGGAACAGCAAGCGGAGCGCGACCGCCGCGAAGAACGCGAGCAGATCATCGTTACCGGTCAGCAATATCAGACCCAGCAGGAATCGCCGAAATCGACGCGATCGGTCCGCGACACGCCGCAAACCGTGACGGTGATCACCGGCGAAACGATCGAACAGCAGAACCTCCTGACGCTGCGCGACATGCTGTCGACGGTTCCCGGCATTACCTTCGGCGCAGCCGAAGGCGGCTCGCCCCCGGCGGATTCGATAACGCTGCGCGGCTATTCGGCGGGGTCGGACATCACGCAGGACGGGGTGCGCGACAGCGGTGCGTACAACCGGTCGGACAATTTCAACCTCGAACAGCTGGAAATCGTCAACGGCGCCAATTCGGTCTATGGCGGATCGGGGTCGGTTGGCGGCTCGATCAACCTCGTCACCAAGCGTCCGCTCGCGGAAACCCGGGTCATCGCGACGGCGGGTATCGGCACCGACGATTATTATCGCGGTTCGATCGACGCCAACATCCGCGCTAATGACCTGATCGCCTTCCGCCTGAACGCGATGATCCATCAAAACGACGTTCCAGGCCGCGACGTCGAATATTATGAGCGCTGGGGTGTGGCACCCTCGATCACCCTTGGGGTCGGCGGCGCGACCAGCCTGACGCTGCAATATCTGCATCAGGAGGACGAGAATATCCCGCAATATGGCGTGCCCTATTACGCGGTCGCCGGGGGCGTCCTACCCGGTGTCGATCGCAGCGACTATTTCGGGTACCGCAACGTCGATACGCAAGACATTAAGGTCGATCAGGCCACGCTGACCTTTGAACATCAGCTGAGCGACCAGGTATCGCTCCGCAATCTGTCACGTTGGCAACAGGTATCGCAGCTGACGATCGTCGGCCCGCCGCAGGGCACCTATTGCCTGGCCAACAGCCAACTTCCCACGGGGGCGGCGTGCCCGGCGACGGTCCCCGCAGGCTATTACCTGATCGGCGGCCCGCGCGGTAACACCCGCGATTCGAACAATGAAATCATGTATAATCAGCTTGATCTGCGCGCCGTGTTCAACACCGGTTCGGTTGAACACACGCTGGTCGCTGGCGCGTCGGCAAGCTGGGAAAAATATCTGCTGTCGACGGGCAATGTGTACCGCAACGCCAATGGCACCCCGGCCTTTGCCACTTTCCCGCTCATCAACATCGCCAACCCGAACGAAATCGTTCAGGGACCGCCTGGCTTTGTCTATGGCAGCAACGTCTATACCGGTCCGGTGAGTTATTTTGAAAGCGGTCGCCAGCGCGGCGAGATCGACAATTATGCGGTCTATCTGTTCGACGCGATGAAGATCGGGAAGTTCGAGATCAACGGCGGCGTCCGCTGGGAAAAGAACAGCGGAAATTACCGTACCGACACGGTAACGACGGCAGGCGTGGTGACGCCCGGGACGATATTCCGCAACGATGCCGACCTGTTTTCCTATCGCTTCGGGCTGGTTTACAAGCCGGTCGAAGCCGTGACGCTCTATGCGGCATATGGCAATTCGAGAACGCCTTCGATCAGCGCGGTCAACGGCGCCTGCACGGCGTTGACCTGCAACGTCGATCCCGAAAGCGCGCGTAACTACGAAATCGGCGCCAAGGCCGAAGTCGCAGGTGGCAAACTGCTCCTTGCCGCGTCGGCATTCCGCAACGAACGCAACCAGTACAAGGTGCCGTCGAACGATCCGACGATCCCCGACCAGGTGCTCGACGGCAAATCGCGTGTCGATGGCGTCGCGCTCAGCGTCGTCGGCAAGATCACCCCGCAATGGTCGGTGACGGCGAACTACACCTATCTGGACAGCACGCTGATCCAGTCGGTCGCTGATGGCCTGCCCGACCCGGCAGCGGGCGCAGAGCTTCAGAACACGCCGAAGCATTCGGGCAGCCTGTTCACGACGTACGAGCTGCCATTTGGCCTGACGCTTGGATACAGCATGACCTATCAGGGCAGCTTCGCATTGAACCTGCCCACCGCGGCAAGCCCGACAATTTTCCGCTCGGACGATTATCTCGTCCACAGCGCCTACGTCGCCTACAATGTCACCGACAAGCTAAAGGCCCAGCTCAATGTGAAGAATTTCACCGACGAGCTCTACTTCACCCGCGTCCGCAACAATGGCTGGGCCACCCCGGGCGATGCGCGCGCGGCGATCTTCTCGCTGACATACACGCATTGACCTGCATGGCGGGGACGGCGGCGTCGCTGCCGCCCCGCCATTGCTTCGCGCCCGAACCTATGGCAGCCCGTCGCGGTATCGCCGAAGAGACCCTGCCATGCTGATTGCCGTTCCCGATCTGTTGACCGCCGACGAGCTGGCAGAAATCCGCCGGATCATCGACGGTGCCGATTGGGTCGACGGCAATGTCACGTCCGGCCATCAGGCCGCACTCGCCAAGAACAATGAGCAATTGCCCGAAGACAGCGATGCCGCGCGGCGCGCCGGGCGGCTGATCCTCGACGCGCTCGGTCGGTCGCCTTTGTTCTTTGCCTCCGCACTGC
Organism: Sphingopyxis sp. 2PD; assembly: GCF_005503695.1. Lineage (GTDB taxonomy): Bacteria > Pseudomonadota > Alphaproteobacteria > Sphingomonadales > Sphingomonadaceae > Sphingopyxis. Next base: position 65,050 of record NZ_SCMU01000003.1, read on the forward strand.
CGCTCAAAATCTTTCCGCCGCTGTTCAACCGCTATGGCGAGGGGCAGGAATTCGACACCCATGTCGACAATGCCGTGCGCCTGAAGCGCGGCAGTGAGTTTCGCATGCGCAGCGACCTGTCGATCACTGTCTTCCTCGAAGCCCCTGACAATTATGACGGCGGCGAGTTACTGGTCGAGGATCATTATGGGGTCCAGCGCGTCAAGCTGCCTGCCGGACATGCGGTGGTCTATCCCTCGTCCAGCCTGCACCGCGTCACCCCGGTCACGCGTGGGCGGCGCGTTGCTTCCTTCTTCTGGATCCAGTCAATGGTGCGCGATACCGAGGCGCGGCGACTGCTGTTCGACCTCGACCGCGCGGTCCAGCGGCTGACCGGCGACCTTGGCGGCAAGGATCGATCGGTGATCGAGCTCACCGGCGTCTATCACAATCTGCTGCGCCGATGGGCGGACAGCTAGCCCAACATTGCGCACCATTCGCGCGACAGAAATTCGCGCTCACCCGCAATCACACAGGCCGCTAGCCCCTGCGCATCGGCGAGCGCGATCGCCGCCGCTGGCCCGAGCACGGTCAGCGCCGTGGCCCAGCCGTCGGCCATCATGCAGCTCCGATGCAGCACCGTCACCGACGACACCGAGTTGACGATCGGCCGCCCGGTTTGCGGGTCGAAACTGTGCGAATAATGCCGCCCGTCGATCGTCAAGCCGCGGCGGTAATTGCCCGACGTCGCCGCCGACAGATCGTGCAGCGCAATCCGGTAGGGCGCCACCGAAGTGCTCGGCGGCATTTCGACATCGACCCACCACGGCTGGCCGTCGGGGCGAATCCCCTCCCCGCGCAACTCGCCGCCGACCTCGAGCAGGAAGTGGCGCACGCCGTTCGCCAGCAGCCATTCGGCTGCCAAGTCGACGCCATAGCCCTTGGCGATGCCCGAGAGGTCCAGCACGGCACCCTCGCTGCGCCGAACGCGGCGCGCGTCCGCATCGAAGTCGATCCGGCGCTCGACATCGTCAGCGGCGGCAGGCACGCGCTCGACCGGTCCGCTCGCGCCAAAGCCCCAACGATCGGTCAGCGCGCCCAGGGCCGGGTCGAACGCGCCGTCGCTCGCGCGCTGGATCGTCAGCGCGGCATCGACGACATCGGCAAATTCGGCGGGCAGGCTGAACCATTCGCCGACCGCCGAGCGATTGAACCGCGACAGGTGGGATTCGCTTTCCCACTGGCTCATCTGAGCGACCACAAGGTCCAGCGCCGCCTGCACCCCCGCGGCGAGCGAAGGGGACGACCCGATCGCGTGCAGCGACCACGTCGTCCCCATCGTTTCGCCTCTGAAGCTTGCGATCGCTGCCCCGGAATCGCGCGACGCAAAGGCAGCGGGCGTCAGCGCCCGGGGGATCAGGATACGATCGTTCAGGGCGCCAGCACCTCGAGCGTGGTGACATAGCTGGCGCGGCGCGCGGGCGGCGGCGGCGCACCACCCTCGCCTTCCTCGCGCTCGACTTGCGGCGTCGTGACGTTCAGCCAATACATGCCGGGTTCGGGCCATGTCACGGCAACCTTGCCCTCGGCGTCGGTGGTCAGGTCCATCTGGCCCAGTTGATCGCGATAGCGGATACCGCCCGGAATGACCGTGACGGGCAGGCCCGCCGCCGGTTTGCCGTCAAGCAGGAACTGGAACGTCGCCGCCTCGCCGGAAAACAGGTCATTGGGGTGCGTCACCGGCGCCAGCTCGATGCCCTTGCCGGTCGATTTGAACAGGCCTGTCGTCGGCTCGCCGACCGTCACGAAAATTTCGTTGCGATTGTTCGCTTCGGCGGTCTTCACATTGGTCGCGCCCGCGGGCAGACGCTCGGCCAGATTGGCCGCGGTCGTCCCGCGCGGCAGGCGCTCGGTCTTTCCATTGAGCTCATAGCTGCCCAACAGCATGTCGGTCGCCGAACCGATCCGCCAGGTTCCCCGCTGCGTCAGACGCACGTCGAAGGTGCTGCGATACCGCCCGGTGGATTTATTCTCGATCGCCGCCTCGGTGCCGTCGGGCGCCCACGCCTTCATCGCGTCGAGCCGCATCGGCTGATGCTCGAAATAGAAAAGGTCGTTCGATACCGCGGCATCGACGGTCACCCACACATCGTCACCCGATACCACCGTCGACGACGGCATCATCCACTGGCGATGCGCGCTGGCCGGCACCGCTGCCAAAGCCGCAAGCGCGGCGACCGCCGCCAAACCCCAAATCCGCTTGTTCATCATCCTGCCCTCTCGTCTTAACGGAAGGAGACCGCGACGGCCCCCAGCTCGGCCGTACCCGCAGCGCGCCCGCCAGCCCCGGCCTTCGCCGGCCAGCTGAACGGAATGCGCAGCAATTCGCGGCCGCCGACCTCGCGCGCCGCCTCGATCACCAATGTATATTGCCCCGGCGCCGCTGCGCCCAACTGTGCGCGCGAGAACGACACCTTATGCGCGCCCGGTGCACGGGTAGCGCCGGTGATGCCGTTGGCGGGAAAGGCCAGCGAGCGCCCCGACACGCGCCACCATTGGCGTACGTCGCGGAGCCACTTGGTCCCCTCATTCGCTTTCATGTCATGATCGTACCAGACCGCGACCGTCTTCGCCTTGGCGCTCGCCTTTTCGACCCAGATCGCGACGTAGGGCTTGTGATATTCGGCGACCTTCAGCCGCGGGATATTGATCGTCACGTCCATCGTGCCCGGGTCGGCGGCCAGCGCAGGCGCCTGGAAAGCAGCCCCCAGGCCGACGGTCGAACCGAGCACGAGCGCGCGGGTGGAAAGCTGCATCACGAAACTCCCTAATGAATGAAGACGACCGCGATCACGGCGGGGATCGCCAGCCCCAACCCGACAAGCGGCCAGGTGCTCTTGCGCTTCGCCGAATGAAGCTGGAGCAGGAACAGCCCGGTGATCGCAAACACCAGACAGGCGAACGAAAAAACGTCGATGAACAGGCTCCACTCGCCGCCCGAATTGCGGCCCTTGTGAAGATCGTTGAGATAGGAGATCCAGCCGCGGCTGGTGACTTCGCTGGTCGCCGCGCCCGTCGTCAGGTCGATCGCGACCCACGCGTCGCCGCCCGGACGCGGCGCGGGCAGATAGACTTCATCCGCCGACCATTCGGCCTCGTTCGACGCCTTGACCGGGAACGTCTGCTCGACCCATGCAGCGACCGGCGCGGGCAGCGGCGCCTTGGCATCCGCCGGGACCGCCGCGGTCAATTGGGCAAGCAGCGGCGCGGGAAGGTCGGCGGATTTTTCGGTGACGACCGGCGATCCTTCGATGTCAGCGGCATGGTTCAGCGTAAAGCCGGTGATCGCAAACAGCAGCAATCCGATCAGGCAGACAGCCGAGCTCATCCAGTGCCACATGTGCAACTGCTTCAGCCAAAAGGTTTTCCGGCTCTTTTTGATCGCCGGGCGCGAGGGGTTGGGTGCGTGCATGAAAGAATTCTGGATGGGAATGATGTGCGGCAATTATCGCGAACGCTTCGCAATTACAATAAACATTTCGCTGTCAGAACGAAATTTGATCCACCACGCACAGCGAGCGAAGGCGCTGGCTGACGCCTTACCGACCGATCGATCCGACGATGAAGGAAAGGGTGGCGGAGACGGAGGGATTCGAACCCTCGGTACCGGATTTACCAGTACGACGGTTTAGCAAACCGTTGGTTTCAGCCACTCACCCACGTCTCCGCATGGTCCGCCGCGCTAACGACAGGTTTGGCCTAGGCGGGTCGCTATAGCCATGCACTTCGCGCCCCGCAACGCCAAAGATTGCCCAATTTCACCCCGAGCCCGAGCATTTCGGCGCACTATCGATTCGGTCTGGCGCAAAATCGACTCGGGTCATCGCCGGTTCATTGCCCGCCGCGCAAACCGAGTCATGATTAACGCCGCTTTCGGTGCGCTCGTACCGTTCGAATTTTGGGGGTCAGACATGCGACACACATTCACCAGCTTTGCTTTGGCGGCGGCCGCCGCTTTCGGCTTGGCGCTATCGCCGGTTCCCGCTGCGGCCCAGATGCGCGAAATCGATCCGAACACCGCGATCGATTCCGATCTCGACAACCCCACACCGCCCCCACCCGTATCGAGCGATGCCACCGACGAGGTCATCAATTACGACAGCGACCTTGCGACCGGGGACCAGCAGACCAGCGAACCGCCGACCAGCGGCACCGCCACCCCCGGCGATATGACGATCACCACCGTGATCACCGAAGATACGGCGACCTATAAGCAGGACGATCTGATCGGCGCCGCCGAGGGCGTGTTTGGCAAGGGCGCGCAGGGGCTGGCCGGCCTGATCGAGGACATCCTCAAGAAACAGGGCGAACCCAACGCCTATATCGTCGGCCGCGAAGCCGGCGGTGCGCTGGTGCTCGGCGTGCGCTATGGTTCGGGCACGTTGCACCACAAGATCGAAGGCGAGCTCCCCGCTTACTGGACCGGCCCCTCGGTCGGCTTCGATGCGGGCGCCAATGCGGGCAATACCTTTGTCCTCGTCTATAATTTGTTCGACAGCAACGATCTCTACAAGCGCTTCCCTGCGGGCGAAGGCGCCGCCTATCTGCTCGGCGGCTTCAACGCGAGCTACCTGCGCCGCGGCGACGTCGTCCTGATCCCGATCCGCGTCGGCGTCGGCGCACGACTGGGCGCGAACGTCGGCTATATGAAGTTCCGCAAGAAACAGAATTGGGTCCCGTTCTAAGTATCGGCCCGCGTGCCAACGAAAAGACAGCCCGCGCCGGACGGCGCGGGCTTTTCTTTAGGGGACAGAGGTTAGCGGCGAAATGACGGCCAACGACCAATTGGGGACGTAGGATTTTTTACTCTCTCCCCTTGAGGGAGAGATACGAAGGCTTGGCAGCTTGCTGCCTAGCCGCAGTTGAGAGGGGCTGACGGCGCGTACCCTCACCAAGCTTCGCTAGCTCCTCACGGAGCAAGCTGCGCTATCCTCTCCCTCAAGGGGAGAGGAGCTTGTGGCAGCTAACCACCTCAAAACAGACGCTACCTCCAAAAAAGGCCTTTCCTACATTGTTCGGCTATGTAAGCCTTCATTCGTTTTACGCTTCCGGCGGATCAAGTCCTCGCTCGCAGTCGGCAGGGACGGTTTACATCGGGTCGCCCCCAGCAGAGCAGCAGGTCCGCATCGCGGCGCGCACAAGGCTGAACTTTCCTGAACTTTGGGCCGGGTGACGAAGGTCAGCGCCCCACGCATCGCAGCCTAATCGCCGTCAAACGCGATCAACGTCTCACACCGTAGCCCCGCCCCCGCCAACCGCTCCGAACCGCCTAGATCGGGAAGGTCGATGACGAACAGCGCGGCGATCACCTCGGCCCCGACGCTGCGCATCAAATCCGCCGCCGCCAGGATCGTGCCGCCGGTGGCGAGCAAATCATCGACAAGCACCACGCGATGCCCAGGCATCACCGCGCCTTCGTGTAGTTCGAGTCGGTCGGTGCCATATTCCAGCGCGTAATCGACCCCGATCGTCACACCGGGCAGCTTGCCCGCCTTGCGGACAGGAACAAGGCCGAGCCCCATCGCGGTTGCCATCGCGGCGCCGAACAGAAAGCCGCGCGCCTCGACGGCCACGATCAGGTCGGGACGATACACCGCAGCGCGCGCAGACAGGCGGCGCACGCTTTCGGCAAAGCCTCCCGCGTCGCCGATCAGCGTCGTGATGTCGCGAAACTGGATGCCCGGCTTCGGGAAATCCGGGATAGTGCGGACCAGCGACGCCAGGTCGAGGTCGGGCTGGGGTGGGAGGGCGATCATGCGGTCACAATCGCCCTGCCCTTAATCGCTCAATGCTTCTTGTCGGCCCAGATGTTGCGGTACGACAGATAGGCGAGAACCGTGAAGATCAGCAGGAAGAAGAACACGGCCCAACCCACCTGCACGCGCTTCACCAGCTTCGGCTCGGCGGTCCAGACGAGGAACGCGGTCACGTCCTTGGCCATCTGGTCGACGCTGGCCTTGGTGCCATCGGCGTAGGTCACCTGATTCTCGGCGAGCGGCTTGGCCATCGCGAGGTTCAGGTTCGGGAAATAGGGGTTGTAATGGAGCCCGGTGCCGGGCTTCAGTTCGGCAGGCAGGTTCGCCGGCGGGTTCTGATAGCCGGTCAGCAGCGAATAGATATAATCCTTGCCGCCTTCGCGCGCCTTGGTGATCAGCGACAGATCGGGCGGGATCGCATTGTTGTTAGCCGCGCGTGCCGCCACATCATTGGCATAGGGTGCCGGGAAATGATCCGACGGCAGGCCGTCGCGCGTCGCGACTTCGCCGGTATCGGGATTGACCGACGGAACCTGGAAGCCCTTGGCAAAGGTCTTCACCTGGCCTTCGGTATAGCCCAGATCCTGAATGTTGCGGAAAGCAACGAGGTTCAGGCTGTGGCAGGCCGAGCAGACCTCCTTGTACACCTGCATCCCGCGCTGCAACTGCGCCTTGTCCCAATGGGGTACCAGGCCGTCGCTCGCCAGTTTCACATGGCGAGGATGCTTGACGAACGAATAAGCCACATTGGGCTCATTCTTGAGCGGCGTCGTGAAGATCGCGAGCACCAGCGCGGTAATGAAACCGAGGCCGACGAGAAATCCGAGCGGGCGAACCATGGCTGTATCAGCTCCTGTTAAAGTCTGGCGCTCAGGCCGCTGCCGGACCCGACGCGGCGTCGGGGGCGTGTTTGGCAAGAACCGCTTCGGTGATCGAATTCGGCATCGGCAGCGGACGTTCGATCCGCGAGACGATCGGCAGAATGACCAGGAAGTGTGCGAAGTAATAGATGGCGCCCAGCTGGCTGAGGATCACCCACGGCTGTTCGGCGGGCTGCATGCCGCACCAGCCGAGCAGCAGCACGTCGGCGACGAGCACCCAGAAGAAGATGCGGTACAGCGGGCGATAGGTCGACGACTTCACCGGCGAGCTGTCCAGCCAGGGCAGGAAGAACAGGAGGGCGATCGATGCGAACATCGCGATGACGCCCCACAGCTTTGCATCGATCCACAGGAAGTTGAAGGTGAAGGCCTTCAGGATCGCATAGAAAGGCAGGAAATACCATTCGGGAACGATATGCGCCGGGGTCGAGAGCGAGTTGGCCGGGATATAATTGTCGGCATGACCCAGCATGTTCGGGCTGAAGAAGGTCAGCGCGACGAACACCAGCAGGAATACGCCGAGCCCGAAACCGTCCTTCGCGGTGTAATAGGGGTGGAACGGGACCGTGTCCTGTTCATCCTTCACCTCGATGCCCGTCGGGTTGTTCGACCCGGGGATGTGCAGCGCCCAGATGTGCAGGATGATGACACCCAGGATCACGAACGGCAGCAGATAGTGGAGCGAGAAGAAGCGGTTGAGCGTCGCATTGTCGGGGACGAAGCCGCCGAGCAGCCACTGGCGCACCGGCTCGCCGACCAGCGGAATGGCCGAGAAGAAGCCGGTGATCACCTGCGCGCCCCAGAAGCTCATCTGGCCCCACGGCAGCACATAGCCCATGAAGGCGGTCGCCATCATGAGAAGGAAGATCACGACGCCGAGCAGCCACACCATTTCGCGCGGCGCCTTGTACGAACCGTAATAGAGGCCGCGGAAGATGTGCAGATAGACGACGATGAAGAACATGCTCGCGCCGTTCATATGCGCATAGCGGATGAACCAGCCGGCGTTGACGTCGCGCATGATATGCTCGACCGAATTGAACGCGACCCCGACATTGGCAGCATAATGCATCGCCAGCACGATGCCGGTGATGATCTGGATCATCAGCGCGGCGCCCGCGAGGACGCCGAAGTTCCAGAAATAGTTGAGGTTGCGCGGGACGGGATAGCCGGGACCGGTGGCGTTATAGACCAGACGCGGAATCGGCAGCTTCTCGTCCATCCACTTCATCAGCGGATGCTTCGGTTCATAGGGTTTGGCCCAGGGAAAGCTCATCTTATCTCGCTCCTCAGCCGATCGTCACGACAGTGTCGCTGGTAAATTCATAAGGCGGCACCACCAGATTGGTCGGCGCCGGACCTTTGCGGATGCGCGCCGCGGTGTCGTAGTGCGAACCGTGGCACGGGCAAAAATAGCCGCCGAAATCGCCCTTGTTCTCGCCTTCCGCCGCACCAAGCGGCACACAGCCGAGGTGGGTACAAACGCCAAGGGTGATCAGCCAGTTTTCCTTGCCCGGCTTGGTACGCTCGTCGATCGTCTGCGGATCGCGCAGATCGCTGAGCGGTACCGCCTTGGCTTCGGCGATTTCCTTTTCGACCAGGTTGCGGACAAAGACCGGCTGCTTGCGCCAGCTGGTCTTGATCGCCTGACCGGGCTGGATGGCGGAAACATCGATCTCGGTGGTCGACAGCGCAAGAACGTCGGCCGACGGATTCATCTGGTTGACCAGCGGCAGCACCACCGCCACCGCGCCAACCCCGGCGAAACTCACTGCCGCAATATTGATGAAGTCCCGGCGACGCACGCCATCTTCGATGCCGGCATTGAGTTCGGATTCACTGGCCATTCGACTGCCCTTGCATGGGTGAACTGACAAAGTTCTCGGAAAGTCGGGCCGCCCCGCGACGCGCGCACAAAATGGCACGCCCCGGCGGCCCCTCCGGGAATTGCGGGCCTGATAGCCGCACAGTCCGGGCTTGCCAACAGGCAATTTCCCCTTCTTTGACCGATGTATGACGCCGCCGCGAAAGCCCTCGATTCTGCACCGGCGCACGGCTAAGGGCTAGCCATGGAAATCGCCCTGTTTCAGCCCGATATTGCGGGCAATGTCGGCACCACACTGCGCACCGCTGCCTGCTTTGGCGTTCCCGCGCATATCATCGAACCTTGCGGATTTCCCTTCTCTGACAGTGCCTTGAAACGCGCCGGGATGGATTATGCGGTACGCGCCAACGTCCGCCGCCACGCCGACTGGAGCGATTTTCAAAGCTGGGCGGCGGCCGCCGGACACCGGCTGGTCCTGCTGACCACCGCGGGCGCGACGCCCCTGCCCGACTTCGATTTTTCGTCCGCAGACGTGCTGCTGCTCGGTGCCGAATCTTCGGGTGTCCCGCCCCATGTCCATGATGCCGCGGCGGCGCGCGTCGCGATTCCGATGCAGGCGGGCTTTCGCTCCTTGAATGTCGCGGTCGCGGCTGGCATCGCGCTCGCCGAAGCGCTCAGGCAAACGAAAGGCTTTCCGGCATGATCACGCTCGACCCGCAGCAGCAGACGGCACGCGACTGGTTCGAATCGCTGCGCGACCGAATCTGCGCCGAATTCGAGCGCATCGAGGCCGAGGCAGGCAGCGATGCGCGCTTTGCCTACACCCCATGGGATCGTGAAGCCGTGGGGATCGCCCCCGGCGAAGGCGGTGGCGGCGTGCGCGGGGTGATGACGGGCAAGGTGTTCGAAAAGGTCGGCGTCAACGTCTCGACCGTCGGCGGCCAGTTCGCCCCCGATTTCGCCGCGTCGATCCACGGCGCGGGCGAAGACCCAAGCTTTTTCGCCACCGGGATCAGCCTGGTCGCGCATATGGCGAACCCGCACGCTCCCGCCGTCCATATGAACACGCGTTTCCTGGTCACGACGAAGCGCTGGTTCGGCGGTGGCGCCGACCTCAACCCGCCGATTCCGTATCAAGAGGACACCGACGCCTTTCATGCGCGGCTGCGCGCGGCGTGCACGCCCTTCGGCCCCGACGTCTATGAACGCTATGCCAAATGGGCCGAGGATTATTTCTATATCCCGCACCGCGGCGTCCACCGCGGCGTTGGCGGCATTTTCTACGATCATCTCGAATGCGGCGACGACGCCGAATTCGATCGCAACTTTCAGCTGACCCAAGCGGTCGGCGAGGCGTTTCTCGATATTTTCCCGCAAATCGTGCGGCGCCGTATGGGCCTGCCCTTTTCTGAGGCCGAGCGCGACGCGCAGCTGATCTGGCGCGGGCGCTACGCCGAATTCAACCTGGTCTATGATCGCGGCACCCTGTTCGGGCTAAAGACCGGCGGCAATATCGACGCGATCCTGATGAGCCTACCCCCGCTCGCCAAATGGAGCTGAAATAGCAACAAGGGCGCCCCGTCGCCGGAGCGCCCCTCGCTTGCTTCAATTTTCCCGGTCAGGCGAAAACGTCACCCGCCGCGCGCGGCGTGATCGCGCGGTAAATCCCCACCGGCATCGAAAATGAAAACATCATGATCGGCAGATAGACCAGCGCCGCCATCACGATCATCGTCAGCATCGCACCGAATGCCGAGCCCCCCAGGATTGCCCCCAGAATGCCGCCGAAAATCAGGCTTGCGACGAACAGATAGGCGAGCATGCCAAGCGCAAATAGCAGGTAAAAACCGACGATCTTCCACTGTGACGCGCCGGTGATCCGCCACGATTCGGCAAAGCCGGTGACGGGATTGCGCGTCAGCCGATCGGCCATGACCGGTCCGGCCACCGAAACCCGCGACTGGATCCACAACATGAACACCAGAACGCCGACGTAGAGCAGCAACATGACGAAAATTGCGCCGCCGCCGACCGCGCCCGATGCCAGGGCGTCGGGTGACATCGCACCCATGCCGCCCAGCGCCGCGCCAAAAACCAACGCGAAGATCAGCATGACCACGAAGATCACGATATAGGCAGCGATCATCACGACGAACATGCCAAAGGCAAACGCCGGGCCAGCCTGAAACGCCCACGCAAAATTGGGTGCTTCACCGGGATGCATCCCGCCGCGCCAGATCAACATGCAGACGCCGTAAAGAATGACCGAAGCGATGAGGGCAAAGAGGAAAATCTTGCCGATCGCCCCGAAGGCCACCGACGGATCGGCAGGCGACATCGCCATCGCGGTAAAGGTCGAACCCAGGAACAGGAAACCGAGCAATCCGACGACGACCAGCGCGCCGCCAACCCACATCAGCATCTGCATCCAATTGGCCTTCAGAAACGCAAAGGTTTCCGAAAAGGCCGCCCCTATGCTCATCTTTATCATATCACTTCCCCCCGTTGTTAAACCCCATTCCCCAAAGCGTTCATCCTGAAGCGTTGCTGTGCCGAAGCCCTTTACTGGAACACGTCGCTCGACGATCGCACGGCAAGCTGGCGATACGCCGCCGCCGAAATCGCCACCGACACGAGGCTACCGAGCGCTCCGAAACCCGCTTCGATCACTCCGCCCAACATGCGGCCGATTCCATCGCCCGTCCCGGCAATGGCGCCGACAACCAGCCCGACGATCATCGCGGCGATGAAAATCACGATGGTGACCAGAAACAGGAAAAAGAAGATCGCCCAGCCGTTGTTCCGCGTGAGTTCCCAACTGGTCTTCAGCGCTTCGAACGGGTTGTACAGGCTGCGGTCGGCGACGCTGGGCGCCGCCAGCGTCAAGCGCCCGACCAGATACAGGCCCGGAATGATCAGCAGGATCAGCCCGAAACCGATCGCGAGGCCCGACAATATTTGCACCGCGAGCAAGGTCGGAAAGAACATCAGCCCGAAAGTCAGCGCCTCGCCGACGCTGATCCCACCGCGCGCGAGCCACAGCCGGAGAATCGCCGCCGATCCGATGATCGTAGTGAGCGCGACGATGATCTGGCCGGGGATCAGCTGCCGAAACGTCTCCTGCAGCGCCGCCATCGACTGCTCGACGCTCGCCCCCGCGGGCGGCTCGATGGGTACCGGGCCGAACCAGGCGATCGCCAGCGCGGGCAGGAAGAAGAACACCCCTGCGATTGCACCAATCAAGGCAGGATGCGATTTCAGCAATTGGATGCTGTCTTCCCACGCCGCACCCATGTCGAATTTTACCATTGATACCCCGTCATTTTCTGGATCCCCGATTGCCTGCGAAGGTGACGCCGTTCGCCGCGTCTGTCCAGCCCTGTCGGCGATCTGCGCGCAGAGCCTTGCGCGGCGGGGCGCGGCGGGGCAGGAAGCGCCGCAATGACCCGTCTGCCATCCCCCGAATGGACCCTGTCAACTGGGCTGACCGACTATGCCGCGGCGCTTGCCGACATGGAAGCGCGCGCCGCCGCTATTCACGCAGGTGAAGCGGGCGAACGGATCTGGCTGCTCGAACATCCGCCGCTTTACACCGCGGGAACCAGCGCCGATCCCGCCGAATTGCTCGACCCCCGCTTTCCCGTTTATGACGCGGGCCGCGGCGGACGTTACACCTATCACGGCCCCGGCCAGCGCGTCGGTTATGTCCAGCTCGACCTGACGCGGCGCGGCCGCGACGTGCGCGCCTATGTATCGGCGCTCGAAGGCTGGGTGATCGACGCGCTGGCGTTGCTTGGCGTCGAGGCCCGCCGCGCCGACGGCCGCATCGGCATCTGGACCGACGCGCCCGATGGCCGCGAGGCCAAGATCGGCGCGATCGGCGTCCGCGTGAAACGCTGGGTCACGCTCCACGGCTTTTCGCTCAATGTGTCGCCCGACATGACCCATTTCGGCGGCATCGTGCCGTGCGGCATCGCCGAATTTCCCGTCACCAGCCTTGCCGATCTTGGCAAAGCGGCATCCTTCGCCGACGTCGATGCTGCGCTGGCCAGCGCCCTGCCCGCCTTTCTCGACAAGCTTCGGCCGAGCGATTAGGAACGGCGCATGACCCGTACCCTTATCGCCTCGCTCCTGCTCCTGCCCCTCGCCGCCTGTGGCAGCAGCGACCCCGCAGGCAAATCGACGACCAAACTCGACGCGGTGGAGGTGCAGCCGGGATCGGTCAGCGATTCGATGATCATCCTCGACGATGCCAGCACCGACGGTACCGCGGTCGACAACAGCGTCCCCGATGACGGCACCGCCAAGGAAGCGACAAAATCGGACACCGACAACGCCGACGAAACAACCGCCGACCCCGAAACGAGCGAGAATCCCGACGCGGTTCCGGCTCCTGCGGCGAAAAAAGCAATCACCGCGGACAGCGCGGCGAAGAAGGCCGAATAAGACCTAGCGCAGCCCCAGGCTCTTGTGCGTCTGGAGCGAAAGCCGCCAGCGCGGATCGGCCATCACCAGTTCGATGCACCGCTGCACATTTTTGGCCGCGTCCGGATCGTCGAGCGGCTGCAGGAGCCGATGGGTGAAATCGAGCGTCGCGAGCCGCGCGACATCGCTGCCGGGTTGCGGCCAAACCAGCTTCAACTCATCGCCGCTCGTCTGCACCAATTCGCTGCCTGCCTTGGGGCTGACGCAGATCCAGTCGATGCTGCGCGGGACCGCAAATGTGCCGTTGGTTTCAATCGCGATCGTGAAGCCGTGCGCATGGAGCGCATCGATCAATGCCGCATCGACCTGCAACATCGGTTCGCCGCCGGTCAGCACGACATAGCGGCCCTCGTCCCCCGCCCCCCAGCTTTCGGCGATCACCGCAGCGAGTGCACCGGCGTCGGCATATTTGCCGCCCAATGTCCCGTCGGTGCCGACAAAATCGGTGTCGCAGAACTGGCAGACCGCCTTGACGCGATCCTGCTCGCGTCCCGTCCATAAGTTGCATCCGGCAAAGCGGCAGAAGACCGCGCGCCGCCCCGCCTGCGCCCCTTCGCCCTGCAGGGTCAGGAAAACCTCTTTGACGGCGTAAGTCATCGGATCAGGCGTAAACCGTCGGGTCGGCGAGACCGGCGTCGGCGAAGCCCTTGGACCGGAGGCGGCAGCTGTCGCACGATCCGCAATGCAGGCCTTCCGGCGTCGGATCGTAGCACGACCAGCTCATCGCCGCGTCCATGCCGAGCCGCGCGGCCTCGGCCGCAATGTCCGCCTTGGTCATATGCTGAAGCGGCGCGTGAATACGGAATTCGACGCCCTTGTCGCCGTCGCGCGTCGCAAGCGCTGCGAGCTTCTCGAAGCCCTGAATAAATTCGGGGCGGCAGTCGGGATAGCCCGAATAGTCGAGCGCGTTGACCCCGATGACAATGTCCTGCGCCTGCCGCGCTTCGGCGAGCCCCAGCGTGAGGGACAGGAAGATCAGGTTGCGCGCCGGGACATAGGTGATCGGGACGTCGCCCCCGACCCCGTCCTTGGGCACATCGATGTCGGCGGTCAGCGCCGATCCGCCGAAGCGGCGGAGATCGAGCGGCAACACAATATGTTCGGCCGCGCCCACTTCGTCCGCAATGCGTGCGGCCGACGCGAGTTCAACGCGGTGCCGCTGGTTATAGTCGATCGTCAGCGCGACGATGCGCGCACCGGCTTCGCGCGCGAGCCCGGCGCACACCATCGAGTCGAGCCCGCCCGACAACAGGACGATCAGGGTTTTTCCAGCGACATCGTGCATCGGCGCCCGATACGCCTGCACCGATAACGGCGCAAGGGGCCGCTTGCCGCGGCGCTTCCAAAGAAACGGGCCGCGCGACGATCGTCACACGGCCCAGTGCGGCATGAAAGCCGTTAGGGAGAAGGACACACATCGGTGTGCCGCATGTCCCGATTAACGCCGGATGGTTAACAACCGGTTAGCACCGCCCGCCGGTTCAGCACGGCCCCGCCCGACGCGCTTCGATCGCATGTGAAAAGGGCTTGCCGTCGGCGATGCCCTGCGTGTCGATCTGGACCAGCCGGTTCGTTTCGTTGCGGATGCTGGTGCGGCCATGGCCTGCCCCGGGGCAGGTGTAGTGCACCGTCACCGACTTGGGCGTATCCTCGATGATGTAGCGCGAACAATTTGCCCGCGGGTGCTGGATCTGGATCATCCGCCGCGCGTCGCCGACGCAAATTGTTTGCAGCACCGCATCGCTGCCGCGCTCGCGCAGCTGCCAGCTGCCTTTTTCAAGCCCGTCGAGCATCGCGAGCGACGGCGCCTGGGCGGGAACCGCGGTTGCTCCCGCCAGCGCGGCGACGGCAAAGGAATATCGCAAAATGGGAGAGAAGATCGCCATTGTCACCTATCCATCGGACGCCCGGATCCGGGCAGAAATGCGACCCCGTTTCGACCGAGATAACAATGCCGACCCGGATTTTCAACCGTTTGCCGATGGATTAGGACGTTTCGTCGTCAGTTTGGGGCAGCGATGTCCGCTAGCGGGATCGGGAAAATGCGCGAACAAAAGGCGCAATCGACGACGATGTTGTCGCTCTCGTCGGCCATGTCCCGGCGCTCGGCTTCAGGAAACTGCGCCAGGACGCCCGCGAAATAGCCAGTGCTGCACCGGCAGCCGCGAGATACGGCGACGCCGGGCTCGACCCGCACCTCATCCTCATGGAACAAGCGCCACGCCAGCGTTTCGAGCGACGTCGCCGGATCGGTCAGTTCATCGTCCTTGAGCGTCGCGGCGATGGTGCGCGCATGCTCCCATTCGGGATTGTCGTGGCGGACATGGAGCCGGTCGCGACCGACCTCTCCCTCGGGCAGATGCTGGAGCAGCAGGCCGCCGGCGAGACATCCCGCCTCGGCGTCGTGGCGCGCGGCGAGGCGGATCAGGCTCGAAATCTGCTCCGACTGCTCGAAATAATGCTCCGCCGCCTCGCCGATCGAGGCGCCTTCGAGCGGGACAATGCCCTGATAACGCTCGGCGGTCGTCGCCTGATCGAAGGTGATCGCGAGGAAGCCCTCACCGAACAGCGCGAACAGCGTCGGTTCGGGGCCGACCTCGGCGAGCCGCTCGGCGTCAAACTTCAGATAACCGCGCAGCTCGCCGGCGCGATAGTCGCACACGAGCAGCTCGACCGGTCCGCCGCCGGTCTGCGCCTGCAACGTCATCTGGCCATTCTCGTCCTTCAGCGTCGAACCGAGCAGCACGGTCAGTACGAGCGCTTCGGCGAGCAATTTTTCTGCAACCGGCGGGTAATTATGCGCCGCGATGATCGTCCGCAGCGTCGGCCCAAGCCGAACGAGACGCCCGCGCACATGGCGCGCAGCGATGGTGAACAGCAGCGGCTGGTCAAACCAGGTTTCGATGGTCTCGCTCACAATTCCAAACTCACAGCTTGCCCAGCGCCCACAGCAGGATCGACTTTTGCGCGTGGACACGATTTCCGGCCTCGTCCCAGACGCGCGATTGCGGACCATCGATCACCGCATCGACAACCTCGTCGCCGCGGTGGGCGGGCAGGCAGTGCAGGAAGATCGCGTCGCCCTTGGCGCCCGCCATCAGCCGTTCGTCGACCTGGAACGGCGCCATCGCGGCGACCTTGTTGTGCGCATGATCCTGCCCCATCGACACCCATGTGTCGGTCACGACCAGATCGGCACCCGCCACGGCCTCGCGCGCATCGCGCACGATGTCGATCCGCGAGCCGCTGGCGCGCGCGGCTTCGACAAAAGCTGGATCGGGTTCATAGCCCTGCGGAACCCCCGCGCGAACGTGGAAGCCGAACAGGCCCGCCGCCTCGATCAGCGAGGACAGCACATTATTGCCGTCGCCGAGCCACGCGAGCTCCAGCCCCGGCAGTGCCTTGCCCTGCTCGACGATCGTCAGCAGGTCGGCGACGATCTGGCACGGATGCGATAGGTCGGTCAGGCCGTTGATCACGGGGACGCTCGCATATTCGGCGAGCTCCTCGATCTTGGCATGATCGTCGGTGCGGATCATGATCGCATCGGCGTAGCGCGACAGCACCCGCGCCGTGTCGGCGATCGTCTCGCCGCGGCCGAGCTGGCTGGTCCCGGCATCAAGGATCATCGGCACGCCACCGAGCTGGCGGATCGCGATGTCGAACGAACAGCGCGTGCGCGTCGAGTTCTTCTCGAACACCATCGCCAGCACATGGTCGGCGAGCGGCTTGTCGCTATCGGGCTTTGCCTTCGGCCAGCCCGCACGCGCCGCCTTGCGGTCGATCGCGTCGGACAGCATCGCCGCGACCGCATCCCCGCCCGCGTCGGACAGGTTGAGAAAGTTCCGCATTAGGCTTCGGGCGGCGTATAGCTCGCCGCGCCTGCCGAAAGCTTCTCGATGAATTCGGCGATGTGATTGTCGTCGATGTTGAGCGGCGGCAGCACGCGAACGACATTTTCGCCCGCCGCGACGGTCAGCAATCCGTGATTGTCGCGCAGGTGCGCGACGAACGCACGGCTGTCCGACCGGAGCTTGAGCCCGAGCATCAACCCGACGCCGCGCACGCTTTCAAAAAGCTGGTCATGGTTGGGAATGAGCTGTTCGAGCGCACCGCGCAGCCGCTCGCCGGTAGCCTTGACCTGCTCGAGGAAGCCCTCTTCGAGCACCACGTCGAGCACCGCCTGCCCCGCCGCGCAGGCGAGCGGGTTGCCGCCATAGGTCGAACCATGCGTGCCAATGACCATGCCGCGCGCAGCCTTTTCGGTCGCGAGGCACGCGCCCATCGGGAAGCCGCCGCCAATGCCCTTGGCGCTCGCCATGATGTCGGGGACCACGCCGAAGTGCTCATAGGCATAGAGATGACCGGTGCGCGCGACGCCGCACTGCACTTCGTCGAACACCAGCATCAGGTCGCGCTTGTCGCAGATGTCGCGCAGCGCCTGCAGGAACGGTTGCGATGCGGGGCGGATACCGCCCTCGCCCTGGATCGGCTCGACAAGGAAGCCCGCGGTGTTGTCGTCGACCAGATCGAGCGCGGCGTTGATGTCGTCGAACGGCGCATAGGCGAAGCCCGGCAGCAGCGGGTCGAAACCCTTGCGCAGCTTTTCCTGATTGGTCGCCGAGATCGTGCCGAGCGTGCGGCCGTGGAAGGCGTTGTTGAAGGTGATCAGCGTGTGCTTTTCCGCATTGCCCGCGCTCGAATGATAGGCGCGCGCGGTCTTGATCGAACATTCGACCGCTTCGGCGCCCGAATTGGTCAGGAACACCGTGTCGGCGAAGGTGTTTTCGACAAGGCGCGCGGCATAGGCCTCGCCCTGCGGGCTGCCGTACAGGTTCGACACATGCATCAGCGTCGCGGCCTGATCCTGGATCGCCTTGGTCAGATGGGGATGGCCATGACCGAGCAGGTTCACCGCAATGCCGCTCGCGAAATCGAGATAGCGCTCGCCGCGCTCGCCGATCAGATACGCGCCCTCGCCGCGAACCGGACGCACACCGCACCGGGGGTATACGGGCATCAGCGGCGTGATCGTCATGGCAGGCACCTTTCAGTCAAAAGTAAAAAGGCGACCCCGTTCGGGCCGCCCTTGGTCGGGCCGCCCCTATACTGCCGCCGCCCGAGGCGCGTCAACACGGGGCGCTATGTTGCAACTATGACCAAGCTGCCGCGTTCGCTTGCGTGATGGTCCGCGCTCTCGCCCCGCTGCTGCTCCTGCTCATGCTTGCCGGATGCGACGCGCTGCCGCGCGACGCGTCGGGAACCAGCGAGAGGATCGTCCGCGACGGCAGGATGCGCGTGGCCATCGCCCCCGGTACGCCTGATGCCGCCGCCGCGCTGTCGCTGCTTCGCGATTATGCCCGGCAGTATGGCGCGCGACTGACGATCGTGCGGGTCCATGGCGAACATGCGCCGCACTGGCTGGAGGACGGCAAGGTCGATGCCCTCGTCGGCCATTTCGCCAAAGCCTCGCCGTGGATGGCCGATATTTCGCTGTCGAAGGCGGTCGGACGCCCCGAGCCGGAAGACAGCAAGCGACCTGTCCTGCGCATCGCGCGGCGGAATGGCGAGAACGCCCTGATCCTCGCGACCGATCGCGCCGTTGCGGCGATGGCCGAATGAGCCTGCATAGCGGCATCCCGCGCGCGATCGCCGCCGACGTCCGCCGCGGCGAGCGGCTCGAATATTGGACGCTCGGCTGGATGGCGAGTGTTGTCCTTGTCATGTGGCTCGTGATGGGGGCGAGCCAGGCGATGAAGGCGGCGGTGATCGAGGATGTGCTGAGCCTCGTCCCGGCGGTCGTCTTTCTGCTCTCGGTTCGCTGGGAACGGCGCCGTCCGACCGCCCGCTTCCCTTTCGGCTACCGCCGCGCAAACAGCCTCGCCTTTCTCGTCGCCGCGACCGCGTTGCTTTCGGTCGGCGGCTTTCTTGCCTATGAGAGCGTGTCGACGCTGATCCGGCAGGAACATCCGACCGTCGGCGGGATCACGCTGTTCGGTCACACGATCTGGCTTGGCTGGCTGATGCTTGCCGCGCTTGCCTATTCGGTCATCCCGCCGATCATCCTCGGGCGGATGAAGCAGCCCATCGCCGAGCGCATCAAGGACAAGGTGCTGCATACCGATGCCCTGATGCAAAAGGCCGACTGGCAGACGGGGCTTGCGGGAATCGCGGGGATCGTCGGGATCGGACTCGGCTGGTGGTGGGCCGACGCGACGGCCGCGCTGTTCATTTCGCTATCGATCATCAAGGATGCGGTCGGCGCGCTTAAACAGGCGGTTGCCGAACTGCTCGACGGCACGCCGCGCGCGCTCGACTCCAACGAACTGTCCAACGATGCCAAGCAACTGGTCGCCGCTCTGAAAGCGCGCTTTGGCAAGATCGACGTCAGACTGCGCGAAACAGGGCGTTATATAGCTGTCGAGGTCGATTGCCTGCCGCCGGACGCCATTCCGACCGCGGCCGAGCTGATGGGCGACGATCTCGCCTGGCGCCTTGCCAGCCTGAGCTTCCGGCCCGAGCCGGGCGATACCGGCCCCTAGAGCACCTTCGCCGCCTCCATCGCGAGCGCGACCGAATGCTTGCGCGCGTCATGGTCGTACATCGACGAGGCGACGATAATCTCGTCAACGCCGGTGCGCGTCTTGAACGCCTTCAGTCCGGCGGCGACGTCATCGACGGTCCCGACCGCCGAACATTGCAGCACATGATCGAGGATCGCGCGGGCATTGGGCGGCAGGCTGTCCTTATAGCCCGCCAGCGGGGGCTTCATCTTGCCCGGGTTGCCGGTGCGCAGCGCAACGAACGCCTGCTGCTGCGACGAGGCGAGCAGTTCGGCCTCCTCGCGCGTGTCGGCGGCAAAGGCGTTGAAGGCCGCGGCGGCGTAAGGTTCGGCAAGCTGCGCCGACGGCTTGAACTGGCGGCGATAGATGTCAAGTGCCTCGTCGAGCGCGTCGGGCGCGAAATGGCTGGCAAAAGCGTAGGGCAGGCCGAGCATCGCGGCGAGCTGCGCGCCGAACAGGCTCGACCCCAGGATCCAGAGCGGCACATTCGTCCCCTCGCCCGGCACCGCACGGATGCCGAGCCGGTCGTCGCCCGCGAGGAACGCCTGCAACTCGACGACATCCTGCGGAAATTGCCGCTCGTCGCTCGCCAGGTTGCGGCGCAGCGCGCGCGCGACAATGCCGTCCGAACCCGGCGCGCGGCCAAGCCCCAGGTCCACGCGGCCGGGGAACAGCGCCTCGAGCGTGCCGAACTGCTCGGCGATCACCATCGGCGCGTGGTTGGGCAGCATGATCCCGCCCGCCCCGATGCGGATCGTCGACGTCGCCTGCCCGATATGCGCCAGCACGACCGAGGTCGCGGCGCTCGCAATGCCCGCCATGCCATGATGTTCGGCGACCCAATAGCGTTCATAGCCGAGCGCTTCGGCGTGGCGGGCGAGATCGGCGGCGTTGGCGAGCGATTGAGCGATCGTGCCGGTGTCGGTGACGGGCACGAGATCGAGGAAGGAAAGTTTCGTCATGAAACCGATATGCGGTGCTGGGGGGCCGGGTTCAAGGCATCATCGTCGCCCCTGCGCAGGCGGGGGCCGCTGGCGGTCTTTCCTGACGTGTCCGAGTAAACCGCCTGCGGCCGTGTCGGAAGGCACGTGACTCCCGGCACCCTTCGCGGGGGCGACGGTATGCTACGCCCGCTCGTCCTTGGTGGAGTCCATCACGACATAGGTGCTGATCGAATGCACCTGCGGCAGCACCCCCAGCACTTCGGTATGAAAATGCTTGTACGACGCCAGATCGGCGGTCTCGATCCGCAACAGATATTCGATCGCGCCGGTGACATTGTGGCACTCGCGCACCTCGGGCGCGAGCGACATCGCCGATTCAAAGTCGGACTGCGCCTTTTTGGTGTG
This sequence comes from Sphingopyxis sp. 2PD, assembly GCF_005503695.1. GTDB lineage: Bacteria > Pseudomonadota > Alphaproteobacteria > Sphingomonadales > Sphingomonadaceae > Sphingopyxis. The sequence continues at coordinate 85,948 of NZ_SCMU01000003.1, forward strand.
GGTCGAAAGCCCGACGGTGACATAGGCGAGGAAGTTCAGCCCCAGCTTCGCCGGGTCGATCGTGGCGCGATAGCCGGTGATCAACCCGCTGCGTTCCAGTTCCTGCACTCGTCGCAGGCAGGCCGAGGGTGACAGTCCGACGCGATCCGCGAGGTCGAGGTTCGAGATTCGCCCGTCGCGCGACAGTTCGTGCAATATCTTGCGGCCAATATCATCAATCTTGGTCATAGATTGTGATTTCTATCGCAAAGCCGCCAAAGTTTGCAACCCGAAGCGCCGAATTGCAGAATATATTGCGCGGATGAACCAGACCACCCTCGCGGCGCTCTCCGCCTTCGCTCTCGTCTCGTCGATCACGCCGGGGCCGAACAATATGATGCTGATGGCGTCGGGCGCCAATTTCGGCCTGCGCCGCACGATACCGCACGCGCTGGGGGTCGGAATCGGCTTCACGGTAATGATCATCCTCGTCGGCGTCGGCTTGATGGGGCTGTTCGACCTGTTCCCGGTGCTCAATATCGTGCTCAAAGTGGTGAGCGTTGCCTATCTCTTGTGGCTCGCGTGGAAGATCGCCAACGCCGCCGCGCCCGACACCGGCGGGACTGCACGCGGCAAACCCATGACGTTCGTGCAGGCGATGCTGTTCCAGTGGGTGAACCCCAAGGCATGGTCGATGGCGCTCACCGCGATCGCGCTCTACGCGCCCGATCGCAATTTCGTCGCGGTCCTGCTCGTCGCCGTGATCTTTGGCCTCATCAACCTGCCGTCGACCAGCCTGTGGGCGGTGATGGGCGTATCGCTGCGCGGCTGGCTGTCGAGCCCAGCGCGATTGAAGGCCTTCAACTGGACGATGGCGGCGTTGCTCGTCGGATCGCTCGCGCTGCTCATTTGATGCAATTGCCAGGTTGCGATCCGCAACCTATGCATCGCACTCCCCTCCCCTGACCGGAGAAAGAGCCATGCAAAGCCGCCGCCTTGGAAAAAGCGCCATCCACGTCTCCGACATCTGCATGGGGACGATGACCTTCGGTAGCCAGACCGACGAGGCGACGGCTTTCCGGGTGCTCGATCGCTGCTTCGATGCGGGGATCAACTTCTTCGACACCGCTGAAGGCTATCCGGTGCCGCCTGATGTCAAATGGGTCGGCCGCACCGAGGAGATCGTCGGGCGCTGGATGAAGACCAAGCCGCGCGATGCGATCATCATGGCGACCAAGGTGTCGGGGCCCAGCCATGTCTGGTTCAAGTCGCCGTGCCGCAGCGGCATGACCGCGCTCGACCGCAAGAACATTATGCAGGCTATCGACGACAGCCTGACGCGGCTCCAGACCGACTATGTCGACCTTTACCAGACGCACTGGCCCGACCATAACGCGCCCTATGACGAAATCATGGACGCGCTCGACGAACTCGTCCGCGTCGGCAAGGTCCGCATCCTCGGCTGCTCGAACGAGACGAGCTGGGGGCTGATGAAATCGCTTGCCGCATCGGAACGGCTCGGCGCCGCGCGCTATCAGACGATCCAGAATAATTTCAGCCTCAACAACCGGCGCTTCGAAGACGAGCTGAAACAGGTTTGCCGGCAGGAAGGCGTCAGCCTGATCCCCTATTCGCCGCTCGCCGGCGGGGTACTTTCGGGCAAATATCAGGGCGGAGCGACGCCCGAGGGTGCGCGCTTCTCGCGCTACCTCGCGATGGAGGGGCGGCAGGCGGCGATGGGCAAGCGCTTCGTCAACGAAAAGAGCCTCGCGGCGACCGAGCGTTATCTGGCGATCGCGGCCGAAGCGGGGCTGCATCCGGTGACGATGGCGACCGCATGGTCGAAACAGCATGATTTCGTCGCCTCGACGATCGTCGGGGTCAGCACCTATGAGCAGGTCCAGCCGATCCTCGACGCGATCGACCTTGTGCTCGGCGACGATGTGATGACCGCGCTGCATCAGGTGAGCAAGGACATCCTCTATCCGATGGGCTGAGCGGCTTGTGCGCCGCGCCGCGACTGCTAATCTCGCCAACCGTTGAAAAAGGATCCGCCGATGCTCCCCGCCCGCCGCCCGCTCTTCGCCCTCGCCGCATTTGCCGCTGCGGTTGGCACCGCGCATGCCGCCAACCCGGTGATGTTCCGCGACGCCGGGTGCGGCTGCTGCCTCAAATGGCTCGAACAGGTGAAGGCGTCGTTCGGACAGAAGGCGGTGGTCGTCAACTCGAAGGACATGGACGCGATCAAGGACAAGCAGGGCGTGCCGCAGGCGCTGCGCAGCTGCCACACCGTCTTGGTCGGCGGCTATGTGATCGAAGGCCATGTCCCCGCGAAGGACATCGCCCGCCTGCTCCGCGAAAAGCCCAGGGGCGTCAAAGGCCTTGCCGTCGCCGGAATGCCGACCGGTTCGCCGGGCATGGAACATGGCAATGTGCGCGAAGCCTATAAGGTGATGACCTTCGGCCCCGCCGGACAGCGCGTCTATGCAAGCTATGCGGCGAGCGGCGGCGCCCACGCGCACTGACAGGGTTTCGTCATCCCGGCGCAGGCCGGGGGACCAAACGCGCTAAGCCAGCTCTGCTTTGAACAATTCCAGCATACGCGCCCACGCTTTTTCGGCTGCGGCCTCGTTGTAGGCGCGGCCATCGGGCGGGCACCAGCCGTGCATCGCGCCTTCATACACCTCGACCTCGTGCCATTGCTTGCGCGGTTCGAGCACCGCCTTCAGCAGCACTTTCTCGTTCGGGGTTTCCTTGTCGTCATTGTCGGCGATCGCGAACAGGTAGCCGGCACTGGTCCCGAGAATCAGCAGATGCGGGCTGTCGGGCTTGTCGGTGCCGACCCCGCCGCCGTGGAAGCTCGCCGCGGCACCGACGCGATCGGGACGCAGCGCGGCGGTGTAGATCGTCATCTCCCCGCCCATGCAATAGCCGGTGGTGCCGATCCGCCGCCTGGTATCGACCTCCTTCTGGGCATCGAGGAAGGCCAGCAGCGCCGCCGCGTCGGTCTCGCCGGTCGCGCGGGTCAACTGTTTGCGATAGCCCATCAGCTTTTCGCGCACTTCAGGGTTGCCCCAATCATTCGCCGCATCGACGACCGGCGATTTCTGCCAGCGGTAAAAGGGATTGATCGTCAGCACCGCATAGCCCTCGCCCGCCAGCCGGTCGGCCATCTGGCGAAAGGCGGGACGCAGCCCGCGGATGTCGGGCCACACCAGCACCGCCGGGTGCCTGCCCTGCGCGGGCGCGACGAAATAGGCGTCGCACACGCCGTCGGCGGTCTTGATCGTGACATCGCGCCCTTTCACCGGCTTCCCCGCGATCGCGCGCGCGGGCAGCGCCGCGATCAGCGCGCCGACGCCCGCCAGCGCGGCAAAGCTGCGGCGCCCGACGGGCATTCCGGCACGATCGAGATCGGCTTCGGTCTTGTCGGTACACATGCTGTCTCTCCTTGGGGGCTTGCGGAGAAGTCGCGGAAAACTGCGCAACTTTACTCGCGATTGCATATTTCGTCCCGCTTTCGGGATCGAGCCAAAGGCAAAGCTAATCCAGCGCGCAATTGTAGGACAGCGCTTTTTGCTGGCGCTATGCGACAGGGAGGAAATCGATCTCGTCGAAGCTCAGCGCCACATGATGCACGCCAACCTCGCGCAGCATATCGCCATGCGCGGCGCGGTCGACGATATGCCCCGCGCCGCAGAAACCGACGACGGTCATTCCCGCCGCAAGCGCCGCCTGTGCGCCGGTCGGCGAATCCTCGACCGCCAGACACCGCGCCGGATCGACGCCCAGCCCTGTGGCAGCGGCAAGATAGATGTCGGGATGCGGTTTGCCGCGATCCCAGCCGTCGGCGCTGTAGACATGCCCGCCGAAATGATGATCGAGCCCGAACAGACCGAGCGCCCAGCCGATATATTCGGCGCGGCTCGACGAGGCGATCGCGCGGGGCAGCGGCCCCAGTCGGCCAAGAAACTCGGCGGCGCCCGGAACCGCTTCGAAACCTTCCATGAAGCGCGCGCGGGCGCGGGTCCGGTGCGTCTCGCGGAAATCGGCGGGAAGCGGACGGCCAAAGCGCGCCTCGATCCGCCGCTGCGTCTCCTGCCAGTTATGGCCATAATAGTCGCGGAGGCACTCATCATAGGTCGCGGGCATCCCGATCGCGGTCAGGCTTTCGGACAGCGACATATTCGCGCGCACCTCGCTGTCGGCGATCACACCGTCGAAATCGAAAATGATGGCGGCAACATTCATGGGGAAGCGACAATCTTCACATTTGAGGCTTAGACGCCGTCGGGTCAGGAGACACAGAGATGAAGTTCATTACCCTAAACTCGCGCGGCGGCAATTATCTGCTCGTCGCCGAAAATGTCGCTTGGCTCCGCGACTATGAAAATGGCCAGACCCAGATCGGCATGGTCGGCGGCGCGCCGCTGCTGGTCGCGGGGACCATCGACGAAATCGCAGCCTCGATTCTCGCGCAGGCCAATGCGACCACCTGATCCCTCGATCAGGGCATGACGCCCGCGTCGCGAACAAAGCCCCATGCCCCTTCGCCCGACCAGCCGCGCCCGTCGGGGAAGCTGAGCTTCAACCCGCTGAGCTGCGCCGGATCGAACAGCCGCATGTTGACGCCCATCATATCGACCGTGCCGCCCATGCGTTCGATCAGCCCCGCGGTCGCCGACCAATGCGTCACGCAGCCGCAGGTCGCGCAAAAATGCAGGTCCGAATTGGGGTTAGCGCGATCAGCGCGATTATAGGTCCGTGTCGCGCCCTCAATCACCACATCGCGCGGCGAATAATAGGCCCACAGGATGCCGTGCGAAAAGCACAGCGAGCAATTGCACTCGGCGATTTCCTCGGGCGCCTTGGCGAGGCGCACCGAGACGGCGCCGCAGTGGCAGGTGGTATTCCAGCTCACTCCACCGTCACCGACTTCGCCAGATTGCGCGGCTGGTCGACGTCGGTGCCCTTGGCGACCGCGACATGGTACGCCAGTAGCTGCACCGGCACCGCATAGACCAAAGGCGCAATCAACGGATGCACCTTGGGCATTTCGATCGTCGCCATGCAGCCGTCGCCAGCTTCGGCGAGACCTTCGGCGTCGCTGATCAGCACGACCTTGCCGCCGCGCGCCATGACTTCCTGCATGTTGCTGACGGTCTTTTCGAACAGCGGCCCGCTGGGCGCTAGGACGATGACCGGCACCGCTTCGTCGATCAGCGCGATCGGGCCGTGCTTCATTTCGCCCGACGCATAGCCTTCGGCGTGGATGTAGGAGATTTCCTTGAGCTTCAGCGCGCCTTCGAGCGCGAGCGGATAGTCGGGGCCGCGGCCGAGGTAGAGCACGTCGCGCGCGGGGGCGACGAGATGCGCCATTTTCGAGATTTCTTCGTCGTGCGCGAGTGCGGCATTGAGCGCGGCGGGCGCCTCGATCAGATGTTTGACGATCTCATGCTCTTCATCGGCGCTGAGCTTGCCCTTTTTGAGCGCGAGATGCGCGGCGAGCGCGGCGAGGACCGCGAGCTGGCAGGTGAAGGCCTTGGTCGAGGCGACGCCAATTTCGGGACCCGCGTGGGTCGGGAGCAGCAAGTCGGCCTCGCGCGCCATGCTGCTGGTCGGGACGTTGACGACGACCGCGATTGTCTGGCCGTTCGCCTTGCAATGGCGCAGCGCCGCGAGCGTGTCGGCGGTCTCGCCCGACTGCGAAATGAACAGCGCCAGCCCGCCGGGTTGCAGAACCGGGTCGCGGTAGCGAAACTCGCTCGCGACGTCGATGTCGACGGGGACGCGCGCGAAGGTTTCAAACCAATATTTGGCGACCATCCCAGCGTAAAAGCTGGTGCCGCAGGCAACGATGGTGATGCGGTCGATCGCGGAGAGGTCGAAATCCATCTGCGGCAGCGCGACGGTCTGTTCGAGCGGGCGGATGTAGGAGGAAAGCGTCTGCGCGACCACCGTCGGCTGCTCGAAAATCTCCTTCTGCATGAAGTGGCGGTAATTGCCCTTTTCGACCGCGGCCGCGGTGACGCCGCTGGTGGTGATTTCGCGCGTCACCGGGTTGTTTTCGGCGTCGTAGATCTGCGCGCCATCGCGGGTGATGACGACCCAGTCGCCTTCGTCGAGATAAGCGATCCTCTGCGTCAGCGGGGCGAGCGCGAGCGCGTCGGAGCCGAGGAAAGTCTCGCCCTCGCCATAGCCGACGACGAGTGGCGAGCCGAGCCGCGCGCCGATGAGCAGGTCGGGATGCTGGCGAAAGGCGATGGCGAGTGCGAAGGCGCCGCGCAGCTGCGGCAGCACCGCCTGCACGGCTTGCTGCGGCGACTTGCCCGCTTCAACCTGTTCACTGACGAGGTGGGCGACGACTTCGGTGTCGGTTTCACTCTCGAAGCTTCGCCCGCGCGCCTGCAAAGCCTCGCGCAGCGGCTTGAAATTCTCGATGATGCCGTTGTGGACCAGCGCGACCTCGCCCGTCGCGTGGGGGTGCGCGTTGCTGGTGGTCGGCGCGCCGTGCGTCGCCCAGCGCGTGTGCGCGATGCCGACGGTGCCGGGTGCGGGATTGCCCGCCAACTCCTTCACCAGATTGCCAAGCTTGCCCTCGGCGCGGCGGCGGATCAGCTGGCCGCCCTCGACGGTGCAGACGCCCGCCGAGTCATAACCGCGATACTCCATCCGCTTAAGCCCGTCGACGAGCCGATCGGCGACCTGATCCTTGCCGATGATTCCGATAATTCCGCACATGTGGGTCTGGCTTTCGTCTTAGAACGTATAGGGGACACGGATGCCCGGCATGTTGGCCGGGAAATCCTTTGTATTGCGGGTGATGAGAACACGCCCGCGGGTAAGCGCGGTTGCGAGGATGATGGCATCCGTCGCTTTCAGCCGAACGCGTTCGCGCCGCAAAGCAGCAGCGCGCCGACCAATTTCGGCATCGACTTCATCCACGCTGAACCCGGACAGAAGCGTTTCGGCGCGACGCAGGCCGTCGCCCTCACCCTTCGACATCACTTCGATCCACACCACGCGGCTAATCCACGCGCGCGAACCGAAGTCGGTGGCGCGATCGATCTCTGCGCGCGCCGGACCAAAGCCGGCGAGCGCATCGATGATGATATTTGAATCGAAGCTGAAGCCGCTCACCGAGAAGCGGGCTTTTTGGGCTTGGGGTATTTTCCTGCCAGCATGTCGAGATGGATCTGCCGCTGGCGATCGTCCTCCGCATCGAACAGGTCCGGAAACTCGGCTTTGACGTCTTCGTAGTCATCATCCCACGGGCGCGTCGAGGCGGCGCGTTCGCGCCGCTGCCACTCGACCGAATCGCCGATATCAACCCGGTCCTTCCACGCGCCAAAGCCGATATCGAGCCACTCCTTGCGCTGCGACGCCTGTGACTGCGCCCGATAATCCGTAACGGCATCGCGAAGCACCGACGCGCGCGACTTTCCCTGCTCGGCAGCAAGCTGGTCGAGCCACTGAATGTCTTCATCGGGCAGGTCGGCGAGGATTCGAGTCATTGATATACTGATATCATATCATGATATCATGTCAAGCGCGGTTGAAGTTGCGATCGACAAAAATCATGGCGAACTGCGCCGGATCGGGCGCCAATCCGTTGCCTGCTTGGAACCGCGCCTGACCGTCGGTCCAGATCTTCCGGATCTGCCCGGGCAATTCGGGACCGAACTTCATCTGCTGCTCGACAATCTGCTCCCAGCTGCCGGTGATGCCGAAGCTTTGCTCGAGCTGCGGCACCATCGCCTTGCAATAGGTTTCGGTGGCCGCGTCGAGATGGCCGATCGCCTTTAGCACCCACGCGTCGACAAAGCGCAGGAAGGGCTTGTCGGTGTAACGGTCGCTCACGGCATCGTCTCCATTGTCCATTCGTCGCGCAGCAGACCATAGATCAGCGAATCGCGCACCCCGATATGCGTTTCCCATTCGCCGCGCAGCCGCCCTTCATACTGAAAACCCAGCCGTTCGAGCAGCGCGATCGATCCGCCGTTTTCCGGATCGGTATCGGCAAAGATGCGCCGCAATCTGAGGTCGCCGAACCCGTAATCGATCACCCGCGCGACGGCTTCGCGCGCTAGGCCGCTGCCCCATTGGTCGCGGCGCAGGATATAGCCGATCTCCTTGACGTCGGGCTTGCCGTCGATGAGGATTACCCAGCCGAGCGCAGTGTCGTCGCCCGCGTCGGTGATCGCCCAGCAGAGGTAGCCCTCATCCTCGGCCGCATTGCCTTTGACATAATCGGCGGTCTCGGCGAGCGACTGGTGCGGTCCGCTGGACCACCAGGTCATCACCTCGGGATCGGACAACACCGGGAACAGCGCGGCGGCATCGTCCGCGCGCAGTTGGCGCAGCACCAGGCGCGCGGTTGTCAGCGTCGGCGCGGGCATTGGTCTATTTCTTCTCCGCCGCCTTTTTCTTGCGCATCGTATCGTGGAAGCGGTCGGCCCAGCCTGGCTTGATCAGCTGTTCGGCGCGGACCATGCGCAGGTCACCAGGGGCGACGTCGCGCGATACCGCGCTGCCCGCGGCGACGATCGCGTCGCGGCCGATGGTGACGGGGGCGATCAGCGCGCTGTTCGACCCGATAAACGCATTTTCGCCGATGACGGTCTGATATTTGAAATAGCCGTCATAATTGCAGGTGATCGTCCCGGCGCCGATATTGGCGCCCGCGCCGACGGTCACATCGCCCAGATAGGTCAGGTGGTTCGCCTTGGCGCCCTTGCCCAGCACGGCCTTCTTGGTTTCGACGAAATTGCCGATCTTGGCCTTTTCGCCGAGCACCGTTCCTGGACGCAGCCGCGCGAAGGGGCCAACCTCGCAGCCGGCGCCGATCGTCGCGCCCTCGACATGGCTGTTGGCGCGGATCGTGACATTGTCGGCGACCTTTACGCCGGGGCCGAAAAAGACGTTGGGCTCGATCGTCACGTCGCGGCCAAGCTCGGTATCCCACGAGAACCAGACCGTGTCGGGCGCCCGCAGCGACGCACCGCCCGCCATCGCCTCGTCGCGCTTGAACGCCTGCCACTGCGCCTCTGCCGCGGCGAGTTCGGCGCGGCTGTTGATCCCCGCGACATCGTCGGCGTCGGCTTTGACCACCGCGCACGAGCGCCCGTCGGCGTTCGCGATATTGACGATATCGACAAGATAAAATTCCTTTGCCGCATTGTCGTCGGTCACGCGCGCGAGCAGCGCGAACAGGTCGCGCGCTTTCGCCGCCATCAACCCCGAATTGCAGAGCCTGACGGCGCGTTCTGCGTCGGTCGCATCCTTGTGCTCGACCATTTTGACGACGCGATCGCCGTCGGTAATGACCCGGCCATATTGGAGCGGATCGGCAGGTTCGAAGGCAAGCACGACGACCGCGGGCGCATCGGCGGCACCGAGCCGGTCGATCATCGCCTGCATCGTCGCGGCGGGAACGAACGGCACGTCGCCATATAGAATCAGGACATCGCCGTCGAAGCCTGCGAGCGCGGTTTCGGCCTGCTGCACCGCATGGCCGGTGCCGAGCTGCGGATCCTGTACCGCCAGATCAGCAGTGCCGCCGAGCGCAGCTTCGAGCTGATCGGCCTTGTCGCCGACGACCACCACTTTTTTCGCGGGGCTCAGCGCATCGACGCTCGCCATCAGATGCAGCAGCATGGGCCGCCCCCCGATCGGGTGCAGCACCTTGTGCAGGTCGGATTTCATGCGGGTTCCCTTGCCCGCGGCAAGGACGATAGCGGCGATCGGATTGCTCATGCGCGCTGCCATGCCAGCAAATCATTGCGGTTTCCAGAGCATCACGCCATGCGCAGCCGATGAACGGATTTCCTTTCGCGATCGTGGGCTTCGACCTCGACGGAACGCTGGTCGATACCGCGGGCGACCTGACCGCCGCGGTCAACCATGCCTTGAGCCTCGCCGCGCGTGCGCCTTTGGCCGAGGCCGCGGTGCGACCGATGATCGGGTTGGGCGCGCGGCATATGCTGGAACAGGGCTTTGCCGCGACCGGCGGTGTTCCGGGCGGCGATTTCGAGCGGCTCTACCGCGAACTGCTGCGCTTTTACGAAGCACATATCGCGGTACACAGCCGCCCCTACCCGGGAGTGATTGCGGCGCTCGACGGGCTCGATGTGCTGGGGGTCCGCACCGCCGTGGTCACGAACAAGCGCGAGGATATGGCGCGCAAACTGCTCGGCGCACTTGGGCTGGCGGAGCGGATGGCGACGATCATTGGCGGCGATACGCTGGGGCCGGACAAGGCCAAACCCTCGCCCGCCCCGATCCTTGCGATGATCGAGAATTGCGGCGGCGGGCGCGCGGCCTTTGTCGGTGACAGCATTTATGACGTTATGGCAGCCAACGGCGCCGGTGTGACCAGTGTGGCGGTCAGTTTCGGCTTTCTCGATCGCCCCGCACAGGAGCTTGGCGCCGATCATGTCATCGACCATTTTGACGAACTGGTCCCGCTGCTCGAAAGACTCTAGCGCTTTCGCCACTTCGTCCACAGATGCTTCGCGAGCATCGCGGGCGGCATGCGCAGCCAGTGCGAGCGGATGTAGAAAGTTTGCTCCAGCAGCGGTCGGGTCACCCGGCCCCAATCGTCGCGCGCGAGCAGGCGTCGGCGATACCAGACGTCGCTCCCATCCTGCCCGTCCCAGCCCGATGGCAACACACTGCCGTACAAATCGCGCGCCAGCCGCGCCGCCCGCCGCACCGCGGCGCGCAGCCCGTGCAGTTCCGCGCGCGCGTCAAGCTTGTTCCAGAAGCCCGCGTCCGCGGCGGCGAAATCACGCGTCATGAGATGGAAATCCCACAAATTGCGCAGCCCGCCCTGCAAATCGCCGTCAGCGAGCAGATGCGCGGCGCAGTGGCACGCCATGTCGGCGGGGTTCAGCACCGCAAAGCCACCGGCGCGCTTCACCGCGTCGCTCATCAGCGCCAGCGCATCGGGTGTAATCCGGTGCGTGCGCGGCAGGATCGTGTGGTGGACATCGATCATCCGATCACGCGCCTTGTGGATCAGCGGCGGCAGCTCGTGCATATGCTCGCGGTAGTAGAAATCGTCATAGGGGTCGGCCTTGACCCACTCCCACCCAGCCTTGAGCAGCGCATTTTCGGCGCGGCGAATGTCGGGCTCCGACACCAAAATGTCGAGGTCGCCGATCTGCCGTCCGGCGGCGCAGGCCATATCGGCGGCGGCATAGGCGGCGCCCTTCAGCAGCACGAACTCGATCCCCAGCGGGACCAGCGCCCGGCGCGCCATCTCCGCCTCCCACAGCGCCTGTTGCTGCGCGACGGCCGCCGCGGCGCGTTGATCAGCAAACAGGGCCGCAACGGTCGGCGGCAGCGCGGAATCTTTCAGCCGGTGCGCGAGGGTCGCAAGCATCGCCTCGCTGCGCGCGACGCCGATCACCCCGTCCCAGTCGCGCGGCGCCAGCATGGCGGCATCGCGGCGACCGGCGAGCAGGTCGACAAAGGTCCGCACCGCGCTCATCGGGCCGCATCCGCCCATAATTGTTCGACCAGCGCGATCCCCGCGGCGCTGTCGGGATAGGAGATGCCGAACGCTGGCGTCTCGCGCACCAACCGCGTCAGCGCGGCAAAGCCCGCTTCGCCCAGCGCGACATAGTTGGTCGACGCCTCGGTCAGCCGCACGAACGCCTCGCCCTCAGCCATCGGCTCGATCGCCGCTTCGCCGCCAAAGCGCGGGAACAGCAGCAACGCCGGGCGCGCGGGCTCATGCATCGCCGCGATCGCGTCCGCGCGCGGGATCAGGTGGCGGATGTCGCCCTTCGGCGTCCCCGCCAGCAGCGGGCCGAGCCGCGCGGCATCAACCCGCGCCGCAACCTCCGCAATCGCTTCATTCTTGAGGCTGACCGCGCGCGGGAACGCCAGCGCATCGCCGCCTGCCGGGTCGATCAGCGTGAATTCGTCGCCCATCAACCGCCAGTCGCCCTCACCCAGCAGCGCCGCGAGCGTCGATTTTCCCGATCCCGATTCGCCCGACATGATCAGCGCGCGGCCACCGTGCGCCACCGCGCTGGCGTGAAGCAGCATGTGCCGCCGCCACCCGAGCGCGATCTGCAAATTCATCCCCATTTCGGCGGCGAGGAGCCCCATCGACAGCGGTAAAGGCAGCGCGTCGGGGACGACAAAGTCGCCGCCGATATGCACCGACGGCCGCAGCCAGCGCCGCCACGGCCGCGCCGCGAACAGCCGAACGGTGGCGTCGGCAGGCCGTGCTTCGTCTTTCGGATAGCCCGCGTAGAGCCGGTCGAGCGCGGCAATGGGCGCCGCCCAGTCGCTGCCGATCCGGAACTGCACGGGGCCGACCGCAATGCGCGTGCTGTGCCTCACGCGCGCTCCACCAGCCCCAAGGCGGCAAGCTCGTCCAGCCGTTCGGTCAGGATCGCCCCCACGTCCGCAGCGCCATCAAAGTCAAAGCGTGCGGCGAGGCGCGCCGCAAGTGTCGCCGCATCGCAATCGCCCGCACCCATCGCTTCCAATATTTCGGGCATCGGCGACACGACCAGATGCGTCTGCACCGACCGCCGGTCAAAGATTGCGGTGACCTCGCCCAGCGGTTCGACGCGCAGCGCGCCGGGCGGCGGCGCGCGATAGGCGGGATCAGGCATAATCTTCGGCGGCGGCGGTCAGCTTGGCGAGGATCGCCATCATTGTTTCGCGCTCGGCGGCGCTGATCCGCGCTTCGAGCTGCGCCTCGCTCGCCAGCGCCGCGGGGACGATCGCGTCGTACAGCGACCACCCGGTCGCGGTGAGTTCCAGATGATGCGACCGCCCGTCAACCTCATGCGCCTGCCGCGCGATCAGCTGCCGGTCGGCGAGCGCTTTTGCGGCGCGGTTGACCGTGACCTTGTCCATCCGCGTCGCTTCGACCAGTTCGCGCTGCGTCTTGGGCTTTCCCTCGCCGAGCACCGCCATCAGCCGCCATTCGGGAATCTTCAGCCCGAAGCGGTTCTGATATTCGGCGGCGATCCGTTCGGAGAGCGCATTCGACGCGATCGACAGGCGATAGGGCAGGAAATTGTCGAGGTTCAGTTTCTTGGCGGCCATGCCCCGTTCTTATCGACCCACAGCCGTCCATCAAGCGCAGAATGACGCCGCATTGCCCCTCCCCCTTTATGGGGGAGGCGGCGAGACTTGCCAGCTTGCTGGCCTAGTCGCAGCGGTGGGGGTGCGCTCTCGGCCTGATATGGTTGCGAAAGGACGCACCCTCACCCCCATCCAACTCCGCCTAATCGCCGCGCGATAAGGCTGCGTATCCTTCCCCCATCAAGGGGGAAGGCTTTTGCGCGGCACGCTAGAAGTTCACGCGCGCGCCGATCCACAAGGTTCGTGGCGTCGCGCGCTCGATGATCCCCGCCGACGAGATCGCGGCGGGCACGAGTTCGTCGAACAGATTCTCGCCGCGCGCCTCGATGCTGATCGCATCCGCCAGCCGCCACGACAGTCCCGCGTCGAACGTCCATGCGTCGCCAAGGACCAGCAGCCCCAGATCATCCTCATTCTGCTTGCCAATATAGCGCAGCGTCGCAAAACCGCCGAGCGGGCCGGTGGCGTTGCTGCGCAGCGAGACGCTGCCGCCATGTTTGGCGATCTGTGCCGGACGGCGCCCGTCGAGCGCTGAGGCGGCGCGCGCTGCATCGACCGTCGCATCGGTCAACGCATAGCTTGCGCGCAGCGTCAGAAAGTCGATCCGCTGTTCGGCGCTAATTTCGATCCCCTTGGTGTCGATCGCATCGAGATTCTGCCGCTGGTTCAGATTGGGCGCCAGGGTCACATTGGCGATGGCATTGGTCAGATGATTGACGAACAGGGTCGCCGACAGCTGGGTGTCGTCCCGCTTCCAGTCGACGCCAACCTCGCCGCCCCACAGCCGTTCAGGCTTCAGCATCTCGTTCGCGGTCGTGACCTCGGCCCCGACGCGGAATGGGCGATAGAGTTCGTTCAGCGTCGGCAGGCGCCAGCCGCGATAGACCGCGCCGCGCAGCGACAAGGCGTCCGAGGTCCAGCGCAGGCCGGCGCGGCCGCTACCTTCCCAGCCCTGGCGCGCGTTGAAGTTCAGGTTGGCGATCGTCGTTCCGCCGATATTGCGTTCGAGGCGGTATCCTTCGCCCAGCCACCAATGGTCGATCCGCCCGCTCAGCGTCCAGAGCAGGCCGTCTTCGGCATCGCCCGATGTCCATTCGGCGAAAGCGCCGACGGTGTCGCTGCTGCCGCCCGCGATGCGGTGGCGGCCGGGGGTCGTCCCGCTGAAGAAAAAATCCTCCTCGGTGCGCCCGGTCGTGCGGCGCCAGTCGGCGCCGACACGCAGCGGGTTCGCATCGCCGATCGCGGGGCGCAGCTCGAAGCGCGCGCCGAGGCCGGTGGCGGGGACGCGCTGGAAGAGCGCGGGGGCGACGCTGTTCCGCCCCGCCGCGACGCTGGCGAAGCCGCTCTCGAAATCGCGGACCTGGACATAGGCGAGCACAAGCCATTGGGTCGCGCCCAAGGGATCGTGGACGAAGCGCAGGCTGGCATCGACGCCGTCGGTCTTGCTCGTCGTGAAATCGGTGCCGCGGTCGCGGCGGTCGGCGAAGCCGCGCAGGCTCGCCTCGATGCGGCTGTCGGCGCCCGCGTCGAAGCGCAGCCGGACGCCGAGGCCGCCTTGCTCATAAGGCGCGGCGCGGTCGACGAGACCGCGCTGGCCCTCCGCCACCGGAATAAAACCGTCGCCGCGGCTGTAGCGGCCGTCGAGCGCGACCTGGCCATTGCCGAGCTTCGTTCCTGCCGAAAGCGACGCGTCCCAGCCGTCGCGGCTGCCAAGGGCAGCGCTCGCTTCGACGCCCTGCGTCATGCTCGAATGCAGCCCGATCGTCCCTGCGAGCGCGCCGGGCCCGTCGGTCCCGCTGCCGCCGCCGCGCGTGACGAGAATGCCGCCGAGGTTGATCGCGTCATAGGCGCTCCACGCGACCCACCCGCCGAAGGGATCGGCCTGCGGCACGCCGTCGAGCGTCACCAGCGCACGGCTCGATGCATTGCCGCCGAGTCCGCGGAGCGTCACGCCTTGGCTCGTCGGATGCGCGCTGCGCCCGTCGGAGCGGCGGAACTGGACGATGCCGGCTTCGTCGCGGAGGCGGTTCTCGATCCGCGCGCCGAGCCCCTGTTCGGGATAGGCGATCAGGCTGGAGGTCTGGACCGTGTCGCTGTCCGCGGGGCGGAGCACGCCGCTGCCGCGCACGACGATCTCCTCGGTCGAAAGGCGCGGGAAGGTCAAGCTGCAACAACCGCCGTCGTCTTCGGCCGTGGGCGGATCGGCCGGCACTTGCTGCGCCAGCGCCGCCGCCGGCATGACCAGCAGCGCGGCTCCCGTCAGCGCCCGGATCACGCGGGCTTGACCGCGTCGGGATGCGCCTTCTGGAAGGCGTCCAATTCCATGCACGCCGCGTCGATCGCGACGAGCCGCGGATAGGCGTCGAGCGGCACCTCGAAGCGCCGCGCATTGTACATCTGCGGCACCAGGCAGCAGTCGGCGATCCCCGGCGTGTCGCCGCCGAGATAGCGCGCGTCGCCCGCCATCGCCTCGAGCGCCTCGAACCCGTCGGCGATCCACCGTGCGATCCAGCGGTCCTTGGTCTGCTCGTTCAGACCCAGATCCTTGGTCAGATATTTGAGCACGCGCAGATTGTTCAGCGGGTGGATGTCGCTGGCGATTACCTGTGCCTGTGCCAGTGCGACCGCGCGCGGCATCGCTTCGTCGGGGATCAGCCGTGGTTCGGGATAAGCACGGTCGAGCCAGTCGATGATCGCCATGCTCTGGATGATCGGCTCGCCATCGACGACGAGCATCGGGACAAAGCCCTGCGCGTTCTGTTCAAGATAGGCGTCGCTGCGTTGCTCGCCCGCGATCAGGCTGACCTCGACCCGCTCATAGTCGAGCCCTTTCAGGTTCAGCGCAATGCGAACGCGAAAGCTGGCCGAGGAGCGAAAATAGTCGTGGAGGACGAGGGAGCGCATTCGAAATTCACCATCTGGATTTTGAGCCGATCCAACGCCGTTCGTGCTGAGCTTGTCGAAGCACCGTTCTGCCTTTTGACGCCGCAAAGAAAGAACGGCCCTTCGACAAGCTCGGGGCAAACGGAAATGGGACGCGACCTTTAGAGCGCCTTCTGCCCACCTTTCGGCATTTCCGCAATCCACTGCCGCAGCAATGCGGCGCCCTCCTTATGCACGGTCGATCGCCCGACCTCGGGCATCGCGATGCCGGGGTCGGTGCTTTCGAGGCGATAGATCATGAAACTATGCGCGGGGTCGCCCGGCGCGATCGCGAAGTCCATCCCGCCGCTGCCGCGGCCCGCCGCGGTCGGGCGCTTGCCGATGCCGTAGTTCACGCCGGTCGGATCGTCGGTCCAGCGCAGGAACAGCCCGCTGTTCGATGCGCTGCCCGCCGGGTTGTGGCAATGCGCGCAATTGACGTCGAGATAGGCGCGCGCACGGTCCGCGACGCTGCCTGTCGCGGGGTCGTCCCATATCGGCATGGTCGGCTTGAGCGCCGCCGGGTTTTCGAAATAGCGACTGCGCACGGCATCGGCGGCGGCGGGATCGAGGATAAAATTGCGCGCCTTTGGCCCAATCGGCACGATCTCGCCATTCAGGCTGTGGCATTCCTTGCACTGGTTCTTGTTCGGCACCGCATAGCGGATGCTGTGCGTCTCGCCATCGGGCGATTTGAACGTCACCGGCACCCGCCGCCCCCCCAGCGCGAGCGTCGCATCCTTGCCGTCGGCATCCCAGATATAGGGCAGCGCGACCCAGCCCGATGCGCGGTGGATCAACAGGCGCGTCTCTATTAGGCGTCCGCCGCCCACGTCGTTCCAGCCGAAGCTTTTGACGAGCACCGTGCCGACCGGAAAGTCGATGACTCCATCGCTCCCGACCTTGGCCTTCTTGCCTGCCGGGATCGCGATGAAGCGGTGCTTCTCGGTATAATCGCTGAACAGCGACGCGCGGAGTGTGTAGGCGATGCCCGTCGACGGCCGCCCTGGATCATTGCCGCGGAACAAACCGAAGGCCGACAGCTTTGGCGGCATCGCATCGCTCTCGACCACCGCTTGGTCGACCCCGGGTGGCGCAAAGGCCGCGCCGCCGCTTGCACATAGCAGCGTCGCAGCAAGCGCGGCCAATATGCGCTTCACTTGACCTTGGCCTCCATGCTTTCCGGCAGGGTGATTGCTGGCAGCGCGGCGGGGGGCGTCCCCTTCGACAGGTCGGCGGGCGCAGGTTTGGCTTCGCTCTGCGGCGTCTTCACGTCGGGCAAGTTCAGCGACAGCACGCCGACCTTGTCTAGCACGACCGCATCGCCCGCCCCGTCCCACAGCACGGGCGGGATCGCGCCGCCCATCGCCGCCGCGATCATGTCACCACCAGGAAACTTCGGCGCATAACCCGCCTTGCCATGCTGATTGCCGCGCACGACGATGTCGCGCGGCAGCGGCTGGTAGTTCGGATCCTTATGCTCGTAGCGATAGCCGACGATCATCACATTGGCGGTGCCGTTGTCGGCGAACACATTGTCGAAAATTTCGACATTGCGATTGGCCATCACCAGCACCCCGGTGCCGGTCGGCACGCTGGCGACGATATTGCCCTTCGGGGCGAAGTTCGGCGTGCTGTTGTCGTTGACGATATTTTCGAACACGCGGACATTATGGCCGCCCTGCATCGGCAGGCTGGGCAGGTCGAACACCAGGATACCGCCGGTGTTCTTGGTCGCGATATTGTCGTGGACGTCGGCGTTATAGCTGTTCTCGATCTCGATCCCCGCGACATTCTCGGTGGCGATCGAATCACGGACGATGATATTTTTCGATTGGCCGACATAGATGCCCGCGTCCGATGCCCCGCGCACATAGACGCTGTCGACCAGCACGTCGGTGCTTTCGACGGGGTAAATGCCATAGGCGCCGTTGGTTTCCTTCGGCCCCGCGGTCCATTCGACGCGCAGCTGGTGATAGACGATACGGTCGGCGCCCTTCGATTTGATTCCGTCGCCCTTGGTGTTGAGCACCGCAAAATTGGTCAGCAGCACATCGTCGCTGGTGACGAGCAGCCCCTCGCCCGCGCCCTGTTGGCCGGTAAAGTCGAGGATCGATCCGCCCTCGCCTGCCCCGGCGCCGCGCACGGTGACCCCCGCGACGTCGAGCGACAGGCCATCGGTCAGCGTCCACACCCCCGCGCCCAGCTGGACGACGTCGCCGGGCTCGGCCAGAATCAGCGCCTCTTGCAGCTTTTCATTGGCGTCGGGCGTTGTCGCGCTGACGCTGATCGTCTTGGCGGTCGCCGGACTGGCGCCAAGCACCGCCAATACGCCCAGCGCCGCCGCGTGAAAGCCGTTGAATCGCATCGCTCTCTCCCCTGATTTTGGGAGAACATGCGGCAAGACTTGACGGATGCCAAGCGGGTTGCTGACATGCGTGTAGCTAAAAAACCGGGGAGAGGTCGCTTTGCTTAAGAGAATTTCATTGGCGCTGGTCGCGCTCATTGCCGTGCCCTCGATAGCCGCCGCGCCCGCGCCGATCGCGGGACGCTGGAAAACCGACGATGGCAAAGGCGTCGTCGTGCTGGCGGCGTGCGGCAACAAGATGTGCGGACGCATCGAACGCATCCTCGTCAAACAGCCCGCGGGCGGCCAGCTTGACGAACGTAATCCCGACAAGGCCAAGCGCGGTCGTCAGATCACCGGGCTGCAAATCTATTGGGATCTGGTCCCGCACGGCGATGGCTGGAAAGGCGAAGGCTACAGCCCCGAGGACGGGCGATATTACAAGGCGCATCTGCGCGTGAAGGGCAGCAAGCTGACGATGAAAGGCTGCGTCAGCCTGTTTTGCCGCACGGTGACGTGGACGAAGATGAGCTGACCCAAATCCTCCCTGTCGCGCAGCGATGGGGAGGTGGCAGCGCGAAGCGCTGACGGAGGGGCTTTAGCGCAACGTCGCCGCCCCTCCACCTTCCCCGCTTTCGCGGGGACGGTCCCCCTCCCCATGGCTTCGCCACAGGGAGGACTTAACTAGCCTTCATCCCCCAGTATCCAGTCGACCCCCGCCGCGACGTGAATGCGCGTCGTGTCGTAGATCGGCAGCACATTGGCGTCGGGGTCGACCAGCATCACCAACTCGGTGCACGCCAGCACGATCGCCTGGATGTCCTGCTTGGCGATGTCGGTGATGAAGGTTTTCATCGTGCGCCGCGAAGCTTCGTTCGCCTTGCCCTGCATCAGCTCTTCGTAAATGATCCGGTCGATCTCGTCGGCGCGGCTCGCGTCATAGGGCGCCAGCGTCAGGCCGTGGCGGACAAGGCGCTGGCGGAACCAGGCTTCGGTCATCACATTGCGCGTGCCGATCACTGCCGCAGCCTTGATCCCGTCGGCCTTCATCTTCTCGCCGGTTTCGTCGACGATATGGATGAGCGGGATCGAAATTGCCGCGGCAACCTCATCGGCCACCTTGTGCATCGAATTGGCCGCGATCATCAGCGCGGTCGCGCCCGCGGTTTCCAGCCGCTGCGCCGACGCGATGAGCACCTCTTTCGCATGCGCCCATTGCTCGGGCGTCGTCAGCCGCGACAGGTCGCAATAATTCAGGCTTTCGAGCAGAATCGGGGCGGAACAGGCGGTACCGAGGCGCTTTTGCACTCCCTTGTTGAGATGGCGGTAATAGAGCTCGGTCGATGCCCAACTCATGCCGCCGATCAGGCCGATTTTACGCATTTGGATATTCAGTCCTCTTTAAAATCGTCGCCCCCGCGAAAGCAGGGGCCGCTGGCAACCTTATGCAAGGCCGATAGCGGCCCCCGCCTTCGCGGGGGCGACGTATAACTCAATGCCCGCCGCCGTTCAGCGCCTTGACGATGTCATCCGTCATCTTCTTGGCATCGCCGAGCAGCATCATGGTCTGGTCCATATAGAAGACATCATTGTCGACCCCGGCATAACCGACCCCGCCCATCGATCGCTTCACGAACAGCACGGTCTTGGCCTTTTCGACGTCGAGCACCGGCATCCCGTAGATCGGCGACGTCTTGTCGGTCTTTGCCGACGGGTTGGTGACGTCGTTGGCGCCGATGACGAAGGCGACATCGGCCTGCGCGAATTCGCCGTTGATGTCCTCCAGCTCGAACACCTCGTCATAGGGGACGTTCGCTTCGGCGAGCAGCACGTTCATATGGCCGGGCATGCGCCCCGCGACCGGATGGATCGCATATTTGACCGTCACGCCCTCTTTCTTCAGCAGGTCGCCCATTTCGCGCAGCGCGTGCTGCGCCTGCGCGACCGCCATGCCGTAACCGGGGACGATGATGACGGTGTCGGCCTGGCTCATCAGGAAAGCCGCGTCGTCGGCGCTGCCCGGTTTCCAAGGCCGCTGTTCCTTCGATCCGCCGCCGCTCGCCGAGGCCTCGGCACCGAAACCGCCAGCGATCACGCTGATGAAGCTGCGGTTCATCGCGCGGCACATGATGTACGACAGGATGGCACCCGACGATCCGACCAGCGCGCCGGTGATGATCATCGCGGTGTTGCCGAGGGTGAAGCCCATCGCCGCCGCGGCCCAGCCCGAGTAGCTGTTGAGCATCGACACGACGACGGGCATGTCGGCGCCGCCAATCGGGATGATCAAGAGGAAGCCGATCGCAAAGCTGAGCCCGGTGACGGTCCAGAATACCCAAGGCGACTGGTCAAAGGTGAAATAGGCAACGAGCCCGATAATCGCGGCCAGCGTGCCGAGGTTGATGATGTGCCGCCCCGGCAGCATGATCGGCGAACCCGACATATTGCCGTTAAGCTTGAGGAAGGCGATGACCGATCCCGAAAAGGTGATCGCGCCGATCGCGATACCCAGCCCCATTTCGATGCGGCTGACGGTGAAAATCTGACCCGCCGCGTCGGCGATCCCGAAAGCTTGCGGATTGAGATAGGCCGCCGCTGCCACCGCGACCGCGGCGAGGCCGACGAGACTGTGGAAGGCCGCAACCAGCTGCGGCATCGCGGTCATCGCGATCCGGCGTGCCATGACGATACCAATGACGGCGCCGATGCCGATCGCCGCCAGAATCTCGATCAGCCCGACCGGGTCGACCCCGGTATAGCTGTTGGTCGCGTCGCCAAATTTCATCGGCATATGCGTCAGCAGCGTCGTGACCACCGCGATGGTCATGCCGATCATGCCAAAGCGGTTGCCGCTTTGCGCCGTCGCCGGGCTCGACAGCCCGCGCAGCGAGAGGATAAAAAGCACGCCCGCAACGAGATAGGCGATGGCGGCCCAGGGGTTTACCGCGCCATGGCCGTCCGCCGCGGCCGCAAGGATCGACTGGATTTCCATCTCAGCGCTCCTTCTTCTTGTACATCGCCAACATACGCGCGGTGACGGCAAAGCCGCCGAAAATGTTGATGCTCGCCATGACGACCGCCGCCAGCCCGAGCCATTTCGACGAGGCCGAACCCGCGGCAGCGCTGGCGATCAGCGCCCCGACGATGATCACCGACGAAATCGCGTTGGTCACGCTCATCAGCGGCGTGTGCAGCGCCGGGGTCACCGACCACACGACGAAATAGCCGACGAAGCACGCCAGGATGAAAATCGAAAAAATCGCGATAAAATCCACGGGCTCGCTCCCCTGCTGATTCCGTTTCGCGCACCTCTTGCCGCGCCCCGCGGAGCGTGTCGACTCCAAAGCGGCCAAAAAAAAAAGGCCCGCATCTCTCAATGATGAGAAATGCGGGCCAATTGCGAAATTAAATGTCGCGGGCGCAAAAAATACCTTCCCCCTTGATGGGGGAAGGATACGGCGCCTTATCGCGAAGCGATTAGGCGGAGTTGGATGGGGGTGAGGATGCGTCCTTGCACCATCGTTTCAGGTCGAGAGCGCACCCCCTCCCCTGCGACTAGGCGGCAAGCCGCCAAGTCTCGCTGCCTCCCCCATGAAGGGGGAGGATCAGCTTTGATTACATCTTCGGCACGAGCACCGCGTCGACAACATGGATCACGCCGTTCGACTGGCCGACGTCGGCCTGCGTAACCGCCGCCTTGTTCCCGCTGGCGCTGGTCAGGATGATGGCGTCGCCCGACTTGGTCGCCGTCAGATCCTGGCCGTCAGCGGTCTTGAGGACCGCCTTTCCGCCACCGGCGGTAATTTGCGCCGCCAGATCGGCCGCAGTCAGCTTGCCCGGTACGACATGATATTTCAGCACGCCCGCCAGCACTTCCTTCTGCGCCGGACGCATCCAGCCGTCCCGCGTCACCGGGGCGACTTGCGAGAAGGCGGCATCGGTCGGCGCAAAGACGGTGAACGGGCCTGCGCCTGACAGCGTCTCGACCAAACCAGCCTGCGTTACCGCGGCGACCAGCGTCTTGTGAATCGGCGATGCCGATGCGTTTTCAACGATGTTTTTGGTCGGCAGCATCTCCGCGCCGCCGACGGTCGGGTTGGCGCCTGCGGTCTCGACCGGGGTCGTTTCACCGGCATCGACGGTGGTCGTTTCGGTCGGTGTTTCGCTCTTGCCACCGCAACCGGCAAGGCCAAGTCCGACGGCGGCAACCGCCGCCAACAATGTCGCGCGTTTCATAAACTCTCCTCTGGGTTCAGCAATCAGCTTGCCGGCGTGGCTTCCGCGGCAGGGGCCGTATCGGCTGGCACGGCAGCGGGTTCGGCTGCGGCGGCGGGCTTGATTTCAGGGATCAGCACGCCGTTCAGGATGTGGATCATCCCGTTCGACTGCGCCACGTCGGCCTGCGTCACATAGCCGCTGCTGCCCTGGGTGCCGTCGACCTTGATGTTGCCCGAAACCTCGGTGAAGGTCAGCGGCTGCCCTTCGACGGTGGTCAGCGTCGCCTTGCCACCGCCCGCCTTGATCTTGGCATAAAGATCGGTCGAGCTGATCGCGCCCGGCACGACATGATAGGTCAGCACTTGGGCCAGCGCCGCCTTGTTGCCCGGATCCATCAGATAAGCCGTCATCGACTGCGGCACCGCGGCAAAGGCCTGATCGGTCGGCGCAAACACGGTGAACGGGCCGGTACCCGACAGCGTGTCGGTCAATCCAGCGGCGGTGAGCGCCTTGACCAGCGTCGTATGTTCGGGCGACTTCGTTGCGTTCTGGACGATGTTCCAGCTATCGACCATCGCGCCCGCCGCGGCTTCGGCCTCGGCGGTCGTCGCCTCTGCCGCCTCGTCGGCGGCGCGGGCGTGCGCCGGGGCGACCAGCATCGCCGCAGTCAGCGCAAACAGGGGAACGGCAAAAAACTTCGCACGCAACATCGATCAATCTCCGGTTGTTGAAAGGACAGGGTTTCACACCCTGAACGCATCCTAACCGGCGAAAGTTGCAGGAAAAGGCCGAAATCGGGCTTTTTTTGCGCTAGTGCTACGCCAAAAGCCGCTCGTTCACGACCTTGCCACCCTGCGTCAGGCGGATCGCATTGCCGATCTCTTCGTCGAGCACGGGCTTGCCCGCTTCCTTGTCCCAAAAGGCCGACAGGAAGTTGAACAGGTTGCGGCTGAATAGCGCGCTGGTGTCGGCGGGCATCAGTGCGGCGATATTGCTCGCGCCGATCACGGTTACGCCGTGGATGCGCTTGGCTTCGCCGGGCACCGACCCTTCGACATTGCCGCCGCTTTCGGCCGCCATGTCGACGATTACGCTGCCGGTGCGCATCGTCGCGAGCTGCGCGTCCGAAATCAGCCGCGGCGCGGGGCGCCCCGGGATCAGCGCGGTGGTGATGACGATATCCTGCTTGGCGATATGCGACGACACCAGTTCCGCCTGTGCCGCCTTATATTCGTCGGACATTTCGGTGGCATAGCCGCCCGCGCCCTCGCCCTCGATCCCCGCGACGCTTTCGACGAAGATCGGCTTGGCGCCGAGGCTGAGGATCTGTTCCTTGGTCGCGGCGCGCACGTCGGTGGCGCTGACCTGCGCACCCAGACGGCGGGCGGTAGCGATCGCCTGCAAGCCCGCGACGCCGACGCCCATCACGAACGCCTTGGCAGCGCTCACCGTGCCCGCGGCGGTCATCATCATCGGAAAGGCGCGGCCATAGGCGTTCGCTGCCATCAGCACCGCCTTGTAACCGGCAAGATTGGCCTGGCTCGACAATATGTCCATCGACTGCGCGCGCGTGATGCGCGGCATGAATTCCATCGCCAGCGCTTCGATGCCCAGCTTCGCATAGTCGTCGACCCGCGCGCGCTCGCCAAACGGATTGAGTCCCGCGGCCAGCCAGGCGCCGTCGGCAAAGCCGCTCAACCCCTTCGGATCCGGCCCCTGGATCGCCAGGATGATGTTCGCACCCTTCAGCACGTCGGCGCGGCTGGCGACGCTGGCGCCCGCGGCGCTATAGTCGGCGTCGGCGACCGACGCGGCCTCACCCGCCCCCGATTCAACGGCAACTTCGGCGCCCAACCCAATGAATTTCTTCACGGTTTCAGGGGTCGCGGCGACGCGGGTCTCGCCGGGGGCGAGCTCCTTCAGGACGGCGATGCGCATGCCAACCCGATCAGGAAATGATCAGGACGACAAAAACGGTCACGATCGCGGTGATGATCGATCCGACTTTCAGCAGGCTGAGGAAACCCGAATAGGTTTCGGTTGCCGCCTTCATTTCCTGTTCCGCCATGGCTCTTTCCCCTTCAGTCGCCACTTTCCGCGCACAGGCGCCAGGCGCCCGGCCCAGAATCGGCCTTCGCGCCGGTCTTAGCCACGCTGCCGCAGATGCTCAAGCGCGCTTTGGCCGCGCGCGCCTAGCCGCAAAAGCCGAACGGCCTTAATCGCCCCTTTACCCGTGTGGCGTACATCACAGCGTTCAAGCGGAGAAATCGGCACGACAGCGCCGAACAAGGGCGGATTCGAAAACGATGGCAACCACGCGCGATACGCGAACAGTGATGATCGTCGACAGCGAGCCGGCGCAGCAACGCTTTCTGGCGGCGCTGGTATCGCGCGGCGGCTGGCGCAGCGTCGTTGCCGCGGACACCGACACCGCGCTCGCCAAGCTTGGCACCCAAGAAGGTATGGCGCTCGACGCAGTGCTCGTCGATCAGGGTGCGCCGGGCATGGAAATCGCCGAATTCGTCGCCGAACTGCGCCGCTGGCGACCCGCCCTTCCCCTGATTGTCATCACCATGCGCAACGGGGTCGAGGTTGCGGTCGGCGCGATGCGCGCCGGGGCCAGCGACTTTGTTCAGAAACCGATCGCGCCCGACCGCCTGCTCGAAGCGCTCGATCGCGTGGTGTCGACCAGCGGCCCGCAGGGCGAGCTGCGCCCGCTGACCGAAAAGCTTCGCGCCCCGCTCGCTTTTGACGAGATCATCGGGTCGAGCCCGAACTTCCGCAGCGCGCTCGCCATCGCCGCGAAAGCCGCGCGCGCGCGCGTCCCGGTGATGATCAACGGCCGCCCGGGTACCGGCAAGGAAGTCTTTGCCCGCGCGATCCACAACGCGTCCCCACGCGCCCGCGGTGCGCTGGTGATGGTCGATTGTTCGGCGGTCTCGCCGGGATTGATCGGATCGGGCTTGTTCGGGCATGAACGCGGCGCCTTTGCCGGTGCCTTCGACCGTCAGGTCGGGCGGCTCGTCCAGGCCGACGGCGGCAGCCTCATCATCGATCATGTCGAATGTATCCCGCTCGAAACGCAGGCCAAGCTCGTCGAGTTTCTGAGCAGCGGCGAGGTGCAGATGATCGGCGGCACGATCCGCCAGAGCGTTGATGTCCGCATCATCGCGACCAGCACCAGCCCGCTCGAGAAGCTCATTGAGGCGGGGCATTTCCGTGAGGATCTCTACTACGCGCTGTCGAGCGCGCAATTCACCCTGCCCTCGCTGTCCGAACGCCGCGGCGATGTCGGCCCGCTAGCGCGCCATCTGCTCGCCCGCATCGGCGGGTTGCCGGGCATGGGGCCGATCGGGGTGACCGACGATGCGCTCCGCCTGCTCGCCGCCTATGCCTGGCCGGGCAATGTCCGCCAGTTGCAGGACGTGCTGTTCCGCGCCGCGGTCGGCAGCAAGACCGACGTGCTGACCAGCGCCGACTTCCGCGCCATCGAGGCGACGCTGGGCGGCGGCAGCCCGACCGGCGAAGGCGAGATTGCGATCAATGGCGAAGCGATCGGCGTCACGCTCTACCTGCCCGACGGCAATTTGCGCCCGCTCGAGGAAATCGAGGCCGATGTCATCCGTCTGGCGATCGGTCACTACCGCGGCCGGATGAGCGAAGTCGCGCGGCGACTGGGGATTGGCCGCTCGACATTGTATCGCAAGCTCAGCGATCTCGGGATCGACACCGCCGCCTGACGGTATTACGTCGCAGCCATGACTTTCGATTTTTCCGGTAGAACCGCGCTCGTGACCGGCGACGCCTCGGGTATTGGTCTTGCAGTCGCCAACGCCTTGCGCGCCGCAGGCGCCACCGTGATCGGCATCGACCGCAGCCGCGGCGACGATGTCGCCGACGCCGATTTGTGGCTCAAAAGCGCTGACAGCCTTGCGGCAGTCGATCTCGCAGTGATCAACGCCGGGATCAGCGATGCCGCCCCGATCGTCGATATCGATTTTCAGGCGTGGCGGCGGCTGCTGGCCGTCAACCTAGACGGCGCGATGCTGAGCTTGCAGGCCGCGATGCGCGCGATGACCGCGCATGGGCGCGGCGGCGCGATCGTCACCACCGCATCAATCTCGGGCATCAAGGCCGAACCTGGCACCGGCGCCTATGGCGCGTCCAAGGCCGCGTTGATCCAGCTAACCAAAGTGGCCGCTAAGGAAGGCGCGCCGCACGGCATCCGTGTCAACGCGATTGCACCGGGCGGGGTCGATACACCGATCTGGGACGATATGCCGTTTTTCACCGACCTGATCGCCAGCGAAGGATCGCGCGATGCCGCCATGACAGCGATGGCCAGGATGGCAACGCCGCTCGGTCGGTATGCGACTCCGGACGAGACCGCCGCGCAGATATTGTTCCTGTTGTCGAATGCCGCCGCCACCGTCACCGGCAGCGTGCTGACCAGCGACGGCGGCTATAGTCTGTAGGTAAGCGGCTATCCCACCTTCACGGCGGGCAATCGGCAGAACCGCGCCACCGATGTTCAGGCCGCGGTAATGGCTTTCTCGATTGCGGCGGTATCGGCATTGGTCAGCGTCTTGGGCAGTTCGCCCACCAGCCGCTTTGCCAGTTCGCTATGATAATGGCTGCGCATGACCCCCAATGTGTTGGGGTCGGCGATGATCAGCAGCTTTTCGATATCGTTGTCGAGCACCTGCTTGTTCAGCAATGCTGCCACACCCGCCGCATGGCCGCGCTCGTCGAGGTCGCGTACTTCCGGATTGGCGCCGCTGCGGTTTGTCGTTTCGACTTCGGGGCTGGCGGCATCGACCAGATTGATGACCGCCTCGTCGCCATCGTTGCGGAACATGACGAAGCGATTGCCATCGGCGACAGCGACGTGGGTACCGTGAGGAAGCTGCATGAGATTCTCCTTGGAGGGGGCGCGCCGGGACGACGGCCCTTCCCAAGGGATACGCGGCGCACTTGCCGTGGTTGCCTCGGCTCGCCTTAGCCCGTGAGCGCCGCGTCGCGCAGGCCGCGCCATATCCGCAACGCCTGGCGGTTCTCGGCAATGTCATGGACGCGCAGCAGCTGCGCGCCCTGCGCCGCCGCCTGATAATGCAGCGCGACGGTGCCGCCGAGCCGCTGGTCGGCGGGTGCCTCATTGTCGAGCGCGCCAATCATCCGCTTGCGGCTCGCGCCGAACAGGATCGGACAACCCAAAGTGTGGAACAGCGCGAGGCCGTTGATCAGCGCCAGATTGTCGGCGACCCCCTTGCCGAAGCCCAGCCCCGGATCGACGATGATCTTCGCCGGATCGATCCCCGCTGCAACACACGCCGCGACGCGCTCGGCCAACATGTCGTAAACGTCGAACAGCACATGAGCGTATTCGCCGCCCGCATGCGGATCGCTTTTCGCCGATGGTGCATGCATCAGCACGACCGGACAGGCTGCGGCTAGCACAACCTCCATCGCGCGGTCGTCATAACGCAGCGCCGACACGTCGTTGACAATCCGCGCCCCGGCGGCCAGCGCCGCCTCCATCACTGCGGCCTTGCGCGTGTCGATCGACACCGCGACGCCGCCGCGCGCGAGCCGCGCCACGACATCTTCGATCCGCTTGATCTCGTCGCCATCCCAGATCAGCGGCGCGCCGGGCCGCGTCGATTCCCCGCCGACGTCGATAATCGCCGCCCCCGCCGACGCCATCGCAAAGCCCGCATCGGTCGCCGCGACCGCATCGACATGCTTCCCGCCGTCCGAAAAACTGTCGGGGGTGACGTTCAGGATGCCCATCAACTGCGGCTCGTTCAGCCGCACCATCCGTTCACCGAGATCGAGCGCGCCGCGCGGGCGAGCAACGCCCGCGCGCTGTGCGGCCGCTGCCTGGGCCAGTGTATCGGGCATCGCCGCAAACCAGTCAGCCCATTCGGCCACGGTCACGATTGCCGATTTCACAAGCGCGCCGTCGCGCAGGCTGATGTTCCACGCCGCGAACCAGACCATCGTGTCGGCGATGCGGAGGCAATTGTCGTCGAGCTCGTGCGGGCGGTCGACGAAGCAGGTCGGGCGGCAATAGAGTTTTGCGCTGGCGGAGGCGGTACCGAGGTCGGGTTTGGTTAGCGGTTGGAACATGCCTATTCCCTACTTCGTCGCCCCCGCGAAGGCGGGGGCCGTCGTCGGCCGTGCGCGACCCTGCCAGCGGCCCCCGCCTTCGCGGGGGCGACGCGATATTAAGCCTCGTTCGCCAGCAACCAGTCCTGCCGCACCGCGTCGATCACGCGCAGTTCCTTGCCATTGTCGACATGCCAGAAGGTCCAGCCGTTGCAGCTCGGTGCGCCCTGCACGCCCGCGCCGACCTTGTGGATCGATCCTGCGGGCTGGCCCTCGCAGTCGAGGCTGCCGTCGACGCGCACCTTTGCTTTCCAGCGGCGTTTCGTATCGGTGAGCAGCGTACCCGGCGCGATCATGCCGCATTCGACGAGCGTGCCGAACGCGACGCGCGTCGCGGCCTGCGGCGCCATCATCGTCTTCACCGCGCTTTCGTCAAGCGGCAGCGCCATTTCGATGCGCTCCTTCGCCGCGGCGATATAGTCATCCTCGCGCTCGATGCCGATGAAATGACGGCCAAGCCGCTTGGCGACCGCCCCGGTGGTCCCGGTCCCGAAAAACGGATCGAGGATCACGTCACCGGGGTTCGAACAGGCGAGAAGCACACGATACAGCAAGGCTTCGGGTTTCTGCGTCGGGTGGACCTTGTGCCCGCCCTTTTTCAGCCGCTCCTGCCCCGCACAGATCGGGATCAGCCAGTCGCTGCGCATCTGCAATTCATCGTTCAGCGTCTTCATCGCGCGATAGTTGAAGGTATATTTCGCCTTCTCGCCCATCGACGCCCAGATCAAGGTCTCGTGCGCGTTGGTGAAGCGCGTACCCTTGAAATTGGGCATCGGGTTCGCCTTGCGCCACACGACATCGTTGAGGATCCAGTAACCGCGGTCCTGCAGCGCCGCGCCGACGCGGAAAATATTGTGGTAGCTGCCGATCACCCAGATGCTGCCGTTGGGTTTCAGGATGCGCTTCGCTTCCTTCAGCCAGGCATGGGTAAAGCGGTCATAGGTCGCGAGGCTGTCGAACTTGTCCCATTCGTCATTTACCGCATCGACCTGACTGCCGTCGGGACGATGAAGGTCACCGCCAAGCTGGAGGTTGTACGGCGGATCGGCAAAGATCATGTCGATCGACGCCGCGGGCAGCGAGCGCATCATTTCGATGCAATCGCCCTGCAGGATGCTGTCGAGCGGCAGCTGGGCGGGCGCAATCTTCGCCGCCCGCTGCTTCACCGCCGGGGTCTTCACCCGTTCCATTACACCCATGTTCTGCCCCCGCGAAGATCCGAAAGAAGCCCCTGATGAGTCCGGCGGAGTCCGCCGTCAAGCGCAGAATCCTAGGGATTCCGCGTGACTAAGTGGTTAACGGGATGAGAACGAAACGAGTCTGACACAGCATATGGAGTCGGCCGCGACTCGGGGACTCAACGGGTGGTGGTGTGGCGATCAAGACTCACCCGCGAAAATAATTTCAATCCTCCCTGTGGCGCAGCCATGGAGAGGTGGCAGCCCGCAGGGCTGACGGAGGGGCATTGGCGCGGCGTCGTTGCCCTCCACCATTCGCTTCGCGAACGGTGCCCCTCCCCACCGCTTCGCGGCAGGGAGGATTATCAAATCCCCGGATCGACCCCGGTCAATTCGATCGACCGCTGCCACAATTCGCGCGCCAGCTTCGGGTCGCGCGCGTCGCGCGTCGCGCGCGCCGGACCCGATCGCCCCGTCACCTCGCCCAGCCCCTGCGGCCCCAGATAATCGCCGCCCTGCACATGCGCGCCCGTCGCTGCCTGCAAGGTGGGCCAAGCCCCCTGCGCGGCGCTGTTGAAAAAGGGGCCGGCGAGCGGGGTCAGTGTGCGCAGCGGCAGCGGCAGGTGCCGCGTGAGCTCGGTCAGTGCGACCCCGGGGTGGCATCCGATCGCCTGCGTCGCGCGGCCCGCCGCGCTCAGCCGGCGGTCGAGTTCGAACATATGGAGCAGGTTTGCGAGCTTGCTCATCTGGTAGCGCGCCCAATTATGATAGCTGCGCGCCGCCGACAGGTCGCTGTAATCCATCGTGCCGCTCTTGTGCGCGATGCTCCCGGTGATCACGATGCGGTCGTCGACATGGGGGTGGACCAGCCCGGTGAAGGCAAAGGTGCCCAGGTGATTGACCCCGAATTGCAGCTCATAACCCTGTTTCGTCAGCGTCCGCGGCGGGATCATCACCCCGGCGTTGTTCACCAGCACGTCGATGCGCGGCCCCGCCAGCACCGCCCTCGCCGCCTCCCTGACCTGATCGATGTCGGCAAGATCGAGCGGCTGGAACGACAGCTCGGCTTTCGGGACGTCGGCCCAGATGCGGTTCATCGCCACCTCGGCCTTGGCTTCATCGCGGCAGGCAAGCACGACATGCGCGCCGCGGGCAGCGAGGACTTTCGTGACCTCGAACCCGATTCCGGCATTGGCACCGGTGACAAGGACGCGGCGTCCCGTTTGCATGCCGACATCGTCGGCCGAAAATCCTCTGCTCATCGCCTGTTCCCCTCTTAGGCTTTAGGCTTCGGGCGGTCAGACCAGTTGCAATTGTGCGACCGGGGCAAAGCTGGTCCGATGGTGCGGCGTCGGGCCATGTTGGCGCAGCGCCGCGAGATGCTGAGCCGTACCATAACCCATGTTGGTCTCCCAACCAAAAGCCGGGAAATCGCGCGCGGCCGCGCGCATGAAGCGGTCGCGATGCTCCTTCGCCAAAATACTCGCCGCCGAAATGCACGGATGCAGCGCGTCGCCGCCGACGACCGCGGTTGCGGTGTAACGCCATTTGGGCAAGCGGTTGCCGTCGACGAGGACCTCGGCAGGCTCGAACCCCAGCGCCTCGACCGCGCGCGTCATCGCGAGGAAGGTCGCCTGCAGGATATTGATCCGGTCGATCTCCTCGACGCTCGCCTCGCCGATCGCCCAGCGGCAGCGCGCCTTGATCTCGGCCTCCAGCGCGCCGCGTCGTTTGGCGCTCAGCTTCTTGCTATCGTCGAGCCCGGCGATGCCGTCGGGACACAGGATGACCGCCGCGGCAACCACCGGTCCCGCAAGCGGCCCGCGCCCCGCCTCGTCGACGCCGACGATCATTGGTTCCCCTCCCTTTCAAGGGAGGGGTTAGGGGTGGGTGCGAGCGGAGCGAGCCTGAGCAGCGCCGAGCGGCTCGCTCTGCTCGCACCCACCCCCAGCCCCTCCCTAAGAGGGAGGGGAGCAGGAATAGCTAAACCCGCCACGGCGGATACCTTCGATACTCCCCTGCCTGATACAGGCACAGCCGGTTGCCCGCGGGATCGGTCAGCCGCGCCTCGCGCCAGCCCCATTCCTCATCCCTGGGCATCTGGTCGAACCGCACCCCGCGCCGCGCCAGATAGGCGACCCACGCGTCGAGCGCCCCGCTTTCGAGATAGGTCGTCGCGCCGACCGCCGCGCCATCCCCGACGCTTTCGTCAACGTGGATCGACAGCGTCACGCCGTTCGCGGCCTCGAAGCGGGCATAGCCATTGCCCGGGCTATCGACGATCTGCTTCAGGCCCAGCTGCTTGTAGAAAGCCACCGACACCGCATAATCGCGCGCAGGCAAGGTGATCTGGTTGAGCGCCGGGCCGGTGAACAGCCCGTCGTTGCGGACATATTGCTGTCCCATCGGGCCATGCCCCTGCCCCAGTCCCGGCGCGCCCATCAGCGACAGGCGCACGAAGTCGCGCGCGCGCGCGATTGCGGGTTCGAGCGGCATGCCCTGCGCCAGCCCGGTCGCGATCGCGCTTGCCAGCGTGCAGCCGGTGCCATGGCTGTGCGGGGTGTCGATCCGCGGTGCTTCCCAGCGCGCAACCTCGCCCTCGCCCGTTTCGAGCAAGCGGTCGGTCACCGTGTCGCCCTCGGCATGGCCGCCCTTGACCAGCAGCGAACAGCCGTGCGCAAGCACCGCATTCTCGCCGCCGAGTGCTTCGAGTTCGGGCAAATTCGGCGTCGCGACCATCGCGCGGTCGAGCAGCGCCTTGAACGCCGCGATCGTCGCTTCGTCGGCCAGCACCGAACCGCTTGTCGCGATCATCACCGGGTCGAACACCAGCGCGGCTTGCGCAAGGTCGGGCCGCGACAGGCGGTCCGCCACCGCTGCGGCGGTTTCCGCGCTGCCGATCATCCCGATCTTGATCGCGTCGACACCGATGTCCGACGCGACGCTATCGATCTGCGCCAGCACCATATCGGTCGGGACCGGATGGACGCCCTGTACCCCCAGCGTATTTTGGGCCGTGATCGCCGTAATCGCGGTCATCGCATGGCCGCCGAGCATCGTCACCGCCTTGATGTCGGCCTGGATGCCAGCACCGCCGCCGCTATCGGATCCGGCGATGATCAGAACGCGCGCGGTCACCCCTTATGCTTTCGCTCCGTCGAAGCGGGGAATTTTGCCAGCGCCGCGCCTTCGCGCAGCGGGCGGTCGAGCAGGTCACCGCCGCAGTTGGGGCAGATTTCATCGAGCTTGTCGGCGCAATTCGCGCAAAAGGTGCACTCGAACGAGCAGATGAAGGCGCCGTGGAGATTCGCAGGCAAATCGCGGCCGCATTTTTCGCAATCGGGTCGCATTTCAAGCATGATCAGTCTCTTTCAGTTCTAAAAATCAAATATTTACGCTGCCGCGGCGCGCACCGCATCGCAGATCATGTCGACGACCTGCTCGACCTGCCCGGCGTCGTCACCCTCGGCCATCACGCGGATCAGCGGCTCGGTACCTGAAGGCCGGATGACGAGGCGTCCGCGGCCATTCAGCGCGGCCTCGCCTTCGGCGATCGCCGCGATGACATGCTTGTCGTCGAGCGGCTTGCCACCCGCGAAGCGAACATTCTTCAAAAGCTGCGGGACAGGGTCGAACTGGTGCAGCAATTCGCTCGCCGACTTGCCCGACGCGACCAGCTCGGCGAGCACCTGCAGCCCCGCCAGCGTGCCGTCGCCGGTGGTCGCATGGTCGGACAGGATCATATGCCCCGACTGTTCTCCGCCGACGTTGAAGCCGCCCTCTTTCATCCGTTCGAGCACATAGCGGTCGCCGACCTTGGTGCGCTCAAGCCGCAGCCCCTCGCCCTCGAGAAAGCGTTCGAGGCCAAGGTTCGACATCACCGTCGCAACGACCCCGCCGCCTTTCAGCCTTCCTTGTCGCGCCCAGCTCGCGCCGATCAACCCCATGATCTGGTCGCCATCGACGATCGTCCCCTTTTCGTCGACCACGATCAGCCGGTCGGCGTCGCCGTCGAGCGCGATGCCGATGTCGGCGCCGCTCGCGACGACGGTGTCCTGGAGCAGCGCGGGCGCCGTCGATCCGCATTTGTCGTTGATGTTGGTGCCGTTTGGTTCGACCCCGATCGCGACGACGTCGGCGCCCAATTCCCAGAACACCGTCGGCGCGCTGTTATACGCCGCGCCATTGGCGCAATCGAGCACGATGCGCAGCCCGTCGAGGCGCACCGATTCGGGCAGGCTCTGTTTCACCGCGTGGATATAGCGGCCCCGCGCGTCGTCGATCCGCTTGGCGCGGCCAATATGCCCGGCGTCGGCCAGCGTCGGCTGTACGGCCAGCAGATGCTCGATCTGCGCTTCGTCCTCGTCCGACAGCTTGTAGCCGTCGGGACCGAACAGCTTGATGCCATTATCCTGATAGGGATTGTGGCTCGCCGAAATCATTACGCCAAGGTCGGCGCGCATCGAGCGCGTCAGCATCGCGATCGCCGGAGTCGGCATCGGGCCGACCTGCACGACGTCCATGCCGACGCTGGTGAACCCCGCGACCAGCGCGTTTTCGAGCATATAGCCCGACAGTCGCGTATCCTTCCCGATCACGACGCGGTGCTTGTGGTCGCCGCGCAAGAAATGCGCGCCCGCCGCCATGCCGACGCGCATCGCGACTTCCGCGGTCATCGGAACCTGATTGGTCAGTCCGCGAATCCCGTCGGTTCCGAAAAACTTGCGCATGCCACCTCTGCTACTTAAGCCGAGGGTCAGACCAATGCCTGCCCGGTTTGTTCCGGATGGCCCTAAGTCACCGCCATTTGCTTGGCAAGCTGGCCACTAATGTCACCGGGAGAATATGGCTTGAAATCGGCATGGATCATCCTCTCGGCGCTGGTCGCCGGGATGCTGCTGGGGATCGCGATCGAAGTGATCGCGCCCGCCGCGGGAACCGCATCGCTTCCTTATGTGGAACCGATCGGGCTGCTCTGGCTCAATGCGCTCAAGATGACGATCGTGCCGCTCGTCGTCGCGCTGCTGATCACCGGGATTACCGCCACCGCCGACGCCGCGCGCGCGGGCAAGCTGGCGGCGCGCGCGGTGATGATCTTCCTTGGCGCGATCGCGCTGTCAGGAACGATGTCGCTCCTGATGACGCCGCTGCTGCTTCGCCTGTTCCCGCTTTCCGCCAGCGCCGCCGAGGCTCTGCGGAGCGGGCTTGGCGGCACGACCGAGACAGGGCCGTCGCCCACCTTTGGCGACTTCCTCCTCTCGCTCGTCCCGACCAATCCAATCGCCGCCGCCGCCGATACCGCTATCCTGCCGCTGATCGTCTTCACGACCATATTCGCCTTTGCGATCACCAAGCTCCAGCCAGCGCAGCGCGCAACCTTGTCGGGCTTTTTCAAGGCGCTCGGCGACGCGATGCTGATCGTCATCGGCTGGGTGCTGGCGCTCGCCCCGATCGGGGTGTTTGCGCTCGGCTATGCGCTCGCGGTCAAGGCCGGACTCGCGGCGTTCGGCGGGCTGATCCATTATGTGCTCATCCTGATGGGGATCGGGGTCAGCTGCCTCATTCTCGGGCTGCTGCTCGCGTGGCTGGTCGTCGGCATATCGTTGCCGCGCTTCATCCGCGCGATGGTCCCGACGCTGGCGGTCGCGATCAGCACGCAAAGCTCGCTCGCCAGCTTGCCCGCGATGCTCAAATCGTCGGAAGCGCTGGGCGTCGATCCCAAGAAAGCCGACGTCGTCCTGCCGCTCGCGGTCGCGCTGTTCCGCTTTACCAGCCCGGCGATGAACCTTGCGGTCGTCGTCTATGTCGCGTGGCTGTTCGGGGTGGAGCTTACCCCGTGGGAAATGGCGGTCGGGCTGGCGGTCGCGATGGCGGCGGCGCTCTCGTCGGTCAGCCTGCCGGGGTCGATCAGCTTCGTCACCTCGATCGCGCCGATCGCGGTGTCGATGGGCGTCCCTGTCGCCCCGCTCGGATTGCTGGTGGCGGTCGAGACCTTTCCTGATATTTTCCGCACCCTCGGCAATGTCGTCGGCGACGTCGCCGCGACCAAATTTGCCGCCGACGGGGTCGAGGAACCCGAACCGACAGGAGAAACGCCATGAAATATCGCAAGCTCGGCCACGGCCTTGAAGTGTCGGCGATCGGCATCGGCTGCATGCCGATGATCAAGGGCGGCAACATCCTGTATGGCGAGGCCGCCGACTTGGACGAATCGACCGCGACCATTCACCGCGCGATCGACCTTGGCGTCACCTTCTTCGACACCGCGCAAATCTATGGCCCGTTCTCGAACGAGGAGCTGCTCGGCGAGGCGATCAAGGGCAAGCGCGACGGCCTGATCATCGCGACCAAATTCGGTTTCAAATTCGACGGCAAGGCGATCGTCGGCGTCGACGGCTCGCCCGCCAACGC
Organism: Sphingopyxis sp. 2PD; assembly: GCF_005503695.1. Classification (GTDB taxonomy): domain Bacteria; phylum Pseudomonadota; class Alphaproteobacteria; order Sphingomonadales; family Sphingomonadaceae; genus Sphingopyxis. Next base: position 122,284 of record NZ_SCMU01000003.1, read on the forward strand.
GCGCGCCGCGTGCGAAGGCTCGCTCCAGCGGCTCGGCATCGACACGATCGACCTTTTCTATCAGCACCGTGTCGATCCCTCGATCCCGATCGAGGAAGTCGTCGGCGGGATGATGGAACTCGTCAAGGAGGGCAAGGTCCGCCACATCGCGCTGTCCGAAGCCGGCCCCGAAACGCTGCGCCGCGCCGCCAAGGCCGCGCCGATCACCGCGCTGCAAAGCGAATATTCGATCTGGGAACGCGACATCGAGGACGAAATTCTCAGCGTCTGCCGCGAGAATGGCATCGGCTTTGTCCCCTATTCGCCGCTCGGCCGCGGTTTCCTCGCGGGTGCGGTGCGCAGCCGCGACGAGCTTCCCGAAACCGACTGGCGCCGTAACGACCCGCGCTATTCGGACGAAAACCTCCCCGCCAATCTCGCGATCGTCGACGCGATCGGCGCGGTGGCGGACAAGCATAGCGTCTCGAAAGCGCAAGTCGCGCTCGCCTGGCTGCTCGCGCAGGGCGACGACATCGTCCCGATCCCCGGCACCAAGCGCCGCGCGACGATGGAGGACAGCGTCGCTGCGGCCGACGTCACGCTGACCGCCGACGACCTCGCCGCGATCGAGGCCGCAGCGCCGAAGGGCGGCACCAGCGGCCCGCGCTATGGCGAGATGGGGATGCGGATGGTGCGATTGTAACGGGACTAGCGCCGACGCCGGGAACCGCGGCTAGCGACCAGTTGCGGACATTGACGACCCTGTAGGGATATGTTCAGTTGCAACAATGCGGCCAAGCAATCATCAACGACGGTTTATCTGCTCCCACAACAATTTCCGAAAGTCACCCCAAGCAAAGATTAGGGCGGTCCTAGATACGACCTCGCAATTATCGATCAGATATTTTTGCACTTTCTGACTAATTTCATCCAAATCAGCTCGCTCTTCAAACGCGCCCTTCTGCGTTTCCAAGGAGATCCACTCGCTCACTACCTCGGGATTCCGTCTAACGAAGTCGACAAAAAGGGGTTTAATCTGATCGAGATTATGATTTCTGGGATCTTCTAACTTAATCATACCGCTGCCTCTGCGTGCTGTTATCCGCTGATTGCTCGACCGCGACCACGAACCTGAACTTAATGTTCGAAGATTTCGATAACTCAGGTGTGGCGGCATGGCAGCTTCCCACCCCAAAACAGCCAACCTTAGCCCTTCGACCCGCTCCCCAACCCCTCAACCTTCTCGACCAACGCATCGATTTTGTGGTGCAGCCGCATGATCTCCAGCTCGGCGCGCAAATTGATCTCGTAATCGACGCTCGCGGTCAGCCGGTCTTTCGCCGCTTGGCGATTCTGGCTCATCATGATGATCGGAGCCTGCACCGCGGCGAGGGTCGAGAGCATTAGGTTCAAAAAGATGAACGGATAAGGATCGAACGCCATGCCCCAGCGCTCGAGCACTTTCGAATTGAGCAGCATCCAGCCGAACAGCACGAGCGCAAACACGATGATGAAGCCCCACGACCCGCCGACCGCCGCGACCTTGTCGGCGAGCCGATCGCCGGTGCTGGCCTGCGCATCGCCCATGTCGGCGGCGTCGCGGCTGCTCGGCGCGCGCTTGGCGATCGCCTGAACGACACGGCCTTCTTCCGGATCGAGATCATCGAATGCGCGGCCCAGCAATCGCAGCGACAAGTCGTTGAGATGCATCTCCGCGTTCATTCGTCCCCTATCCGGTCCAGCGCCATATTCCAGCGACCATATTGCCAAGCGCACCATGCGCCCAGGTCGCGGCAATCCAAAGCACTATTCCGCCAAAGAGCGCGTGCGGACGCGGGATCGCTTCGGCCCATGATGCCTTGCCCGAAATCTGCCCCGCATAGGGCACAAAGCTCGTCCGTGCCGCCCAGCCGCGCCATGCCTCGCCCATCAGCCGCGCCTTTTTGATGTCCTGTCCCGCCGACCCGACGAGCGCGAGGAAGGCGATGGTGGCCGAAAGCACGATCTGCCCCGGCGTCGGCATCACCATGACATGCGCGATCGCCCACAGCGCAAAGCCCCACATCATCGGGTGCCGCGTGATCGCGAACACGCCGCGCGGCGAGGCTTGGGCCGCCTCCACCGCGCCAGGAGCGGCCAGGGCCGGATTGCCGATCAGCGAACCCATGAAAAGTATGCTGGCAAACAGCACGATCAGCGATGCGACGATCCACAATCCGTCGCCGACCGCCCACAGCGGCGGCTCGGGCGGCATCCCGCGCCAGGCCTGAACGACCATGATCAGCGTGGCGATCGCGACGATCGAATAGACGATCTGGAACCCCCGCTCACCAAGGCGGCTCGCTAGCCCGTCGCGAAGCGGATGCGACAGCGCGAGGTGCGAGCCGACAAACAGCGCGCAGGTTGTGATCAAAAGCGATGTCGGTTGCATGGAAAGCCCCTCACCTGCCTATCCCGCGGCACCCTAACACATCGACGCGCATTACCCCATGATCGTCATCCCGGCGAAGGCCGGGATCTCGCCCTCACGCTATAACGCGCCGGTGAGATCCCGGCCTTCGCCGGGATGACGCAGCGCTTTAGCGGTCATAAGCCTTGGGCAAAGCACCCTCGCTCGGCGTCGCATAACGATCGCGCAGGCGATCCTGCCGCGTCGTCAGCGACTGCGCCTTGCCGTCGATCCAGATCGCTGTCGGGCGGCTGCCCAGTTCCAGCGGATCATTGTCCCAGACAACAACGTCGCCGACGCGCCCCGGGCGCAGCGATCCGATGCTGCCCTCCATCCCGACCGCGCGCGCGGGTGCGCTGCTGATCGACGCGAACGCCTGATCCCAGGTCATCCCGCTGGCACCCGGCACACGCGTCAACCCGACCAGGTTGCCTGCATATTGCGTGGCATAGCCCATCTTGTGCGCATCATCGTCGTCGAACACCCCGACCGACACGTCGACGCCTGCGGCTTTCAGCCGTCCGGCATTCGATTGGGTCGCGCCGAGCTGTTCAAAGCTCGACGGCAGATCGGTTAGCGGCGACACCAGCACCGGCACTTTTGCTGCCGCCAGCTCGCGCGCGACCATCCAGCCCTCGGTCACCCCGACCAGCACCAGCTTCAGCGCCGGAAACTCCTGCCGCAGCTTCAGCACGTTGATGATGTCGGCGGCGCGATCGACGCGGACGAACAGCGGCGTCACTCCATTGATCACCTGCACCAGCGCATCGGCGTCGGCGCGCTGGATCATCGCGTCATTGCCCCATTCGGCCAGCGACGCGGGGTTGCGGGCATAGCTGCGCGCCGCCAGCAATTGTTCGCGGAAAAGCAGGAAGGTCGCGGCGCGGCTGCCGCCCGCCTTGGCCGATCCATCCTCGCCGAATGCGACGAACTGCAACGCGCGCGGCTTGGTCACCATGTCCATGTCGTCGGCCAGATCGACGACCGCGCCCTGTCCGGCGAACAAATTGCTGCTGCCCCCCGGCGCGACAATCGCCCGGGTGACCCCCGCCGCGCGATTGACCGCGACGGGCGATCCCATCGGATTGAGCGCCGGTGCGATGTCGAGCCCCGCCGAAAAGCGCGTACGCGGCGCATTACGATCGTTGGTGCCGCCGACCGCATCGACCTCGACCAGCCCGACGCGGCTGAACGCTGCGACGATCCCCGGCGTGACCCAGCGGCCGCCCGCGTCGACCCGCTCGATCCCGGCGGGCACCGCAACGCCCGCGCCTGCGGCCACGACCTTGCCGCCGCGCACGACGACGGTGCCGCCGTCGATCGGCGCGCTGCCGTCGCCGATGACAAGCTTTGCGTTGGTGATCGCAATGTCTTGTCCGGCAGCGGGTACAGCAAGCGCCAAGGCTGCAACCAGTGCGCCACCCAACCCCGTTCGTGTCGAGCGAAGTCGAGACACGTCTGCGCCAGCCTTCGCGTCCCTCGACTTCGCTCGGGACGAACGGAGGTGAGAGATAGCGTTCAGGAGATTCTTCATTTCACATCTCCTTCGCCCGGCTGGCCCAGCTCGAAATCGCTGACCGGACGCCGTTTCGGATCATTGGCGTCGAACATCAGCGCGCCGTCGATCCACACTTTTTCGGGCCGCGTATAGGCGCTGAACGGATTGCCGTTCCACAGCACGACGTCGGCCATCTTGCCGGGTTTCAGGCTGCCGGTCCGGTCGCCGATCCCCAGCGCCTTGGCCGGATTGAGCGACAGCCAGGTCCAGGCCACCTCGTCGCTGACGTCGATCCCCATGCGGCGCCCCGCGGCGCGCGCTTTGGCGGCTTCCTGGTTCAAGCGCTGGATCTGGTTCGCGTCGTCCGAATGGACGATCGTGCACGCCCCCGCCTTATAGACCATCGGGATATTTTCGTTGACGCTGTCATAGGCTTCCATCTTGAAGCCCCACCAGTCGGCCCACATCGCCGAACAAATGCCTTCCTTCGCCAATATGTCGGCGATCTTGTAGCTTTCGACCGCGTGGTGAAAGGTCGAAACCTTGTAACCGAACTCCTTCGACATATCGATCACCAGCGCCATTTCGTCGGCGCGGTAGCAGTGATTGTGGAGCAGGATTTCGCCCGACAGCACCCCGGCGAGCGTTTCCATCGCCAGATCGCGATCGACGGCTTTGCCGTCGTCCATCTTCTTCTTGTACGCCGCCGCCTTCTGCCACGTCGCGCGGTTGACCGCAAAATTGCCCATGCGGGTCGAGGGCATCCGGCCCTTGCCGCCATAGACGCGCTTCGGATTCTCGCCACACGCCATTTTGAGCCCATAGGGCGCGCCGGGGAATTTCATCCCCTGCACGGTGCGCGACGGCACATTCTTCAGCGTGATCGAGCGGCCGCCCATCAGGTTCGCGCTGCCGGGGAGGATTTGGAGCGATGTCACGCCGCCATTGGCCAGCGCGCGGCTGAAGCCCGGATCCTGGGGCCAGACGCTATGTTCGGACCATACTTCGGGGGTTGTCGGGCTGGTCGCCTCATTGCCGTCCGAATGCGCATCGACGCTGGGCGACGGATAGTCGCCAAGGTGGCTGTGGATGTCGATCACGCCGGGGGTGACGAACTTGCCGGTACCGTCGATCACGTCATAGCCCGTCGGGATCGCGGTGTCGGCGCCACCGACCGCCTCGACCTTGCCGCCTGCGAACAGCACGACACCATTGTCGATCCGCCCGCCTTCGCCATCAAAGATGGTGACCCCGCGCACCGCGGTCGGCCGCCCGCCATAGGGGCGATAGGTCGACGGATAGGGATCCTTGTTGAACTTGACCGGCTTTTCGGCGGTGGCGGGCTTGTCGCTCGCCGAAGCCGTTTCCTTGCCGGTCGCCGCACAACCGACGAGCGCCAGCGATACCGCAGCCAGCAGGCTGCCCTTCACACCACGGATCATGACTTACGCCCCCTTGGGTTCGGGATGGACACCCGCGGCCTGCGACTCGCCGAGTTCACCCTGGCCCGCCAGCTCATCGGCATCGCGCAGCGTGTCGAGGTGCATCAGCTTCTTGATCAGCGGCGACACCAGGATGACCAGCACGCCAAAGCCGATCGCCCAGAGGCCGATCGTCTGGTAAACGTCGAGCACCAGCGCCTTGCCCGCGCCTTCGCCGCTCGCCTTTTCCGAACCGGTCGCGGCGGCGATCAGGCCCGCGGCGAAATTGCCGGTGGCCGACGCAAAGAACCAGGTGCCCATGATCAGCGACGCCATATGGGCGGGCGACAGCCGGTTCATCGCGCTGAGGCCGACCGGCGACAGGCAAAGCTCGCCAGTCGTGTGCAGCAGATAGATCAGGAAGATGAACAGCACCGGCGTCGCGACGCCCATGCCAACCGCTTCGGCACCCCATTTCAGAACAAGGAAGCCGAGCCCGAGCTGGAGCATCGCCAGGCCAAATTTTGCCGGCGCCGACGGTTCCATGTTGCGGCGACCAAGCCATGTCCACAGCGCCGCGAACAGCGGCGCGAGCAGCACGATATAACCGGCGTTGAGCGACTGGAACACCGATGCCGGAACCCCGGCGCGATCTACATAACGGTCGGTGAACAGGTTCAGCGACGATCCCGCCTGTTCGAACAGCGCCCAGAACAGGATCGATCCGAGGATCAGGAACATGGCGGCAAAGATGCGGTCGCGATCTTCGCGGGGCAGCTTCACCACCGCCGTGAAAATCACATAAGCGACCAGTACCGCGCCAGCGATGCCGAGCAGCGTGCCGACGATCGCCTGATTCTGTACCATCCACCAGCAGACGGCAACCGCGACCAGACCGACGAGATAGAGCAGCCATTCGAGCTTGATGCCCATCACGGGCGCGGCCAGCTTGGCCGGATCGGGCGCCTCGCCGCGTCCGAGCAGCAGCGGCTTGCCCCAGATGAACACGATCAGGCCGAGCAGCATCCCGAAACCGGCGGCGCCAAAGCCATAGGCCCAGCCATAGGTTTCGCCGAGATAACCGCAGAGCAGCGAACCGAGGAAGGCGCCGAGGTTAATCCCCATGTAGAAGATCGTATAGGCGCCGTCGCGGCGCACGTCGGTGCGCGGATAGAGCTGGCCGACGATCACCGAGATATTGGCTTTCAGGAAGCCCGACCCGACGATGATGAACGCCAGCGCCAGCCAGAAGATGTTCAGGCTGGCGGGATCCTGCCCGCCATCGCCCTCGAATCCCATGATGAAATGACCAAAGGTGAGCAGCACCGCGCCATAGAGCACCGCCTTTCGCTGCCCCAGCCATTTGTCCGCCAGATAACCGCCGAGCACCGGCGTGATGTAAACGAGCGCGGTATAGGCACCATAGATGACGCCCGATTCCCCGTCCGAAAACAGCCAGTGCTTGGTAAGATAGAAAATGAGCAGCGCGCGCATCCCGTAGTAGGAAAAGCGCTCCCACATCTCGGCGAAAAACAGGACGAACAGGCCTTTGGGATGGCCGAGGAAGGTTCCTGCGGCATCCCCCGGCTGAGCATAGGCTTTGGTCATGTGCGACTTTTCCCTGGAGATTGTTGGTTTGGGTGCCGTCGATGCGGCCCGGTTGGGCGGCAACCTAACGCGAAAATTGCGTAAGGGAAGAATCTAATTGCGCCGGAAACTTTCTGGCGGATCAACGCTACCGCATCCATTTCTATTGCGAACGGCTCGCAACACTTGCGCAAGGCCGCATAAACGGCCACAGGACAGCGCATGTTCAACGACACCTCCTCGCTCCGCGCCTATCTGGCCAGCCGCCGTTCGGGCAAGGCACGCGACATGGTCGCGCCCGGGCCCGACGCGGCGCAATTGCGCGATATCATCACCCTCGCACTGCGCACGCCCGACCATGGCAAGCTTGCCCCCTGGCGCATCGTCACCATCTCCGCCGACCAGCGTGAGGCCTTGGCATCGCTGCTCAAAGCGGCTTGGGTGGCAGAGAATCCCGGGGCTGCCGGGCTCGATCTGTCGGCGCTCGACCAGTTCGCGCATCAGGCGCCCAGCCTGCTCGTGTTGCTCTCGACCCCGGTCGCGGGCAGCAAGATTCCGGTGTGGGAGCAGCAGATGTCCGCCGGCGCCGTCGGCATGAACCTGCTCCACGCCGCACATGCGCATGGTTTTGTCGGCAGCTGGCTCACCGGTTGGGCCGCTTACAATCGCGACGTCGCCGCGGCGTTCGGCGCTGAGGACGGCGACAGCATCGTCGGCTATTTCTTCCTGGGTTCCCCCGCACGCGAGCTCGATGAGCGGCCACGCCCCGAATATGACGCCGTTGTTCGGCCTTGGGAAATTTAGTTACACGGCAGGTCGCCCGTTTGTAACAACCCGCATTTGACTGTGCTGCTGTCTTATGGCATTAAGGCGGCATGCTCGATCAATCCAAACCCGTATATCAGCGGCTGCGCGACGTGATCGCCAACGCGATTCTCGATGGCAGCTTTCGCGACGGCGACATGCTGCCGTCGGTCCGCTCGCTCGCCGCCGATGAAGGCGCCAACCCGCTGACCGTCGCCAAGGCGTATCAGACGTTTCAGGACGAAGGGCTGGTGACGGTGAAGCGCGGCGTCGGGATGTTCGTCGCCGCCGGGGCGACCGAACGGCTGCGCGCGATGATGCGCGAGGATTTTCTGACCAACGTATGGCCCCCCGTCGCCGACCAGATGCGCCGCATCGGGCTCGACGCGCGGACGTTGCTGGATTTGACCGAGGCTTGAGACCTCTCAACGCTTAGGGGTGGCTTCGAATCCTACCCAGTTTCCGTTCGTGTCGAGCGAAGTCGAGACACGCTTGGGAAGCACCAGCCTTCGCGTGTCTCGACTTCGCTCGACACGAACGGGATTGTGGGTTTTTCGCGGCCAAGCTTGTCCTGAGTTGGCGTCACGCACCAATCCCCCTACCGCCCGATCTGCGCTGCCTTGTCGCGCAGATCCGCCGCCGCTTGCGCATTGCCGCGCTTCGCCAACAGATCAGCATAGATCCGCATGATCGCCGCGTTCAGCGGCTGTAATCGATAGGCCCGATCGATCAGCGCCAGCGCCCGGACATCGTCGCCCTTGGCAGCCCACGCGCGCGCCAGTTCGCGCAGGACCACGACGTCCCGATCCCCAATCCGCCGGCGTACGCGCTCGAAATGTCCGATCGCTTCGTCCCAATGCGCCAGGTCCATCGCCAGATGCCCCGCGAGCCGGTCGGCGGCGATGCTCGACGGCTGGGTATCGCGGAGCGCCAGGATCGCGGCACCCGACCCCGCCGCATCGCCCGCGCGGAACAAGGCGTTGGCCAGCCGCAACGTCGTGCGCTCGCTGGCATCCAGGTCGCGCGCGGTGCGATAGGCCTGCACGGCGAGGTCGAAGCGCCCGCTCGCCAGCGCGGCATCGCCGAGCAGGATGTGCGCATCCGCCACCCCGCGGTTGGCGTCGCGCAGCCGCGCCGCGCGCGCTACGCCCCGTTCGGCATTGCCGCGCAGGATGTCGGCACCGATCGCGGGAATCGCGATTCCCGGGTTCAGCGGCTGGGCGTCCGCCGCCTGGCTCAACACGCCATAATCATAATCGGCGGCGAAAGGCGCCGCTTCGCCGCGCGCCAATGTGGCAGCGCGCGCCAGATAATCTGCGGCCTCGCTACGCCGATCGAATTCGCTCGCCGCCCGCGCCGCCACCAACAGCGACCAGCTGTCGGCGTCGGGCCGATCGACGATCGGCAGCAGCGCCTCGATCGCCCCGTCGGCATCGCCGTCGGCCCAGTTCGCCGCCGCCAGCACGCGGCGCGCGGTAAAATTATTCGGTTGTTCGACGAGCAGCCGGTCGGCCCAGGTCGCCGCAACCGCCTCGCCGCCGAGCTCCAGTTCGACGACCGCGCTCAGCAGCATGAACCCCGGCAGATCGTCGATCGCCCCGCGGGTGCGCTGGAGCAAGCTGCGCGCCAGCCGGTAATTGTCGGCCCGCGCGGCCAGCACCGCTTGCAGATAATAGATGCGCGGGTTTCCGGGCACCACCGTCGCGGCGCGGCGCAGCGCGACCAGCATGTCACGGTACCGCCCCAGATCGCCCAACGTCGCCGCCTGATCGATCAGCGCGTCGGCATTGTCCGGATCGGCGGCCAGCGCCCGGTCGTACCACGGCAGCGCCGCCTTCAACCCGTCTTCGGTTCGGATCAGATTGGCCTTATACGCCAGTGCGGCGCTGTTCCCCTTGTCGAGTTCGATCGCGTAATCGACCGCATCGCGCGCGCCCGCAGTGTCGGCGCTGGCGTCGCGAAAGCGCGCCACATCGACCCAGAGCGCCGAATTGCGGGGCATTTCGCGCACGGCCCGGTCATAAGCGTCGCGCGCTGCGACCAGATCGCCGTTCGACAGGTGGACGTCGCCCGCGACCCATGCTGCCTCGCCGATCATCTCGGGAATGATCGCGCCGCCGTCGATCGTTTCCAGCGCACGCTGACCCTCGCCTTGCATCGCAAAAGCGCGCGCCAGCAGTGGTCGCAGCGCCGCAGCATTGCCTCCCGCCGCCAGTGCCCCGTTCACCGCGGCTTCCGCACCGACCCCATCCCCCATCCGGATCGCAACGCGCGCCAGCTCGACACGCTCCGCAATCGCCTGCGGATTATCGGCAATCGCATCCTGCAATTCGGCGCGGCGTTCGGCGAGTGCGGCGCGCGGCGCATCCGAACCGGCGTCGCCGCATCCGGCGAGCGTCGCCGCCGCCAGCAGCGCGCCGATCCAGAAACGCCCAAGACCCATTCAGGCCTGCATCCGATATTGCTTCAGCAGGTCGTACAGCGTCGGGCGGCTGATCCCGAGCAGCTTGGCCGCGGCGGAAATATTCCCCTCGCTCTGGGTCATCGCGCGGCGGATCGCGACGCGGTCGGCCGCCTCGCGCGCGCTGCGCAGGTTGAGCCAGGCTTCGTCGCCGTCGCCCGCCCCACCGTTCATCAGGTCGAGATCGTCCTTGGCGACCAGCTTGCCGTCTGCCATGATCACCGCGCGCTTGATCCGGTTTTCCAGTTCACGGACATTGCCCGGCCAGCGCGCTTCGTCGATCGCCTGCAACGCATCGGGGGCAAAGCCGCGCACCGCCGGGTTCATCGCGGGCGCATATTGATGCAGGAAATGGCGCGCCAGCAGCACCGCATCGCCGGGCCGTTCGGCGAGCGAGGGGATCTTCACCACCATCTCGGCAAGCCGGTAATAAAGGTCATCGCGGAAACTCTGGTCGGCGATCATCGCGTCGAGGTCGCGGTGCGTCGCGCACACGATGCGCGTGTCGACCGCGATGGCTTTGCGCCCGCCGATCCGCTCGATCGTCCGTTCCTGCAAGAACCGCAGCAATTTGACCTGCAACGGCAGCGGAATGTCGCCGACTTCGTCGAGGAACAATGTTCCGCCGTGCGCCAGCTCGATCTTGCCTTCGGTCGTCTTGACCGCACCTGTGAACGCGCCCTTTTCATGCCCGAACAATTCGCTTTCGAGCAGGTTTTCGGGGATAGCGGCGCAGTTGATTGCGACGAACGCGCCATCGCGCCGGCTGCTCGCCTGGTGCAGCCCGCGCGCCAGCAGTTCCTTGCCGGTGCCGCTGGCGCCGAGCAGCATCACGCTGACATCCAGATCGGCGACGCGCTCGATCGTCCGCGCGACCTTCTGCATCTCGGGCGCGCCGGTGATCATGCCGCCAAGGACGCGGTTGTCGCTGCTCCCCTGCTGCGCCAGCCGCGCATTTTCGACTTCCAGCTCGCGGACGTGAAAGGCGCGGCGAACGATCAGCCCCAGTTCGTCAATATCGATCGGCTTCTGGTAAAAATCCCACGCGCCGTTGGCGATCGCGGCCAGCGCGCTGGCGCGTTCGCCATGCCCCGACACGACGATGACCTTGGTATCGGGCTTCGCCTCCAGGATCGCGCTCAGCGTCCGGAACCCCTCGCGCGTCCCGTCGGGATCGGGCGGCAGCCCCAGGTCGAGCGTCACCACTTCGGGCTCCTCGGCGCGCAGCAATTCGATCGCGGCGTCATGGTCGCCCGCGATGAGCACCTGATAATCCTCATACGCCCACTTGAGTTGCGCCTGCAGCCCGGGATCGTCCTCGACCACCAGCAATTTGCGGATATCGGCGCCGCTGTCGCTCATTGCGATGCTACTTTCATCATCAGGTTTGCATTGCCGCCATCGTCCCGCGCATCGGCGAGCGGTAGCCACAGGGTAAAGCTGCTGCCCTTGCCGGGCTCGCTTTCGACATCGATCGCGCCGCCCATGGCCTGCGCGATGTTGAGCGCTTCGAACGCACCCAGGCCAAAACCGCCGTCTTTCGTCGATACGAAGGGTTTGAACAATTCGTCGCGAATGAAGGCGCGCGTCATGCCGCTGCCCTGATCGATCACGTCGATGCGCACGCGGCCATGTTCGGATACCGCCACCACCTGAACCGGCGTATCGGATGCCGAAGCATCGATCGCATTGGCGACCAGATGCTGCACGATCTGCCGCACCGACGCGGCGTCGCCCCACGCCGCGAGCCCCGCCTGACAGCCGACGAACAGCGCACGCCGCGCCCGCGCCTCCGCCGCGACATCGTTCAATATCGGCTCGATCAACACCCGCGCGGCCTCTGCCGCAGTACCACGCGCGCGGGGGGCCAGACGCACCAGCAAGTCGCTGAGCCGCCCCGCCGAAATCTTCAGCGTTTCGACCATGTCGGCGCGAAAAGCGGGATTGTCCGCGTGTCGTTCGGCGTTACGCGCGAGCAGGCCGATCTGGCTCGCCAGATTTTTGATGTCGTGCATGATGAAGGCAAAGCGGCGGTTGAATTCGTCGAAGCGCCGCGCCTCCGACAAAGCCTCCTGGCTTTGCGATTCCGCGAGATAACTGGCAGCCTGCTGCCCCGCGATGCGCAGCACGTCCAGATCTTCCCAGTCCAGCGCGCGCGACACCGGCGGGCGGTGCAGGACGACGACTGCGATCATTCGCTGGAAATGCAGGATCGGGACGACCACCCACGCGCGCGGATCGGAGAGCAGCCAGTCGGGCAGCGCCAGATCGTCGCCGTCCGGCACGTCCCCGCTCAGACCGCGCCGACGCGCATCGAGATCGACGATATGCCGCGTTTCCTGCAACATGAACGCCGATCGCACCGACAGCGCCATATCCTCACCCTCGACGTCGACCGGCCATTGCCATTGTTCGGCGACGCGAAAACTGCCCCCCGCACCGGGCAGCATCAGCAGCGCGGCAGGGCTGCCGGTCAGTTCGGCCATCGCCTTGGCGACGCGGCCGTGCAGGTTGCGATCATCCGCGTCGCCATCCCCCTTGGCGCCCTGCCCCAGCGTCGCGGTGAAACGCATCCATTCGGTCCGATAATCATAGCGATGCTCGAAAAAATGCTTCGAGATCATCACCGACAACCAGGCGCGGAGCCGCGCCGACACGATCAGCAGCCCGCCGGCACCCAGCGCGACGACCAGCGACGCCGCCTGCGCCAGCACGGCATAATCGCCGCCCACCCACCGTGCGATCGCGCCCGTCAGCCCGATGACGATCAGATAGGCGGCACCGCCGACCAGGATCAGCGTCCGCACCGCTGCGGTGCGCGACAACCGCATCCGTTCGCGCCCGATGTCCATCGCCGCGACGACATAGGTGGGCAGCGTCAACAACACGACCGCGGGCAAAAGCTCGATCAGCGCCTGCGCCCGCTTGCCGGTCAGCGCCCCGATCAGCTGGGCATTGAGCTCATAGGCCCACAGCATCGCGAAACCGCCCGCGACCGCCATTACCGGCATCCGCAATCCCGCGCTCGCGTGCCGGACCCCGCTGTCGACGATCACCAGTCCGCCGGTCGCCACGACCATCGCCGCAAAGATCAGCGTCGGCGCCATCCACGCCTCCGCCTCCGCCCCGGCGCGCCAATGCGCCGCGGCCCCCAGCACCAGCGCCAGGACGGCGATCGTCATCAGCATCCGCAGGATCAGGCGCAGCGGGCGCGACATGGGCGCCACGGCGGTCCAGAAGGTCGCGCTCAGCCACCCCAGCATCGCCAGATCGCGCAGCGTCTGTACGACAAAGGCTTGCGATGATCCCGCCCCGAACATCGCCAGCGCCGCGCACCACAGCGCGGTCGCGGTCGCCGCCAGCGTGAGCAGTCGCGGCGCGGGCATCAGCACCGCCATCCGCGCCGTCGGCCGCGCCAGCAACCACAGCGCAACGACCGAAAAGCCGACCAGCGCCAGCACCGACAAAATCTCGGAAAGCCCGGACAGCATGGTCAGCGCGCACCCTCGGGCCACAGCACCACGCGCACCGTCTGGAGCAGGATCAACAGGTCAAGAAAGGGCGAATAATTCTTTGCATAATAAAGGTCATATTCCAGCTTGACCCGCGCGTCCTCGACCGACGCCCCATAGGGATAGTTGATCTGCGCCCAGCCGGTCAGCCCCGGCTTCACCATATGCCGCTCGGCATAAAAGGGCATCTTCTGCTCGAGCTCGGCGACGAAGCTCGGCCGTTCGGGGCGCGGCCCGACAAAGCTCATCTCGCCCTTCAGCACGCACCACAGCTGCGGCAGCTCGTCGATCCTGAGTTTGCGGATGATCCGCCCGACCCGCGTCACGCGCGGATCATTCTCGCTGGCCCACACCGCCTGTCCCGCCGCCTCGGCATCGGTGCGCATCGAGCGGATCTTGTAGATGTCATAGGTTTCGCCGAACAGCCCGACGCGCGGCTGGCGGTAAAATACCGGCCCGCGGCTGTCGAGCACGACCGCGATCCCCGCGACCAGGATCAGCGGCAGCCCGACGACCAGCACGACCAGGCTGGCAAGGATATCGAACAATCGCTTGCCGACCTTCGAAATCCGCTGCCCCGCGGAAAAGCCATCGGAGAAGATCAGCCCGCTCGGATTTGTCGTCGCCAGGTCGACGCGCCCCGTCTCGCGCTCGATAAAGCTCGCGATGTCGTTGACATGCACGCCGGTCGTCTTGACCCGCAGCAGGTCGTTCAGCGGCAGCGCATTGCGCCGCTCCTCGAGCGCCAACACCACCTCGCCCGCGCGCAGCGCCACGACATGATCGGACAGATTGGGGATGGCATCGCGCGGGACCGCGCTGGCCACGGTCTTTTCGGCGCCGCTCATCGCAACGAAGCCGACGATTTCCAGCCCGCTGCCCGGTTCGTCCGCCAGCGCCGCCAGCCGCGCCGCGCGCGCGCCCGCGCCCAGCACCAAAATCCGGCGCCGAAACGCCTCGGCACCCGCCGATTGCGTGAGCACCAGGCGGATGACGAACAGCGCCGCGATCGCCATCATCATCGCATACAGGCTGTTGGCGCGCCACAAGGTCGCGGTCGGCAGCAGGAACCCCACCACCGACAGGAAAATCACCCCCAGCGAAATCGCGGCGAGCAGGCGCGCGGTCGCGAACCGCATCGAGCGCAACCCCTCGTTGCCGTACATTCCGGTCGCCATCATCGCGAGCGAATTGGCGACGGCAAAGGTCGTCAGCGGCAACCAGCGCTCGCCCAGCGGTCCGGCGTCGAACGCAGCCTGATTGGCATAAAGATGCCACGCCGCCTCGGCCGAGCCGAGCAGCGCCAGAAATTCGATCAGCGCCAGCCAGACAACGGCGTGCGGCACATAATGTTTGAACAGCCGGAACATGGTAAAACGGGCAACCCTTTCGCGTCGCCCAATACTACAACCGAGGCGTGTACTGTCGGTTAATTTTACACTCACGATGCGCGCAATCGGGGATGACCTGCTGCGCCCAAGGCGATAGACGGGCGCGATGACCAACATCATTCAGCCCGTCATCCTGTGCGGCGGCGCCGGAACGCGGCTATGGCCCGAATCGCGCGGCCAGCGTGCCAAGCAGTTCCTGCCGCTGACCGGCCCCGAAAGCCTGTTTGAGCAAACGGTGCAGCGCACTCGCCCCGACGCCGGGTTCGCGCCGCCGATCATCCTGTGCGGCGCTGGTCATGTCGCCGCGGTGCGCGACCAGATGGGCGCGCATCCGGCATCGCTTCTGGTCGAGCCCATGCCGCGGAACACCGCTGCCGCGATTGCGCTCGCGGTGGCGCGCGCCGACGCCGACGCGCTGCTGCTGGTGATGCCCAGCGACCATGTGATCGCCGACGTCGCGGCGTTCAACGCTGCGATCGCTAAGGGCGCGCGGCTGGCGCAGCAGGATTGGATCGTCACCTTCGGCATCACGCCCGACGCCCCCGAAACCGGATTTGGCTATATCGCCAGTGGCAAGGCGCTGGGCGACGACGGCTTTGCGGTCGATCGCTTCATCGAAAAGCCGCCGCTTGCCGATGCCGAAGCGATGCTCGCCGCGGGCGGCTATAGCTGGAATGCCGGCATCTTCTTGTTCCGCGCCGGGCGGATGCGCGACGCGATGCTCACCCATTGCCGCGCCATCTTCGAAGCCGCCGATCGCGCCGTCGCTGCGGGGATGTTCGACGGCGACGCGCTTTACGCCGACGCCGAGCATTTCGCCGCCGCCCCGTCGGATTCGATCGACTATGCGGTGATGGAAAAGGACGACCGCGTCGCCGTCGTCCCCGCCGCAATGGGCTGGTCCGACCTCGGCAGCTGGCAGGCGGTCCACGCGCTCGCGCCAAGGGATGAGGCTGACAACGCCGTCACCGGCGACGTTTTCATGCACGACAGCCGCGGCAACCTCGTCCGCGCGGGTGGCAAGCGCATCTCGCTCGTCGGGATGGAGCAGGTTGCGGTGATCGTCGACGGCGACGACATCCTCGTCATGCCGCTCGCCCGCTCGCAAGACGTGCGCGTCGCCGCCAAAGCGCGCGAATAGCGCGGGTTCGAGGCTTTACGCGGCGGGTGTGTCCACTCCGGCAGCGAGCACCCGCGCCATCACAGCGGGCCAATCGTCGAACCGCCAGAACCCCGGGCTCGAACGGCCGACGATCCGCGGTTCCCGATCGGTTGGCGCAATCTCCAGGTCGACCGGCGTCACCTCGGCGAGCAAATTGCAGTCAAAGAACAGCCGAACCGACACCGCCGCGCCCGTCTCGCCCGCGCTACCGGTGACCACCGCCAGCATTCCGTTCGACAGGCTGACCAGCGTTCCAACGGGATATATCCCTAAGCTGTCGGCAAACTGGTCGAGCAGGTGCGGGTCGAAATGGCCGGCCCAACCCTGCATCGCGGTCAGCGCCTCGCACGGCGACCACGCCGCCTTGTACGGGCGATCCGACGTCACTGCGTCATACACGTCGCAGATCGCCCCCATCCGGGCGTAGAGCGACAGCTCATCGCCCGCCAGCCCGCCCGGATAGCCAGTGCCATCCATCTTTTCATGATGGCGCAGGCACACTTCAAGCGCCGCTGCCGGGATCTCCTGCGACTTCATCAAAAAAGCGTGGCCGGCCTCGGGATGCACCTCGACCGCATTGCGTTCGCACATCGTCAGCTTGCCGGGCTTGAACAGGACGTCGTCGGCAATCGCGACCTTCCCGACATCGTGCAGCAATCCCGCCACGCCCAATGCCTGCACCTCGGCCTCATCCAGTTTCAAGTGGCGGGCAAAATTGATCATCAGCGCGCAGACGGCGACCGAATGAAGATAGGTATATTCATCCTTCTGCTTCAGCCGCACCAGGTCGATCATCGCGCGCGATTGGCGCGTGATCGATTTGCCGACCGCTTCGGCCAGCGACGCCATCCGCCGCGCTTCGACCGCGCGCCCCATCCGCGCCGCGCCGAACAGGTCGACTACCGCCTGTTTCGACTTCGCAATCAGCCGCTCGGCGCGGCGGCGCTCCTGGGCATAGCTCGCGGGACGCACCACCCGCTCGCGCGGGGGCGCAAAGATGTGTGCGCGCCGTCGCTCGATCCCGCGATAGGGCGGCGCGAGGCCGGTCGCCGATTTTCGGCGGTCATCGGCGGTAAACGCGGGCGCCGCGTCGGTTTCCGCCCATCGACTACGGCTGCGGTCGACGATCACCGCGGTCACCTCGGACTCGCGAATGCGCGCCAGCTGCTCCGGGGTTTCGATCAGGAACCGGCTGCGCCAGAACGGATGATCGATCCATCGTCCGTCGAACCCATCGACAAACATGCCGATCTCGACTTGCTCGGGTTTGAGGTGAAGCAGCATTGATCTGGTCCCAAATGGCATATGCCACAGTCGCTTAACGACCGGAACGGGACGCGATTTAGCGATGGTACCCATCACCCGTGTGATCGGTGGCCCAGGCTCCCGCGCCGCGAAATACAGAATGCGCCATTTCCGTCCTGAAAGCCCCTAGCCATAGCCCGGTGCGGCAATTAGCCTCGCCCCGCAACGCCTAAGGGAGCATCGATAGTGTCGGAAGTGGACGGCCCCGATTTCGACTGGCTGGCAAAGGCCATATTGTATCTCGACAGTCCGCGCCCCCCTAATCCGAACCACCCCGGCGTATCGTCGGACGATGATCTCCGTCGTGCGTTGGCGCACGAAGTAAGCACTCGAATCTCTGTCCTGTCGGCGGCAGACAAGCGCGCACTGGTGGCAATCGTGCTACAAACAGGCGCGCTCCGCAGCACCGCCACCGGAATGGAGGAGCAAATTCGTCACGCCCGCCTGACGAAGCGGCTGGTCAGTTTGGGGCTGAGGGAGCGAGTACAGCCAATTACCGAGTTGCATTCGCTGCCCGCCGCATCGCCACTTTCCAGAATATGGCACTATTTCGGGAACGCCAGGGTGGATTGGGCCGGTAACCAGCGCGATGAACGCAAAGCCTATATGCTGGCGTGCCTCAGCGAGATTGCCTATCTTTACCTGACCGATCGCGAGCTGGAGGAGGACAGCCGGTTGCGGCTCTTCATCCCAAGCCGAGCCGGCCGCCTTCTTCACTTACAGCGGGCTCGGTTTACGACCGATGCGCTGGCGCGATCGGCCGATTTGCCAGGAATCGCCGTTATACAATCCGCCCGATTCGCCTTTTTTGTAATGCGAATTGGCGGGATGGCAGTCATCGCGGTGCGCGGAACGGTGATCACTGATTGGCGCGACTGGGATACCGATTTCGATGCGCCAAAGATTGCGACACCCGAGGGTGCATACCATCGAGGTTTTTTCGACGAAGCAAGGGACAAGCTTGCCGAGCTGGTCGATGCGGTGGGTGACGCGGCGCCGCTATATATCACGGGACATTCACTGGGCGCCGCGATGGCGTCGATCCTCTGTTTGCTCTGGTCCGGCCCTGTGAAGCCAATGACGCCGTACGTGTTTTCGTCACCGCGGTTCGGAACAAAATCGGTCGCAAAGCGCCTGCCGCGCTATGCGTATATGAAACAGGGCGACCTGGTTCCCGGCTTGCCGCCAAAATGGATGGGATATTCGGACGAGGGGGCGGATATGACGATCTTTCCGAATAAGGCTCCGCCCGGCAGTGGATGGCAGGAGCAATTGTGGTTCCGCAAGAAATTGCGGGCACATTCTATTGAACAGATGCGCGTGACCCTGGCGTCCGAAATCGCCGATCGCGAGTTCGGTGCCGATTGCTACACCACCCAGATTGCAGCCGCGATCAAACAAATGCAGGCGAAGAGCGACGAGCTGAAAAAGGCGCCGTAATTTGCGCTCGCCCCACGGCCGTCCCGGCTCTTTGCGCCACATCTCCTCGGTATCGAGCTGGACGCTGCTCAATCCCCGGCAAAATCGAAGGCACTAACGCCTCGCTCGCCCTCGCGGAATCGCAAAGGCCGTCCCAGCGGCGGCATCGATCTTTGCACGCATCCGGTGCGCGTACAGCGGCGGCAGCCGAGTCCGGTCGGCGTCGCGGGGGATCGCATCAGGTCGATCCCGTGCGCGGCAACGAGCGGTGCCGCGACCTTTGCATCGACGCCGACGCACACCGCAAAGCGCGCGGGCGTACCGCTGCCTGTTGCGCCCGGCGCGGCGACGCTGCGGCTCTGCGTGAACCAGCGCGACCCGTCCTCCAGCTCGATCAGGTCGGCGATCACTTCGCCGGGTCGCGCGAATGCTTCATGGACGCCCCACAGCGGACATCGCGCGTCACCATCGACCAGCGGCGACTGGCTCGCCCCGGCGTAACGCTTGCTGCCCTGCCCCGCGCGGTCGATCCGCAGCATGAAAAAGGGCAGTCCGCGCGCGCCGACGCGCTGGAGCGTCGTCAGCCGGTGCGCGACCTGCTCATAGCCCGCACCGAAGCGCCGCTGGAGCAGCAGCAGGTCATAGCCGGTCGCGTCGCACGCCCGCAAAAACCGGCTGTACGGCATCATCAGCGCCGCGGCGAAATAATGGACCAGATGCCGCTCGAACAGGCGCGCCGCCGCGGGTTCGGCGAACTCGGCGCCCGCGACCAGCGCGTCGATCTCGCCCTTCGCCTCGACCTGCGCCAATGTCGCCGCCGCCTGAAAGGTGCGCGAGGCGGGGCGGAGCAGCTCGTTCAGCATCAACTGCCGTGCGTGCCAGTCGAGCCAGCGCAGCCGGTCGGGCATGACGTCGCTCGGCAGGATGCGAATGCCCAGCTGGTGCCGCGTGCGCAAACGCTCTGCAATCGTGCCGTAAAGATCGCCGCCCGCCAGCCGCAGCTCGTCGGCCAGCTCCTCGGCCTTCGCGTCGAGGTCGGCAAAATGGTTGCGCCATTTTTCGATCGCACGGCGCACCGCGGCAACTTCGGGCGCTTCCTGCGACACATCGGCGCGCGCTTCGGGTGCCGCATCGAACAATCGCGCAAAGGCCGCGGCAGTCGCCGGCGCGCTCTGCAACCACTCCTCGACATCTTGCGCGCCGATCCCGAGGTCGGCGAAACGCGGGTCGGCGAGCCGCCGCCGTAACCCCGCCAACCCGCCCGGCACCTCTTCGCCGCCGAGTTTCGCCGCATCGAAATCGAAGCGTTCGGCCAGTCTGACGATGACCGTCGCGCTCAGCGGGCGCTGCCCATGCTCGATCAGGTTGAGATAGCTCGGCGAAATGTCGAGCGCCTCGGCCATTGCCGCCTGCGTCATTCCGGCATCGCGCCGCGCCCGCCGCACCGCCGCCCCTGCAAACACCCGCCGCTCGGCCATCGATGTAACTTTCTTTACTAGTTTACATGATCATTAGCACCAGAACGGTATATTTCACAAATATTATTGACAAAGCTTTTCACTTTGTGCGGCACTTTCGCCACCTTCGGCCCATCACCTCTCCACAAGGATTCGAACGATGGGCTACACCGAAGACATGGCGCAGGCAGGCCGCCTCATCCGCGATTATGATGGCACGTGGGACGGCATCAGCGGCGAAAGCGTCGCCCGCATGCGCGCCCAGAACAAGTTTCGCACTGGCCTCGACGTCGCCCGCTACACCGCGCGCATCATGCGCGCCGACATGGCCGCCTATGACGCCGACCCCGCGAACTACACCCAGTCGCTCGGCTGCTGGCACGGTTTCATTGCGCAGCAGAAGATGATCTCGATCAAGAAGCATTTCGGCACCGTCAAGGGCCGCTACATCTATCTCTCCGGCTGGATGATCGCCGCGCTGCGCAGCGAATTCGGTCCGCTGCCCGACCAGTCGATGCACGAAAAGACGAGCGTTCCGGCGCTGATCGAGGAAATCTACACCTTCCTCCGCCAGGCCGACGCGCGCGAGCTCGGCATGCTGTTCCGCGATCTCGACGCCGCGCGCGCCGAAGGCGACGAGCTCAAGGCGAAGCAGGTTCAGGCGGCGATCGACAATCATGAAACGCACGTTGTGCCGATCATCGCCGACATCGACGCGGGCTTCGGCAACGCCGAAGCGACCTATCTTCTCGCCAAGAAAATGATCGAGGCGGGTGCCTGCGCGCTGCAAATCGAGAACCAGGTTTCCGACGAAAAGCAGTGCGGCCACCAGGACGGTAAGGTCACCGTGCCGCACGAGGATTTCATCGCGAAGATCCGCGCCTGCCGCTACGCCTTCATGGAACTCGGCGTCGAGGATGGCATCATCGTCACGCGCACCGACAGCCTCGGCGCGGGTCTGACCAAGCAGATCGCCTTCTCTAAGGAGCCCGGCGACCTTGGCGACCAGTATAACAGCTATCTCGACTGCGAAGAGGTCGAAGGCGCGGGCAACCCGGGCGACGTGCTGATCAACCGCGACGGCAAGCTGATGCGCCCGAAGCGCCTGCCCTCAAACCTCTATCAGTTTCGCCCCGGAACCGGCGAGGACCGCTGCGTCATGGACTGCATCGCGAGCCTGCAGAACGGCGCCGACCTGCTTTGGATCGAGACCGAAAAGCCGCATATCGAACAGATCGCCGGCATGGTCGACCGCATCCGCGAAGTCGTCCCCAATGCGAAGCTGGCCTATAACAATTCGCCGAGCTTCAACTGGACGCTCAACTTCCGCCAGCAAGTGTTCGACGCCTGGCAGGCAGAGGGCAAGGATGTCAGCGCCTATGACCGCGCCAAGCTGATGAGCGTCGATTATGACGCGACCCCGCTCGGCGAAGAAGCCGACAACCGCATCCGCACCTTCCAGCGCGACGCCGCGAAGCGGGCGGGCATCTTCCACCACCTGATCACGCTGCCGACCTATCACACCGCGGCGCTCAGCACCGACAACCTCGCCAAGGAATATTTCGGCGACGAAGCGATGCTGGGTTACGTCAAGGGCGTTCAGCGTGCCGAGATCCGCCAGGGTATCGCCTGCGTGAAGCACCAGAATATGTCAGGCAGCGACATCGGCGACGATCACAAGGAATATTTCGCCGGCGAAGCGGCGCTCAAGGCCGCGGGCAAGGACAATACGATGAACCAGTTCGCCGCCTGACACGAGTTCGGCGCGAGCGGCCCGTTGCACCCGCTCGCGCCACCCCGCTTGGTGCGGGGGCTAGCGACCCAGCTCCCGCGCCTCCCGAGCTTTCCTGGGGAGGAAAGCCTGTCCGCCGGAAGCTTATACGGGCTTCCGGCGGACATTTTTATTGCGGCAGGACCGCTTCCTCGTCGCGCGTCTTGACCAGCGACCAGATCACGCCGCCCGCGATGAGCGCGACGGTCACGCCCAGGCTGACCAGCGGCGGGAATTTGTCGCCGCCGAGGATGAAATCGGCGACGAAGATCTTCGACCCGATGAACACCAGTACCAGCGCGAGCGCATATTTGAGGTAATGGAAACGGTGCACCATCGCCGACAGCGCGAAATAGAGCGCGCGCAGGCCGAGGATCGCCATGATGTTCGAAGTATAGACGATGAAGGTATCGGTGGTGATCGCAAAGATCGCCGGCACGCTGTCGACCGCGAACACGAGGTCGGCGAGGTTGATGACGACGAGCGCGAGGAACAAGGGCGTTGCCGCCAGTACCAGCTTGCCGGTCTTGCTGTCCGGCACACGCACAAAGAATTTCTCGCCGTGCAGCTCGTTGGTGATCGGGATATGGCGCGACAGCCATTTGACCACCGGGTTGCCCGCGACGTCCATCGGCTTGTCGCCCGCGAACAGCATCTTGATCCCCGTGAACACCAGGAACGCGGCGAACACATAGAGCAGCCACTCATATTCGGTGACCAGCGCCGCGCCGCCCGCGATCATGATCCCGCGCAGCACGATCACTGCGACAATGCCCCACAACAGCGCGCGATACTGGTAGCGCGGCGGGATCGCGAAGGTGGCGAAGATCAGCGAGATGACGAAGATGTTGTCGATCGATAGCGCCTTCTCGATAAAGAAGCCGGTGTAATATTGCAGCCCCGCCTCGCC
Organism: Sphingopyxis sp. 2PD; assembly: GCF_005503695.1. Lineage (GTDB taxonomy): Bacteria > Pseudomonadota > Alphaproteobacteria > Sphingomonadales > Sphingomonadaceae > Sphingopyxis. The sequence continues at coordinate 145,410 of NZ_SCMU01000003.1, forward strand.
GCCTTTCGCGGCCCATACCCAGGCGCCGAACGCCATCGCGATGCCGATATAGAGCGCCGAGAGCTTCAGGCTCTCGCCGATCCCCATTTCCTTGTTTTCCTTGTTCAGGATGCCAAGGTCAAAGGCGGTGAGCGCCACGACCAGCGCGATGAACGCCAGCCAGAACCAGGCCGGGGTGCCCAGCCAGTCGGCAAACAGAAATTCCATGGTGATAGTCCCTGGTGAACGCCAGAAAGCGCCGCCCCGGCGGGACGACGCTTCCGGTCTTGATTAGGATGGATTAGCGCGCGAGCGCCGGACGCAGCGAAATCGCCGCCAGGCGCCGCTTGACCGCAAGCTTCAGCGTCTTCAGCCGCAGCAGGCGGAACGGATCGGCCCCGCGCCGCCGCGCCTCGCGCCGCGCCGCCTCGTCCAGCTGGCGATGCAGCAGGGTCAGCCGATAGAGATTGGGATTAAGCGTCATGAAAATGGGCCTCCTGATTGAAAATCAAGCAGGTGACGCCGATGCCGGACCCGGGTGTAAGGGGGGAGGTAGGCCCAGAGCATCGGTGTCACCCGATGCGGTCCGACATCACGTGGCAGGAAAAATCCCGCCGACGCCAGAGGGGCCCGGCCCGCATACGTAAGATTTAGGTGGGGAATATGACCGTTTCAAGACCCTGCCCGACCATGCTAGCCCAAAAAAATGCCGATCCCGGCGACAGCCCGGCAACAAGGGAGGTTTGATTGTCCGTCGTCATCACCCGCGATGGCCCCGTCACCATCGTCACCATCGACCGTCCCGCGCGCCGAAACGCGGTCGATCCCGACACAGCCGCCGCGCTGCGCGCTTCGTTCGCCGACTTTGCCGACGACAGTGAAGCGCGCGTCGCGATACTCACCGGCAGCGACCGGCATTTTTGCGCCGGCTTCGACCTCAATGCCGTCGGCGCCTCGCGCTACGACCCCGACGGCCCTGGCCCGATGGGGCCGACGCGGATGCTGCTGGGCAAGCCGGTGATCGCCGCGGTCGAGGGCCACGCAGTCGCGGGCGGGCTTGAACTCGCGCTGTGGTGCGACCTGCGCGTCGCCGCGGCCAGCGCGGTGTTCGGCGTCTATTGCCGCCGCTGGGGCGTGCCGCTGATCGACGGCGGCACCGTCCGCCTGCCGCGCATTGTCGGGCAAGGCCGCGCGCTCGACATGATCCTGACCGGGCGCCCGGTCGACGCTGCCGAAGCCCAGCGCATCGGCCTCGCCGACCGCGTCGTCCCCGACGGCGAAGCGCTGTCCGCCGCGATCACCCTCGCCAAACAGATCGCTGCCTTTCCGCAATTGTGCATGACCAGCGACCGGCTGAGCGTTTACGGCCAATGGGATTTCGACCTTGAAGGCGCGCTGGCTCAGGAAGCCCATGCCGGGGTCGCACCCTTGCGCGAAGGCGCCGCGGCGGGAGCGAAACGCTTTACCGAGGGGGCGGGCCGCGGTGGTAGTTTCACGGATGCCAAGTGCGAATGACGACCGAAACTTAGGATGCCGCACCTGATTTGCCGCCCACGGCGTGTTGCAACGTAGCGGAAAGTCACAGGGCGACCCGATGGGCAAGTCGGGTGCCGAAGTTGGGCGGGCGTTGCTAGCCTGCGCGATCGACGGATGAGACCAAAATCAGGGTCCATCAATCGATTCGATTGAAATGGGTCGTTTCCAGATTTTGCCGAGTGTCGACGGACCACACGATTGTTTCGGTCATCGACTTCATATCCTTGGCAACGGTGTAGACGCGCGTCGACACGCGCTCGCCGGCCTTTCCCAAAGTCATGACCAATGTATCGGGCGCCGGCTGCCGCAGGGCAACGCTGTCGATGATATCCATATTGCCGTTGACCGGCACCGGGATGCCATCAAGCGCAGCGATGGATTCGGCGCGCTTGGTGCTGCCGTCAGGCGCGACGATTTCGACCAGCGTCGTCCATTTTCCGTCCTGCGCGGCGCGGAACGTGATGACGACCCGCTGCGGGCGTTCGCGTCCCGGCATGAGCGACGCATCCAGCGCCCAGCTGCCGACGAGCGGCATGGGCTGGGATGCGGTACCGTAAGCGGCGCGCGCTTGTACGAACTGATCGGCCGAAGGCGCAGTGGCAACCATCAATCCCGCGGCGGCCAAGACAATTGTGATAAACATGACGATCATTCCTTTCGAGCCGCGAACCCGGACGGTTGCGGTGTGCGCCAAGTTCTTCACTACGAAACGCGACGTCGAAAGATCGATATTTTCGTCACAAGTTTTTTGGATATCCAAAAGCCGCGCTAACTCACGGCTGCTGCCGACACCTGTCTTGCGGCGCGCCGATCGCAATCGCTCGTTGATCGAGGTTTCTGAACGTCCCAGTCGCGCTGCTATCGTCTTGACGGTGTGGCCCGCAACCAACAGACGCAGAATTTCCATTTCCCGATCGGTGAGACACGCGGACAAGCCTGGAGCAGGTTCATGGATAGACATGTCATTTGCTCACCACAGCCTCAGGAACAGGTCCATCCCAATAAATTTGGAAAACGACGCCAACGCCGGATTGACCATATGGGGAACATGGTGTCGGAAAAGGTCGGCTTCTCCTGTTAGGCCTTGGTCAAAAGCTTCATCGCCATCGCCGTCAGCGCCTCGGTCGCGGTCGAAATTACCGCCGGGGCATCGGGCGCCCAGAAGGGCGAGTGCAGGCTGGGCAGCGTCCGCCCTTCCTTCTTCGCCGCGTCATATTCGGCCTGCGGCACCCCGCCGACCCAGATGATCAGGCTTTTGATGTCCTTGTCGTCGCGCGCAAAGCGGCCGAAATCTTCGCCGCCCATCACCGGCGGCACCTGGACCACACGCTTGTCGCCGAAACTGATTTTCAGATACGCCGCCATCTCCTCGGTGAAATCGGGAGTGTTGAAGGTGGAGGGGGTATATTCGTCCTTTTGTACGGTCACGACCGGCATCTTGTCCTCCGGAACTCCCGCCGCAATCGCCTCGCCCTTGGCGACGCGCGCAATGCCGTCGAGCAGATGTTCGCGCACCGCATCGGTGTAGCTGCGCACCGTCAGTTGCAGCTTTGCTTCGTCCGAAATGATGTTGTGCTTCGCCCCGGCGTGAAAGCTGCCGACGGTCACCACCGCGCTGTCGAGCGGGCTGATCTCGCGCGATACCAATGTCTGCAATGTCGACACGATGCGGCTGGCCAGCACGATCGGGTCCTTGGTCGTTTGCGGATAGGCGCCGTGGCCGCCGACGCCCTTGACCAAGATATCGACGCTGTCGACATTGGCGAGCGCATAGCCCGGCGTATAGCCGATCACCCCAGCAGGAAACTGCGCCGCGTCGTGGAACGCGAGGGCATATTGGGGCTTGGGAAAGCGCGTATAAAGCCCGTCCGCCAGCATCATCCGCGCCCCGGCGCCGCGTTCCTCGGCGGGCTGGCCGATCATCACCAGCGTCCCCGACCAATTCGCCTTGTTCGCCGCCATCAGCCGCGCGACGCCCACCCACGCGGTCATATGCGTGTCGTGGCCGCAGGCGTGCATTACGCCGGTCTCGACGCCATCCGCGGTGGTCACGCGTATCTTGGACGCGCCCGGCAGCCCCGTCTGTTCGGTCACCGGCAGCCCGTCCATGTCGGCGCGAACCATGACGACCGGCCCGGGGCCGTTCTTCATCACCGCAACGATGCCGGTGCCGCCGACCTTCTCGGTCACCTCAAACCCCAGCTTGCGCGCTTCGGCCGCAAGGATGCCCGCCGAGCGGACCTCCATGAAGCTGAGTTCGGGGTTGGCGTGCAAATCGTCGTAAATTTTCATCAGCGACGGCATCTGCTTCTGCACTTCGCTGCCGAGCTGCTGCGCCGCCACGGGGGTGGCCCCCACTGTTATCAGCGCCAGCGCCGCGGCGCCCGTCCATAAGTTCTGCATCGTCATTCCCCTGTACCAATCTCTGATGAGCCGACTCTGTTCCGTTCGTGTCGAGCGAAGTCGAGACACCCCGCAGCGTAGCACGCCCCAAGCGTGTCTCGACTTCGCTCGACACGAACGGGAAAACGGAGAATCCCCCCTAGATTCTCTCAGCCCCCCGGCACCAGTTCGATCACGTCGACCAGTGATTCATACGCCGGGGCGGGCAGCACCAGACGCCAGCGATTGTCGCCGATCCGTTCGACCAGCCCCGCCATGTCGCGCATCCGGTCGCTGCCGTAATTGACCGCCATTTTCTCGTCGCCGAGCTCGAGCGTGCCGAGGAAAATCTGGCGTTTCAGATGATCGGGAAAGATCAACCCCACGGGGCGCTGCGACCCGGTCAGCTTGGTCAGGCTCGACAGCCCCTGTTCGGGCGCGACGCGGCAGCGGAACCAGCCATAGGCGATATAGCTGAGCCCGCCGCGCCCCTTGGCGCCGACCTTGATCGTCCGGCAGCGGTAATCGCCCGCCGGCAGATGCGCGTTGGGCAGCGCCGCCATCGGTTGCAGCAGCACGCCCTCGCGGTCGATCTCGGCGCCATGCCCCTTGGCGCGGGCGTCGGCGAGCGCCGCTTCCCAGCTGGAATACCAGCCACGAATTCGTTCCTTGTCGGCATCGGTCGCGGTGGCGCGCCAGCTTCCCGCGGCGGGCGGCTCGTCGGCCGCCGACGGCGGTATTTTCGGCACCGTCTGGCATGCGCCGACGCTCGCCCCCAGCATAAGGGCGAATAGATATTTGGTGCGACCCCTCATTCTCCGTCTCTCCCCTGGTCCGGCTGCGTTAACCTTAGGAGGGGAAAGGAGAATGCTCAAGGCTTAGGCAGCGGTCCACCCGCCATCGACGCTCAGGTTCGCGCCGGTGATGTTCGCCGCTTCGTCGCGCGTCAGGAAAGACGCCAGCGCCGCGACCTGTTCGACGGTCACGAACTGCTTGGTCGGCTGGCCCGCCAGCAGCACGTCGTTGATCACCTGCTCGCGCGTCATCCCGCGCGCCTTCATCGTGTCGGGAATCTGCCCCTCGACCAGCGGGGTCCAGACATAGCCGGGGCTGATGCAATTGGCGGTGATCCCGGCATCCGCGACTTCCAGCGCGACCGCCTTGGTCATTCCGACCAGCCCGTGCTTCGCCGCGACATAGGCCGATTTGAACGGCGAGGCGACGAGCGAGTGCGCCGATGCGGTGCCGATGATCCGGCCCCACCCCTTTTTGCGCATGCCGGGGACGGCGTGACGGATGGTGTGAAACGCCGACGTCAGGTTGAGCGCGAGGATCAGATCCCATTTCTCGACCGGGAAATCCTCGATCGGCGACACGAACTGCGTCCCGGCATTGTTCACCAGGATGTCGACGCCGCCCATATCGGCATCGGCGCGCGCGAACATCTCGGCAATCGCCTCGACCTTGGTCAGGTCGGCATCGTCATAGCTCGCCTTGCCGCCGCTCAAGCCTTCGAGCGCAGCGCGCTCGGCCTCGATCGCCGCGGCGTCGCCAAAGCCGTTGATGATCAGATTCGCGCCCTCGCTCGCCAGCGCCTTGGCGATGCCCAGCCCGATCCCCGACGTCGATCCGGTGACGAGCGCGGTTTTTCCTTTGAGACGCATGGTGCAAGTCCTTTCGATGGAAGAATATTCAGTTGATGTCGGGATCGGCCTTGGAACGCAGCGCGTCGGATTGCACCGCAAAACTGCCCGATCGCCCTTCGGCGATGCTGTCGGCGAGCAGGTGCCCGTCTTTCATCGCGGCTTCGACCGCCGCGCGCCCCAGCGCCCAATTGGCCTCCATGGTCGAGCGCGAAAATTCGAAATCGCGCGCCCCGGTTTGCCATTTCGGCGGCTGGTGGATCAGCTGAACGACGTTCAGCGCCTTGCAATCGACCATGCGCTGCACCGCCTTGACCTCGGGCAGGTCCAGCGCCTCCGCCGGGAGCTTCGCCAGCATCCGGTCGATCAGCTGATGCTCCTTGCGCCGTCGCACCAGCCCGTCCGAAATCCGCCGCGTACGGCTGGAATAGCGAATATCCTTCTCGCGCGACCAGGCTTCTTCCATGTCGTGCGGTCGCTCGCCGCGCGCGGGGAACAGGTCGACCTGAAACACCAGCATATCCTCCTTGGCGGCATCGACGACATGCTCGAGCGGGGTGTTCGACACCAGCCCGCCATCCCAATACCAGGTGCCGTCGATCTCGACCGGCGGCAACCCCGGCGGCAGCGCGCCGGAAGCCAGAATATGCCGCGCGTCGATCGTGTCGATCCGGGTGTCGAAATAGCGGAAATTCCCGGTCTCGACCGCCACCGCGCCGACCGACAGCCGCACCTTGCCACTGTTCACCCGGTCCCAGTCGACAAGGCGGTCGAGCGTCTCGACCAGCGGCTTGGTGTCATAAAAGCTCACCGCCTCGGGCGTCTGCCGCTCGGCAAACATCGGCGGCGGGAAGCGCGGGGTGAAAAAGCCGGGGACGCCGAACGCCATCACCTGCCCGGCCGCCGCCATATGCGCCCATTCGCGCGCCCAGTCGTTGTCGGCGGTTGGCAGCGACGGCATCGCCGACGACACGCCGCTCCAGAACTCGCGCAGCTTGCCCACCGCCTGATCGCGCGGGTTACCCGCGATGATCGCGGCGTTGACCGCGCCGATCGAAATCCCCGCGACCCAATCGAGTTCGATGCCAAGGTCGATCATCGCCTCGTAAACCCCCGCCTGGAACGCGCCGAGCGCGCCGCCGCCTTGCAGGACAAGCACGACGAGGTCGGGAAGCGGGAGCGCGGCGGTGGCGGCACGGCGTGGCATGGACTCGGGGGTTCCTTTGGTCCGCGAAAGCGCGATTGGTGCGCCGCAGCATAGATGAATGCAAGCGCCGCGTCGCGCGCGAAGTCTCTTTCAATTGCCCGGCGCTGCTGTAACTATCGGGACGGACAGACACTTTAGCGGCGGAGAACCCCAATGCGCCTCGACGATTATGATCCCGGCGACGATATTCGCGACCTCGGCCGCGGCGGGGGCGGCGGTTTTGGCGGGGGTGGCGGCGGCCTTGGCGGGCTGCTGATCGGTTTCCTGCCGATGCTGCTCGGGCGCAAGATGGGGTGCGGGACGATCCTGCTGATCGGGGCGGTCGCCTTTTTCCTGCTTGGCCCCGGTGCCAATATGCTGAGCAGCGGCGGCGGAACCGCTGACCCGATGGTGGACAGCCGCGGCGGCGCGAACGTCGCCTGCGACACCGCTTCGGAACGGTTCGCCTGCAATGTGTTCGGATCGACGCACACGGTTTGGGAGGGCTTTGTTAGCGGCTACCAAAGGCCGACGCTCAACTTCTTTACCGAACGCAACAGTTCGGATTGCGGCGCTGCGCAGGCGGCGATGGGCCCCTTCTATTGCCCCGCCGACCAGGGCGTCTATCTCGACACAAGCTTTTTCAACGAACTCGAACAGAAATTCGGCGCCGCGGGCGACGCGGCGCAGGCCTATGTGATCGCGCACGAGGTCGGCCATCATATCCAGACGATCAGCGGGATTTCGAACCAGGTCCGTCAGGCGCAGGCGCGCAGCTCGCAGGCGGAAGGCAACTCGCTGCAGGTCCGCATGGAATTGCAGGCCGATTGCTACGCGGGTGTCTGGGCGGCGCGCGCGCGCACTGCGGCGGGTCAGCCGGTGATGGAGCCGGGCGATATGGAAGAGGCGATGCGCGCGGCGAATGCGATCGGCGACGACACGCTGATGCGTTCGGCGGGGCAGCGTCCGGTTCCCGAAAGCTTTACCCATGGCACCAGCGAACAACGCATGACATGGCTGCGCCGCGGCCTGCAATCGGGGGACCCGCGCCAGTGCAATGCCTTCGACACCGCCATCTGATCGTAGCGCTCGCGGCCGCGGTGGCCGCGACGCCTGCGATGGCGCAGACGATCTATGTTCAGGCCGGACGGCTGATCGACGGCGTGACCGACGACGTTCGCACCGACCAATGCATCACGATCGAGGCCGAACAGATCAAGGCGGTCGCCCCCTGCGGCGAAACGCCCGCGGGCGCGACGCGGCTCGATTGGTCGGGCTTCACCGTCCTGCCCGGGCTGATCGACCTTCACACCCATCTCGCCGATCTCGGCCAGAGCGCCGACCTTGCCGCGCCGATCAAGGCGTCGCCCGCCGAAACCGTCCTTGTCGGCGCGCGCAACGCCCGCGTCACGCTGGACGCGGGGTTCACCAGCGTACGCGACGTCGGCACCTATCGCGGCCTGACCGACGTGACGCTGCGCAACGCGATCGAACGGGGCGATGTGCCGGGACCGCGGATGTGGGTCGCGGGCGCCTATATCACGATCCCCAAGGGCGGCGGCGAATTGAACGGCGTCGTGCCCAACGACCAATTGCCCCCCGATATGCGGCTGGGCGTTGCAGCAACGCCTGAAGAAGCGGCGGCCAAGACCATCTTCCTGCTCGATAGCGGCGCCGATTTCATCAAGACGATCGCCACCGGCGCGGTGCTGGCGATCGGCACCGAACCCGGCGCGGTCGAGATGTCAGAGGAATATCTGCGTGCGGTGGTGACGGTGGCCCATGCGCGCGGCAAAAAGGTCACCGCCCATGCCCATGGTGCCGAGGGGATCAAGGTCGCGATCAACGCCGGGGTCGACAGCATCGAGCACGCGAGCCTCGCTGACGAGGAAGCGCTCCAGCTTGCAAGGGCGCGCGGCACCTGGCTGGCGATGGACATCTATAACGGTACCTACATTGACGATGTCGGCACCAAAGAGGGCTGGCCCGAGGAATATCTGCGCAAGAACCGCGAAACCACCGACGCCCAGCGCGCCGCCTTTCGCCGTGCGGTCGAGCTGGGGGTGAATATCGGTTACGCCACCGACGCCGGCGTCTATCCGCACGGGCTGAACGCGCGGCAATTCCGCAATATGGTTAAATATGGCATGACGCCGATGCAGGCGATCCAGTCCGCCACCGGCCGCGCCGCGATCGAGATGGGCCGGGGCGACATCGGCGCGATCGTGCCCGGCCGCTATGCCGATATGGTCGCGGTAAAGGCCGACCCGCTTGCCGACATCGCAGTACTCGAAAAGATCGACCATGTGATGAAGGGCGGCGTGATCGTCCGGTAGCGACCGATAGCGGACATGTCTTCTCCCCTCCCTTTTAGGGAGGGGCTGGGGGTGGGTAGCCGCCGAAGGCGGCATTCTGCCTCGGCTCGCTTCGCTCGCACCCACCCCTAACCCCTCCCTGGAAGGGAGGGGAATGGCTTAAAACCACCCCAAACCGGACGCCCTGAACCCGCAATCGACGAACACGCTTGAACGCGCGCCCTACCCCGCTAAACCGCTTTCATGCGAAACCATATCCTGACCAGCGCCCTGGCGCTCGCTGCTGCCCTGTCCACCCCGGCTTTTGCGCGCCCGATGACCGAGGTCGATCTCGCCACGCTGAAGCGCGTCGCGGCGCCGACTGCGTCACCCGACGGCCGCTGGGTGGTGTTCCAGATGACCGAGACCGACGCCGCAACCTACAAGCGCTCGACCGGCTTGTGGTTGGTGGACCGCAATGCAAAGAATGCCGCGCCGGGACGCATCGCCGACACCGCCGACAAGAATGAATCGGCCCCCGCGTTCCACCCCGACGGCAGCCTCTATTTCCTCTCGAACACCAGCGGCAAAAGCCAGGTTTGGCGTGTCGATCCCACCACTGGCGCCGCCGCCGCGCAGGTTACCGACACCGTGGCCGACGTTTCGGGTTTCAAGATTTCGCCCGACGGCCAGCGCCTGCTCGCGTGGGGCGACGTGCCGCGCGAATGCACCGATTTCGGCTGCGACGCGAAGGACAAGGGCGCCCAGCCTGGCCCCGGCACCGGCCGCCTGTACAAGGACGGCGTGGGCTTCGTTCGCCATTGGGACAGCTGGGAAACCCCCGGCACCTACAGCCGCCCCTTTGTCTTCAACCTCGACGGGGGCAAGGCGACGAACGCGCGCGCCGTCGATGTCGGCCTGACCGGTGACAGCCCGTCGAAACCCTTTGGCGGTGGCGAGGAACTGGCGTGGGGCGCCGACAGCCGCACCGTGTATTTCACGCTGCGCAAGGCCGACAAGGACGAGCCGACCTCGACCAACCTCGATATCTATAGCTGGCTGGTCGACAGCCGGATGATGCCGCGGAACCTCACGGCCGAAAATCAGGCGACCGACACCCTCCCCACCCCCTCGCCCGACGGCAAATGGCTCGCTTATGCCGCGATGGCGCGTCCGGGGTATGAGGCCGACCGGCAGGTGCTCATGCTGCGCGATCATTCAACCGGCGAAACGCGCAAGCTGACTGACGCATGGGATCGCTCCGTGGGTTCGATCGCGTGGGCCGCGGACGGCAAGTCGCTCTATGTCACCGCGCAGGACGTGCTCGATCACCCCGTGTTCCGCGTCGATGTGAAGACCGGCAAGGTGACAAAGCTCAAGGCCACCACCGAAGCCTATGAGGGCAATATCGGCGACGTCACCCCGCTGCCCGGCGGCGCGCTGCTCTACTCGCGTAACAGCGTCGCGGTGCCGACCGACCTCTGGACGCGCGACGCCAAGGGCAAGATTACCCGTCTGACCGACGTCAACCGCGCCCAGTTGGCCGAACTCGACCCCGTCGATGCCAAACGCTTCAGTTTCAAGGGCGCGAACGGCGACACCGTGTGGGGGCAGATCGTCAAACCCGCCGATACCAAGGGCAAGATCCCGGTCGCCTTCCTCGTCCACGGTGGTCCGCAGTCGAGCTTTGGCAACAGCTGGTCGACGCGGTGGAACCCGCGGCTGTTTTCGGCGCCAGGCTATGCCGCGGTGACCGTCGATTTCCATGGCTCGACCGGTTACGGACAGGCGTTCACCGACAGCATCAACCAGGATTGGGGCGGCAAGCCGCTCGAAGACCTCAAACTCGGCCTCGCCGCCGCTGGGACGCAGGACGCCAATGTCGACACCGCCAACGCCTGCGCGCTCGGCGGCTCCTATGGCGGTTACATGATGAACTGGATCGCGGGCCAGTGGCCCGACGGCTTCAAATGCCTGGTCAACCACGCCGGGGTGTTCGACCTGCGCGCGATGGCGTTCGAGACCGAGGAAACTTGGTTCGACGAATATGATCATGGCGGTCCTTGGTGGGAGCGCCGCGACGCCGAGAAATGGAATCCGGTCAACCATGTGACGAAGTGGAAAACGCCGATGCTGGTGATCCACGGCGAGAAGGATTTCCGCATTCCGTACAGCCAGAGCCTCGCGGCGTTTCATGCGTTACAACGGCGGGGCGTTGCGGGCGAATTGCTGGTCTTCCCCGACGAAAACCACTGGATCCTGAAGGGCCAGAATAGCGTCCAATGGTATCAGACGGTGTTCGGGTGGATGGGCAAGCATTTGAAGAAATAGCATTCCAGTATCGTCATGCCGGACCTGATCCGGCATCCATAGCTGCGCGGGCGGTTATGGACCGCGAATCAAGCCCGGGGTGACGATGTAGGAAAACGGGGCATTGACCCCTTGCCGCGCCGCACCATGGCTGGCAAAGCGCGGCGCATTATGCCGATGGACAAAACATTCGATCCCGCCGCAATCGAGGCGAAATGGGCCACTGAGTGGGAAAGCCGCGGGCTGTTTCGCCCACACCGCCCGGATGCCACCCCCTTCACGATCGTCAACCCGCCGCCGAACGTCACCGGGGCACTGCACATCGGCCATGCGCTCGACAACACGCTGCAGGACGTGCTCGTCCGCTACGAGCGGCTGCGCGGCAAGGATGCCTTGTGGGTCGTCGGGATGGACCATGCGGGCATCGCGACGCAGATGGTCGTCGAACGCCAGCTCGAGGCGAGTCAGGACAAGCGCACCAACTACAGCCGCGAAGATTTCATCGACAAGGTGTGGCAATGGAAGGCGGAAAGCGGCGGGCAGATCACCGGCCAGCTCCGCCGCCTCGGCTGCTCGATGGACTGGTCGCGCGAGCAGTTCACGATGGACCCGCATTTCACGCGAGCCGTGGTCAAGGTGTTCGTCGACCTCCACAAAAAAGGGCTGATCTACCGCGACAAAAGGCTGGTGAACTGGGACCCGAAGCTCAAGACCGCGATTTCGGACCTTGAGGTCGAGACGCATGAGATTCAGGGCGGCTTCTGGCACTTCAAATATTCGCTCGCCGACGGCGTGACGCTTGACGATGGCCGCGATTATATCGAAGTGGCGACGACGCGCCCGGAAACGATGCTCGCCGACATGGCGGTCGCGGTGCACCCCGACGATCCGCGCTACAAGAGCGTGATCGGCAAGGACATCCTCCAGCCGATCACCGGGCGCCGTTTCAAGATCATCGCCGACGAACATGCGGATCCCGAGCTGGGCAGCGGCGCGGTGAAGATTACGCCGGGGCATGATTTCAACGACTTCGACGTCGGCAAGCGCGCGGGCTTCAAGCCCGGCGAAATGCTCAACATGCTCGACGGCGATGCGAACGTCATCCAGACTGCCGACGAGCTGATCCCCGCCGAATATCTGGGCCTCCACCGTTTCAAACGCGACGATGTCGATGGCGCACGCGAACTGGTCGTGACGCGGATGAAGGAAGGCGGCTTCCTGATCCCGCATATCGACAAGGACGGCAAAGAACACGACGCTGAACCGCGCACCATCCAGACCCCCTTCGGCGACCGCGGCGGCGTGGTGATCGAGCCGTGGTTGACCGACCAATGGTATGTCGACGCCGAAACGCTCGCGCAGCCGCCGATGGCGGCGGTGCGCGACGGGCACATCAATATCGTGCCCAAGACATGGGAAAAGACCTTCTTCAACTGGATGGAGAATATCCAGCCCTGGTGTGTGTCGCGCCAGCTTTGGTGGGGGCACCGGATTCCGGCGTGGTACGCTGAAGACGGCCGCATCTTCGTCGCCGAAACCGAAGAAGAGGCACAGGCTGAAGCGGGCACAGGCGTTACCCTGACACGCGACGAGGATGTTCTCGACACCTGGTTCTCCTCCGCCCTCTGGCCCTTCGCCACCCTCGGCTGGCCCGAAGACACCGACCTCGTCAAACGCCACTACCCCAATGACGTCCTCATCTCGGGCTTCGACATCCTGTTCTTCTGGGATGCGCGCATGGCGATGCAGGGGATGGAGTTCATGGGCGATGTCCCGTGGAAGACGCTCTATCTCCACGGTCTCGTCCGCGCGCCCGACGGCGCGAAGATGTCGAAGTCGAAGGGCAATGTCGTCGACCCGCTCGGGCTGATCGACCAATATGGCGCCGATGCGCTGCGCTTCTTCATGGCGGCGATGGAAAGCCAGGGCCGCGACATCAAGATGGATGACGCGCGCCTTGCGGGCTATCGCAACTTTGCGACTAAGCTCTGGAACGCCGCGCGCTTCTGCGAAGCCAATGGCATTTCGGCCTCGACCAGCTTCGAGGCGCCGGCCGCGACGCTGCCGGTCAACCGCTGGATCATCGGCGAAGTCGCCGCGAACGTCACCGCGATGGAAACCGCCTTCGCCGCCTACCGCTTCGACGAGGCCGCGAATGCCATCTACAGCTTCGCTTGGGACCGGTTCTGCGACTGGTATCTCGAGCTGATCAAGGGCGCGATCGACGACGAGACCAAGGCGGTGGCGGGCTGGGTGCTCGACCAGATCCTCGTCATGCTCCACCCCTTCATGCCCTTCATCACCGAAGAGTTGTGGACCGGGCTGGGCGACCGTGCCGACTATCCGCTGATCACCGCCAAATGGCCCGCGCCGAACGCCGCGCGCGATGCCGAGGCCAGCGCCGATATCGACTGGCTGATCAAGCTGGTCAGCGAATTGCGCGGTGCGAAGGCCGAACTCGGCCTGCCGCCGGGTGCGCGCCTGACCGCGCATTTCCCGGCGTCGCTGAAAGGCCGCACCGAAAAGCTCGCCGCGCAACTCGACCGTCTCGCGCGGCTCGAAACGATCAGCTTCGATCCCGCCCCTGCGGGCGCGTCGGCACAGCTCGTCGTCGAGGGTGAGACGATCACCGTCCCGCTCGAAGGCGTGATCGACATCGCCGCCGAACGCGACCGCCTCACCAAGGCGCTCGCCGCCGCGGTCAAGGAACGCGACGGCCTTGCGGGCCGCCTTAATAACCCGTCGTTCGTCGAACGCGCCAAGCCCGAAGCGGTCGAAAAGGCGCGCGCCGACCATGCCGCGAAGGAAGCAGAAGCGGACCGGCTGACCGCCGCGCTGGCCCGGCTGGGGTGACGACCGACGCACCGGCTTTCGACCAAAGCGCCCGGGGGTTCGACTGGCGGCCCTCCGTCTGCTAGCGTCAGGGTCGGTTTTGGCGCTAAAGCAGGCGCAATGAACATGGCTCTACGCAAGGACGCGCTGCGTGATCAGCGCGCAAAAATGTTGGCGGCGGCGCCCGACTGGCGCGCCTCCGACGCACGCGTCAACCCGCGGGTCGCGATCGGTTCGATCGTCGCGATGTGGGTGATTTATTTCCTGATCACCACGGGCCTCGCGATGCTGACCGGCGTGGCGGAACCGCTGTCGTCGATCTGGCGCCGCGCGATCGTGGTCGTGGCGGGCATTTTATGCACCTTTGTCCTCTACCAGTTACTGCAACGCGCGCAGCCACAGAGTTTCGGCGCGCGCCTGGCCGCCGCGCTCGGCGCCGCGGTGCCGCTGGTGATCGTCTATGCCTCGGTCAACCTGCTCGTCTTTTATTACTGGTTCCCGGTTCCCGAAGCGACGCGGATCATCGAGGAAATGCAGGCGAAGTTCCCCGGCGCGTGGGAAACGATCCTGATTCTCGACAGCTCGATCCGCTGGTATTTCTTCTTTGCCGTCTGGGCGGCGCTCTATGTCGCCTTCGGCTATGCGAACGAAATGCGCGCGGTCGAACGGCGCGCCAATCATTTCCGGCTGGAGGCCAAAAATGCCCAGCTGCGCGCGCTGCATTATCAGGTGAACCCGCATTTCCTGTTCAACACGCTCAACTCACTGTCGACGCTCGTCCTGAAAGGATCGAAGAGCGAGGCAGAGACGATGATCATGAACCTGTCGTCCTTCCTGCGTTCCAGCCTTGCGATCGACCCCGAACAGCTTGTCAGCCTTGACGAAGAAATCGCGCTGCAACGCCTGTATCTCGAAATCGAGCAAACGCGTTTTCCCGATCGTTTACAGGTCGAGGTGACGATGCCCGACGAACTAAAAAACGCCTGCGTCCCGGTGTTGATCCTGCAACCGATCATCGAAAATGCGATTAAATATGGCGTCGCGCCGACCAAGGGCAAAATCGCGATCCGGTTGCACGCCAGCGCCGAATATGGGCTGCTGGTGCTGCGCATCGACAACGACATCGATCCCAAGGCGCCGACCCCGGCGTCGGGAACCGGGCTCGGCCTCGGCAATGTTCGCGAACGACTGCTCACGCGTTACGGTCCGACCGCAGGGTGCGAGTGGGGACCGTCGGACGATGGCGGCTTCGTCGTGTCGCTCTGGCTGCCATTATCACGAGAGGCTCGCTGATGATCCAGACGCTGCGTACCCTGATCGTCGATGACGAACCGCTGGCGATCGAACGCCTGCAGATCCTGACCGGCCAGCAGGACGGCGTATCGCTGGTCGGCACCGCCAGCGACGGCGCCTCGGCACTCCGCATGGTCGACGCCCTCGCCCCCGATCTCGTCCTGTGCGACATCGCGATGCCCGATCTCAACGGGCTGGAGGTTGCCGCCGCGATCGACCGGCTCGACAATCCGCCGGCGGTGATTTTTGTCACCGCATTCGACCAATATGCGGTCGCCGCCTTCGACGTCGCGGCGGTCGACTATCTGCTCAAACCGGTGTCGCCCGACCGCCTCGCCCGTGCGCTCGCGCGGGTGCGCGAATGGCGCGCGGCGGAACGCGCGCCGACGCAAAAGAGCAAATGGATCAACGAATTCTGGGTCCAGAACCGCGGCGAAATGCTGCGCATCGACGCGGGCCAGGTCGATCTGATCGAAGCCGAGCGCGATTATATGCGGCTTCACGTCGGCGCGCGCAGCTGGCTCATTCACCAGACCATCAAATCACTGGAAGCGCGGATGAACCCCGATCAGTTCATGCGCATTCACCGCTCGAAAATGGTTCGTCGCGACGGGATTGTCGGGCTGAAACATCATGGCGACGGGGCGTGGAGCGTGGATCTGGGCGATGGCGGCATCCACCGCGTCGGCCGCACCTATCTCCACGACGTCAAGTCCATCATGCACGCCTGAACCAAAAAGGCGGCCATGCTGTTCCAGCATGACAGCCTTTTTGGTTGGCGCATTCCGCACCGTCAGGGCGCGGCGACCGTGATCGTCTTGCCGCGATCGGCCAACCGGGTGCCGTCGCCGTTCAGCAGGCTGGCGAGCTTCACATCCGCGTCGGCCAGCGTGGCGGTTTCGCATTCCAGCGACAATGCCCGCTCGTGCAAGGTCTGGCGGTAGTTCGGGCGGCTGTCGCAAACCTTGCGAACGGCGGACTTGACCCGCGCGTTCAGTCGGTCGCGCCCTTCCACGCTCGTCAGGTTCAGGTCGTCATAGCGCACGACGACGCTACGCTGTGTGTCTTCGTCGTCGGCCGCGAAAGCCGGGACGCTCAGGCCAACGCACGCGATCGGCGCGGTCAGCAGGATCAGGGAAAGTTTCGCCATGGGGGAGTCCTCTCTTGGGGGATGATGCGGGACACGGAGTTTCTGGACCGGGGAGACCAGCACCTCCGCATCCCGCACAACCGTGATACTCCCTAGACGTCATCAGAATCGCGTTTGGATCGATCGGAGCGAAAGGCCGGTCGATTACCGGACGAAAGCCGTTCATCCGTCGACGAACGGACGAGAGGCGGGCAATTTGATGGCGTCACACTTGCATCTGGCGCCCGCCCATGGCCAAATCGCGCCGTGCCAAGGAAATTATCTTTCGTCGCGAGTCGTCATCGTGGTGTCCGGCTGTTCCGCTGGTCGTCGGCGGCGCTGGCCGGGGTCATTGCCGGGATGCTGCTCGGCGAGATGGCGGTTGGAACGCGATCGATCGGCGGAATGGGCGAGCCTGCGACCTATTCGCACCTCAGCGCGAACCCCGACGCCGCGGCGGCGCCCGTCGGCGGAGCGGCGCCCTGTCCCGATTGCCGCGACAGCTACGGCGTCGCCGCGCGCCTCCGCGCCGATCGCGAAGACCGGATGAGCCATGAGTTTCGCGAGCTGGGCGCGGTCGACCTCGATCCGCCGCCACCGGACGAACCCGATGACGGCTATCGCTATGGCGGCCGCTTTCCGGACCCGCCGCAGCGCGAGATACGTCGCGTCGCGACGGCCCCCGCGATTGCGCCCGCCAGCGTGGCGGACGACGAACCGGTCGCCGCGGAAACGTCGGCGCTACCGCCGCAATACTGATTGATCAGCGCGGCTGCGGCGCGACCGGCTGGGCGCAGCGCGTCGTGTCGCCCGCTTTACACGCGGCAACATCGGCCTCCCACTTCATCCGTTCTTCGGCCGACATCGCCGCGACACGCGCCTTTTCGGCTTCGTAAGCAGCAGTTTCTTCGGCGAACTCGGCCTGGTCATGCGCGACCTGCTGCGCCACTGCCGAAACTTCCTGCTCATAAGTAGTGATTTCGGCCTTGGCGCGCGCCGCCTGTTCGGCATTGAGCCGTGCGGTGTTCGACCGTTCCTCGGCCGTCGTGCCGTCGGGCAGCTTGGTTTGCGCTGCGGGCGCTTCGGTGGGCGTCGCGACCGGCGCCTGAAACGCTGCAACCTGTCCGGTGCCGACCAGTGCCATCGCGGTAGCTGCCGCCAGAATGATCTTTTTCATCGAAGTCTCTCCTTCAATCCATCGCTTTGGCGGTCCAACGCATGGCTGCATCGGGCGTTCCAGCCCGGATCACTGCCCGTTGATTGACCTTCGCAAGGCCAGGGGTCATGCTGCCCCGCCGCACCTTGTCCGATCGGACGCCGATTTGCCAGCATTGCCAAAGCACCCGCTCAACCGCGCCGTCTTTTTCGCCCCGCTCGCGGTGCTGCTGGCGGCGGTCGGCCTCAGCCTGTGGCAGGGCGCCGCCGTGCTCGCCACCGAGGTCGCGATCAATGACTGGATCTTGCTCCATTTTTCGCCGCTGTTCGCCTGGTCCGGCCTCGCCTTTCTGGCGCTTCTCGCCAGTGTCGCACTTTCTCCGCTCGGCGGGCGCACCATCGGCGGACCGCATGCGAAGCCGATCCTGAACCGTTGGCGCTGGTTCGCGGTGACGCTCTGTACCACGATCGCGACCGGCATCCTGTTCTGGGGTGCCGCCGAACCGCTGTTCCACCTCAACGATCCGCCCGCGATGCTCGGTCTGACCCCCGGCAGCGACGCCGCCGCGACCTTTGCGATGTCGACGATGTTCCTGCACTGGACGCTGACGCCTTACGCCATCTACACCGTCGCCGGGCTCGCCTTCGCGCTCGTCTATTACAATCACCGCGAACCGTTCAGCCTGTCATCGCTGTTCGTCCCCCTCCTCGGGACGCGCGCGCACGGCCCCGTCGGCACCGGCATCGACATCCTCTGCCTCTATGCGCTGGTCGCAGGCATGGCCGCCTCGCTCGGCGCTGGCCTGCTCGCGCTAGCGGGCGGGATCGAGGGGATCGGCGGGTTTGCGGGCGGCGCCGCACTGCGCTGGGCGATCGCCGCGGCCATCGTCGGCAGCTTCCTCATCTCCGCCGCGACGGGGCTGCAAAAGGGGATAGCCGGGCTCTCGGTACTCAACACGTGGATATTCTTCGCCATCGTCGCCTTCGTGCTGCTCGCCGGCCCGACCGCGCGGATGTTCGACCTCGCGCTGCGCGGTACCTTCGACTATTTCCAGACCTTCATCCCCCGCAACCTTGGCCTCGACGTCGATACGGGCTGGCACCGGCAATGGACGATCTTCAACTGGGCCAACTGGTTCGCCTGGGCGCCGGTGACCGCGCTGTTTCTCGGCCGTCTCGCCGTCGGCTATAGCGTCCGCGCCTTCATCCTCTACAATCTGGTCCTGCCGTCGTTGTTCGGCGCGGTGTGGATGACCGCGATCGCAGGCGCAACGATCGCGCTTGACCAGCAAAGCGGCGCCAGCCTCTACGCGATCCTGACCGCGCAGGGTCCCGACCCGGTGCTGTTCCGCCTGTTCAGCGCGCTCGGCGGCGGCCCCGGCGTCGCGGCGGTCGTGCTGTTCGCGATCTTCCTGTCCTATGTCGCAGGGGCCGACGCCAATGTCTCTGCGATGAGCGCGCTGTCGACGCACGGCATCTCGCCCGAAACGCCGGAAGCGCCGCTGTGGGTGCAAGCCGTCTGGGGCATCACCGTCGGGCTGGTTGCACTGGTGCTCGTCGCGAGCGGCGGCATCGACGGCATCCGCATGATGTCGGTACTGGGCGGCTTTCCTGCGCTGTTCGTGATTATCGGAGCGGCACTGTCGCTGATCGCGATGGCGGTACGGGGACGGCATGACGCCGCCCCCGCCCAATCCTGAGAAAGGGGTCTCAGGACTACCAGATCCGGGTCCGTTCCTCGGGCTTCAGATAATATTTGGCGCCCGCCTGGACGCCGAACGCCTTGTACCAGGCATCGACATTGCGCACCGGCCCGATGATCCGCCAGCGCGCGGGGCTGTGCGGATCGCTCGCCACCTGCTGCTTGATCGCATCCTCGCGCTGCTTGGTGCGCCACGCCTGCGCAAAGGCCAGGAAAAAGCGCTGGTCGCCGGTCAGCCCGTCAATCACCGGCGCGGGTTTGCCGCCGAGCGAGCGCTGGTACGCGTCATACGCGACCTCCAGCCCGGCAAGGTCGGCGATATTCTCGCCCATCGTCAGGTCGGGATTGATGAACGATCCCGGCGCGGCTTCATAGGTCGCATATTGCGCCCCGAACGCCTTGGCCGCGGCGTCGAACTTCGCCGCGTCCTCGGCGGTCCACCAGTCGCGCACCGCGCCGTCGGCGTCGATCTTGCGGCCCTGATCATCGAAGCCATGGATGATTTCGTGCCCGATCACCGCGCCGATCGCGCCATAATTGACCGCATCATCGACACTCTCGCTGAAATAGGGCGCCTGCAAGATGCCCGCCGGGAACACGATCTTGTTCTCCAGTCCGCCATTATAGGCGTTCACTTCCTGCGGGTTCATCGCCCATTTCTTGCGGTCGACCGGCTTGTTGAGGTCGCCCAGCGCATAGGCATATTCGAATGCCGAACTGCGCTTCACATTGCCATACAGGTCGGTGGGATCGATCCGGAGCGCCGCATAGTCGCGCCATTTGTCGGGATAGCCGACCATGACGTCCATCTTGGCAAGCTTGGCCAGCGCCGCGTCCTTCGTCGCGGGTGCCATCCAGCTGTTGGCGCGGATGCGGTCGCCCATCGCCAGCTTCAGATTGGCGACCAGCACCTCCATCTTCGCCTTCGCGCTCGCGGGGAAATATTGCGTCGAATAGGTTTCGCCGACCAGCTCACCCAGGCTGCCATCGACCAGCGTCAGCCCACGTTTCCAGCGCGGGCGCAGCTCGCCAACCCCGCT
The DNA here is from genome assembly GCF_005503695.1 of Sphingopyxis sp. 2PD. Classification (GTDB taxonomy): domain Bacteria; phylum Pseudomonadota; class Alphaproteobacteria; order Sphingomonadales; family Sphingomonadaceae; genus Sphingopyxis. Next base: position 165,891 of record NZ_SCMU01000003.1, read on the forward strand.
CAGCGCCTTGGTATATTCGAACCGGCTGTCGACGAACGCCTTCGACAGATAGGGCGCGGCGCTGTTCGCGACGTGGAACTGCTGCCACAGCTTGATCGTGTCGAGCGGCGTGCGGGCATAGAGCGCCGCAATATCGCGCACCGCGGTCTTTTCATTGACGATGATGCGCTTTTGCGGTGCGATACCCGCCCCCGCAAACCACGCAGTCCAGTCGAGCCCCGGCGCATAGGCGGCGAGTTCGTCGGACGACATCGGATTGTTGATCTTGCCGATGTCGCGGCGATCGGCGATCGCCCAGCTGACCTTTGCGATCTCGGTCTCGAACGCCATCACCGCATCGGCGGCCTTTTCGGGATCGGCGTTCCCCACCATCTTCATCGTCCGCGCGATATAGGCGCGATAGGCGTCGCGCTGCGGCTTGAAACCGTCGCTCAGATAATAGTCGCGCTCGGGCAGACCAAGCCCCGCCTGCCCGAGCCATAGCACATTGACCGTCGGATCGGCGGTGTCGGCATAGGGGCCGCCGCTGACGATCGTCGCACCGAAGCCGCCCTGCGTGCCGCCCATGAAGCGCGCCATGGCCGATTTATCGTTGACCGCGCTGACCGCGCCGATGTCAGCGAGCAAGGGCTTGGCGCCCAGCGCCTCGACCCGCGTTTCGTCCATGAAGCTCTGATAAAGCCCGCCGACCTGGCTCGTTGCCGGCGCCCCGGCGACCACCGCGCGCAGCTGGCGCTGGGTCAGGTTGTAAACGTCGTAATCGACCCCCGCCGACGCCTGATCCGACGGAATTTCGGTCCGCGCGAACCAGCCGCCGTTGGCATATTTGTCGAAATCGTCGCCGGGCTTCACATTCGGGTCGCGCGCGCCGAGATCGACCCCCCAGGTGCCAAAGGTCAGTGCCTTCAGCGATTCCGCGTCACCCGCACCTTCGTCCGCGCCACCCGCATGCAATGATGCGCCCGGCCCCGCTTCCCTCGCGGTTGCCGGTGCCGTCGATAGCGCGATTGCGATCGCAAGGCCCGCTGCCCCGCCCAAAAATTTGATCATTCCCCAGTCTCCCTGTGTCCCCGCGCCGCCCGAAACCGGACGACGGCCATGGTCCGACTGTCCGCCTGCGCCGCCACAGGGTCAAGCGAGCGGCATGACGCTGGTCGAAGCCTTTGTGATGTTGGTGGAAATTCCCCGCATTGCGGGCGGTGTCCACGCATCCTATCTACCGGGGAGAGCCGGGTCGAAACGCGCCCTTGCGCCATAAGAACAAATCTGGAACATACCCCTCCCATGAGTCTCACCCACATCAAAGTGCGCGGTGCGCGCGAGCATAATCTGAAGGGCGTCGACGTCGACCTGCCGCGTGATGCGTTGATCGTCATCACCGGCCTGTCGGGCAGCGGCAAATCGTCGCTGGCGTTCGACACCATCTATGCCGAGGGGCAGCGGCGCTATGTCGAGAGCCTGTCGGCCTATGCGCGCCAGTTTCTGGAGATGATGCAGAAGCCCGATGTCGAGCATATCGACGGCTTGTCGCCCGCGATCAGCATCGAACAGAAGACGACGAGCCGCAACCCGCGCTCGACCGTCGCAACGGTCACCGAAATCTACGACTATATGCGCCTGCTCTGGGCGCGCGTCGGCATCCCCTATTCGCCCGAAACCGGCGAGCCGATCAGCGCGCAGACGGTCAGCCAGATGGTCGACCGCGTGATGGAATTGCCCGAGGGCACGCGCGCCTATCTGCTCGCCCCCGTCGTCCGCGGCCGCAAGGGCGAGTATAAGAAGGAGCTCGCGCAGTGGCAGAAGGACGGCTTCACGCGCGTCCGCATCAACGGCGAATTTTACGAGATCGGCGACGCCCCCGCGCTCGACAAGAAGTACAAGCATGACATCGAGGTCGTCGTCGATCGCATCGCGGTGCGCGAAGGGCTCGGCACAAGGCTCGCCGACAGTTTCGAGACCGCGCTGAAGCTCGCCGAGGGGCTCGCCTATGTCGACCTCGCCGACGGGCCGGTGCCGGGGCGCGAGGAGGAAGACACCGGCGGCGCGATGAAGGGCGCGGGCATTCCGGCGAACCGGCTGATCTTCAGTGAGAAATTCGCCTGCCCGGTCAGCGGCTTCACGATCGCCGAGATCGAACCGCGGCTGTTCAGCTTCAACGCGCCGCAAGGCGCCTGCCCCGCGTGCGATGGCCTCGGCGAGCGGCAGGAGTTCGATCCCGATCTCGTCGTCCCCAACCATGCGCTTAGCCTGAAAAAGGGCGCGGTCGTGCCATGGGCGAAATCGAACCCGCCCTCGCCTTATTATATGCAGGTGCTCGAAAGCCTGGGCAAAGCCTATGGCTTCGACCTCACCACGCCCTGGCAGGACCTGCCCGGCGAGGTGCAGCTGATCATCCTCTATGGCAGCGGCGGCAAACCCGTCGAATTGACCTTCAAGGACGGCAAGCGCAGCTACACGACGCACAAGGCGTTCGAAGGGGTGATCGGGAACCTTAATCGCCGGATGCTCCAGACCGAAAGCGCGTGGATGCGCGAGGAGCTGAGCAAATATCAGACGCCGCAACCGTGTGAGACTTGCCACGGCGCGCGGCTGCGCCCCGAACCGCTGGCGGTGAAGATTGCGGGCGAGGATATCAGCATGTCGGCGCAGCGCAGCGTCGCCGACGCGCTCGAATGGTTCAGCACGCTCGACGAGAAACTGAACGACACGCAGCGCCAGATTGCCAAGGCGATCCTGAAAGAGATCAATGAACGGCTCGGCTTCCTCAACAATGTCGGGCTCGACTATCTCAACCTCAATCGCACCAGCGGCACGCTCAGCGGCGGCGAGAGCCAGCGCATCCGGCTGGCCTCGCAGATCGGTTCGGGCCTGTCGGGCGTGCTCTACGTCCTCGACGAACCGAGCATCGGCCTCCATCAGCGCGACAATGACCGCCTGCTCGCGACGCTCAAACGCCTGCGCGACCTCGGCAACACGGTGATCGTCGTCGAGCATGACGAGGATGCGATCCGCCACGCCGATTATGTCGTCGACATGGGCCCCGGCGCGGGCGTCCATGGCGGCGAGATCGTCGCCGAGGGGACGCTGAAGCAGGTGCTGGCGAACAAGAAGAGCCTGACCGCGGCGTATCTGACGGGCGCGAAGAAGATCGAGGTGCCGAAGCACCGCCGCCCCGGCAACGGCTTCGACCTGGTGCTGAAGGGCGCGCGCGCCAACAACCTCAACAATGTGACCGCGAAAATCCCGCTCGGCACTTTCACCTGCGTCACCGGGCTGTCGGGCAGCGGCAAGTCGAGCCTGATCATCGACACGCTCTATGCCAGCGCGGCGCGCGTGCTCAACGGCGCGCGCATGGTCGCGGGGCCACACGACAGCTTGAAGGGGCTGGAGCATTGCGACAAGGTGATCGACATCGACCAGTCGCCGATCGGCCGCACCCCGCGCTCGAACCCCGCGACTTATACGGGCGCTTTCACGGTGATCCGCGACTGGTTCGCCGGGCTGCCCGAAAGCCAGGCGCGCGGGTACAAGCCCGGACGCTTCAGCTTCAACGTCAAGGGCGGGCGGTGCGAGACGTGCACCGGCGACGGGCTGATCAAGATCGAGATGCACTTCCTGCCCGACGTCTATGTGACGTGCGAGACGTGCCACGGCAAACGCTACAACCGCGAAACGCTGGAGGTGAAGTTCAAGGGCATGAGCATCGCCGACGTGCTCGACATGACGGTCGAGGATGCGGCGGAGTTTTTCAAGGCGGTGCCCGCGATCCGCGACAAGATGGCGATGCTGGTGCGCGTCGGGCTGGGCTATATCAAGGTCGGGCAGCAGGCGACGACGCTGTCGGGCGGTGAGGCGCAGCGGGTGAAGCTGGCCAAGGAATTGTCGCGGCGATCGACCGGGCAGACGCTCTACATCCTCGACGAACCGACCACCGGGCTGCATTTCGAGGATGTCCGCAAGCTGCTCGAAGTGCTCCAGCAGCTGGTCGAACAGGGCAACAGCGTAATCGTGATCGAGCATAATCTGGACGTCATCAAGACCGCCGACTACATCCTCGATCTTGGTCCGGAAGGCGGGGTGAAGGGCGGCGAGATCGTCGCCGCGGGGACGCCGGAGCAGGTCGCGAAGAACCCGCGGAGCTTTACCGGGCAGTATCTGAAGCCGTTGCTGAAATAGGTCTCACCGCTCTTTCCGCCATCATCGCCCCCTCGCCTGTATCGTCACCCCGGGCTTGACCCAGGGTGACGATTGTGGAGCAGCACGACCGATCATGACCCGGTGCGCCGCCCGCCGTTCCGGCCCGCATCACGCGGCGTTACCTTGCTCGTCTTTGCGCAAGGGAGCGGAGGCGATGGCGGCTGGCAAATCGATATTCGGCAAGGCGGTCGGCTTTGCCGCAGGGTTGCTGGGCGCGGGCAGCGCGCAGGCGGCCGTAACACCGGCCAAAGCCCCGGATGTGGCGACGCCGACGACGCCCACCGACGCCGAGGTCGAGGCCGAGCTGAGCAGCCTGCGGCTGGTCGTCCGCGACGCCGGTTATGCGGCACGCCGCAACCGGATCCTCGCCGAACGCGGCGCCCAGCCCGACGATGCCATTTTTGCCACCCCCTATGCCACGGGGCTGGAGCTGATCGTGGTCGCCGACAGCGCGCAATCGGGGCGGCCGTGGATGCTCCGCGACTTCGCCCGCGTGCAACTGACGCCCGACGAGGTGATGACGCGCGCGCGCCGACAGGTTCTGGCGCTGCTGCCGCCGCTGCCCACCGCGGAAAAGCTGGTCGGTAACGTCGTGGCGTTGCCGAAGGCCGATTATCTCGCCAGCCTGATGCTGGCCGACGGCTGGGACGATCTCGACGAGGCGCTGGATGGCCATATGCGCGTCGTCGTGCCGGCGGACGACTTGTTGATGGCCATCGACGCGCGCGAGGCCGACCTGCGCACGCAACTACCCGCATTTGTACGGGCCAAGTTCGACGACGCGAACCGCGCAATTTCGCCGCTGATTTACCGGCGGCAGAACGGCGCGTGGGTGGCGGTCGAATGACCCCCTCCTGAGCGCCGCTGTTCCCGGCGGTATCGAGCCCTCCGACTATACTGGCGGACGCTTGCCCCCCCTTTTGACCGAAGTCGAGACACCCCGCGTTCGCGCCCGACGTCACGTGTCTCGACTTCCGGCATAGCCGGAAGTTTATCCTGAGCGCCTGCCAAGGCTGTCGAAGGGCTCGCCACGAACGGGTTTGGGGTGGCCCGTCGGTTCAACGCCACACCGCTGACAGCGGGTAGAGTGCGATCAGCCAGATCAGGCAGCCGAGCACGATGCGGCGGTCCTTGGTCGCGATCGCCAGCAGCGCGGCGGGGAAGAAAGACCAGGTGAGGATGATCCGACGCAGGTCGAAGGGCGGTGCCCCATCGAGCCAGGCGACGGTGCCCAGCAGCGCGACATTGCACAGGAACACCCCGCCGATCACCTGGCGCCGGTGTTTGTCGAAATGGGCGTTGAGGTCGTCCCAGCCTTCGGGATCGTCGGGGAACACCAGCGAGGCGGCGACGAAATAGAGCGCGGTGACGACAAAGCCGCCGAACAGCACCGGCCAGCTGAGGGGCAGCAGGTCGCGCACCGCCCAGCCGTACATCCAGAAGGTGACGACGTCGCACGACACGAACAGCCCGAGCAGCGCGGTCGGCCAGCCGATGCGGACGCGGTGGCTGGCTTTCAGCGCGCGCGCGAGCCCGCCCAGCCCCTCGGCGAGCGCGAGGCCGAGGATCAGCCCGAACAGCGAAAAGATGAATTCAAACCCGCTCATATGCCCCCCGGCCATTCCTCGAAACGACGCCCTGCCCCGCTTAAAGCCACAAAAGCCCCGCATGCGCGGCGCCGGAATGTGTCCTTTGTGGCTTTAGGGTCCTGACCCTAAGCCGCTTCGCCGGCGCCGCCCGCCAACACGGATCGCGGTGGCGCGCGGATCGCCCAAAGGAAAGGCCAAAGCGATGGTGCCACGGCAAAATATCGTAGGACAGCGGTTTTTCGCCCCGCCGCTTGCGGAAGTGATTTTGGGAGGGCCGGTAAACCAACCCATAGCCCCTGGGCCCATGCCCTCCCCCAACCCAACCCCGAAGGGAGGGGCGGATCAGGTCACCCCATCAGCTTCGCGGTGACATCCTCGGCGGCATAGATGCGCATCACCGGCGGCTGCGGCGAGAGCGCGCGCATTTCGGCGACGAAGGCGCCCGATGCGGGGACCGCGAAGTGGGCGCGCACCGCGGCCATATCCGCCCACTCCTCGACAAAGACGAGGCGGTCGGGATGTTCGACATCGACATGGCAGTTGTGCGCCAGACACCCCGCCTCGCCGCGCGACCGCGCGCTATGCTCGGCGCCGAGCGCGATCATGCGCTCGCGATGCTCGGGGGTGAGAATGACGTGGCCGGTGATGAGGATCATTTATTGGTCAATTTGCGGTCAAGGAAACGACAACGCAATTTCTTTTCCGCCTTGCTCGAAAGCATCCTTTATCAGCAATTTCGTGGTTGCAAGGCATATCGCACAATAGCGGGTCCGTACCGGAGTAGATCCTGTCATCGGCTGCGAGTTCATCTTCATAACCGCAGCTTCGACGCTAGGGTGCGTGAAGTCTATCGGGGTAGACCGATGGGCGAAGACATTCCGGACATCCTTTATCCGGCAAAGCGTTTTATCCATCTTCGGACCATATATCCCGAGCGCGCGCCCGAGTTTGATTTTGGCGGCAAAGGTAGCGAACGGAGCGTTCGCATCTTCGAACCAAGTATTGCGGATCGCTGGTCCGGGGTCTGCCATACGGGACGTTGCGGCAACATAGAGAGCTTGTTCGACCAATCCCGCGGCCATTATTGCGGCCGAGCGATCGGATGGCTCGGCGGATAAAATATCACCAAAGTTAAAAAGTTCGTCTTCTGTTGGAAGTTCACGAGAAAGGCTGGATAGCGTAGCCATCTTTTTCCCGCGCAAAGCTTCATGAGCCGATCGATCCTTTTCCGACTGACGACGGACCTCCTTTTGACGTCGAAAGTCAGCTTTTTGGCGGTCTGATTTCGGCACTCTCGACTTCCCCATGGACAACCTAACAACAAAACCACCGAACCTCAGCGTACTGCGCTTCCTTCGCTCTTGTAGCTTAACGGGTCCAAAGGAACAATAAGAGAACGTTGACTTGGAAATCATTCGGCGTCGGCGAGCTTCTATGACATGTATGTGACACTCGCTGTCACAAACACGTCACACAAAACCCCCAAATGGCGCTCAGCGAGTCGCCGCGGGGGTGGTGGCTTGGTTCGGTAACGACCCCCATCAACAGGATTTTCCATGGCTCAGAAATTCGCGCCCCGCACCCTTGGCGTCGTTGGTGCCGCCGTGTGCGCGCTGGCGCTTTCCGCCTGTCAGGATCAGGCTTCGTCGGGTGGCGGCGCGCGCGATTATATCAGCGCGGTCGGTTCGTCGACGGTCTATCCCTTTGCCACCGCGGTCGGCGAAAAATTCGCCGAAGCGACGGGCAACAAGACGCCGAAGATCGACAGCACCGGCACCGGCGGCGGCTTTGAACGCTTTTGTTCGGGCGTCGGCGGCGACACCCCCGACATCGCCAACGCATCGCGCCGGATCAAGAAGAAGGAATTCGACACCTGCGTCGCCAACGGCGTCAAGGACATCGTCGAAGTCCAGATCGGCATCGACGGCATCGCGCTGGGCGAAGCGACGCGCGGCCCTGGCTTCAAGCTGACCGAAGAAGATGTGTATAAGGCGCTGGCCGCGAACCCCTATGGCAAGCCGAACACCGCCAAGACGTGGAAAGCGGTCAACCCGGCGCTGCCCGCGGTCGCCATTTCGGTGTTCGGCCCGCCGTCGACCAGCGGTACCTATGACGCGTTCAAGGAGCTGATCCTGGGCCGCGGTTGCGACGCCAACCCCGAAATGAAGGCGCTGAAGGACAGCGACAAGGACAAGCATGAAGCGGTGTGCACGACGCTGCGCGGTGCACCCTATTATGTCGAGCAGGGCGAGAATGATAACCTCATCATCTCGAAGCTCGACAAGAACCCGACCAGCCTGGGCATCTTTGGCTTTTCGTATCTCGATGCGAACAAGGACAAGATCAAGGCCGTCCCGGTGCAGGGCGTCGCCCCGACCTACGCGGCGATCGCCGACGGCAGCTATCCGGGTTCGCGCCCCCTGTTCATCTATATCAAGAAGGCGCATGTCGGCGTCGTCCCCGGGCTGGCCGAGTTTGTCGCCGAGTTCCTGAAGGGCGCGGGCGACGGCGGTTATCTGAACGCCAAGGGGCTGATCGTGTCGCCGAAGCCGATCGCGGATGCCGCGAAGGCGAACGGCACGAACATGACCGCGCTCAACGGTGCCGAGCTGAAGTAGGTTTCCCCCCCGGTGGCCGGATGGGGCTTGCCCGGTCCGGCCACCGCTTTTTTGGACGTCACCAAATTGCCATGCTCGCTGAGCAAAGGCTGTTGCAAATTCACCGTAGCCCTGAGCTTGTCGAAGGGCGCCTCGCAGGAAAGCGCCTGATCGGCAGGCGCCCTTCGACAGGCTCAGGGCTACGGTTTTTTGGCGCACCCGCGGCGCACCGCAAGATGAGGACCAAGTGACCTTTAACGCCGCCGCCCTGTTACTCCTGATCGCGGGCCTCGCGCTGATCGGCTGGATTGCCGGTCGGCAGCGGTCGAACCTGCTCGCGGGACGCGCCGGGACCAAGCTGCATTCGCGGCCGCAATATCATGGCTGGTATGTCGCGCTGTGGCTGTTTGCCCCCGCGGCGCTGTTCCTGGCGGTGTGGTCGTCGGTGTCGCCGGGACTGATCACCAACGAGGTGCTGGCGAGCGAGGCGGCCGAGAGCCTGCCCGCCTTTGGTTTCGAGCGCGGGGCGATCCTGTCCGATGCGCGCAGCGTCGCGCAGGGCAAGCAGGACGCGGTACGGCTGCCCGCCGCGGCGCCGCTGGTCGAACCCTATGCGGCGGCGGCGCACAAATATGCGTGGATCGGCATCGCGGCGATGCTGGCGCTGGCGCTGGCGGGCGGACTGTACGCCTTCACCCGCATCAAGCCCGATTTCCGGGCGCGGACACGGGTCGAGCGGATCGTCATGGCGGTGCTGCTGCTCGCGTCGCTCGTCGCGATCCTGACGACGTTCGGGATCGTGCTGTCGCTCCTGTTCGAATCGATCCGCTTCTTTCAGCTGGTGTCGCCGATGGAGCTGTTGTTCGGGACCAACTGGGCGCCGCAGAGCGGGGCGCCGGTCGACGATACGTTCGGCGGCATCCCCTTGTTCTGGGGCACGGTGCTCATCGGCGCGATCATTGCGATGATCGTCGCGATCCCGATCGGGATGATGACCGCGGTGTACCTGACCCAATATGCCGCGCCGGTGGTGCGCCGCTGGGTGAAGCCGATCCTGGAGATTCTGGCCGGGGTGCCGACCGTCGTATATGGCTATTTCGCCGCGCTGACCGTGGCGCCTGCCTTGCGCGAATTTGCGGTGATGCTGGGCATTCCCAACGCCTCGACCGAAAGCGCGCTCGCGGCGGGGATCGTGATGGGGGTGATGATCATCCCGTTCGTGTCGTCGATGGCCGACGACAGCATCAATGCGGTGCCGCAGGCGATGCGCGACGGGTCGCTGGCGCTCGGCGCGACGCCGAACGAGACGATCCGCCAGGTGCTGATCCCCGCCGCGCTGCCCGGGGTGATGGGCGGCATCTTGCTCGCGGTCAGCCGCGCGATCGGCGAGACGATGATCGTCGTGATGGCCGCCGGCCTGTCGGCGAACATGACCGCCAACCCCTTTGCCAGCGTCACCACGGTGACCGCGCAGATCGTCAAGCTGCTGACCGGCGACCAGGAATTCGACAGCGCCAAGACGCTCGCCGCCTTTGCGCTGGGGCTGGTGCTGTTCATCGTCACCCTGCTGCTCAACATCGCCGCGCTGCGGATCGTGAAGAAGTATCGCGAAGCTTATGAATAGGGACACCACACCGACCGACTGGAAGGCCGCGGCGATGCAGAAGCGCATCGCGGGGCGCTATGCCGCCGAACGCCGGTTCAAGCTTATCGGCCTGGGCGCGGTGCTGCTGTCGGGCGCATTCCTGGCGTTCCTGCTGTTCGTGATGGTCGGCAACGGCGCGCGCGGCTTTACCTATACCAATGTCGCGGTGCCGATCGATTTCAAGGCGATGCCGCTGACCGTCGACAAGGCGCGGCTGGATGATGCCGACGCCGATCAGGTGATCGCGAGCGCCGGGCTGGCCGACATCGTCGCCTTTGCGGCGGCAGAGGCGCTGGGCGACGGTGGGTCTGAGCTGATTTCGGAGAACGCCTGGAAAGAGGTGCGCACCGCGATCAAGGACGACCCGGCGCTGCTGGACGGCGAGACGGTGTTCGAACTGCCCGCGGCGAGTGCGGTCGATATCATGGCGAAGGAAGGCGCGCGCGGCGAGCTCGGCGCCAAGGTCGATGCGCTGGAACGCGAGGGGAAGCTGTCGACGGGCATCCACTGGCCCTTCTTCCGCAACGCCGACGCCACCGATCCCGCGGTGGCGGGGATCTGGGGCGCGCTCAAGGGATCGGTGCTGACGATCTTCATCGCCTTCCTGATCGCTTTCCCGACCGGGGTGCTCGCGGCGCTGTATCTCGAAGAATATGCGCCAAAGAACCGCTGGACCGACCTGATCGAGGTGTCGATCAACAACCTCGCCGCAGTGCCGTCGATCATCTTCGGCCTGCTCGCGCTCGCGGTGTTCATCAACTGGTTCGGGCTGTGTCAGGCGAGCCCGCTGGTCGGCGGGCTGACCTTGGCGCTGATGACGATGCCGGTGATCGTGATCGCCAGCCGCAACGCGATCAAATCGGTGCCGCCGTCGATCCGCGACGCGGCGCTGGGCGTGGGCGCCAGTCCGGTGCAGGTGGTGTTCCACCACGTCCTGCCGCTCGCCCTCCCCGGCATTTTGACCGGCACGATCATCGGCATGGCGCGCGCGCTGGGCGAAACCGCGCCGCTGCTCCTCGTCGGGATGCGCGCCTTTATCGGCGACGTGCCGGGCGGCATCTGCTCGCCGTCGACCGTGCTGCCGATGCAGATCTTCCTCTGGTCGGACGAAGTCGACCGGGGCTTTGTCGAGAAAACCTCCGCCGCGATCATCGTGCTGCTTATCGTGCTGCTGTCGATGAACGCCTTTGCGATCTATCTTCGCAACAAATTCGAAAAACGCTGGTGACCTGAATGACCCAAGACGATCTCATCATCGCCGACCCCAAGATGCGGGCGCAGGGCGTCAACGTCTTTTATGGCGACAAGCAGGCGATCAACGACGTGTCGATCGACGTCGGGACCGACCTGGTCACCGCCTTCATCGGCCCGTCGGGCTGCGGCAAGTCGACCTTCCTGCGCTCGCTCAACCGGATGAACGACACGGTTGCCAGCGCCAAGGTGACCGGACGCATCGAACTCGACGGCGAGGATATCTACGCGCCGTCGATGGACGTCGTGCAGCTGCGCGCGCGCGTTGGCATGGTGTTCCAGAAGCCCAACCCCTTCCCCAAGTCGATTTACGACAATGTCGGTTACGGCCCGCGCATCCACGGGCTCGCGCCGTCCAAGGCCGACCTCGACGTGATCGTCGAGCGCGCGCTGGTCCGCGCCGGGCTGTGGGACGAGGTCAAGGACCGCCTGCTCGAAAGCGGCACCGCGCTGTCGGGCGGCCAGCAGCAGCGCCTGTGCATCGCACGCGCGATCGCGGTCGACCCCGAAGTCATCCTGATGGACGAGCCCTGCTCGGCGCTCGACCCGATCGCTACGGCGAAGATCGAGGAGCTGATCCACGAACTGCGCGGCAAATATGCGATCGTGATCGTCACCCACAATATGCAGCAGGCGGCCCGCGTATCGCAGCGCACCGCCTTTTTCCACCTCGGGACGCTGGTCGAATATGGCAAGACCACCGACATCTTCACCAACCCGAAGCAGGAACGCACCAAGGACTATATCACCGGCCGCTACGGCTGATCCGCAGCGCAACAGGACAAGATTGATGGCACTTACGAACGATCATACGGTCAAAGCCTTCGACGAAGACCTCAACCGCCTGCGCGGTTTGATCAGCGAGATGGGCGGCCGCGCCGAACAGGCGCTGCTACAGGCGATGACCGCGCTGAAACAGGGCGATTTCGACCTCGCGGCGCAGGTGGTGCGCGACGACAAGAAGATCGACGCGCTGGAAAGCGAAGTCGAACAGCTCGCGGTTCAGACCATCGCGCTACGCGCGCCGATGGCCGACGACCTGCGCGAAATGATCGCGGCCCTGAAGATCGTGTCGGTGGTCGAACGCATCGGCGACTATGCCAAGAACATCGCCAAGCGCGTCGCGCTGATGGATCAGACGCGGTCGATCGAGGCGATCCCGCTCTTGATGTCGATGTCGTCGATCGTTGCCGAACTGATCCACGACGCACTCGACAGCTTTGCCGCGCGCGACGCCGAACTCGCGGTGCGGGTCACGGTGCGCGACAAGAATGTCGACGATTTCTACAACAGCATCTTTCGCACACTCGTCACCTTCATGATGGAAAATCCGAAATATATCTCGGAAAGCGCGCACCTGCTGTTCGTCGCCAAGAACCTGGAGCGGATGGGCGACCATGCGACCAACATCGCCGAGATGGTCTATTATGTCGTGACCGGCGAGCATATGGAGGAGCGCGAGCGCGGCGAACAGCCCGAAGATGGCGCCGCGGAGCAGGAGCAAGGCTGATGCCGCAGCCCGACCTGCTGCTGATCGAGGATGACGAGGCAATCGCCGAGCTCATCGTCTGGCATTTCGCACGCGAGGGTTTTTCGGTCCGCCAAACGCCCGACGGCGAGCAGGCGCTGGTGCTGGTCGAGGAGCGCGTCCCCGACATCGTCCTGCTCGACTGGATGATCGAAAGCCTGCCCGGTATCGAAGTGTGCCGCCGCCTCCGCCGCAACCCGAAATCGGCGAATGTGCCGATCATCATGCTGACCGCGCGCGGCGAGGAAGAGGATCGCATCCGCGGGCTGGAAACCGGCGCCGACGATTATGTGACCAAGCCGTTCAGCCCGCGCGAACTGGTCGCGCGCGTCTCGGCGGTCCTCCGCCGCCTGCGCCCGGCGCTCGCCGGCGAGCTGCTGACCTATGCCGACATCGAGCTCGATTCGGTCGCGCACAAGGTGATCCGCAATGGTCAGACGGTGAATATGGGGCCGACCGAATTCCGCCTGCTCCGCCATTTCATGGAGCATCCGGGCCGCGTCTTTTCACGCGGACAGTTGCTCGACAGCGTGTGGGGCCAGGACAGCGATATCGAACTGCGCACCGTCGACGTGCATATCCGGCGGCTGCGCAAGGCGATCAACCTGCCGGGGACGAGCGACATCATCCGCACGGTGCGGTCGGCGGGTTATGCACTGGATGCGGGGAAAAGTAGCTAACATTGGCTCGCGACGGGTGCGGCCGTCCTTGGATCGTCATCCTGAACTTGTTTCAGGATCCATGGTCTGCTGTTTCCTTCCGCGCAGCGCCAAATTCGAGGTCAGGCCATGGATGCTGAAACAAGTTCAGCATGACGAGGTTGAAGGACCGCTCCCCACCCCAGAGCAGACATCCCGATCAAAAATCGACCTGCGTCCGCAATCCAAACGTATCCGCCGTATAGCTGCGATCCCCCGTCGCCGTCGCCACCCGCGCATTGTCGATCCACAGCTTGCCGTAGTTGGCGGTGATGCGGATATATTCGATCGGCGCCCACACCAGCCCGATCAGCGCCGCCTGTTGCCGCCCGCCGACGATCGAGCCGTCATTGAGATCCAGATGGTCGTAGCGCGCGTTGATTTCGATTGCGCCGATACCGCCCGCGGTGATCGGCTTCGACGGTTTCAACCGGTCGAACGCACCATCCTTATACCCGCGCGCGTCGCCGGGAGTCAGCACCATGCCAACCTCGGCATAGCCGCCAAAGAAGGTCGGGTCGGCGGCGCCGCGGCGCTTCAGCGTCTGCCAAAAGGCTTCGCCTGCCGCGTGGAACGGCCCCGCGATCACCGCGCCCTCCAGCCCCAGCCCGCGCTCGCTGGCGACGTCGAGCAGGCCGGTGTCGACCAGGCGAACATCGGTGGTGTGGACGAACGGCCGCGCGCGATAGCGGACGGTCGCGGCAGGGTCGTTCGGGTCGCGCCAATGGCCCGATGCGGCGAGATGCAGCTGGGCATCGCCGAGTTTCGGCATGAACACCGCGCGCCCGTCGATGCCGAAGCTGTGGTTGCTGTCGGTGAGGTCAGCGGCATTGTCACCGAACACCCCGCCCTGCAGCAGCAGCGCCTTGCCCTTATATTGTGCGGACAGCCCGACGCGGCGCTCGAACCCGAACGCCTGGACGAAAGCGGCGCGTTCCATGAAGCTGGTGAACAGGTCGCTCGTCATGTCGTCGAGCCCCCAGAAGGGTTTGACCTGCCCTGCTGTCACCGTCAGCGGGCCAGTACCATAGCTCATATAGACGTCGGTCAGCTCGACCTCGCCATTCGCGATGTCGGCTTCGACGCGGTAGGCAAAACCGCCCGGGATCTTGCCATCGACGCCGAGATAGACGCGGCGAAACTCGGTCGCGGTACCGCCGCGCATCCCGGTCACCCCGGCGGGGGTATCGACCCCGGCGAGATCGAGCTGGACGCGGCCGCGCGGCTTGAAGCTCCAGCCATCGGCGGTCTTGATTTCGGGCGCGCCCTTCCAACTGATCTCGGTCGCAGGTTTGGCGGTGACCGACGGCGGGATGGGTGTCGGCGCCGGGGCGGGCGTCGGCGCTGCGGTGGCCGCGTCAAGCCGCGTTTCCAGCATCTGCACCTGTGCCTTCAGCGCCGCCAGTTCGGCGCGCAGCTGTGCCGCTTCCTCAGCCGTCATCGCCTGCGCCCGCGCGGCGGTAGGCAGGCAAAACATCGACGTCGCCAACAGGGTGGCGGTCAGAGCGTGGCGCATTCGGGATTTGCTCCGTTGGAGAAGGTGACAAACTGATGGCGCTGTTATGACGAGTAGATGACAGCTGCACGTCAATATCGTGACATTTTTGTTTCATCGGACGCTTTTCGCTCACCTCTTGCCAGCGACACGCGAACGGCTAAGGACGTGTCAGTTCTTTCGGGCAACCTTTTGCGGCGGCCCCATCCGGGAGATTATCATGACGATCAAATTTGACGGACGCGTTGCCATTGTTACCGGCGCGGGCGGCGGGCTGGGCCGCGCCTATGCGCTCGAACTCGCGCGGCGCGGCGCCAAGGTCGTGGTCAACGACCTGGGTGGAGCGCGCGACGGCACCGGCCATTCGGACGCCGCGCTGCAGGTCGTCGAGGAAATTCGCGCTGCGGGCGGCACCGCGATGTCGAACGGCGGCAGTGTCACCGAATATGACCAGATGGTCGAAATGGTCGCCAAGGCGAAGGAAGAATGGGGCGGCGTCCATGTCCTGATCAACAACGCCGGGATCCTCCGCGACAAGAGCTTTGCCAAGATGGAACCCGCCGATTTCGACCTGGTGCTGAAGGTGCACGTCAGCGGCAGCGCCAATGTCACCAAGGCGTGCTGGGACCTGATGCGCGAACAGGCCTATGGCCGCATCCTGATGACCGCCTCCTCGACCGGCCTGTACGGGAATTTCGGCCAGGCCAATTATGGTGCGGCGAAGCTGGGCCTCGCAGGGCTGACCAAGACGCTCCACCTCGAAGGCGCCAAGTACAACATCCGCTGCAACACGATCGCGCCGGTAGCGGGCACGCGGATGACCGAAGACATCTTCCCCGCCGAACTGTTCGAAAAATTCACGCCGGAGAATGTTGTGCCTGCCGCGCTCTACCTCGTCAGCGAGGACGCGCCGACCAACATGATCGTCGGGGCGGGTGCGGGCGCGTTCCACGCCGCTTATGTCACCATGACCCCCGGCGTCGCGCTCCCCGAAGGCGAGCGCACGCCCGAAGGCGTTGCCGCGGCGTGGGAGAAGATCATCGACCGCAGCGGCGAGATCGTGCCGCAGTCGGGTAGCGAACAGTCGATGAATGTGATGAAGGCGTTGATGGCGCTGGGGTGAGCCTCGGTTGATCCTCCCTGTGGCCGAAGGCCATGGGGAGGTGGCAGCGCGAAGCGCTGACGGAGGGGCAATGACACGACCGTCGCGGCCCCTCCACCATTCGCTTCGCGAACGGTCCCCTTCTCCATGGCTTTGCCACAGGGAGGATTATCGCAGCGCCACACTGTATTGACACAGCAACACGCCGCTGCCATAAAGCCAGCGGGGCAAGGGGATCGGTCTAACAAGGACGACCCCGATGTATAGTGAAAGCGACCTGCAAGCTGCGGTCGATGCGAAAGTTTTGACGCCGGAGGCCGCTGCGGCGTTCCGGGCGCATATCGCGTCGGCGCGTTCGGCCCCCGCGGCGGATGAAGAATCCTTCCGCCTCATCACCGGTTTCAACGATATTTTCGTCAGCATCGCGGCGGTGATCCTGCTCGTCGCGGTCGCGTGGATCGGCCAGTCGATTCACACCGCGCTCGGCGGTGCCTTTGTCGCGCTGTCGGCATGGTTCCTCGCCGAATATTTCACCCGCAAACGCCGTATGGCGCTGCCCAGCATCGTGCTGGTGCTCGCATTCTCCGGCGGCGTGTTCGCGACCATGGTCGGCTTTCTGTTCGAACATGGCGAAGCGATTTTCGGCAACCATCTGGGCGACACCATGGGCGCGATCCTGTTCGGATCGATGGCGCTGGTGACCGCGGCGGCGACCTGGGCGCATTGGAAGCGCTTCATGGTGCCGATCACGGTTGCGGCCGGCACTGCCGCGCTGGCGGGGACCGCGGTGGCGCTGGTGCTGTCGATCACCGGCATGCCCGAACGGCCTGACGCGCTGGTGATGTCGCTGGTGCTGACCGCCGGGATCGGCGTGTTCGCGCTCGCCATGTGGTGGGACCGCAGCGACCGGGTGCGCCAGACGCGGCGCAGCGACGTCGCCTTCTGGCTCCACCTGCTCGCCGCGCCGATGATCGCGCATCCGATCTTCCACCTGCTCGGCGTGACCGAGGGTAATAATATCGGCAGCGGCGCCGCGGTGATGGTCGTCGCCATCTATGTGCTGTTCGGGCTGATCGCGCTGGCGATCGACCGCCGCGCCTTGCTGGTGTCCGCCCTCGCTTATGTGCTGTTCGCGCTGACCCAGCTGTTCCGCGAATTCGGTGCGGTCGAACTCAACGTCGCGCTGACCGCGTTCGTGATCGGTTCGGCGCTGTTGCTGCTGTCGGCCTTCTGGCAAAATGCCCGGGCGGTCGTGGTCGGGATGCTGCCCGACAATCTGGCGAACCAGCTGCCAGCGACGACGCGGACCGTCAGTCCCCTACCAGCTTCATAAGCTTGCGTTCGACGGGGGCGAGCACATTGGCGAGCTCGTCCCCGCGCTTCAAAATCGCCCCGGCTTCGGAGACCAAGGCCCACATGCCTTGCCTGCTCCGCAAGGCGGGGCGTTTTTCGATACGATATTCGGGACGCTCGGCGGCGCGGCGAAAGGCCGAGAAGATCGCGGCGTCGCGGTGGAAATCCATCGCATAGTCGCGCCAATGCCCCGCCGCGACCATGCGGCCGTAAAGGTCGAGGATGCGCATCAGTTCGGGGCGTTCAAAACCGGTCTGCTGCGGGATGGCCCTGTTTGCGAACGGCAGGGGCGTCACCGTTCCCATCAGGCGCTTTTCCGGCTCCCCTTGCGCCGCGGCGCCTCTTCTTCGGCCACCGCGTCGCGTTCGGCGATCAGCGCCGCGAGCTGTTTCTGCATCTGCTCCAGCTGGCATTGCAGCAACTCGACCTTTTGCGTCGCGGGATCGAACGTCTCGTTGCATGTGCCGTAAGGCACGAACTCGCGGGCATATTCGGCGGCGTCGACCAGGGTCGAGCGTGCGGGTATGCCGACCATCACCGCACCCTCGGGCACGTCCTTGGTCACCACCGCATTGGCGCCGACGCGCGCGCGCGGGTTGACGGTGATCGGGCCGAGGATCTGCGCCCCCGACCCGACGATGACATCGTCAGCCAAGGTCGGATGGCGCTTGCCCGCAATGCCATTGGCGGGATCGGTGCCGCCCAGCGTCACGCATTGATAGATGGTGACATTGTCGCCGATCTCAGCGGTTTCCCCAATCACGGTAAAGCCATGGTCGATGAACAGGTGGCGACCGATCTTGGCGCCCGGATGGATATCGATCGCGGTCATCCAGCGCGACAGGTGATTGACGAAGCGCGCGAGGAAAAACAGCCGCGCCTCGAACAGCCAGTGCGCGATGCGGTGCATGCCCACCGCAACGAGTCCCGGGTAGAGAAGAATTTCCCAACGCGACCGCGGCGCCGGATCGCGCGCCTTGATCGAATCGAGATAGGCGATCAGCCCGTTGAACATCCTTATGTCCCCTGCGACCCTATTCTGTACCGGACAAGATAGATGTTCGTCCGGCGCATTTCCACCCCCGACGCATTTTTATCGTCAGCGGCCGATCAGGCCAAGCCGCAGCAGCAGCAATCCCTCGCTTCGCCAGCGCCGTTCGCCGTCGTTTCCGGCAATGGCGCCGGCCCAGCGGTCGAGCATCAGCAGCGCGCGGTTTGCTGCAAAAATGCTACGCGGCGGCGGCGCACAATCGCGCGCGGCGGCGAGCAACTCGCGTGCTTCCTCCGCCCCCGCCTGAACGCTGGCGCCCCACAGCAGTCCCCACCGCCGACCGCCATCGGCATCGCCGCCCGACAGCGCAAAAAGACGTGCGCCGAATTCGGCGGCGGCGGTGTGACGGTCGGCGACATCCTCGGCGAGCAGCATCGCCTCGGCGGCATCGACGAGCGTATCGAGCCCGCCCTGCCTGGCCCATGTCGCGGTGAGCGCCGCGAGCAACGGTTCGCCCTTGGGCAAGCTGTCGGGATCGCGCGCCAGCATCGCCGCCATGTCGCGCCACCAAGCGAGCTTGATCTGGCCGATCAGTGGTTCGCGCGCGCCGATAAGCAGATTGGTCAGGCGCTCCGCGAAGTCCCAAAGCGCCGCCATCGCCGCACGCCTTTCGCGCGGCACCGCGACCATGACGCGCGGGTCGCGGATGTCGGGGTACAATGGCATTTCTGGTTCGGCGTCATCCATCGTCGGCGCGCTATCACCGGAGCGTCGTCATTGCGAGCGAAGCGACGCAATCCAGAGCGGGTTTACGCTACTCTGGATCGCTTCGTCACTTCGCTCCTCGCAATGACGAGGGAGATCAAGCGCGATTGCGAACCGCCTTCACGGCTTTCACCACCCGCGGCACATCAACCAGCGCCGCCTTCTCCAAGTTCGCGGCATAGGGCAGCGGTACGTCCTCGTTACACACGCGCATCACCGGCGCGTCGAGATCGTCAAAGCCTTGCTCCATCGCGACCATCGCAAGTTCGCTGGCGATCGAACAGGTCGGCCAGCCTTCCTCGACGACGACGAGATGGTTGGTCTTTTTGAGGCTCGCGAGCACGGTCGCGGTATCCAGTGGGCGCAAGGTGCGCAGGTCGATGACCTCGGCGTCGATGCCCTCGCCCGCCAGCTGGTCAGCCGCCTCGAGCGCGAGCCCGACGCCGATCGAATAGCTGACGATGGTGACGTCGCTGCCCGGACGCATGATCCGCGCCTGGCCGATCGGCAGGACATGGTCGTCGAGATCGGGAACGTCGAAGCTGCGGCCGTACAGCAGTTCGTTTTCCAGGAATACGACCGGATCCTCGCTACGGATCGCCGCCTTGAGCAGCCCCTTGGCGTCGGCGGCGTCATAGGGCGAGATCACGATCAGCCCGGGGACGCTGGCGTACCAGGGGGCGAAATTCTGGCTGTGCTGCGCGCCGACGCGCGACGCGGCGCCGTTGGGACCGCGGAACACGATCGGACAGCGCATCTGGCCGCCCGACATATAGTTGGTCTTCGCCGCCGAGTTGATGATGTGGTCGATCGCCTGCATCGCGAAGTTGAAGGTCATGAATTCGATGACCGGCTTCAGCCCGCCCATCGCCGCGCCCGCACCGAGGCCGGCAAAGCCATATTCGGTGATCGGCGTGTCGATGACGCGGCGCGCGCCAAATTCGTCGAGCAGCCCCTGCGTGACCTTGTACGCACCCTGATATTCGGCGACTTCCTCGCCCATCACGAACACCCGGTCGTCGGCGCGCATTTCCTCGGCCATCGCATCGCGCAGCGCCTCGCGGACGGTCAGGCGGATCATCGCGGTGCCTTCGGGAATGGCGGGGTCAGCGACCGCGGCTTTCGCCTTCACGGCGAGTTGTTCGGTGCCGCTTTCGGCGTTCTTGGGCGTTTCTTCTTTGGGTGTATCGGCCTTCGGCGCTTCGGCAGCGGGCGCAGGCGCGGGCGCCGGTGTCGCCGCTTCCTCCCCCTCACCCGTAATCGTCGCGATCACAGTGCCGACCTTCACATTGTCGGTGCCCTCGGCAATCAGGATCTGGCCGATCGTGCCTTCGTCGATCGCTTCAAATTCCATCGTCGCCTTGTCGGTTTCGATCTCGGCCAGGATGTCGCCCGATTTGACCGTGTCGCCTTCCTTGACGAGCCATTTGGCGAGCGTGCCTTCTTCCATCGTCGGCGACAGCGCCGGCATCTTCAATTCGATGGCCATCTCAATATTGCTCCACCAGCACGTCGCTATACAGGTCGGGAAGTTCGGGTTCGGGCGCGCTTTCGGCAAAGTCGGCCGATTCCGCCACGATCGCCCGGATTTCCTTGTCGATATCCTTGAACTTCTCTTCGGTGATGCCCGCGTCGAGCATGACTTTCTTCAGATGTTCGAGCGCGTCGGACTTGTCGCGCACCGCCTGTACTTCCTCGCGGCTGCGATATTTGGCGGGGTCGGACATCGAATGGCCACGGTAGCGATAGGTTTTGAGCTCCATCAGCACCGGCCCCTTGCCCGCGCGCACCCATTCGAGCGCGGCTTCGGCGGCGCCGCGCACCGCGAGCACGTCCATGCCGTCGACCTGCATGCCGGGGATGCGGAAGCTTTCGCCGCGGCGATAGAGCTGATCCTCGGCCGACGAGCGATTGACCGATGTACCCATCGCATATTGGTTATTCTCGATCACGAAGATGATCGGCAGCTTCCACAGCTCGGCCATGTTGAAGCTTTCGTACACCTGCCCCTGGTTCGACGCGCCGTCGCCGAAATAGGACATCGCGACCCCGCCGTCGTCGCGGTACTTGTGCGCAAAGGCAAGGCCGGTGCCGAGCGACACCTGCGCGCCGACGATGCCGTGGCCGCCATAAAATTTATGCTCGACGCTGAACATATGCATCGACCCGCCCTTGCCGCGCGAGATACCCGCGGCGCGGCCGGTGAGTTCGGCCATGATGACCTTGGGGTCGATGCCATAAGCGAGCATATGGCCATGGTCGCGGTACCCGGTGATCACGCTGTCCTTGTCGCCGTCGAGCGCCGACTGCAGGCCCACGGCAACGGCTTCCTGACCGATATACAGATGACAGAAACCGCCGATCAGCCCGAGCCCGTACAGCTGCCCCGCCTTTTCCTCGAAGCGCCGGATCAGCAGCATCTCGCGATAGAATTTCTCCAGTTCCGCCGGGGTGGCGTCATAGGGAACGGGATCACGCGGCCCTTCGCGATTGGTCACGGGCGACGGGGTCGAGGCAGTCTTTTTCGACGCGGCGGATGCGCGCGCGGGAGCTTTGGCCAAGGCGGGTTCCTTTGCAGTTAGCCGTTACGGCAAGGCTCCCTATAGGAGCGGCAAAGTGGGTTTGGCAACGCCCGGTTGGCGGCAAAGACGGTGCGATTACGAATGCAGCATTATCCCGTCATTGCGCGCGCAGCGAAGCAATGACGGGCGGCGGCTTACTTCGCCGCAGGCTCCATCGGAATGATATATTCATCCTGATGATAGGCGCCCAGCTTTTCGCGCACATATTCCTCGGCCAGATCAGGATCGACGCTGCGCCGGTCAAGCAGATTGACCCGGTTCTGAAGCTCGCTTTCCTTCTTCGCGAGCTCGCTCAGCACAACGCGCTTCTTTTCGACCGACTGGCTGTAGTCGCCCCAGGCGTAGAGCCCGGTTGGGCCGAAAATGATGTAGCCGATCATCGCCAGCACCGCGATCACCGCGACCGCGGGACCGACGGCCCGGTTCATCGATTTGCGGAGTTTGTGGCGCTGCGTCATCGCCGTCCCTTGAATCAGAGTTGATTCATGGCGTCAAGGCGTCCGGTCACATATTATCGTCATCCCGGCGAAGGCCGGGATGACGAATAAGGTGCAGTCTTGGCTTAGGCGAAAATCGCCGCCCCCGGATAGCGCGCCATGTCGCCCAGTTCTTCCTCGATGCGGATCAGCTGGTTGTATTTCGCCAGCCGGTCCGAGCGCGCGAGGCTGCCGGTTTTGATCTGGCCGCAGTTGGTCGCGACCGCGAGATCGGCGATCGTCGAGTCTTCGGTCTCGCCCGAGCGGTGCGACATCACCGCGGTGTAGCGCGCGCGGTGCGCCATATCGACTGCATCGAGCGTTTCCGAAAGCGTGCCGATCTGGTTGACCTTGACAAGCAGCGAGTTCGCAAGGCCGTCCTTGATCCCCTGTTCGAGACGCGCGGGGTTGGTGACGAACAGGTCGTCGCCGACCAGCTGGCATTTGTCGCCGATCAGGTCGGTGAGCGCCTTCCAGCCCACGAAATCATCTTCGCTCATCCCGTCCTCGATCGACTTGATCGGGTAGTCGTTCACCAGCGCGGCGAGATATTCGGCCATCTGGTCGGGGCTGAGCGACAGGCCTTCACCGCTAATTTCATATTTGCCGTTCTTGAAGAATTCGGTTGCGGCGCAATCGAGTGCGAGCACGACATCGCTGCCGAGCTTGAAGCCCGCCTGATCGACCGACGCGGCGATGAAGTCGAGCGCGGCGCGGGTCGAGGCGAGGTTCGGGGCGAAGCCGCCCTCGTCGCCGACCGCGGTCGCGAGACCTTTTGCCGACAGGCCTTTCTTCAGCGTATGGAAAATCTCGCTCCCCCAGCGCACCGCTTCGGCGATGCTGCCGGCGCCGACGGGCATGATCATGAATTCCTGCACGTCGATCGGATTGTCGGCATGTTCGCCGCCGTTGATGATGTTCATCATTGGCACCGGCAGGGTGCGCGCCGACACGCCGCCAACATAGCGATAAAGCGGCAGCCCGCGTGCGTCGGCCGCAGCCTTGGCGGCGGCGAGGCTGACGCCAAGGATCGCGTTGGCGCCGAGGCGGCTCTTGTTCGCGGTGCCGTCGAGGTCAATCATCGCCTGGTCGAGTTCGCGCTGATCCTCGGCATCGAGGCCGATCAGGGCGTCGGCGATGTCGCCGTTCACAGCCGCGACCGCCTTGATCACGCCCTTGCCAAGGTAGCGCGCCTTGTCGCCATCGCGCAGCTCGACGGCTTCGTGTGCGCCCGTGGAAGCGCCCGAGGGGACCGCGGCGCGGCCGAAGCTGCCATCCTCCAGCAGCACATCGACTTCGACGGTGGGATTGCCGCGGCTGTCGAGGATTTCGCGGCCGTGGATGTCGATGATGGCGGTCATGGATATTGTCCTGCTGAAAGCCCTGGCGGCAGGGCGGTAGGGAAAGGCGCCCGCCTGTTATCGGCGCGGCGCGGAAATCGCAATAATGCATAGGAATTTTGCGCGCCTATGGAACCATTCGGCGTGCCTTGCTATATATTCAGACAGGACCAAAGGGATGTTCGCCGTTGCGGCGCCCGACATAAGAAGAAGAGGACAACGCCATGGCCAAAGCCGCTACTCCCGCGACCAAGAAAGTTGCCGCTCCGCGTCCCAAAGCGCCTGCCAAGGCTGCCGCGACCAAGGCTGCGCCGGCGCGCAAGCCCGCTGCCGCGAAGGCCGCAAAAGACCACCCGATCCGCGACCAGATCGCCGCAACCCGCGACACCATCAAGACCGAGGCATCGAAAAAGGCCGCATCGCTGAAGGATGAAGCCAACGCCCTGAAGAAGCAGGCGTCGGTGAAGGCGCGCGACGCCGCGACCAAGGGCAAGGACAAGGCCGCCGAAGCCGTTGGCAGCCTCGCCAAGCTGCTCGAAGACAGCGCCGGCACGGTCGACAGCAAGTTCGGCAAGCAATATGGCGATTATGCGCGCTCGGCGGCTTCGACCGTTGCCGGTCTTGCGACCTCGCTCGACAAGAAGGATCTTGACGAGCTGGCCGCGTCCACCCGCGACATGGTCAAGAAGAACCCGGCGATTGCGGTCGGTGCGGCCACCGTGATCGGCTTCGTGCTGGCCCGGATGCTCAAGGGCGGCTCGAACGATTGATCGGCCGTTGCCATCCCCTGACCCGCACACCCCATCGACGCCCGACGCGCCCAGCTTTGACGGCATAAGCCACGGCTACGCGCCCAATGGCGCGCCGGTCGCGCCACCCCCGGTGCCGCTCGAACAGATTGTCGGGGACGTCGTCGACAATCTGTCGGCGACGGCGAAAGCCGAACTGGCGCTGATCGAGGCGCGGAGCGAGCTGGCGCTTTACGGCGCCAGCCGCGCGGCGATCTGGGGCGGCGTGGCCGCAACCGCGGCGGGCGTGGCGCTGCTGGCGCTGGCGTTCGGCGCGATATTGGTGTTGGCGCCGCGCGTCGGCCCGCTGCTGGCAACGCTGATCGTGGTCAGCGTGCTGCTGATCATCGCCGGCGGCGCGGCGTGGCGCGCGCACATCGGCTATGGCGACATCCGCACCGCGCTGCGGCGCGACCTGACCGGCGAAGGATTTGACGATGCCGCGGACGCGTAACCGCCTGATCGCTGCCGCGCGCCGCTCGATGCTGCAACGCGCCGAACTCTATCGCCGGCTCGACGTCGCCAAAGCGGCGTTCAAGCCGGGCGCCTTGGTCGATCGCGGCAAATATCGGGTGAACGCGAAGATCGACGACGCCGCGCACGCGGTGCGGCAGGAATTTCGCAAAAACCGACTGCCCATCGCACTCGCCGCGGTGGCGGGCGTGGCGTGGCTGCTGCGCGAACCGATCAAGGAACATGCGCCGCGGCTGACCCAGAAGATTCAGGATATGGCGAATGCGGTCGCCGATCGACTGCGCCCCGCCGATGAAACCCCCGCCGATCAGGCCAGCGCCGACGACGGCGACCATGACGCACCAGTGGAGAATGACGATGAAGCCGTTCAGTGAAACCGCCAGCGACGCCCGCGCAAAAGCGAGTGAACTTGCGGAGAAAACCGCCGAAAATGCCCGACTGACCGCCGAAGCGGCCAAGGCGCGGATCCAGGACAGCTATGGCCGCGCGCGCGCCGCGACCGGCGATTTCGCCGCCAAGGCGAGCGAGCAGGCTGGCGTCGCGCGCGAGGCCGCGAGCGAAGCCTATGAACGCGGCAAGGTGCAGGCCAAGCGTGCGAACAGCAAGCTCAAAGATGTCGCCGAAAAGCAGCCGCTGGCGCTCGTCGCCGGGGCGGTTGCGATCGGCGCGCTGCTCGGGTCGCTGCTCCCCAAGTCCGGCCCGTCGGATCGCAAGGACGATTGACCGGCTTGC
The DNA here is from genome assembly GCF_005503695.1 of Sphingopyxis sp. 2PD. Lineage (GTDB taxonomy): Bacteria > Pseudomonadota > Alphaproteobacteria > Sphingomonadales > Sphingomonadaceae > Sphingopyxis. The sequence goes on from NZ_SCMU01000003.1 coordinate 191,494, forward strand.
CGTAGCGGCGCCGCGCTGTTAGGGGCCGCGCCTTCTCCCCTTCCCCAGCGCCAGCCCGCAAGGAAAGCAGCCATGAGCAAATTGCACCTCGTGTTCGGTGGACGCGTCAGCGATCCGCAGGGCACCGACTTCGTCGACCTCCACAACCTCGACGTCGTGGGCCTGTTCCCCGACTACAAGACCGCCGAAAAGGCGTGGCGCGCCGCGGCGCAGCGCACGGTCGACGATGCCGAAATGAAATATGTGGTGGTGCATCTGCACAAGTTGCTGCAGCCGGACAGCGAGTAAGCGTTAAGGCACCAATTAAACCCCGTTCGCCCTGAGCTTGTCGAAGGGCCGTTCTTTCGTTGCAACGTCAAAATAAGAACGGTGCTTCGACAAGCTCAGCACGAACGGGGTTTGTTTCCCACGTCGGCTTACCGAAAATTATCCGCGTAAGCCTGGATCTTGAGCGTCCGCACCGGCGGCGCAACAACCTCCGCGTCGATGCCATTGCGGTCCGCATAGGCGACCGCCTCTTCGCGGCTCGCAAAGGTCAGCCGGATCTGGCGCTGCGTATCGCCGCTCCCGGCCCAGCCCATCAGCGGATCGGGCTTGCGCGCTTCGGCGGGCGCAAATTCCAGCATCCAGCGCTCCGTCCCGGCACGCCCCGACTGCATCGCATTTTTCGGTTTCTGGAAGATGCGCGCTTTCATCGGGACAGTCCTGCGTTGGTTGGGTTGCCCGTGCCTTAGCGGCTTGGCGGGCCGACGAAAAGAGCCAACCTTATGCGCCGCCGCGCCGCGCCTGCGCCGCCTTGGTCAGCAGGGTCGGACGCGCGTTCGCGGGATCTTCGGGCCAGCTGTGCTTGGGATAGCGCCCACGCATCTCGCGCGCGACATCGTGCCAGCTGCCGTCCCAGAAACTGACCAGATCACGCGTCGTCTGGATCGGGCGGTGCGCGGGCGAGGTCAGGGCGAGGACCAGCGGCACCGGCGGATCGCCGATCGTCGGGTGCCGCGCCAGCCCGAACAATTCCTGCACCCGCACCGCGACCGTTGGCCCACCGTCGGCGCCATAATCAATCGAATGACGACTGCCGACCGGGGTAACATAATCGGCGGGCGCATGTTTTTCGAGCAGCTGCCGCGCCGACCAGTCGAGCAGTCCCATCAGCGCGTCGGCCAGCTTGCGGTCGCCGATGTCGCGCAGCCCGCGGCACTCGGCAAGCAGCGGCGGCAACCAGATGTCGAGGCTGTCGGCGAGCGCGCCGGTCGATAGCGTATCGATGCCCGCGAACGAGGCACGCTGGCGCAGCGCCTGCGCCAGCGGTCCCCAGCCGATCAGCCCGAGTCCCTTGTCGCGCACCGCCGACAGCCGCAGCGCAATGTCATGATCGACATTGTCGCTGCGCCCCGCCTGCCCGCTGGTCAGCGCGATCGCACCGAGCCGCCGTTCGCGGCGATGATCGACGCGGTCGCTGGCGGCGTCGTAGCTGCTCGCCGCATGCGCAACGACGCGATCGGAAAAGATCGCCTCAACCTCCGCCTGGTCGATCGGCGCTGCGGCGAGGATGCGGACCCCGGCGGCATGACCCTGCGCATCGGCGATCGCGAGCCACTCGCTGCCCGCCAGCGGTTCGACCGGATCGATGCGATAGGCGCGGCCGCCGACGCTGAGATATTCGCCGCGCTGCCCGGCGCGTTGCCGCGCGACGCGGTCAGGCCAAGCCGTCGCGATCCAGCCGCCGATCGAGCGCGATGGCACCGGGTCGGTCCCCGCCGCCAACTTCTCGCCGATACCTGCCAGCCGCCGCGCCAGCCGCACCGCGCCCTCGCTGCGGTCGCCGCGCTGGCCGCGCCAGCGCCCGAGCCGCGCCTCGACATCCACGCCGCGCCCGCCCAGCCCCGGCTCGGTAAGCAGCACCGCGAGCCGCCCCGCCAACGCGCCCTCGCCCGCGCGCGCCGCGTCGAGCAACATATGCGCCAGCGGCACCGGCAGCGGGATCGCGGCGAGCGCCTTGCCATGCGCGGTGATGCGGCCGTCGTCGCCCAGCGCCCCGATCGCCTGCAGCCGCGTCTTGGCCTCGGCAATCGCTGCGGGTGACGGCGGGTCGAGCCAGCCGAGTTGGCGCGGATCGATGATGCCCCAACTGGCACAATCGAGTACCACCGGCATCAGGTCATTTTCATGGATTTCGGGCGGATCGAACGGCGGCATGCCGGCCGTCGCCGCGGCTTCCCACAGGCGGTAGGCGACCCCCGGCCCCTGCCGTGCGGCGCGCCCGGCGCGCTGCGTCGCCGACGCCTGGCTGGCGCGTTCAGTGACCAGCCGCGCGATGCCCGCCGCCTTGTCGAAGCGCGGACGCCGCGACAGGCCCGCGTCGATGACGATCCGCACCCCGTCGATGGTCAAGCTGGTTTCGGCGATACTGGTCGCAAGGACCAGCTTGCGCCCGCCATCAGGATCGCGAACGAGCGCTTTCCGTTGGAGCGCCGGATCGATCTGGCCGTGCAGGCGGTGGACGACCAGCGGCAGGCCCGCCGTCTCGACCGCCACCGCGGCGCGTTCGATGTCGGCGGCGCCAGGCAGAAAGGCGAGCATATCGCCCTCCGCTTCGTCGGCCATCGCCTGGCGTACCGCGACCAGCACGCTCGCCTCCAATCGGTCCTCGGCGCGGCGGCCGATGTGGCGCAGCTCGAGCGGGAAAATCTTGCCCTCGCTCTTCACCACCGGCGCATTGCCGAGCAGCGCGCCGAACCGCGCGCCGTCGAGCGTCGCCGACATGGCGACCAGCCGCAAATCGTCACGCAGCCCCTGCTGCGCGTCGATCGCCAACGCGAGCGCAAAATCGCCGTCGAGGCTGCGCTCGTGGACTTCGTCGAACAGCACCGCCGACACGCCGGTCAGTTCGGGATCGGCAAGGATGCGGTTACGGAACAACCCCGGCGTCATCACCAGCAATCGCGTCGCTGCCGACTGCTTGCTGTCGAGCCGCGTCGCATAGCCCACCGTGCCCCCCACCGGCTCCCCCATTTCATCGGCAACGCGTTCGGCCGCCGCACGCGCGGCGAGGCGGCGCGGCGACAGGAGCCAGACCGCGCCTTTGCACCAGGGCTGGTCGAGCAGCGCCGGGGCGACGCGCGTCGTCTTGCCCGCCCCCGGCGGCGCAACGACGACGGCATTGGGTTTCAGGATCAGCGCCGCGAGAATATCGGGCAACACCTGATCGATCGGCAGCGCCTGCATCAGGTCCGCGCCGCCGGGTTGCCGAGTTCGATATTGAGGCGGTGAGCCTCGGCGGCGAGCGTCGCAACCTGGTCCGCGGTGACCCCGGTCGCTTCGGTCAGCACCAGATTGCCGAGCTCATATTTGCCGCTCGCCTTGATCCGCGGCTCGATGTCGCGCAGCCGCTTGCCGCGCCAGAAACCGAGCAGGACGCGGTGCTCCTCGGCGCGGATCAGGATGCACGGGCCGTTGGCCATGAACACCAGGTTGGTCCATTTGATCGTTTCTTCGAAGGACGCGGCGGAGCGGATCGCGGCGCGCATCATTTCGCAGCGTTCGCGCTGCCAGCCCGAGAGGGCGGCGATATAGGCATCGGGGGTTTCCGCTGCTGGACCCATCATCGGCATCGTCCGTTCCCCCGCAAAGCCCCTCCCCTTCAGGGGGGGGGGTTGGGGTGGGGGCCGTCGGCCTTGCGCAAGGCCGCTGGACCCCACCCGCTGCGACTAAGCCAGCAAGCTGGCAAGTCTCGCTGCCCTCCCCTGAAGGGGAGGGATTACCAAGAATCTAATAAGCCCGCGCGACCGCAAAGGCGACCGCCTCGGTCAGCGCCGCCTTGGCGTGGCTGGCGCGGAAGCCGCCGATCGCGTCGACCGCGCGCTGGCCATAGTGGCGCGCGCGCGCCAGCGTGTCGTCGATCGTGCCATGCTGGCGCAGCAGGCGGGTGGCGTGGGCGAGATCGTCATCCGACGTCCGGTGACCGGTGATCGCCTGTTTCCAGAATTCGCGTTCGTCGGCGCTGCCGCGCGCATAGGCGAGGATAACGGGCAGCGTGACCTTGCCGTCGCGAAAGTCGTCGCCGACCCCCTTGCCCATCGTTTCGGCGTCCGAAACATAGTCGATCGCGTCGTCAACGAGCTGGAACGCGATGCCGAGGTTGCGGCCATAGGCGTCGAGCGCGGCCTCGGTCGCTTCGTCGCGTTCGGCGACGACCGCGGCGATCTTGCACGCCGCGGCGAACAGTTCGGCGGTCTTGGCGTTGATGATCGCGAGATACTGGTCCTCGCTGGTTTCGATGCGGCGCTGGGCGGAGAGCTGGTTGACCTCGCCCTCGGCAATCACCGCCGACGCGCGGCTCAAAATCTTGAGCACCTTCAGCGATCCGTCCTCGACCATCACCTCAAAGGCGCGGCTGAACAGGAAATCGCCGACCAACACCGATGCGCTGTTGCCCCAGATGATGTTCGCGGTCTTGCGCCCGCGGCGGAGGTCCGATTTGTCGACGACATCGTCGTGGAGGAGCGTCGCGGTGTGGATGAATTCGACCGCGGCGGCCAGCTTGCAATGACGCCGCCCCGGATAATCGAGCAGCTTGCCGCACGCGAGCGTCAGCATCGGCCGCATCCGCTTGCCGCCGCCCGCGATCAGGTGGCCCGCGAGTTCGGGGATCAGCGGCACTTCGGACTGCATGCGGTCGAGAATGACCGAATTCACCTCGTTCATATCGGCGGCGACAAGCGCCATCATCGGATCGAGCGAGGGGGGCCGGTCGCCGTGGAGCTGGTGGATTTCGGCAATCATGATGCGGCGAGCCTTGGCGGCGCGGCCGCGATTTTGCAACGACTTTCGGCTTGCATGACGCCCCTCCCCGGTGCCAAGCGTGCCGGGCATAAGAGGAGCCGCATATGGACGACCAACTGAGCCGCTACCGTCAGAGCATCGACAATATCGACGCGGCGCTGGTCTATATGCTGGCCGAGCGGTTCAAGGTCACCAAGGCGGTCGGCGAGCTGAAAGCACGCGAGGGCATGCCGCCCGCCGATCCAGGCCGCGAGGAGCGGCAGATCGAGCGGCTGCGGTCGCTGGCGCGCGACGCCGACCTCGATCCCGATTTCACCGAAAAATTCCTGCGCTTCATCATCGAAGAAGTGATCCGCCATCACCAGCAGGCAAAGCGCGAGCAGGACGTCTGACGGTGGACCATCCGATCTTTGCCAAATGGCCCGCGCAATATCCGGACCGGCTCCAGCTTTTCTCGGCCCCGACGCCGAACGGGGTCAAGGTCGGCATCATGCTCGAAGAAACCGGCCTCCCTTACGAGCCGCACCGCATCGATATCATGGCGAACGAAAGCCATGACCCGGCCTTTCTGGCGCTCAACCCGAACGGCAAGATTCCGGCGATCTACGACCCCGACGGCCCCGGCGGCAAGCCGCTGGCGCTGTGGGAATCGGGCGCGATCCTGATCTATCTGGCCGACAAGACGGGGCAGTTGATCTCGCCCGATTCCGGGGCGCGATACGAAACGATCCAGTGGGTGATGTGGCAGATGGGCGGGGTCGGGCCGATGTTCGGCCAGCTCGGCTTTTTCCATAAATTCGCGGGGCGCGAATATGAGGACAAGCGCCCGCGCGACCGTTATGCGGCGGAATCGGCGCGATTGCTCGGCGTCCTCGACGCGCGGCTGGCCGATCGGTCGTGGGTGATGGGCGACCATTACAGCATCGCCGACATTTCGCTGCTCGGCTGGGTGCGTAATCTGATCGGCTTTTACGAGGCCGCCGAAATCGTCGGCTTCGACCGTTTTGCGCATGTCCAGCGCTGGCTGGATGCGGGGCTGGCGCGGCCGACGGTGCAGCGCGGGCTGGTGGTCACCGCAGCTTGAGCTTTTCGAAGCACGGCCGGGGACGGGTTCTACCCGCCCCCGGCGCGTTCGCTTACATCCCGTCCAGACCCTTGCTGACGAGAACATTCACCGCGACGCGGCGATTCATCGCCTTGCCTTCGGGGGTGCTGTTGTCCGCCGCGGGATCGGCTTCGGACATGCCGGTCGGGGTCAGCATGCGATAGGGCTTCCAGCCGCACGCCTGTTGCAGGTGATTGACGACGCGGCCCGCGCGCTTTTCGCTCAGCGCCTGGTTCAATTCCTCGCTGCCGGTGGAATCGGTGTAACCGACGACGAGCAGCAGTGCATTGTCCATCGCTTCGGCCTGGGTGGCGGTCGAGCAGAGGTCGGCCTTGGCCTGCGGCGACAGGATCGCCTTGCCGGTGTCGAAATTCACGTTGATCGTGCTTTTGACATTATATTGATCGATGTCGCCGACGCGGCTGCGCAGCGCTTCGGTTGCCGCGGTCTGCTCGGCAAAGCGCTGGTCGGTGCCGGTACGGATCATCGACGCGGTACGCAGATCCTTGCTCTTGAGATCGACCTCGCTCGCGACCAGTCCGCCGTCCCATTGCAGCGTATCGACGGTGACCGGCAGGCCGTTGAGCAGCGAGTCCGCCGCCAGCTTGTTGCTGCTCAGCCCCAGGAAGCCGCCCTTGGCCTTGATCTTGGTATAGTCGGCGATCGCGATCGTCGTGTCATTGCCATCGGCGGTGCGGATACGCATCCGGCCATCGCTGCGCGCCGAGATGATGCCTTCGACCTGCGGCCCCTTGGTCATCTGGTCGGGGGTCGGCAGGGTGCCATAAACGGTCGCCATGACGTCGCCGTCGGCGGGCGCTTCTTGGGATTGCGCGGCAAGGCCGACCGGCGTCGCAGCGGCCAGCGCGGTGATGAACAACAAAGTCTTTGGTCTTTTGGAAACGGTAAGCATGACCCTACTCCTTCAGTGAGCCGCCCCCGCGAATTCCCGTCGCCCCTTCTTGCAACTCGGTTCGCCCGGCAAGACGGGACGTTCGATTGCGCAGACAATATGGGCGGATTGTGCGGTGAACCGATGCAAAGCGCCCCGCATCGCGGGAATTTTGGGGGCGTTTAGCCCGCCGGCAGCCGCAGCCGCACCAGCAGCCCGCCCAGATCGTCGCTCTCTTCGAGCGCAATGCTGCCGCCATAGATTTCGGCGACGTCGCGCACGATCGCGAGGCCGAGCCCGGTACCGGGCTTGCCGCTGTCGAGGCGGACGCCGCGATCGAAAATGCGCGTGCGGTCGGCGGGCGAGATGCCCGGGCCGTCGTCCTCGACCAGTATCTCTGCCATCGACCCGTCGCGCCGGATGGTGACGAACACGCTCCCGCCGCCATATTTCGCGGCATTTTCGAGCAGATTGCCGACCAGTTCATCAAGGTCCTGGCGTTCGACGCGCGCCACCAGCTGCTTGTCGCCCGCCGCGTCGAGCCGGACCTTGGGATAGAGCAGCGCCACCGCGCGCGTCACGCTGTCGACGCTTTCGCGGACATTGGCGCGCGCCTGCGCCGCACCCCGCCGCCCGACCGCGCGCGCCCGCGCCAGATGATGTTCGACCTGCCGCTGCATCGTCGCGGCCTCGCGCCGCACCGTGTCGGCGAGCGGCGAGGTCTGGCTGGTCGCGCTGTTGAGCAGGACGGTGAGCGGGGTCTTGAGCGCGTGCGCCAGATTGCCCGCGTGGAGCCGCGCCTCCTCGGCCTGTTTCTCGTTATGCGCGAGCAGCGCGTTGAGTTCGTCGACCATCGGCTGCACTTCCAGCGGCAGCGGCGCATCGACGCGGCGATTCTGCCCGCCGCGCATCGCGGCGATCGCGCGCCGGATATGCCGCAGCGGCCAGAGGCCGTAAAAGGTCTGAAGCGCGGCAAGGATGATGAGCCCTAGCCCGAGCAGCGCCAGGCTGGGGATCAGCGTCTGGCGCACCGCGCCGACCTGGGCGTCCAGCGCCTCGCGCGACTGGGCGATCTGGTATCGCCAGCTGACCTTGCTGCCCGGCAGGATGACATTGCGTTCGAGCACGCGCAGCTCCTCGTCAGGGAACTGGGTGCTGTCATAGGTGTGGATCTGGTCGTCGATATGCGGTGTCGGCGCCTTCAGCGACCGTTCCCACAAGGACCGCGAGCGATAGGGTTCCTGATTGCCGCCGCTGATCTGCCAGTAGAGGCCGCTATACGGTTCCAGGAATCGCTGGTCCCCGAGCGGTTCGACCAGCCGCACCTCGCCATCGGGGCCGATTTCGGACGAACGGATCATCGCGATCAGCACATATTCGAGGCTGGAATCGAAATTGCGCGTGATCGCGCCGGTGAGGACGCGATCGAGCGCGAAACCGCCGCCGATCAGCAGCACCGAAATCCACAGCGCCGCGATAGCGATCATGCGCCGCGCCAGCGATCCGGTGATGCGGCTGGTCAGCGCGACGGGCTTTTCCACCGGTTCGCGGGCCGTGACGCCTGTCGTACTGGAGTCCATATCGGCCATGGCCGAACGGTTCAGCCCTGCGGATCGTCGAGCTGGTAACCCAGACCGCGGATCGTCGTGATGATGTCGGCGCCCAGCTTTTTGCGGATACGCGTGACGAACACTTCAATCGTGTTCGAATCGCGGTCGAAATCCTGATCGTAAATATGCTCGATCAGTTCGGTGCGCGACACCACCTTGCCCTTGTGGTGGAGCAGATAGGACAGCAGCTTATATTCCTGCGCGGTCAGCTTGACCGCTTCGCCCGCTAGCGTGACGCGGCCCGAACGGGTGTCGAGCCGTACGTCGCCCGCGGTGAGTTCGCTCGACGCATTGCCGGCGGCGCGGCGAATGAGCGCGCGCAGGCGGGCGATCAGTTCTTCGGTCTGGAACGGCTTGGCCAGATAATCGTCGGCGCCGGCATCCAGCCCCGCGACCTTGTCCGACCAGCTGTCGCGCGCGGTCAGCACCAGCACCGGAAAATTGCGCTTTTCGCGGCGCCAGCGGTCGAGCACCGTCAGCCCGTCGATTTCGGGCAGGCCCAGATCGAGGATCGCGGCATCGTAATTTTCGGTCGAGCCGAGGAAATGGCCATCCTCGCCATCGGTCGCCAGATCGACGGCATAACCGGTCGCTTCCAGCGTCGCCTTTAACTGCGGGCCGAGGGTGGGTTCGTCTTCGACAATCAAGATCCGCATTCGGACGCCTTTCCTTGGCGGACCGGTGACCCCGGCCGCATGTTTCGACTGTGTATCAAGTCCGAACGATCATCGCAAAATGTCGTTGCGAAGCGCGTCGGCGATTTCGGAAGCTTCAGGGTTTGCGGCCGACGATCCGGCCGGTGCGGGCATCGACATAGACGACGACGACCTGGCTGCCGTCCATGAACTTCAGCGCATAGATCATCCGGCCAGCGTCGAACTGCGGCCCGCCGAGATAGGTCATCTCGCTATAGGGCGCGCGCGAACGGACTTCGGCGATCAGCCGGTTGAGCGGAATGACCTGCCCCTGCGCCGCCGCATCGCGCAGATGGTCCTGATCGCGATTGCCGCGCGCGGCCGCGGGTGCGCCTGCGGACAGCAGCAGGGCCGAGATGAGCGAGAAGATCAGGGTACGGGTCATGGCCGTCTCTCTAATGCAAAGGCATTGAATAGGCGATGAATGGTCCGGTCAGCTGGCGTTTCGCTTGCGCGTCGGGTCGACCGGGCCATGGTGGGCGCGGCAGGGATTGAACCTGCGACCCCACCCGTGTGAAGGGTGTGCTCTACCACTGAGCTACGCGCCCGTCCGGGGATCGACCGAATGTTCGACGCCCGAAAGCCGGACGTCCATAGCCGCTGCGCCGATGATTGCAACGGCGATTTCGCCGAAACGGCCGTCCCGATGCAAATCAGGCCGCAGCTTGCGCCGCGGCCTGAAATATTCTCACCGAAAGGGCTGGCCAATCAGTTGACCGCGTCCTTGAGCGCCTTGCCGGCCTTGAACTTGGGCTGGTTCGATGCCGCAATGGTCATCGTTTCGCCGGTGCGCGGATTGCGACCGGTCGATGCCTTGCGCTTGCTGACTGCGAACGTGCCGAAACCAACGAGACGAACTTCGCCACCCTTTTTCAGCGAACCCGTGATCGCTTCGAAAACGGCTTCGACCGCCTTGCTCGCGTCACCCTTGGTCAGGCCGCTCGAGTCAGCGACGGCGGCGATCAGGTCTTGTTTGTTCATGCCTAAGGAACCCCTGCTTATGGTTGATTGAATGAGTCATGGTCATGCCATGGGGCGCCACTAACGCCGTTTCGCCCTGCCTTGTCAAAGCAAAAAAGGGCGAAAACGGCGGCTAAACGACGATTTTGCGACGAAAAGCAGGGCTGCGAGACGTCGATCCACCGCCGTCAGTGGCGAATCGTCGTCTCGGGGTCCGTTCCCGGCGCCAGCGGCGGCGAAGCGGCGAGTTCGTCGGCCTCGGTCCATTCGATCGGTACGACCGGGCTGACCAGCGCTTCCGCCAGCACCTGATCGACGTGGCTGACCGGAATAATCTTCAACCCGCTGGTGATATTCGCCGGGATTTCGACCAGATCCTTTTCATTTTCTTCGGGGATCAACACGGTCTTGATCCCGCCGCGGAGCGCCGCGAGCAGCTTTTCCTTGAGGCCGCCGATCGCCAGCACGCGGCCACGCAGCGTGACTTCGCCGGTCATCGCGACATCGCGGCGCACCGCAATCCCGGTCAGCGTCGAAATCATCGCGGTGACCATGCCGACGCCCGCCGACGGCCCATCCTTGGGCACCGCGCCTTCGGGCAAGTGGATATGGATGTCCTTGCGCGCGAACAGGCTCGGCTTGATCCCGTAACTCGGCGCGCGCGCCTTGACGAACGACAGCGCCGCCTGGACGGATTCGGTCATCACTTCGCCGAGCTTGCCGGTGGTCCGCACCTGGCCCTTGCCCGACGCGGTCACCGCCTCGATCGTCAGCAATTCGCCGCCGACCTCGGTCCAGGCCAGGCCGGTGACGGCACCGATCTGATCCTCCAGATCGCCCATGCCGTGGCGATATTTGCGCACGCCCGAGAAGTCCGACAGATTGTCAGGCGTAATCGTGACGCTTTCCACCTTGCCTTCGAGAATGCGGCGGAGCGCCTTGCGCGCAAGCTTGGCGATCTCGCGCTCCAAGGTGCGAACCCCCGCTTCGCGCGTGTAATAGCGGATCAGGTCGCGCAGACCTTCCTCGGTCAGCTCGAATTCGCCGTTCTTCAGCCCGTGCGCCTCGATCTGCTTGGCGATCAGGTGACGCTTGGCGATCTCGACCTTCTCGTCCTCGGTATAGCCTTCGAGCCGGATGATTTCCATGCGGTCGAGGAGCGGCTGCGGCAGGTTCAGCGAGTTTGCGGTGGTCACGAACATCACGTCGCTGAGATCGACGTCGATTTCCAGATAATGGTCCTGGAACTTCGTATTCTGTTCGGGGTCGAGCACCTCAAGCAGCGCCGACGCGGGGTCGCCTCGGAAATCCTGGCCCAGCTTGTCGATCTCGTCGAGCAGGAACAGCGGGTTCATCGTCCCCGCCTTTTTCAGGTTGGTGACGATCTTGCCCGGCAGCGAGCCGATATAGGTGCGGCGGTGGCCGCGAATTTCAGCCTCGTCGCGCACGCCGCCCAGCGACTGGCGGATGAATTCGCGACCGGTCGCTTTGGCGATCGACTTGCCGAGACTGGTCTTGCCGACGCCCGGCGGGCCGACGAGGCACAGGATCGGCCCTTTCAGCTTGTTGGTACGCGCCTGCACCGCCAGATATTCGACGATGCGGTCCTTGACCTTTTCGAGCGCATAATGGTCATCGTCGAGCACAGCCTGCGCCGCGGCGATATCTTTCTTCAGCTTCGACTTCTTGCCCCACGGCAGGCCGATCAGCGTGTCGAGATAGTTGCGGACAACCGTCGCCTCGGCCGACATCGGCGCCATGGCGCGCAGCTTTTTCAGCTCGGCATTCGCCTTGGCCTTGGCTTCCTTCGACATTTTCATGCCGTCGATTTTCTGCTGCAACTCGGCCAGATCGTCGCCGCCTTCGCCATTGTCGTTGCCCAGCTCGCGCTGGATCGCCTTCAGCTGCTCGTTCAAATAATATTCGCGCTGGCTCTTTTCCATCTGGCGCTTGACGCGGCCACGGATCTTCTTTTCGACCTGCAGTACGCCCAGCTCGCCTTCCATGAACGCGAACACCATTTCGAGCCGCTTCGACGGCGTGTCTTCGACGAGCAGCGCCTGCTTGTCGGACACCTTGATGTTGAGATTGCCCGCCACCGAATCAGCGAGGCGCGACGCGTCGTCGATCTGCGACAGCTGCACCGCGGTTTCGGCGGGCATCTTCTTGTTGAGCTTGGCGTAATTTTCAAACTGATCGACCACCGAACGCATCAACGCGGCGGTATCGACGCTGTCGTCCACGGTGTCGTCGATCGGCTTGACGCTCGCCATCACCGTCTTGTCGTCATTGGTCAACGCAACGAGCTTGGCGCGTTCCTTGCCCTCGACCAGCACGCGAACGGTGCCGTCGGGCAGCTTCAAAAGCTGGAGCACGGTGGCGATCACGCCGACATCGTACAGGTCTTCGCGCTGCGGATCGTCCTCGCCCGGATCGAGCTGGGCGACGAGGAAGATTTCCTTGTCGGATTCCATCGCGGTCTCGAGCGCGGCGACCGAGCGGTCGCGGCCGACGAACAGCGGCACGATCATGTGCGGGAAAACGACGATGTCGCGCAGCGGCAACAGGGGAAAAGATTGCGTCATTACGGCTCCTGGACAGGCGCCACGACCGGACGCTCCGCCCTTCTTATAGGGTGTTCATCGCTAATATGGCGTAACTTCGCACGCATTCAATGCCGCTGCGGTGAACAGCGAGGGCAAAGCCGCTCAGAACGGCAGCTTGAAGCCCGGGGGCAGCGGCAGGCCGCTCGTCATCTTGCCCATTTCTTCGTTGCTGACCCGGTCGGCCTTTTCGCGCGCGTCGTTGAACGCGGCGGCGAGCAGGTCTTCGAGCATCTGTTTGTCCGAAGGAACGATCAGGCTGTCGTCGATATTGATCGACTTGATCCGGCCCTTGGCGCTGGCGAGAATCCGCACCAGCCCGCCGCCCGACACGCCCTCGACCTCGACGCTGTCGAGCTTCGCCTGCGCCTCCTGCATCTGCGCCTGCACGGTGGCGGCGGCTTCCTGCGCCGCCTTCATCATTTCTTCGATCGATTTCATGGGTTCGACTTATGGCGATTGTCGGCGGGGTCTTCAAGGCTGGCGTCGGGAAAAGCGGCCAGCGCGGCCTTGACCACCGGCAATTCGCGGATCCGCGCGTCATTGTCCGCAGCGGTCGCGGCGCGCACTTGACCCAGGCTGGGCCGCGCATCGCCCTCGCCCACGCGCACGTTCCAGCGGCTGCCCGTCGCGGCAAACAGCGCGTCGCCCAGATCGCGCGCGAAAGCTGCGGACAGCGCCGGGACGGCGGCAAAGATCAGCTGACCCGGTTCGAGTTCAATAACCCGCAGATGATCATGGACCTGCACCGCCAGCCGGTGATTGCCGCTGCTTTCGAGTAGCTGGTGAATCTGGGCGATCGTCAGCGAAGTTGCCGGAAGGTCGGCGACTGGTGCCGCCTCCGCGACCTGTACAGCCGCGGGGGTTTCCTGCCCTGCGGCTGCGGGAGGCGCTGTGAGCGGCATCGTCGGCAACCGTCCCGATTCCAGCAATTTCGCCAGCTCGCCGGGATCGGGCATCGATGCGGCATAAATCACCCGCAGCAACAACATTTCCAGATGCTCGAGCGGATTGTTCGCCCGCAGTACCTCGTCATGCCCCTTGAGCAGCAGTTGCCAAAGCCGGTTGAGCGGCGCGAAGCCCAGTTTTTGCGCCCAGTCGCCGATGCGTTCACGGTCGGTTTCGGCCAGCGCCGGGTCGTCGTGGCGCGACACTTTGGCCAATGTCACCGCATGGGTCAGGTCCATCAACCCGCGCACCATCGCGACCGGCTCGATCCCCAGCGCATATTGCGCGCGCGCCAGATCGATCGCACCGCCGCTGTCGCCGTCCAGTATCGATGCCATCAACTGCGCAATCGACGTGCGGTCGGACAGCCCGAGCATCACGCGCACCTGCGCCGCGCCGATCATCCCGCCGCCGTCGAGGTCGGCATGCGCGATCGCCTGATCAAGGATCGACAGACCGTCGCGCACCGAACCTTCGGCGGCGTTGGCGATCAGCCAGATCGCCGGCGCCTCGGCCTCCACGCCTTCCTTTTGCAGGATCGCGCTGAAATGCGCGAACAGCATGTCGGGGGTGATGCGGCGCAGGTCGAAGCGCTGACAGCGCGACAGCACCGTCACCGGCACCTTGTTGACCTCGGTCGTCGCGAACAGGAACTTGACGTGCGGCGGCGGCTCTTCGAGCGTTTTAAGCAGCGCATTGAAGGCGTTGCGCGACAACATGTGCACTTCGTCGATGATGTAGATCTTGTAGCGTGCCGACACCGCGGCATAGCGCACCGCCTCGATAATCTCGCGCACATCGTCGACGCCGGTGTTCGACGCGGCGTCCATCTCGATGACGTCGATATGGCGCCCTTCGGTGATCGCGCGGCACGGTTCGCAGACGCCGCACGGGTCGATCGTCGGCCCGCCCTGCCCGTCGGGACCGATGCAGTTCAATGCCTTGGCGATCAGGCGCGCGGTCGAGGTCTTGCCGACCCCGCGCACGCCCGTCATCAGAAACGCATGCGCGAGCCGGTCACGCGCAATCGCATTGCCCAGCGTGCGCACCATCGCATCCTGCCCGATCAGTTCGGCAAAGGTTTGCGGGCGGTATTTACGGGCGAGGACGCGGTACGGGCCAGATGAGGCCTGCGGCTTCACCTCGGGCAGGTCCATTCCCAGCATCGCGGGTTCGTCGTCGGCGGAATCGCTCATGGCATCGTCTTAGGGACGGCGCGCGATCTTGTCGAAGGGGGAAATTGGGTGGGAGCCGGAACGACCCGCGGCGAATTCGTTGCGGCTGCTTCCTTCCGGACCTGACCGGGTTGGCGAAGACCACGTCCGCCCGACTCCCGCGGCGCATATGGCGGCGGGTGAGCGGAAATGCAAGTTGTGTTGCCCTCAATCGTCATCCCGGCGAAGGGCGGAGTCTCGACCTCGCGTCGTGACGCACCGGCGAGATCCCGGCCTTCGCCGGGATGACGACAAGATGGGTTCAGCGCGGCGCCTGCATGTTGCGGCTTTCGCCCGGGATGTGGACGGTCAGCCCGTCCAATGCCTCGGTCAGCACGATCTGGCACGCGAGGCGGCTCGTCCGGCGCACCCCGGCGGCAAGGTCTAGCATGTCCTCTTCCATTTCGGTCGCGGGTGGCAGGCGCTCGAAATCCTCTTTAGCAACAATGACATGGCAGGTCGAACAGGCCATCTGGCCCTCGCATGTCCCCTCCAGCGGCATCATATGCGCCTGCGCAACGTCGAGCAGGATGGAGCCGGGTTCGACCTCGGCATCGGTGCGGCCCTTGCCATCGGCGTGGATGAAGGTGACGCGCATCAATGGACTCCCTGCAATCGCGCGGCGTCCTTGATCGCGGTCAGCCCGTCGCGCAATTCCTGTTCGCTGGTGTAGCGACCCCAGCCGAGGCGGATCGACGCGCGTGCGTCAGTTTCGCTGACCCCCATCGCGCGAAGCACATGGCTGACCTTGCCCGACCCGCTGCCGCAGGCGCTGCCCAGCGAAAAGCCGATATTACGGGCGTCGGACATCAGGCGGAGGCCGTTCACGCCCTCGCGGCGAATGTTGAGATTGCCGTGGTAGCGCGCATCGACGGCGCCGTTGATCGTCCATTCGGGCAGCATCTCGCGCGCCAGCGACCATAGCCGTTCGATATGCGTGGCATCTTCGTCGAGCCGCTCGGCGGCCAGCGCCGCCGCGGCGCCGAACCCGGCGCACAGCGCGGGCGAAACCGTGCCCGATCGCATCCCCTGTTCCTGCGCGCCGCCGAACATCAGCGGCGGCAGGTCGATGCCATCGCGGATCCACAGCGCGCCAATACCCTTCGGCCCGTGAATTTTGTGCGCCGAGATGGCGATCAGGTCGGCGCCCTCGGGAATCGCGACGCGGCCATAGCCCTGCACCGCGTCGCACAGCAGCAAGCTGTTCTTCGCATGCGCGGCGGCGGCATATTCGGCGACCGGCTGGACCGTGCCAACTTCGTTGTTCACCAGCATCGCCGCGACGATGCCATTTTCGGGGAGCAGCGCCGCGTCAGGCGGCAGAGCGACGCCGTCACTGTCGACAGGCAGAACGGTTGCGTGCAGGCGCTCCAGACATTGCAGCGACGCTGCATGTTCGATGCTCAGCCCCGCCACACCGCCGGGCATGAGTTCGGCGCCGCGCAGCAGCGCCCAGTTGAGCGCCTCGGTCGCGCCTGAGGTGAAAAAGACACGCCCGCCTTTGGGAAGCAGCGCCGCAACCTGATCACGCGCCACTTCTACCGCCGCCGCCGCCGCGCGGCCAGCCTTATGGGTGCTCGACGGGTTGGCGAAGCCCCCAAGGTCATTTGCGCCCTCACCCGGCCCTTCCAGCCAGCGCAGCATCGCCGCGCGCGCCTGGGGGGCGAGCGGCGTCGTGGCTTGATAATCGAGGTAAATCATGCGCGGCATCTGCCTCTAAATCCCGTTCGTGTCGAGCGAAGTCGAGACACGATGGGTCGCGCACGCCTTCGCGTGTCTTGACTTCGCTCGACACGAACGGAAGAACGGCGGTCGTTTGAACGCGTCTTATTGCGAGCGATTCGCAAAAGTTGCAAGTTGCAACGCTGTTTCTATATAGGCGCCATCTTCGCTCCGCCACCCTGCCACTCCGGCGATTCGGCGGTCAGCCGCAAAAGATAAGAGGTGCTCCCATGCCCGACGTGATTTTCCCCGGCCCCGAGGGCCGTATCGAAGGCCGTTTTTCGCCCCCGCCGCGCCCGCGTGCGCCTGTTGCGATGATCCTGCACCCGCACCCGCAGGGCGGCGGTACGATGAACGACCGCATCACGCAGGCGATGTACAAGAGCTTCGTCGCGCGCGGGTTCGCGGTGCTGCGCTTCAACTTCCGCGGCGTCGGTCGCAGCCAGGGCACGTTCGACAACGGCATCGGCGAACTCAGCGATGCGGCGTCGGCGCTCGATTGGGTCCAATCGATCCATCCCGAAGCGCAGACGACGTGGATCGCGGGCTTCAGCTTCGGTGCGTGGATCGGCATGCAATTGCTCATGCGCCGTCCCGAAATCCGCGGCTTCCTGTCGGTCGCACCGCCGGCGAACATGTATGACTTCAGCTTCCTCGCGCCCTGCCCCTCTTCGGGCATCATCGTCGCGGGCGGGCAGGACGAGATCGTGCCGCCGTCCGCGGTGCAGAAGCTGGTCGACAAGTTGCGCACGCAGAAGGGCATCACGATCCATCACGACGAGATCCCGCGTGCGAACCATTTCTTCGAGCATGAGCTCGACCAGCTGATGAAGTCGCTCGATAACTATCTGGATATGCGGCTCGCGCCGGATTCGCCGATTCGGTAACTTTTGTTCCTCCCCACTCGTGGGGAGGTGGCAGCGCGAAGCGCTGACGAAGGGGGTGCGAGGCCTTTAGCGTCGCTCAAGGTCGATAGCCCCCTCCACCACTCGCTCCGCGAGCGGTCCCCCTCCCCGTTCCGGGAAGGATATTATCTCACCGGCACCAGCCACACCGCGACATTGGCGAACATCACCAGCGCCGCGACCAGCATCAGCAGTGCGCGGCGCTTGTCGCCCTGGCGGAAAACATAGGCCGCCCCGCCGGTCAGCGCGACCCCGGTGAGCATCAGCACGGATATGACGGTATCGGACATGGCGGAGCTTTATCGGTCGCGTCACAAATTTGCCACCTCACTTATGGCCAAATCGGACGGCGTCGCCTAAAGGGCCGACATCGATTCCCTTGATCCCAGCGGGAGCCGCGCCGATGCGCATCGCCATTGCCTCTGACCATGCCGCTTACGAGCTGAAAGCGCTGCTCGCCGACTGGCTGCGCACCGAAGGCCATGATGTCGAGGATTTGGGCACAAACGGCCCCGACAGCGTCGATTACCCCGATTTTGGTTACGCGCTGGGCGAGGCGATCGCCGAGGGCCGTGCGGAGCGCGGCGTGGCGCTGTGCGGCTCGGGGATCGGCATTTCGATCTCGGTCAATCGCAATCCCGCGGCCCGCTGCGCCTTGGTGTCCGAACCGCTGTCGGCGAAGCTGTCCCGCGAACATAATGACGCGAATGTCATCGCTATGGGTGCGCGCCTGACCGGCATCGACATGGCCAAGGCGTGCCTCACCGCCTTCCTCACCACCTACTTTGCCGGCGATCGCCATGCGCGCCGCGTCGACAAACTTTCAAACCCGCCGCAACTGGAGACCAGCCGATGACGACCGACACGCTTAACAAGCCCATCAAATCGGCCGGCTATTTCACTGACGGTGTCGGCACCGTCGACCCCGCGGTCGCCGCGGCGATGAAGCATGAGCTCGAACGCGAACAATATCAGATCGAACTGATCGCGAGCGAAAACATCGTTTCGAAAGCGGTGCTCGAGGCGCAGGGATCGGTCTTCACCAACAAATATGCCGAGGGTTATCCCGGCCGTCGCTATTATCAGGGCTGCGCGCCGTCGGACGAGGTCGAAACGCTCGCCATCGACCGCGCCAAGCAGCTGTTCGACTGCGGCTATGTCAATGTCCAGCCGCATTCGGGGGCGCAGGCCAACGGCGCGGTGATGCTGGCGCTGACCAAGCCCGGCGCGACGATCCTCGGCATGAGCCTCGACGCCGGCGGTCACCTGACCCATGGTGCGCCGCCCGCGATGTCGGGCAAATGGTTCAACGCCGTGCAATATGGCGTGCGCGCCGACGACCATCTCGTTGATTTCGATCAGGTCGAAGCGCTGGCGAAAGAACATCGTCCGGCGCTGATCATCGCAGGTGGCTCGGCCTATCCCCGCACTCTCGACTTTGCCCGCTTCCGCAAGATCGCCGATGACGTCGGCGCGTTGCTGATGGTCGATATGGCGCATTTCGCCGGACTCGTAGCGGGCGGCGTTCATCCTTCACCGCTGCCGCACGCGCATGTCGTCACCACGACGACACACAAGACGCTGCGCGGCCCGCGCGGCGGCATGATCCTGACCAATGACGAAGCGATCGCCAAGCGGATCAATTCGGCGGTGTTCCCCGGCCTGCAGGGCGGCCCGTTGATGCACGTCATCGCTGCCAAGGCCGTGGCCTTCGGCGAAGCGCTGCGCCCCGAGTTCAAGGATTATGCGAAGGCCACCGTCGCCAATGCGCAGGCGCTCGCCGGTCGACTCAAGGCCCGCGGCGCCGATGTCGTGGCGGGCGGCACCGACACGCATCTCGCGCTGATCGACCTGCGTCCGCTCGGCGTCACCGGCCGCGACGCCGACGAGGCGCTCGAACGCAGCGCGATCACCTGCAACAAGAACGGCATTCCCTTTGACCCGCTGCCGCCGATCAAGACCAGCGGCATCCGCGTCGGGTCGCCCGCGGGCACGACGCGCGGCTTCGGCATCGCCGAGTTCGAGGAAATCGGCGACATGGTCGCCGACGTGCTCGAAGCACTGCGCGACAAGGGCGAGCATGGCGATGCCGATGTCGAAGCCAATGTGCGCGGCCGCGTTCGCGCCCTGTGCGAACGCTTTCCCATCTATCAGGGCTGAAACCGTTGGCGCGCCAACATCCTGAAGAGCCGACACTGGCCGAGCTGACGATCGAAGAGGTCAAGGCGATGGGCAAGCAAGGGCTGGCGCATCCGTCAACCAAGCCAGTCCTCACCGGCGGCGTAATTGGAGCGGTCGCAGGCGCGGTCCTGCCGGTGGTGAGCTGGCCCGTCGGGCTGTTCGCGGGCGCTGCGATCGCGCTTTATTCGCGGGTGAAACGCTAGACCATGCGCTGTCCCTATTGCGGCCATGAAGACAGCCAGGTGAAGGACAGCCGTCCGACCGAGGACGGCGCGGCCATTCGTCGGCGCCGCCAGTGCGAAGATTGCGGCGCGCGCTTTACGACATTCGAGCGCATCCAGCTGCGCGAAGTATCGGTGCTCAAGGCCGGCGGCGGGCGCGAACCCTTCGACCGCGAGAAACTGATGCGCAGCATCCAGATCGCGTGCCGCAAGCGCCCGATCGACGGCGCGCGCATCGAACGGCTAGTGTCGGGTATCCAGCGCCAGCTCGAAACATCGGGTGAGAATGAAGTGCAGGCCGCGCAAATCGGCGCGATGGTGATGGAAGCGCTGAAAGGTTTCGACAGCGTCGCCTATATCCGCTTCGCCAGCGTCTATCGCGAGTTCACCGAGGCCAAGGATTTCGAGGAATTCGCCTCGTCGGTGACCGAGGCGGCGCATAAAAATTGACCTTGGCCGTAGCCCCACCGCCCGTCATCATCCTCGTCCGTCCGCAGCTTGGCGAAAATATCGGCAAGGCGGCGCGGGCGATGCTCAATTTCGGGCTGACCGAATTGCGACTCGTCGCCCCGCGCGATGGCTGGCCTAATCCCGATGCGGGACCGGCGGCCGCGGGCGCCGACATTGTGCTGGCCGAGGCGCGGGTGTTTGATAGCCTGGCCGACGCCGTCGCCGATTGCACCACCATCTATGCCACGACTGTGCGGAAGCGGGGGGTGATGAAGCCGGTGCTGACCCCGGAAGCCGCGGCGCGCGCCGTGCATGCCGAGGCCGGACGTTCAGCCTATGTTTTCGGCGCCGAGCGTTCGGGCCTCGAAACCGACGATGTTGCCCTCGCCCACGCGATCGTGACCGTTCCGATCAACCCCGACTTCGCATCGCTGAACCTGGCGCAGGCGGTGATCCTGCTCGCCTATGAATGGTCGAAGCATGCGCCGAGCGAAGCCGAAGGCGGCGTCGCGCTCGCCAGCCCGCCGACCGTGGCGCTCGATCCCGTCGCGCCGCATGGCGAGCTGGAGGAATTGATCCAGCACCTGATCCGCGACCTCGACGCCAGCGGCTATTTCAATCCGCCCGAACGAACCGAGGCGACGCTGCGCACATTGCGTACCGCGCTGACCAAGACCGGCTGGTCGCACAATGATATCAGGATGATGCACGGGGTCATAACCAGTCTTGGCAGGACGCCCCGCGCGCGATAACAGACGCCTCCCCTCCTTGGAGTTCGATCGTTCATGTTGACCTTGATAATGTCGCTGGCGCTTGCCGCTGCGACCACCGAAACCCCGCCCGCATCGCCGACGACCGAGACGGCGGCCAAGCCCGAGAAGGTTAAGCCGAAGCTGATCTGCCGCCGGATCGCCAACACCGGTAGCCGCCTGCCCGAGCGCGAATGCCGTACGCAGGAAAGCTGGGATCGTCAGGCCGACACGACCAGCCAGCAGCTGAAGGGCGCCAAGTGATGGCGGCGGGTGCCTGACCCGGCGCCCGTCACCCCTCACCCCCTTGCCAGTCACTATCAAGCCGTGGTGCACCGGTACCTTGGCCGTTGAGCGAAGCGAATTTAGGCCTTGATCCGATCAAAGAGTTTGATTCGATGCTGACGCTTTTCCTCTCCCTCGCCCTGTCGTCCGCCGCGCCCGATGCGGCAACGGCAGCCCCGCCTGCGACCCCCGACGCAGCAGGTTCGACAAAGCCCGCTAAGCCCAAGAAGATTTGCCAAAAGGTCGAAACGACCGGCAGAACGGTACCAAAGCGCGTCTGCCGCATCGTCGCCGAACCGGCGCAGCCTGCCCCCGACGCGGCGCGCGCCGAAACAGCGGCGCCTACCGGGGGGCGCCGCTAACCAGGATCAGTGATCGGCGCGAATGCGGCGCCACTCGGTGGCTTCATAGGCGATCGATTGCTCGACGAGCACGTCCCATATCGCGCGGAAATGCTCGGGTGGCAGCCCGGCCAGCTCGGCCTCGCGCGCCACATTGTCCAGCACCTGCGCCTTGCGTGCTTCGTTGCGCACGGCGCCATGATCGGTCTTGATCCGCGCCGCGGCGTCCATATAGCCAAAGCGCCGCGCCAGCAGCGCGACAAGTTCGCGGTCCATCTGATCGACGCCGGCGCGCACGTCGATCATCGTCTCGCACTGTTCGGGAAGTTTGATGTCAGTCATGTGCCGAGCGTTTAGCGGAATTTATTCGGCTGTCGAGGCACCAGTACGGACACAGCGCCGCACGCTTGACTTTGCCCCGCCCCCCGGTTAACCGCGCGCCTTCGCAATGGACCCCGCACCCCGGTGAAGCGGCGGTCGCATAGGACACAGCTCCTATGGTGCGACCCGGGACCCGCCGAAATTCTTCGGCACACAGCAAATTGGAGACGACAATGTCGAAGCGCCAGAGCGCCAAGTATAAACTCGACCGCCGCATGGGCGAGAACATCTGGGGTCGCCCGAAGAGCCCGGTCAACCGCCGCGAATATGGCCCCGGCCAGCACGGCCAGCGCCGCAAGGGCAAGGTGTCGGACTTCGGCATCCAGCTCCGCGCGAAGCAGAAGCTGAAGGGCTATTACGGCGACATCACCGAAAAGCAGTTCAAGAAGAACTATTTCGAAGCCAGCCGCATGAAGGGCGACACCGGCCAGAACCTGATCGGCCTGCTCGAACGCCGCCTCGACGCCGTCGTCTATCGGTCGAAATTCACCCCGACGATCTTCTCGGCGCGCCAGCTCGTCAGCCACGGCCACGTCTATGTGAACGGCGTGAAGTGCAACGTCGCCAGCCGTCTGGTGAAGCCCGGTGACGAAATCACCCTGGGCAAGAAGGCGCAGGAAATGGCGCTGGTCGCCGAAGCGCAGAGCCTGCCCGAGCGCGACCTGCCCGAATATCTGGCGGTCGACGGCACCAAGACGACCTATGTCCGCGTGCCCACGCTCGACGAAGTGCCCTATCCGGTGAAGATGGAACCCAATCTGGTCGTCGAATTCTATTCGCGCTGATCGGTTCCCACCGGAAGAATTCAAAAGGGCGGCCCGCAAGGACCGCCCTTTTTTTGTTGCCTTTTCACTTCGGTAAAAAAGCCTCGATCCGTTTGAGCATGTCGATGCGCGCCGACGACGATCCGAGGTCATGGGCCAAACCGGGATATTCGACCAGTTCTACGGCGCGTCCTGCTTTTAGCAGTTCGCGGACCATGGTCTTTGACTGCGTCGGCTCGACATTCTGATCAATCGTCCCGTGGAATAGCAATACGGGCGCCTTGAATTGCGCGGCGTTTTGCGCAGGCGAACCTTCGCGCAGATGCGGACCGGTCCCGATAAAGTCGCGCTGGATCCGCGCCGTCGTGTAACGACTTTCCTCTTGTCGCAGCTGGGCAAGGTCAGTGACTGGCGCGATCGCCACGATCGACTTGAACAGGTCGGGGGCAATT
The DNA here is from genome assembly GCF_005503695.1 of Sphingopyxis sp. 2PD. GTDB lineage: Bacteria > Pseudomonadota > Alphaproteobacteria > Sphingomonadales > Sphingomonadaceae > Sphingopyxis. The sequence goes on from NZ_SCMU01000003.1 coordinate 214,757, forward strand.
ACACCGGACTGCAAGGCCGCATAACCGCCGTACGACCAGCCGACGATCGAGAGCTTGGCCGCTGGCGCACCTTGGCTGAGCAGCCAACGCCCAGCATCGCTCACGTCTCCAACCGATGTCCGCCACGATTGAAAACCGTTGCGCTGGTACCATTCGTCCCCGTAACCGGTCGAACCTCTGAAATTCGGCTGGAGTACCGCGAAACCGCGCTGAGCGATGAATTGCGCCAGCCAATCGAAGCCCCATTCATCGCGAGCAGATGGCCCGCCGTGCGGCATAACCACTGCTGGCAGGCCGGTGGCACTGACTTTGCCGGGCGGAAGCGTGAGATATGCAGGAATTTCAGTGCCGTCCGCCGCGGGATATTTAATCGGGCGTACCTCGGACAGCTTCGCGCCTTCAAGCATCGGCCGGTCCGCCAGCAACGGCCGCAAGCTTTTGAGTGCGGTGTCGAACAGGTAATAATGCCCGGGATCGGTGTCCGAACCCGCCCAAACAAGAAATGTCTTTTCGTCGCGCGTTGCGTCGATAAGCCGCACCGTGCGGGCACCCAAGGCTTTTTCAAGTTGTGCTGCCAGCGCTTTGATACGCGGGTCGAAATAATGGGCATGTGGTCGATCGGTCGAATAGGCAACCCCAACTACCCGCCCCGATTGCCCGATCCGCAGAGTGCCCGACACGTCGACCTCGGGATGCGAAAAGATCGTCTCGGCATCAACTGCCCCTTGCAGTTCCATCCGCTGCAATGCGACGCGACCATTCACTCGGCCAAAACCGAACACGCGGTCGGCGCCGTGTTCGATCGCCACCGGGCGAAAACCGTCGCGCGCTGAGATGTCATATACTGATAGATTTCGCCAGCTTCCGCCAGAAGCAGGCCTCGAAAAATAGCGGTTCTTCCCATCGATCATCCCGCTCTCGCTGGATGCATTGCTGACCAGAACGCGCAGTTTTCCGGTTTCGTCGGACAAATAATTGACGGCATATGTGCGCGGCGCTTCGACGGTCTTTTCATCCTCGTTGCGCGTCGAAATCGTGACCACGCGGTTGCTGGGATGCCAAAGCATGATCCGATCGTCTTCGGCGGGCAGCCAGTCGATCAAATGGCTGCCTGCAAACGCATATTTTCCTTCAGGGCCGACGACGTTCAGGTTCTTACCGTCGGGGTCGAGCGCCATCAATCGCCGGAAAGAATTGACGTCGCGTCCCTGTCCTTTTTCGCGACCAGCGATTTCGCAAAGCAAGCGCTTTGCATTTTCCCACCCGCACCACGAGAAAAACTCGGGATCACCGCTCGCGCGCATGATCCGTTGGGGGACGGCGCCTTCGGCGGTACCAACAACAAACAGATCATTTCCGCCAGTCGGCGACGGCGAGATAAAGGCGATCGCAGTACCATCAGGCGAGAGACTGATATCATCGACCGAGCCTACCGAGCCGAACAGGGCCGCCGAATCAGAGACGGTCGTTTGCGCTTGCCCCAATCCGGCTGAAAATAGGAGTAAGGCCGCCGCAAAAGCCGAAGATGTCGAACGCAAACCCTCAAATCGAGCCATTAAAATCTGCTCCCCTCTACTCATACTGTCACGCCCCGCGCGATCATTTCCACGTTCTTTCCGCGATTTGACCTTATGCGCAAGCCCCACCGCTTGCACCCGCGCCGACGGGCTGGCACAAGCCCGTCCAACCGCAAACGAAACCTTCCAAGGACATTCCCATGCTTCGTTTCCCCCGATCTGCCGCGGCTTTCGCGGTTCTTCTGACCGTCGCCGCGTGCAACGCGTCCGACAAGGCGGCGACCACCGCCACCGCCATTCCCGATGTCGAAATCCCCGAGCTGTCGCTGGCGACGTTGCAGGAAGTGACGAAGGAATTGTCGCTCGACGCCTATGAAGGCCGCGCGCCCGGCACGCCCGGCGAGGAAAAGACCGTTGCCTATCTGATCAAGAAATATCAGGAAGCGGGGCTGCAGCCCGGTAACAACGGCAGCTGGACGCAGGATGTGCCGCTGGTCGAAATCACCGCGAAAAATGCGACCCCGCTGACGTTTACCGGCGGCAAGACGCCGGTCACCGCACAATATGCGAAGGACTATGTTGCGTTCAGCTATCGCGTCCAACCGAAGACCGCGGTCAAGGACAGCGACGTCGTGTTTGTCGGCTATGGCATTGTCGCCCCCGAAAAGGGCTGGAACGACTATGCGGGCCTTGATGTGAAAGGTAAGACCGTCGTCGTCCTCGTCAACGATCCCGACTGGCAGACCGCTGAAACCAAGGGCGAATTCAACGGCCGCGCGATGACCTATTATGGCCGCTGGTCGTACAAATATGAAGAAGCGGCGCGGCAGGGCGCCGCGGCGGTGCTGATCGTCCACGACACCGAGCCCGCCGCTTACGGGTGGAATGTCGTCGAATCGAGCAACACCGGCACGCAATATCTGGCCGAAAGCAAGGACGGCGGCGCCAGCCAGACCGTCGCCAACGGCTGGATCCAGCTGCCCAAGGCGAAGGAATTGTTCGCCAGCGCCGGACAGGATTTCGACGCGCTGCGCGACGCGGCGAAGAAGAAGGGCTTCAAGCCCGTCGCGCTGACCGGCGTGAAGGCCAACTTCAGCTTTGACAATGACATCGCCAAGAAAATGTCGCGCAACGTCATCGGCATCTTGCCGGGCGCCAAGCGTCCGCAAGAATATGTGCTCTACACCGGCCACTGGGACCATCTGGGCCGCTGCACGCCGGTCGCGGGCGACGACATCTGCAACGGCGCGGTCGACAATGCCACCGGCATCGCGGGCCTGGTCACGCTCGCGCAGGCGTTCAATAAGGCCGGTGCGCCCGACCGCAGCATCGTGTTCCTGGCGGTGACCGCCGAGGAATCGGGGCTGCTCGGGTCGAAATATTATGCCGAGAACCCGGTGTTTCCGCTGTCGCAGACCGTCGGCGGGGTCAATATGGACGCGCTCAACTCGGTCGGCCCGGCCAAGGACATCGTGGTCGTTGGCGGCGGTAAGTCCGAACTCGACGCCTATGTCGAAAAGCTCGCCCAGATGGAGGGCCGCACGGTCAAGGCCGAACCGACCCCCGAAAAGGGTTTCTATTACCGGTCGGATCACTTCAGCTTTGCCAAGCTCGGCGTGCCGATGTTCAACTTCGGCAGCGGCGACGATCTGGTCGAGGGCGGCGTCGAAGCGGGCCAGAAGGCGTCTGAAGATTATGAAAAGAACCGCTATCACGCGCCGGGCGACGAATATGAGGCGATCACCAATTGGAGCGGCATGATGGCCGACCTGCGCCTCTACTATGCCGCGGGCCGGATGCTGGCGATGACTGAGGCATGGCCGAACTGGGTCGAGGGCGACGAATTCCGCGCCGCCCGTGATAAGTCGCGCAGCGCCGCGAAATAGATCCTGCGCTCGTCATTGCGAGGAACGAAACGACGCGGCAATCCAGAGTGGGCGGTAACCGCTCTGGATTGCTTCGCTTCGCGCGCAATGACGAAACTGGGAAATTGAGGATTTCGACGCGATGACCTTATGTATGCCCGCCGAATGGGCGCCGCACGAAGCGGTTTGGATCGGCTTTCCGCATCTCGCCGACGAATGGTCGGGACAGATCGACGCCGCGCGGCGCGATGTGGCCGCCTTTGCCAATGCCGTCCATGATGAAGGGCGCGGCGAGACGGTACATCTGCTCGTGCGCGATCACGACAATGCCGATATTGCCGAGGCGCTCGTCGATCGGGGCGTGCAGTTGTTCGTTGTCCCCTTCGGCGATATCTGGCTACGCGACACCGGGCCGATCATCGTCGGCACCGGTAGCCATCGCGAGGCGCGCAATTTTGACTTCAATTGGTGGGGCAACAAGTTCGTGATGCCCGGCGACCGCGAGATCGGGGCAATCCTGGCCGCGCACGCGGACCTGCCAACGCAGCACCTCGACTGGGTGCTCGAAGGCGGCGGGATCGACGTCGACGGCACCGGCCTGTGCGTCACCACCGAGGAGTGCCTGCTCAACCCCAATCGCAACCCGACGCTGACGCGCGAAGACATAGCGGTGCGGCTCCACCAGTCGCTCGGCATCGACCGTCTGCTCTGGCTCGGCAACGGGCTGGTCGGCGACCACACCGACGGCCATGTCGACAATCTGGCGCGCTTTGTCGGTGAAGGGCGGCTGGCGCTGCCCGTCGCCGACGGCGATGACGATCCCAACGCGCACATCTACGCCGACGCCCGCGCGCGCGCAGCGGCGTTTGGCGGGATCGAGATCGTCGATCTCCCCTCCCCCGGCCGGATCGAGATTGACGGCGAAATCGCGGCGGCGAGCTATATGAACTTCTACATCGGCAACAGCGTCGTGGTCGTGCCGACCTATGGCGCCCCGAACGATCAGGCCGCGGTCGATGCGCTCGCCGCCCTCTTCCCCGACCGCCGCGCTGTAGGCCTCCCCGCCCTCGGCATCATCGCCGGCGGCGGCAGCTTCCATTGCTCGAGCCAGCAGCTTCCGGCATAGCGCACCCATGACCCGCACCATCACCGTCGCTGCCTTGCAGCTTCCCCTGCCCGGCCCTGTTCAGCCCAACATCGATGCCGTGACCGCGCTGGTCGAGGAAGCGGCGGCGAAGGGCGCGCAGGTCATCCTGCCGCCCGAATTGTTCGAGGGACCCTATTTTTGTCAGGTCGAGGATGAGGCGCTGTTCGCGTCGGCGCGTCCGACCGCCGAGCATCCCAGCGTCGTCGCGATGCAGGCGCTCGCCGCAAAGCTGAAAGTCGCGATCCCGACCAGCTTCTTCGAGCGCGAGGGGCATCATTATTATAACACGCTCGCAATGATCGGCCCCGATGGCGGAATCATGGGAACATACCGCAAGAGCCACATCCCCGACGGCCCCGGCTATGAAGAGAAATATTATTTCCGCCCCGGTAACACCGGCTTCAAGGTCTGGGATCTGTTCGGCACCCGCATCGGCGTCGGCGTCTGCTGGGACCAATGGTATCCCGAATGCGCCCGCGCGATGGCGCTGATGGGCGCCGAATTGCTTTTCTATCCGACCGCGATCGGCAGCGAGCCTTATGATGCCGATCTCGACACCAGCCGCATGTGGCGGCGCGCGATGCAGGGTCACAGCGTGTCAAACTGTATGCCGGTGATCGCCGCGAACCGCATCGGGAGCGAGGGCGACGCCAATTTCTATGGTCACAGCTTCATCAGCGACGAATGGGGCGATTTGACGCAGGAATTCGGTGCCAGCGAGACCGGCGTGCTGATCGAAACGATCGACTTGGACCGCGCCGCGAAGCACCGCGCGGGGATGGGCTTTTTTCGTGACCGCCGCCCGCAGCTTTACGGGCGGCTGGTCGAGGATATCTGACACCGCAAAGCGCCGTCAGCTTTCAAATCGGCGGATGCTTTCGAGGTCAGCCCGATCGAGCGGTTGGGTCAGCCACAACCCGCCGCGCCCGGCGCGCGACCAACGCACGATCGCGCGGCGCTTGACCCCGCCAGCCAGGATCAGGTCAAGCTCCTTGCCCACCTCGAAATGCCCGTCGTGCAAAAACCCCGCGCCATGCTGCGACAGATCGACGAGTTCGATATTGCCCGTCCCTTCATCGGTGACCGCCTGCGCGCGGCTATGCACCGGCAGGCGCGGCTGGCGGTAGCCGGTGGCGCGCTGTTCGGCGGCCAATTGTTTGAGCACATCGGCGACGTCGACCTCCTGGTCGAACGCAACGCCGCAGCGCCCACCCTCGGACCACACCACCTTGCCGCGCAGCTGCACCGTATCGGACAGGGCGATTTCAAGCTGTTCGCCGACGCTGATCGGCACATCGGCGGCAAGCATCATGCCCCGGTCGGATATATTGCGTACGCGCCATAGTCCCGCGTCGCCGTTGCGAATGATTTTCGCGATGCGCCACACGGTGCGGTAACGATCCGCCCCTCGGCGATCGCTGGCGGCAGCGGCGGCGGCAAATTCCTGCTCGGCGTTGGGGCGAGGTTGGTTCATGGCGTCCACCTTGTCGGCACAAAGTCAGATCGGGTCGGCAAACGGCGATAAAAGCTGCAAAATTCGCAAATATGATCCAGCTCAAATATCGTATTTTTCATTATTTTTCAATGTCCATGCAGACGAAGTTGACATGAATTAGGTTAACGCCACAAAATCCTTAGCCATGTTTGATTGCTAACGATGAATAAATTTCGTTATTTTCATGCTTTAACGGTGCCATAGCGGCGGCATTAAGCGCCAAAATGGCAACATTGGCGCGGCAACCATGTTATCGCGCCCGCCACCCGGCATCGCGCGCGACACGCTCGGCGTCCGCGTCGAGCGGATCGCCTGCCATCATCGTCGCCACCATCGCGGCGAGTTCGCCCGAGCCCGCCTGACGATAGTCGGTGGGCGCCCGTCCGCGCTGTGTCCGTTCCAGTTGCCAGCGGCCACCCTCGCGGCAACCGATCCCGTCGACCGTGGCGCTTTCGAAACTGCGGCAGTAACGCCCCTCACCGTCGCGAAAGCTGAGCCCGATCCGGACCGCAGCGTCTGCGGGCTGGTTCGACGCCAGCCGGGTATCGAGCGCGTCGGCCAGCGAACCCGATGCCACGAGCACGCCCTTGTCGCTCGCGACATCGGCGGCAGGCAGCCAGGGCCGCAATCCGATTGTCAGCCCGAGCACCAGCGACGCGGCGAGCGCGCCCCAGTGCATGGGTTCAAAGCGCGCCCGCTTCGCCGCGCGACGATCCGCCAAACTGGTATCGACCCCGTCCGCGTTGTCCGCCCCGACGAGCAAAGCGCGCAGCCGTTCGGGTACCGCCTCCTCGACAACCGGCGCATAATGCGCGGTCAGCTGCGCCTTCAGCGCGCGGTGGCGCGCGATTTCTGCCGCCAGCGCGGGATCCCGAACCGCTTCGCGTTCGATGCGCCGCGCGGTCAGATCGTCGAGTTCGCCGTCGACAAAGGCCGCAACAATGTCCCGATCCACGCTCATGCCGCCTCTCCCAGATAATGCATCAGCGTCTCGCGCCCACGCGCCAGCCGCGACGTGACGGTGCCGATTGGCACGTCCAAAATGTCGGCCGCCTCGCGATAGGCATAGCCTTCGACGAGAACGAGCATCACGACCTCGCGCTGGTCGTCGGGCAGCCGCGCCATTGCGCCGTCGACATCGCCGCGCAGCGCGCCCGCCTCGACCTCGGCAGCGCCGTCGCCGACAACCTGCGTTGCGGCATCGTCGATCGCACTATGGACACCGCGGCGGCCCGCAGCGCGGCGCTCGTCGATCCAAATATTTCGGGTGATGCGATACATCCAGCTATCCAGTCTTGTTCCCTCTTGCCACTGATCGCGCGACTTCAGCGCGCGTTCGATGGCGGCCTGGCATAAATCGTCGGCGTCGCTCGGGTGGCGCGCCAGACCGCGCGCGAACCGGCGCAAGCGCGGTAATAATGCCACCAGTTCCTCTTCGAAGCGCATAATCGCCTTTTCGTTGTGCCTGGGGAAGAAACGACGCCACCCTATCGTTTCTTCCGCGACATGCTAAATTTTTCGAAGCCACCCCAGGCTCGTCTTCGCGCCCGGGATGAACAAGGAAGCACCGTGCGACATTCGACAGCCCTGATCCTGAGCCTGATGTTGGCGATGAGCGGTCCGCACGCCCGCGCGCAGATCGCGGTGCCGTCGGTACAAATCCCCGACGCGGCGCGGACATTGCCGTCGCTGCCGGGAATTGGCACCGAGCCACTGATTGCGGTCAGGGATACGCTGGCGCAGGCGCGCATCGAACGGATTGCCGACCTGCTGCGTGATCGCCGCGACCGGATCGAGCCCGATCGCAATGGCCAACCCGCAGTGCGCGGGGTGCTGATCGCCACGGGCATCGACGACGCCATGGTCGCCCGCGCCCGCGACGGCGGCTTCGCGCTGATCGACCGCGAGCGGATTGCCGGGCTCGATCTCGACATCGCGCGCTTTGCGGTTCCCGAAGGGCAAAGCCTGACGCGCGCGCAAAAGCGGCTTGCCAAACGCCTGCCCGCTGCGGCGATCGACGTCGACCATCTCTATTTCACGAGCGGCCCGGGCGGCGCGCTGCCCGTCGCCGCGCTAGCGACCGCCAGCGCTTCGTCATCGGGCGCCCCGCTCGGGCTGATCGACGGCGGCGTCGCCGCGCACCCGTCGGTCGCTGGGCGCGTCGAACAGCGCGGGTTTGCGCGCGGCGCGCCCGTACCAAGCCGCCACGGCACCGCGGTTGCCTCGCTGCTCATCGGGACCGGCACGGTGCGCGGCGCCGCGCCGGGGCGGCGGCTCGCTGCGGCCGATGTCTATGGCGGCGACCCGGCGGGCGGCAATGCCAGCGCCATCGCCCGCGCGCTGGGCTGGCTTGCCGAGCGCGGTGTCGGAGTCACGACGATCAGCCTTGTCGGTCCCGACAACAAGCTGCTCGCGATTGCGGTATCGCGCGCGCAGCAGCGCGGGATGCTGATCGTGGCGGCGGTGGGCAACGACGGCCCCGCCGCGCCGCCCGCCTATCCGGCCTCGTACAAGGGCGTCTTCGCGGTGACCGGCGTCGACGCCCGCTACCGCGCGCTGCCCGAGGCAGGCCGCGCGCTGCACGTCGATTTCGCCGCCCCCGGCGCCGATGTCCACGCCGCCACCGGCGCCGCCACCAGCGATCGGCTGCGCGGAACATCCTTCGCCGCACCGCTGGTCGCCGGGCGACTGGCGCAGCATTATGCCGCGCCCGCGACGGACCGGATCGCCGCCGCGGTGACCGCGCTGGTGCTCGAAGCGCGCGATCTGGGCAAGAAGGGCCGCGACAAAATCTATGGCCACGGCCTGATCTGCAGCAGCTGCGGCGGCCGCTGACCCCGACCCGAAATTTTTCGGAAGAAATTCGCAAGCGCCATCGTTCTCTTGTCAGGCCCATCCCCTTCGGGCCGCAAATTCAGGAGAAGAGCAATGGCAAAACATATCTTCGTCTCGGCCCTCGCAATCGCTGCGTCGGCCATGACCCTTTCGGTCCCGGCGTCGGCGCAGCTGCTTGGCGGCAGCGGCGGGCTGAGCGGCGGCTTGGGCGGCACGCTGAGCGGGACGCTTGGCAATCCGACGGGCCCGATCGGCGGCACGCTGGGCTCGGCGGGCGAGCTCGCCGGTTCGGGCCGCGGCGATGCGCAGGTCGATCGCCGTTCGGGCCGCGTACAGGGCAAGGGCAGCGCCGACGCGAACGGTCGGGGTTCGGCGGGCGGCAATGGCGACCTGCTGGGCAACAGCATCGGCGGCAATGCTAATGGGTCGGGCAGCGCCGCGGGTAGCGGCAGCGTCGATGCGCAGGCCGTGGGAACCGATTTTGTGGGGCAGACTGCGCGCGGCGCCGTCGGCACTGCCCGGGGCACGGCTTCGACCGTAACCGGCACCGCGCAGGGTGCGGTCGGGACTGTCCGCGATCGAACCGGCGGCGCGTTGTCGAACGTCTCAGGCAGCGCCAGCGGCGCCGGATCGGCCGCGGGCAGCTTCCAGGGCAGCCTCGGCCAACTCGCCGCCGCGGGCAGCGGCGCGGCGAGCGGCAACGGCATGTTCGCGGTGGAGCCGGGAATGCCCGTGACCGACGCGCGCGGCAAGGTGATCGGCCATGTCCAGGAGCTGCGCCAGACGGGTCGCGGCGTGGTCGAAGCGGTGACTGTCGAAGTCGGCAACCGCGTTGCGACGCTGCCCGCCGCGAGCTTTGCCGGATCGGGCGACGTGCTGGTCACGGGAATGACCAAGGGCCGGCTGAAAAAGACCGCCGAACAGCAGCGTAGCGGGCAGCAACCGGCCGAATAAGCAATCGAACGGGGCGACCGGCGATGACCCCAAGCACGCCGGTCGAAACCTTGGCGGGCCGCCATGCGGTCCGCCATTTTTTTCGCGAAGGCGGCCGAAAAGATGATGGTGCCCCTGGCCGGACTCGAACCAGCACTCCTTGCGGAACCGCATTTTGAGTGGGACGAGGCTTCCGTATGGCATTGATAAACGGTTATATTTTGTCAGGCAAGTGAAAACTGTGTAAGACTTTGTGTAAGTTTTAGGCCAAATGCACCCATGCTAGGGGGCGCCAAAAGGAAGTGCGAGACGGTGACGATCTGCTGATGCCTGAGTAGGCTGATCGCTCGCCATCCCGTTTCTGTCTTTCCGGTTTTGAAATGGCCACCCTACGATCCGTCCGTCGTCAAACGCTGTCCGAACGAGCGATGATCGACACAACAGCCGTCGTTGATGCGGTTGCTTCAACGCAGAGTGCAGCCAGTAGTCGAGTAGCGGTTCGGCGATGTTGGAGGTTCAGCGCCAACGCCAGCGATGCTCGATGGTGCGCCCGCACTTCCTTGTTGCTCGCGCCGGGAAAGACGTGCCCGATATAGGCTTCAAGCATTCGGTTCGCGTCTGTGTCGCTTGGCCGCACGCCATCTAACGATTCGTGGATAGTGGGATCATAAACTGCCTGCGCCAGCGATATGATGACCTCGCGGCAAAGTAGCCCGATGGCTTGGCAATCTTCTTCGGCGGAAGCCGATTCAAGTTGCGTTCGCGCCTTTGACAAGGCGCGGTCAACTCGCTCCCATCCCGTCACCTCGCGAGGCTCAGATGGCAATGACGATCGTTTTGAAAGGGTTTCGATCGCGTGACTGAATAGCTGGCGAACGTAAAAGCGCCGATCCTTGTATTGAGGCAGTTCCGCTCCCCAATGGCGATACCATGCCCACAAATCGACGTGCGGGTTCTCGTATGTGACGCCTTCCGGGATTGCTTCTCGGATTCGGACTTCCCGCGCCCTGTAGTAGTCGTCAACGTCCTGTATGCGTGCGCCTCCGGTCGCAACGTCGATCATCATCCCGCGATGGATCAGCAATTCCGAAAGCAGCGCAACTGTGCCGGATGCGTGAGCACCGTCCAGCGTTTCGACGCGAATATCATCGTGTTGTTTGCTGACCTGCTGACCGCTCGAAACAGCTTCGGCAATCCGCTTGCGATCCTGTTGCGGAAGTGAGCGCAACGCATCCGCTATCGGCACTGGCGCGCGCACGATGATTGCTTCGTCTTCTAAGTCAGAAAACCAATCCAGTGCAGTTTCGAGCTGTTCAACCGACGCCTGGCAATGTCGTAGCAGCATCGACAAATCGAATCGCTGAAGGCTTTCCAGAAACTTGCGCGCACTATCCATTGCGTTCGACATACAAGGCTAATCAGCGTTGCGATACTTTCAAAGGATCGCGTTCAAATCAGCCACGGCATTGGTTCAGCACGGCCCAGTGGCCACTGACAAGCATCCGCCATACGGGATCAAGGCCGTTGCCCAAGTGAGATCTCCTAGATTTTGGGAAGGCGTGGAACGACCGTTGACGATAGAATGATGGACGTATCTGCCGATGCAAATGGCTGAAAACGATCAATCACAGTCTCAAGCTCCTGCACATCGCTAACCATGACCTTCGCCAGAAAACAATCTTCCCCTGTTACGCGATCCGCTTCGACGACCTCAGGCGTGTCGATCAGCATCTGTGCAACCCGTTTCACTTCACCGGGCATGGCGCGCAGTCGGACGTGAGCGGCGATGCCAAGGCCGAAGACTTTGGAATCGACCAAAACCGTATATCCCCGGATAGCGCCCGCATCTTCCAGCTTGTGAATGCGCTCGGTTACGCTGGGGCTGGACAAGCCGATCTGTTCCGCAAGCTCCCGAACGGTCATGCGGCCATTCCCGGTCAACGCGGTGATAATCGCTCGATCAGTCCCATCGAGTGGCCGAGTTACATAACGGCTTCGGTTCATAGTTCGCCTCTAGCTGGTTGACACCGGCGAGGCCTTGGGATTGCAAAGGCAAATGTTCGATTTCGCCTTACTTATTCAAACTCAGATCAAGAATCGGCATGACTGCGAACCCACCCAGCGATGAACACATAGTCCGCAGGATCAAGATTGAAGGTCAAAGGCTGCCACAGGGTTCGATAGATAAGTCGAAAAGCCCGTTGAGCCTTTTTCAATCTATAGCTGACTGATCAGCCCGCCCGCTATCAATAGTCCCACAGTCAGGCAGAGTATTCATGCCTGACAGAGAAAGTTGGGAGGAACGGCGCAGTGAGCAGCCAAGCGCACCTGAGATCAATTGGGGATATGGTCTGATGGCCTACTCTGCGGCTGCCATACTTGCATTGGCGTCGCAATGCGCACCAACAGTCGCACCCGAAACGGTGTTAGCCATCGTTCAGACCGAAAGCAGCGGCGAGCAATTCGCCCTCAATGTAAACGGTGGGAGGCAACCCGCCCGCCAAACCAGCGCCGCCGATGCAGCAGCAACAGCTCGGCGGTATGTAGCAGCCGGATATTCTGTCGATCTCGGACTTGGCCAAATCAACTCGCGCAACATGCGCTGGCTTGGCCTGACCTGGGAGACCATATTCGACCCCTGCACCAATGTCGCGGCTCTCGGCCGCGTACTCACCACGAACTACAATGCGGCGAAAGCCGGACGCGATCCACAAGCTGCCCTTCGGGTCGCACTCTCGATGTATAACACGGGAAGCCAGACGCGCGGTTTTCGGAATGGCTATGTTGCCAAGGTCATTGGCAACGCTGGCGTCGCGGACACTGGCATATCATTCGCTCAGGCCTTGCCGCCAGTTGCCGTTGCCCCACCGGCAAACGGCGATCTGCGCGGACTGCTGACCTCAGAAAACACAGTGCCACAGGCACTAGAAGCACAGCCCCGCCCGGCTCCGCCACCCAAGTGGAACGTCTTTGAGCGTGCTGCTTACGACCGCGAAACTCAAATTCTCGCCGGAAACGAGAGGAGCAGCATATGAATATAATCCTGAAAGTTGGGCGTGGTGTCGGAAACTGGCGGGCAAGCATTGCAGCCAGATTCAATGCCATGCCCAAATCGCGACAAAGCGCCATAGTGTGGGGCGCGGCATTAACTGCGGCGACCATTATATCGTTTGCAAACCCCGATCCTGCCTATGCGCAGAATCTGGAGAGTTTCGCGAGCAAGGTGCGCGGCCTGCTCTCATCGACGCTGCTGCGAACGCTCGCGGTGATCGCCGTCATCGTCACGGGCTTGCTCTGGTTTACGGGTCGCGCTTCGACAGCGGTGCTGGTGACGGTGATTATCGGGATTGCGATTGTCTTCTCGGCGGACTCAATCGTCGGCATCATCGCGGGATAATGCGATGTCGGACGAAACCGAAATCCTGACCAAGAACGAGCTGTTTCTTGCGGTGACGCGCCCCGCACTTTGGGCGGGCATCCCGATCGAGGCGGCGGTGCTATTGCTGATCTCAAGCGCGTCGGTGCTGATATGGAGCAACAGCCCCGTTTATGCCGCGCTGGTTGTCGCTTTCGGATATTCGATCTCGCGGTTGATCGTGCGGCACGACGTCAACGCATTCCGCCTGCTGTTCCTGTGGGGGCGGACAAAGCTCGGCAATCGCAATCGGGCGTTCTGGGGCGGTAGCAGCTATTCGCCGCTTCCACTGGCCGGACTTCGCCGGAAGGGCTTTGGCCGTCATGGCTAAGCTGCTCCCCTCGACAAATGCAGTGCCACTCAAGGTGGCGCAGCGCGAGGCCGACCCAGCCAAATTCCTGCCTTATGCCCGGCATTTGAACGAAGACATGGTGGCGCTGGATTCCGGCGACATCATGCTGACATTCGAGCTGCAAGGCCGTGCGTTCGAGACCGCCGACGTCCGCGACCTCAACGACTGGCATACCAAGCTCAACGGGCTGTTCCGCAACCTCCATGACGAGCGGCTGTCAATCTGGACACATCTGATCAGGATGCGGGTCGATCAATATCCAGGCGGCACGTTCAAATCCGGTTTTGCCGCCGATCTCGACCGCGCCTATTTCGGGCGGATCAACCGGGAGCGGATGTTCATCAACCGCTTCTTCGTCACGTTGGTAATCCGTCCAGGTGCCACGGGCGGCGACAAGATTATCCAGTTGTTCAAACGTCGCGTTTCCAAAGAGGTGCGGCAAGGACCGATGATCGACGAGGCGCTTGTCGAACTGCTTGACGACAAAGCGCGCGATTTCGAGAAATTGATGGCGCGCTGCGAACCGCGCCGCTGCTCGATCTACGAGCATCGCGGCTTGATGTTTTCGGAAACGATGGAAGTGGCCGACATGGTGATGACCGGTCGCCATCGCCGCGTCCCCGTTGTGCGCGGGCATCTCGGCGGTGCGCTCTACCGCTCGCGCACCATCTTTGGCGCAGAAACAATCGAAGTGCGAGATGCCGATGCTTCGGCATTCGGCGGGATCTTCGGTATCCGCGAATATCCCGCCCAAACCACGCCGCGCCAATTCGAGGCGCTGCTATCGGTCGATTTCGGGTTCGTGCTGACGCAGAGTTTCACTTTCCTCGGGCGGGCTGCTGCGACCGAAAAATTCCGGCTGCGCATGACCCAGATGGAAAATGCAGGCGACAGGGCCGTGAGCCAAGCTGATGCGCTGATCGACGCGGGCGATGATCTGATGTCGAACCGCTTTGTGCTGGGCGATCACCACTTCACGCTCGCGGTTTATGCCGACAGCGTGAAGGGTTTGCGGGATCATATGTCGGTCGCACGGGCGGCGCTGGCCGACACTGGCATGGTGGCAGCGCGCGAAGGGGCGGCTCTTGAAGCAGCCTATTGGTCGCAGCTCGTCGGCAATTTCGCATGGCGCGCCCGGCCCGCACCGATCACCTCGCTAAATTTCGCGGCCTTTTCGCCGTTCCATACTTTTCCGGCAGGAAGTGCCAGTGGCAATCATTGGGGCGATGCGATTGCCTTGCTGAAAACCAATGCCCGCAGCCCCTATTTCTTCAATTTCCACAAGGGCGATCTCGGTCATACCCTCATCATTGGGCCATCGGGCGGCGGCAAGACAGTGTTGCTCAACTTCCTGATGGCGCAGACAGAAAAGACCGGCGCACGGCAGATATTCATCGACAAGGATCGCGGCGCGCAAATTTTCGTGCAGGCCAGCGGCGGCACCTATCTCGCGCTCCATAACGGCGTCCCGACCGGCTTCTCCCCGCTCAAGGCGCTCGCCAATCGCGCAGAGGACAAGAGTTTCCTATCGCTGTTCATCCGCCAGCTCGTCCGCGCGGACGGCAAACCGATTTCAGTTCAGGAAGAACGACTGATCGAGGACGGCATCAATGCCGTGATGAAGCTCGACGTTGCTGATCGTTCGCTTAGCGCGCTGCGCTCGATGCTTGGCATGAAGGATTCCAGCGGCGTCGGTGCACGGCTTGAGAAATGGACGTCTGAAGGATCCCTTGGCTGGGTGTTCGACAATCCGGCGGATTCAATGACGCTCAATGCCCGGTTCATCGGCTTCGACATGACCGACTTTCTCGACAATGCCGACATTCGCACGCCGGTCATGTTGTATCTGTTCCACCGCATCGACCAGCTTCTGACTGGCGAGCGGATGGTGATCTGCATCGACGAATTCTGGAAAGCGCTTGGCGACGAGGCGTTCCGCCGCTTCGCCCAGGACGGCCTCAAAACCTACCGCAAGCGTAACGCCGTGCTGGTGTTCGCCACGCAGTCACCTGCCGACGCGCTCAAGAGCGACATCAGCCATTCGATTCTCGAACAGGTCGCGACCAAGATCATGTTGCCCAACCCGTTCGGGGCGCGGCGCGATTATGTCGAAGGGTTCGCACTGTCCGAAGCCGAATTCAAACTGGTGCGCGAAGAACTTGCGCCCGAAAGCCACAAGTTTCTGGTCAAGCAAGGCCATGACAGCGTGGTGGTCGAACTCGATCTGGCCGGGCTGGAT
Source organism: Sphingopyxis sp. 2PD (assembly GCF_005503695.1). GTDB lineage: Bacteria > Pseudomonadota > Alphaproteobacteria > Sphingomonadales > Sphingomonadaceae > Sphingopyxis. The sequence goes on from NZ_SCMU01000003.1 coordinate 230,555, forward strand.
GACGAACTGGCGGTCCTGTCGGGCCGCGCGGAAACCACCGCCGTTGCTGACGAGATTATTGCCGAGGTGGGGAACGATCCCGCTGTCTGGCTGCCCCTCTTCCACCGTCGGAGGCGTCCTAGCTGAACTGAAAGAAAGGTAAGTCGATGAAGAATTTGACCAAAGCACTGAGCGCAACATTGCTGTTCGCGGCCCCATTGCCAGCATTCGCACAGGGGATGCCTGTCCATGACAGTGCCAGCCTGATCCAGCAGATCAACGCCGTCCGACAGGCGCTCCAGGTCGTGGCCCAAGGCAAGCAACAAATTGCCGAGGCGCAGAAGCTCTATCAGGATTTGAACAAGCTCACAGACATTCCGGGGCTGGCACAGCAGCTCAAGTCTGATGCCCTGCGCGAACTCGACATTTCGGGCGGCTCGCTCGAAGGCTTTGGCAACGGTAATCTCGATGTTGTCGGCGCGGGCCGCGCCAAGGCCGATGCGGTGTATCGCGATCTGCTTGGGCAGCTGGGTCTTGCCGGCTCCGAACAATCCCGCGCGACTTATGATCTCAATGCTCGCAACATCGGCATCAACGCCGGTCTCGCCGAGAATATGGGCGCTGCCGTCACGTCGCGGGCGCAAGGGCTGGATCAATTGCGCAGCCGGTTGGCAACCGCAGGAACGGCGAAGGAAGTGGCTGACCTGACGGCGCGGCTACAACTTGAATCCGCTGCGATGCAGAACGACCAGCTCCGCTTGCAGGCCATTGGCTTGCAGCAAGAGGCGCAGGAGCGCCAGCGCGCAGCCGAAGGGCAAGCGGCCCTCGCCCAAAAGCTCGATGCAGCAAGCCGCTACTATCGCGGGCAATGACGATGCGATCTGCGATCATCTGCACGGGGCTACTGTTGGCGGGGTGTGGCAGGTCCACACCCCAAGCCGACATGCCAGCGCGGGATTGGCGATACTATGTCGCCAATCCGGGCGAGATCGAACCGATGCAGAAGATTTGCCGCGAATGGGCGGGATCGGCTGCCCCCAAGGACACCGAACCCGCCGTCGTCACGACAAATTGCCGTGCGGCAGCTTTCGCCAAGTCGCAGCTTCAAATCAGCAACTGACCCAAATGCTCAAGGCCAGATGCACAAGGAATGAGTGCCGGATATGGATTTCAGCGATCATGTTTTCACGACGATGTTCGAGGCGCTTAACAATGCGCTTGCGGGCATCGTGGGGAAATACGCGGCCGTGATCGGCATCGTTTCCCCCGCACTGCGCATCGGGATCGTGATCTACATCTCGCTGCTCGGCTATGCGATCATGCGCGGCGCGGTCCAATATCCATTCCGTGAATATGCCTATCGCGGTTGCCAGCTCGCTTTTCTCTATTTTGCCGTGACCTCGCTCTACGGAAGCCAAATTGGCATGTTTGCCCTGGGCGGCCTCCCCGGCCAGTTCGCTAGCGCGCTCGGCGCATCGGACGTCGGCGGACTCGGCGGATATTATGACAAGCTCGCGGGCACCGGCTTCGAGACCGCGAACACCATGCGGAAGATCGCAGCCGACTACCAGCAAACCCAGGGAACGCTTCCCGACATCGGCTATGCGGTCTTTGCCGGTTTCCTCGTGGTGATGGTGATTGTTGCCACTTTGCTCTGTGCTGCTATCGGCTTTGTGATCAGCGCGTTCGGGCTGTTTGCGCTTGCCCTGCTTTCGGTGGTCGGGCCGCTGTTCGTGGCGGCTTTGCTGTTCGAGTCCACGCGCGGTTATTTCTTCGCCTGGCTGGGGGCCTGCATCAACTATCTGATGCTGATCGTGTTTGCGCTCGTGCTGACCTTGTTCCTGACGCAAACCGGCGATGCGATCATCGCCACGATTTCCGAGAATGACGAGATTGGCATGGCCGCGATCAAGGCGCTGGCCTTCTACGCGCTCGGCTTCTTTTTCTTCCTGCAAATTCCGATGCTGGCCGCCTCGCTTGGCGGGGGCGGGCCTGCGCTCGCCAATCAATTTGCATCGGCGATCGCAGCGGCGGGCGGCTTTGTCGCCGGACGCGGCGCGACGGCTACGCAGGCAACCAGCCGCGCCATCGAACGCGGCTTTGCGCGGGGCATCGCCCGGATGCGGACGTCAGGCTCGGTCAGCCGGGGAACACCATAAAGGGATAGGGTCATGGGAAAGCGTATAATAAGTATCTTGGCGGCATTGGCGCTGATTGCGCCGGTCGGCATTGCCGAAGCAGGCGCAAAGTCGCCAAACCTGGCCAAATGCAATGGCAAGCAGCGCCGCCCGGCCAATCCCTATGGTTCGATTCTACCAACCGTCGATCCGGTCAGCGGCACGTCCACTCCCGCAGGCCAAGCGCCTAGCCAAGGACCAGAACGCAGGGGTGTCGAGGTGTTCCCCGAGAAAAACCCGGCTTCGCCGAAGTCCGCAATTCCAGATGGCAGGCCAGAACGCCAAGTGCCGCCAATCAGCACCCTGTCTCCGCAAACCTCTCACCGGAGCTGTTGAGCGTCATGGCGGGAGGCATCACTGGCCGGGAGGATCTCAAAGCCTATTTTGCGGAAGCCGCAAGCTGGGATCACGACCGGCTGATCGCGGCCAATCGCTCGAAGCGGCTGGCGTGGATGGTCGCCGGGGTGGCGAGCGGACTGGCGATCACCGGGGTTGCAGCGATAGCGATGCTGACGCCGCTCAAGACCGTCGCGCCCTATGTCATTACCGTGGACAAGGCGACTGGCGCGAGCGAGATCACCTCGCCGATGTCGGGCGACCGGCAAATCACCTATAACGAGGCCGTCGCCAAATATTTCCTCGCCGATTATGTCCGCAACCGCGAAGGCTGGATACCGCAGGCGCGCAAGGAATTTTTCGAGGGCGTGTTAGCAATGTCCTCGCGCGACGAGCAGGCGCGGTGGACGGCCTTCTACGGCAAAGACAATCCCAAGTCGCCGCAATCGGTTTTCACCGATCTTGATACGGTGTTCATCGCGGTCAAATCCGTCACCTTCGTTTCCGCGAAGGTCGCCCAGATACGCTTCACCAAGACGCTCCAGCGCGGTTCGACTGTCACGGACACCCCCGCCATTGCGACCGTGACTTACGACACCACCGACACGCCGACCACCGAACAGCAGCGGTTCAAAAACCCTCTCGGCCTGGAAGTGCAGACCTATCGTGCCGACCTGGAGGTGACGCAATGAAGCGAATTATCGGCCTGACGGCAATTGCGTTCCTGCTCAGCAGTGAACCGGCAATGCCAAGCGAAACGCCCCGCTCAATGCCTCAAGATAATCGCATCCGCGAAGTGATCTACAGCGACACGCAAGTTTTCCGTATTGTCGGCGTTTTCCGCTCGGCAACGCAGATCGTGTTTTCGCCCAGCGAGCGGGTCGAGCATGTCGCGCTCGGCGATACGGTATCGTGGGAAGTCGCCCCGGCCGAAAATTCGCTGTTTATCAAACCCCGTGAGCTGGCTGGATCGACCAATCTAATCGTCATCACCCGATCCGGCACGGGCAATCGCACCTATACATTCGAGCTGTCGGCACGGCGTGGGGCCATCGGCCCGCGTTCGGCTGACACATTCTTCAAGGTCGTGTTCCGCTATCCGCGCGAAGAAGCCGCCGCTGCACAAGCGGCGGCGACGCAGGCCGCCTACACTCAAGCCGTCGCGTTGCAAGCAGGCGCGATCCGCTCGGCGCTTGATCTCGCTGTCCTCGAAGGCAAGCGGAACTTGAGCTACTCGGTGCAAGGCTCGTCGGCGATCCAGCCCTCCGAAATCACCGATAACGGTCAGTTCACTGCGCTACGATTCCCCAACCAGCGTGAACTCCCGGCATTCTTCGCGGTCAATCCCGATGGCAGCGAGAGCATAGTTCCCTTCGATGTCCGTGACGAATTTGTCGTGATCCACGGCGTCTTTGCGCAGCTCCGCTTGCGTCGCGGCAGGGAGGTTTTGTGCGTCTTCAATGAGGCTCGGGATTTCTATGGCCGTGACCCTAAGACGGGAACAGCATCCAGCATCGTCGAACGAACGCCAAGTCAGGGTAATGGGGAGCCAAAGTGATGGCCGAAATGTCAAAAGGCGAACGCGCTACCGTCGATCAAACCCCTGACCCTGACGATATTGACCGCGCACCGGCCACCGAGCGTGCCAGCAAAATGCCGTCGATGCCCGGCACGGCAATGGACCCGAAGAAGATGATCGGTTTTGCCGCTGCCGCTGGTGCCATCATGTTTACGGTGTTGGCGCTGGGAACGGGGCTGACCGGGAACTCTACCCTTCCCCCGGTCAAACCCAAACCGGCGCTCGAACCTGCGCAATATGATCCGGCAACCGTGATCGCACCCACGCTTGCGGGTGCAGCGACTGATCCAAATGCACCAATCGCCTTAGGAGAACCGATTGTTCCCGCGATTGGTGCCGGGCCTGCGCCGACACAGATTCCTCCATCCGCTGCACAGCAAGCCCGCCAGCCATCACAAGCCGAGGCGCTTCGCGAAGCCGCGCGGCGGTCTTCGCTGATTGCCTATGGCGGCGAACGTGACAGTGGCAGCGCGGGCGTTCGCTCCAGCGACTACGGCGGCGCGGCGAATGCCGGACGCCAGCCATCGCCTCCGGCCACCAATCTCGACACGCTCCGCCAGGCATCGGCGATCGGGCAGGCGCAGGCCCGGCCACTTCCTGATCGCAATTTCCTAATCACAGCGGGCAGTTTCATTCCCTGCGTTCTTCAATCCGCGATGGACTCAAGCCAACCCGGATATGTGAGCTGCATCGTCCCGCGAAACATCTACTCCGACAATGGCCGTGTCGTGCTGATGGAGAAAGGCACGAAAATCCTCGGCGAATATCAGGGTGGACTCAATCGCGGCCAATACCGGCTGTTCGTTTTGTGGACGCGGGCCGTTACCACGCGAGGCATCGCAATAGATGTCGCTTCACCGGCAACCGACGCGCTTGGGCGCGGCGGCGTGGATGGGCGGGTCAACAACTTCTTCTGGCAGCGTTTCGGCACGGCCCTGCTCTTCAGCTTGGTTGAAGACGCGGCCACCGTGGGCGCGGAAGCTGTCGGCAATAGCGCCTCCAATACCACCCGTGTTCCTTCCGACGCAGCTTCAACGATCTTGCAACAGAACGGCCAGATCAAACCGGTGCTGCGCAAAAATCAGGGTGACGATGTCGGCATTACCGTCGCCCAGGATTTCGATTTCTCGACCGTTTACGGCCTCGCGCTCAAATAATGGCGGCTCCGGGCAAAAATACCGCTGTCCTCGACAGCGTGACTGCGCCCTTACGCAAATATCTCGATGACGAGCGTGTGACCGAACTCGTCATCAACCGACCCGGCGAAGTCGGCATTGAACGCCGTGGAGGCTGGACATGGGAAAGCGAACCAAGTCTTGATTTCAAGAATCTGATGGCGTTGGCGACGGCTGCGGCGGCGTTCACTTCGCAGGACGTTACCCGCGAAAATCCCATTGTATCGACGATCTTCCCAACCGGCGAACGGGTGCAAATCATCGTGCCGCCCGTCGTCCCAGATGAAACCGTGTCGATCACAGTGCGCAAACCTTCCACAGTCACGATGACGCTGGCGGATTTTGAAGCGGCGGGTTTGTTCAAGGACACGCGCATCGCTGAAAAGCAGGTGTCATCTCAGGAACTGGACTTGCTCGCGCTGCTCAAAGCCGGCCGCCATGTTGAATTCTTCGACGGCGCAGTGAAGGCGCGGCTCAACATCCTGATCTCCGGCGCGACCGGATCGGGAAAGACCACATTGTCCAAGGGCTTGATCCAGCTCATCCCGCCAGAGGAACGGTTGCTGACGATCGAGGACACGCGCGAACTAATCGTCCCGCACAAAAATGTGGTCCACATGCTCTATGCCAAGGACGGCCAGGGCACGGCCAATGTCACGGCAAAGCATTTGCTCGAAAGCGCGCTGCGGATGCGCCCCGACCGTATTTTGCTCCAGGAATTGCGTGACGGGACCGCGTTCTTTTACCTGCGTAACGTGAACTCCGGCCATCCCGGCTCGATCACGACCATCCATGCCGATTCCGCCGAACTGGCGTTCGAGCAACTGACTTTGCTGGTCAAGGAAAGCGAAGGCGGCTCCGATCTGGCACGCGGCGACATTCGCGCGCTGCTCAAAATGCTCGTCGATGTCGTCGTCCAGACCAAGAAAACCGATGGCGAATTTCGGGTGACGGAGATCTATTATGACCCAGAAAGCAGGCACCTCGCCTGACGGCGGGGCGGCACGATATTTGATCGCCATCCCGCTCGGGGCATTGATCGCGCTCGCCATCGCCAGCATGATTGGTTGGGTAATTCTGGGTCTTCCTGTGGCAGCTTATGACCCGCTCAAGATACCGCAGTTTTTCTGGTATTATCGCGGCGATCCCCACGTCGTGAAGGCTATGGCAGGCGGTCTGGTGGGCGGCGTCACGCTGCTTGCCGGGCTGGTCTTTGCCCTTTGGTCGCGCGGCGCACCACTTCACGGGGCCGCTCGTTTTGCTAATGAGCGTGAACTCAAGCGGCATGGTTTCCGCTCGGCCTTGGGCATTGTCGTCGGACGCAAAGGCGGGCGCTTCCTGACTTTTGGCGGGAGTGAGCATGTCCTTGTCGAAGCGCCAACCCGTTCGGGCAAGGGCATCGGCATTGTCATTCCCAATTTGCTGACATGGGCTGGCTCCGTCGTCGTTCTCGACGTTAAACGCGAAAATTACGATGCGAGTGCGGGGTTCCGCGCGCACTATGGCCAGCAGGTCTTTCTATTCAACCCGACCGACCGGCAGGGACGTACCGCGCGCTATAACCCGCTCGCCTATATCGACCGCAGCGACCCCGACGACGTGATCATCGAGCTGCAAAAGATTGCAACGATGCTGTTTACCACGCCCGAACGCGGCGAAGCCTTTTGGGCCAATGGTGCGCGCACCGGCTTTGCTGGTGTCGGAGCCTGGCTTGCGGAAACGAGCGACGAACCGCTGACGATGGGCACAATCTATCGCCATTTGTCTGAAGGCGATGCGCGTAGTTTCTTCAAAAAGGAACTGGCCGATCCCAAGCTAAACCTTTCCACAGGATGCCGAACGGCGCTGGCCGATTTTGCCGGTGGTTCCGACAACAGCTTTGCCGACATCAAAAAAACCATCACCAACGTCCTTGGGCTATGGCTCAACCCACTGGTCGATGCGGCAACGTCCGCGAGCGATTTTGACCTGCGGAACTTACGAAAGCGTCACATTTCAATCTATCTCGGTGTTTCACCTGACGAACTCGACCGCATCGCGCCGCTCTACAATTTGCTTTTTCAGCAGCTCATTGACCTGAATGTCCGGGAATTGCCGAGCGAAGCGACGCCAGTTCCCGTGCTGGTCATCCTCGACGAATTTGCCCGGCTTGGCCGCGCATCGGTGCTCGCCAGCGCCTTTTCTTACGTCGCGGGCTACGGCATCCGTCTGCTCCCGGTGATCCAGTCTCGCTCGCAATTGCGCGGTGTTTATGGCGAGCATTTGGCCGATGAAATCGTCGCCAACTGCGGGGTTGAAGTCGCTTTCACACCTAAGGAACTTCGTGTTGCAAACGAGCTGTCGGATCGCATCGGTTATGTCGGGCAGGAGAGTGTCACCCGGTCCCTCACTATAAACGGCCTGCTAGCCAACCGATCAAAATCAATTTCCGATCAGCGCCGCGCCTTGCTGCTGCCCCAGGAGCTGATGCAATTTCCGACGGACAGACTGCTACTGCTACGGGGCGGTATCCCGCCGATCATCGGCACCAAGATTTTCTACTACAAGAGCCGCTTCTTCAAGAATCGGGCATTTCCGCCGCCTGTGGTGTCGGCGCTCGAAAAACAAACTCTCGTGGCACTTGCTCCCACACCGTTCCGCGACATGACCGATGAAGAGGCAGAGGGAAACCCCGCCTATCCGCTGACGCCGGACGACATCCGCACCGAAGACTATCCGAGTTTCTGTGCCGATCTCCTGACTTTGGATCGTCACGGCAACGCAAGCATCATCATAGAGGAAGGCGATGAAAATGGCTGATGAACTTGAAGGAAGCGTGCCTTCGGGGCGCAGCCGGCCAACTGAGTCGAAGCAGGCCAAGCCCAAGCAGGTCACGGCGAAGGCTGCCCCGGAAAAACCAAAGCGCAAGTCCGAGCCGCCCACAATCACCGACGACCTGACCGGCAAATTTTTGCGCGTCGGTAACAAGCTCTATCGCACCTCCGACGACAAGACCCCGATCGTGCGGATCGCGGGCGACCGGCTCAAGACCAGCAATATCGACGCCCTTCCCGACATTATACGGATTGCCAAGGCGAACGGCTGGACGTCGATCAAGGTAGGTGGCGGCGACACGTTCAAGAAGGCGGCATACCTCGCCGCCGCCTCGCAAGGGCTGGCGGTCGAGAATTATAGTCCATCAAAAATAGTCCAGGCCGAAGCTGACCGTCTCCGCGAAAGGATAGCCGAACGGGAAAAACGTCGCGAGGGTAAGAAGGCTGGCACAAAACCGCCGCAGACCGAAGACGAACTGAGCAAGCTCAAAGCCCTCTCCGATAGGTTTTTGAGCCAGTCCCACGGAGAGAATGCGCGTGACCCAGACCTGCGCCGCGCGCAAAGTCTGGTTGCCCAGACCATTTCGATTGCCCGCACGAAATACCCTGACGATCCGGTCAAGGCCTCAAAAGAGGTAGAGTCCAGACGTCAGGAGGTTGCGCTTCGCATTGCCAAGGGCGACAAGATCGCCGTCATTCAGGTGCGGAACCAGCAGGCCCAGCGTGTTCGTGAGGTTACGCAGGAGCAGGTATTGCAGCGCGATGGGCGATCACGGTAATTAAATAGCCGTTGCCCTTGCAAAGTTGCTGTCTGGGACAGTCCAGTTGACTGTCCCCATAAAGGCATCGACATAGGCAGCGGCCTTTGCGCCATAGTCGATAGCGTAGGCATGTTCATACATATCGAGCGCCAAGATCGGTGTGCCGCCTGCCAAGGTCACACTGTGATCGGCTGCCCATTGATTGACGAGGCGCTTGTCACGGTGGCTGTAGGTGAGCAGAACCCAGCCAGAGCCGCCGCCAAGCGCCTTGCCCATAGCGACAAATTCGGAACGCCAGCGCGCTTCGCTACCGAAGTCCCGCTCAATCGCGGTGGCCAGTGCTTTTCCCGGACTTGTGGGCGCACCAAGCCCTGCAAAATAGATTTCATGCAGGATCATCGAGTTCCACGCGATCAACTCCTCGCGCTTCAGGCCATTGAGAGCAAAACCGGGCGCGGTTGTCGGATCGAGTGCGGATAGCTGGCTGTTAATCGCGCCCAGACGCTTGACCGCCCCGACGTAATTATTGTCGTGATGGCTGACGAGCAGCTTTTCAGACAGGCCCGCGATCATCTTGGGATCAAACGGTAACGGCAAGGGTTGAGGCGTGTAACCCGTTGCCCCCACCGCCGCCGTCGATTCTGAGGCTAGTGCCGATGACGTGCCAAGCGCAGTAGCGCCTGCCAACATTGCTCCCGCCGTCAGAAGACCGCGCCTGCCGATTGGGTGGTCAGTCATAATGCTCTCCTTTGGGTGGAAATTGGGGGCTGTTTTGTTGCTCATGCGAGCAGGCCTGCAAAATATAAGGCAATGCCAGCAGCCGATGCACCGCCCAACGTCATGAATATACCAACTTTCAACCGGAAGATGGCGATGATTGCGCCCACTGAAATTGCCAGCGCCCACAGATCGACGCTGGACATTACGGGCATCTCAAAATTGAGCGGGCCAAGCGTGAACGGTCTGACTTCGCGGAAGATGGTATGGATCGCAAACCAGATCGCCAGATTAAGCACGACGCCAACGACGGCGGCGGTAATTGCCGACATCGCGCCCGCCAACGCCTTGTTGCCCCGCATCCGCTCGATGAACGGCGCGCCCAGGAATATCCAGAGGAAGCACGGTATGAACGTCACCCATGTGGCGAGTAGGCCTCCCAGCGTCCCGGCCAGTAACGGCGACAGCATTCCGGGATTGCGATACGCGCCCATGAAACCGACAAATTGCAGCACCATGATCAGCGGCCCCGGCGTCGTTTCGGCCATGCCCAGTCCGTCCAGCATTTCGCGCGCAGTGAGCCAATGGTAATTTTCGACTGCCTGTTGCGCGACATAGGCCAGCACCGCATAGGCTCCGCCAAATGTCACGACTGACATCTTGGAAAAGAAGGTGGCAATCTGGGTAAAGACGCTTGTTTCGCCCATCATCAGCAACAATGCCGCGACAGGTGCGAGCCACAGCACCAGCCAGACAATCGCCTGTTTGAGCGACTGTCCGATTGTTGGGCTGGCATGTGCCGGAAGCTCCTCGCCAAGCAGCGTATCGGCATCGGCGACAATATCGCCCGTTGCAGCGCCGTGGCCACCGCCCACCTGAAACGCGGGAATGCCTGCCCGGCCCCCGAAATAGCCAATGACGCCTGCGCCCAGCACAATCATCGGAAACGGAACATTGAGGAAGAAGATCAATATGAATGCTGCCGCTGCAAGGCTGCGCATGACGATATTCTTGAGCGAACGACTGCCGATCCTGACAACGGCTTGCAAGACCACAGCCAGCACGGCGGCTTTGAGGCCAAAGAACAGCGCCGAGACAATCCCGACACGGCCATAGAGTGCATAGATCCAGCTTAACGCCATTATCGAGATCGCACCGGGTAGGACGAACAGCGCGCCAGCAATGATGCCGCCGCGCGTCTTGTGCAGTAGCCAGCCGATATAGGTGGCAAGCTGCTGCGCCTCTGGGCCAGGTAGCAACATGCAATAGTTCAGCGCGTGCAAAAACCGGTGTTCGCCGATCCAGCGTTTCTCATCGACAAGAATGCGGTGCATCACTGCAATTTGTCCGGCAGGACCGCCGAAAGACAATGCAGCAATCCTGAGCCACACCCAGAATGCTTCGCGCAGTGATACCGGCGCTATCGGACCGCTTGATGGCTGGGTCGTAGCAATTGTTGCGGCGCTCATGGCGTCACCTCCTTGGCGCGCGCGCCTCTGGGTTGATGAGAGACCCAGTCATGCGTCTCGCCAGTAGCATCGCGGCACCAGCGATAAAGGGCATCATATATCAACATGCCCGCATCGAGCTGTTCCAGATCATCGGCGAACATGCGCGACAGGCCGAGCGATAGTGCCACCAGCCCGGCCGCTTCGGGCGCAATATCAGGCCGCGCCGTATCAGCGCCGCGCACAATCAGCGCGAGATGGGTAAGCGCGGCAAGTCCAGACAGACCAAACCCGTCAACCATCACATCAAAGGTGCAGCGTTCGCCATCATGACTCCAGACAACGCCGTCACCTTCGACATCGAACGGGGTAGCTCCAAAGCGTTCGGCTACACCTGCCACTTCGGCAGGAGCAACGAACAGGAACAATGCGTTGGGATCGACAAAGCGCCGGATAAGCCAAGGGCAGGCGATGCGATCAACCTTTGGCCGCGCCCGCGTAACCCAGACCGTCCGGCCTTGGGCATCGCGCGGCGGCAGTGCGCTTTCGGGAACGACCGGATGTCCGACTTTGCCCCAAGCGGCAATGCCGCCATCCAGCGCTTCCGCATCCGCACCGGACTGCCTCAGCCAAGCCGCAGCGCCCTGACTGAGTTTATGGCCTTCGCGGCAAATCACGACGACGTTTTGTCCAGAGAAGGAAGGTGCCCAGACAGCCACATCATCCACCGACCTGCGAACAGCGCCGGGAATCAATACCGGGTTGGCAGCGAAATCCTCTGGTGTGCGAACGTCGATGAGTATTGGCCCCTTTGCGGTGCCAACGAGACGGACAAGTTTATCAATTGGAATCGTGTTTAGTGCAGACATACGGCGCCCTTATGAAAAAGTAGGACGCGATACTTCAGCATGTCGCCTCATGGGGTGATCGCGCTCCCCATGCCTTCACCCAATGGCTTCTTCTTCGCCATTGTCAAGAATTGTTGCGTTGCGATGGCTGATTGCTCAAACGCAATCGCGCTGCAAAAATATCGCAACATCCTTGCAAATCAAAATCAATGGTTTTAATCTGCAATGATGATTGAGCGATACATTATTCCCCGCCTGAACCAAGCTCTTGGCCGTCAGGCATCGGTGGCCTTGATCGGGCCGCGCCAAGCTGGAAAAACCACGCTGGCCCGTGCGATTGGTGACAGTCGGCCATCGGTCTATCTCGACCTTGAAGCAGAGCGGGATCGCGCACGGCTGGCTGATCCTGATGACTTTCTCAATCGCCATGCGGATGAGCTTGTCATTCTCGACGAAATCCACCGGATGCCCGCGTTGTTTGAAGAGTTGCGGGGGATCATCGACGAAGGCAGGCGCGCGGGCAAACGAACCGGGCGATTCCTCATGCTCGGGTCAGCGGCCATCGACCTGCTCCGCCAGTCGAGCGAGAGCCTTGCGGGCCGGATCGAATATGTTGAACTCGCCCCCCTTACTGCCATCGAATGTGCCGACGACTTAGGTGTCATGTCGCTGTGGTTGCGCGGTGGGTTTCCTGACAGCCTGCTTGCCGCCAGCGACTCCGACAGTCTCGCTATTCGCCTGAGCTTCATTCGCACCCATCTTGAGCGCGATGTGCCGATGTTCGGCCCGCGCATCCCGGCCGAAATGCTCGAACGATTCTGGAAGATGCTCGCCCATGTGCAGGGCAGCTTGCTCAATGCGTCGCGTCTGGCGTCGAGCATGGCAATTTCTGCGCCTACGGTGACGAGCTATCTCGGGCTGCTGGTCGATCTGCTGCTCGTCCGCCGTCTGCCGCCCTATCATGTCAATGTGGGCAAGCGGCTGGTCAAGTCGCCCAAGACCTATATCCGCGATAGTGGCCTGACCCATGCCCTGCTAGGCATTGAAACGCTGGACGATCTGCTTGGCCATCCCGTTGCGGGGCCAAGCTGGGAAGGCTTTGTCATCGAAAGCCTGCTTGCCGTCGCCCCCATTGGCACCCGTGCGAGCTTCTACCGCACGTCTGCGGGGGCGGAGATCGACCTGATCCTTGAAATGGGCGCGCGTCACGGCACCTGGGCCATTGAGATCAAACGAACCCGCGCACCACAGGTCGAAAAGGGGTTCAGGATCGCCCTTGATGACATCAAACCAGACCGTGCCTTCGTCGTCTATGGCGGCGAAGATGGGTTCCCGATGGGTAACGGTGTCGAGGCGGTCAGTTTGCGTGGGCTTGCGACGACCCTTGCGGCACTTTCGTAAAGCGGACCTTACCTTCTCATCGCCCTCGCCCGTGGTCTTTGGGCGGTCGATCAGGTGCAGGCAAAGCCGCCTTGCTTTGGTCAGCCGCGATTATCCGGGCATGGTGTGCCGCAAAAACTTCAGGCGTGGCATTCATACCCTGATGCTTGTCGAGGAACGTGCGAACATCCTTGGCAAGCTCCCGGTCGTCAGCTTGCCCGGTAGCGTCCAGCGCGTCGGCGGTTTGTTCATAGGCACGCCGTATCTCTTGCCAGCGGAATGTGCCGGCTGCGATGAACGGCGGCAATTGATCCTGGCCCCGTGCCACGGCGATGGCCTGCTCGTGCGTGCGGCGGTCGGATTGGGTAATCTGGCGACTCCCTTCGGTTCGCAGCCGCGCCCGCAATTTGACCAGCGCCATGCTCGATCCGGCTATCCCCTGTCCGCGCGCCCGTCTCGGCGTCGCTTCGGCGGCCACACCCCGCGCGCGCAACTCACGGGCAAAGCGTTCTCGGAAACGATTGAGCTGAACCGGACGGGGATTGAACCGTGTGCGATCCAGCCCTTCGGCCTGCACCGTCAGATGAACATGAGGGCGCGGCGTATCGGTATGGAGGGCCAGAACGTAATCGTGATTGTCGCTCAGCTCGGCATGAGCCAGCGCGCGGACGGCTCCCAGCACTTTATCGGGATCAGTGTCTTCGGGCATCGAGAAGATCAGTGACACCGACGACACCGTAGGCCGCGACCGCCATTGGAGCGTGTCGCTCCACTCTGCCGCGCGCTCGGCAACGTCTTCCTTGGTTGTCAGGATTTCGCCGTCGCGGGTTTCGATGTCCACTTCGCCCTTGCGCCCTATATAGTCGAGATGGGCTTTGACATGGCTACCGCCCCGCTGGCGACCCGTGACCTTGACGACGACCTCAGGTGCCTTGCGAACAATCCGCGCCAGCTTGGCCCGCGCTGTCGGGCCAGTGGCAAAGCCGTAACTGGCATAGAGCGGGACACGCGGCGTGCTGGTGGGGTCATGGATATAACGCACCCGAAACGCCGGACGGGTTGCTTCCCACAAGGCGGATTCCAAACCCATCAATCCGCTACCGTCCAGTAGCTCGCATCGCCGCGCATGGCCTCGCCAACCGCTGTCACCTGCTCGGAGATTTCCATCCGCATGTCGGCGATCCGTTGCAGCTCCGGTTCGATCTGTTTGTCGCCGGTTTCGAGCATCGACGCATTGGCGGCTTTCATCGCCTGATTGAGATTGCGGCCAATACGCAGCAACTGCATTCTGATCGGCGCAAGTTCGGCAAGCAGCCCGTCATCGACCCGCGATTTCAGCGCGAGGTGGCGGCGCACCAAGGCCTTGATCCAACCGGCGCGATCGGTCGAACGCTGCGCCGCCCGAACCTCGATCACGGCGATCTCGACATCGGTAAATCGCAGCGAAACACGATTGCGCGCGACTCCATCGGGACGGTCAATGAAGGGACGATCTGCGATCTCCTGCACCGTCTGTTGGATCACCTGTCGCAACAATGCGCTGCGTCCACCACGGCCAACCGCGAACCTATCGAACGCCGCGAGCGCATCGGCGTCGAGCCGAATGGTGAGTGTCGCGGTGTTCGATAGTGGATTTGTCGCCATCAATCATGCCCGTGTGAAACAGGGGCAATGTAAGACAACACGCGCCGCTAGGCATATCCTGCATTAAAGACAAATCAGACAAACCCCCTAAGACAAGCGCACCCAAAGCGGCTTTCTACTTCTGACAATAAGGAGCTTTGGGTGCGCTTGGGGTTTGAGGCTTCAGGCTTGATGTGAAGCGCTGCTTCCCATGCGGGACGAAGATCGCCGGACTATTTCATGCTGACGGCTGGCGGTCGCGCTCCCCCATTCGGCGATCTCGCCAAGTGTGCGACCGCAGCCGGTGCAGACGCTGGCGCTACGATCCAGCGTGCAAATCGCTTTGCAAGGGGATGGCGGGCGCTGCCGTTGGGTTCTGTTCCGAGGCAAAATTGGGAGGTCGCTAACCGTTGCTGGCCATTTGTGCTGCCATTGCTTTGAACTTGTCACGGCGATCCAGGACGAACAATTGCTGGGCATTCAAGGGGCAGATTTTCTTGTCACAGTTGAGCGGCGGTTCCCAACGCCTAATCAACTCGCGCTCAGGTTCGCCTGGGTTATCGTTGAGTTGAAATGCGACACTGAGGCTGTTTTCCATCCATTGGTCGAGTAGCTGCTCCGATGCCTTGTCGAGTTTGAAGGTCGTGGCCCCGGATGGTTTGCGGATGAAGATCGGTCGCAAACCCAGTTGTTCCGCTAGCAATGCCGAAAGGCTACGACGGGGCGAATGACCAGCAGTCTTGCCTTTGAAGTGGCACCGAGCCGCCAGTCCTCGTGCGCCTTGTCCCAATCCGACGTAAACCAATCCGAGCTCGCCCGGTCGCACATTTGGTATGGTCGCATCTTCGTGAAGGAACAGCGCATAAACGCCAGCCGAATTCGGATATATCGTCTGCTTGTTGGCAACTCGGGGCCAAGCAGCAAGGTTCAAGTCAATCATGCACGCCAACATCGCAGGTGATATGGTCGCAATCAAGGTAAGCTCGCGATACCTTCGAGGCACGCGAAATTCCGCACAAGGCCAAAGCATGTGGGTTCGCTCAAGCTGAAGAACGAGACGAAAAAACCACAAAGCCCCGCCCGGCGGAACCGGGCGGGGCTTGGGTGGTGTGGTCAGTGGCTGTTGGAAGTGCGGGCGCGTGACCAGATCAAATTGAAGGTCTTGCCATCTTCATCGGCGAACAGGCTGGCGAAGATCGGGGCGGTGAAGCTGGGATCGTCGAGCTTGATCGAGAGATAATCGCGGCCTTCCTTGGAGGTCTTCTGCCAGCAGGCACCGATCTCGGCCTTGGCCACGAACACCCGGTGCGAGGGGGCGTTTTCATTTTCGCTCGCTTCCTCGGCGATGATGGTGACGTTCTTCTTCTGCAAGCTCATCGTGACGATTTCGCCGGTGTAGTTGGTGTCGCCGGACTTCTTGAATGTGCCGATATTTGCCATGATACAGTTCCTTCGAGTTGGTCGAACCCCGCGCTCATTCGCGGCCTCGATGGCTGGTTAAAGGCAGGGGCTTGCGCCGCTGCACCCGCAGGGCCGCAACGCAGTGGAGGACGGGGTAGACCGGGGTTTCTTGTCCCGCGAGGAATGGGCGCAGCCCAGGGGAAGAAACTTTGGGCTGCACCGTTGCAGCAAGGGGCAAGAGGCGCAGCCGTCCGCTGCCAACCAAAGCCATTGACGAGGCCGTGGGTGAGCGCGGTTCTGGCCATCGGACGCAAGGATGTTTGGCAAGGATTGGTTGGCGCGTTCGATGTCTGGCTGACGGAACTTTGCCGCACGAAGTCACAGGGTGGGATTGTCGAGCCACGTCGCGGCATCCTGCCGACAGGGCAGGGAATGGAATCGCTCCGTCGCGCCGGGTTCTGTGGCTGCTGGTGACAGGGCTGCTGGTGCAGGCTGTAGGAAGGCGGCGACGGACTCGGTCAGCGTTGCATTCCGCCCCGCCCCGATCCGCCCGCCTGTTCACGCGCAGAGATTGGAATCCACATCATCAGGTCAGGTTCGTGCCCAGCCGCAATCCAAAATGACAAGGCACTCAAGCCCCGTCCGGCCCTGCCGGACGGGGCTTTGTGGCGCGCGTGACGCGGACAAGAGCGGGCGGCACATTGCCGCCCGCTCCCCGCTCACGCCGCAAGGCGTTGCTCGTCGATCTCCTCCAGCGCATCGGCGCTTTCGGTATCGCCGCCCTCCACCTCGTCCGCCGCATCTGCGGCGGCGGGGTCGGGATCGAGCGGCCCTTCGGGTTCGGCCAGCCATACCGCGCGGTTGGCGGCGGCAACCGTCGCCACCCCGCCGCGCTGGGTGTAGGCCGATGGCGGAAACGCCATCCAGCGCGGCACCCAATTTTCAACCTTGGCGCGATCATTGCCGCCGGTCAGATAGTCGCCAATGACGCCCTTGATCGTCTTGCCCTTCTCGGCGGCATGGGCCTCGGCAACCGTATCGCCGCCGACCTCGCGCAACACTTCGGTCAAAACCTCGCGGTCGCGGACAAGCGCATAAAAGGCATCATCCGCCACCCAATAGTCGGCCATCTTGACGCCAAGGTGAAGGCCAATGGTTTCGATGAGTCCGGTTCCGCTTGCCAGTGTCTCGGCCATGACCACACCCAACACCTCCATGACCACCGCGTCGGGCAGTTCCAGCAACCGCTGGAACAATCCGCTGACGCCGTTCCTCGGTTCGTGGCCCAAGGTAATGCTGGCTTCGTCGGGGTCGAAGTTCAGCACGGCAAGCACCGCGCGCCGCCGCTCGTCGAAGCGGGCTTCGGCAATGCTGGCCTCAACGCTCTCGGTGATCGCTTCGTTACGGCTGCGCTGATCCTGCACCCTCACCCCCCACAGGGGCGAACCGCAAATCGCATGGGCAACCATGACGCGCAACGCCACGCCGCTATTCGCGGCAAGCGCTGACCGCACCGCCGCATGGCGGTGCAGGTCAACATAGCTGGTCATGGCTGCGGTGATTTCCGGCCGTGCGGCTGCGGGCTGCTTGCCCGCATCACCGCCGCCCTCACCCTGCCGACGCGCCTCCTTGTGGGTCAAATAGCCCTCGTGGAACACCACCTCGCCCTTGCCGTTGACGTCGATATAGACCCGCCCGCCTTTGCGCTTGGCGGTCTTTTCATGCTCCCATGTCTGGAAATAGACACCGGCGGGGACGATCTCGACCGCGCTCCACCCGTCTTCGAGATAGGCGGCCTTGCGCCGCTCGATCTCCGCGCTCTGCGCGGCCCAGAACTGATCGGCATCGGCGAAATAGCCTTCATCGCCGAATAGGTCTTTGACGATCTGGCCATCGAAAGCGGCAAGGTCGAAAAGCGCCGCGCCGGTCGCAATCGACGTGCCGCCGAACAGCCACGCCTTCAACTGCTGCCCGCGCGGCGCATAGCCGTCCGAATCCTCGAACAGCGCCAGCCACGCCTTTTGCTGTGCCTTGGTCGCCAAGGTCAGGTGCTTGACCGTGGGCGCGTCGATTTCCTCGGCGCGGAATGCCTCGCGGATGCGTGGTAACAGATTGCCCAGCGCAAGAATGCGCTTCACCTGCAACTCGGTCAGCGCGAAGGTCGCGGCAATGTCCTCGACGCTGCGGCCTTCCTTGACCAGCCGCGTGTAGCTTTCCCACTGCGTCACCTGATCGGGATTCTGCCTAAGCATATTCTCGATCATCGAGATTTCCAGCGCCTCGGCGTCGTCGCCCTCGCAAAGCGTGATGCAGGGCAGCGTCACGCCGTCCTGGCCCTGCCGCGCGGCCTCAAGGCTGGCATAGTAGCGGCGCTTGCCCGCAACGATCTCGAAATGGCCGGGGGTGCAATTGGGTCGAACGAACAGCGGCGAAATCACGCCGCGCTTGATGATCGACGGCAAAATGTCCGCAATTTCGGGCGGCTTCTTGCCCGCCCGCATATTGGCCTTGGAAACCGAAAGATGGTCGAGCGGGATTTGGTCGATGTGCATGGTAGGTTACTCCTTCGCTTGGGGGTGGCCCCATCCTCGGGGCATCTTGGGGGGCAGTGAGGATGGGGCCGGTTGTCCGCGCGGGACGATCCCGCGCAGGGTCTGCCGCCGCCTTGGGGGTCAAGGCTGCGGAAGCTCTGAATTTTCGTTGGCGATGGCGATGGCTGCGGCCTCAAGCCGCACTTCGTCCTCGGTAATGCCGCCGCAAAGACGGGCGGCATCGGCATAAATGGTCAGCGGGAAGCGCCCTTCAAAACAAAGATCGCGCTCAATGGTGAGGCCGAACGGCAACGTCACCGCCGCAATTTCGGCAAGGCTGACCGACCCCATTTCGGGGCAACCAAAGCCAAGATCGCAAAGCCCGAACAAAATGTCGCCGTCTTCGTCCAGTTCGGAAAACAGCCAAGTGCCCGACCCTACGGGATTGAAGAATTTGACGACTGGCACATGATCGCCACGGCTTTTGCCGTTGGTGATGAGGCGCGCGCGCAAGTCTTGGGTAAGTAGCAGCATGGCGAAAATCCTTTCAAAACATCTCGATCTGATTGCGGGCGTTGGTGTCGAACAAGCCATGATCGGCGGGGCGCTGCGTCTTGCGCGGCTCCAGCGGCGCATTGGCGCGCATGGCGAGACGGTCGCGGGGCGTGATCGGCGCAACCCCGTAAACAAGCGTCTGCTCACCGATGGGGGTTTGCTCGGACGATAAGGGGAGAGCGGCCCTCATGCCGCGCGCGCCAAGGTGCATTCGCTCTCCCGAACGAAGGACAAGAGGAAATCAGCCGCCTTGCTGGCTTGGCTGGCGGCTTTGAAAATGGCGCGATTGTCGGCGCGCAACACTGCAAGCCAAGAGCCGAGATAGTCGGCATGGCGAACGGTGGGGACGATCCCAAGCGCAGCGCACAGATAGGCAGATGCCAATTCGGCGCAAAGTTCCTCGCGGGCATAAAGTGCGGAACCGAACCGCCCCGACTGGTCACGCGCCAGCCGCTCCTTGCTGCCCGCCCAATGTCCAAGTTCGTGAAGGGCCGTGCGGTAGAAGTCGATTTGATGGGTGAACGCCGGTTGCGGCGGAACCTGCACATAGTCGCCGCCAATGTCATAAAAGGCGCGCGCGCCGCCGATGCGGAAATCCGCACCCGTCGCGGCAATTAACGACTCCGCGCCCTCATGCTGTTCGCGGGCCGGTAACGGCGTGGGGTCGGCTGTCAGCCGCTCAGGCAATCCGTCGCACTGCGCGGCATTGAACACGACAAAGCGTTTGAGGAACGGAATTGAACGGGGTTCGCCCTCCGCGCCCTCGCCCTTCTCGCGTCCATCTTCGGGCGTGAAGCGGTCGGCATAGAAAATCGTATGACCGCGCTCACCCTTGCGGACGCATCCGCCAGCAGCCAGAGCCTGCCGGAAGGTCAACCAATCCTGTGACGGGTAACAGCCTTCAATGACTGCGCCCCACAGAATGAGAACATTGACGCCCGAATAGGGACGCCCCGAAACCGCGTTGCGGGGGAGTCCCGGAACTGCCGCCGCTGAACTCCACGGCTGCGCCCACGGGAAGCGGCCCGCTTCAAGCTGGGCAATGATCTTGGCCGTCACCTCGTCATAAAGCGATGCGCGTGACGCGCTGCCTTCTGCCCCGCCCTTGCCTCTGCTCCGCCGCATCCTGCCTTGATCCACCATCGTCGCCTCCTCGCCTCTAAAACCACACGCCCCCGGAGAGGGGGGTGGGCGGCAAAGAGCGACCAAGAGGCCCGCCGGGATCAGGCGCACCTGAAAGGCTGTAACAAAGTGAAAGACCCGCTTGCGGGTTGCGCCTGAGCGCGGCGGGCCTAGCCGGAAGCGCCGCCCATCCCCCTCTTCGGGGACGGCCACACAGACGCCGGCGCATCCGCGCCGTCCAAAAAATCAGTCGAATATCATTGAAAGAATACCGCCGCGCAGCGGCGCAACAAGAACGGCACCCTTGCACGGCGCGACGCCGACGGGCGGTGTGGCGGCAAGCAGAGCGCTGACCAGGCTGTCGCGCCAACGGCGCTGCGCCGCCAGTCGAAGCGAAGGCGCGTCCGTCGCCCGCTCGTCAAGGAGAGAGGCAAGAGCGCCAGCGGGTCAGCCAGAAATCACCGCACCCTAAGGAGCGCAGCGGGAAAGAGTGCGTCCCTGGATTCTCCCGCTCATTTTCACGCGCTCCCGATCGTCACCCGAAGGGCCAAGACTACAGGCTTGGTCCGCGCAGCGGATAGAGCGGGTTGCCCAGAGGGCAGCGACCAACGCTTTCATCTGGTGACGTTGTAGTCAGAAATTCGGTCTACTCGCCGAGCTGCCTTCGAACATCCCTCCCCCGAATGCCGCGATTTACATTGTCCAATGGGAACGACGTAGAAGCCCATCTCTGAATGCGACATAAATTCGCCATGAGCGAACTATTATCTTGCAATCGAGATTTTTCAGCCTATGTAGGCATGGTGTGAATAACGGAAGAAGTTCTCATATTCAGCTTTGGCTTATGCCGAAGCGTGGAGATCGAAGGGTCTCTGTCACTTTATCCGCACTGCCCGCGATGGCCCCGGCGACGGGACGGCGCGGACGGGACGGGCGAAGCAGAGACGATAGCGAGAATTGCTATCGTCTCTAGGTAACGGGTGTAGTCGTCGGGTCCGCTCTGTTTGGCGAGAATCCTTGGTCAGACCAGTCCATTCCGGGCTGGTCGCCAAGGCAAACAGAGAAAGGAAAAGCTATGGCTTTTTCTAAGATCACATACCGACGACGGCGGCGACGTGGGCTGCGAGGAGAACCTCTTGAGCAGCGTCGTGGGTTCTGGATGAAACTCCGGTCCCCAAATACTTTGAAGTTCATCATTTCGGTGGGCTTTATGATCTACCGGGTTTTCCGCTCATTGCAGAAAATCCATCAGCTCTTCGAGTAAACCGCCAACCTAATATCTACATGCAGCGGACGTTAGGAAATGACATGATAAATGAAGCCCTCAGACTGATCCGTGTATTTCACGATCTGAAACAATTTGAGCTGGCAGACCGCCTCAAGGTTTCAAAATCACACATCTCGGAGATTGAAAGCGGTAGCAAAACGCCATCACTGGATTTGATCGAAAAATATTCGATCGAATTTCGGATTCCGGTTTCAGCGATCATGTTCTTCGCTGAGCAAATCCCCAATGCCAAGCGCGGTGAAAAAGCGCGGACAAAAATTGCGTCAACCGTTCTTGATTTGCTGAGCTTTATCGAGAGGAAGGCGGATGCCACTGCGGCATAGCGCCACACCCTACACGTTGCGCGACAGTCCATTTTTCCGCCTGCGCACTCGCAAGAAGCTGGCGACATTGCTGCGCGTTTCGGAAGCTGCTCTTGCTGATATTTCCGCGCGCAATGATCTCTATGTAAGGTGCTGGAAACACAAGAAGGACAAAGACATCTGGCTGCGCGAGCAACCAGCCCCAGATATTGCGGCGCATTACCGTCCTATTGATATTCCAGACAGCGGCCTCAAGGCAGTTCAGTCTAGAATTGCTGGCCTGCTGAGCCGTATCACCCCTCCAGACTGGTTATTCAGCCCGGTCAAAGGGAGGTCGTATGTTGACAATGCCGCGTCCCATAAAGGTGCTCGGGCATACTGGTTGTTGGATATTGCAGACTATTTCCCAAGTTGTAGTGCCAACAATGTAGCACATTTTTTCAACCGCAAACTTGAATGTTCACCAGATGTTACCGCTATACTTGTCCATCTGACCACCTGGCAACAATGCTTGCCTCAAGGATCGCCATGCAGCCCAATCCTCGCATATTTTTCTAATCTGGACCTGTGGCAAGAGATTGAGCAATCAGTCATGCAAGCAGGACTGAAACACAGCGTCTATGCCGACGATATTACGATTTCAGGCCAGATGATAAGGAAAGAATTAATTTGGGAGGTAAAGCAATCCGTACATAAACACGGGATGAAGATAAAGGCAGATAAGGAATTGAGTCTGATTGACAGTCCTGCTGACATTACCGGCGTCATTGTCGTTGGTGACAGAACTAAATTGCCGAACCGGCAATTGAAACGACTGTTCGAACTTCGCGCTGAGCGTCATCGCGCAAGAGATGCCATTAAAAAACGGCTTCTAGACAATCAAATATCTGGCAGGGTTGCGCAAAAGCGGCAAGTCGAGCAAGCTTACAATGCCAAATAGTTTGGCACTAGAAAATGGATGAGATGCATAGTGTTCACGCAAATCCACGCGCATTACCATGCCCACAAGCTAACATTGGCTGGCACTGATGACGAAGCATTTACGCGTTCGCTGACATCCGCACGGGTTGAAATGAACCCTCACCAAGTTGATGCTGCACTTTTTGCCCTCAAATCCCCCCTTTCAAAAGGCGTTTTGCTCGCTGATGAAGTGGGATTAGGCAAGACGATTGAGGCCGGATTGGTCATCTCCCAGAGGTGGGCTGAACATAAGCGCCGGATAATCCTGATCGTGCCAGCGTCACTCCGCAAGCAATGGCAACAGGAGTTGTTTGAGAAGTTTTCTATCCGTAGCACTATCATTGAAGCAGCTACCTACAAGGCGATGAAAAAGGACAAGATTGCCCGCCCTTTCGAGTCAGCCGATGGCATCGTCATTTCATCCTATGAATTTGCCGCACGGAAGGCTGACGAGCTGCGCGCAGCAAAATGGGATCTTGTTGTTTTCGATGAAGCCCATCGCTTGCGCAACGTATATAAAAAGGGCGGATCTCAGCGCGCAAAGGAGCTGAAAGCCGCACTGCAAGACCCCTTCAAAATCCTGCTGACGGCAACGCCGTTGCAAAATTCTCTCATGGAACTCTACGGAATCGTCTCGGTGATCGACGACGAACATTTCGGCGGGGAGAATGCGTTCAAGGCGCAATATGCCGGGGCTTCGGCGAATAGTAGCGCGCTCGACGTGTTGAAGGAACGGCTGGCGCCGATCTGTCACCGAACATTGCGCAAACAGGTGCAAAAAGCTGGCCATATCAATTTCAAGCGGCGCAACGCCCGAACATTTACCTTCGATCCGTCCGCCGACGAACTGACACTCTACAACAGTCTGTCGGCATTTTTGCAGCGGAAAGATAGCATTTCATATGGCGACAAGGCCAATCAGCTCGTCGTGCTGCAAGTCCGCAAAATCCTGGGGTCTTCAACATTCGCCGTTGCAAGTTATCTCGACAAGCTGATCGAACGCCTGCGCCGCAAGGAACGTGCGACGCTGGATATTACCGATGATGTCGAAGACATCGAAACGACGTTTGAAGAGGCCGATGTAGATGATGAGGCCGACGAGGCCGAACCCATTGATCCGGTGAAGCTGGCGGCGGAAATCGCCGAACTGGAAACCTATCTGGCGCTGGCCCGGTCTATCGGTAGCAATGCCAAGGGCGAAGTGCTGCTCCACCAATTGCCCACGGTGCTTGATGAAATCGCGAACAAGGGCGGCCAACGCAAAGCGGTGATCTTCACCGAAAGCGTCCGCACTCAAAGCTATCTGAACGAGCTGCTCAGCAAGCATGGCTATGCAGGACAGATAGTCTTGATGAATGGCTCCAATGCTGACCCTGCCAGCAAGGAAGTCTATGCCGCGTGGAAGGAGCGCCACAAGGGAACGGACAAGATTTCCGGTTCAAAATCGGCCGATATGAAGGCCGCGATAGTCGAAGCGTTCAAAGGAGAGGACAAGGCGATCCTGATTGCGACCGAAAGCGGGGCAGAAGGCATCAACCTTCAGTTCTGCTCGCTGATCGTCAATTATGACCTGCCGTGGAATCCGCAGCGGGTTGAACAGCGTATCGGGCGTTGTCACCGTTATGGGCAGTTGATCGACGTCACCGTAGTCAACATGCTCAACCTCAAGAACCAGACGGAACAACGGATTCACGACCTGCTCGCCCATAAATTCCATCTGTTCGAGGGAGTCTTCGGGGCCAGCGATGAAGTTCTGGGCACGCTGGTCAGCGGTCTGGATTTTGAACGTGAGGTGCTGCGCATCGTGCAGGATTGCCGGACACCGGAACAATCGGAGTTTGAATTTGACGCCCTGAAATCCTCCATTGAGGACACGATCAACGCCGATATGGAAGCGGCGCGCGCCAAAGTGCTTGGCGCGCTTGATGCGGAGGTCATAGCAAAGCTCCACCACCGCGAGGCTGAACTGGCAACCAGCGTGCCCGAGTTCCGGCAAAGGCTCCTGACTATCGCTAAAGCGGAATTGCCCGGCGCCGCGTTTCCCGCGCCTGACAGCCAGCGGTTCGATCTGGACGGACTCACGTTCACGACCGAGTGGCCGATTGCCGATGACAATGATTGGCAATTCCTGCGCGTGTCGGATGGCCTGGGGTTGGAAATCGTCGAAGCCGCCAAGGCGCGCGATCATGCGAGCCAGTGCGCCGCACTGACATTCCGGCCCGATGATTTTCCCTATGCTGGGCAGATGGGCGCGGTGAAGGATTTGGCCGGACAGTCCGGCTGGCTGCGGGTGTTCCGGGCGGTGATGCCGACGCCCGATGCCCTGCGCGAAGAATTGCTGATTGCCTGTAGCAGCGATGCCGGGGCGCTCATTTCGGGCGAAGTGGCCGACAAGATGTTCATGGTTCCTGCCAAGGGAGCGCCTTCACACACGCAAATCGCTCCCGATGAAGCGTCGCTCAAAGCCATCGAACATACGCAGTTCGCGGCATTTTCGGACAAGATCAAAAACGAGAATTTCGCGTGGATTCAGGCCGAAGAAGACCGGCTGGATCGCTACGCGGCGGATATTGAAATTGAGCTCGATGCCCAGATTGATACGCTGGAAACCGAGGTCAAGGAACTGCAACGGCAAAAGCGGTCGCCCGATCTTTCGATGGAGGACAAGGTGGCGCTCAGCCGCAAGGTCAAGCGGATGGAGGGTGAGGTCGATGATCTCAAATTGTCCAAATTTGAACGGCGCAAGAAGGTGCGGCGCGATGTCAGCGACAAGCTCGACGAATTTGCCGAAAGCCTGAACATGCAACCGTCCATCACGCCGCTGATGACGCTGCGCTGGACGGTTGAATGATTGGATGTTCCGCGAGTTTGGCCCTGTTCCTATCAGCCTGGCGCTCGATTTCAGCAGCTATGAGGATGACTGGAGACACGTTGCCGCCTTTCGCGGACATTCGGGCTGGCTGTTGATGGCATCTGCGACCATTCAGAGCGCTCATGATATTCTCCATGCGAATCTGATCGTTGCCTGCGACGCCCAAGAGAATGCCATCCCAGCTTGGCGGGCCACTCATCTGGCACAATGCCAATGGTCTGATCTCGATCATTGCCCTTACGAACCGCCGGCAATGCTGGATGAGCTGCTATGTGAAGAGGAAGGTGCGCTTTATGCGCGATGGCAGCGCGAAGCCAATAGCGAGCTTGCCTCACTGCACGAACAAGCGCAGCGGAACATGGATGCTCTGGAAGCAAAAGCGACCAGCAAGGCGCGCAAGCTAGACAGACAAATCCGCGATCTTCAACGACGACGGCGTATGACAGACAATGAAGCCGCGCGCGCGGCGTTCGCGTCGGTGATCGCCGACTTGGAAGAAGAGGGCGACGCCGACGCCGAGTGGTTGATAGATCAAAGGATTACAATGCGACGCCGAGCTGATTTCGCCGAAGAAGCGCTTTGGCAGAATACCGACGTGCTGATCGAAGTTGAGACAACGAGGGTTATCCATTGGCGCGATGGTCGTCCTGCCGCCGAACGCGCGCTCTTCCCCGTCTGGCAAGCCGGACGATTCTACGCACCGAAGGTTTCTGGCGAATTTGCCGAACCTGAAGAGGCCGATGTTGTGCTCGCCAAAGTAACGGCGGCGTTGCGTGCCAATGCACAGCGTCAGTCCGAAAATCGCCCGGCGGATGATTTGCCTGCGCCCGCAGTCGGGCTTGAAGACCTGCCCAAAACTTCGCCATTCCTGCGCAAGCTGGCGACTGCTGCAACGATTCCCGCGCCCGCGCGTGTCGTCCCGAAGCCGCCACTTGGCCCCTTGCCCGTCGCAACTACCGAATCCAACGGCGCATCCTATGGCAAACTCAACATCGAACGAGACGTGTTAGCGGGCTTGCTGGAAGGACTGGAGGAACAGGGGCAGAAATTCTTCCCCAGCTCCCGGAAATATCTGCAAAATCAGGAGCAGCGGGCCGACATGGCGCGGCGCATAGCGGCACTGGATGCTATGATCGCTGGGAAACAGGCGGCAACACCTGCCGAATCGCGCGACGATCCGGCCAGCAAGTGGCCTTTCAAGCGGGTAGAAATGTTGAGGCAGCTATGGCTCAACGGGGTATCGGCAGGCGAAATCGCCAAGCAGATCGGCGATGTCAGCCGCAATGCCGTGATCGGCAAGGCAAAACGGCTTGGATTGCCTTTCAATTCAACAACTGGCGACGAGACAATCAGCTAAGAAATGACTATCGAATCCTATGACCAAAAAGACCAAACTTGAACTGACCTGGCCCGGCAAGGAGGATTGCCCCAAGCTGGAGCCGCGCATTCTGATCGAGAACCCGGACAAAAGCACCCACGCCGCCGCGCGGCGGTCGGACGCTGATATATTCGATAATATGCTCATCAAGGGGGATAATCTGCTCGCGCTCAAAGCGCTGGAAGCGGATTACGCGGGCAAGGTGAAGTGCATCTATATTGATCCGCCGTTCAATACCAAGCAGGCGTTCGACCACTATGAGGACGGCCTTGAGCATTCGCTCTGGCTCAGCCTTATGCAACAGCGGCTCAAATACATTCGAGAATTGCTATCCTCGGATGGTAGCCTCTTCATTCACATCGACGATAACGAGCTGGCCTATCTGACCATAGTGGCGGACGAGGTCTTCGGGCGACAAAACCGGATCAACATCGTTACCTTCAAGCAAGGGGCTGCAACCGGGCACAAGTCGATCAACCCCGGCGTTGTTAGCACGTCTAACTTCTTGCTGATCTATGCCAAAGATAAATCTGAATGGAAACCAAATCGCCTTTTCACCGCTCGCGGAGAGAGGGACAAGCGATACGGTCAATTCATCACTAACCGCGATGACCATTTTTCAGAATGGCGATTTACGACACTTGCGAAAGCGTTTGCTGCCCACCTTGGTTTACCGGAGAAGGCGCTCAAAAAGGAGCTTGGCGAGGATTTTGAAACGCAAATTGAGGGCTTTGTGCATACAAATGCTAGAAGCGTAATTCGTGTCGCAAAACCGGATTACAAAGCGGTTAGTGCAGCAGCTAGGGACATGATCGACCAATCTCTTAGAAATATAGAGAGCATTCTTTGCCTGAATCGCGATGACCACTCGGATATGTATTTCATAGGTGGGCAAAGAATTCTATTTTACTCTGATAAATTGAAGTTGGTCGATGGCGAATATGTAGCGGGTGAACCGCTAACGACCATTTGGGATGATCTTCTGTCGAACAATTTGCACAATGAGGGTGGCGTCGATTTTCCCAAAGGTAAGAAACCGGAAGCTCTGATAAAACGGTGCATAGACCTAGGTAGCGATCCCGGTGATCTCGTCCTCGACTCATTTGCCGGTTCCGGCACCACTGGCGCAGTCGCGCACAAAATGGGCCGCCGCTGGATCATGGTCGAAATTGGCGATCATGCGGATACGCATATCGTGCCGCGTCTGCAAAAGGTGATCGACGGCAGCGATCAGGGCGGGATCAGCAAGGCGGTGGATTGGAAGGGCGGCGGTGGGTTCCGCTATTTCACGCTCGCGCCCTCGCTGCTCACCCAGGACAAATATGGCAATTGGGTGATCGCCCAGGATTATAACCCCGCGATGCTGGCAGAGGCGATGTGCAAGCATATGGGCTTTACCTATGCGCCATCGGCAGGGGATTATTGGCGGCACGGGGCATCGACCGAAACCGACTTCATCTACGTCACCACCCAAAGCCTGACGCATGAAGCCTGCGCGAAAATATCGCAGGATGTCGGGCCGGATCGTTCGCTGCTGATCTGCTGCAAAGCCTATAGCGCCGAAGCCGAGGCGTTTGAAAATTTGACGCTGGTGAAAATCCCCACCGCCATCCTGCAAAAATGCGAATGGGGCCGTGACGATTATTCGCTCAATATCGCGAACCTGCCGCTGATGGAAAATGACGGTGCGCCCACCGCCGATGCCCTCCCCCTGTTCGGCGGGGAGGCAGGCGATGAGTGATGTGAACGAAACCCGCGTCCGCCGTCAGATTGCGCAGCGCCTCTCATTGCGCGGGCCGCAGGAACTGGCGCTGGGCATTCTCGGCGATGTGCTGACGCATATGGATTTCAGCGCGCCATGCGATCTGGCGGCGCTGCTCGCTGAAATCAAAAAGACCTATCCCAGTGTCGAAGCGTTTGAGCGGGACTTCCCCTCGCTCTGCTTCGCCCTCGCCACCGGCGTTGGCAAAACGCGGCTGATGGGTGCGTTCATCTCCTACCTCTACCTCACAGGCCGTTCCAAAAATTTCTTCGTCCTCGCTCCCAACACGACGATCTACAACAAGCTGGTCGATGATTTCTCCAAGCAATCTTCACCGAAATACGTGTTTCGCGGCATATCCCAATTTGCTCAGACGCCGCCGGTGATCGTGACGGGCGACACATGGCAGGAAGGGCGCGGTATTCGCGGGGCCGATCTGTTCGGCAACGAAGCGATCATCAACATTTTCAACGTAGACAAGATCAACCGGGAAAGCGGCAAAATCCGGTCTTTCCGCGAGACGCTGGGCGACAGCTATTTCGACTATCTCTCCAAGCTGCCCGATCTCGTCATGCTGATGGACGAAGCGCACCGATACCGCGCGAAGGCGGCGGCGCAGGCGGTGTTTGAACTTGATCCCAAGCTAGGGCTGGAACTCACCGCGACACCCAAGACGGTCGGCGCAAGCCCCAAGGATTTCAAAAATGTCATCTACCATTACGGTCTCGGCAACGCGATGGCCGATGGCTATGTGAAGGAACCCGCCGTCGCGACGCGCGCGGATTTCAACGCCAAAGACTATGATGCCGACAGCCTTGAAAAGATCATGCTGGAAGACGGAGCGCATTATCACGAGCATGTGAAGACCGAGCTGGAGCTTTACGCGCGCCAGACCGGGCGCAAGCACGTCCACCCGTTCATGCTGGTCGTGGCGAAAGATACGGCGGAAGCCAAGCGGCTGCGCGACTGGATCGAAAGCGATGATTTTTTCAACGCAGCCTACAAGGGCCGCGTGGTGGAAGTGCATTCCAACCAGACCGGCGTTGAAAGCGATGAAGCCTCGCAGCGGCTGGTGACGCTGGAGGAAGCGGGCGACACGGACATCGTGATTCACGTCAACAAGCTGAAAGAAGGCTGGGACGTCACCAACCTTTACACCATCGTCCCGCTGCGCGCGTCGGCCTCCGACATTCTCACCGAACAGACTTTGGGGCGAGGCCTGCGCCTGCCTTACGGCGAACGCACCGGCAACGAGGCGGTCGATACGCTGACCGTCATCGCGCATGACCGATTCAGCGAAGTCATCAGCAAGGCGAAGGAAGCTGATTCACTCGTCCAGCTTAAGGCATTCACCATCGGCGCGGGCGGCGACATTTCGACCGAGCCGCAATCCATCATGGAAGTGACGACGACATTTGAAGCGGCGCTGACGGGCAAGGATGTGCCGGAAGGGGTGCGTGAGGAACGGACGCCCTTCATCTTTGACAGCCTCGAAGATCGCCAGATTGCCCAGACCACTATCGACGTGATCCGCGACAAATATGAGCGGCAGTTGACCGGCGGCCTCAAGGATTTGCTCAAGCCCGAAGTTCAAAAGGCGATTGCGGCTGACGTGACGCGGCTTTCCGCCGCGCGCCAGAGCCAAGGCGTTTTGGGCGGCATCGTCCAAACGCCTGACATTGCCAAACTGGTCGGCATCGTCACCGCTAGCGTTGCCGAGAACACCATCGAGATTCCCGAAATCGTCGTGCTGCCAAGCCGTGAAGTCAATTTCTGGTTCGAGGATTTTGACCTCGGCAGCATGGCCGACATTCGGTTGCAGCCAATCTCCGACCGCCTGTTGATCCGTAACCTGCGCGATCAATCGCAACGCGAACTGGCGCGGGCATTGGAAGGGCCGAAAGAGGCGCGGGTCGAAAATTATCTCGTCAAGCACCTGATGGATTACCCGCAGGTGGATTATGACAGCCAGGCCGATCTGCTTTACAAGCTGGCGGGGCAGATGATCGACTACCTCCGCAGCTATCTCACCTCGGAGGAAGACGTTGAGAACGTCGCGCTGGCGCACGGCAAGATGCTCGCCCAGCGGATTTTCTCGCAGATGAAGGCGCATTACCGGCAAACCCCCGCCGAATACCGTGCGAGCAAGGTTCGGTCGTTCCGCGCGTTGCAACCGCAGCAATTCAGCTATTCGCTCGCCAAGCTGTTACCGATGTCGCAAGCCGCGATGCCGCTTTCGACGACACCGGGCTTCACCTTCTCCGGCAGCAGCAAAAGCCCGTATCAGTTCCACAAATTCCATTCCGATCCCGAACGGCGTTTTGCGGTGATGATCGACAGCGGATTTGAAAAGGACGTGCTGCGCTGGCTCAAGCCGGGGCGCGGGCAATTCAGGATCGAATATCAGCCGGGCAAGCCATATGAGCCGGACTTCGTGATCGAAACCACTGCCGAAAAGCTGATCGTCGAGGTGAAAGCCGACAATGAAATGGCTGATCCTACCGTGCTGGAAAAGGCGCGGGCTGCTTCGGAATGGGTGAAACACGCCAACGAGTTCGCCGCCGATGGCGACGGGAAGCATTGGCGTTACGCCTTGGTTCCCGCACAGGCGATTACCGAGAATGCGACACTGACCGGGCTGTTGGCGGCGTATGTGCGGGTCTAAAGCGAACATAGAGACATAGATGGCATCTGTTGTCGCAGACTTTGCAGCAGCCGATGATCTGTTGCGCGAAGCTGGCCAAGGGCGACTGGCTGGCCATGGCTCAATCGTTCTGCAAAAATCTGGTCGAATTGGTCCTCTTGTCGAGATTGCGTTGGCTGCCATGACGCATGGCGACCAATATCGCGGCGTTTCCATGAACAGCTCATTTGCCGCGCACCTGAATCAAGCACTGCAATCGCGCTGTCCATTCGGCAGTAGCTATAATGATCGTGCGGGCGCGTTCCCGCTCAGCGCGGTCAACCCCGTCACTTCGACTGGGCCGGAATGGGATCAATGGACGACCCATGCAGAAAACATCGCCAAGGCCCAAGGGTTCAATGCCCAGCTCGTTGCGGGCTTGCTCGGTGCGTTGATTGAAATTCAGGATAACATTTATGAGCACAGCGGCGCTCCCGAATCCGGAGTCGTCGCCTACGCGACGACTGCAAGCTCATTTGAGTTCGTGGTAGCGGATCGCGGTATCGGTGTGCTGTCGAGCCTGCGGCAGAACCCCAAATACGCGCATGTCAGCGACGCGGGTGTTGCATTGGGATTGGCGATAACCGACGGTGTTTCTCGCTTCCCGTCGGAGACGGGGCACGGCCAGGGCTTCAACCAGCTATTTCGTGCGCTTGTTGGCCACAACGCCGAACTACGATTTCGCAGTGGCGATCATGCTCTAACCCTTAGACCTGGTCGCGATTTCACCGAAGGCGCGTCGGTCTTGGCTCAAGTTGCCCCGCTGGCCGGACTGTCCATATCCGTGTTTTGCAATGGTGGGGCTTTGCCCTGAACGCACTACCCTTCGATCTGCGTGCAGACGTTCCAGATAGGTATGATGGCTGTGGAGGGTAGCGACGTTCTGTTGAAGCAACCCATCAAGCGGCTCGCCAGCGGCTGTTGGGTGGCTGTGCCAATGCAGTTTACCGGACTCTGTAAAGTAGGCCTGCTTGCGACAACGAGTTTTGTGGAACGCATCGGTATCAATCACGGTGACCGCATCAAATGATTGACGAAGGGGTTCAAGCACCCTCGCTCCGCCTCGCACCATAAGACGCAGCGGGCGATTTACTACAGCGGCAAGCTGGCGAAGTCGGGCAACATGCCAATCGATTCTGCTACCGCGCCCTGCTCCGGTTGCAAACTCGACGGCAATGGATTGGATCTCGGGACGAGCCGCAATCAGTTCAGCCCAGCGCTGATAGTCGCGTTCGGTGCGGGCGTTGACGTGAAGCGCGGCGGGCAGCCCCGCCTCGGCCATTTCCAGCCAAGCCAATAATATCCGTTTCATAGCGTGCAGGTTGTCGGTGCGCGGCACGTTAGTTAGCACGCTGAAATTAGGCGGAGTGATAAGTGCGATGCCAAGCGATTGGAGCTGACCAAGCAACTCGGCACGGTTCGGCAGTCCCCAATAGCGCTCGATGTCGGAGTCGCGCCCAACGCCCGACACCACAATCCGCGCTTCCGACGCGATGCCGAATTGGTTGGCGATAGCTTCGCGGTCTTTGAATTTCAACGATGCGTTGCCAAGGTCGATCAGCGCGTAGAGCGGGATCGCGACGATCGGGAAATTGAGGCGTCCGTGCCTTGCTGAATTGTGCTCGATCAGCGGGACCATGCTCGGCAACGGATCAACACTAATTTCGGGCGCTCGCCGCGCAGTCGCCAAATCGAATCCGCCTATTTCACGCCATCGAGCAACGAATGCTGCCGGATTTCCTCGGCACACCAAATCGCAGGATGCCTTGTCTGCACAGCGACAATAATCGTTGCAGTCAAAAAAACTGGAATCTTTGTGCGCGCCGCCGCAGGTGCCGCGATCCACGCAGGTCCAGCATCCGAGCGACGCGGATGCAGTTTCCGCATCGTCCCATAACGCTTGCGTATTCGGTATTTGCCGGAGGGAGTGATGTTGAGGGGGGTCTTTCATCTGATACTCAGCTCCGCATTGTTGCCAAACAAACCGACGCGCTCCACCATGCCCAGGGCCACCCCACCGCACCCATCAATGGCGGCGCGAACATCAGCCGAAATCCCCTGAATTGCGCCCACCTGCCGGTGGCCGCTGCACACAATGACCGCCTGACCGTTGCATTGCACAACCACTTGGTCGCCAACCTTCAAAGTCGATCCGCCGCTAAGGTCGGCGGTCACAATGCGCTGTCGATTGGTGAATTGAACGTCGAACAGGCCAGGTGATGTTAGGCGGTCCAATCCTTTGTCCCAGCGCTTGCGCCACGGTTTGCCAGACTGTTCGCGGATGAAATCGACGCCCATCAAATCGCCTCCATCACAGGCGCAAACGTCTTGGTCTTACCGCTCTTGAATTCCATCAAAATGCCCTTGGCGGTGAGCGTTGCAAGCCGGTTATTCCATGCGGTTGTCCCTATTCCCTCGTCGGGGCGGAGCTTCGCCAGTTCCGGTGCCGAGATACGGTGATGCTGGGCAATGAGCTTCATGGTGGACTGTTGTGCTGCATCCAGTTCGCCAAGAATATGCGGCTGCGAAGCGTTCCCCGCGTCGCTCAGCGAACACGCCCAGATCGCGTCATTGCGATCCTTAAGATATACGGAAAGCTCTTCCTCTATGGTTGCGTTTGCGTTCGCCACGACCGGATAAAGCATCCCAATGGCATTGCGACCGAAGTCACGGAAGCCGAGGACGGCCTCACGCAAAAACGAGCCAGTGGCGATGTCAACGCCTGCGAAATCGAGATAGGCAACAACCGGCGCGGTTACTGGCTGGGTTTCGCCGATAAGGCTGGCAAGCATCTGCCGCCCCATTGCGCTGCCCGCTAGGGTCGCCCTTTTGGCGGCAATATCGAATATGGAATACCGAATCATCATTATCCTCACTATTTGCAGTGAGAATAATGATGATTCGGCTGATGTCAATCTTTCTCAGATGACACAAGCACGTTGGACGATCAGGCCTGTCGAATAAGTTCCCTTCGCGCGCGCGTTTCAAACCGGTAAGACAGCGTCGAAAGCACTGTTGGTCCTTGGTTCCAGCTAGTGAGACGAAAAGATGGCATAAGCCCAGCGAACATAGGTTTGGGCGATGGCCGAATCCCGTCCGGAATTCCTAGGGCCAGCATGACAATGTCGTTCGATTGTCATTTCGCACAGCGGAGCGCGGATCGTGCGACCCTTGGGCGTCCGCTGATGCAGGCTCCTGCCCACCGTGCGGTGTGCTTTCGGAGCCTGCTATCATGGATGGTGCGGGCGGTGGGAATCGAACCCACACTCCTTGCGGAACGGGATTTTGAA
Source organism: Sphingopyxis sp. 2PD (assembly GCF_005503695.1). Taxonomy (GTDB): domain Bacteria; phylum Pseudomonadota; class Alphaproteobacteria; order Sphingomonadales; family Sphingomonadaceae; genus Sphingopyxis. The sequence continues at coordinate 265,535 of NZ_SCMU01000003.1, forward strand.
TCCCGCGCGTCTACCAATTCCACCACGCCCGCGTTGCGACACGCCTATAGCGACGAGATCAAAATGTGCAACGTGAAAAGCGAACTATGTAGCTTATTTCGTTGACTTCGCAGCCTTCTTACCAGCGGCGACTGGCTTTGGTCGCGCTTTGCGAACATTGACAGCCGAGGCGTCAATGTTGTTCTTCAAATGCCGCCCGTAATATTTCTCAATCATTTCGACACTCGTGCGGCAGTTCTTCGCAACTTGATAAATATCTGCACCTTCGAGCAAGCGAAGGCAAATATAGGTATGCCGCAGGCTGTAACAGGTGCGGACGTGACCATCCCGGTCGAATTTCAGATTCAGCTCATCTAAGACAGTGTTCATCAATTCGCGCGGCGACTTCCCGAAAACCTTGTCGGTCAGTTTGAGCTGTTTGCGCTTGCGAACACGCTCAAAGGGCAGGATCGCACCGGGCATTGACTTGCAGAAACCAACGCCGCGCTTGCCGCGAACCTCAATCTCCAGGATGCGCTCACCGGTCGATTCGTCGTTCACGATCTTGACGTCCCGCAGCTCAAGCCGCGAGGCCTCATCGGGACGCAGCCCCGTATTCCCCATGAACAGGACATAATCGTGAAAGGTCTCGCAGACTTCGCGCCAGCGCGGCTTGGGCGGATTCTTCGCCCGCTCGCGCGTCGCCTCGTAGAGCATCTTGTATTCCTCGGGCGAGAACCAGGCGCGATGCTCCAGCTTGCCGGAAGTCTTGTAGGGCGCTGACATATCCGGGATTGCCGCGATCCAGCCCTTACGGTTGGCGGTTTTCAACACCTGACGGAGCGTGACGATTTCGTGATGTAGGGTGGCACGGGCAGGCTTCTTCGGTTTGCCGGTCTTTGGATCGAGCCGCGATGTTTGACGGTGCGCCCGATACTCCTGCACTTTGCCAGCGGTAATGTCCTCCAGAGCCGTGTTACCAAAGAACGGCAACAGATGGACGCGGATTATGTCGGACTTCGACGCCACATATCCTGCATTACGCTCGCCCATCGTGATGACCTCGAACTCGCTGGTGAACGCTTTGGCGGCATCCTCGAAACTGGGGCCAGTTGGCGTTCGCCTACGCCGCCCATCGGTCGGCGCGCCGGGTCCGGCGATAAGATTCTGGACGGGAACGTCCAGCAAGGAAACGCCACCGCGTCGGCGTTGGCGATCCTCGACGCATCGCTCCATATACCAATCGCGGGCAAAATCCTTTGCAGCGGCAAGGCTCGTTTCCTTGGTCGTCTGGCGATGGTTGCGACTTCCCAGATAGGTGGCGCATTGCCAGTAGCGGCTACCCTCACGCCGATAAACGTGGAGCGCACCATCCATTAGCTCGTGGGTTTCAACTGGCATTACGAAGTCCCCAAAGTGTGTAAGACTTGTGTAAGTCTTTTTGGAAACCTCGTCCTTACTCAAACTGTTGGTTTTACAGGGTTTTTGGCTTAGATTTTTAGGCTAAACGCGATTTTGAGTGCGGCGCGTCTACCAATTTCACCACAGGGGCCCGTGGACGGCGCCCGCGCCGGGACTGATTCCCGCCGGACGACCGATGCGGAGGTGCCGTTGCCACAGAAAGGTGGTTTTAGTCTAGTGGATAAGCGGCATCGTGCATAAGACGGTGGAATGACCGACAAGAGCAAGCCAGCCCCCGCTGCATCGCCATCACGCCCCGCCCCCGCCAAGCCCGCCCGCGCGCAGCCAGCCGCCGCCGCGCCTTTCGGCCCCGGCAAGATCGCGATGACGGCGCTGATCGTCATTGCGATCATCGGGGTCGCGTGGCTGGCGATCACCCTCACCCGCTTTTTCATGCTGGTGTTCGCCGCGATCGTGCTGGGCGCGATCTTTGACGCCATCGCCAGCTGGCTCGTGCGTCGGACCGGCATGAAGCGCGGTTTCGCGCTGGCCGGATCGGTGGCCGGGATCATCGCGGTCTTTGCCGGCGCCTTCGTGCTGTTCGGATCGCAGCTCGCGAACGAGGTCGATACGATCCGCCAGCAGGTTCCGCGCGCCTTGCAAGGGGTGGAGGCCTTCCTCGACCGCTATGGCCTCGGCGAGCGCGTACGCGAACTCGCCGAAGTCGGCGGCAACGACATCTCGCAGCTCGTGTCGCAAGCGGGCGGCTATGCGCTGGCCGCAGGCAGCGGCATCGCCGATTTCGTGCTGGTGCTGGTCGCGGCGATCTTCCTCGCCAGCGATCCCGCCACCTACCGCCGCGGCCTGTTGCTGCTGATGCCCGCCAAGGCCGAAGCAACCGCCGCGCTGGCGCTCGACGATGCCGGGCGCGGGCTGAAGGGCTGGATGGTCGGGCAAGCGGTGTCGTCGCTGGTCGTCGCGGCGCTGACCTGGGCAGGGCTGGCGCTGCTTGGCGTTCCGGCCGCAGGCGGGCTCGGCCTGATCGCCGGCCTGCTCGACGTCATCCCGATGATCGGGCCGATCATCGCGGGGATCCCCGCGGTGCTGCTCGCCTTCACCGTATCGCCCGCGACCGCGCTGTGGACACTGGTGCTGTTCTTGGTGATCCAGCAGTTGCAGGGCAATTTCCTGCAACCGATGATCCAGAAACAGGCGGTCGACGTGCCGCCCGCGGTGCTGCTGTTCGCGGTGGTCGCGGCGGGGGTGCTGTTCGGTTTCCTCGGCGTGCTGCTCGCGGCGCCGCTGACGGTCGTGGTCTATGTGCTGGTGCAGCGGGTGTATGTGAAGACGTTGCTGGGCAAGGATATCAAGATCGCCGGGGCGGATTGAGGTCGCCGCTTAGGCAAAGACCGTAGCCCTGAGCCTGTCGAAGGGCGCCTATCCGAGAGGCGCCCTTCGACAGGCTCAGGGCTATGGTGATTTTGTCGCTGTGGTTTACCTATTTCTTCAATTCCTTGGCCAACGTCTTCGCCGTCGCCTTGCCATAGGGCGGCTTGAAGCCCGCTAAGCCCGCTACATCCAGCTTCGGCTGACGATACACGGCGCGCGAATGGCTGAAGGTGCGGAAGCCGTCGACGCCGTGATAATTGCCCATCCCCGACGGCCCGACCCCGCCGAACGGCAGATCCTCCATCGCATTGTGGAACAGCACGTCGTTGACCGTCACCCCGCCCGAGATCGTCCGCGTCAGCACGCGATCCTCCTCGCTCTTGTCCTGCCCGAAATAATAGAGGCCGAGCGGGCGGTCGTTCGCGTTCACATAGTCGATCGCCTCGTCGATATTCTTGTACGTCTTGACCGGCAGGATCGGGCCAAAGATTTCCTCCTGCATCACCTTCATGTCGTCGGTCGGATTGCGGACGATGTGGAGCGGCATCTTGTGGCCATTGGCACTCGCGAAATCCTCGCCCGCCGGATTGACCTCGATCACCTCGGCGCCCTTTTCGCGCGCATCGGCCAGATAGGATTGCAGCCGGTCGTAATTGCGGCCGTTCACCACCGACGTATAGTCGTCATTGGCGAGGAGCGTCGGATAAAGCGCGGTCGCGCCCTTGGTGACGCTGTCGATGACTTCGCCCTCCTGATCCTCCGCCACCAACAGATAATCGGGAGCGAGACAGATTTGCCCTGCGTTCATCATCTTGCCAAGCGCCACGCGCTGCCCGACCAGATCCTTGTTGGCGCTGCGCCCGATAAAGGTCGGCGACTTGCCGCCGAGTTCGAGCGTCACCGGCACCAGATTGTCCGCCGCGGCGCGCATGATGTGGCGCCCGACGCTCGTCGCGCCGGTAAAGATCAGATGGTCGAACGCGAGCTTCGAAAAAGCGACCCCGACATCGGCATCGCCCGTAAACACGGCCATTTCGGTCTCATCGAAATATTCGGGCACCAGCCGCGCGATCAGCGCCGAGACATTCTCGGTGAACTCGCTCGGCTTGATCATCGCGCGGTTGCCCGCGGCCAGGATGCCCGCCATCGGTACGAACACCATGCCGACAGGAAAATTCCACGGCGCGACAACGCCGACGACGCCCTTGGGCTGATAGACGACCTCCGCCTTCGCGCCGAGCAGGCCGAGCGGGAAGGTGGGCTTCCGTTTTTCGCCCTTCGACCAGGCGGCAATATGCTTCTTCGCATGCTTGAGCGCGCTTACCGAGGGCATGATGTCGGTCATCAGCGTCTGTTCGCGGCTGCGATGCCCGAAATCCTCGCTGACCGCCTTGGCGAAATCCTCGGCATTGTCGACGAGCAAGGCGATCGCGCGGTCGATACGATCGGTACGGACGCTCAGGCTTTCGGGCATCGCTGCGGTAAAGCTCGCCTTCTGCGCCTCGAGTATCTTGTGCATCCGTGCGGTTTCGCCGGTGATATCCTGCTTGATGGCGGTGGCCATGACCTGTCTCCCCTGTTTCGATTTGCACGACTTCACCATGACGCGCGGTGCGTTGCAAGTTGAAACCCGCGTTCGCGACATCTCCGCCTCTGGCGACGATTGTCATCGTGGGGCCAAGCGTTGCGCAGAAAGCTTTGAAGCTTTCCGCCCGACGCTATACGGGCACCGGATTGATTGCTTTCACCGCCTCGCGCCCGGCTGCTGCGCCCGGCCGTCCGCAAGAAGGCAGATCGCCGGGATTTTGAATTGCCATGAATTATCGTCATTCCTTTCATGCTGGCAATAGCGCCGATGTCGTAAAGCACGGCCTGCTGATCGCGCTCGTGCGGGCCTTGCAACTCAAAGAAGGGCCGTTGACCCTGATCGACACCCATGCTGGTTGCGGCCTGTATGACTTGGGCAGCGAGGAGGCCCAGCGGACCGGCGAAGCCACCCAGGGCGTGCTGCGCGCCTTTGCCGACGACAATCCCTTATTGGACGACTATCGCGCCGCCGTGCGGGCGGTGAATGCCGGGGCGGAGCCGCGTCTCTACCCCGGCTCGCCGCAGGTTCTGGCGCAGCTTCTGCGGCCGCAGGATTTTCTGATCCTCAACGAAAAGCATCCCAATGATGCTTACACCCTGCGCGGCGCGATGCGCGGCACATCCGCCGCGGTGCATCAACGCGACGCCTACGAGCTTTGGCTGGCGCTGCTGCCGACACGCACCCCGCGCGGCGTGGTGGTGGTCGATCCGCCCTATGAGCAGACCGACGAACGCGCGCGCATCACATCGACCCTCGCCGCCGCGCATCGCAAATGGGCGCATGGCGTCACGGTGATCTGGTTTCCGCTGAAGGACCGCGAAACGCATCGGCGGTGGAAGCAGCAGTTGCGAAATCTCGGGATCCCGAAGTTTCTGGTGGTCGAGCATTGGCTGTACGATCGCGATCAGTCCGACATCTATAACGGCGCGGGCCTTTTCATCGTCAACCCGCCCTATGCCTTCACGCAGGCGTTGCCGCCGCTGCTGGAAGCCATGCGGCGCGCGCTCGCGCCGGAGGGGCATCGGGGAGAAATTATCTGCGAGTGGCTGGACGGTTGAAATACTGTCCTTGCGCTCGACGCCCTCGGGCAAAGAAGCCGCTTTCCTATTATATTTCGCTATGCTTGAACATGGCAGAGCAATGACGTCACGCCGGCTCAGGCACGCGATTCCACGGCGGATAGCAAGGCCGCAGGGCTCGTCGTTGGGCTGAACTTTACTGAACTTTGAACCCGCGCCGCGCGGGTGGGTCGCCCCCTCTCGACAAAAGCCGTACGCTATATCACCCCCTTTCGCAGTTGCAGCATTTCCGCTAATCGGGCCGCCGATCCTGTTTTCCCTTACGGAGTCTTGTCCCATGGCCGCCACCGATCCCGTCGTCTTCCTGTCCTATGCCCGCACTCCGATGGGGAGCATGCAGGGCAGCCTGTCGGACGCAAGCGCAACCGACCTGGGCGCGACCGCGGTCAAGGCGGCGGTCGAGCGCGCGGGCGTCGCGGGTGACGACATCGAGCGCATCTATATGGGCTGCGTGCTGCCCGCCGGGCTCGGCCAGGCGCCAGCGCGCCAAGCGGCGATCAAGGCGGGCCTGCCCAAGTCGGTGCAGGCGACCACGGTCAACAAGGTCTGCGGGTCGGGCATGCAGACGGTGATCATGGGCGCCGAAGCGCTTGCCGCGGGCAGCGTCGATTTGATTGTTGCGGGCGGCATGGAATCGATGACCAACGCGCCCTATCTGCTCAAGAAGCACCGCGGCGGCGCGCGCATCGGTCATGACACCGCCTATGACCATATGTTCCTCGACGGGCTGGAAGATGCCTATGAAGCGGGCCGCGCGATGGGGACTTTCGCGCAGGACACCGCCGACGCCTACCAGCTGAGCCGCCAGGCGCAGGATGACTATACGCTCGCATCGCTGAGCCGCGCCAAGGCCGCAATCACCGACGGCGCCTTCGCCGCAGAAATCGCGCCGGTGACGATCGCGGGCCGCAAGGGCGACACCATCGTCGATACCGACGAAGCCCCCGGCAAGGCGATGCCCGACAAGATCCCGACCCTGAAGCCCGCCTTTGCCAAGGATGGCACGATCACCGCGGCGACCAGCAGCTCGATTTCGGATGGCGCCGCTGCGGTGGTGCTGACGCGCCAGTCGGTCGCGGACGCCAAGGGCGCGAAGCCCGTCGCGCGCCTCGTCGCGCACGCTGCGCACGCGCAGGAACCGAAGGATTTCACCATCGCCCCCGTCGGCGCGATCAATAAGGTGCTGGCCAAGGCTGGCTGGACGATCGGCGACGTCGACCTGTTCGAAGTCAACGAAGCCTTTGCCTGCGTCGCGATGTTCGCGATGCACGACCTCGGCATTCCGCACGAAAAGATCAACGTCCACGGCGGCGCAACCGCGCTCGGCCACCCGATCGGCGCCAGCGGCACGCGCATCATCACGACGCTGATCGCAGCACTCCAACGCCACGGCAAGACGCGCGGTATCGCGAGCCTGTGCATCGGCGGCGGCGAGGCAACGGCGGTCGCGGTCGAGCTGGTCTAGCCGCCACTTCCGTCATTGCGAGCGCAGCGAAGCAATCCAGAGCGTGACAAGCCGCTCTGGATTACTTCGCTGCGCTCGCAATGACGGCGCCAAAGGTTGCGTTACTTGGTCGTACCCTACGCCCGCCCCACCGCATCATCGCGACAAATTGCGACACTAATGTCCTGAAAATAAACGCGCCGTTCCGGAACAATTCAAATCGACTCTCGTAAATCTATCCTTGTCATCGGGCAGTCCCCTCCCCCTGACGGATTGAAAGGATAGACCTATGAAGACCAAGTTTCTGACCGTCGGCCTGATCGCCGCCATAATGGTACCTGCCGCCGCGCAGGCGCAGACCCGCGAAATCCGCGAAGACCGACGCGACGTGCGCGAAGAGCAGCGCGAACTGCGTCAGGCGCAGCGCTATGGCGACCGTGGCGACATTCGCGAAGAACGCCGCGAGCTGCGCGACGCCCGTCAGGACCTGCGCGACAGCAAGCGCGACTGGCGCCGCGACACGCGCTACCAGAATTACCGCGCGCCCTTCCGCTACCAGCAGTTCGCGGTCGGCGCGACGATCCGACCGAACTATTACGCACCGGCCTATCGCCCGGCGTGGGATAGCCGCTGGGGCGTGCCGCGCGCCGGTCGCAACCTGACCTATGTGCGTCACTATAATGACCTGCTGCTCGTCAACGAGCGCAACGGTCGGGTGATCAAGGTTTACCGCAACCATTTCCGGTGGCGCTAACCGCTAACGGCATCAGCCGACAGCCAAGGAAAGGTCGGGCGGGAAACCGTCCGGCCCTTTTCCATACAGGCGATCAATCGCCCCAGATATGATCGGTCTGGATCCAGCCCTTGCGGCCCTTGACGTCGAACAGGCACCAGCCAGCGTTGCATTCGGTGATCCGCCCGACAACACCCGGTTCGGCGCGATAGGCGATTGCGGCCGAAGCGCTGGCCTGTTCGCGCATCGGGCGAATATCCCCGGTCACGATCGCGGTCCGCGTGCGGCTGAGCAGCCGGGCCGCCATCCAGCCCTGCGTTCCGTCGGGGTCTTCGATCTTGCGCCATGTCTCGTGCCGCGCGACGACCTTGACCGGCAAATCCTTGCGCCGATATTCCCAGATCACCGGAACGTCGGGCGACGGCCCCTTGCGCATCCGCGCCTCATCGACGCTGATCGACGCCCAGTAGGGCAATACGGGATCGGACTGCGCCGCGGCCGGTCCTACGACGGCGAGCAGCGCGGCGGTTGCGAATATCAGGCGGCTGGTCATCATTCTGCCTTGTCAAACTCGGACCCGATATTCAACCGCTCGCCGCGCAAAAGGCTGCGTTCATCCCCAGCCTTTTCAAGCTTCTCTCTGCGTTCGCACCCTTGACCGTGGCGTCCCGGCGCGCTCTATCGGCCCCCATGCCCGATTCATCCCGCCCGAAACGCCCACGCGTCATCGTCACCCGCCAACTGATGCCGCATGTCGAGGCGCGCATGGCCGAATTGTTCGACGTCGCGCTGTCGGCGCACGACCACGCCTTTACCAAGGACGAGTTGAAGGCGGCGGTCGCCGACTGCGATGTGTTCGTCCCGACCGTAACCGACGAAATCGACGCCGATGTCATCGCGGCAGCGGGCGACCGGCTCAAGCTGATCGCCAATTTCGGCGCCGGGGTCGATCATATCGACCTCGCGGCGGCGCGCGCCAAAGGCATCATGGTTTCGAATACGCCGGGCGTGTTTACCGAGGATACCGCCGACATGACGATGGCGCTGATCCTGTCGGTGCCGCGGCGATTGGCGGAAGGCGAGAAACTGATGCGCTCGGGCCAATGGGCCGGCTGGGCGCCGAGCGCGATGCTGGGCCACCGCGTCGGCGGCAAATTGCTCGGCATCATCGGCATGGGGCGCATCGGGCTGGCCGTCGCCCGCCGCGCGCGGGCGTTCGGGCTGTCGATCCACTACCACAACCGCCGCCGCTTGCCCGAAGCAATCGAGGAGGAATTGGGCGCCAGCTATCATGCCAGCGTCGACACGCTGCTGCGGATCAGCGATGTCGTGACGATCCACTGCCCGCACACCGCCGAAACGCACGAGATGGTGAGTGCAGCGCGGATCGGGTCGATGAAACCCACCGCCTATCTGATCAACACCGCGCGCGGCGAGATCGTCGACGAAAAGGCGCTGATCGCTGCGCTCCAGACCGGGCGCATCGCCGGCGCCGGACTCGATGTGTACACGCACGAACCCGCGGTCGACCCCGCGCTGCTCGCGCTCGACAACGTGGTGCTGCTCCCGCACCTCGGCTCGGCCACGATCGAGGGGCGCGAGGCATCGGGTGAAAAAGTCATCGCGAACATCCGCGCCTGGTGCGACGGACATCGCCCGCAGGATCAGGTGCTGGAGGGATGGGCTTAGCAACCCGTCGCCCCCGCGGAAATGCGACCAGAGTCACGTGCCACTGGGCGCGGTCGCAATCGGCCTTGCGCAACATCTCCAGCGGCCCCCGCCTCTGCGGGGGCGACGCTCTTTAATCCCCCGTCAAAATCCGATCCACCAGCTGCTTCACCGTCGGGGTGAAGTTGTTCGAATAAAAGGGATCGGTCTTGAAATTGAACGCGGCATGGCCCGCGAACATCAGATTCTGTTCGGGATCGCCGCCATGCGCGATGTCCTGCAACGTCTTCTGGATACAAAAGCTGCGCGGGTCGGCGAGGTAGCCGGTGGTGTAGTCGTCATGATCCTTCCACGACGAAAAACCGCAATGCGACAGGCAGCCCATGCAGTCGGTCTGATCCTTGCGGATCACCGCCTTGTCGGCTTCGGTGACGAAAACCACCGTGTTATCGGGCGTCTTGAGCGCCTCGGTATAGCCCTCCGCCGCCCAATCGCGCGCGCGGGCGCGGTCGTGCGGGGTGACCCAGAAATTCTTGCCCTTCACCCCGACGTCGAGCTGGACGATATGGTCCCCCGCTTCCTGCTTCGAGTAAGGAATCTGGCGCTCCGAGCGCGCTTCGAGGTCGCGCAGGAAGGGCGTGCGCACCGCGCTCGAATAAAATCCGGTCGGCGAGAAGCGGTGGAGCAGCACGTCGCCGTCGTCGAGGGTGCGGAGGCGATCCTTCCACGCCTGTGGGATCGGGCTTTCTTCGGTCAACAGCGGGCGCGTGCCATATTGGAAAACGATCTGGCCCAGCTCGGGATTGTCGATCCAGTCGTTCCAGTCGCGCAGATACCAGACGCCGCCCGCCATCACGATCGGCACGCTGTCGGCGATCCCTTCTGCCTTCATGACGTCACGCAGCGCCTTCACGCGCGGGTACGGATCCTGCGGCACCAAGGGGTCCTCGGCGTTCGACAGACCGTTGTGGCCGCCAGCGAGCCAAGGGTCTTCATAGACCACCGCGCCCAACAGCTGCGGTACCTTGTGATAGGCGCGCTTCCACAGCGCGCGGAAAGCGCGCGCCGAGCTGATGATCGGCAGATACAGGACATTGTGGCGCTCGGCTATTTCGCTGAGCTTGTACGGCATCCCGGCGCCGCAGGTGACCCCGGCGATCTTCCCTTGGGTACGCGCCAGCACGCCTTCCAGGATTTGCTGTGCGCCGCCCATTTCCCAAAGCACGTTGATGTTGATCGCGCCCTTCCCGTCCGCGATTTCATAAGCGCGTTCGACCTGCGCGACCGCGCCTTCGATGCCGTAATGGATCAGTTCTTCGTGGCGTTCCTTGCGGGTGAGCGACTTGTACACCTGCGGCACAATCTTGCCCTCGGCGTCGTAGCTGTCGGCGTTGACTGCCGACACGGTGCCGATGCCGCCCGCCGCCGCCCACGCGCCGCTCGACATATGGTTGGTCGCCGACACGCCCTTGCCGCCCTCGACCAACGGCCAGACTTCGCGTCCGCCGTAAAGGATGGGCTTCAATCCTTTGAACATTTTATATCTCTTTCTCTCCACCGGCCGCCGTGTTTTGGGCCGGTCCCCGTGCCGGTTCCGTAAGCGGAAGCGCGCGGCGAAAGTCAATGGTTCCGCGGTGGTTCAGCCACCAAAGAGGCGGCGTCCGCCCAGCGCCCGACCATAGAGCTTTTCATAGGCAGCGACCATGATTGATTCGTCGAAACGGTCGGCAGCGACGCGCCGGTTCGCCTCGCCGATCCGGCGGCGCAGCGCGGCATCGGATGCAAGCTGCTCGATCCCTTTGCGAAAGGCAGCCTCGTCCGATGTGATGAAAGGCAGGTTTTCCGGCGCCACCATCGCACGTACGTCGCCGACGTCGAAGCTCGCCACCGGAAGCCCGGCGGCCATCGCCTCGATGACGGCGATCGGCGCCTGTTCGCTGAGCGAGGTCAGCGCGAGGATGTCGAAATGGCCGATCCAGCGATGGGGCGTGGGCATGAAGCCCGGGAGGACGAGATCATCGCCCCATCCACAAGCCATGGCTTCGGCCGCGATCGCAACGCGTTCCGGCCCTTCGCCGACGATCACGAGCCGCGCGTCGCCACGAAGATGCGCCGTTAGCTGGACGAGCCGGGTCAGATTCTTAACCTTGCGGAGCCCCGCAACGGTACCGATCACCACCCCTTCTTCGCCTTTGTCGAGCCCCGGAATCGGCATCGCGGGGGCGCCCGCATAGACCGCGACGTCGATGCCGTTGCGGATCAACACGGTACGCCGCCGCGCGCGCCATTCGTCGGCGGCAATGTGCTGCAGCAGTTCGGACGGCACGACCAACGCCTCGGCGGTCGGGAGCGCGAGGCGCCGGAAACTGTTGCGTTTCCAGTGGCGCCGGACGCTTTCATCCTCGTTGAACCCATCCTCATGGTGGATGAGCGGCGGCAGGTCGCGAAACGGCGCGAAAATCCGGTGCGCCATCACCCCGTCCATCGAACCCCAATTATAGCTGAGCACAAGGTCGAATTGCTGCATGAAGCGCGCCAGGTCGCGGTACCGCGCCAGCCCCGGCTTGCCATGCAGCGGCGGCGCCCTATCGTCCGGAAATTCGACATCGATGGCGGGATCGATCGCATCGCGGGCGCCGAGCGCGTCGGGGACGGCCGACAGGATCGTGTGCCGCGCGCGCGGCCCCATCAGGTTCATCAGGCGGACGGCGCGCGCCTCCTTTCCGCCCAGCGAAAAACTGGAATGAAGGTGCAACAGGCGCAGAGGCGTATTCGCGCCGATCACGCGGCGGGCAAGTCGCTCAGCCAGGCGTCGATCGCAGCGAGAGCTTCGGGTTCGTCCATCGTCGGCGCATGACCGACCCCCGGAACCTCGACAAAGCGCGCCTGCGGCAGCGCGGCGACCATCTTCTCTCCCGCCGATCGCGCCAATATGTCGGACAATTCGCCGCGCAGGATCAACAGCGGCACATCGCCCAGCGCGTGATACACGGGCCACAGGTCGAACGCGCCCTCCCCGCCCGGCGCGCGCAGCGGCGCCGCGATCTGCTTGTCATAATCGGTAACGATGCGGCCTTCGGGGGTCAGGCGGTGGGTGCGCTTGGTCAGCCGCAACCAGTCGTGAACGCCATAGTGCGGGTAAATCGCACCGTTCAGTTCGGCAAAGGCGCGCGCCGCGTGCATCCATGTCGGCTGGCTGCCCCCGGCGCCGATATAGTCGCGGATCCGGTCAAGCCCCGCGGTCTCTAATTCGGGGCCGACGTCGTTCAGCACCGCGCCGACCAACCGCCCGGGCAGCGTCGCCGCCATCAGCATCGACACCAGGCCGCCGAGCGACGTACCGATCGTTGCAAACCGATCAATGCCCAGTTCGTCGAGCAGCGCGACGACATCCTGAACATAGGTGAGCGGGATATAGGTCATCGGGTCCTTGGCATAGGCGCTCTCGCCGCGCCCACGAAATTCGATCACGATCGCCTTGCGGTGCTGCGCAACGTGCGGCGCCAGCATTTCGAAATCCCGCGCATTCCGCGCCAGCCCCGGCATGCACAGCACCGGCGGCGCGCTCTCTGCCGCTTCAGGCCCGGCATAGATGCGCGCGTGCAGTCGCACGCCGTCGCCCGACCACCAATATTGGTCCGACCAGTCGCGGCGCCCGTCCTGCTTTGCGTCGTGCTTGGCCAATATGGCTCGTCCCCTTGGCTGATGTCCCTGGCGTGCCGTCCGCGGGAGTCGTCCGTGTCTATCGCCAACCAGACCGCGCGGCGCAAGCGATCCGTCGTACCATCGCGCCGCACAGGTTGCCGCCACCCGCTTTCGCCGATAAGAGCGGGGTGACCATGAGCGATGCCCTGCTTTCCTTCGAACCCGCAACCGGTGAAGAACTGTGGCGCGGCGCGGTCAGCAACGTCGATGATGAAGTCGCGACCGCGCGCGCGGCTTGGCCTGCATGGGCCGCCAAGCCCGTTGCCTTCCGCACCGAAACGCTGCGCCGCTTCGCCGACCGGGTGAAGGCGGAGGGTGAAGCGCTCGCCGACCTGATCGCGCGCGAAACCGGAAAACCGCTCTGGGAAGCTCGAACCGAAGTCGAATCGGTGGTGAACAAGGTCAATATTTCGGTCACCGCCTATGCCGAGCGCACCCCCAATCGGCGGATCGAGGGCGCGATGGGGCTGCGCAATGCGGTACGCCACAAACCGCATGGCGCGCTCGCGGTGCTCGGTCCCTATAATTTCCCCGCGCATCTGCCGAACGGCCATATCGTCCCGGCGCTGATCGCGGGCAATTCGGTGCTGTTCAAACCATCGGAAAAGACCCCTGCGGTCGGCGCCAAGCTGGTCGAGCTTTTTCACAGCGCCGGGGTGCCACCCGAGGTACTGCGGCTGATTGTCGGCGGCCCCGACACCGGCAAGGCGCTCGCTGGACACGCAGGCATCGACGGGCTGCTGTTCACCGGCTCGGCGCGCACCGGACTCGCGCTCAACCGCCAGTTCGCCGACCAGCCGGGCAAGATGCTCGCGCTCGAAATGGGCGGCAACAATCCGATCGTCGTGTGGGACACCGCCGACATCCGCACGGCGGCGATTCTTGTCGTTCAGTCGGCCTTCCTCAGCGCCGGGCAACGGTGCAGCAACGCGCGGCGGCTGATTGTACGCGACAGTCTGGCCGACGCGCTGCTCGAAGAGGTCAAGACACTCGCGAGCCGCTTGATCGTCGATCACCCGCACGCCGACCCCGCGCCTTACATGGGGCCGGTTATCGACAATGAGGCCGCCGACCATCTGACCGAAAGCTTCCTGATCCTGATGTCGAACGGTGGCCAGGTGATCCGTCACATGACGCGGCCGATCGCCGGGCGCCCGTTCCTCACCCCCGGCATCATCGACGTGACGGGCATGCCCGAACGCCCCGACATCGAATTGTTCGGGCCTTTGCTGCAAGTGATCCGCGTCGACAGTTTCGAGGCGGCGATTGCCGAGGCGAACAATACCGCGTTCGGCCTTTCGGCCTCGCTGATCGGCGGAACGCCGCAGCTGTACGACCAGTTCTGGGCCAATGCGCGCGCTGGGGTGATCAACTGGAACCGCCCGACCAACGGCGCCTCGTCCGCAGCGCCTTTTGGGGGCATCGGCCTGTCGGGCAACCATCGCCCGAGCGCCTTCTACGCAGCGGACTATTGCGCCTATCCCGTCGCGTCGTCCGAAAGCGATACCATGCGTGCATCGATCGGCGTGGGATTGCGCGATCCTGAAGGGTCGCAGCTTGTGACGAAGAAATATCTCTGAATGGCCCTCGTCACCCCGGACTTGATCCGGGGTCCAATCCAGCAGCGAAGCCATGGACCCCGGATCAAGTCCGGGGCGACGAAGCCTTGGGGCAATTTTACCTACACCCCCGTCAACAAAGCCTGCTTTGCGCTTTCCGGGTACGTGAACCATCTTCGCCAGCATGGAAAAGACTCTCCCCTCTGCTGGCAAACTCTGGCTCGTCGGCGCCGGTCCGGGTGACCCCGATCTGCTGACGCTGCGCGCCGCGCGGCTGCTGGCGAGCGCGGATCTGGTCGTTCATGACGGGCTGGTCGGCGAAGGCGTGCTTGCGCTGATCCCGCCGCATGTCGAACGCATCTCGGTCGCCAAGCAGCGCAGCCGCCACACGATGAAGCAAGAGCTGATCAACGCACTGCTCGTCCGCGAGACGCTGGCGGGCAAGCAGGTCGTGCGACTCAAGGGCGGCGATCCGTTCATATTCGGAAGGGGCGGCGAAGAACTCGACGCCGCGCGCGAAGCGGGCATTGCCTGTGAAGTCGTCCCCGGCATCACCGCCGCCGCGGGCTGCGCCGCGCAGGCGGGCCTCCCCCTCACCCACCGCGAAGACGCCAGCGCGGTCAGCTTTGTTGCGGGCCAGTGCAAGGATTTGAGCGACCAGGACTGGTCGGGGCTTGCGGGGCATGGCCGCACCCTCGTCATCTACATGGGCCTCGCGAGCGCCAACGCCATCGCCGACAAGCTCATCGCCGACGGCGTGTCGCCCGACCTGCCCGTCGCGGTAATCGAGCGCGGTACCACCAAGGATGCGCGCGTACTCCGCACCTTGCTCACCGACCTTGGCGACCTCGTCGTGCGCGAAAAGGTCGCGAGTCCGGCGCTGATCGTCGTCGGCAAGGTCGCCGCGCGGGCCGATGCGCTGGATTGCCTGGGCGCTCCGGGCATCACCGAAATTATGGGGAATTTTGCATGAAACTGTTGACCGGCAACGACCTGAAAACGGGCTTCGTGACTTGGTGGACTGGCACCGACTGGTCGCTGCACATCGAGGACGCCGCCGATGTCGGCGAAGCTGGCGAAGCGATCCTTGCCGTCGAAGAAGCCGCGCGCCGCGTCAATGCGCCCTATATCATCGCCGGAGAGCAAACCGCCGATGGCCCGCGCCCCGCGCATATCAAGGACCGCATCCGCGCGCTCGGCCCCACTGTGCGTCCCGACCTGACACTGAAACCCGCCGATCCCGCGGCCGGCGACTGGGTGATCTGACATGTATAAATATGACGAATATGACCATGCGATGGTCGCCGCCCGCGTCGCCGAGTTCAGCGATCAGGTGAAGCGCCGCCTCGCCGGTGAAATCACCGAGGACCAGTTCAAGCCGCTGCGCCTGATGAACGGCCTCTACCTCCAGCTCCACGCCTATATGCTGCGCGTCGCGGTGCCCTATGGCACGCTCGACAGCCGCCAGATGCGGATGCTCGCGCATATCGCGCGCAAATATGACCGCGATTACGGCCATTTCACCACCCGCCAGAATATCCAGTATAACTGGATCAAACTGGAGGACGCGCCCGCGATCCTCGAGGATCTGGCCTCGGTCGAGATGCACGCCATCCAGACCAGCGGCAATTGCATCCGCAACATCAGCTCGGACCAATGGGCGGGCGCCGCTGCCGACGAGATCACCGATCCGCGCCCGTGGGCCGAATTGCTCCGCCAATGGTCGAGCTTCCACCCCGAATTCAGCTATTTGCCGCGCAAGTTCAAGATTGCGGTGATCGCCGCCGCAGAAGATCGCGCCGCGATGCGGCTGCACGATATCGGCATCCAGATCATTGAGAAGGACGGCGTCCACGGCGCCGCCTTCTACGTCGGTGGCGGCATGGGCCGCACGCCGATGATCGCGCCGCTGATAAAGGATTTCGTGCCGCTCGAAGATATGCTCAGCTACACCGAGGCGTGCCTGCGCGTGTACAACCGCTACGGCCGCCGCGACAATATCTACAAGGCGCGGATCAAGATCCTGATCCACGAACTCGGCGCCGACGAATATCGCCGCCAGGTCGAGGAAGAATGGGCGCATGTGAAGTCGTTGGGCATCGACCCGCCCAAGGCGGAATTCGACCGTATCGCCAAGCAGTTTGCGCTGCCCGCGCTCGACGCATCGGCGCCTGACGCGATCGACCGCAGTGATCCCGACTTCGCCGTATGGGTCGACCAGAATGTCGCCGCGCACAAGGTGCCGGGCCATGCGATCGTCAACATCAGCCTGAAGCCCGTCGGCGGCATTCCCGGCGACGCCGGCTCGGCGCAGATCGACCTGATGGCCGACCTCGCCGAGAAATACAGCCACGACGAACTGCGCGTCACGCACGCCCAGAACATCGTGTTGCCGCACGTCCGCAAGGCCGATCTCTACGCCATCTGGCAGGAGCTCGATGCTGCGGGGCTCGCGACGCCGAACCTCGACCTGATCAGCGACATCATCGCCTGCCCGGGCCTCGATTATTGCAGCCTCGCCAATGCGCGCTCGATCCCCGTCGCGCAAAAGATCGCGACACGCTTCTCGGACCTCGGCCGCCAGAAGGAACTCGGCGAGCTCAAGCTCAAGATTTCGGGCTGCATCAACGCGTGCGGGCATCACCACGCCGGCCACATCGGCATCCTTGGCGTCGACCGTAAGGGCACCGAAAACTACCAGCTTTTGCTCGGCGGATCGGGCGCGGAGGACGTCAGCCTCGGCACGATCACCGGCCCCGGCTTCGACGAGGACGGCATCGTCGACGCGATCGAACGCGTCACCGACAAATATCTCGCCGAACGCACCGAAGGCGAGCGCTTCGTCGACACTTTCCGCCGCGTCGGCATGGCCCCCTTCAAGGAGGCGATCTATGGTTGAGCATCTGCATAGCGACGGCGAGGAACCCTGCGTCACCCTCGACGCCTTCCTCCAGCAATCGAACGCAACCGCGGTGCGGCTCGAACCCGACGAGGACGCGCGCGCGCTGATCCCGCATCTCGACCGGCTTGCGCTGATCGAGGTTGCGTTCCCGAAATTCCGCGACGGCCGCGGCTATTCGTCGGCGCGTATCCTGCGCGAGGCGGGCTATACCGGCGAACTGCGCGCACAGGGCGACGTCCTCGTCGACCAGATCGCTTATATGAAGCGCTGCGGATTCGACACCTTCGCGCCCGAAAAGGCGCTCAACCCCGCCGATGTCGAGGCGGCGCTGAGCCGCTGGCCCGAACATTATCAGACCGCCGCCGACGGCGCGGTGCCGATATGGAAGCTGAGGCATGGCTGACGTGAAACACTCTCTCCCCAGAGCAAGCGAAGACCGCACCCGCGACCGCATCGACGTCGCGCCGCGCTTCACCCAGGCCGACGTCATCCGCCTGAACAACTTGTTCCGCGGGCAGGACGCCGCCGAAGTCGTCGCGAGCGTGATCGGCGCCGGATTGCTCGGCGAGACGGCGATCGTTTCCAGTTTTGGCGCCGAAAGCGCCGTCCTGCTGCACCTTGTCGCGCAGGTAGCGCCCGACATGCCGGTGCTGTTCCTCGACACCGGCAAGCATTTCCCCGAAACGCTCGCGTACCGCGACGAGTTGGCGGTGCGCCTAGGGCTCAATATCGTCAACCTGACGCCCGATGCCGACGATCTGGCGAAGAAAGACGCGACCGAGCTGCGCTGGTCCTACGATCCCGACGGCTGCTGCGAAATCCGCAAGGTCAAGCCGCTCGAAAAAGCGCTCGCCGACTTCGACACCTCGATCACTGGACGCAAGGGCTTCCAAGCCGCGACGCGGACCGGCCTGCCGCGGTTCGAGCTCGACGGCACCACCGGCCGCCTGAAATTCAACCCGCTCGCCAACTGGACGCGCGAGGATCTCGATGCCTATTTCGCGGCGCACGATCTGCCGCGCCATCCGCTGGAGGCGCAGGGCTATCCGTCGATCGGCTGCTCGCCCTGCACGTCAAAGGTTCGCCCGGGCGAAGATCCGCGCTCGGGGCGCTGGCGCGGCTGGGACAAGACCGAATGCGGTATCCATGACGCCGTGTCGCCGATCGGCGAGGATCCGGCGAACGACCCGGCGTTCTGACAGTCGATCAACCCGGCAAGGACCGGATTGACCGACGACCTCTACTCATAATCCTCATAGGCCATGCCATTATCGGCAAGGTCGCTGAACTTCGTGATGTGCGATTCAAAGCGCAGCCGGATGCGCCCGGTCGAACCGTGGCGCTGCTTCGCGACGATCAGCTCGGCGGTGCCGTGCACCCGCTCCATCTTCTCGTGCCAGTCCATATAGGCCTGTTGCAGCTTCGTATCATTCTGGTCGGGTTCCTGCGCGGCGAGGTAATAATCCTCGCGGAACACGAACATCACCATATCGGCGTCCTGTTCGATCGAGCCCGATTCGCGCAAATCCGAGAGCAAGGGACGTTTATCTTCGCGTTGCTCGACCGCGCGGCTGAGCTGCGACAAGGCCATCACCGGGACATGCAATTCCTTTGCCAGCGTCTTGAGACCGCGCGAGATTTCGGAAATTTCCTGAACGCGATTATCTCCGCCTTTGGACGTCCCCTGAAGCAGCTGGAGGTAATCGACGATGATAAGCCCGATGCCGTGTCGGCGCTGCAGGCGCCGCGCGCGCGTTCGCAGGCCCGCGATGGTAAGCCCCGGCGTATCGTCGATGAACAGCGGCAGCGTCTGGAGTTGCTGCGCCGCGCGCGAGAGCTTTTGAAACTGCTCCTTGCTGATCTTGCCCATGCGCAGCGCTTCGCCCGACACTTCCGACTGTTCGGCGAGCACGCGCGTCGCGAGCTGGTCGGCGGACATTTCGAGGCTGAAAAAGGCGACCTTGGCGCCCATATTCTTTTCGGGCGGGATGCCGTCGGCTTCGTCGCGGCGGTACCGCTCGGCGGCATTATAGGCGATATTGGTGGCGAGCGAGGTCTTGCCCATGCCCGGACGGCCCGCGAGGATCATCAAGTCCGAATTATGCATGCCGCCGATCTTGGCGTTCATGCTGGAAAGGCCCGTGGTGACGCCTGACAGATGGCCGCCCGAATTCAGCGCGCGCTCCGCCCCGTCGAGCGCCATTTTCGACGCCTGGCTGAAGCTTTTGACCGTCCCCATCTCGGCCTCGCCGCCCGCAACGCGATAGAGCGCGGTTTCCGCTTCCTCGATCTGCGCCTGCGGATCGACGCGCTCGCTGGTGTCGAGCGCATTGTCGACGAGCACCCGGCCGACCCCGACCAGTTCGCGCAGCAGCGCAAGATCGAAAATCTGCCGCGCAAAGTCGCGCGCGCCGATCAGACCCGCGCCGCTTCCGGTCAGCTGCGCCAGATAACCGGGACCGCCGACCGCCTTCATCGCTTCGTCGGCCTCGAAATAAGGCTTCAAAGTCACGGGGGTCGCGATGCTGTTGCGTTCGATCAGCGCCATCGCCTGCTGAAAGATACGGCCGTGCAGCGGTTCGAAGAAATGATCGGGCGTCAGCGCGACGGGCAGATCCTCGACGACTCGGTTGTCGATCAGGATCGCGCCGAGAAACGCGGCCTCGGCCTCGATATTTCGGGGTAATTGGCGCTCATCCCCGGCGGTGACCGGGGTCGGAATCAGGGCTAGCTCTGGCATGGCGACCCTCATGCGGTGCCGCTTCGCGCGGCGCAACAGGCGATGCCGTGCAGGCTATCATAACTGTGGGTTGCTGTGAATAAGTCCCCCCCTTGCCCTTCGGCCCGGTGCAAGTAGAAGCACAGGCAGCATGGCTGACGCAGACCCTTCCAAACAGCGGATCATTTCGGTCGAACTCGACGAGGGTTCGATCGTGTGGCGCAATCCCGACGTCGAACAGGAACGCCGCGTCGCGATCTTCGACCTGATCGAGGACAATAAATTCGTGCCGCAGCGCGGCCACCCCGACGGTTATGCCGGCCCGTACCGTCTGATGCTGCGCGTCGAGGACGGGCGACTGATCTTTGAAATCAGCCGCGAGGATGGCTCACCTCTCGAAGCGATCATCCTGGGTCTGGGGCGTTTTCGCCGTCCGATCCGCGATTATTTCGCGATTTGCGACAGCTATTATCAGGCGATCAAGACCTCGACCGCGCAGCAGATCGAGACCGTCGATATGGCGCGCCGGGCGTTGCATAACGAAGCCGCCGAAATGCTGATGGACCGGCTCGACGGCAAGATCGCGGTCGACTTCGACACCGCGCGGCGATTGTTCACGCTGATCTGCGTCCTCCACATCAAGGGCTGACGGGTGGCGACGGGGGCGATCAAGAGCAACAGGGCCGGAAAAGGCGGTGGTTGGCGCGAAGCGGTCGCACGAACGCTGCGGCGGATCGGCGCCGCGATCGTGCTGTTGCTGCTCGCGGCAGGCCTGTCGCTATGGTGGGCTGCGCGCTGGACCCCCGACCGTGCAGCCTTTCCGACGCAAGGTGTGACGATCGACGCCGACAATGGCGATGTCCAATGGGGGTCGATCAAGGCGGCGGGTGCCGATTTCGCCTATGTGATGGGAACCGATGGCAGCCGCGGCATCGACGCCAAATTCGCCCGCAATATGGCGGCGGCGCGCGAGGCAGGCGTACAGGTCGGCGCGATCCATCGTTACAGCCTGTGCCAGCTCGCGACCGATCAGGCCGCCAATTTTATCCGCCATGTCCCGCGCCGCGCCGACGCGCTGCCCGCCGTGGTTTGGCTCGACTATGACGATCGCTGCCCCGACCGCCCGACGCGCGCGCTGCTCTTGTCCGAACTCGCGACCTTTCTGGCGCAGATCGAGGCGCATATGGGCAAGCGCAGCCTGATCGCGCCCGGTCCGGCGTTCGAGAGCGACTATAAGGTGACGCAGGGGATCGCGCGGACGATCTGGCTGCGCCGCGATTTCTTCGAGCCCGATTATGGCGCCCACCCCTGGGCGATGTGGCAGGCGAACGACTATGTCCGCCTGTCGGGCGCCGATGGGACCGTCGGCTGGAACGTCGTCCGCCCGGAAGGAAATGAACCATGACTGAAACCCGTGACGAACTGATCGCCGCCGCCCGCGACGCCGCGCGCCGGGCCTATGCCCCTTATTCGGGCTTTCACGTCGGAGCAGCACTGCTGCTCCGGAACGGCGACGTCGTCACCGGCGCCAATGTCGAAAACGCCAGCTACGGCCTGACGCTGTGCGCCGAAACCGCCGCGGTCGCCAAGATCGCGAATGAGGGCTGGATCGGTGAACTCGCCGAGGTCGCGATCATCGGCGGGCGCCCCGACGGTGACGACCTGCGCGGAACCGATCCGGTCAATCCGTGCGGCCGCTGTCGCCAGGTCTTGAACGAAGCCGCCGAGCGGTCGCAAACCGACATCCTTGTCCATTGCGCATCGGGCGATGGCAGCGCGGTCAAGACGTACAAGCTCAGCGAACTGCTTCCCGCGGCTTTCGGGCCAAAGGATCTCGGCCTCATCGACTGACCGCTTGCGCAAGCCCCACAGGACCGACAAGAGACACCATGGCCATTCTTTCCGACCGCTGGATTCGCGAAGCCGCCCGGACGCAGGGCATGATCGAACCCTTTGTCGAGGCGCAGCGCCGCGACGGGTGTATCAGCTATGGCCTGTCATCCTACGGCTATGATGCGCGCGTCGCGCCCGAGTTCAAGATTTTCACCAACGTCGATTCGACGATCGTCGATCCCAAGGATTTCGATCCCAAGAATTTCGTCGATCGCGAAACGGACGTCTGCATCATCCCGCCGAACAGTTTTGCGCTAGCCCGAACGGTCGAGTATTTCCGCATCCCGCGCGACGTCCTCGTCATCTGCCTCGGCAAGTCGACCTATGCGCGCTGCGGCATCATCGTGAACGTCACCCCGCTCGAACCCGGCTGGGAGGGGCATGTGACGCTGGAATTTTCCAACACCACCCCGCTGCCCGCCAAGATTTACGCCAATGAAGGCGCGTGCCAGTTCCTGTTCCTCCAGGGCAACGAACCGTGCGAGACGAGCTACGCCGACCGCGCGGGCAAATATATGGGGCAAAAGGGTGTGACCCTGCCCAAGCTGTAAAGCGGAACCTCCGTCGCTGCGGCGCGTCCTCCTTGCACAAGCGGACGGGGCATCGTTTGGAGGATCGACGCATGTCCATGATCGCTGTCTTTATCGGCCGCCTCTTCATTTCACTGATTTTCATCGTGTCGGGGATCAACAAGCTGATCCACGTCAACGATACCAACGCGATGATCACCGCCGCGGGCCTGCCCGCGGGCCTCGCCATCCCGACCGGGCTGTTCGAGCTGATTGCGGGGGTTTGCATCGCACTCGGCATCGCGGTGCGTTTGTGGTCGGTGCTGCTTGCGGGCTTTGTCCTCGCGACGATCCTGTTCTTCCACCGCGAATTTACCGACCCGATGCAGGCGATGGCGGCGATGAAGAATCTGGCGATCGCGGGCGGCTTGCTCGCGCTGTTCGGTTATGGTCACACGCGTTGGAGCTATGATGCGCTGCGCCAGCGCCGCCGCGACGAACTAGCGGCGCGCGATGCGCAGCTGCGCGCAAGCGAAGCCGAAGTTCGCGCCGCACGCGCCGAGGGCCGCGCCGAAGCGGCGGCGGTCGGCGAGCCGGTGGTGATTCAAAAACGACCGTTCTGGCGCCGCTGACGCTTGGCGCTTGGCATCCAAGCCACGCTGCGCTAGCCTCCCTTTACGTTTACGTAAAGGGAGGCATTTATGGCCAGCCGCGAATTTGACATCATCGTCTATGGCGCCACCGGCTTCACCGGTCGGCTCGTTGCTGAATATCTGACGCAGCATTATGGGGGCAGACCGGACGCGCCGAAATGGGCGATGGCGGGGCGTAGCCTCGACAAGCTTGCCGAAGTACGTGACCTCATCGGCGCCCCCGCTGATACGCCGCTGGTCGTCGCTGACGCCAGCGATCCCGCGAGCCTCGATGCGATGGCCGCTAGCACGCAGGTCGTGCTTACCACCGTCGGCCCCTATCAGCTTTACGGCAGCGAACTTGTCGCCGCCTGCGTCAAGGCGGGCACCGCCTATGCCGACCTCTGCGGCGAACCCGGCTGGATGCGCGAGATGATCGACGTGCACGAGGGTGCGGCGAAGGCATCGGGCGCGCGCATCACCTTCAGCTGCGGCTTCGATTCGATACCCTTCGACCTTGGCGTCCATTTCCTGCAGGCCGAGGCCGTGAAGCGCCGCGGCAAGCCCGCGCCGCGCGTCAAGGGCCGGGTCCGCAAGATGGCGGGCGGCGCATCGGGCGGCACCATCGCCAGCCTGACCGAAACGCTGAAGGCCGTCGCCAAAAAGCCCTCGCTCGCGCTGCTGCTCAAATCCTCCTTCGCGCTGACCCCGGGGTTCGAGGGTCCGTCGCAACCGACCGGCCTGTTCCCCGAATATGACAGCGCCACCGGCACCTGGACCGCACCGTTCGTGATGGCGCCGATCAACACCAAGAATGTCCACCGCACCAACTTCCTGCTTGGACATCCGTGGGGCGCCGATCTGGTGTATGATGAGATGGTGATGACGACGATCGGCGATGCCGGAAAAGCAATGGCGGAAGCGATGGCGAAGGCAAACCCGTTCGGCGAATCGAAGCTCAAACCCGGCGAAGGACCGAGCAAGGAAGAACGCGAGAACGGCTTCTACGACATATTGTTCATCGGCGAATATCCCGACGGCACCACGGTTCGTGCCAGCGTGCAAGGCGACCGCGATCCCGGCTATGGCTCGACGTCGAAGATGCTCGCCGAGACCGGCATGGCCCTGCTCGCAAACAAAGGCGCTGGCGGTGTGTGGACGCCGGGGGCACTGCTCGGCGACGCGCTGATCGCGCGGCTGACCGAGCACGCCGGACTGACCTTCCGGATCGAGGAATAACCGCAAAATGACCACCTCTCCCAGCGCGCTCGACGCGCTGCTATCGACGCTGCGCACCGAAGACGGCGTGGCAAAGGCACATATCGACGACGGCTGGATGCAGGGTCGCACCGCCTATGGCGGGATCAGCTCGGCGGTCGCACTCGCCGGTACGATGGCGCTCCACCCCACCGACACGCCGCTGCGCTATGCGCAGATCAGCTTTGTCGGCCCGGTCGGCGGCGACTGCACCGTAAATACCCGTGTGCTGCGCCAATCGAAATCCTCGCTGTTTGTCGACGTCGGCGTGTCGAGCGACGCAGGTTTCGGTACGGCGGCGGTCTTTGCTTTTTCGCCCGATCGCCCAAGTCACCTCGACCATAATCGGCTGGCGATGCCCGACGCACCCGCGCCCGAAACGCTGGCGCCCGTTCCCGAACATCATGCGCGCCCCGCCTTCACCCGCCATTTCGACATGCGTCCGACCACCGGCCCACGCTTTGCATGGAAAAGCGAGGTCGGCGAATATCTGACCTGGGTCCGCTTTGTCGAAGAGCCCGCATGTCATCCCGCCGTCGCGCTGCTCGCGATGGGCGACGCCCTGCCGCCCGCTGCAATGGCGCTGTTCAGCGAGTTCGGGCCGATCAGCTCGATGAACTGGACGGTGAACATGCTGACCGCCGATCCGCGAACAGACGATGGTTGGTGGCTGCTGTCGGCCAAGACCGGCTATGCCTGCCACGGCCTGTCGGTACAGGACATGATGCTGTGGAACCGCGCCGGAGAGCCAGTGCTGAGCGGTAGTCAGGCGATCGCGATTTACGCTTGACCCACCTGTCGCCCCCGCGAAGGCGGGGGCGACGAACTACGCTGTCGGCAACGTGACCACCGCATCCAGCCCACCGGGAGCGCGATTGACCAAGGTAAGCGCCCCGCCCTCGCCCTCTGCGATGTCGCGCGCGATCGACAGGCCCAGTCCCGACCCGCCTGTCGCCCGGTTGCGCGACTGCTCACCGCGCGCGAAGGGTTCGACCAGCGTCCGGATCTGCTCGTCGGACAGGCCGGGGCCGTCGTCCGACACGATGATCCGCACCGCACCCGGCGCGCGCTCGACCGACAGGCGCGCACGCACCCCATAAGCCGCGGCATTGTCGATCAGGTTGCGGAGCGCGCGGCGCAGCAGCAACGGACGCGCCAGCACCGCAGCGTCGACGGCTGCCGCCACGGCCACATCCTTGCCGCGTTCGCGATAATCCGCGGCCAGTTCTTCGACCAGTCCGCGCAGCGCCACCGGCTCGCGCCCCTCGGTTCCCGCGCCCGACCGCGCCAGCGCCAATATGTCGGTCAGCATCGCCGCCATTTCCTCGATCGACGCAATCATCTTGTCACGCAGTGCGTCGTCGTCGACCTGCTCGACCCGCACCCGCAGGCTGGCGAGCGGGGTTCGCAGGTCGTGACCGACCGCGCCGAGCATCCGGTCCTTGTCCGACAGCATCGTCGCGATCCGGCTGCGATAGGCGTTGAAAGCGATGATCAGGTCGCGAACGTCGGATGGCCCCTCCTCTTCCAGCGGCGTCGCGTCGCGCAGCGCCGGATTGGATCGGGCCGCGCGGGTCAGATCACGCAGCGGCGCCGCAGCGCGCCAGGCGATGACCATGATCGGTATGAGCAGCAGCAGATAGAGCGACAGCGTCTGCCAGACCAGAAAGCCCTGCAAGCGATTGCCGCTGGTCGGAATACGACCGCGCACCGCGATGTAACGGCCATCGATCTGGGCCGACACGATGACGGTCCTGCCGGGAATATTGGCTCGCAGCCGCGGTCGCTGTGGCAATGCCCACGCATCGACCGACTCGGCGGTGACGTCCGCCTCGCCAAGCAATTTTTCGACATAATCGGCAAGATCGGGCAGCGGGACGGCCCCCGTCGGCAACGGCAGCGGCCGGTCCGAAACCACAAGTTTCTGGGCGCGGTTGGGACGTCCATGCTCCCCCGACCGCTCATCCTGTTGCGGCGGCAATTCCCCGCGCCGGGCGCGGTCGACCGCATCGATAATCCGCGCCACCGCCATGCCGCCGCCATGCGCCAGCGTCTGCTGGCTCTGGCCGCGCACGAGCAGGGCAAAATTGATCGCTTGCGCGGCGAACAGCATCAGCGCCACAGCAAGGACCAGCTGGCCGATCAAGCTGCGCGGCCACAACCGAATTTTCACGCCGCCGGTCCCATCCGCTTGACTTCGCAGGCCAGCGTGTAGCCGCCGCCCCACACCGTCTTGACGATCTGCGGGTGCGCCGCGTCCACCTCGATCTTCTTGCGCAGGCGGCTGACGAGATTGTCGATCGCGCGGTCGAAAATTTCGGCCTCGCGCCCGCGCACCAGGTCGAGCAACCGGTCGCGGCTCATCACCTGCCGCGGATGGCGGACCAGCGCGTGAAGCAAATGATATTCGCCCGATGACAGCGCCACTTCATTGCCCTGGCTATCGACCAGCACCCGTTCGACTTCGCGCAGCACCCAGTCGGCAAAGGCATAGCTGGTTCCGCCGGGATCGAGCACGCGCCCGCCCTGCTGCGTCCGCCGCAGCACGGTGCGGATGCGCGCCACCAACTCGCGCGGGTTGAACGGTTTGACAACATAATCGTCGGCGCCGATCTCCAGCCCGATGATCCGCTCGGTATCCTCGGCGCGCGCGGTCAGCAGTATAACGGGAATGGCGCTGTTCTCGCGTAGGTGGCGAGTCAGCGACAGACCGTCCTCGCCGGGCATCATGATGTCGCTGACGACCAGGTCGATCGACTGGGCACGCAACACCGATCGTGCCTCGGCGGCGCTCGCAGCGGCGGTCGCCGCAAAGCCTTGGGCGATCAGATATTCGGTCAGCGGCTCAAGGATCGACGGTTCGTCGTCGATCAGCAGGATGCGCGGGTTATGGTTGTCGGTCATTGTCGATCCGCTGAAAACGCCAAAGTCGGAACGCTAGTTCGCCCACCGGTCGAACGACCGATGGGCGATAGCTGGCAGGGACCAGCCGCAAAGGCAATGCCGGGAGGGGGGAAGTAAGCCTGCCCGTCGCCGCCGATCCCTGCCAAATGCCAATTAGCTGGCGGGAGCGGCGGGTGCCGCACGCTTGGCGCGCCATTCGCTGCGCTGCGCCTTGCGTTCATCGGCGGTCACCTGGCCATCCTTGTTGGCGTCCGCCGCATCGAAGCGAGCCAGCGCGGCAACCTGGAATTCGGCTTGGCTGATCGCCTTGTCGCCATTGGTGTCGGCCTTGGCCATCATGCCGCCGTGCATGGCATGGCGCGCGCCACGCTTGCCATGACCGCGCATGCCGTGACGTTTGCCGTCGCCGGCTTCGCCAGCCTCGGCGCGTTTGGCGACGCGCTCTGCACGCTTGGCGGCCCGTTCGGCGTCCTGGTTGGTCCATTCGGCCTGGCTGATGCTGCCATTACCGTCGGCGTCGAGGCTGGCGAATTTCTTGGCCTGCATCTCGGCGCGCTTCGCTGTCCGATCGGCAGCGTCGATCTTGCCGTCCTTGTTGTAATCCATCTTGGCGAACCGCTCGGCGGCATGCGCCTGCGCCTCTGCGCGCGATAGCGTGCCGTTACCGTCGGTGTCGGCCTTGGCGCCGCCGGGGGCAGCCAGAACGGGCGCAGCAATCAACGCGGCGCCCAGCGTCAAAAACGAAATCTTCTTGTACATGGTACGAACTCCTTCAGGGGACCGATCCGGGGGATGACCGGATCCCGATGAAGGCGTTGTAGGCGTCATTTGTCCCAGCCACTTGCCGGATCGGCGCAAAATTGTCGCAAATTGTCGCAGTTCGGCGGCGCCGTTCATTTTCGCGCAAACCGCCGAAGCCTTGCGCGCAAAGTGTATGGGGGCGCGCACTACCCATGCGCGCACCCGTTCCAATACCAACAGCGTCGGTTACGGACTGACCGGCGAATCCTCGTCATCGTCGGAAATCAGGACGATGGCGGTGATCCCGGCGAGCAAACCGACCAGACCGATGATCCAGCTCGAATCGCCTTCAAGACTGCTTTCGCCAGCAACGTACGATGGCGCCCGCACACCGACCGCTGCGGATGCCGCGACCGGCGCCAATACGGCTGACGATGCCGCCAGCGCGATGACTAGCTTTTTGGCCATATGCATTTCATTCTCCATCGATTGAGCAGAAGGGGGTGAACCCGATCAACGACCCGGCAGCGCCGATTGATCCCAACGGGGGCGGCGTTCGTCGCGTTAATCTGACGGGTCGGCGGGGCGGCGGCGGCACGGCGGGGTCGATCGGGGGTTGCTCGCCGCGCACGTCCGGGCTTATGCGGCGCCAAGACAACAGGAGACATTATGGCCGCATCGCTACCCCTTCGCCTGCTACTGACCGCCGCCAGCCTGGGCCTTTTCCTGCCCGCGGCGGTCGCCGCTGAGCCCACGCAAGGGACCGCCTGGCTCAACCGCCAGATGGCCGCGCTGTCCGAACGCAATGGTGCGGACGGTTGGCACGTCACCCCCAGCGGCCTCCGCTGGCGCCGCATCGCGGGCGACGGCAGCGGCGCGCACCCCGCCCCCACCGACGTCGTCACGGTGCACTATGTCGGCACGCTCGCTGATGGACAGGAGTTCGACAGCTCGATCAAGCGCGGCACGCCGACCAGCTTTCCGCTCAATCGCGTCATTCCAGGCTGGCAGGAAGGCGTGGGACTGATGGGCGTCGGTGACAAGGTCGAACTCGCGATCCCCTACCAGCTCGCTTATGGGCCCGAAGGAAAAGGCCCGATCCCGGGCGCCGCGACCCTGCTGTTCACGGTCGAGTTGCTGGGCATTGAATCGGCGAAGTAAGAAAAGGAACATGGAGCGGGTAGCGGGAATCGAACCCGCCTAGCTAGCTTGGAAGGCTAGAGCATTACCACTATGCTATACCCGCTCACCCAAGGTCGGCGGCGATTGCCAGTTTGCCCCATCTTCGTCAAGCCCGGCGTCGTGCGCATCGTTGAGAACATCATGGCAACATGCTAAAGCTGCGCGGTGCACGACGACGCGGACCTCAACCCCGGTGACGGCGCGGACGCCTCTGTTCGCAAGATCATCCATGTCGACATGGACGCCTTTTACGCGTCGGTCGAGCAGCGCGACGATCCGGCACTGCGCGGGCAGCCGGTCGCGGTCGGCGGATCGTCGCGGCGCGGCGTCGTCGCGGCGGCAAGTTACGAGGCGCGCAAGTTCGGGGTGCGGTCAGCGATGCCGAGCATCACCGCGAAGCGCCAGTGCCCGGCGCTGATCTTTGTCCCGCCGCGGTTCGAGGTGTACCGCGACATCTCGAACCAGATCCGCGCGATCTTTCGCGACTATGCCGACGAGGTCGAACCGCTGTCGCTCGACGAGGCCTATCTCGACGTCAGCGCCGACAAGATGGGTTTGGGCAGCGCAACCGCGACCGCCAGGCTGATCCGCCGCCGTATCCGCGAGGAAACCGGCCTGACTGCGTCTGCCGGCGTTTCCTATAACAAGTTCATCGCCAAGCTGGCGTCCGACCAGAACAAGCCCAACGGACTGACCGTGATCCCGCCGGGCAAGGGCGCCGCGTTCGTCCAGACATTGTCGATCCGCCGTTTTCACGGCATCGGGCCGGTGACAGCGGCGAAGATGGAAGGGCTTGGGGTCTTTTCAGGCGCCGATCTCGCGGCAAAAGACCCGCTGTGGCTGGCCGAGAATTTCGGCAACAGCGCCGAATGGCTGTTCAACCTGGCGCGCGGTATCGACCATCGGCGGGTCAAATCGAACCGCCCGCTGAAGTCGCTGGGTGGCGAGCGCACCTTTTTCAACGACCTGATCACCGATACCGAAATCCGCGAGGCACTGGCGCATGTCTGCATCGTCGTGTGGGACCGCGCCGCGAAGAGAGGCGCGCGCGGGCGGACGGTCACGCTGAAGCTGCGCTACGCCGATTTCCGGACGATCACTCGGGCGAAATCGGTGGCGGCGCCGATATTGGACGGCGCCGCGTTGCTGGCGGCGGGCGAAGCGATCCTGGCGCCGCTGCTACCGACCGAACAGGGCATACGCTTGCTGGGGCTGACGCTCAGCAAGTTCGAGGGCGAAGATGATGAGGATGAGGCCGAGACGGCGGGGCCGACCGATCTGTTGAGTCTGATCTGACCGACACCGTCGCCCCCGCCTTCGCGGGGGCAACGGACTCTATTCCGCCAACGCCCCTAATCGCCGTTCCTTGGTCGCGGTGAAGCGAATGTCGGGATTGCGCTGCGTGATATAGCCCACTTCCCAGCCGTCCTTCGCCATGAACACCGGCGCGCCGTCGCGATCGGTGGCGCTCGCACCGCGATGTTCGGACTGGAACGCCTTGAGCTTGGCGGCGTCGTCGCTGGCGATCCAGCGCGCGGTTTCCCAAGGCGACTGCTCCAGTTTCGCCTCGACCTTATATTCCACGTCGAGGCGGCTGATCAGCACTTCGAGCTGCAACTGGCCGACCACCCCGACGATCATGTTCGATCCGATTTCGGGGTAGAAAACCTGGATGATCCCCTCCTCCGCCATATCGTCGAGCGCCTTGCGGAGTTTCTTGGTCTGCGTCGGATCAACGAGCGCGACGCGGCGCAGCAGTTCGGGGGCGAAATTGGGCAGCCCTGTGATCGTGATGTCGGTGCGTTCGGACAGCGTATCGCCGACGCGGAGCGTGCCGTGGTTGGGAATGCCGATGATGTCACCGGGAAAGGCCTCCTCGGCCATTTCGCGGTCCTGCGCCAGGAACAGCATCGGGCGGCTGATCGCGATCGCCTTGCCCGTTCCGCCCTGCATCAGGCGCATCCCGCGTTCGAACTTGCCCGAACAGAGGCGCATGAAGGCGATGCGATCGCGGTGCGCGGGGTTCATATTGGCCTGCACCTTGAACACGAAACCGGTCACCGCGCTGTCCGTTGGCTCGACCGGTGCCGGTTCGGCGGGCTGTGGCTGCGGCCCCGGGGCGTGGTTCGCCAGCGCCGCGAGCAGGTCGGCGACACCGAATTCCTTGAGCGCCGACCCGAAATAGACCGGCGTCAGATCGCCATTCCGATACGCCGCCGCGTCGAACTCGGCATAGCAGGCCGATGCCAGCTCGGTTTCTTCCTTGAGGTGCGCGAGCGCGTCGGCGCTGATCTCGGCGGCCAGCGCCGGGTCATCCAGCCCCGTCACCTTGGCGCGGTGCCCTTCATACATGCGCGACGCATCGGCGCCCGGTTTCATGATCGCCGGGTCCACGAGATCGTAGATTCCTTCGAACTGCCCGCCCATCCCCGCGGGCCAGTTCATCGGGGTCACGTCGAGCGCCAGCCGGTCGGCAACCTCGTCGAGCAATTCGAACGGCGGCAGCCCTTCGCGGTCGACCTTGTTGATGAAGGTGATGATCGGCACCGAACGCAGGCGGCACACTTCGAACAGTTTCAGCGTCTGCGGCTCGATGCCCTTGGCGGCGTCGATCACCATCACCGCGCTGTCGACCGCGGTCAGGGTGCGATAGGTATCCTCGCTGAAATCCTCGTGCCCCGGCGTGTCGAGCAGGTTGAATACCAGCCCGGCATGTTCAAAGGTCATCACCGACGAGGTCACCGAAATCCCGCGCTGCTGCTCGATCTTCATCCAGTCGGAGCGCGCACGCCGCGCTTGCCCGCGTGCCTTGACCTCGCCGGCGATATGGATCGCGCCGCCCGCGACGAGCAATTTTTCGGTCAGCGTCGTCTTGCCCGCGTCGGGATGCGAGATGATGGCAAAGGTGCGGCGTTCGGGATGCTTCTGGGACATGGCGGGCGCCTAGCAGCGGCGCGGCAATGTGGAAAGGGGCTGGTGCAATGCAGCAATCTTGCCGTGTCCCGGATGGCGATCGCGTGACCACCAAAAAAAGCCCCGCCGGATCGCACCGACGGGGCCATTTTTTTCCCGTAAAGGCGGCCCGGCCTACGCCGCGCCGTGCGCCAGCGCCGCGAGAAGCAGGATCGCCACGATATTGGTGATCTTAATCATCGGGTTGACCGCCGGACCTGCGGTGTCCTTGTACGGATCGCCGACGGTGTCGCCAGTGACGGCAGCCTTATGGGCTTCGCTGCCCTTGCCGCCGTGGTTGCCGTCCTCGATATATTTCTTCGCATTGTCCCATGCGCCGCCGCCCGAGGTCATCGAGATGGCGACGAACAGCCCGCCAACGATCACGCCGAGCAGGAGTGCGCCAAGCGCTTCGAGCGCCGCAGCCGGTCCGGCGACAGCGCGGATCACGAAGAACACGACGATCGGCGCGAGCACCGGCAGCAACGACGGGATGATCATTTCCTTGATCGCCGCCTTGGTCACCAGATCGACGGTGCGTGCATAGTCGGGCTTCGATTCATAGGTCATGATGCCGGGGTTGTTCTTGAACTGGTCGCGAACATCCTTGACGACTTCACCCGCCGCGCGGCCGACCGCGGTCATGCCCATCGCCCCGAACAGATAGGGCAACAGCGCGCCGAGCAACAGCCCGACGATGACATAGGGCGATGACAGCGAGAAGGTCAGCGGTTCGGTCAGCCCCAGCGCCGCTGAATATTCGGTGATGTCGGCGGTATAGGTGCCGAACAGCACCAGCGCCGCAAGACCCGCCGAACCGATGGCATAGCCCTTGGTCACCGCCTTGGTCGTGTTGCCCACCGCGTCGAGCAAGTCGGTCTTTTCACGCACGCTGTCGGCAAGGCCCGCCATTTCGGCAATGCCGCCTGCATTGTCGGTGACCGGGCCATAGGCGTCGAGCGCGACGACCATGCCGGCCAGCGCCAGCATCGCGGTCGCGGCAAACGCAATGCCGATCAGCCCCGCCAGCATATAGGCGATGATGATCCCCGCGCAGATCACCAGCGTGGGCAGCGCGGTCGATTCGAGGCTGATCGCCAGCCCTTGAATGACGTTGGTGCCATGACCGGTTTCCGATGCCTTGGCGATCGAGCGCACCGGCCGATAGTTGGTGCCGGTGTAATATTCGGTGATCCAGATGATCAGCCCGGTGATGATCAGGCCGAGCAGCGAGCAATAGAACAGCGAACGACCGTTGAAATCGGTCCCGGGGATCAGCGCTTCCATGCTGCCCAGCGCATATTGGGTCGAGAACCAGATCGCCGGGATCGACAGGATCGCGGTGACGAGAAAGCCCTTGTACATCGCACCCATGACATTCGTCCCGTTACCGAGACGGACGAAGTACGTCCCGATGATCGAGGTGATGATGCAGACGCCGCCCATCAGCAGCGGCAGGCTCATCAACGGCACGAGCATGTCGCCCGCACCCTTCAACAGCAGCGCCATCAGCACCATGGTGGCACCGACGGTGACGACATAGGTTTCGAACAAATCGGCGGCCATACCGGCGCAATCGCCTACATTGTCACCGACGTTGTCGGCGATCACCGCCGGGTTGCGCGGATCATCCTCGGGGATCCCAGCCTCGACCTTGCCGACCAGGTCGGCGCCGACGTCGGCAGCCTTGGTGAAGATACCGCCGCCCAGACGCGCGAAGATCGAGATCAGCGAAGCACCGAAGGCCAGCGCGACGAGCGCGTCGACGACCGTGCGATCCTCACCGCCAACGGTATAACCGCCGGGGCCAATCAGATACCAGAAGAAGACCGAGATCGCGAGGAGCGCGAGGCCCGCCACCAGCAGGCCGGTGATCGCACCGGCGCGGAACGCCATGGTCAGACCCGCCTGCAATCCGGTCTGCGCAGCGGCTGCGGTGCGGACGTTCGCTTTCACCGAAATGTTCATGCCGATATATCCGGCAACCCCCGACAGGACGGCGCCGATGACGAAGCCCGTCGCCGAAATCGCGCCGAGGAACATCCCAACGAGCACGGCGACGACGACGCCAACGATGGCGATGGTACGATATTGGCGGCCCAGATAGGCTTTGGCGCCTTCCTGAATGGCGCCAGCAATTTCCTGCATCTTTTCATTACCCGCCGAGGCGCTGAGCACCTGCCGCGAGGTAATGAAGCCATAGAGCACGGCGACAAGGCCGCACGCTATCGCGATCATAACCGGATCAATCATGAATTTCCTTCCCCATTGAACGGGGCGGACCCAGTGAACAGTCGAGCACGTCCGACTTATGATTGCCGGTTCGCCCTCTCCCCTGATGCGACCGCCCCAATATTTGGACGCCGCGTTATGGGAATAAAGAAAGCCTAGGGCAAGCCCGGTTTTTCGGCACTTTTGTAACGGTTTCGCGTCAATGTGTGAAACCGAGACGCTCGGGCAGCGCAATGCGTTGGGCGCGGTGCGTCAGCAGCAGCCCCTCGCCCACCCCGGCATGGCCGATCGGCGTCGCCGCGATATTCAACGCAGCCGCAATCTCGCGGATCGCGCCTGCCGCCGCTGGATCGGCGGCGAACAGCAATTGATAATCGTCGCCGGCGCTCGCCGCCGCCAGCCGGGTATCGACGACATCGGGGCGCACTGCGAGCAAGGCCGCAGACAGCGGCACCGCCTCCAGCATCAGCACCAGTTCGCACCCGCTGGCGGTCGCCATCCGCTCGGCGTCGATCAGCAGCCCGTCGGAAACATCCATCATCGCATGCACGTGGGGCGCCACCGCCTGCCCGAAGGTCAACTGCGGCTGCGGGCGGCGATAGGCGGCAAGGCAGGTCTCGTTCGCTTCCTCGTGACCGAGGCGCATCGCAAGGCCTAGCCCGGCATTGCCGATCGATCCGGTCACCCACAGCTGATCGCCCGGCCGCGCCCCCGACCGCGACGGCGCCCCGCCCGGCGGCGCTCGGCCAATCGCGGTCAGCCCGAAACTGCGCGGCGCCCCCGCGGGCGCGCGCACGGTATCGCCGCCGAGCAGAATGACGCCAAAGCGGCGAAGCGCCAGATCGAGCCCTTCCACGAACGCCGCATCCCATTCCGCGTCGCCCAGGCTATAACCAACGAGCACGCCAACCGGCGCGGCGCCTTTCGCGGCGAGATCCGACAGGTTCACCGCGACAAGCTTCCACGCGACATCCTGCGGCGTGTCGTCAGGCAGGAAATGCACGCCCTCGACGATCATGTCGTGGGTGAGGACCAGCCCTTCCCATTCGGCGGCATCGTCGGTCAGGCCGCGCGCGGCGGGGTCAGCGGCGATAGCACGCAGACGGGCGATGAAATCGGTTTCGGACATGCGACACCCTCTCACCCAGAACAATGTGCCCTAATTCCGTTCGTGTCGAGCGAAGTCGAGACACGCTTGGGACGGGCTACGGTCTGCGTATCTCGACTTCGCTCGACACGAAAGGAGCTTAGCTATTCTTCCGCGCGTCCTTACCGATCGCGTCGAGCAGGCCATTCGCAAACCCCGCTTCGCGCGCATCGAAAAACGCCTTGGCGACATCGACATACTCGCTGACGACCGCGCCGACCGGCACGTCGCCGCGCGCGATCAGTTCATAGGCCCCGGCGCGCAGGATCGCCTTCATCGTGCGGTCGAGCCGCTCCATCGACCAGCCGCTGGCCAGCCGCGCGACGATCGCCGCATCAATCTCGTCGGCGCGCGCCAGCGTGCCTTTCACGATATCGTCGAAAAAGGCGACGTCGGCGTCCGCATATTCGGCGTCCTCGATCGTCGCGCCGATCCGGTGCTGGTGAAATTCATGGATCAGCTTGGCAACGGGCGTCGCCTCCATCTCATGCTGATAAAGCGCCTGGACGGCGGCGAGGCGGGCGGCGGAGCGGGATTGGGCGCGTTGGTTCATGGTTCTTTTCTACTTGAGACGCTGGCTGACCGATAGCGCATGCGCGGGAAGCCCCTCGGCCCCGGCAAGCGCGACCGCTGCGGGGCCGATCGCAGCGAGGCTGGCTTCGTCCAGTGCGAGGAAGCTGGTGCGCTTCATGAAATCCGTAACCGACAAGCCGCTCGAAAAGCGCGCGCGGCGGCCGGTCGGGAGGACGTGGTTCGGCCCCGCGACATAATCGCCGATGGCCTCGGGCGTCTGACGGCCCAGGAACACCGAGCCCGCGTGACGGACCTTGGCGAACAGCGCATCGGCCTCGGCGGGATCGACCGCGAGTTCGAGATGTTCGGGCGCGAGCCGGTCGCACAGCGGGATCGCATCGGCCAGCGTCGGCACGGTGATCACCGCGCCATTGTCGGCCCAGCTCGCCTGCATCGTGGCCGCGGTGCCAAGCGTCGGGATGATCTCTGCGACCGCTGCCGCGACAGCGTCGGCAAAGTCGCTGTCGTCGGTGAACAGGATCGATTGGCTGGTCGGGTCATGCTCGGCCTGGCTGAGCAGGTCGGCGGCGATGATCCGCGCCTCGTTCTGGCTATCCGCGACGACGACAATCTCGCTCGGTCCCGCGACCATGTCGATGCCGACGACGCCGTACAGCTGGCGCTTCGCTTCGGCGACCCACGCGTTGCCGGGGCCCGTGACAACGTCAACGGGTGCAATCTTGTCGGTGCCATAAGCCAGCGCCGCGACAGCCTGCGCCCCGCCGACCCGCCAGATCTCATCGACCCCGCCGATATGCGCCGCCGCCATCACCACCGGATTGGTCTCACCGCCCGGCGTCGGGGTCATCATGACGATACGCCGGACCCCTGCGACCTTCGCAGGCAGGATGTTCATCAACACCGACGACGGATAGGCGGCGCGACCTCCGGGAACATAGACCCCCGCCGCATCGACCGCGTTCCAGCGCGCGCCGAGCCGCGCGCCGGTGCTGTCGCGATAATCGCGGTCCTCCGGCAGCTGGGCGGCGTGATAAGCACGGATGCGGTCGGCGGCGAGATTGAGCGCGTCGCGCAGGTCCGGGACCAGCGCCTCATAGGCTGCGGCGCATTCCGCCTTCGAGATGCCCCAGCCGCTCGCGTCCAAATCGAAGCGGTCGAATTTCGCGGTATATTCGGCCAGCGCGATATCGCCCTCGGACTTTACCCGCGCGATGATCGCCGCGACGTCGGCGGAAACGTCGGAATCGCTCTCGCGCCGGTCGTTGACCAGCGCGTCAAACGCGGCGGCAAAGCCCGGGTCGGAGGCGTCAAGCCGCCGCATCGCCCACCGCCTGACGGAACCGCTCGACCAGCGCCGGCACTTCGGCCGAGCGCAGCTTGAACGCGGCGCGATTGACGATCAACCGCGCCGACACCTCGCTGATGATTTTCTGCTCGGCGAGCGCATTTTCGACCAGCGTCCGCCCCGTCGATACCAGATCGACGATGTGCGAGGCGAGCCCCAGCTTCGGCGCGATTTCCATCGCGCCGTTGAGCTTGATGCACTCGGCCTGGATGCCCTGGCCTGCGAACCAGCGCCGCGTCGTCGCCGGATATTTGGTTGCGACGCGGATATGGCTTTCGCCCAGCCCCGGCGGCGCACTGCCCTCCGGTCCGGCCAGCGACAGCCGACAATGGCCGATGCCGAGGTCGACCGGCGCATACAACTCGCTGTAATCGAATTCGTCGACCACGTCGGACCCGACGATG
Organism: Sphingopyxis sp. 2PD; assembly: GCF_005503695.1. GTDB lineage: Bacteria > Pseudomonadota > Alphaproteobacteria > Sphingomonadales > Sphingomonadaceae > Sphingopyxis. The sequence continues at coordinate 303,433 of NZ_SCMU01000003.1, forward strand.
CCCAGCTGCGCCGCGCCGTGCGCCACGAATGTCGCGACATCGAACGCGCGGACGCGGATCAGCGAGATATGCGTTTGGTTCGTCCCGAAAACCAAAGCGCGGCTTTTCTTGTCGAAAAAGTCTGCCGCGGGCTCGATCCCCACGCGCGCCAGCAGCGGCAGCGCCTCGTCGAGGATGCGTCCCTTGGGGATGGCAAAGATGATCGGTTCGGGCATAAGCGTCGCGCACATAGGCGGCGACGGGGCAAAGGGCAATGAGCGAGCGTTACGAGCCAATCGAACTGGGCGATACCGGACCCGTCGCAGTGCGTGCCGCCTTTGCCAATCAGGTCGCCTATTGCCGGGCCAACGGCGCCCCGGTGACCGCGCGGATCGTGGCGGCGCTGGCCGCGTTGCTCGACCAGCCTGCCAGCGAATTTGCCCGCCGGATCGCCGACTGGAAAGGTGCACCGCTCGCCGATGCGCTGCCGCTACGCGCCGCGGGCGGACTGCACGCGCTGCACCTTGCCGGAACCGCGCACGAACTGGCGCCGATCTATGCCGATGCCTACGACATCAACGATGCCGCGATCGTCGCCGGGGTCGTCGCTCGGCATGAGGCAGCACTGCTCCCGTGGCTCGACGGGCCGCCGCAGACCAACGAGGCGGGGCGCTCGTCGAACTTCATTGCGGCGATGCTGTGGCTTGCCGACAAGGATTTGCCGCAGCGCTTCGACTGCTTCGAAATCGGGTCGAGCGCGGGGATCAACCTGATGATCGACCGCTATCATTATGATCTCGGAGGTGTGCATGTCGGCCCGACACCGGGTGCGATGGCGTTCGCCCCCGAATGGCGCGGCAACCATCCGCCGATGCACGCCATTGAATTTGCGGGCCTCAAAGGCTGCGACGTCGCGCCCGTCGACCTGACCGATCCGGCGCAGGCGCTGCGGCTGAAAGCCTATATCTGGCCCGAACATCATGTCCGCTTCCAGCGCATGGAGGCCGCGATCGCTGCTGCGACCGAGCAGGCACCAAAGCTGATCCACGCCAACGCCGCCGACTTCGTCGAGGCCGAACTGGTGCGCCCGCAAGTCGAAGGCACGACCCGGGTGCTGATGCACTCAATCGTCTGGCAATATGTCCCCTCCGATCAGCAGGCGCGCGTCACCGCCGCAATGGAGGCTGCGGGGGCGCAGGCGACTGCGGCACGCCCGCTGGCGTGGATCGCGCTGGAAGCCAATCGGACCGTGCATCATCACGAGCTGGTGGTGCGATATTGGCCGGGCGGCGGCGCGCCGGTGAAACTGGCGCATGCGCACGCCCATGGCGCATGGGTGGAGTGGTTGGGGTAAGGGCTGGCAGCGACTGAAGTAAGACGTCGCCCCCCAAAGCCAGCGCACCCCCAAGCCTAAAGTCGCGCCTCCAACTGCGCCAGCAACCGCTGCACCGGCGTCGCGGCCTGCGGCGCGTTCCAGCCCGCCTCGATCTGCGCGATGCGTTCGAACAGACGTTCGCTCGCCGCGATGATGCGCTGCACCGATCCTTCGAATCCGTCGCAAACGCCCCAGTCGGCGGCGATCGGATCGCCGATGCGCGCCGCGCTGTCGTTGGGACCGGCGCCCGGATCGCCCGCCATCATCGCACGGCGATGGAGCAGCCATGCGATGACGTGCATCAGCCGCGTCGTCGTCTTGAGCGATTCGCACGCGAGGCTGATCTGCATCAGACCGTCGCGCCGGGAACTGCTGAGGTCGCGCTGCGCGGCAAAGGCCGCGTGCGCTTCGTCCGCGAGCACCATGGCTTCGACATAGAGATTTTCGACCTGGGCGCGTTGCACCGGCGCTGCGATTGCCATCATGTCTGAATGCTGGGCCACCATCTACCGATGGATGCCACGGCTGCCCGGCAATGCAATGGCGGTAACCATGAAATCGCTGCCTGCCGTCGTCCCGTTTTGAGTCAGGCGATGATGTCGGGCAGCAGTTGATCCTCGCACCACGCAATTTCATCGCGCAGCCTGAGCTTGCGTCGCTTCAGGCGTGCGAGTTGCAACTGGTCGGGGACCGCCGCCTCGCCGAGCGCAATAATCGCGGCGTCGAGGTCGCGATGCTCGACGCGAAGCAGTTCCAGGCGCTGGGTAATTTCATCGGTGCTCACGCGCGCTTCCCTGCCACGTTCACCACTGGTCCGCAACGGGGACCGGCTGGCCGAATCGCGACGACATTCGTGCCGATTCGTGATTTACTCGGACCTGCCAATCGAGTCGAAAAGGAGAATGGTCCATGAGCACGTCGCATCTTTCCGCCCTGAAGTCGCGCCACGCGAACCTCGACGAGAAAATTGCGAATGAAGAGCGGCGCCCTGCGCCCGACATGGCAGCGCTGGCGCAGCTGAAAAAGCAGAAGCTGAAAGTGAAGGAAGAGATGCTCGCGATCGCTTGACGATCGCCAGTCGTTACCGCCCCGCTGATGCTGCCCTAAACCGGATGCATCAGCGTCGGCGGTACAGCGGCCCCCGTTCGAGGCCCGAACGCCGCAGATGCGGTGGCAAATCGGACTGCGACACCACCTGACGACGCACCGCCTGCGGATCGATCTGATGATCGAAGGCGATCCCGAACTTGCCTTCGCCCGCCCATACGACGCGCCCCGGCACCGGACCGATATTTTTCAGATCGATCTCGATCGCCGCGCCCTGTTCGACGCGGACCTTGCCCTCGGCCAGCATGCCGCCCGGCGACAGGTTGCGCACCCGGACGATAACCGGATCGGTGCGACCCGGCAGGATCAATCCGGCCTGCAGGAACAGACTGTCCCGATCTGCGCCGCGCGACAGCGCTGCGACTTCTTCATCAACCGATACCGGCCCACGCGAATCCATTGCGACCCATTCCCCGCGTTGTTGTCAGGGTCGCGAATCTAGAGTTCAGCCGTTGCCGAAATGTAAATTGCCGCCAGTGATCGGGCCTTTTGTCCCGGCGCGGATCAATCTTCGCGCGAAATCCGTTCGTTGCGCTCGTGACGCTCCTGCGCCTCCAGCGTCATGGTGGCAATCGGACGCGCCTGCAGGCGGGCCAGCGAGATCGGTTCGCCGGTGACTGCGCAATAGCCATATTCGCCTTCATCGATGCGGCGGATCGCCGAATCGATCTTGGCAATCAGCTTGCGCTGGCGGTCGCGGGTACGAAGCTCGATCGCCCAATCGGTCTCGCTCGACGCGCGATCGGCGAGATCGGGTTCGCGCAGCGGCCCGTCTTGCAAATGCGCCAGCGTCGATTCGGATTCGGACAGGATGGACTTTTTCCAGGCGAGCAGCAGACCGCGGAAATACTCCTGCTGCCGCTCGTTCATAAACTCTTCGTCGTCGCCAGGAACATAATCCGTATCGAGATTTGATTTGGCTTCGCGAAGCGCGTCAGCGCCAACGTCGGCAATCTTGGTCGGCATGAGGGGCTCTCGCGTCCTTTCCTGTCACCGCGCGACCGGCCATGCGGCGCAGGGAGTGGCGCGCCTATAACCAGCCGCTGGTTTCGATACAAGCGCCGAAGCAGCCAATAGCGTCGACGCGTGAAGCATGGCTGAACGGAGACGATGATCGCAGCGATTCTGGGTGGCCGATCACGCCTTGCGTCATCGATCGCCGAAGCCCGGTTTAGGGCCGAAGGTTAACCAATCGCATAGAATCATTGCGATTTCCGTACTATTTTGGGACAAGAACGGCGATTTGGGTTGATTCCGATGCTCTTTTCCCGCTGTCGGACAGGCAAACGCGGTTAACGCAATTGCCGCGTTCGCAAAGCTTTGACCTTTTGGGGTATAGCGAAGGTGAAACGGGTGTCGGTAGCTGGCGCTTTGCACCTGCAACGGGAAAGAAAGAGAAACCTATGTCTGTCCGAATGGCCCTCGCCAAGCTTTGCGCCTGCACCTGTGGCGGCGCGCTCATCGGCACCGGCGCGATGCAGATTACCGATGTTCCCAAGGCGCGGGCGCAGACGGCCAAATCCTGTTCGCCCTGCGTTGGCAAAAAGGTCGTTCGCAAGCGCCATGCGGCGCGCAAGCCGGTGAAACGGATCCGCCGCGTCGTCACGACGAAGCGCGTCATCCGCACCGCGACCCCGCAAACGCAGGTGGTGACGCAGACGATCCCCCTGCCCCCCATCCCTTACGCGCCCTTCCCGCAGCGCGGCGGTTTTGAAGGCGGCGGCAGCGGCGGCGGCGTGACCGTTATCGGCGGCGGCTTCGGCGGCGGTTTCGGCGGCGGCTTTTTCGGCGGCTTCTTTGGCGGCAGCAGTTCGGGCGGCGGCGGCAGCGTGGTGGTCACATCGACGACCACCGGCGGCCTCAGCACGACCAGCAGCAGCACGTCGGGCGGCGTGTCCACCTCGACGGGCGGCGTCAGCACCTCGACCTCGACCGGCGGCGTGTCGACTTCGACTGGCAGCGTGAGCACGTCGAGCGGCGTGTCGACCTCAACCGGCGGGGTTTCGACCTCGACGGGTGGCGTGTCGACTTCGACCGGCGGGGTCAGCACCTCGACCGGCGGCGTTTCGACCTCGTCGGGCAATGTCAGCACATCGTCGGGTAACGTCTCGACGTCGTCGGGCAACGTCAGCACCTCCTCGTCGAGCAGCAGTTCGTCGTCGAGCTCCTCCTCGTCGTCATCCTCGTCCAGCTCGTCCTCGTCGGGCGGCAGCTCGTCGAAGGGCGGTTCGTCGCACGGCAGCTCGGGCTGGGGCAGCTCGTCCCACGGCAGTTCGGGCGGATCGAATGGTTCGAGCGGCAGCTCGGGCGGTTCCAGCAGCAGCAGTTCGGGCGGATCGAGCAGCTCGTCGTCGAGCTCGTCGTCCTCCTCATCGTCGAGCAGCAGCACGTCGAGCGGCGCGACCTCGTCGGGCGCGACCGGCGGCAGCAGCAGCTGGGGTTCGACGGGCAGCACGAGCACGGGAAGCTCCAGCTCGTCGTCTTCGTCGTCGAGCAGCAGCTCGTCGTCATCCTCGTCTTCGTCGTCCAGCTCGGGCGGAACCACCAGCACCTCGTCGGGCACCCCGACCCCGGTGCCGGCGCCGCCGATGCTGCTGCTGTTCGGCGCCGCGGCCGCCGCGCTGGTCGCGCGCCGCCGCGCCGCCAATCGTAACGACAAGGACGCCGACGCGGCTTAAGCAATCCACTGGCGGTCCGGGGGGGCTTTTACCCAGACCACCTACTGAAGGGTCGCCTTTCGGGGCGGCCCTTTTTTATGAGCCGCTCCAGTTTGCGCGGCACGGCGCGATTATGATCCTCCCTGTGGCGCAGCCATGGGGAAGTGGCAGCCCGCAGGGCTGACGGAGGGGCGATGGCGCGACCCTTGCCGCCCCGCCACCCCTGCTTCGCAAGCGGTCCCCCTCCCCATCGCTACGCGACAGGGAGGATCACGAAAGGACGGGCTTGCACCCCCCGCTCAGCAACGCCATAGCGCGGCGATGCACGATATCCGCCTGATCCGGGACGACCCGCAAGCTTTCGACGCCGGCCTTGCGCGCCGCGGCCTCGAACCCCTGTCAGCTCAAATCCTGACCGCGGACGCGTCGGTGCGCGCGCTGCAGACCGAAATCCAGGCCGCGCTCGCACGCCGCAACGAAGCGTCGAAGCTGATCGGCCAGGCGATGGCGCAGGGCGACAAGGAAAAGGCCGAAGCGCTGAAGGCAGAGGTTGCCGAGCTGAAGGCCGTGCTGCCCGCAAAGGAAGACGCCGAACGCGAGCAGCTCGCTGCCCTCCACGACCGTCTGGCGGCGCTCCCCAACCTGCCCGCTGCCGACGTGCCGGACGGCGAAGATGAAGGCGGCAATGTCGAAATTGCTCGCTGGGGCACCCCGCGGTCGTTCGACTTCGCGCCGCAGGAACACGCCGATTTCGCCCCTGCATTGGGCCTCGATTTCGAAACCGCGGCCAAGATGTCGGGCGCGCGCTTCGCCTTCCTGAAGGGCCAGATGGCCCGGCTCGAACGCGCGCTCGGCCAGTTCATGATCGACCGGCAGACGATCGATGCGGGTTATACCGAATGCGCGACGCCGCTGATGGTCCGCGACGAGGCGGCGTTCGGCACCACGCAGCTCCCTAAATTCCGCGAAGATCTGTTTCAGACCACCGACGGTCGCTGGCTGATCTCGACGTCCGAAATGAGTCTGACCAACGCGGTGCGCGAAGAGATTGTGCCGGAGGCCGATCTGCCGATCCGGATGACCGCGCTCACCCCCTGCTTCCGGTCCGAAGCAGGATCGGCAGGGCGCGACACGCGCGGCTATATCCGCCAGCACCAGTTCTGGAAGGTCGAGCTGGTGTCGATTACCCGCCCAGAGGACAGCGACGCCGAACTGGAACGCAAGACGCGCGCCGCAGAGGCGATCCTCGAAGCGCTCGAACTGCCATATCGCAAGATGCTGCTGTGCGCCGGCGACATGGGTTTTTCGGCGCGCAAGACCTATGACCTTGAAGTGTGGCTGCCCGGCCAGAACGCCTATCGCGAGATTTCGAGCTGTTCGAACTGCGGCGATTTCCAGGCGCGCCGCATGAACACGCGCTTCCGCCGCGAGGGCGCGAAGGGCAACGAGTTCGTCCACACGCTGAACGGTTCGGGGCTGGCAGTCGGTCGGACGCTGGTTGCGGTGCTGGAGAATTATCAGCAGGCGGATGGGAGCGTCATCGTCCCAACGGCACTGCTGCCCTATATGGGCGGGATGACGAGACTCACCCCGGCACACTAGTACAATCGTCACCCCGGACTTGATCCGGGGTCCCGCTCAGCGACGGCGAAAGCGGGAGCCCGGATCAAGTCCGGGGTGACGAAAAAGGAAAGATCAAAAGTGCGCATCCTCCTCACCAACGACGATGGCTATCACGCCCCCGGCATGGCCGTGCTCGAAGCGATCGCCCGCCAGCTCAGCGACGATATCTGGGTCTGTGCCCCGGCCGAGGAACAGTCGGGTGCCGGCCATTCGCTGACCCTGTCACGCCCGGTGCGGATTCGCGAACATGGACCGCAGCGCTGGTCGTGCAGCGGCACCCCGACCGATTCGGTGATGATGGCGATCAGCAAGCTGATGCCCGAAAAGCCCGACCTGATCCTGTCGGGCGTCAACCGCGGCGCCAATCTGGGCGACGACGTCACCTATTCGGGCACCGTTTCGGCGGCGATCGAGGGTGCGCTCGCGGGCATCCGCTCGATCGCGCTCAGCCAGGTTTATGCGAAGGAAGGCATGGGCGACACGGTGCCGTTCGAACCCGCCGAAACATGGGGCGCCAAGGTCCTGCGCCCGCTGCTCGACCTCGACATGGCGCCGCGCACGCTGATCAACATCAATTTCCCCGCGATCCCCGCCGCCGATGTGCAGGGCATCCGCGTGACGCGGCAGGGTTTCCATGACTATGGACGGGGTTCGATCGTCGAAGGCACCGACCCGCGCGGTTACCGCTATTACTGGTTCGGGCTGCACGGCATCGAACATTCGCCGGGCCACGACAGCGATCTGGAAGCGATCGACGACCGCTATATCTCGGTCACCCCGCTCCAGCTCGACCTGACGCACGACGCATCGCTGGCGGCGCTGCGCGGGGCGTATGGGGCCGAAACCCCTTAACTTCGTCATCCCGGCGCAGGCCGGGATCTCGCTATCGCGGACCAATGCAAGGGAGAGATCCCGGCCTGCGCCGGGATGACGAAGATACGAAACCCGTGCCGGAGTGAAACAGAAGTTCTAGCCACCGTCCCAAAGCTTTGGCAAAAGCCTTGCGTGGGGCAAATCAGGCATCATGGCGGGATAGTTCTGGGCGCGCTGGCGCTCGCCGGTTGCATTCCGGCTGCACCTACCCCGCCGCCGCGACCCGCGCCCCCCGCGCCTGCCCCAACAATGCTCCCGGACAGCTTCGACTTCGAGCCCCGCACGCTAACCGACGTCGTCGGCGGCGATGCCCGCCCGACCTGGACACTGAAGCCCGTCGCGACCAACGCCGTTCAGGTCGCCGCAGGCAGCTACACCGTCCGCCCCGGCGACACGCTGCGGGCGATCGGGGAGATGAGCGGCGCGGGGTCCGAAGCGATCGCGCTGGAAAACGATCTCACCCCGCCCTTCACGCTGCGCACCGGGCAATTGCTGCGCATCCCCGCCGGACTCTATCACCGCGTCGGCACCGGGGAGACCGGAATCGGCATCGCGCGCGCCTATGGCGCCGACTGGGGCGAGATCATCACGATCAACGCGCTCGCCGAACCCTATATCCTCCGCGTCGGCCAGCGGCTGCGTCTACCCTCCGACGCACGCCCCGCCCCACCCGGTCCGGTCAACGTCGGCGCCCGCGCCGCCGCCTTCACCCTCGACATCGACGACATCGTCACCGGCAGCCAGCCCGCACTGGCCGAGGCCGCGCGCCCGACCACCGGCAACGCCGCGCCGCGCCAGCCGGTTACCACTGCGATCGCCACACCGGCGCGCTTCGCTGGCCGCTTCGAATGGCCATTGAACGGTCCGATCCTGGCGCGCTTCGGCCCGCTCGCGCCGGGCAAGGTCAGCGACGGGATCAACATCGCGGCCGCCGCGGGCACCCCGATCCGCGCCGCCGCCGACGGCGTTGTCGCCTATGCCGGCGACCAGATCGGCGTTTATGGCGGGCTGATCCTGATCAACCATGGCGGCGGCTGGGTCAGCGCCTATGGCCATGCCGCACGGATCGATGTGCAGCGCGGTCAGGCGGTGCGGAGCGGCGATGTCATCGGGCGCGCGGGGGCGACCGGACAGGTCCAGACATCGCAACTCCATTTCCAGCTGCGCAAAAATCGCATACCGGTCGATCCGATGAAGCAATTGCCACCCCGATGAGTGATCGCAGGCCGTCGAAACTGAAGCTGCACCACCGCTTTCAGCCGCTGAAACGCGCGAGCAAATGGCCGGTGTGGGCCGACGTTCTGGCGCGGCTCAGCCTGGCCTTTGCGCTGATCGGCATCGTCGTGCTGGTGCACTGGATCGACCGTGCGGGGTTGCGCGACAATGTCGATAATCACATCAGCTTTCTCGACGTCGTTTATTTCACGATGATTTCGGTCACGACGACGGGGTTCGGCGACATCCATCCGGTATCGGACCGATCAAGGCTGATCGAGGCGGTGATCGTCACCCCGATCCGGATCGCGGTGCTCTTCATTTTTGTCGGCACCGCCTATAATTTCGTCCTCAAACGCACATGGGAAAAATGGCGCATGGCCCGCATCCAGGCAAAGCTCACCGACCATATCGTCGTCCTCGGCTTCGGCGTCAGCGGCAGCGAGGCGGTGAAGGAACTGATCGCGCGCGGTACCGATCCGTCGTGCATCGTGGTGATCGACCAATCGCCGACGCGCATTGCCGAGGCAGAAGCGATGGGCTGCAACGTGCTGCAGGGCGACGCATCGAACGACGACACGCTGATCGACGTCCATATCGCGCGCGCCCAATCGGTGCTGGTGTCGGCTGGGCGCGACGACACCTCGATCCTGATGGTCCTCACCGTCCGCCACCTGTCACCGAAAGTCCCGATCAGCGTCGTCATCCGCGCCCAGGACAATGAATTGCTCGCGCGCCAGGCAGGCGCGAACAATGTCATCAATCCGGTCAGCTTTACCGGGCTGCTGCTCGCCGGATCGGCGCAGGGCGCGCATGTCGCCGACTATATGGCCGACCTTGCCAGCATCGGCGGGCGGGTCCAGCTCCGCGAACGCCCCGTCGCGGCGGCCGAAATCGGCCGCAGCATCGACCAGCTCGCCAGCGAAGGCCGCGGACTGCGTATCTATCGCGGCGGCAAGCCCTTCGGCTTTTGGGAACCCGAAGCACAAAGCCTCGCCGCCGGCGACCTGATCGTCGAGGTCGTCCGCTGCGAAGAATGTGAAGCGAGCGTGCCGGGCGGCTAGCCCAAGAACACGAACACCGCGCCCATCGCCGCGTAAAAGGCGATCCAATATCCGGCGTCGATCCCGAAAAGCTTCATGCTCGCGCGACTGAACAGATAATTGGTGCCGATCGCCGGGACGATAAAGCCGAGCGCAATCCCGACCGAAATCATCATCGTCGACCGCGCGCTCATATCACCAAAATGCGCCAGCAAATGGCCAAGAAATACCGCGGAGACGATGCTGAGCAGAAAGGTGGTGCCATAGATCTGCACCATATTGCCCTGCTGCAATTCCGCTTCGGTCAGCCCGCGTTCCTGCATCCACGCCTTGCCGAACAGCGGCCCGTACCACAGTCCGCCGACGAGAAATCCCGCGAGCGCCGCGACCAGGATCGCGATCCAGTTCAGATTTGCCATATTCCCCTCCCCTTACCGGCTTGCAATACCGTGCCGAGGCGACAAACTATAACGATATGAAAGGGAGAAGGCGATGCCCCGCGACGTTCCGCTTCCCACCGGATTGAAGTCCCCGACCCGGCTCGCGCAGCTGGGGGAACTCGCGCTGCCGTTCGACATGCTGCGCTATGGCCTTGGTGGTTATCATCTGTTCGGCGCGCCGCGCGGCGACGGCCGCCCGATCGCGCTGCTCCCCGGTTACGGCGCCAGCGAGCTGTCGATGCGACCGCTCGAAGCCTGGCTCCGCCACCTTGGCTACCACGTCCGCGACTGGGGCATGGGGCGCAACCAGGGCCGCGTCGCCGCCGACGTCGAACGCCTTGCCGCGCAGGCCGCCGATTGGGTCAAGGCCGACCGCGCCCCGCTCACCCTGATCGGCTGGAGCCTTGGCGGCGTCATCGCTCGCGAAACTGCGCGCGGCTACCCTCATCTGGTCCGCGCGATCGTCACCATGGGCACCCCGATCATCGGCGGCCCCAAATATACCGCGCTCGCGCAGCGCTTTGCTGGCCGCGACTTCGACGCGATCGAACGCGAAATCCACGCGCGCAACCTGAAAGGCCTGACCCAGCCATTGACCGTCATCTATTCCGACCGCGACGGCATCGTCGGCCCCGACATCGCGGTCGACATCTACAACGCACACGCGCGCAACATCAAAGTCGACAGCACGCATCTGGGCTTGGGAATCAATCCCCGGGTGTGGCGGATCGTGGCCGACACGCTGGCGGAGACGTGAGGGCGTGTCGAACGATCGGCCTTTGCTCCAAACCAACGCATACGAACCTTAATTTGCCGCTAAACCGCTATGCAACGCCGTGCGCCGCAGTCACGGCTGCTGAATACTCGAGGGCGTGGCCGCCCGGACACAGCTTGAGGCCGCGAAAGGAGCTTGCGGGACATCGCGCGTCGCATTGCAGCGGCCGAGTACGCGCGCCTATGACCATCAACCGTCCCCCTTCTTCGCCACGGCCATTCGACAGCATTTTTGATTTGACGGAGTCGAGCGCGGACCTGACAAGGGGTACCTATGATTTTGAGCAAGGTGATTGCAGCGCTGGGTTTTCTGGCCATGGCCGCCCCTGTGCCGCCCGTCGAACGGGCCCGCGATGCTGGCGTGATCATCGGCGTTCTCGAGCCGGGTCCATTAAACGCCATTACCGATGTTGACGGGGTCAAGGTCGGCCACGTCACGATCGAGGAAGGCAAAGACATCCATACCGGCGTCACGGCGATTCTGCCACACGGGGGCAATCTCTTTCGCTCGCGCGTTCCGGCCGGCTTTGTTGCCTTCAATGCGTTCGGGAAGTTTGCAGGCTCTACTCAAGTTGTAGAGCTCGGCGAAACAGAGACACCGATCCTGCTGACCAACACGCTCAACGTCCCCGAAGCCGCGGCGGCGGCGATCGATTGGACGCTCACTCAATCGGGCAATGAGGCTGTCCGGTCGGTCAACGCGGTCGTCGGCGAAACGAACGACGGCGTTCTCAACGACATCCGACGTCGCCGCGTGACGGTAGCCGACGCCCGACGCGCAATCGAAGGCGCGACAGGCGGAGCAATCGCCGAAGGGTCGGTCGGCGCGGGTACCGGAACGGTGGCGTTCGGATTTAAGGGAGGGATCGGCACGGCCTCGCGCAAGCTGGCGAGTACACAAGGCGGTTACACTCTCGGCGTGTTGGTCCAGAGCAATTATGGCGGTGTGCTGAACATCGCCGGCGTGCCGGTCGGCGTCAAACTGGGCCGCCATGCCTTTGCCAAATGGGGCGATCGCGACACGGCGGATGGCTCGGTAGTCGTGGTGATCGCGACTGACGCGCCGCTGTCCGATCGCAACCTACGCCGCATCGCCGAACGAGCTTTCATCGGGATCGGTCGGACGGGATCGTCCTTTTCCAACGGATCGGGCGACTATGCCATTGCCTTTTCAACCAGCCCTGCCGTCCGCCGCGAAGAGGGAAGCGCGCCGACCGCATCAGTCGCAGAACTCCGCAACGAGGCGCTATCGCCGTTATTTCAGGCGGTCGCCGAAGCGACCGAGGAAGCGGTTGTAAATTCGCTGTTTGCCGGGAAGACCGTCGAGGGGCATCGCGGCACGATCGAGCGATTGCCGGTCGAAACAATATTGCCTTGGCTGACCTCGGAAGACCGGTAGCCGCGCAGCCAGTCCGGCAAGCGATCCGTCACAGCGAGCTATCGCACCCAGCGTCACTCAGCGCGTTCTTGACGCCCGCAACAATCGACCGGGAGCACTCACTCGCTCACCCTCCTCGAAGGCTGGAAGTCCGTTCACCATCACCATGTCGAATCCTTCCGCCTGAGCAAAAGGGTCGAGAAAGGTCGAGCGCGCTTTCACCCGTTCGGCGGCAAACAGAATGAGGTCCGCCTTCGCACCCGGCCGCACCGTTCCGCGATCGGCGAGCCGCAGGATCCGCGCCGGGAGCGCGCTCGCTTTGTGCACCGCCCGTTCGATCGGGAGTCGACCGGTGTTCACGACATCTTGCTCGATCAACTTGGCGTATGTTCCGGTGGCCCTCGGATGGTGCATCCCTGGCCCACCGTCGGTCGAAATTGCAACATCGGGGTCGAGAACAAGAACATCCTGCAGAGCATCGTCCATCGTGAAATGCGCGCCGGATGCCCCGCCCGGTCCAATCCTGATCAGGAAATCAGCGTAATGGAGTCCTGCATCGTCTGCCGCCCGGGCCAATGTCTTTCCCGCATAAGGCGCGGTGCCGATAAGAAGCGCTTCCGGCCCGCCGCGCCGGGTCATTCGCGCGACAAGATGATCGCGCAATTCTAGCCTTCGTCCGGCGACGACGGCGCCGTAGTCGGTCGGTGGCAATGCCCATTCAGGGAAAAGCAGCGAGATGCCTGTATAGCCGGCACTATATGGATAGGCATCAGCGGTCAGATCGATGCCGGCCCTGCGTTTGGCTGCGATCAGGTCGAGCAACCTGCGGGCGCGCACTTCGCCTTTTCCGAACACCACCTTCAAATGCGAAATATGGGGCCGGGCCGGGTGTGCAGACGCAATCAGTTCCTCGATTGAGGCCTCGATCTCGTCGTCATTTTCCGACCGCATGTGACTCATGACCACGCCGCCATGGCGGGCGACAATGTGGCCGAGGCTGGCAAGCTCGGCGCGCTCGCTATAGATGCCCGGGACATATTCCAGCCCAAACGATATCCCGAATGCGCCAGCGGCCAGTTCGCGGTCAAGTTGTGCCGCCATCCTTGCCAGCGCGGCGTCATCAGGCTGGCGCACGGCGTCCTCGATCCCAGAGGCGCGGCGCAGCGTGCCGTGGCTCGCCAGTGCCGCAACATTCAGTGGGAGCGACGCACGATCAGCAGCCGTCAGCCAGGTTCCGAGATTTGGATCGTCTCCGACCCTCGGACCGCTGCCATCGACCCCCAGCAAAATGGTGGTCACGCCCATGGCGAGGAAGGCATCGTAGGACTGTTCAAGTGGATTGCCATGGGTGTGGGTGTCGATCAAGCCGGGTGCCAGGATACGCCCATCGCCTTCGACGAGGCGTGCGCCTTGGGTGGCGGCGCCGCCCGGCGGCAGGATTGCCAACACACGATCGCCGCCAACAACGACGTCCGCACGGCGCGGCCTGGCCCCGGTGCCGTCGACCAACAGAACATCGCGGAACCAGGTAGTCGGCGCATCATGGGGGGCGGCAAGCACCGGTAGATTTGCCAATGCACTCCCGGCGATTGCCCCGCCAACGAGCTGGCGCCGCGTGAGATTGCGCATCATGAAACTATCCCTTTTCCGAGTTGGGCCAAGACTGCCTAGATGATCGAGCAAAGGCAAATGGATGAGCGGGGACCACCCGTCCCGCCTTGCCACTTTTTTCACGATCATTTTGCGCCGGGAGCCATATTTGCGCCTATATCAGCGTCCTGTGGGCGACCTGCTCCCGATCGGATAATCGAGAAAGTGAGCGCATTCTACTTGCGTCGGCCCGATCGCGAATTCTCGCCCTATTTCACGACTGTAAAAGCAAGTGCGAGCGATCCGAGGGGGCCGACGGCTTTTCCCAAGCCCGGAGCAGCGATCAAGTCGTCGACGTCAACGGGCATGCCGTACCCGGCCAAACTTTTACTAAGGTGCTGACGGATTAAGCCAAGCAGCTGCGGATGAGCGGCGGCGACACCTCCACCGACGAAAACGCGCTGCGGAAGCGTCGTGAGCACGAGATTGTGACACAACATCGCAAGCGCATGCGCAGCATGGTCCCAAACCTTGTCGTCGGATGCAATGTCTCGGCCGGGTTTACCAGCCCGCGCACTGATTGCCGGGCCGCTCGCCAAACCCTCGACGCAATCGCCGTGATAGATGCAGGTGCCAGCGAACGAATCGCCTGCCAATTTCGGTACGCGCTGATGCCCCGCCTCGCTGTGCCTTGCACCGCGCAATATGTGCCGATGCGAAATCGAACCGACCCCGACCCCGGTGCCGACCGTTATATACGCCCAGCTTTCAATATCCTGAGCCGCGCCCCAAACCCCCTCGGCCAGCGCGGCTCCATTGACGTCGGTGTCAATCGTCATCGGCCCTCCTCGGGCCAGCACGGTCAGATCGGTTCCGCTCCACCCCGCTTTGGGGGTCGAAACGATGCTCCCGAACGTGGCCGAGCGATGGTCCAGATCCAGCGGTCCGAAGCTGGCGATGCCGAGCGCCCCGAAGTCCCACCCGCCCAGAATATCTGCTATGGTCGCGAGGGTGGTACAGGGGCTGGTGGTCGGAACCTCCACTTGCGCCCGGACGTCGCCGGGTCCGGTGCCCAGAATGCAGATGCACTTGGTGCCGCCGAGTTCGACCCCTGCCAGCATCGTCTCAGAACTGATCTTTCAGCATTTCGCCGATCGAATTGTTGAAATGGCTCTCCATCGCAGCGCGCGCGCGCATCGGATCGCGCGCCGCGATCGCCTCAGCCACCTCACGGTGCAGCGCCAGCGTTTCGTCGCGTTCCTCGCGCGTGGTGCGCCCGGCCCAGGCGCGCGGGATAGCGGCCGCCATAAGCTGTTCGAACGAGCGAACGATTTGAAGAAACAGCGGATTGCCGCTCGCCGCCGCGATGGTCTGGTGAAACCGCGTGTCGGCCGCGGTCCGCGCCGCCTCGTCATGCTCGACCGACAGCGCGTGCGCGGCGCTCAGAATGGCGCGTGCCTGTTCCTCGCTGCGGTTGATCGCGGCGAGCTCGGCGGTCCGCAGCTCCAGCGTCCGGCGTACTTCCCACACATCGGCGAGCGACACTTGCGCGGTGTTGACCGCATGCCCCATCGACGCCGCCATCACCGACCCGTCGATCGCCGCGACGCGCGGCTTGCGGCCGTTGCCGACATCGACGAGCCGCAGCGCGGTGAGCGCCCCAAACGCCTCGCGCATCACCGGGCGGCTGACCCCCAGCTGCGTCGCAAAGCTCCCCTCACCGGGCAGCGTGTCGCCGACCTTCAGGTCGTGGGTGCGGATATAGTCGCGCACCGCGTCGACCGCGCGATCGACGAGCGAGCCGCGGCCAAGGTCGATCATCCCGCTCACGCCGCCACCCCCATCCGCCGCATCGCGGTTGGCGCCATGCCGAACCGCCGCGAGAAAGCGCGCGTGAAGCTGGCGTTGTTGAGGTAACCGCAGCGATAGCCGATGCTCGCCACCGGCAGGTCGCTCGCCGCCAGCAAGGTCCGCGCCTGCCGCAACCGCCGCTCGCTCAGCGCCTCGCCGACGCTGCAATGATAGAGCTCGCGAAATCCGCGGGTCAGCTTGTCGCGATTGATCCCGCAGCTGCGCGCGATATTGTCGATCGTCAGCTTTTCATGCCAGCGCTCATCGACGATTCGCTTTGCTGCCGCGATCCGCGCAATGTCGCTTTCGCTCAACCCCGGCTGGCCATCGACCGCGACCAGCTTGCCCGCCCGCAGCGCTGCAAACAGCTGGCACAGCATTTCGATGCTGCGCGCCAGCCGCAGCGTATCCGCCGCTGCCGCATCGCATTCCGGGGTGACGATCGATTGACCGAGGGCACGCAAATCCGACGGCAGGTACCAACGCTGGCCGGGATCGGGGAGATCGCCGAACAGGCGTCGACAAGCACCGCGCGACACTGCGAACACCAGCATATGGCCTTCGCTTTCCAGCGCGCGAAACGCCAGAGTGCTCACCACCGGTTCGCCGATATCGCCAAAGCCGATCAGCAAAGCATCGGGCGGCAACAACAGTCGGTCGCATGTGCCGGCGCCGACGAAGGCGGTCATTTCGGGCGATACGATAACGCCGTGCTTGCTTGGCATAAGCAAAACTCCCTCACCGCCCGCTATATACCTGTCTTACAGCTTTGGCAATACCTGTCTGACAGGTTTGGGCGCCCGCCGCATAGCGAGCATGAAGGCGAAGAAGGACAGCGCACTGACGATCACCCCGACCAGCGCCAGCGCCTCGGCCAGCATCGCCTCGCCGCCCATCATCCCGCTCACCTGCGTAACGATCCACGGCGCCAGCCCGAAGCCGATCAGCCCGGCGATCGCAATGAACGCGCCGATGCACAGGCCGCGCAGTTCGTTGGGCAGCAGGACGGTCAGCGCGACCGACACGACCAGCCCGGTCACCGCGCCGCACATCGACATCACGCCGAGCGCAACCGCGAGCCCCGCGACGCTGGGCATCAACGGGAACAAAGCGGCAGGCACCCCGATCCCGGCGGCCATCACCGCACCCAGCAAAATGCCGCCTCGCCGCTGGCTCTTCTGGCCGATATCGGCCGACAATCCGCCCAGCACCGCCCCCGCCACCCCGGTGCCGAACATCAAAGCCCCGACCCACCCGGCAAACTGCTGCGGCTGAAGCCCGAAATCACGCGACAACACCGGTGCGACCCACACAGTCGCGGCCACATCGGCCATCACCACCGCCACCTGCCCGGCGAAGAGCGGACCAAGGAACGACCGCCGCGACCACAGCTCTGCGGCCACGACGCGGAAGGGCGCATTGGGACTCGCCTCGACCTCGCGGCGCTCGGGTTCGCGCAGCAACAGCAAGGGCAACAGGCACAGCGCGCTGATCGCCGCGAGCAACACATGCGTGCTCCGCCACGGCGCCAGGTCGGCGAGCCAGCCCGGGGCGCTGAAATCGGTCAGCAACCCGAACAGCCAGCCGGTGAGCGCAAAGCCGAGCGCGACGCCCAGCGCCTTGCCCAGATTGACGATCAGCATCGCGCGGCCTCGCTGCGCTGGGGCGCAGAAATCGGCGCACAGCGACAATGCCGCGGTCAGCGAGCCGGTCGAACCGATCCCGACCAGCATCCGCGCCGCGGTGAGCCACCCCGCGCTCGGCGCATAGGCGGTAAGCAACGTCCCGAGCGTCCACAGCAGCGCCAGCCCGATCGTCAGCCGTACCCGATTGCGCCAGTCGCGCGCTACCTGCGTCACTTCGCGATGCCCGACCACGACCCAGTAGCCGCCGTGGGCCTCCGACCGGTGGACGGGACCGCGTCGCCGCATCGCCTCCAGCGTTTCGTAGAAATGATCCTTCAGACGCTCGTCGTGAACGTCGAAGTTCTCGATCAGCCCTTCAAGCTCGAATTCGACAGTGGCTGTCATGCCTGTTCCCCCTGCTCGGAAGATGCGCCGCAAGAGCGCATGGCGTTCCATCAATGACGCTGCCGAACTCGAGAGATGCCAGCGAGGGTGATCCACGAACCACCCTCGCCCCGCGGTCAGAAGCGATAGCTCAAGTTCGCGCCAAAGGTTCGCGGTTCTCCGGCAAACCGCACGGCCCCATCGCCGGCGGACGCCACCGAGTTCCAGTAATATTCGTTGGTGAGGTTGCGCCCATAAAGTGCGAGGCGCCATCCATCGTCCGATTCGATGCCAATGCGGGCGTCGAACAGGGTATAGGCGGGTAACCTCGAATAGGCAGCTTCGCCAAGATCAGCGAAAGTCCGGGCGCGATAGGTCACCGATCCACCGATAAAAGGACGGATCGAGCCGCTGCTCGGAACGCTGTATTCCGCGTCGAGATTGGCTGACCACGGCGGCGCATAGTTGAATTCCCGCCCCGACGCGATCAACGGACGTCCCGCGAAGTCGACGTTCACATAATCCTTGACCTCGGTCTTGATATAAGTGGCGCCACCAGTGATGCGCAGCCCTTCGACCGGCTCCGCCGTTATATCAAACTCGAGACCATCCACCGTCGACTTGGGGATGTTGACCAAAGTTGCCGTAACAAGCGCTCCACCGAGGACGGGAAGGAACGTGAAAAACTGCTTGTCGACGTAATCATAGTGGAACGCCGCCATGTTCAGTTGGACTCGATTGTCGGCCAAGGTCAACTTTGTCCCGACTTCATAGGACGTCAGCTTTTCCTGACCCACCGGCTGAATAGCCGAATCGAAGAGATTGACGATGACCGGGTAAGTGCCAGCCTTGAAACCCCGACTGACCGAAGCATAGAGCAACACATCGTCGCTGGGCTTGTAATTGACCGCTCCGCGCCAAGCGAGGTTGTTTTCTTTTTGCGTTTGGTCGGCTAACACTGGCAGGAAAGTCGGATTCGGCCCGGAATCGTCGATGGTGATGCAACCCCCGCTAACATAGGCGGCCGCTAGGGCTGGATTGATCCCGCTCACGATAAACTGGGGAATTCCGCGAATGCCGGGCGTCCCGCCGCGATCGAACGTACAACCGAATATCGATTGCTCGGTATCGGTGTATCGGGCGCCGGCCGTTAGGGTCAGGCCGGGAGTCACTTCGACATCGATGCTGCCGAAAACCGCTTTTGCCTTTTGCGTCAGGTCATAGCGCCATTCGGCGGGAGAATTCGGCGGAAACCCCGAATAAGCGGCATAATTGTTGAACACGCCTTCGGTAATGTCGTCATCGCCGTAGCTGCCACCGATAACAAAGTTGACTCCCGCCGAGGGGAAAGCGCCGCTCAACCGGATTTCTTGATTGATCGATTGGATGTCGGCAAACGCAAGTCCCTGTTGCGTGTTGACGGCGGTGCCATCCTGATCGTGCGGCGAGCGAAAGCGCGTCTCGACATAGTTGGTGATCGACGTCAGAGAAAGTTCGTCAGTCAATTCATAGTCGCCGCGAAGCACAGCTTGATAGGTGTGGCTATCGGCCCGCGTATCGAACCCTTGGTCGAAGTCGGCATCGCGCGCATCGTCCGGCAGGTTGTTTGCATAATCGAGGAACGCCGGAGGAGCTCCAGCCGGAACGGCCGGCAGAATAAGAAACGCCTGCGCCTGCTGCTGTTCGCTACGGTCGCGCGACGCGTTGAGGTTGACGGAAATCGTCAGTCGTTCGGTTGGCGTCCAGTCGAGCAGCAGCCGTCCAGCCAACTTGTTCTGGCTGCCATTTTTCTGATCATTGAGAAAATAGCCGCGCTGCCAACCGCCGCCTTGGCTGGTTTGCACCGCCAATCGCCCCCGAAGCGTGTCAGACAGGGGGCCGCTGACGAAGCCCTCAGCATTGACTTCACCCCAATGGTTGGCATCGAGGCGGAAACCCGCCGACAGGTCAGCGGTCGGCTTCGCTGCGATTACGTTGATCGACCCGCCTGTCGCGTTCTGGCCAAACAGGGTTCCCTGCGGCCCCTTTAGCACTTCCACCCGCTCGATATCGAGGAAGAGTCCCTGGCCCATGATCGGATAGGGAAGCGCCGCCTCATCGACGTAGGTGCTTACGGTCGGCGGTGCAGACGCTTGGAACGAGTTGAAGTTGACGCCGCGGAGAGAGAAGACCGGTGGCCCGAAGACGCTGGTCGACGCGGTGAAGCCTGGCACGATAGCCCCAAGATCGGCAGCATCGGTTATGCCGGCGTTCTGGATCTGCTCGCCGGAGGCTACGGACACCGACAGTCCCACATCGTTCAGGCGTTGCTCGCGCTTCTGCGCAGTGACAACAATTTCGCCGATCCCGACCGTTTCGGGCGCTCCGCCCTCGGTCCGCTCCTGAGCCGGCGCGACATCGCCACTTGTACCTTGAGCATAAGCCGGCACGAAAACCGCGATGGGCGCGCCAGCCAGCGCCACGGCGGCCACAGACGCTTTGAATTGTGCTTTCACTTTAGGTCTCCTCCCTCGGTCGATTTTTGTTTCTTTATTTGTTGCCCGTTCCAATAGACGACCCTGGGCCGTCGCGCTGTCCCCTCAAACAGTGACTGCGCCTTCGCACGAGCCGAAGATGGCCAAAAACCCCGCTCTTCTAGCCATGAGCAGGCCTCAACGGCGGCGCGCGGGTTAGTTGCTCGCGGTGTCGGCGAACGCCGATCGGCCACCAGATGCAGTTCCTCCCTTTGGGCAATTCTGTACCAGCAAGGGTGACAGAAACACCGAAGCAGCTGCGCCATAAGCATGCCCGACTCCGTGCGACCGGCTGCGACCCGACAAGGTTCGGTCCGAGAACAAGCCCGGGGCGAAAACATAGCACGCACGAAATGTGCCTTGGGGAGATCGATGATGAAAAAAGGTTCGCCTAACAGGTCGATATTGCTGGCAAGCGCGGCGCTTTTGGCGGCCATGCCGCAAATGGCCATCGCGCAGGATGCGAGCGCGAGTGACACCAGCGATACATCTGCGGAACGCGGGATCGCCGAGATCGTCGTCACGGCGCAAAAGCGAGAGCAGCAATTGAGCGACGTGCCGGTCTCGATCACCGCGGCATCGGGGGAGCAGCTCGAGAAAGCCGGCGTGAATGACGTATCGGACCTGCCGAAACTCGTAGCGGGACTGACTTACACACCCAGCCTCAATTCTTCGCCCATCCTCACCCTGCGCGGGATCGGTTTCAACGAATATACCCTTGGCGCGAGCCCGACCGTCAGCGTTTATGTCGATCAGGTCCCCCTTCCCTTTCTGCCGATGACCCGGGGCACGACGTTCGATCTTGAGCGGGTCGAGGTCCTCAAGGGCCCCCAAGGCATCCTGTTCGGGCAAAACTCGACCGGTGGCGCGATCAACTATATTGCCGCCAAGCCCACTTCGACGTTCCAGGCCGGCGTCGATGCGTCCTACGGACGCTTCGACGAGGTCAATGCCGGGGGTTATATTTCTGGGCCGCTCAGCGACACGCTTTCGGCCCGCCTTGCGGTTCGCACGCTTCAGTCGGGAGACTGGCAACAGAATTTCACGCGCGACGACACCCAAGGTTCGCAGGATCTTCTGGAAGGTCGCTTCCTGCTGAACTGGGAGCCTTCGACGCGGACCCAGATTATGCTGAGCGTGAGCGGATGGCGTGACAAATCGGACACGCCGGGCGCCCAGCTGACGGGGTTCCGCCTCCAGACTCCGACCAATGTCAAACGGCGTTCAAAAGGGACCCCCGATCGGCGTCGAAGAGGGACCCCCTTTTCGGATAATATGATGCTGGTTTGTTGAAGATGACCTTGCGCTGCGTGCGGCGGAGGGCGGGCGTAGCCCGACCGGAGGCGCGCGCAGCGCAAGATAGATTTTTGAAGGCGCCGAAGGTGGCTGTCAGCTGCGGTTTTTGAAGCGCCAGCTGTCGTTGCCCGTCTCGACGATATCGCAGTGGTGGGTGACGCGGTCGAGCAGCGCCGTGGTCATCTTGGGATCGCCGAACACGGTCGGCCATTCGCCGAAGGCGAGGTTCGTGGTGATGATGACGCTGGTCCGCTCATAAAGCTTGCTGATGAGGTGGAACAGCAACTGCCCTCCCGAGCGGGCGAACGGCAGATAACCGAGCTCGTCGAGCACGATCAGGTCGAGCCGCGACAGCTGCGCCGCCAGGGTCCCGCCTTTGCCGATCCGGGTCTCCTCTTCGAGGCGTGTCACCAGATCGACGGTGTTGAAGTAGCGGGCGCGAGCGCCCCTTCGCACGACATTGGCGGTGATCGCGATGGCGAGGTGGGTCTTGCCTGTCCCCGTGCCGCCGACCAGCACGATATTGCGGCGAGGCGGGAGGAAGGAGCCATCGTGAAGGGAGCGGATCATCTCCTCATTGATCGGTGTGCCCTCGAAGCTGAACCGCTCCAGGTCCTTCACCACGGGCAGCCTCGCAGCCGTCATCCGATAGCGGATGGAGGCTGCATCCCGGTGGGTCGCCTCAGCACGGAGCAGGTCGGTCAGTATCTCCATGGTGGTGCGCTTGCGCTGGAGGCCGGTGGTGACCGCCTCGTCGAACGCCGCCGCCATGCCCTTGAGTCCGAGGCCGCGCATCGTGTCGATCATATCATGCCGCTGCATCATAGCCTCGCAGCAGATCATAGCGGGCACAGTCGGCGAGCGGAGGATGCTGCAGCATCCGGTCTTCCGAAGTGACGATGCTGTGGGGTGTCGCCGGCTCGCGGCGCCGGGAGAGGATGTTGAGGATCAGCTCGTCGCTGGCCGTTCCGTTCGCCAACGCTTCGCGCACGGCAGCCTCTACCGGCTCCAGGCCATCGGTGAGCACCGCCGAGAGGACCCGCACGAACCTGCGATCGGCCTCGTCCCCGGTGCCGAGCCTTCGCCGTAATCGGTGCAGGGCGGGCGGCAGATCCCAGTCCTGGAACGGTGCGCCGTTACGCAGCGCGCCGGGCTTGTGCGCGAGGACCGGCAGATAATGCCAGGGATCGTATATCGTGCGGTTCCGACCGAAGTGGCGCTCATGCTCCCCGACGATCGCATCGCCGCAGCGTATGACGATGCGATCGGCATAGGAGCGCACCTGAACGGTCCGGCGTGCGGCCGTCGACATGACCGAGTAGCGGTTGCGATCGAAGCTGATGAGGCAGGTGCCGGTGACGGCATGCTCGCTCTCATGGAAGCCGTCGAACGGTGCCAGGATCGGCTGCAGGGCCGGTCGCTCCATATCCAGCGCCTCGGCGACGGTAATATCCCCGCGTTCGGGATGGGCATGATGCTCGGCCCAGCGCCGGCACTCGGCCTCCAGCCACCCGTTGAGCTCGGCCAGGCTGGCGAACCGGAGTCGCGGCTGGAAGAAGCGGCCTCGGATCGTCTGGACCTGCTGCTCGACCTGGCCCTTCTCCCATCCCGCCGCCGGCGAGCAGGCGGTCGGCTCGACCATGTAATGATCGGTCATGATCAGGAAGCGGCGGTTGAACACACGCTCCTTGCCGGTGAACACGGCCGTCACCGCCGTCTTCATATTATCGTAGATACCGCGTCGCGGCACACCGCCGAAGAACGCGAACGCCCGGGCATGGGCATCGAACAGCATCTCCTGGCCCTCGCGCGGATAGGCCCGGACATAGGGTGCGCGCGAGTCGCAGAGACGCATATGCGCCACCTTCACCCGCATCGGCTTGCCGGCGATCTCCACATCCTCGTGGCTCCAGTCGAACTGGTAGGCCTCGCCGGGCTGGAAGGTCATCGGGATAAACGCCGGTGCGCCTTCGCCCGCATCCTTCCGCCGCGCAGCACGCCAGCGCGCCGCATAGCGGCGCACCGCATCATAAGGCCCTTCGAACCCCTCGCGCACCAGCAGGTCATGGATACGCGTCATCCGTAGCCGATCGCGGCGGCCGCGACCTTCGTTCTCCTCAAGCAGCGCATCGAGACGATCCTGATAAGGACCGATCCGCGGCAGCGGCTGGACTTTGCGCTGATAGTTGAACGCCGCCTCCGGCGACCGGATCGCTTTGCGGACGACCTCCCGCGACAAACGAAGGTCACGAGCGATCGCCTTGATCGCCTTACCCGCTGCATGCTCACGCCGAATCCGAACCACTGTCTCCACGATCAACATCCCGTTCTCGCCAACTGATCAAAACCAGTCGGCCGACTAAATCCCCGGGATGAAGGGGTCCTTTTTGCACGCCGATCACCCCACGAAGGGGGTGCCTATTGCACGCTGATCCTCAGCTTATGCCAACATGCGCGCCGCCGAGTTGATGGTGCACGAGGCGGCGCGCCTCGCTCCGGCTCCCTTGGCCCGCAATATGGGCATTGCAGCCGCGCGCCGGACAATATCCTTTTTCGGGCGCGCCTCGACAATGCGGGGGCCGTCCAGTAATTCGTCGGCCCAATCCTGAAGCATCCGCCTTCGCGGCGTGAGATAAAGAGCGCTGTTGTAGGCACCGCGAACCTCGTCCTCATCTTCATGGGCAAGCGCCATCTCGATCCAGTCGGGACGATAGCATTCGGCTTCGTTGGCCCAGGTCGATCCGAGCCCTCGAAAACCATGGATGGTCTGCTTGCCGAGGTAGCCCATGCGGTAGCAGGCGTAGATCATCGTATTGGCTGAAATCGGCTTGTTCGGCTTCTCGCCGGGGAAGACGAAGCGATCGTTCGACGCACTTCGGCGGCGCAGCAATATCTCGACAACCTGGGAGGAGAGCGGCACCAGATGCTCGCGCTCCATCTTCATCCGTTCGGCAGAAAGCCGCCAGAGAGGATTCTCGCCCTCAAGATCCTCAAACTCGTCCCACTCGGAAAAACGCGTTTCGCTTGTCCGGACCCAGGTCAGCAAAGTGAACAGCATGGCATCGCGCGTCGTTTCGCGCCGACGACTATCCGCCTCGCCGTCATAATTCTGGATCGCGCTCACAAGTCCGGGCAGCTCGGCGAGCGAGACCTTCGCCATATGCCTTACTTTAGGCTTGGGCTTGAGCGCATCGTTGAGGCTGATCGTCGGATCGGTCGTCGCCCAGCCGCTTGCGATCGCGAACCGAAACACCTGCCCGATGCCTTGCTTCACGCGGCGGCTGATATCCAGCGCACCGCGCGCCTCGACGAGACGTACGACCTCGAGGACTTCCGGCGCGGTGATCGACTTGATGTCGCGCTTGCCAAGCGCCGGAAAGACGTCGCGCTCCATGCGGCTCATGACCCGGGCGGCGTGCGCCTCATCAAGTTCCGCGACGCGATTCGCATGCCATGCCCGCGCGACCGGCTCGAAAAGTTCGAGCGGTGCCTGAAGCCGCTTCTTAGCCTTTTTTTCCTCGCCGGGATCGATGCCTTTGGCGAGCAACGCCTTGGCGTCGGTGCGCATCTGCCGCGCGGCAGCCGCCGAAACCGCGGGATATTTGCCGAGGCTGAGCGTCTTTTCCTTGCCATCGAAGGCGTATTTGAGGCGCCAGAGCTTCGATCCGCCGGGGCGGACGAGCACGTACAGCCCCTCGCCATCGAAGAGTTTATAGTCGCGTGCGCGGCGCACCGCATATTTGATTTCGAGGTCTTTGAGAGCCATCCGGGGTATCGCCTGTTTCGTGGACAGGCAAAAAATGCCCCGTTCCGGCCCCGGAATCAAATCGCTGCAGGCGGATTCAGACGGTCGCGAACGGACGCAATCGGCCC
Organism: Sphingopyxis sp. 2PD; assembly: GCF_005503695.1. Lineage (GTDB taxonomy): Bacteria > Pseudomonadota > Alphaproteobacteria > Sphingomonadales > Sphingomonadaceae > Sphingopyxis. The sequence continues at coordinate 329,029 of NZ_SCMU01000003.1, forward strand.
GCAGAGGACGCCAGAAATATTTGATTTTATTGCGAAAAAAGACATCGGCGGACGATGACGGACTTTTGTGGATTTTGGGTCTTGGTAGCGGAGGAGGGACTCGAACCCCCGACACGCGGATTATGATTCCGCTGCTCTAACCAGCTGAGCTACTCCGCCCCAAGGGGCCGCCGCGACGGGCGAGCAGCGCCTATAGGCAGGCCGTCGCCGCGGGTCAATATCATGTGCGAGCCCCGCGAAAATTCCGTGCGAAAGCCGCTTCCCAGGGGCCGCCGCGATAATGGTGCGCGGCGAGGCCGGTGATCGCCAGCGGGCGCGGCACGAAATCGGCGGCGAGTTCGGTCAACAGCGCGCGCGCGTCGCTGGGCGCGACCTTGTTCTGGACGGTGATGTGGAGGCGCGGCGTCCCCTGGTCCTGTGCGGTCAGCATGCCGGTGAAATGATCGGCGATCCGCGCCCGGATCGCCAGCAGGTCGGGGCTGTCGATGCGATAGGCGACGCCTTTGCCGAGCGAATAGAGCTCGCGCAGCCGCGCCGCGGGTGGCGGGGTGTCGGCGGCAATCCGGCGGATCAGGCCGTCAAGCTCGCCCAGCGCCGATGGCGGCAACTGATGAAACAGCGTGATGTGCGCGCCAAGATAGTTGCGCTCGGGCGGAAAATGCGCCGCGCGCAGATGGTCAAAATATCGCTGGTCGGCCGCACCCATCGTCGCGGTAACGATGATGGGTGCGGCGCCAGCAGCCCGGATGGGAGGGGGGATGGCCGGGCCGCTCAAGCGTATACCAGCGTCGGTTATGCCGCCTGCGACAGCTTGCCCTGATAGGGGTTCGCCTTCACCCATTCGAGCGCCTTTTCGGGGGTCGATTCGACATAGGGGTCGCTGTCGGTGCCAACGTCATTGATGCCGGGTTCGACGAACATCTGGACCACGACGCCGTCATCCACGATCGCGGTGTAACGCCAGCTGCGCATGCCGAAACCGACATGGTCCTTGTTGATCAGCATGCCCATGCGGCGCGTGAACGCGCCCGAGCCGTCGGGAACCATCTTCACATTCTGAACGCCGAGGCTCTTGCCCCAGTTGTACATGACGAAGGCGTCGTTGACGCTGATGCAATGGATGTCGGTGACGCCTTCGGCGATGAAATCGCCATAGAGGCGCTCGAAGCCCGGGCACTGCTCGTTCGAGCAGGTCGGGGTGTAGGCGCCGGGCAGGCCGAACAGGATGTGGCGGCCGGTGCCGAACGCTTCGCCGGTGTTGACGTCCTGCCAGCGGAACGGGTTCGGGCCGTCGACGGCCTCGTCGCGGACGCGCGCCTTGAGGGTCACGGCGGGAACGGGCTGATTGATCATGGGAGAGAATCCTTTCTGTGGGGATTTTTGTGCGGCGCACCAAGAGCAGACCGGCGCGCCCAGGTCAAATCGAGTGCGCCGCTTTCGTTGATCGACCCAACCGATCAGAGTGTTGACCAGAAGCGATGCAGCGCCGCGGCGACCTCGGCGGGCCGTTCGGCGATCGCCCAATGCCCTGCCCCCTCGATGACCGTCAGCGGCGTGCCGGTGTTCGCGGCGTAGCGCTGCGCCACCGCGAGTTCGACATAGGGGTCGCCCGCGCCCCAGATCAACGCGCCGTTTGCGGGCAATTTTCCGATGTCACGCGCCCAGTCATGTTCGAAACTCAGCCCTTTGGCCGATCGATAGAGCTTCAGGATGGCGCGGCGCTTGTCCTTGTTCCGCCACTGTTCGGCCTCTTCGGCGGCGATGTCGGCGGGCATGCCCTGTGCGGCCAGTCCCTCGGCGAGCTTGTCGGCCTTGCTCAGCGCCATGAAGATCTCGCCAAGGATCGGCGTGTTCCAGATGCGCGCGATCCGGTGACCACGATAGTCGGGATCGATTACCGCATTCGACACCGCCCAGCTGCGGAGAAGGTCGGGGCGCAGCATCGCGACGCGCTGCGCGATCAGCGCGCCCCAGTCATGCCCGACGATGTCGATCGGCCCGTGCGCCGCGTACAGCGCCTCGGCCTGTCCCACCGCCCAGTCGGCATAGGCTTCCTTGGTGGCAGGAAAACCCGCGGGCAGCGGCGCGGTGAAGCCGGGCAGCGCGGGTACCGCGACCGGCGTATCGCCCAGGTCGAGCTGGCCGAGCAGCGGGCGCCAGATCGCGGGACTGTCGGGGACACCGTGGAGGAACAGCTTGGCAGTCGTCATCGGGTTACCCCTTCGGCAAATGGACAATCCAGCTCTGGTCGGTCGGCTCGATCCGTCCCTCGCGATAGCCGCCCGCAAGCAGCGCGGTGCGCGCATCGGCGCGGACCAGCGTCATATAATTCCACTGCCCGCCAAGGTCATAGTCGAGGCGCGTACCGACCCCGCGCGCGACGTCGAAAATCTCCGGCGCCGCGTCGCCCGCCGCGACAAGCACGCGGTCGCCGGGGAGCAGCAGCAGCCCGTCGGCAATCTTGAATCGCGGATCGGCGAGGTTTCCTGCGGGGACAAAGCGCCCCGCCGCGACATCGAACCGCTCGACCGAGCGCAGCTTGCCGCCATAGTCGCGAATGTCCGATCCGCCGACGATCAGTACGTCGCCATTCGCCAGCCGCACCGCGCCATGCTTGTAGCGTTGCTGCGCCATGGCACCCGCGGGGGTGAAGCGCCCGGTGGCGGGATCGAACAGCTCGGCGCTGGCGAGCGCGCGGCGCGGTTCGCGGTCGGGGCGTCCGCCTCCGGCGACCAGCACCCGCCCATCGGCAAGCAAGGTTCCCGTCGCCCCGCTCCGCGCGGCGGCAAGCGGGCCTGTCGCGGTCATCCGACCCGTCGCGGGGTCGAAGATTTCGGCGTCGGCGCGCGCATCGCGCCCGTCATAGCCCCCCGCGATCAGGATGCGGCCATCGGCGAGCGGCACGACGGTCGGGGCGTTGCGCGGCCCCGTCATCGCCGGTCCAGCCACCGACTTGCCCGTCGCGGGGTCGAATATCTCGGTGGCCCCGCTCACCCGCCCATCGACCCAGCCGCCGAGGATCAGCACCTTGCCATCCGGCAGCGCCGCCGCCGAGGGCTGGATGCGCGGCGCGAGCAGCCGCCCCGTCGCGATTACCCGCATGTCCGGCGCGGCGATGATGTCGACCGTCGCGCTCGCCGGCCCCGCTTCGCAGCCCGACCTGACGCAGCCGCCGATCGCGAGCAGCCTGCCCTCGCCCGCCGCGACCAGCTGGTGCGTCGCGCGCGGCGCGCCGAGCCCCGGTCCCGGTTCGATGCGGACGTTGGTCGAAGTCTCCTCAGCCGCACCGCCGCCGCTCATGCACGCGGCGAGCGCCAACGTGACGGCAGACAATCCCAACAATCGACGCATCGGCATCTCTCCCCCCGCGTCGCCCCCGCGAAGGCGGGGGCCGCTATCGGTGTATCACAAGCTTGCTCGCGGCCCCCGCCTTCGCGGGGGCGACGGCCGACTCCTACTCCATCTCCCCGCGTTCGCGGCGGAGCGCATACCATTTCTGCACATTGGCATTATGTTCGGACAGCGTGCGCGCAAAGATATGCCCGCCGTCGCCCTTGGCAACGAAGAAGAGATAATCGTTCGCTTCGGGATCGAGCACCGCCGCGATCGACGCCTTGCCGGGGTTGGCGATCGGCCCCTGCGGCAGCCCCGCCATGCTGTAGGTATTATACCCGTTCACCGCCTGGATCTCGGACCGCAATATCCGCCGACCGAGCGGCTTTCCCTTGGTGATCGGATAGATGATCGTCGGATCGGCTTGCAGCCGCATGCCGACCGCCAACCGGTTGGTATAGACCCCCGCGACGGTGCGTCGCTCGGCGGGAACGCCGGTTTCCTTTTCGACGATCGAGGCGAGCGTCAGCGCTTCATTGCGGTTCTTAACCGCGGTGCGCGGCGTCCGTTTGGTCCACAGCTCGGCGAACGCCTTGTCCATCGCCGCCTGCATCCGCTTCACCACCGCGGCGCGGCTTTCGCCGGTTGTGAAGGCATAGCTGTCAGGCAAGATGCTGCCCTCGGCGGGCACCGGGATTTCGCCCTTCAGCCGCTTTTCGGCCATCAGCCGTTCCCACACCATGATCGACGGCATGCCCTCGGGGATCATCACCAGCCGCTGGATCGTCTTGCCCGACTGAAACAGAGCGAGGATGTCGCCCGCGTCCATCCCCTTTTCGATTTTATATTCGCCGGGCTTGATCGGATCGTCGCCGCCAAAGAAGCGCGCCTCGTTGCGAAAGCTCGACGCCGAGACGATGCCGGCGTCCTCGAGGATCTGCCCCGCCTTCGCGATGCTCGCGCCCGCCGGGATCACAACCTCGGCATCCTTCGGCGCGCCGCCCGAGCAGGCGGCGAGGAGGAGGGCCAAAATGGCGATCGTCAGCCAGCGGAACGGATGCACTTCATTCTCCCGTCGGTCGTAGGGTGCCTAAAGCCACAAGAGCCCCGCAGGTGCAGCGGCCTTTTGTGTCTTTTGTGGCTTCAAGCAAAGCCTCGGCAAGCACCAGAATGCTAGAGCATGGCCGCACAATGTAGGAAAGGGATTTTGTTCCTCCCTGTGGCGAGGCCATGGGGAGGTGGACCGCTCGCGAAGCGAGTGGTGGAGGGGCGGCGACGTCAGCGCTAAAGCCCGTCCGTCAGCGCTGCGCGCTGCCACCTCCCCACGGCTTCGCCGCAGGGAGGATCGGGTGATCAATCCACCGCCTTGACGATCACGCTCGCGTTGGTGCCGCCAAAGCCGAAGCTGTTGTTGAGCGCCGCCTTCACCGGGCGTTTTTTGGCCGTGTGCGGGACGAGGTCGACGCCGTCGGTGCCTTCGTCGGGGTTGTCGAGGTTGAGCGTCGGCGGGACGATCTGGTCGCGGATCGCGAGGATGCAGAAAATCGTCTCGACCGCGCCGGCGCCGCCGAGCAAATGGCCGATCGCCGATTTGGTCGAGCTCATCGACACATCGCCGATCGCGTTGCCGAACAGCCGCTTGACCGCGCCAAGCTCGATCGTGTCGGCCATCGTCGAGGTGCCATGCGCGTTGATATAATCGATGTCCGACGGGGTCATGCCGGCCTTTTTGAGCGCCATTTCCATCGAACGATAGGCACCCGATCCTTCGGGGTGCGGCGCGGTAACGTGATAGGCATCGCCCGACAGGCCGTAACCGACAACTTCGGCGTAAATCTTCGCGCCGCGCGCCTTGGCATGCTCATATTCCTCGAGCACGACGACGCCCGCGCCTTCGCCCATCACGAACCCGTCGCGGTCCTTGTCATAGGGACGGCTCGCCTGTTCGGGGCGGTCGTTATAGCTCATGTTGAGCGCGCGCGCTTGCGCGAAACCTGCGATGCCGATCGGGCAGATCGTCGCCTCGGCGCCGCCCGCGAGCATGATGTCGGCGTCGTCGTCGCGGATCATCCGCGCCGCGTCGCCGATCGAATGCGCGCCGGTCGAACAGGCGGTGACGACGGCATGGTTCGGACCCTGCAAGCCATATTTGATGCTGACCTGCCCCGAAATCAGGTTGATCAGGCGGCCGTGGACGAAGTGCGGCGACACGCGCCCCGGACCTTTTTCGGCAAGCAGCAGGCTTTCGCTTTCGATCCCCGGCAGGCCGCCGATGCCCGACCCGATCGAGCAACCGGCGCGCAACTTCATCGCGTCGGTCATGTCCTCAAGCCCCGCGTCCTCGATCGCCTGGCCCGCGGCGTCGATGCCATAGATGATAAACGGGTCGACCTGACGCTGCACCTTGTGATCGACGCGCTTGCCGGGGTCGAAACCATATTCATGGTCCGGCCCCTTGACCTCGCACGCGATCGTGCATTTCTGGTCGGCGGTGTCGAAGTGGGTGATCTGACCCGCACCCGATTTGCCCGCGATCAGATTTTTCCAGCTTGTTTCGACATCGCCGCCCAGCGGCGTCACCAAACCCAAACCCGTCACCACAACCCGGCGCATAATCATTCCTTTCGTCGGCTCCTGCCCCGGCAGGTGCCAGCATCAAATCTGTTGCCGCGCTTCTAACGAGCGTTGGGCCATAAAAAAAGCTTCCCGGCCCCTGCACGCAAGCGCTCGGGACCGGGAAGCCGGAAACGCGTGGGCAGCGTCGCCGCCGCGTCCGGCGATGCCGGACCGGGCCGCTTTAGCCCTTGTTCGCTTCGATATAGTCGATCGCATCCTTGACGGTGGCGATCTTTTCCGCCGCATCGTCGGGAATTTCGACGCCGAATTCTTCTTCAAATGCCATCACCAGTTCGACGATGTCGAGGCTGTCGGCGCCCAGATCGTCGATGAAGCTCGCTTCCTCGGTGACCTTGTCGGCTTCGACGCCCAGATGTTCGACGACGATCTTCTTAACCTTTTCGGCCGAATCGCTCATGCGCTATTCCTTTTCTGACTAAGCCGTGAATGTTGGAAATTGCCCTAGTGTCCGTCGGCGGGGCTGGCAAGAGGGCTGGTAGCGACCAGTTCCTCCTCCGCCGCGCTATAGGCCGAACGCCTCCCCTTCTGTCCGTTCGGCACCTGCGTCACGAAATAGGCGGTGCCATTGCCCGCTTCAAGATCGTACCAGAGCCCCGAACGCAATCCATAGGCGTCGCCCGAATGGCCGAGCCGCCGCCGCCCGTCGCCGAACAGGTTATCGCGGCACCCCGGCCCGGTCGCCGCGCCGGTCCCGTTACTGTGCATCGCCGCGCCATATTCGCAGAAAAACCCGCCCGTCCCCTCACCCGTCGCCGGGCGGACCGGTGCCATCGCTTCGAGGCGCGCAAGGCTCGCCGGAGTCAGAAAATCCTCGCCGCGGCGCAGCAGCATGACCCCGATCCGCGCCAATCCATTGGCCGATATGCGCAGCCCGCCCTGCGGGCTGAACCCGGCGCCGTGGCGCGCAAGCCGGTAGGTTTCAAGGTCGCAGCTACCGTCGCTTGCCGGAACGACCGGACAGGCGGGACGGATGCCCTTCATGTCGTCGCGCACGGCTGAACCGTCGGGGCCATACAGCACGACGGCGCGCGCGACCGCGGCGTCGCTGCACGTCGGCCAGTTGAAACAGGCGTCGATGCCGAGCGGGCGCAGCACCAGCCGCGCCATCGCGCGGTCAAAACGCTCGCCTGTCGCGCCCTCGATCGCGGCGGCGACGACGGGATAGTTGAGGTTGGCATAGACGAAATCGCCGCCCGGCGGGCGCGGTGCGTCCCATGCCGCCGGGTCTTGCAGCGCCTTTTCGAGATCGGCACCCAGTGGCAGCGCATAATCGACATTGTCGGCCAGCCCCGCCCGGTGGCCGAGCAAGTGGATCAGCGTGATCGGCTGGTCGGGATAAGCGGGATGGCGCAGCCGCCAGCCCAGATAGTCGGAAACGTCGCGATCGACGTCAAGGCGCCCTTGCTCGACCAGACGCAGCACACCGAGCGCAACGACCAGTTTCGATACCGACGCGATGCGGACCGGATCATCCGCGGTCAGCGGACGCTGGCTCGCGCGATCGGCCTGCCCGAGGACGACGCGCGTCGCGATCCTTCCGTCGCGATCGAAATCGACCGCAACCGCGGCGGGCGCCGACGGCGCAGAGGCGAGCAAGGCGAATGCGAGCAGCATCGGCCCGTTGTGCTTGGCGGTTTTCAGTGCGTCAAGACACGGGCCGGAGAGGAACGACGCCGGATTCGCGCAAGGCCGCCGATGCCCGCTGGATCACGACCGGCGTGATCATGAAGCGGCCGAGCACCGCTTCGGGGGCGGCGTCTTCGGGTTGCCGCGTGTAAGCCAGCAAACGGCGCCAATGCGCCTGCGCCGCCGTGACGTCGCCTTGCCGCGCGGTGACGATCGCGCGGACCATCAGATATTGCGGCTCCATATTGCTTGGCGATGGCATCTGGTCGAGCACGGTCAGCGCTTCGGCCTGTTCGCCGCGCTGCGACAGGATGAAGGCCAAGGTCACCGCGGGGACGCCCGGATAGCTGTCGTCGAGCGCCAGCGACCGACGGAGCAATATTTCTCCCTCGCCTGCCTGGCCGCAGGCGATTTTGAACAGCCCCAGAAAGCCCGAGATGTCAGGATCGAACGGGTTGAGCCGGCGCGCGGCGTCGCCCATCGTGTTGCCGCCCGAACAATTGCCGACATAGAAATTCGCCCGCGCCATGGCAAAAAGCCCCGCCGACGAATTGGGACTGGCTTCATAGGCCTCGAGCGCGAGTGCTTGCGCTTCGGCAAAGGCCGCGCGTCCCGCGGGGGTCGCCCGTTGCGGCTGCCAGTCGCCAAAGCGCAGCAGCGACAGCGCGGCGAGCGCAACCGGGTCGCGGTCGTCCCGCTTCAGCGTCGCGCGCAGGCAGGCATCGACCTGCTTCGCGCCCGACGGATTGCGCATCTGGCGCAACCGGTTGAACTGCGCGAGACACGGAAAGCCGGGGGCAAAATTGTCCGGCTGGCGCTGGATCTGATCGCGGACGATGACGCCATAATCGCCCGCAATCTGGGCGATCAGCGGTTCCATCGACACAAATTGCGGCGTGTCGGGGTCGGCCACGCGGATTCGCTGCGACCATATGGCGCGTTGATCGGCGACGCGGTTCAGCACCAGCGTCACTTCCGCATTGCCCTCAAAGTCGCGGACCAGCGACGTGTCGAGCCGATAGTCGGCGGTGCGCGGCGCCGTCCCCCCGGGCGCCTGGGCACTCAGCAGATCGACCAGATCGAACCGCCGCAGACCGTCGCGCAGCTTGCCGTCGAGCGCGCGCGCCAGCGCCCGCGAAGGCGCGGTGCTGCCCGCGACGGGCTCGCTCACATCGAGCAATGGCATCGGCTGGGCATCGCTGACGAACAATCGCTCCGGTCCGCTGCGCAGCGACCACAAGGCAAAGATCGCGAGCGCCAGCAGGACGAGCGCCACGACCCAGCGGCCATAGCGCGGCCCGTCGGCAGGCTGCGAACGGCCGGGCGCGCCCGGCTGAAGCGGCGCCCCCGCCGCGTCGGCGCTCGTGGCGGCCTTGACGTCATCCTCGCTCCCCGGCTCGTCGATCGAACGCGAGGGCGGCGCGACGCGGTACTGGACGACGACCTCGTAGCTCCCCTGCGGCACCCGCAAACGATGTATCCAGGGGGTTTCGGCATAGTAGCGGTCGAGCAGGCTGCGCAGGCGTCCGACCATGACGCGCGGATAGCTGTCGACCGCAGGGTCGAAATCTTCGCTGCGCCCCAGCGCCTCGGTCGCGATCGCATAGGCCTTCGGCGAACTGCGCCCGCCGCGCAGCCGATGTTCGACCAGAAACTGCAGCAAGCGCGTCAGTACCGGCGACCGCACGAACATCGGGGATTCGAGCAAACGCTCCAATTCTTCCGCGATAATCCGGTCGGTGTCCCCGGTACCCTGAGTATCGTTCGCTTTCGCGTGGTCCATGCTACCCTCAATTGCCCCCGACGGGCGGTGCGGGTGATACGCCAATCAAGTCGCGCGACCAGTCCTTGTTACTTCCACGTAACGGTAACAGGAAGGCCCACCGCCATATCAGAAGAACGATGAGCCGCCAATCTGGAACGATGAAATTCGAAACAAGGTGAATAAAGGGTTATCAAATGGCGACATCCGCACGTGTGACCCCTTGTAACTGCCGCACTTTCGCAATTCTGTCATTCTTTCAACGTCGCGGTTTTCCTACAAGGTCGCGATGTTGAGGCTGACAGGCGAAGAATGCGAGCTGGTCCCTGGCGTTCTTCAGACCCCCTTCGGCCTCAGTTCAAGACTTCGCCGGATGCATGGCAGCCCCACCTGTCACGCGTCCGGCAAGTCGATCGCGGACCGGCGGCGGCGCCTCAGGCGTTGCACGAGCGCGGCGCGCTCGGCGACATTGGCGCCCGCCGACACGCCGACCGCGAGCGCGGCCGTAGCGATTTCGCGAACAAACCGATCAACAATGGTGCTGATCGGCGGTCAAGCCATCCGGCCAAACTTAGGCCGGCCCGATCCGAAACGCACAGAGCTTGTTGCCGTCAAGGTCGCGGAAATAGGCGGCGTAAAAGGCCTGATCGCCGTCGTCGCCGCGCACGCCCGGGGTTCCTTCGCACGTCCCGCCCAGTTGCAACGCCTTCGCGTGGAGCGCATCGACCTTGGCGCGCTCATCGACGACGATCGCCGCCATATGTCCGTTGCCCGCATGCATGGGCTGGCCATCATAGGGCCGCGTCACCGCGATCCCCGGCTGCCCCCAGCTCGTCGCGTAGAGCGTAAAGCCATTGTCTTCATCCGACATCCGCATCAATTCGCTGGCGCCGATCGTCCCGAGCAGCGCGGCGTAAAAGTCGCGCGCGCGATCGATGTCGTCGGTTCCCATCGTCACATAACCCAGCATTCCCGGACTCCTTATTCAGCATCGACACGATATGGACATGACAAGGGCGTCAGCTCTGCTGACGCCCCGATCGATTGGCAATTACCTCGCAGATCAAGTCGTTGCCGGAGCCTTGCACGGTCCGGTGTGGGTGCTGGTCATCTGCATGACCATTTCCATGTCACCGCCAGTCGGCACCTTGCCCTTGGTCGTGATCGTCACGTCCGATTTCTTGGCTTCCATCGTGCCGTTCATCGCCATGTCAACGGTCTGGCCATTGGCGGTGCAGGTGCCGGCAATGTCGATCTTGCCGCCCGCAATGTCCTTTTTCGACCATTTGCATTCGCCGCCATTGCCCGGACCCTTGGCGAGTTCGGCGGCGATGTCTTCCTTGTCGACCTGCTCCTGGGTGAAGCACTGGTCCATGCCGCTGGCGCCTTCCATCATCCTCGCCATGCCCTCTTTCATTTCGGGCGGCATGCCAGGAACTTCGAACTTCACCAGCTTCACGTCGGTTTTCCAGTTGCCCGCCTCGCGCTTCACAGCGCCGCCGGCATTTTCGCTTTTGCCGCAGCCCGCGACCGCCAGGAGCGTGCCGAGAGCCGCAATCGTCAAAATCTTTTTCATACCCTGTCTCCTGTGACTTGCCGCTGCCTGCTCTGTGGCGGACTCATTGCGATTGTGGACCCGCCCCATCGATACCATATTGGCGGCAATGGCAATTCAGATTCGTACATCGCTCGATGAAATCGACACGGCGGAGGGCTATGTCCCGCACCGTCCCGCGCGCCCCGACAAGGTCGAAGGGGGCAAAAGATTTGAACTGGTTAGTGATTATGAACCGGCCGGCGACCAGCCCACCGCGATCCGCGAACTCGTCGATACCGCGCTTACCGGCGAACGCGATCAGGTGCTGCTGGGCGTCACCGGGTCGGGCAAGACCTTCACCATGGCGAAGGTCATCGACGAATTGCAGCGCCCCGCGCTGATCCTCGCCCCGAACAAGATCCTGGCGGCGCAGCTTTACGGCGAGTTCAAGAGCTTTTTCCCGAACAACGCGGTCGAATATTTCGTCAGCTATTACGACTATTACCAGCCCGAGGCCTATGTGCCGCGGTCCGACACCTATATCGAGAAGGAAAGCAGCGTAAACGAGGCGATCGACCGGATGCGCCATTCGGCCACGCGCGCGCTGCTCGAACGCGACGATGTGATCATCGTCGCATCGGTGTCGTGCCTGTATGGCATCGGTTCGGTCGAAACCTATTCGGCGATGATCTTTGACCTCAAGAAAGGTCAGGTCGCCGACAATCGCGAGATCATCCGCAAGCTCGTCGCGCTCCAGTACAAGCGCAACGACCAGGCGTTCGCGCGCGGCAATTTCCGCGTGCGCGGAGACTCTCTCGAAATCTTCCCCTCGCATTATGAAGATATGGCGTGGCGGATCAGCTTCTTCGGCGACGAGATCGAGGAGATCACCGAATTCGACCCGCTCACCGGCAAGAAGATCGCGACCCTCAACTATGTCCGCGTATTTGCGAACAGCCACTATGTCACGCCGGGCCCGACGCTCAAACAGGCGAGCGAGGCGATCCGCCACGAACTCGCCGAGCGGCTCAAAGAGCTGGAAGCCGAAGGCCGCCTGCTCGAAGCGCAGCGACTCGAACAGCGCACCAACTTCGACCTCGAAATGATCGCCGCGACGGGCAGTTGCGCGGGCATCGAAAATTACAGTCGCTTTCTGACCGGCCGCCTCCCCGGCGAGCCGCCGCCGACCTTGTTCGAATATCTCCCCGACAACGCCCTGCTCTTCGTCGATGAAAGCCACCAGACGATCCCGCAGATCGGCGCGATGTCAAAGGGCGACCATCGCCGCAAGATCACCCTCGCCGAATATGGCTTCCGCCTGCCGAGCTGCATCGACAACCGCCCGCTGCGCTTCGCCGAATGGGATATGATGCGCCCGCAGACGGTGAGCGTGTCGGCAACCCCCGGGACATGGGAGATGGACCGCACGCAGGGTGTGTTCGCCGAACAGGTGATCCGCCCCACCGGGCTGATCGACCCGCCGGTCGAGATCAAGCCGGTCGAGGAACAGGTCGACGATTTGATCGCCGAGGCGAAGAAAACCGCTGCCGCAGGCTACCGCACCCTCGTCACCACGCTGACCAAGCGCATGGCCGAGGATTTGACCGAATTCCTGCACGAAGCCGGGCTCAAGGTCCGCTACATGCATTCGGACGTCGAAACGCTCGAACGCATCGAGATCATCCGTGACTTGAGGCTCGGGGTGTTCGACGTGCTCGTCGGCATCAACCTGCTGCGCGAAGGGCTCGACATTCCCGAATGCGGGCTCGTCGCGATCCTCGACGCCGACAAGGAAGGGTTTCTGCGCAGCGAAACCAGCCTCGTCCAGACGATCGGCCGCGCGGCGCGCAACGTCGACGGCCGCGTCATCCTCTACGCCGACCGCATCACCGGCAGCATGGAACGCGCGATGCGCGAAACCGACCGCCGCCGCGAAAAACAGAAAGCGTATAACGAAGCCCACGGCATCACCCCGACGACGATCAAGCGCAACATCGGCGACATCATCGCGCATGTCGCGTCGAAGGACGGCGTGACGATCGACATCGGCGACGACAAGCCCGCGCACATGGTCGGGCACAATCTGCGCGCCTATATTGCCGAGCTCGAAAAGAAGATGCGCGACGCGGCAGCAGACCTGGAGTTCGAGGAAGCCGGCCGCCTCCGCGACGAAATCCGCAAGCTCGAGGCCGACGAACTGGGGCTCCCCCCGGATGAGCAGGTTGCACCGCGCGTCGGCCGCTCGAACGAGGGCAAACCGGGGACGCGCAAGGGGCGATTCGGGAAACAGAGCAAGACGAAGTGGGGGCGGTGACCGCCCGATGACGATGATCCGCTGGGGCATGATCGGTTGCGGCAGCGTGACCGGGCGCAAGAGCGGCCCCGCCTACCAGCAGGTCGAGGGTTTCGCGCTGCACGGCGTGTTCAACCGCACGCTGGCGAAAGCGGAATATTATGCCGCGCGCCATGGCGTGCCGCATGTTTTCGCCAGTGCCGAGGCGCTGATCCATTCGCCCGAAATCGACGCCGTCTATATCGCGACGCCGCCTGACAGCCACGAAGCCTATGCGCTTGCCGTCGCCCGCGCGGGCAAGCCGTGCTGTATCGAAAAGCCGATGGCGCCCGATCACGCCGCCTGCGTTCGCATCCGCGATGCCTTCACCGCACAGGGCGTGCCGCTGTTCATCGCCTATTATCGGCGCTCGCTCCCCCGCTTTCGGCAGGTCCGCGCGTGGCTCGACGACGGCGAAATCGGCGCGGTGCGGCACGTCCACTGGACGCTGACCAAGGCCGCCAGCCCCGCCGACCTTGCCGGGGACAACTGGCGCGTCGACGCGGCAGTCGCCCCCGGCGGCTATTTCGACGACCTCGCAAGCCACGGCCTCGACCTTTTCTGCTGGCTGTTCGGCGAAGTGACCGACGTCGCGGGTTTTGCGATCAACCAGCAGGGCCGCTACAGCGCGGCGGACGCGGTGACGGGGTGCTGGCTACACGGCGGCGGCGTCACCGGTTCGGGCAGCTGGAACTTCGGCGCCGCAGACCGGCAGGACCGCGTCGAAATCACGGGCAGCACGGGTCGCATCACCTTCTCGATCTTCGACGAAGAACCGCTGCGGCTGGTCCGCGGCGACGAAATGGTCGAACGCGTCATCGAACACCCGCCGACGGTGCAATATTTCCACGTCGAAGCGATGCGCGACCACCTCACCAGAGGAACCCCGCATCCCTCGACGGGCGAAAGCGGCGCGCACACCGCCTGGGTGATGGACCGGATATTGTTACGGCGGTGATCGCGCGATATCCCTTCGACCAAAGTCCCTTTGTAACCGACAAGTAACCTTGTCTCCTCCGCGTCCGCGGCCTAGCGTCCGCGCCGCAACCGGGGAGGAAAATATGAAATCGGGTCTGTCGCTTATCGCTCTGGCGCTCGCCGTCGCCGCGCCCGCCGCGCTTCACGCGCAGGACAAGCGCGACGATGCTGGCGCCACAAAGGCGAAGGCCGAAAAGCCCGCCGATTACGAGCCGCAGATCCGCACGACGAAACTCAGCGGCACCTTCGGCGGCCAGCGGATCAATTATGCCGCGACGATCGGCGAGACGATCATCAAGAACAAGGACGGCGTGCCCGAAGTCGCCGTCGTCACCACCTCCTACGTCAAGGAACCGCGCGACCCGAACCGCCCCGTCACCTTCCTGTTCAACGGCGGCCCCGGGTCGGGTACCGTCTGGTTGATGATGGGCGCGTTCGGGCCGAAGCGCGTCGCCATCCCCGGCACCGGGGTCGACGACGGCGCCCCGCCCTATCCGATCGTCGACAATCCCGACGCACTGATGGACGTCACCGACGTCGTGTTCATCGATCCCCCGGGGACCGGTTTCTCGCACCTGATCGGCAAGGCCGATCCCAAGGATTATTATGGGGTGACGCAGGATGCCAAGCTGGTGGCCGAGGTCATCCGCCGCTGGCTCGCCGACAATGGCCGCTGGAACAGCCCCAAATATCTGGGCGGCGAAAGCTATGGCACGACGCGCACCGCCGCGGTTGCGCACCAGCTGATGAACGCGACCTATAATGACGTCGCGTTCAACGGGCTGATCCTTATTTCAACCGTGCTCGATTTCGCGGCGGGCGCCGACACGCCGGGTAACGAGCTGTCGCCGATCACCAACCTGCCGTCGATGGCGGTGACCGCGCTCTATCACGGCAAGGCGACCGGCACTTCGCCCGAAGCCTTTGCCGAGGAAGCGCGCCAATGGGCGATCGGTCCCTATGCCACCGCGCTGCTCAAGGGCCAGAAACTGCAGGGCGAAGAACGCGCCGCGATCCGCCGCGAGCTCGCGCGCTTCACGGGGCTTTCGGAAACCTATCTAGAACAGGCGGACCTTCGCGTGACGCCGCAGCGCTTCTACAAGGAATTGCTCCGCGACCGCGGCCTCACCGTCGGCCGCCTCGACAGCCGCTACACGGGCAAGGATTACGACAATGCGGGCGAAGGCCCCGACAATGATCCGAGCTTCTATGGCATCGACGCGAGCTACACCGCCGCGATCAACAGCTGGAGCCGCGACGGACTGGGGTTCAAGACGGACCGCGAATATCAGTCGATCGGCGGCATCGGCGGCCAGTGGGACTGGCGCATCGGCGGCCGCGACAGCAACGCGTACCTCAACGTCGCGCCCTATATCGGGCAGGCCTTGCGCGAAAATTCGGGATTGAAGGTGCTCGTCGCGCAGGGCTGGTATGATTTCGCGACGCCCTTTTTCGCCGCCGAATATGCGCTGTCACGCACCGGCATCCCGCAGGACCGGATCACCTACACATATTATGGCGCGGGCCATATGATGTATATCCGCGACGAGGATCGGCGGAAGCTGTCCGAGGATGTGCGGGCGTTTATTCGGGCGCGGTAGGAGCCGCGGCGAATTCCGGCCATATAATCCTCCCTGTCGCGAAGCGATGGGGAGGGGGACCGCCGCCGCAGGCGGCGGTGGAGGGGCCGCGACGTTGCGTCTTTCCCCCTCCGTCAACCCTGCGGGCTGCCACCTCCCCATCGCTTCGCGACAGGGAGGATTTAAAAGCAACTTACCGCAAAACGCCCTTCGCCGCCTGCGCCCGGGCATACAGGAACAGCGCAATCACGATCACCCAGATCACGGCGGTAAAGATCATCGGAAACGTCCCGAACATGCGCTCCAGATCGCCATAATGCATGCCGAACTGATAGACACTGCTGATCGCCAGGCCGACGAGCGAAACCAGAAATGCCGTCACCGCATGGCGGCTGCGCGCGAGCAGCAGCACCGACCCCAGCACTGACCCCCACACGCCCAGCGCCCAGCCGACATTCGCCCATAGCGGGAAGCTATAGAAATACGCCTGTTGCTCCGCGGTGAAGGCGGCCATGTAATCGGGGTTCTTCAGCTTTGTCATGACGTAATCGAACGCGCCGAAAGCGTTCCACAGCAATGATATGATGCCGACGGCCCACAAGTGCCACGGCGTTTTTCCAGCTTCGGTCATAATGATCTCCCTCCCCAGAAAGATTGCAACGCGCAAACCGCCGGCGCCCCTCAGCAACCGCGGTGCGCTAATGATATAACACACTGGCGGCACAACCGAAACAAAGATGTCGCGGCGACCTGCCAAGGCGCTTGGCAAGCCGCGCCGAGATCGCGATAGGCGCATGATGTGCGTTGTTGCTCTTGCCTGGCAGGTCCATCCCGACTGGCCGCTGATCCTGATCGGCAACCGCGACGAGTTCCACGCGCGCGCCGCGGCGCCGCTCGCGGCGTGGGACGATGGCAGCGGTATCGTCGCCGGGCGTGATTTGCAGGCGGGCGGGACGTGGCTTGGTGTGCATGCGCAGAGCGGCCGCGCGGTTGTCGTCACCAATGTGCGCGGCGCGATGCCCGATCCGACGAAGGAATCGCGCGGCGCGCTCGTCACCGACATGCTGCGCGGTGATGGGCGGTTTGCCGATCCGGCCGCAACCGACCTCGACCGTTTCAACGCCTTCAACCTGCTGGCTGTCGGCGACGGGCAGGCCCGCTTGCTGACCAATCGGCCGCTGCCACAGATCGCCACGCTCGGCACTAGCATCCACGCGCTCGCCAACGAGCCCGTCGACACGCCCTGCCCGCGCGCCGAGCGCCTGCGCGCTGCGCTGGAGGCGGTGGTCGAAGCGCGCGCCGACCCCGAAAGCCTGCTCGACACGCTGACCGCGACAAGCGACCCGGCGCTGCTCCTGCGCGGCGACGTCTATGGCACGCGCGCCTCGACGCTGGTTGTGGCGGCGGCGGACGGCACGGCGAAAATGATCGAGCGCCGATACGAAGCGGGCGGCCGCCCCGTTGGAACGACCGCCCTGCAATTTCGTATCGGCTAGGCCAGACGCGCTTATTTCGGCGCGATGACCATCAGCATCTGGCGGCCTTCGGTGCGCGGATGCGCCTCGACCTTCGCGATTTCCGACGTCAGTTCGGCAACGCGCTGGAGCACGTTCAGGCCAAGCTGGGTGTGGCTCATTTCGCGGCCGCGGAAGCGCATGGTCATCTTGACCTTGTCGCCTTCCTCCAGGAAGTCGAAAACCTTGCGCATCTTCACATCGAAATCATGATCGTCGATGTTCGGACGCATCTTGATCTCTTTGATTTCCTGCGTCTTCTGGCTCTTGCGCGCCAGGTTCGCCTTTTTCTGGGCTTCGTATTTAAACTTGCCCACATCGAGGAATTTGCACACCGGCGGATCGGCGTTGGGGGAGACTTCGACCAGGTCCAGCCCGACGGAGGCGGCCTGTTCGATCGCTTCGGCGGTCAGCATCACGCCCAGATTTTCGCCTTCCTCGTCGATCACGCGGACCTTGGGCGAGGCGATGAATTCATTGTATCGCGGGCCGTTTTTCGGCGGCATCGGCGCCATCGGGCGGCGAGTCATGGGCGGTGGTATAGCTGTATCTCCTGATCGTGGACGGGTGGCGCGCGGAATCAGCGCGATCCACGCACGCCATGTTCATATAGTGAACGCGCACGCGCCGTAAAGGCCGCGCGTGACATTCAGGCGACGCTTTTTGGGCCTACTGTGGCGGTCAGGCCACGCCGATCACCATTTTGTCGGCGCCGGATCGACGACGCGGAAGCCGCCAGCGCCGATCTCGCTGACCTCCAGCGCGCGCTGTGCAATGCCGCGGTTGTTGAAGCGGAAAATGCCGTCGATGCCGCCGAACCCGTCGGCCGCGAGCAACTGGTTCACCGGAAAGCTGGTGCCGGGTTTCCAGTCGCGCGCAATCCGGACGGTCAGCAGCACCGAATCATATCCGAGGCTGGCGAGCCGATACGGCGCCTTGCCGAACCGGGTGCGATATTTCCCCGCGAGCTGGCCATAGAGCCCGTCGGACACGCTGGCGAACCACGACCCACGCATCACCGGGCTGCTGCCGAGCGACGCATCGGTGTTCCATAGCTCGGTCCCCAGAATCTGGCGCGGGCCGCTGCCCTTGATGACCGGAACGGCGCGGATCGCATTGCCGCCGCTGTCGGCGATCAGCACCGCATCGATCGCGCCGGCATTGGCGATCCGCCGCGCCGCGCCGGTCAGCGCAGTGGCGCTGCGGTCATAGCTTTCGACTGCGACCAGCGTCCCGCCCGCGGCGCTGACCGCGCTGCGGAAGGCCGCGACCGAACGGTCGCCATAGACGTTCTTCGGCACCAGCGCGCCAAAGCGCTGATGCCCCTTGCCGCGCGCGAAGGCAACAACGCGCTCGACCGACTGGCCGGGGACAAAGCCCATGATGAACACGCCATTGCCCGCGACGCTGCTGTCGTTCGAGAAGCTCAGCACCGGCACCTTGGCGTCGCGCGCGATCGGCGCGACCGCAGCGACATCTTCGCTGAGCAGCGGACCGAGGATCAGCTTGTTGCCGTCGGCGACCGCCTGCCGCGCCGCCGCGGCGGCGCCCAGCGCGGTATCGTAGGTGGTGATGCGCACGCGCTCGGTCCGCGAATCGAGCAGCGCCAGCGTCGTCGCATTGGCGATTGCGGTGCCGACGTCGGCGTTGGCGCCGGTCTGCGGCACCAGCAGCGCGACGCGGTGGCGATCGGTGTCGGTCGGCAGGCCGGGCCCGACATTGTCGGTCGGGGTTTCGGGCGGCGGCGGCGTCGCCGGGCCATTGCTTTTCGGCACCACCTGGCACGCGGCGAGCAACCCCGCCATCGCCACCGCGCCGAGTCCGCGCAGCAGCTGCCGCCGCGGCGATGCATATGCTTGGCGCTCGGCAGCAGTTTCTGCCATTTTCGGCGTCATGCCAGATTCGACCATCTCAAATTCTCCCTTGCCCGGTCTCTATATCGTCGCGACCCCCATCGGCAACCTCGGCGACATCAGCGCGCGCGCCGCGGCGGTGCTGGGGCGCGCCGACCTGATCGCCGCCGAGGATACCCGCGTCACGGCAAAGCTGCTTTCACATCTTGGCCTGCGCGTGCCGATGACTCCCTATCATGACCATAGCGACGAGCGGACCCGCGCGGCGCTGATCAGCCGCATGGCTTATGAAATTGTCGTTCTGGTGTCAGACGCCGGCACCCCGCTGATTTCGGACCCCGGATACAAGCTGGTGCGCGATGCGCGCGCCGCCGGGCGGCACGTCACCACCCTGCCCGGCCCCTGCGCCGCGATCGCCGCGATCACCCTGTCGGGGCTGCCCAGCGACCGTTTTTTGTTCGCGGGCTTCCTTCCCAACAAGACGAAGGCACGCGCCGACACGATTGCCGAATTTGCCACGCTGCGCGCCACGCTTGTTTTCTACGAAAGTGGCCCGCGCCTTGCCGCCGCGCTCGCCGCGCTCGCCGAGGGACTGGGCGACCGCGAGGCGGCGGTCGCGCGCGAAATCAGCAAGCTCTACGAGGAATGCGTCACCGGCACGCTGACCGAACTCGCGGCGCGTTATGCAGACGCCCCGCCAAAGGGCGAGATCGTCATCGTCGTCGCCCCGCCGGGCGAAGCGGCCCACGAAACGGCTGATGACGCGACACTCGCCGCGGCGCTGCGCGAGGCGATGGCCGACAAACCCGTCGCACAGGCCGCGAAAGCGGTCGCCAAACGCTTCGGGCTCGATCGGCACGACGTCTATGCCCGCGCGCTCGCGCTAAAGGATGCCGGTTGAAGCGCGCCGCCGCCGAAGCACGAGGTCGCAAGGCCGAACGCCGCGCGGCATGGTGGCTGCGGCTGCACGGCTGGCGTATCCTGGGCGAACGGTTGCGCGTCGCGGCGGGTGAAGTCGATCTGGTCGCGCGGCGCGGGCGCATCGTCGCGTTCATCGAGGTGAAGTGGCGCGAGCGTCCCGAAGATCTCGACCTTGCGATCGACCAATATCGCCTGCGCCGGGTCGCCGCGGCGGCGGAAATGCTCAGCCCCCGCTTTGCCCGACCGCAGGACGACATCCGCATCGACGTGATGCTCCTTGCGCCAGGGCGCCTGCCACGCCATCTGGTCCACGTCTGGCAGCCGTGAGGATGCTGAAATATTCAAGCCCCTCTCCTTCAGGGGAGGGGCAGCGAGACTTGGCCCGGCGTTAGCCGGGCCTTTAGTCGAGCGGGGTGGGGGCCATCGGCCTTGCACCACGCCGACAGCCCCCACCCCAACCCCTCCCCTGAAGGGGAGGGGCTTGAGAAGGATAGACGAATGACCCTGCGCGCAGCCGTGCAAATGGACCCGATGGACAATATCAACATCGGGGGCGACAGCAGTTTCCACCTGATGCTGAAAGCGCTCGACCGCGGTTACACCCTCTATCATTACGACGTGCGCGGATTGACGTGGGAGGCCGGGCGGCTGACGACGAAGGCGCACCGCGTGCTCGAAGTGAAGCGCGAGGCGGGCGATCATTACCGCTTCGGTGACCAGGTGACCCTCGACCTTGGCCGCGATGTCGATGTCGTGCTGATGCGGCAGGACCCGCCGTTCGACCTTGGCTACCTGACCGGCACCTGGCTGCTCGAACGCATTGCCGGGGAAACCTTGGTCGTCAACGACCCCGTCTCGGTGCGCAACGCGCCCGAAAAGGTCTTCGTGCTCGACTATGCCGAATTTATGCCGCCGACGATGGTCACCCGCGACCTCGACGCGGTGAAGGATTTTCAGGCGCGCCACGGCGCGGTCGTCATCAAGCCGCTCCACGGCAATGGCGGCAAGGCGGTGTTCAAGATCGACGCCGACGGCAGCAATTTGGGCGCGCTCGTCGAACTGTTCGGGCAGGTGTGGCCCGAACCCTTCATGGTCCAGCAATTCCTGCCCAGCGTCGCGCAAGGCGACAAGCGCATCGTGCTCGTCGACGGCGAGGTCGCGGGCGCGATCAACCGCAAGCCCGGCGAGGGCGAATTTCGCTCGAACCTGGCGGTCGGCGGCTATGCCGAGGCGGCCGAGCTGACCCCGCGCGAACAGGAAATCTGCGCCGCGCTTGGCCCGGCGCTCAGGGACCGCGGGCTGATCTTCGTCGGCATCGACGTGATCGGCGGCGAATGGCTGACCGAAATCAACGTCACCTCGCCCACCGGCATCGTCGCGATCGACCGGTTCAACAACAGCGACACGGCGGGCATGATCTGGGACGCGATCAAACGAAGGATCGGCTAACATGGCCGGAAGCGCAGTCCTGAGCGCTCTCCCCCTTGATGGGGGAGGCAGCAAGACTTGCCAGCTTGCTGGCTTAGCCGCAGCGGTGGGGGTGCGCTCTCGGCCTCAAACCCGGGCTGGTGGCCGCCCCCTCGCCCCCATCCAGCTTCGCCTAGCCGCTGCGCGGCAAGGCTGCGTATCTTTCCCCCAATCAAGGGGAAGGGAAACTTCCGCGCCGCCCGCGGCGTTGGTGACGTCATGACCGATTTCATCCTGAACCTGATCCAGAGCTGGGGCTACGCCGGGATCTTCATCCTCATGTTCCTGGAAAATGTCTTCCCGCCAATCCCGTCGGAGGTCATCATGGGCCTTGGCGGTATCGCGGTGGCGAAGGGCCATTTCGACTTCTGGCCCCTGGTCGCGGTCGCCGTCGCCGGGACGACCGCGGGCAATTGGGTGTGGTACGGGGTCGGGCGCTGGATCGGCTACAAACGGCTCAAACCCTTCATCGACCGCCACGGCCGCTGGCTGACCCTCGACTGGGACGAGGTCGAAAAACTGCATAGCTGGTTCCTGAAATATGGCCCCGGCATCGTGTTCGTGGCGCGCTTCATGCCGGTCGCGCGCACGATGGTGTCGCTGCCCGCGGGCATGGTGAAGATGAACCAGGCGAAATTCCTGGCGTGGACCGCCGCCGGATCGACGATCTGGATCAGTGCGCTGGCCGGCGCGGGCAACTGGTTCGGCGGCCAGTTCGCCAATCTGGATGCCTTCGTCGGCCCGGTGGCGCTGGCGGCGATCGGATCGCTGGTGCTGCTGTATGTGTACCGGGTGATTACGTGGAAACCGAAAACGCGCGAAGGCTGACCATGTCACCGTAGCCCTGAGCCTGTCGAAGGGCGCTTCCCAGTGAGGCGCCCTTCGACAGGCTCAGGGCTACGGCAATAGGCTAACCTGCCCGCGGATGCGCGCTGCGGTAGATATCGAGCAGGTGCGCGGCATCGACCGCGGTGTACACCTGCGTCGAGGCCAGGCTCGCATGGCCG
Source organism: Sphingopyxis sp. 2PD (assembly GCF_005503695.1). Taxonomy (GTDB): domain Bacteria; phylum Pseudomonadota; class Alphaproteobacteria; order Sphingomonadales; family Sphingomonadaceae; genus Sphingopyxis. The sequence continues at coordinate 351,576 of NZ_SCMU01000003.1, forward strand.
AGCAATTCCTGCAAGCTGCGCAAATCAGCGCCCCCCGCCAGCAAGTGCGTGGCGAAACTGTGCCGCAGCGCATGCGGCGTCGTGCGTTCGGGCAGCCCCAATGCGCGCCGCGCCGCGCGGACGCTCGCGCGCACCACGCCGGGCTGGAGCGGGCCGCCGCGCGCGCCGAGGAACAGCGGGGTCTCCTTCGCGATCGGATAAGGGCAGGTGGCGACATAGCGCGCCACCGCCGCCGCAACCGCGGGCAGGATCGGCACGATCCGCGTCTTGTTGCGTTTGCCGGTGACGCGCAGCGTATCGCCCAGCGGCAGCGCTGCACCGGTCAGCGCCAGCGCCTCGCCGATACGCAGCCCCGCGCCATAGAGCAGCAGCAGCAGCGCAAAATCGCGCGCGCCGACCCAGCCCTCGCGCGCATTGTCCGCGACATCCTCTGTGAGTTGCAAGGCTTCGGCGGGGGAAACCGGACGCGGCAGCCCCTTCTTGACGCGCGGCCCGCGCATTTGCGGCACGCTGGCGTTCGATCCGCCGACGAAGCGCAGAAAGGTACGGAGCGCCGACAGCTCGCGCGCCGCCGACGCATTGCCCAGCCCCTCGGCGCGGCGTTCGGCGAGGTAGGCGCGCAGGTCATTAGGGGTCAGGCTTTTGAGCATCGGCGCATCAACGCCGCCGCCGCGATGGCGCGACAGAAAGGCGCAGAAACGCGTCGCGGTCGCGATATAGGCGCGCCGCGTATGCTCCGAGCGGCGCCGTTCGTGCGCCAGATGGGCATCCCAGTCGCGGATGATGCCAGAAGACAAAGACCGCCCCTTGATTCCGTTCGTGTCGAGCGAAGTCGAGACATGTTTGCGCCGTGCCGCACGTCCCTCGACTTCGCTCGGGACGAACGGTGCCGACAGGTTAGTGCGTTTTCACCACCTCGGAAAGGATTGAGTCGAGCAGCAAAATCCCCGCATCGGTCACCGCCAGCCGGTCGCCCGCCGCGCGCATCAGCCCCTGATGCGCAAGCCGCGCCACCGCGCCCGCATCGACAAACGCCTCGCGCCCCAGCCCGCTCCGCGCCTCGACACGGCGAAGGTCGATGCCTTCATTGAGCCGCAGGCCCATCAGCATCGCCTCGGTCGCGCGTTCGTGCGCGGGCAGGTCGCACTCGCCCTTGATTCCGTGGCCGTTGCGCTCGACCGCCGCGATGAAATTCTCGGGCTTCTTGTGCCGTTCGGTCGCCTGTGCGCGCCGCCGCCCGTGCGCCCCCGGCCCGACCCCCGCATAATCGCCGTAACGCCAGTAAGTCAGATTATGCCGACTCTCCTCGCCGGGCCGCGCGTGGTTCGACACCTCGTAGCGCGGCAGCCCGGCGGCGCGGGTCAGCGCCTGCGTCGCGTCGAACAGGTCCGCCGCAGCATCGCCATTGGGAATGACGAGTTCGCCTTTTGCCGCGAGCGTGGCGAAGCGCGTCCCCGGCTCGATCGTCAACTGGTACAGCGACAAATGCCCCGTCCCGAACGCCAGCGCGGCGCGCAGTTCCTTTTCCCAATCGGCAAGTCCCTGCCCCGGCCGCGCATAAATCAGGTCGAAACTCGCACGCGGGAAACAGGTTTGCGCCGCGGCAATCGCGCGCCGCGCCTCGTCGCCGCTGTGCGCGCGGCCCAGAAATTCAAGCACTTGCGGATCGAAGCTCTGGACGCCAATTGATACGCGATTGACCCCCGCCGCCGCCAGATCGGCGAAAGCCGCGACTTCGACCGAATTGGGGTTCGCTTCCAGCGTGATTTCACAATCGTCGGTCAGCCCCCACAGCGCCGCCGCCTCGGCGATCACCGCCGCCACCGTCGCGGGCGGCATCAGGCTCGGCGTGCCGCCCCCGAAAAAGATCGATGACACGGTCCGCCCCGGCAGCAGCATGGCCTCATGCCGCAAATCCGCCAGCAACGCCGCGCGCCAGACGTCCTGATCGACGCTTGCGCGCACATGGCTGTTGAAGTCGCAATAGGGACATTTGCTGACGCAGAACGGCCAATGGACATAAAGGGCGAGTGGTTCGGCCATACGGGGCGATATAGCGATGCCTATCCATCTTCGTCATACTGAACTTGTTTCAGCATCCATGGCCGGACGCCGAATTTGGGGCGGCGCCGAAAGAAACGGCGGGCCATGGACCCTGAAACAAGTTCAGGGTGACGAGGTTTGGGAGGTCGGCCTTCTAAAACACCCCCGCCACCAGCTTCGCAAACGCATCCGCCCGGTGGCTGATTGCATGCTTTTCGGCTGGGTCGATTTCGGCATAAGTCAACGACTTGCCGGTCGGCACGAACACCGGATCATAACCAAAGCCCAGCAGCCCGCGCGGTGGCCAGGTCAGGCTGCCCTCGGCACGCCCCTCAAACACTTCGGCATGGCCATCGGGCCACGCGAGCGCGAGGGTGCAGACGAAACAGGCGCTGCGATCGACGTCGCCCCCCTGCTCCGCGAGCAGCCCTTCGACCTTGCCCATCGCCATATACCAGTCGCGACCCGGCGGGCCTTCAAATGCCTGTCGCTCGGCCCAGTCGGCGGTATAAACCCCCGGCCGACCGCCCAGCACCGCAACCTCGAGCCCACTGTCGTCGGCAAGTGCGGGCAGCCCAGCCGCCGATGCGCTCGCATGCGCCTTCAGCAGCGCATTGTCGCGGAACGTCGTCCCGGTTTCTTCAGGCTCGGGCAGACCGAGGTCGCCCGCCGACACCGGATCGATCCCGAAGGGCTCCAGCAGCGCCCGAATCTCGCGCACCTTGCCGGCATTGTGGCTGGCGATGACGAGCTTGCCGGGGGAGAGCTTACGGTGGGCCATGGTGTGCTGATTTTCCCGTGGATCAGGTCGCAAAGCCTGAGTTTAGAGAGTTTCGCACAAAGGCACAAAGAAACGAAGTGTTCGTGTTTGCCGTGAAGCGGCCTTCGCTTTTGGCGTTGCGGCTGGTCGCAACGCTGGTGAAGGACGGGGCCTGCCGGCTCAAACTGCCGTCTTCGAGCCTTTGTGTCTTTGTGCGAATCGAATCTTCTTTACCTCAGCGACCCGTCGCCTTGTCCTGCGCCGCGAAAATCTCGCCGCAGCCGATGCGCGCCAGCCGCAGCAGGCGCAGCAGGCCTTCCTCGTCATAGGTCGCGCCCTCGGCGCTCGCCTGTACCTCGACGATCTGGCCCTTGCCCGTCAGCACAAAATTGCCGTCGGCTTCGGCGACCGAATCCTCGTCATAGTCGAGGTCGAGCACCGGCGTTCCCTGATAGATGCCGCACGAGATTGCGCCGACCTTGTCCGCGATCGGATCCTCGGCGATCGTCTTGGCCGCAATCAGCTTGTCGACCGCCAGCCGCATCGCGACCCATGCGCCCGAGATCGACGCGGTGCGGGTGCCGCCGTCGGCCTGGATCACGTCGCAATCGATGACGATCTGGCGCTCGCCAAGCTTCTTCATATCGACGACGGCGCGCAAGCTACGCCCGATAAGCCGCTGGATTTCCTGCGTCCGCCCCGACTGCTTGCCCTTCGCCGCCTCGCGGCTGCCGCGCGTGTGCGTCGCGCGGGGCAGCATGCCATATTCGGCGGTGACCCAGCCCGCCCCTTTACCGCGCATCCACGACGGCACTTTTTCATCGACGCTGGCGGTCACCAGCACCTTGGTATTGCCAAAGCTGACGAGGACGCTGCCTTCGGCATGAATGGTGAATTCGGTTTCGATCACGATGGAGCGCATCTGATCGGGCGCGCGGCCGGAGGGGCGCATAAACAGTCCTTTCGATTTGTGATTGTCGACGCCCTTAGGCCGCCACCTTCATTCGCTCAACCGCATCCTGAAAAAATCGAGGATTTCATCGCGCGCCTGTACCGTCGGCTGGCCGGCCTCGTCGATCAGGTGGATCGTCACCACGCTGTGCGGGTTCTTCATCGGGCTGTCGGGGTTCGCGGCGCTATCGGGCAGCACCTTGCCGATGAAGCGGTCGCCGAGCGCATCTTCATAGGCCGCGAAGCGCGCCACCTTGCAATATTTGTCGCCCTCGAAACGGTAGGCGAGCACGGTCAGGTCCTCGGCCTCCATCCGCGCCTTGACCGCGGCGAGTTCGTCAGGGGCGATATGCATCCCCGCGGGATCATTGAGCGGCAGCGACGGCTGCGCCAGCACCGGCGCGAGCACCGCGGGTTCCAGCATCATCGACAGCGCGAAATTGCCCGTGAAGCACATGCCGATCGCGCCGACGCCCTTGCCGCCGCATTCCCGATGCGCCTGCGCAGCCAGCGCGCGCAGCCACTGCGTCGCGGGCGAGCTTTCGTTCGCCTGAAAAGCGCGGAACTGGCGGCTGACGCACCCGCCGAGCATCGTGAACAGCGCCCCGGGCATGCGCGGCACCGCGCCATCTTTCCCGAAGATGTGCGGCATATAGACGGTGAAGCCCGCGTCGCGGACCCAGCGCGCGAAACGCGCGACATGCGGGCTGATGCCGGGCATTTCGGTCATCACGACCACCGCGGGGCCGCGGCCCATCGTATAGACGCGGTGCTTGCGGCCGAGCAGGATGATGTCGCGGTGGTCGAAATCGTCGAGCGGGTCGTCGCGGTCGAGCGGGTGTGTGGTCATGGCGTTCTCCCCCGGGGGAGAGGCTAGCGGCGATCTCGCGCGACGCAATCCTCCCTGTGGCGAAGCCATGGGGAGGTGGCAGCGCGAAGCGCTGACGGAGGGGCAATGTCGCCAGCGTCGCAGCCCCTCCGCCACGCCCTGCGGGCGCGGTCCCCCTCGCCATCGCTTCGCGACAGGGAGGATCATGCGCTTGCCCCCGCCCCTCCCCATCCC
>NZ_SCMU01000040.1 GCF_005503695.1 Sphingopyxis sp. 2PD
CCCCCCACCCCGAAACCGACTATCCCCTTGGAACTTGCGCCAAAACGCGCCATCGTCGCGGCGAGGGGATCGAAACGCGCCGACCGGACGTTTTGATTCCGATGTTGATGACAGGGAGCAGCATGATGACGACGGGTTCGTACCATAAACCGGCCATGACCGCGGGCCTCGCCCTGCTTGGCGCGCTCGCGCTTGCCGGCTGCGCCAATATGGGCAAGGCGCCGACGTCCAAGCTGCCCGTCCCCGACGCCTATGCCAATCTGGTCGATGCGCGCGGCGCCGACCGCGGGCGCGTCGACATCTTCAAGGATGGCAGCGGGCTGCGGCTCGAACTCGTCGCGCGCGGCTTTGGCGCGGGCACCTATGGCATGCACGTCCACGCCACCGGGCTGTGCGACGCTCCCAAATTCACCACCGCCGGTCCGCACTGGAACCCCACCGGCGCGCAGCATGGCCGCGAAAACCCGATGGGCGCGCATCATGGCGATTTGCCCAATCTGGTCGTCGAACCCGACACCATCGGCCGCGCGACGCTGCAACTGGTCGGCACCCGCCTGACTGGTGACGGCGCCATGCTCGACGCCGATGGCGCGGCGTTTGTGATCCACGCCGGTCCCGACGATATGAAAACCGACCCCAGCGGCAACAGCGGCGACCGCATCGCCTGCGGCGTGATTACGGCGACGCCTGCGGACTAGGGCCTGTCCTGCTCAGCCTGAATCAAGTCACCGTAGCCCTGAGCCTGTCGAAGGGCGCTTCTCGGCGAGAAGCGCCCTTCGACAGGCTCAGGGCTACGGATCAATTTGTACAGGACAGACTCTAGGGCGCGACCATTCCCATTTGAATCGTCATCTCGGCAAAGGCCGGGATCTCGACCTTGCAACCGAAAGCCCCGATGAAATCCTGGCCTTCGCCGGCAAGGCATGTCACCCCGCTTGCGGATCAGCCCGCGGCGGCGCGTTCGACGATCGTCGCTTCGGCCTGCGGAACGGCGCGATAGGCATAGAGCAGCAGGACCAGCGCGATCGGCGCCACCCCGATCAGCGACAAAATCCCCGTGCGCAGGTCGCCGACCGGCTTGCCGTCGACGATCGTCCCCGCCAGATCCGAAATCTGCCCGACCATATACGGGCCGAACGACAGCCCGACCAGCGTGGTGCCAAGGAAGAAGGCGGCGGTTGCGGTCCCGCGCATCCGCGGCAGCACCAGATCCTGCGTCGTCGCGGCCGCGGCGCCGAGCGCGGTCGCGCCGAACATCCCGGCCAGGAAGTTCATCACATAGAATAGCGTGCTGTTGTCGGTCGTGTAGCCGATCCAGATCGGGATGATCGGCGCGACGACGCCAAAGATGATCATCAGGATGCGCCCCGCCGGATTCTTCGCGCGCAGCGCGTCGGCAAGCCGCCCGCCCAGGATCACGCCGACGAAACCGCTGATCGCGCCATTGGCGCCCAGCCAGAAGGCCAGTTCCTGTTTGGGCAGTCCCAGCACGATCTCGGCATAGGGCGCCGACCAGAAGGCGAGGGCATAAGCGGCGAGGCTGACCATGCCGTAACCCAGCGTCGTGCAGATGAACGCAGGGGTGCCCCAGATCAGCCGGAAGGTCGCGCTATCGCGCGCGCGGAGCGTGCAGGCCCAGGAAAAGACCGCATAATAGCCAAGGCCGACGGCCGACCATTGCGGCAAATTGCCGGTCAATTCGATCATCCACCAGGCAAAGGCCGCAATGGCGGCGGCAAAGCCGATGTTGATCGCCAGCGCCGCGGGGCCGCGCTGCCACGCCCCGATCAGCGTGAAGGGCGGCACGATCGTCGACAGATCCTGCGCGAACTGACGAAACGGCGCGGGCGAGCTCGGGCTCGCCACCCCGTCCATCGCGCCGCGCACCGGCTCACGCAGGGTCGCCACCCACAGCGCCACGAGCAGCCCGGGGATGCCGACCGCCAGGAATGCCGCCTGCCAGCCGACGAGGCCCAGCGGACCGCCGCCCGGATAGGCATCGTTCCACGCCTTGACGATCAACGCGCCGATGAACAGCGAAACGCCGCCGCCGATATACAGCCCCGACGAATAGATGGCGAGCGCGGTGGCGCGCTGTTTCTTGGGGAAATAGTCCGAAATCAGCGAATAAGCGGTGGGGCTGGCGGTCGCCTCGCCGACGCCGACGCCCATGCGGGCAAAGGTCAGCGTGATCTGGTCGCGGGCAAAGCCCGACAGCGCGGTCATCGTCGACCAAAGCGCGAGCCCGATCGACAGCAGCTTCACCCGGCTCCAATTGTCGGCCAGCCGCCCGAGCGGGATCCCGAACAGCGCGTAAAAGACCGCAAAGGCAGCGCCGCCCAGAAAGCCCATGTCGGCGTCGGTCAGCCCGAGGTCGGCCTTGATGTCAACGGCAAGGATGCTCAGGATCTGCCGGTCGATGAAGTTGAGGATATAGACGACGACCAGCACCGACAGCACGTACCAGCTATAGCCGGTCGCCTTGGGCTCCTGAAATTCCGGCGCTGCGGCCGCGTTGGTTTCGCTGGCGGTCTCGGCCATCTGGCAACCCTCTCCCTGACCCACTATCTGTTATCGCTCATGGCTAGCAGAGCCGAAAAATGGCGCAAGTTGAAAGTCGGTTCAACTTCGGCGCGAACAGGAGCGACATGAGCAACAATAGCGACAATGGCCCGGCGATCCTGTTCCTCTGCCTCGGCAATATCTGCCGCTCGCCGCTCGCCGAGGGCGCCGCGCGCGCGGCGTTCGCCGCCGCCGGCATCGCTGCAACGCTCGATTCGGCGGGAACCGGTGACTGGCATGTCGGCCATCCGCCCGATCGCCGCGCCGCGGCCGAAGCCCGGCGCCGCGGCACCGACATTTCGGATCTGCGCGCGCGGCAATTGGTGGTGGAGGATTTCTACCGCTTCGACCTGATCCTCGCCGCCGATGCCACGAACCTGCGCGACGCCCGCGCGCTCGCGCCCGCCGATGCGACCGCGCGCGTCCGGCTGATGCTCGATCTCGTGCCGGGGCGGCAGGGGGAAAGTGTGACCGATCCCTATTATGGCGCCGACGATGGTTTTGCCGCGACTTGGGCCGACGTCAGCGCGGTCGCCGCCGCGCTCGTTGCCGAAACGTCCAAAGGATAGCGCGCCACCGGATGGTAGCGCGAACCGCCATGCCCCATTTCGCTTTCGTAGAGGATGACGTGGTCGAAGACGAACGGCGCGCTCGCCAGATCGCCGTGCTGCGCCAGGAAGGGCGCGACCGGCCCCGCCGACCGGTTGAGCCGCGCCAGCGTGATGTGCGGGACAAAGGCGCGGGCTTCGGCGTCGATGCCGACGCGCGCAAGCAATTGATCGACCTTGCGGTGCAGTCCCGCCAGCGCCGCCGCCGGTTCGACCCCGGCCCAGATGGTGTGTGGCCATCCTTTGCGCTCGAACATGCCCACCCCGGCGATCCGCGCGGTGATCGAAGGCGCATGGAGCGCGCCGAGCGCGGCGGCAACGTCTTCGGCGCGGTGGCGGTCTACCTCGCCGACGAAGCGCAAGGTCAGGTGCTGCTGGTCGTCATCCTGCCAGCGCGCCGCCGATATGCCGTGCATCGCGGTGCGCAGCAGGTCGCGGACGGGGCGCGGCGGACGCAGCGCGACGAACAGGCGGTGGGTCGACATGGCCCCGGCAGCATAATCGCTCGCGCAGCCGCAGCCACCGAAACTTGGGCCATTTCCGGTTTCGCTTGAAAGCCGGAGAGAAAATCACGATATTGCCACCCACGGTCGGTATGGGCTGACCGGTGATGGAGTAATGACAATGGCGAATTGGAACGACCCCAATATGGCGGCTTCCGGTTTTGGGGCCGGCGCGAACGCAATGGACCAGGCCGTCGATGCCGGCCTGCGGTCGTACATGCTGTCGGTTTACAATTATATGGCGTCGGGCGTGCTGCTGACGGGTATCGTCGCGCTGCTCGCCTTCCAGTCGGGCTTTACCGCCTCGATGGTCGGCACCCCGCTGATGTGGGTGGTGATGCTGGCGCCGTTGGCCTTTGTGCTGGTGCTGAGCTTTGGCATCAACAAGCTGTCGACGACGGCGGCGCAGGCGCTGTTCTGGGTCTATGCCGCGGTGATGGGTCTGTCGATGTCGACGATCTTCATCGCCTTTACCGGCACGTCGATTGCGACGACCTTCTTCGCGACGGCGGCGGCCTTCCTTGGTCTCAGCCTCTATGGCTACACGACCAAGAAGGATCTGTCGGGTTTCGGCACCTTCCTGATCATGGGCGTGGTGGGCATCCTGGTTGCGATGCTGATCAACCTGTTCGTGCAGTCGAGCGCGCTGGCGATGGCGATCAGCGTCATCGGTGTCCTGCTGTTTGCAGGTCTGACTGCCTATGACACGCAGAAGATCAAGAGCATGTATTTCTATGTCCGCGGGACCGACTTTGTCGGCAAGTCGGTGGTGATGGGCGCGTTGACGCTCTACCTCGACTTCGTCAACATGTTCACTTTCCTGCTCAATCTGCTGGGCAGCCGCGAATAAGCGGACGGACATCGAACAAATAAGGGAGCCCGGCGGAGCGATTCGCCGGGCTCTTTCTTTTTTGCGGGGGGATGATGATGACGCGGATATGGGCGGCGGTGGGCGCCGCGATGTTGATGACGGCGCTGCCCGGCGCGGCAAAGGCCAATGAAGCTTGTGCGGTCGCGCAACCCGACGATGGCGATCTCAAGGCCTTTGCCGGTCGTTATTTTGCAGCGCCCGACCATGCCGCGATCGACGCGCTCATTGCCTGCCTCGGCAACCCCGACCCCGCGGTCCGCGACGATTTCGCCTTCGCGCTGTGGACGCAGGCACTGCGCGGCAAACATCTGACACACGATGGCCTCCGCCATGCGATGCAGCGGCTGACGACGAGCCTAGCCGCGCCCGACGACCCCGCGGGCTTCCGCCGTCCCTTCGCCGTACTGGCGCTGTCGGAAGTCGCGCGCGCCGATCGCGTCGAACCCTTTTTGACCGACGCCGAATTGCATACGCTCGCCGCAACCGGCGCGACCTATTTGCGCGGCGTCACCGACTATCGCGGCTTTGTCGAGGGGCAGGGCTGGCGGCACGGGGTCGCGCATGGCGCCGACCTGTTGATGCAGCTGGCGCTTAATCCGCGTCTGGCGCGCGCCGATGCCGACCTGCTGCTCGGCGCGATCGCCGCGCAGGTCGCGCCTGCGGGATCGCATCCCTATGTCCATGGCGAGGCGCGGCGACTGGCGCGGCCGCTTCTGTTTCTGGCCAAGCGCACCGACATCGACGATGCGGCGTGGGCGGCGTGGTTCCAGACGCTGCATCCCGGCGATGCGGCGCGCTGGAAAGCTCCTTATGCCAGCGCCGCTGGACTCGCCGCGGTCCACAATAGCACGGCCTTTGCCGACGCCGTCTATGTCGCCGCCAGCGAATCGCAGGATCCGCAGGTGCGACGGCTGGCGCCGCTGGCTGTGGGATTGCTGAAGGCGCTGCCTTAGCTCCGCTGCTTCATTCAAACCGTAGCCCTGATCCTGTCGAAGGGCGCTTCTCGGCGAGGCGCCCTTCGACAGGCTCAGGGCTACGGTGAGAATTTACGCCGGGTTCGCAGCCTGCATCTCGGCGATCAGCGCATTGTCGATCTCCTTCGCGCGCTTGTAGGCGGCGCGGTCACGCAGCGGCGCGACATAGGCTTCGAATGCCGGGCGCGAGGGGATCGTCCCGAATTGCAGCCCCCAGTCGAGCTGGCTGCCGACATAGACGTCGGCGGCGCTGAACCTGTCGCCCGCCACGAAAGATCTGCTCGCCACTGCGGTTTCGAGCGCGTCGAGTGCCATCGCCAGCGAACCGAAACCCGCCATCCGTTGCTGCTCGCCCTCCGGCTCCAGCCCGAACTGTTTCGATATGATCGCCTGTTCGACCGGCCCGGCGGTGAAGAACAGCCAGCGATAATAATCGGCGCGGTCGGTGGTCGGCGGCGCCAGGCCGGCATCGGGGAAGGCATCGGCCAGATAGGCACAGATCGCGGCGCATTCGGTCACCACCTGACCGCCATGGACGATCGCTGGAACCTTACCCATCTGATTGATCGCCAGATAGGCGGCGTCCTTCATCGTCGTGCCATAATCGAGGATGCGCGGCTCATAGGGCGCGCCGACCTCCTCCAGCATCCAGCGGACGATCTGGCCGCGCGACATCGGGTTGGTGTAGAAAATCAGCTCGTCGGCCATCGCGTTTCTCCCTTGCGCATTACGAGTCGAGATTGAACATAACAAGAACAAGGATACGGGTCCACCGGACTTGTTTTGTCGCGGGGTGCGGTTAAGGCAGAGTGATGAGCGAAGAACGCATCTGGACTGCCGCCGTGCTGGTGATTGGCGACGAGATTCTCTCGGGTCGCACGCAGGACAAGAATATCGCCCAAATCGCGACTTGGCTCGACGCGCAGGGCATCCGGCTGCGCGAAGTGCGCGTCGTGCCCGATGTCGAGGACGAGATCGTTGCTGCGCTCAATGCGGTGCGCGCGCGCTACGATTATGTTTTTACGACCGGGGGCATCGGCCCGACGCACGACGACATCACCGTCGATGCGGTAGCGAAGGCGCTCGGCGTGGGCGTCATCGTCCACCCGGAGGCGCGCGCGATCCTCGAACGCTATTATGGCGGGCGCGGGCTGGAACTCACCGAGGCGCGGCTGCGCATGGCGCGCACCCCCGACGGCGCGGAACTGATCCCCAACCGGATGTCGGGGGCGCCGGGGATCCGCATCGGCAATTTGTTCGTGATGGCGGGGGTGCCGCATATCACCGCGGGCATGCTCGACGCGCTGACCGGTCAGCTGGAGGGCGGCGCGCCGCTTGTCGCCCACACGATCGGCGCCTGGTCGCCCGAAAGCGAAGTCGCCGACCTGCTGCGCCAAGGCGAAAAGGAGCATCCGGGTGTCGTGATCGGCAGCTACCCCTTTTTCCGCGACGGCAAGGTCGGCGCCAATTTTGTCATCCGTTCGACGTCGGCCGCCGATGTCGCCGCCTGCGTCGCGATGCTCACCGCGGGGCTCGAGGCCGCGGGCTATGCGGTGACCGACGGCGGCATCTGATCGGGGGCGTCGTCGCTGGTCCGCGTCACGCGCGGCAGGCGGCGCAGCATCAGGATCGCAAGCAGGCCAAAGATTGCCGCCACGATAAAGGCGGCGCCCGGGAAATGCACCGGCGCCTTATCCGCCGTGAAATAGGCCATGGTGCCGGTCAGCAGGATCGGCGCGACGAGCTGGCCCAGCCCCATCGCCATCGCCGAAATCCCCTGCACCTCGCCCTGCGTATCGGCGGTGGCGCGGCGCGACATCAGCGCGTTGAGCGACGGCTGCACCGGCGCCTGCAACGCGATCGGCAGCAACAGCAGGAAGGCGCCCCAGGTCGAGGTGACAAAGGCGTAGCCCAGATAATTGGCAACGGCGATCGCGATGCCGATCGTCGCCGCGTCGCGCTCGCCAAAGCGCGCGACCATCGGGCCGACAACGAACGTCTGCCCCAATGCGATCATCACCCCGACCGCGGCGAGACTCGCGCCGATCATCCCCGGCGTCCAGCCGAGCTGCGCGATGCAATAAAAGCTCCATGTCATCGGATAGACGAGGCTGGCGATCTGCCACAACGTCAGCACGCCCGCGACCCCGCCCATGCCGGGCAGGCCGCGCATCGTTGCGAGCGCGCCGAGCGGGTTGGCGCGGCGCCAGTTGAAGGCGCGGCGGCGCTCGGGCGGCAGGGTTTCGGGAAAGATGAACAGGCCATAGAGCATGTTGGCGGCGGCGAGGATCGCCGCGGCGACGAAGGGCGCGCGCGGGCCGATCTCGCCCAGAAAGCCGCCGATCGCCGGACCGGCGACAAAGCCGACCCCGAACGCCGCGCCGACGAAGCCGAAATTGCGCGCGCGCTGCTCGGGCGGGGTGATGTCGGCGATCGCCGCCTGCGCCGCGGCATAGCTGCCGCCGAACACGCCCGACAGCGCGCGCGCGACGAACAGCCACGGCAATGTCTCCACGATTGTCAGCAGCGCATAGTCGATCGCGAGGCCGCCGAGCGACAGCAGCAGCACGCGCCGTCGCCCGAAGCGGTCGGACAGATTGCCGAGCACCGGCGACGCCAGAAAGGTCGCGACCGCCATCACCAGCCCGATCCACGCTCCGACCTCGATTGCGTGGGGCAGGTCGATGCGCCCGACCTCCATCACCAGCTGAGGCAGCACCGGCATGATGATCCCGAAACCAACCGCGTCGATAAAGATGGTGGCAACGATGAAGGGGATGGTACGCGATGCGATCACAAAATGCCCCGACGAAGAATGGGTTGGCGGCTCATAGCGCGCGGGCGCCAAATCGCGCCAATGCTTTTCGTCGATATTTTTGATTGTGCTGATGTTTTTCCGGCCCTAGCGGCACCGATCCCGTTTTGGAGCGTTTCCAGCCGATGAAACTCGAAATCACCGCCGCGCTGGACTATCGCCTCGGCGATCCGGTCGACCTGATGCTGCATATCGAGGCGGCGGCAATCCCCGAGCAACTGATCCTGAACGCGGTGCTCGACGTCGGCGACTGCGAATATTTTGCCCGCGTTCCCGCGCAGGACATGATCGGCGACCGCATCTGGCTGCGCCGCGGCGGCGAGCTCAATGTCCGGTACCGCACGACGGTCGAAATCGTGCGCGATGTTGTAGACTACAGGACGCTGCGCAAGGTGCCGATGCACCGCTTGCCGGGCGAGACGGTGCAATATCTCAACGAATCGCGCTATTGCCCGGCGAACAAGTTCATCCACTTCGTCCAGGACGAGTTCGGCGATGTCGAGGGCGGGGCCAAGATCGGCCGGATGCGCGACTGGATCGAGGCGCATTTCACTTATGTTACGGGGTCGAGCGATGCCGAAACGGGCGCGCTCGACAGCTTCGTCGAACGGCAGGGGGTGTGCCGCGACTATGCGCATGTGATGGTCAGCCTGGCGCGCGCCGCGGCGATCCCGGCGCGCATCGTCAGCGTCTATGCGCTTGGGGTTCGGCCGCAGGATTTCCATGCGGTGGCCGAGGTGTTCCTGGGCGACGCCTGGCACCTGGTCGATGCGACCGGGATGGCGAAGGCGGACGAAATGGCGAAGATTGCGGTCGGCCGCGACGCCGCCGACATCAGCTTCCTGACCGCCTATGGCGAGATCGAGATGCTGAACCAGCAGGTGACGGTCACGAAACTCGGATCATGAGCGACCCGGCAAAGCCGCTTATTCGATCATGTTGAAAAACTGGAGCGGGCGAAGGGATTCGAACCCTCGACCCCAACCTTGGCAAGAAATTACTGCAAATACCCCAGAGCTTCTTTTTCTACGCCAAGGTACGAAAATCCAAGCATTTGTTGACTTCGGCCTACGATAATTTATCCTAGCCCTACCCTGCGAAGCGGTGATTTTCTATTACGTCCTCATTACTTTTCGAATCGGCCACCCTCGCGTAATATGATGGAGGAACTTGTGGCGCTTGCGAAGCTCAATAAGCGGACGGTCGATGCGCTGGCTGCACCAGCGACAGGCCAGGCATTTCTTTGGGATACCGAGATCAAAGGTTTCGGTGTCCGTGTCGGCGCAACCGGGACGAAAACCTTCGTCATCCAGTATATGAATGAGGAAGGCCGGGTTCGGCGAGTGAAGATCGGGCGCTTCGGCGTGATGACGGTCGAGCAAGCCCGCGAGCTCGCGAAGATTCAGTTGGGCAAGGTCGCCTCTGGCGAAGATCCCGCAGAGGAGTCGCGCCGGGTCCGGAAGGATCTCAATGTCGCCGAGATGTGCGAATGGTATCTCGTCGAAGCGCGAGCCGGCCGCATTCTTGGACGGAAGAACCGCCCGATCAAGGACACCTCGCTCAACATGGATGAGAGCCGCATCCTGACGCATATCATCCCGCTGATGGGCAAACGCCTCGTGCGGAAGCTGACGATCGCCGACGTCGAGGCAATGCAAAATGACATTGCAACCGGTCAGACCCGAAAGCCTCCTTCGGGCGGGCGCGGCGGCCGCCCGACGGGCGGTGCCGGCGTTGCCGGGAGGAGCCTCGGCACCCTCCAGGCCATCCTAGGCCATGCAAAGCACAAGGGACTGATTGCGGAACATCCTACGAAGGGCGCGAAGAAGCTCGCGACCAAGAAAAGGACCCGGCGTCTCAGCATCGCCGAGATCGAGCTGCTGGGTCGGGCGATCGGCCGGGCCGAACTGGGTTCCGAGAACCCCGTTGCGCTCGCAATTGTCAGGACGCTCCTTCTGACCGGCTATCGGCGCGAAGAGGCGCAGGCGCTGCAGCGGCAGTGGGTTAACCCCATGGGCGGCTACGTCGCGTTCCCCGACACGAAGAGCGATGCACAATTTCGGGCGATCGGACCCGAGGCGATCAAGATCGTCGTCGCTCAACCCGAAATAGCCGGCTGCCCCTACGTCTTTCCCGCGTCGAATGGCGAAGGCCCGTTTACCGCCGTCAGCGACTGCTTGGCCCGACTATGCCGCTCGGCCGGCATTGAGGGCGTAACGCCGCATACGCTGCGCCACACCTTCGGCAGCATGGCGGGCGAACTCGGCTTCTCCGAGCTCACGATCCGCGCGATGCTAGGCCACGCGTCGCAAAGTGTGACGCAGGACTATGTTCATATCGATGAAGCCGTGAAGCTGGCGGTCAGCCGCACTTCGGACGAGATCGCAAAACATCTTGAGACTGGCGTGCGGAAGGCGGCAAAGATGAAGTTCGCCGCCTGATCAAGGCGGCGAACCGTCGCGCGCCTCCATTTGCTCGAGAAGCTGCACTCCGATGATTTCCAAATCGGACTTGCCGATATCGGCAACTCTCCGGATCGAGAGGTCATGCTTTAGTATGGCAAGGTCCATCATCAGATCGGGCTCGCCATTCTCCTTCACGTAAGTGGGAACCAGAATGAACGAGCCACCCGCGGGATAGTTATCGAGAAAGAACCTCAGATTCGTGTCGGCGGCAGGTTCGAGCAGCTTGAGGCGGCTCGGCATGCTCACCAGCGTACCAGCGAAATCCCCTGGCTCAGTTCCCGCCATCAATAGCACCGCATAGTGGGACGGGGGCCGACCAGGTAGTTCGCGCAAGATCGCGATGTGGATAGCCCCTTTGGCATCTCGTGCGCCGAACCGTTCGCGCCAACGCTCGAAAATTTGGCGTCCCGCCTCGCGATCCTCAAAGTGCAATCCGACGATCGGGAGATCATGCTGCAGACCGAGCATCACGCCGATCCAGCGGGCCTGCTCCCATTGCGGAATGTCCAAGATCGAGCGCACTTCGACGCTGCGGTGATCGCCAGTCGCGTATCGCTCGCTGATTGTTTCTTCTTCGGGATCAGCCTCTGGCACCCTTACAATTACCGGCCGGTCGGCCTTCGGCGGAAACCGCTCGAGCGATAGCTCGTTCCAATCCGTCAGTCGCGACGCTGGACTGTTCATCGCCCGGATGCGGCTGTTCGAACTCGCGACTGCGGCGCTGACGCGCTCAAGGAGTGATTCTTCCCGAAAAAGCTTCTCCAGAGATATTTTTTGCCGGTCGGCGAGTGAGGTCGCGACGAGCATCAGCGTTGAGAGAAGCAGGAATTGGCTATGGGTTCCGCTCTCACCGAGATGATCGGCGGGTGTCGATCCGGCAGGCCAATGAAGTTTGGCGCGCATGTTATTGCCATCGAAATCAACGTTCGGTGCTGTGGCAACATCGCTTTCCACGAGATCGATATCAAAGCGCTCGACGAATGCTCCGATCCGCAGGCCGATAACCGTAGCAAACAGCGTGTCGATAACCGCCAGCAGGGTTTGGCCGGCGAGCAGCGCTGTGTCGCTGCCCGATAGATGCACCGCGACGCGCATGCCGATAACGCGGGTCTCGATGCTGTGCGGTCGCGGGCTGCCGGTAACCAGCGGCCGACCACCGAGGTCGCCCGCTGGCTGGTTGGCCGCGCGCGCGAACATGCCTTCAAGTCCCCCTTCCGGCTCCTCCTCGGGCTGACGTTCACCCAGGCGCTCCGCATAGCCCAAGGCGTAGAGAAGCGCGCCGCAGGACATAGGCAAACCAAGGCGTTCCAGAACCGTCGGGAGGCCCGCCATCGCCTCGAAGTCATCGGCCGAGCTGTTGAGAAACTGGCAAGTGAGGACGCCATCAAATTCCTTCAACCTCTCGTCGACGCGAACCTTCGAAGCGTCGTCGAGCGGCAGCAACTTTCGGCAACCATTCACCATCCGGATCGCGTCGAGCGCCTCGGGCAGCAGCCGCAACTCGATGTCTATCCAGATGAGGAGCATCAACGCGGGAACGAGGGTGACCGATGGATGGCTATCGTGCTCCGAATCTGCAATTATCGATGCGACAGCAAACAGCGCCGCGGCACGCGCAGCCCAGAGCGTACCGGTGCCCCGATAGGCGACCGCGAGCATGTAGCTCGCTTCGATGAGCTCTTCCGCATATTCGCGCTTGGTGAGTTGATGCGTGGCCCGTCCGAGCAGACGAATTATCTCAAGACGGTCCGCATTTGTGTCGAGCCGCCGCGCCCTTCGCAGCAAAATACGTCCACTCTCGCCTTCGCCGACCCGCTTGCCCATGAAGTCTGCGAGCTTGTCGACCAGTTCACCATAGGCCGGATCGTTCCCGGCAAGCGGCCCCACCTCCTCGATCAGCTGCGCGAGCCGCTCGGCATCATATTCAGCGAGCCCCGACGCCGCTTCGAGGATAGCTTCGGCTTCCTGCCAAAAGGGGGAGATTTCGTCGCGTCGATCGAACGCAAGGGAGGTGATCTCGAGCATTAGGGAGGTCGTGCGCGCTTCGAGCGCATTGTTGGGACGGTCCTTCTGACCCGCAAAAAATTCGAGGCGAGCGACCAACGCGGACCGGCGTTCCGAGAGGCGAACCTGTTCGGCTGAACGATAGCCCTGTGCGACCGCCGTAATCAGGCATTGCAGAAGGTTTGCAAGGCGTTCCGCGTGTCGCGCCGCGGGCGAGCCAAACGCGAGTTCAGCGAACGCGTCAAACTCGCGGTCCAGGAGGTCAAACTCGTCGAACCAGTAGAAGGCCGTCCAAAGCCGCTGATAGCGTGCTTCGATCTGCTGGCTGAGCAGACCATGTTGATCGGCGATGCGGATCGCCCGATCAAATCGCCCATGGGTCTCGAAAGGCGGCCGCTCCAACTCCTTCGAAAGCGTCGCAGCGAGCAGGGCGTCGGTCACGCGCTGCGCCTCGATGCCGGCATAAGCGGCAGGGTCCTGGATTGCCTTCTCCAGATCTTCGAGTTGCTGCGACCGCGCGTAGTCGGCTGGCCCGACACGCGCCTTCTCGTTTCGCTTACCGACTCCGAGATAGTCGACAGCGATATCCTGATTTCCGTGCGTCAGAACCCGGTCGATGATCCAGCTTCGGTCGAATATCTCGACGCGAAAGCCGAATTTCTCTGACAGCTCATCCTGAATCTTGGCGACATCTTTGGAGCGGCCATAACGCGAGGTGACGACGAACACCTTCGTATAGGGACGCCCAGTCGCCGCGATCCCCTCGATGTCCGATCGCGCCTTCTGCTGCCACTGCTTCTTCGCGCTGAAAGCAAACGCCCAGCGCTCGCTTCCAGAGTTGGCCTCGCCGACATAGTGAAGTGTCGTAATCTCGTCGGAGACCGCAAAGGTCTCACTGTCGGCCTTGCTGTCACCGCCGCCCTCCGGGCCCGTCGCAGGCTTCAGATTCTTGCAGACGATCCGCTCGCAAAGCTTCCGACAGAAAATCTCGAAATCATGGGTCTCGTTGCGCGCCGTGACATACTCGAGGCGCTGCTCCAGCTCATAGGCTTCGAGGATGAAGGCAGGCTCGGACCCGCTATCGGAAAACTCGTCGGGTCTCAGCTGGCGCATGAATTCCGAGGGAAGGATGGCGCGTGTTGCCGCAAGCTGATCGGCCGAATCGTCGGGCTGGTCCATAGAACAAGTCTAGAACATCGCGATTTCACACGCGAGCGGGAATTCCTTCCGGCCTGCTCCGCTACACTTTCGGGAGAAGCGCCAGAGCGACTCTCAAATCCGCATCGGTCTCACAAGCTTCGATCGGGCGACGACCGGCAAGCTTCGGGTGCGCACTGTTGAGAAAAAGGTGCGCGCGGTCGGGATCGCGGAAGGCCTTGTTGGAGGCGGTCGTGAGCCGCTTGCGAAATTCCTCCGCCGCTTCCGCCGCCAAAACCCGGCGCTTCCTCACGTCCTCGGCGCGCTCGATATGGCTGAAGGCTCGCCAATAGAGATCGTCGCTGCCACACGCCCACTCGGTGATCGGCACTCCATCGACCACCGTCGATGCGAGCCAGGTCTCGGCCTCGTCCTTGAGCGCGTTTTTCGCGGCAATGGCGAAGTTCCGCCGCCGGCTTTCCTTTGCGTCTTCGATCCGCTTGCGCTCGGCGGCTTCCTTCGCCTCGCGCTTCTGTCGGATACCGTCGCGCCACTCCTGAAAGGGCAATCCGCAAAGATCGTCGACGATGGGAAGGTCGCGATAGCTGCGCGACATGTCGAAGATCGCCCGGACCCGCTTGTCCAGCGCGTGAAAATCATCGCCGCCTTCCGCCGCCACCTTCCAAGGATTTCGGCCGTCGACATTATATCGCCGCATCCAGCGCCGGCTGAAACCATCGGGATCGGGATGGCCGGCATCCTTGGCGATGCAGGCAACGGTGCGCTCAAGGTCGTAGCGATTGTGAACGCGGGCATGAAGATCGGGGTCGACATAGAAGCGCTGCTCGTCACGCTCCCACACCACAGCCTGCCGATCGGTGAAGAGATTGAAGAGATATTCGGTCACGGCTTGGCTGGGCGACCCGAAACTCTCCCGCGAGTAGCCGGCCGCTGCCAGCGCGTTCGGTTTGTAATTGCTGAGGTCGGTGCGCAGCATCCATGTCGGCAGCACGCTCTCGAGATTGGCCTCGTTCGGCCACTCGCCATGGATATGGATGTCCGATCCCGCCGAGTATTTGATGCTCGGCGTGTAGATCAGGGCATGCACGAGCGCCGCCTGCCAAAGCTGCGGCCTTACCGTGAACCAATGGCCCATCCGGCTCTTGGCCCCGAGCAGATAGTCCAGTTCGGCATATTGCAGGTCGGCCATGATCTCCGCGACCCATTCGGTATCGACGGGAGGCTTCTGCGGTCGCTCCCGGATATGCCATCGGAGCGCCTCGCCCTTGCGCGTCGCTTCCGCCGTGACCCGCTCGGACAGGCGCTGCGCGGAACGCTCGCGATCCGGATGATGGATCCAGTGCCGCGGTGCGTCGTGCAAAATCTGCTGGTCGAGTTCGGCGCCATCAAGCTGGCGCCAACGCACTCCGTAAAGATCGATCTCGATCATCGGGCAGCCTGCGCGCGCGACCTTCTGCTGCTTCTCCTCATCGACCGCGTGCGACACCTTGAATTCCACCGCGCGGCGATCGGACCCGATCCACACCATGGCATCGGGCTGAAAATCGCCCTCCGATGTCTCTAGCCTCACCTCGTCGAGCGCGAATTGCCCGCCTTCGAAAACGACCTCCTCCAATCGCTCCTCGCGGAGGACAAGGCTTGGCAGGGTGACCCACCGGACAGCAGCCAGCAGCAGCTTGGCGTAGAGATGCAGGGCCGTCTCGCCTGAGCATCGGCTGTCGGACTGGTGCGCGAAATGCTTCCGCATCTTCTTCGGGAGCCGAAGGGTCAGTCGTTCCTTGCATCCAAGGCAGGTAAAGGGGCCGTCGCGGTGCGATACGATCTGTTCGACGTGCCGAACCACGCCATCGCCGCATGCAGCGAATGGCACCCGCAAGCCCGAGGGATCGGGCTTCGTTGTGCAAGGCCGCGGAGGTTGGGTCGGCCGCTCAGGAGCAAAATGCTCGTCCACAGGGCGATCATAATCGACCCTGTGTGCGCATACAAAATACTCTTTACCGCCTAACGCCGCGCCTTCGCAAAACCGCGATCGGTCGCGACGAACCGTTCCAGCATCGGCGGTATGAGCCGTTCGATCGACAACGGCTCCGACAGGCCATTTTCCTTCGCATGTGCCGCGGCATAGTCAGCGAGATCGCGCGCAAGCTTGCCCGTGAGTTCGACAGTAGCCTTGACCGGCTTCTCCTCGACGATCGGCCCAAGTCGCAGCCGACTCATCTCCAATCCGCCTGCGGCTCGAGAATAAGGTCGCGGGTGACGACTACGCGGAGCGCGAAACCCGGCCGGATGGTGAGCGTCGGACGCACCGCCAGTTCGCGCTCGACGATGCGGCGCCCGGCCTGGCTCGTGCTGTCCTGCATCCCGTAGCGGAGCGCCCGGGCGAGTTCGTCGTCGCCGCCGACGCTGAGCTCGCTCCCGACCCCGAGCAGGGTCGAGACGAGCGCGGCGCGGACCATCCGGCCCCAATGATTGTTCACCCGATCCTCCAGCCCCGACATGCCTGCGGCGTCGGCGCCGGGCTGCCGTTCGAGGCGGATCGATCGTCCGCCGGGCAAGATGAGGCGATCCCATGCGAGGAGCACCCGGCTCTGTCCCGCCGCGATCTCGCTGTCATATTCGCCGATCAACCGCGACCCTTGCGGGATGAGCAGGATACGCCCGGTCGGACTGTCATAGATATTCTGCGTCACCTGCGCGCTGATCTGGCCCGGAAGGTCCGAGCGTATGCCCGTGATGAGCGCTGCCGGAATGACAGTCCCGGCCTGGACGATCAGCGCGGAGCTCGGGGCGATCAGCCGCTCGCCACTTTCGAGGGGCCGTTTCGAACCCGATGCCAGAAACTGACGCCGCCCCTCATTGGCCGTGCGAGGCTCCGCCGCCTGTTCGGGCGCGGCCGCCTCGGCGGGCACAATATCTGTTGCTGCGGAACTTGCGGTTCCGCCCCCCAGAAAGAGCCGGCTCGTCTGGGCGCTCTCGCGCTCCTGCAGTGCCCGCTGCCGCGCCTGTTCGGCGGCCGCCACGCGCGGATCGGGAGGATTGCGCCCTTCCGCGCCGATCGGCGGGACGGGGATGGCTTCGCCGCTCCCCTGCGCCGCAACGATCGGCCGGCCAAGGTCGCCGGGGAGCGGCGGACCGAGCTTCGGCACGGCGCCATAATCGGCGGGTGCTCCGGGGACCGCGTCGGGCCGCGCATTGTTGCTCGCTTCATAGAGCTCCCGACGCTCGGCCGGGGCCGGCGTTCGCAGCGCCCACATGAGCGATGCCGCAATCGCAAGACCGCCGGCCCCGCCGATAACCGCCAGCGTTTTCCGTGACAGACGCATGACCCGCGGAGTCTCACCCGCCAAGCGGAACGCATCGGGGCTCGCAGGGGCGATCGGCGCAACCTCGGCCTCGGCGGGCACAGCTTCCGTGCCCGGCTGTTCGGGCGCCGTCACGACCGGCCTCGCGCGCGCGGCGTTTCGCGTTCGATCCGCACGGCCTTGGCGCCGCGCCCGCTCCCCAGCCGGAGTTCAGCGCGATCGAAAAGGCGGTCGACGATCATGTAACGGCCGTCGACCCGGTAGTTGAGCAGCTCCGCCGCGCCTTTCTCGCCGACCGCGAACAGCGGGGGCATGTCCGCGGTTGCGATCGCAGCACCGAACTCGACGAAGAGCTGGCGCCCATCGTCGAAAACGCGCACCGGCCGCCAGGGGACCTTCGCGCCGGAGATGCGATACGCAAAACTCAACGCCGCGAAATCGATCCCGCCTGCAACCGGAGCGAGCCGCGCCTGTTCGGTCTCGGCGGAGCGAAGCGCGATCAGCTCGTCCTGCGGATAGGACCAGGAGACCGCCGCCATATAGGTGGCGGGGGTCGCGCGCAGCTCGATGTGATAGGTCCGACGGCTGGTGTTGATGACCAGATTCGTCATGATGTCGGGGCGCGTGGGCTTCACCAAAATATGGACGCGGCGCGACGCGCCCGTCCCGCTCACCGTATCGCCGATCACCCAGCGCACGGTGTCGCCGGCCGCGACAGGCCCCGGACCGACAAGCTCCTCGCCTTCCTGCAATGCGATGTCGGTGACCTGTCCGGGGGCGGTGTAGACTTGGAACAGCGCGCCATCGGCCCAGGCATATTTCTGGATGGCGTTGAGGAAGGTCGCGCGCTCGGGCTGGACGCGCGCCGCGTCGTTCGCGCGGCCGACCTGCGTGCGCGGATCGGCGGGTGCCGCCTGCGCCGGCAGCGCGAGCGCGGCAGCGCCGAGAAGAAGGGTAAGGCGGATCATTGGCTGAGCTCCTTCGACCAAGAAATAGCGGTGACAAAAACGCCGAGCGGGTTCCGGCGCAGGGCGTCGGGAGTGCGGGGCGGCTGGATCGAGGTGGTCAGGATCGCCGACCAGCGCGACGTCTCGACCAGGCTGCCATCCTGATAGCGGCGCTCGGTCCAGGCGATGCGAAAGCTGTCGCGCGATGCGCGGATGACGCTCGATACATCGACGGCGACCTGCATCTTGCCGACTTCGGCAAAGGGATCGTTCGCGCGGGCGTGATCGCTCAGCGCCTGCGCGCCCTTGGGCGTGGTGAAGTCATAGGCGCTGAGCCAGTCCTTTCGGAGCACCACCGGATCGGCCGGGATCGAGCGGACATGCTCGATGAAGCGCGCGAGATGGAATGCGATCTGCGGGTCGGTCGGCGAAAAGTCGGCATCGGCGGGCGCCACCGATCTTGCCTCGCCGAGCTTGTCGACCTCGACGACCCAAGGGGTGATCGTGCCGCGGAGCGACTGCCACACGAGCGCCGAGGCGAGTCCGCCCGAAAGCGCGAGACAGCCGAAGAAGGCGAGGCGCCAGCTTTTCGCCTGGGTGCGGGCCGAGCCGATGCGGTCGTCCCAGACCTGCGCCGCGCGCTGGTAGGGCGTAACCGGGACCGGGGACTTGCCATAATGTTGGGACGGGCGTCGAAACATGGGTTCAATCCTTCTGGCTGATGTCGGGAGCGGAGCCGGCGCCATGGCTGTCGCCGGCCTTGAGGGTCTGCGAGGCGATGGTGGCGCCCGAGGTGACGGC
This sequence comes from Sphingopyxis sp. 2PD, assembly GCF_005503695.1. Taxonomy (GTDB): domain Bacteria; phylum Pseudomonadota; class Alphaproteobacteria; order Sphingomonadales; family Sphingomonadaceae; genus Sphingopyxis. The sequence continues at coordinate 19,011 of NZ_SCMU01000040.1, forward strand.
CTGACGTCGCTTCATGGCGGCCGCCCAGGTCGGGGGCGACGCCGCGCCGTCGCTCGCGGTGGCAGCGCCGGCCACGGACTTGCCCGCCTGCCCCGCGGCATAGCTTTGACGCAGGCGGTCAGCCGCGGCGCGGAGCGGCGAACCCGCGCCGCGCGCCGTGTCACGCGCCACATTGGCGAGCCCCGCACCGAACGCCCGCATCCCGCTCTTCCCGGCCGCGCCCCGGGCATAGGATGCCGAAGCGCTGCCGGACGCGCGCGAGGCGCCGAGCGCGGTGCGACCGACGGCGCTGCTCGCCGCGCCCGCCGCCAGCGTCGCGCCGGCGGCCCCGGCGGCGATCGTGGCGCCGGCCGCGAGGGTCGTGCCTGCGGCGGCGCCTGCGCCGAGCTGCGGGCCGCCCGCCACGATGCCGTTGGCGACGCTCGGACCGAAGATGCCGAGACCGAGCAGGGTCAAGGCGCCGAGGGCGATCGCCATCACCTCGCGGATGTCGGGTTCGGTCCCGAGCCCCGCGTCCATGAAGCGCTGGAAGAGGGTCGTGCCGATGCCGGTGATGACCGCGAGCACGAGCAGCTTGATGCCCGAGGAGATGATATGGCCGAGGACGCGCTCGGCCATGAAGGCGGTACGTCCGAAGAAGGCGAAGGGCAGCAGGACGAAGCCCGCGAGCGTCACCAATTTAAACTCCAGGATCGTGACGAAGACCTGCACCGCGAGAATGAAGAAGGCGATCACGACGATCACCCAGGCGATCAGCAGGATCAGGATCTGGACGAAGTTGGTGAAGAGCCCCACCGGGCCGACAAGATCGGCGGTCGCGTCGAGCAAGGGCTCGGCGGCATCGAGGCCGGTGGACGCGATCATGCCGGGGCGCATGAAATCGCCGATCGCCATCGCGCTTCCTGCCGCTTTCAGGCCCAGCCCGGCGAAGCTCTCGAGCAATATCGTGGCCAGCGCCTGGAAATTGCCGATGATGAAGGCGAAGACGCCGATATAGAGCGTCTTCTTCACCAGCCGCTGCAGCACATCCTCGTCGGTGCCCCATGCCCAGAAGAGCGCCGCGATCGTTATGTCGATCACGATCAGCGTCGAGGACAGGAAGCCGACCTCGCCGCCGAGCAGACCGAACCCGCTGTCGATATAGGTCGAGAAGACCGACAGGAAATTATCGATGACGCCGGTGTCGTTCATGGCTTGCTCTTTTCGGTCCGGAAGAAATGGCGCCGCTTCGCTTCCCAGGCCGCCTCGCATTCGGGATCGGCTTCGGTGGCGGTTCGGCAGCGACGAAGCGTGTCGCCATAATCGGGGGGTGCGTCCGCCCCGGAGATCGCGGGGGCGGACGCACGGGGCGCGGGCGGATCGAGCGCGGCGACAAGGGCAAGGGTCAGCGCAAGAC
>NZ_SCMU01000041.1 GCF_005503695.1 Sphingopyxis sp. 2PD
GAAGGCACCCGCCAGCAAGGGTGCACCCGCTGCGGCCACCGCGGCCGAGGTGCGCCGCTCGATCGACGTCAGCATCAAATCGGCCGTCGCGCCGCGCTGGAACGGGTGCCGCATTTCGGGCGTCGATGTCGATCAGCTCAAGACCGTCGTCAAATTCCGCCTGACGCAGTCGGGCGCCCTCGCCGGCTTCACCAGCGTCACGACGTCGGGCGAAAACGACAGCAACAAATTTCAGATTCAGCGGCACCAGGAATGCGCCAAACGCGCGGTCGAACTTGCCGCACCTTTCGATCTGCCCGAGGATAATTACAGCTTCTGGCAGAATTACACGCTCGATTTCATCAAGAGGTAAGAGACATGTTCCTTCGCCCGATCAGCCTCTCGCTCGCGCTGCTCATGACCACCGCCCCGGTGCTTGCGCAGACCGCCCCCACCCCGCCCGCGGTGACGCCCACCGAACCGCGGGAAACGATCGAAGGCACGCTGTCGCAGGACCGCACCGTCATCGCTATCCCCGCGCTCGCCACCTCATCGGTGCAGACCGTCGCGGGGCTGCGCACCGACAGCCTTGGCCGCCAGATCGCCGAAGTGATCGCCGCCGACCTTGAACGCAGCGGCCTCTACGCCCCCGTCGGCCCCAGCGGCGTCCGAGCAATCACCCGCGCCGAGGTGCAGGCGCCGCGCTTTGCCGACTGGCAGGCGCGCAACGCCGAAAATGTCGTCCACGGCTTCGTCGATGCCGGATCGAACGGCAGTCTGATCGTCGGCTGTTACCTCTACGACACCGCGCTCGGCAGCGAGCTGGTGCGCAAGGGGTTCGAGATCCAGCCCGGCGACTGGCGCCGCGCCGCGCACAAATGCGCCGACGCGATCTATTCGCGCCTGTCAGGCGAAGCGCCCTTCTTCGACAGCCGCGTCGCCTATATCGCCGAGAGCGGCCCCAAGGGGAACCGTATCAAACGGCTGGCGATCATGGACAGCGACGGCGGCAACCACCGCTTCATCACCAACGGGCAGGCGCTCGCCATCTCGCCGCGATTCTCGCCCGATTACAAAAAGATCGTCTATGTTTCCTATTTGAACAACCGCGTCCGCGTCTTTATCTACGACGTCGCCAGCGGATCGCAGAAGCTGGTCACCGAAAGCGGCAACGCGACCTTTGCGCCGCGCTGGTCGCCCGACGGCACCCAGATCCTCTATTCGATGGCGGTCGGCGGCAATACCGACATTTATCGCATCTCGGCCAACGGCGGCACCCCGGTGCGGTTGACGAGCACCCCGGGGATCGACGTCGGCGGCAGCTTCTCGCCCGATGGGCGCAAGATCGTGTTCGAAAGCGACCGGTCGGGCAGCCAGCAAGTCTATACGATGAACATCGACGGGTCGAACCAGCAGCGGATCAGCTTTGGCGGCGGGCGCGCCGCGACCCCCGAATGGTCGCCGCGCGGCGACCTGATCGCCTTTACCCGCATGGGCGGCGGCGAATTCCGCATCGGGGTGATGACTCCGTCGGGCGGCAGCGTTCGGATGCTGACCAACAGCTGGCAGGACGAGGCGCCGACCTGGTCGCCGAACGGCCGCGTCATCCAGTTTTTCCGCACCACCCCGGGGCGCGAGGGCAAGTCGAGCCTGTGGCAAGTCGATCTGACCGGCGTCAATCTGCGCCGTCTGCCTACCCCGCAGGATGGATCGGACCCCAGCTGGGGGCCGGTGCTGCCGTAAGGAAAGCGGAACCAAAATCGGCCATCAGGGTTCCCATAATGGCATAAAATGGCGGCAAAATGGGCCGAGACGAGATTTTTCGAGCAACAACAAGAGGACAGACGACATGACGATACGCAAGAGCACCGCTATGATAGCGGCGATCACCATGCTTGCCGTTGGCGCCTGCGCGAAAAAAGCGCCCGATACGCTGCCCCCTGTCCCCGAAGGCACCGGCACCGATACCGGAACCGATACGGGCACCGGCGTGATTCCGGGGTCGCAGGAAGATTTCCTGGCAAGCGTCGGCTTGGAAGGCGACCGCATTTTCTTTGGCTTTGACCAATATAATGTCGACAGCGAGGACATGGCGACGTTGCAGACGCAGGCGCAGTGGTTGCAGCGCAACCCCGCGGTGCGCGTCACGCTGGAGGGCCATGCCGACGAACGCGGCACCCGCGACTATAATATCGCGCTCGGCGAACGCCGCGCCAATGCGGCGAAAAACTATCTGGCCTCGCTGGGCATCGATCCCTCGCGGATCAGCGTCATCAGCTATGGCAAGGAACGCCCCGCCGAACTCGGCTCGACCGAAGAGGCCTATGCCAAGAACCGCCGCGCGGTGACCGTCGTCATCGGGCGCTGATCAGCGGCCATAGCGGCACCGTCGCGAAAGCGGCGGTGCAGGCAAAGACACCGAAGGGGACCCGTCGCTGAACCAGCGGCTGGTCCCCCTTTCGTTGGGCGATCAGCGCCCAGATGATGCCGCCGAGGCTGGCAAGGAGCAGCAGCAGCGGCAGCACCTGCCAGCCGATCCAGCAGCCGATCGCGGCGACCAGCTTGGGATCGCCGCCGCCCATGCCCTCGCCGCCGCGCGCGCGGCGATAGGCCCAGGCCATCAGCGCGAGCACCGCGCCGCCGGCGAGCGCACCGATCCAGCGGTCGAGCAATGACGCATCGAGCAGCGGGCCCGCCAGCAGCAACCCCACCACCGCCAGTAAAGCGCTCAACCGGTCGGGAAGCCAGAAGTGCCGGGCATCGAGCAGCGCGAGCGGCAGCAGCAGCCAACCGAATAGCGCCCACAGCCAGCCGGACGTCCCCGGCATGATCGTCAGCGCAATCCCGCCGATCAGCGCCGATCCCAATTCCACTCGCCAGTGGAAAGGATCGATCGCTGCGCGGCACTTCTGACAACGTCCGCGTGCCAGGATTGCCGAAAGCAGCGGCACAAGCTCTGCGATGCCAAGCGGCCGCCCGCACCCATCGCATTGCGAGCGCCCCAGCACCGAACGCCCCACAGGCCAGCGCAGCACCAATGTCGCGACAAAACTGCCGAGGACCAGCCCGATCAGCACGGCGAACGCGACGCCCATGCCAAAGGGCAAGGCATCCAGGGCCGTCACGTCAGAAGCGACCCGTCGTCGCCAGTACGAAACCGCCCGAACCGGCCTTGAAGCCCAGCGTCGCCAGCGCCGCCGCCATCGCCGGATCGCGATCGACGTTGATCGCCAACCGGGCGCGATAAGCGCCGCTGCCGTCGAACGACAAGGTCAGCCGTTCCATCCCCGACTGGCTGGCCAGCGCCGCCTGCACGCGGCCGTTCGCACAGCCAAGCGGCCCCGCCAGCCCGCGCGACAGGTCGAGCCCCGCGATGGGCGCGCTGACCGCCAGCTGAATGCGTCCGCTGGCGCTGGTGCATTTTCCGGCGCCATCAAAGCGCAGCGTAGCGCCTTCGAACCGGATGGTGTCCACAGGAATCATCCCAAGCCCGCCCGACATTGTCGTCGTCCCGTTGACTTCGGATACCCCGCGCGGATTGCTGCCGTGCAGCCGCCCCGCCAGCGCGCCGAGCCGCGGGTCGGTGCGCGAAAAGACGAGTTCGGTATCGCCCTCGAGCAGCGCCAGCGGCGACAGGCTCGCGCGCACGGTCCCCAGCGGCAACGCGCCCAGCCGCGCTTCAACCAACTCGCCCGCCCACACCGAACCGCGCACCTCGCGCGCGGTCACCCCGGCGTCGGTCGCGCCCGACCATGCGAGCGCGAGCCGCATCGGAAAGGTGGCGACGATCAGGACGAGCGCCAGCAACAGCGCCGCGACGCCCCAGCGTTGCCGTACGCTCATTGGCCACCCTTCCGAAGTTCGGCCGTCAGTCCGACGGTACCGTCGGCGGCGGGCGTGATCGTCAATTGGTCGATAACAAAGCCCTGCCCCTCGAGCGACGCGAGCCAGTCGGTCAAGACCGGCGCGCGCGCGGTGGCGATGGCGATTGTCGCCTGCCCTTGTCCGCGCGCCTCGTTGCGGTCGAGCGTCAACCCGATTTCGCCCGCCGATTGCGCGAGATATTGGTCGATCGCGACGGCATCCACCGCCGTCGCCACCGATGTCGCGGGACGCTGAGCCAGCAATTGCACCTTGGCGGCGACGCGGCCTTCGCGTTCGATCGCGGCGCGATGTCGGCTTTCCAGATCGACGAACGCCGCAACCGCCGGGCGGCCAAGACCCCAGACGAGCACGCCGACCGCCAGCACCCCCGCGATCGCGACCAGCCAGCGTTCGCGCTGCGACAGCCCGGTCCACCAATTTTGCAGCCCTTCGGTCATGGCACCGCCCGGATCGTGATATTCGCCATCTGCTGGCCGTCGCTGCCCGCCATCGGCTGCGCGGTGACGCGATAGCCGCGCGCCTGGAGCGCGAGCAGCACCTGATTAATGTCCTCGACGCGCGGTGCGGCAAGTGTCGTCGTCAAGGTTCCGTCGGTGCGGTGCGAGAGCGTTTTGAGCGCGACCCCCGGTGCATCGCGCATCGCGTCGTAGAGCGCCGAAGCGGGGACCGAAAAGGCCAGCGGGCCACCGCCTGCGGTCGCCAAGCGGCGATCGAGTTCGGCCTCCGCCGCCGTCGCGTCGGGCGCGGTGACGCCCGCCTTTTTCGCCATCGCGACGACTGCTTCATCGGCGCGGCTGCTGTCGCGCGACAAACGAAACGCGTGGATGATCGGTATCAGCAGGCTGACGACCAGCAGCGCGATCGCCAGCCGCTTGACCAGCCGTACCAAGGCCGGGTCCAGCGACCAGCTCCGCCGCGGCTTCCACGCGCCGCTCAGCAGGTCGAGCGGGGGCGCTGCGAGCGTCAGCAACAGCGCGTCGCGCATCCGTTCGGCATCGAGCGGCGCAATCGCGTGACCGCCCGCGATCAGCGGATCGAGTTCGGGGTCGGAAACATAGGCGCGGTCGGTGGAACGGACGATCTGTTCGCGGCCGACCTCGGCCGACCACAGGCTGTCGGGTTCGGGCGGCGGCACCGCGGCGGCGGCGGGAATGATCGCGGCGGGAGACAGGCTGCGCGCCGCCAGCCAGTCGGTCCATGCGGTCATCGCCGCATGCGTCGTCACCGCGACCGGCGCCGCCTGACCCGCTTCCACCGGCTGGCCCGCGACGACGTGCAGCAGTGCCGCGTCGCCCAAGCTGGCTTTCAAGGCGTCGATCCGCGCCGCCGCCATCGCCTGCGCGGGCGCCGCTTCGGGATAGGCCAGCCAGCGCAGCGGCACGTCACACGCCGGAGCGAGCGCGATCAGCCGATCGTCGGCATCGTCGCTATGCGGCTTTTCCCACGCATCGACCCAGCCGTCATCCTGCCCCGAATCGACGATCACGCCATCGTCGACGCGCAGCCATGCGGGGTCGGGTGCGTCTCCGTCACCGAGCGCCACCACGGGGGGCAGCCAAAGAACCAGCGTCGCGCTCATCTCAGTCGGCTTCACCCCAGTCGCGCCGCACGACCGTCGGCGGCGCGAGCCCGGCCGACGGCGCACCGCCATTGGCGTCGATGAGCGAAACTGCCGTCAAAAAACCGTCCCCCATCGTCACATTCGTCGTCAAGCTCAGCCAGCGGCTCGTCACCCCGGCCTGCTCGGCAACGTCGGTCGGCGGGTCGAACCCTTCGAACGGCGCCGCCTCCCAGAATCGCACGCTGCTGCCATAGCCGCCCGCGGGACGCGCCGCCAGCGCCGCCCGCGCGTCGGCGAGCGTGATTTCGCCGGGGACCAGCATCGCGATCAGCGGCGCCTGCTCGGGCGCCAGCGTGTTGACGTTGAGCCGCACCGGCTCGGTCGCCGGCAAGACGCACATCCAGCGTTTCAACTGCGCATAGATTTTCGGACTGACTCCACGCACCGCGCGTAGCTCGCTGACATCGGCCATCTTGCGGTTGGCGGGCAGATAGGCCCCCGGCATCGCGCGATAGGCGTTGTCCTCGGCACCCAGCGGGCCTTCGTTGCTGTCGCTGTCGATCCAGTCCGCCGCCGCCCCCGCGATCGCCTGCGCCTGCCCCGGATCGATTCCGAGCAACGTCATCAGCTCGCCGAACTGGCGCATCGACCCCGACCGCTGGCTGAAGCGTCCCGGGGCGGTTTCGGCGACGAGGCTGTTGAGGTTGAAGCAATTATTGGCGTCGGCCAGCTTTGCCCGCCCCTCGCCGCCGGGCAGCGGCAGGACGAAATCGCGCCCCAGCCAGTCGCCGGCGAGCGTCAGTTTTGCGGGATCGCGCGCGACCAGATCGGCGACGCGGCGCAGGGCAATCTGTTCGGCGGCGAAGCTATAGGCGCGGCCCTGGTCGACCGTCGCCGCGCTGCCCGCGATACGTGTCGCCAGCGTCAGGCGGTCGAGCGCGGTCGCCGCGATCACCGCCATGACCGCGACCAGCAACAGGACGCTGAGCAGCGCGGCACCGCGTTCGCCGGGCGGACGGCGCATCATGGCGCCGGGCTTTCGGCGATAGGCGGCGGCGGTAGCGTTGGCGCGGTCAGGAACAGCATCGTCAGCGCCTCGCGCCCGCGGCGCGACACGCGCACCTCGACCGCGCGCGGCAGACGGTCGCCGGCTTCGGACGTCCAGCTGTCACCCCAATTACCGCGCTCGTCGCGGTATCGGACGGCAACGCCGGTTACATCGCCGATCAACCGGTCGCCCTCGCCGAGCGCGGTGCCGTCGAGCATCGGCTGCGTCGCGCGGCGCCACTCGCCGCCGACCAGCGCATAGGCGACGCGCTCGAGCGCGGGCCGCGGCGATCCATCGAGCGACCCGGTACCGCCATGGACAAAGGCAAAGCCGGTGGACGAACCGACAAAGGCCGGTACCACCTCGCCCGCCGGGCCGCGCGTCGCGCGCTGCACCGCTTGCGCCAGATCGTTCGCCATCACGGCGCGGAGCCGGTTGACCCCGCCCATCGCCTTTAGCCGGCTCTGAACCGCATCCTGCGTATCGACGCTGCTGCGCAAGAGCCCGACGCCCATCGCCGCGATCGCAGCGAAGATCGACAGCGCGACGAGCATTTCGACGAGGGTGAAGCCGCGCTCGTCCTTCATCGCGAAGGCCGGATGATTGTCAGCACTGCCTGCCCGCGCCCACTTTCAGGGCGGACGGTGAGGTCGATGCGCAGCAGGCTGTCGTCGGCGGTCCGCGCGACGCGCTGTTCGACGCGCCAGTTGCGTCCTGCATTGGCCACGCCGATCGCGCTGTTGCCGATCGTCGGCGGCGCGGGATCGGTCCACAGCTCGACGGCGCGATTTTGCGCAACGATACCCGCCATCGTGCTTTCGTCGAGGTCGCCCGCGGTGCGCACCGCATAGGCGTCGAGCCGGATCAGCGCCAGCGCGGCGATGCTGATGACGCTGAGCGCTACGAGCATTTCGAGCAAGGTGAAGCCGCTGTCGCGGGTCTGGCCGCGCTCACTGCCCACGGCTGACCTCCCCCGTCGCCGAGACGCGAACAATCTCGCGCACATCGCCGCCGGTCAGCACCACCGCCTGCGGCGTCGGGCTGGTGCCGACGCGATCGAACAATATGCGCGCCGCGCCCTGCCCATTGCCCGCCACAAAACGCACATCGCCCGGCCAGTTGCGCTGTTCGAAGGCGCGTCCGGGAAGCGGCTGCCAGTCGCCGCCGATCCGCCGTTCGAAGCCATAGCCCGACGGCGCGAAATTGACCGCGACGCTGCGCCCTTCGATCACCGCGACATCGCGCGCCGCGGCGAGGCGCGCGGCGAGCCGGTCGGCTTCGCTGCGTACGCTGCGTTCTTCGCCCGGAAGCGTGAGCACGACCGCGGTCGCGGCGAGCGCCATGATCGCCAGCACGACCATCAGTTCGACGAGAGTAAAGCCGTTGGCGTGGGGACGCGGGCGCGCCTCAGCTGTCGGCGCGAATATCCGCATTGTCGTCGGTCCCGCCGGGCGCACCGTCGGCGCCGAGCGACCAGACGTCGAACGCCTTTCCGTCCGGCCCCGGCGCCTGATAATTATAGGGGCGCCCCCACGGATCGGCGGGCAGTTTCTTGATATAGCCGCCGCGGCGATAGCGTTCGGGCTGCGCGAGCGAGGGCGGCGGGGTCGACAGCGCATTCAGCCCGTCGGTCGATGCGGGATAGGTCAGATTGTCGAGCCGATATTGTTCCAGCGCGCTTTCCAGCGTCGCAATATCCGCCTTCGCCTTGGTCACCATTGCCCGATCCTGGCTGGGCAGGACGTTGATCATCACGACGGTCGCGAGCAGGCCGATGATGAAGATCACGACCATCAGCTCGGTGAGCGTGAAACCGCGCTCGTCCTTCTTGCGGCGGCGGCGGACCGGTGGGCGGCCCTCGCCGGAAAAGGAGGTATCGAGCATCAGGCGGATCAAAAGCTGCATCAGCGACATTTATTATATTCCGGCAAGGTTCTGCAACTGAAGGATCGGAAGCAGGATGGCGAGGATGATGAGGGCGACGCACGACCCCATAAGGACTATTATGACAGGTTCGAGTAACGCCATCGAAGCCGCCGTAAACCGGTCGAATTCGCGCTCGAGATAATCGGCCGCGCGTTCGAGCATCACTTCGAGCCGACCCGCGCTTTCGCCGCTGGCGGTCATATAGACGAGCAGCGGCGGAAAGACGCAAGCGTCGCGCAGCGCCGCCGACAGGCTGCCCCCGGCGCGGACCTGATCGACGATCGTTGCCGTGGCACCGGCGAGCGCGGCGTTGCGGATCGTCGGGAGCGTGAGCCGCAGCCCCTCGACGAGCGGCAGGCGGCTCGACACCATCGTTGCCAGGGTGCGGGCAAAGCGCGCGGCATAAAGATCGCGGAGCAAGCGGCCGAGGAGTGGCAGGCGCAGCAGCCGCGCATCGACCCGCGCCTTGAACGCGGGCCGCCGCATCGCTGCCGCCCAGCCGAAACTCGCCGCGACAATGAGCAGCGCGATCAGCCACCACCAGTTCGCGGCAAAGCCCGAGATCGCGATCACCGCGCGCGTCAGGAACGGCAGTTGCTGGCCGGTGTCGGTGAATTGTTCGACGACGCGCGGGACGACAAAGATCATCAGCGCCGCGACGACCCCGATCGCGACCACCGCGAGTACGATCGGATAGGCGAGCGCGGCGATCAGCTTGCCGCGCACCTCGGCCTGCCGTTCGAGCAGATCGGCGAGGCGCGCGAGAATCGTCGTCAGGCTGCCCGTCGTTTCGCCGGCGGCGACCATCGCGCGGTAGAGCGGCGGAAAGCTGGCGGGCTGGCGCGCCATCGCATCGGCGAGGCGGCGGCCTTCGAGCAGCCCCGCGTGGACGTCGCCGATCACATCGCGCGCCTTCTCCGCCTCGCTCTGCCGCGTCAGCGTGCGCAGCGCTTCCTCGAGCGGGGCGACCTCGGCGAGCGTCGCGAGCTGGCGCGTGAAGAGCGCGAGTTCCTTGGACGACAAACGGGCGCGGCGAAAAGCAAGCAGCGAATGCCCCGCCGCCGGTTTCGCGCCCGCCGCCGCGACTTCGACGATGTGGAATTTGCGGCGAACGAGATCGGCGCGCGCGGCGTCGTCGTTCGCGGCGGTCAGCCGCCCCTTGCGTTCGCGGCCCTGGCTGTCGATCGCCACATAGCGATAATCAGGCATCGATTTCCTCGCGCCGCGCGATGCGGATCGCTTCCTCGGCGGTGGTCAGCCCCTTTGCCACCATCGCCCGCGCCGATGACGCCAGCGTCGGCGCTTTCAGGAAGGCGTGCTTGGTGATCATCGCCTCGTCGCCGCCGTTATAGATGTAGCGGCGCACCGTCTCGTCGACCTTGATCGCCTCGAACACGCCGATGCGGCCCTTGAAGCCGGTGCCGCCGCACTGGTCGCAGCCCTTGGGGCGCCAGATCACCGTGCCGATGTCGAGCCCGAGGATCGCGGCCATGCTGTTGTCGGCCTGCACCGGTTCGCGGCAATGATCGCAAAGTTTGCGCACAAGGCGCTGGGCGATAACGGCGCGGAGCGTCGAGGCGAGAAGAAAAGGTTCTACTTTCAAGTCTTTAAGGCGGGTTATTGCGCCGACGGCGTCATTGGTGTGGACGGTCGAGAGGACGAGGTGGCCGGTGAGCGAGGCCTGCACCGCGATGTCGGCGGTTTCCCGGTCGCGAATTTCGCCGACCATCACGACATCGGGGTCCTGGCGCAGAATCGCGCGGAGGCCCGCGGCGAAATCGAGCCCGACCTTGGCATTCACCTGCGTTTGGCCGACGCCGTCGACGGCATATTCGACGGGGTCTTCGACGGTCAGGATGTTACGCTGGCCGTCGTTGAGCTGTTTGAGCGCTGCGTAAAGCGTCGTCGTCTTGCCCGATCCGGTCGGACCGGTGACGAGGATGATGCCATTGGGTTCGGCGAGCGCCTCGCGCAAAATCTGGTCGGCGGCGCCCGACAGGCCGAGGACGTCGAAGTCGATCCCCGCCGCATCCTTGTCGAGGATACGCATCACGACGCGCTCGCCCGCGCGGCTAGGCAGCGTCGAGACGCGGACATCGACCGCTTTCCCCGCGAGCGTCAGCCCGATGCGCCCGTCCTGCGGCACGCGGCGTTCGGCGATGTCGAGCCGCGCCATCACCTTGATGCGGCTGACCACCACCGGCGCGACATGCGGCGGCATCCGCAGATGTTCGCGCAGCACGCCGTCGGTGCGCATGCGGACGACGAGGCCGCTTTCATAGGGCTCGATATGGATGTCGCTGACGCCCTGGCGCACCGCTTCGGCGATGATCGCGTTGATCAGGCGGATCGCCGGGGCGTCGTCGGCGCTGTCGAGCAGATCCTCGGCGCTCGGGATGCCAAGTTCGAGATCGCTGCCATCGAGCGAACCCGCCATCGCGGCGGCCGAGCTGTCGACGGCATAATGGTCGGAGAGCAGCCGGTCGAAATCGGCGGCGTCCGCAGTCGCGACGCGTAGCGGCTGCGCCAGATAGCGCTTGACCTCGATCAGCACCGCCGGATCGCTGCCTTCGCGCAGCGTTGCAAGCCAGCGGCCCTCGCCATCCGGCGCGATGACGACGCCATGGCTGCGCGCGAAGCCGTAGGGAATATCAACCGGCGCCGGGGGAGGCGCCGCCGGTTCGATGTCGGTCACGGATAGTCTCCGGTCGGCGGCGCGGGCGCCTGCGAAACCGACGGCGGCACGTCGGTCGAGATGACGCGGCCATCGGGACCGCGCAGTTCGGGCAGGTTGACCGGACCGACGGTGATGTCGGCGGCGGTTGCCTCGGTCGGGACCGGCGGGACGGCGCCCAGATAGTCGCGCACCAGCGTATCGATCGCGGGCTCCTCGTCCGGGTTCCGCTGGAGCTGGAAGTCGCGGATATAGCCGTAACGCCGCGCGGTGAGTGCGGCATTATCCTCGCGATTGCGCAGGATCGTCGGGCGGATGAAGACCATGAGGTTGGTCTTTGACCGGGTGCGGCTGCGCGATTTGAACAATTCGCCGAGCAGCGGAATGTCGCTCAGAAGCGGGATGCGTTCGATCGTCTTGCGCTCGTCATCGTTGAGCAGACCGCCGATCGCGAGGATTTCGCCGTCGTCGACGGTGAGCACGGTTTCGAACGCGCGCTTGTTGAGGATGAGGTCGCTGTTGCGCGACGACACCGGCCCGGCGACGCTCGATACTTCCTGGCGCAGGAACATCTTCACCTCGCCCGCGCCATTGACCTGCGGGGTGACCTCCAGCTTGATCCCGACCTCTTCGCGCTGAACGGTGCGGAAGGCATTTTCGAAATTGGTGCCGAGCTTTTCGCCGGTGGTGATCGGAACGTCCTGCCCGACGAGGAATTTCGCCGCCTGATTGTCAAGCGTGACGATGTGCGGGGTTGCGAGCAGGTTCGACGTCGTGTCCGATTTCACCGCGTTGATGATCGCGCCAAAGATCGTGTTCTTGCCGATGTCGCCCGCGAAGCCCGCGAAGCCGCCCGTCGCCTGCAACAGCGATGCTGCCGCCGCTTCCTGCAGGCTGTTGCCGAGCGAGCTGTTCGTTTGCGTGACCGTCGTGTTGCCGTTGACCGTCGTCGTTTCCTGCGACAGCTGGTTCGCGGCATAGGCGCCGCCGAGCGTCAGGATATTGGGCGACGCATTACTGTAGCTCGTCGCGACGAACGGGATATTCTTGCCGCCGAGCAGGAACTGGACGCCGAGGCGCTTCGCCGCATCGTCGCCGATCTCGACGACGATCGCCTCGACGAGCACCTGCTGACGCCGCGCGTCGAGCTGGCGGATCAATTCGCCGAGCATGCGCTGCACTTCGCTGTTCGCCGCCACGATGATCGCGTTGGCGCCCTCGTAGCGCGTGACGATCGCGGGGCCGCGGGTCGAAATGCTGCCGCTGCCGCCCCCGCCGACCGATGTCGCTTGCGCCGGTGCGGCGGCGACAGGCGCGCTGCTGCCGCCGGACGACGATGATGAGGAAGTAGACGCGGGGGGGAGACCCGCCTTTTGCGCCGGATCGCTGCCGCCGCCGATCAGCTGTTGCAGCGTCGGCAGCAGCGTTTCGGCATTGGCATGTTCAAGCCAATAGACGCGAAGCTCGGTACCGCCCGCCGCCTTGGCGTCGAGGTCGTTCGCCATCGACACGAAGCGCGCGACGAGCGCCTGATCCCCCCGCAGCGCAATGGCGTTGCTGCTATCGATCGGCACGATCGCGAGCGGCGCGCGCGCGCCCTCGCCCGCCGCGGGAACGAGCGCGGTCAGCGCCGCGGCGATTTCGCGCGCCCCAGCATTTTTGAGCGTGACGATCTGGCTGGTCGAGCTGTCGCGGTCGATGCTGGCGGCGAGCGCGCGGATGCGGCGAATATTGTCGGCGAAGTCGGCGACGACAAGGCTGTTGGCGTTGCGGTTCGCGGTGAGCGAGCCCTGCGCGCTGACCAGCGGGCGGAGGGTTTCGACCGCCGCGACCGCGTCAATATGCCGGAGACGGATGATTTCGGTGACGAACTGGTTCTGCGCCGCGCCGCCGCTGCCGATGCGGCCCGGCTGCGCGGCGGCGCCGTCGATCGGCTGGACGCGGTAGCTGCCATTGGGGCCGGGGACCGCGACCAGCCCGTTCGACCGCAGCGTCGACAGGAAAATCTCGAAATATTCGCTGCGCGACAGCGGCCGGTCGGTGACGACCGACACCTTGCCGTTGACGCGCCCGTCGATCACGAAGGTCCGCCCCGTGATTCGCGCCGCATCCTGGATAAAGGCGCGGATGTCGGCGTCGCGGACGTTGAGCGTATATTGGGCGGATGCCGGTACCGGAGCGGCGGATACGAGCGCGGCGGCGAGCATCAGGGACAGTTTGAAACGCATAAAACCTATTTCGAAAGAAAGATGGCGACGGGAACGACGCTGGCGCCGCGTTCGACTTCGAGCGAGATGCGCGCGCCGGGCGCGATCTGGTTGGCGAGCGCTGCGGCGTCGCTGGCCGACCCGATCGGACGGCCGTTGACCGAGCGGATGACATCGCCCGGGCGCAGCCCTGCGGCGCGGAACACCGCTCCGTCGCCCTGCGGCTGGACGACCAGTCCGGTGACGCGGCCATTTTCGGTCCGCGGCGCAAACCCGACCCCGGCCTTCAGCGTCGCGGGCGACATTTCGCCACTGGCGCTCACGCCGCTCGCCGCGCCCGACCCGACTTCGGGAGTCGGTGCGGGCAGCGGCGTCGCGGGCGTCGCGACCGGCGCCTCGCCGCTCTGGTCGAGGAACAGGCTTTCGCGGGCTCCGCCGCGATCAAGCAGGACATGATCGAAGGCGATACCGGCGAGCTTCAATCCCGGCGCAATCTCGTCGCCGACGGCATAGCTTGTCTGCACCCCATCCTCGCCCGCGATGATCGCCGAGCCGCCGCCCGTCGCCTCGTTGAGGTTGATCCCGAACAGGGTCAGCCCCGCCGACGTCACGGTCGCGGTGGCCGCACCCTGAGCGTTGCTGCGGAAAAAGGGATCGAGGCTGGTGAACAGCGCCCGCCGTTCGGCGGGCGAGGCGATGACCGCCGCCTGCGGTTGCCACGCACCGAGCGGCGACAAGGGGGTGATGACGGTCCAGAGCAGGCGGACGAGTTGCCAGACGAGCAGCCCGCCGAGCAGGCCGACAAGCAGCATCGGCCCGATCTCGCGCGGCGAGCGCTTGCCTGCGCGCAGCCAGGAAGGCAGCGCACGGGGCAACCGAACAGCCGATCCGGACATCAGCGTCGCCATTATTCTTCCCTGTCCCCCAACTGAAAAGCGGTCTCACGAATCGCCTAGGGGCGGTTGGTGACAATCAGTTGACCGGGAGATTACAGTTTTTTGACGGACGGGCGAGTCCGGTGCGGCGAGCTCGACGCATGAACGCCCTCCCCTTCAGGGGAGGGCAGCGAGACTTGCGAACTTGTTCGCTAGGCGCAGCGGGTGGGGGCCAGCGGCCTAGCGCAAGGCCGCTGGCCCCACCCCACTACGACTAGGCAGCAAGCTGCCAAATCTTCGTTGCCCCTCCCCTGAAGGGGATGGGCCAATACACCCGTCAGAACTTCAGCGAAGCGCTGAGCGAGAAAGTCCGCCCGAGTTTATAACGGTTAAGGAAGATGCGGTTGTCGCCACTTTCCTGCACTTCCTGATATTTGCGCCCGGTCAGATTGCGCGCCTCGAACTTCAGTTCGATCTCCTTGTTCAGCAGGCTCAGCCCCTGCCGCGCAACGAAATCGACCGAGATGCCGGGCTTTTCGCGGATGTCGGGCTGCCCCGACGGACCGCGGCTGGTGACGCGCGGGCTGGCGTAGGTGACCAGAATTGTCTGCTGCGACAATTTGTCCTGATCTTCGAGCCCGATCTGGAAGTTGATCAGATGGTCCGACTGGCCGGTCAACGGCGATCCGTCGAAGAAGAAGTTGCGGGCATCCTGCACCACGCCGTTGATGACGGTGGTGTCGCCGGCGCCGACCTGAATCTCCGACTTCGTAAAGGTGTAGTTGCCGATCAGCACCAGCCGGCGGCTGGCCCAGAAGGCCGCATCCGACAGCGTGTCGAGCGCGAAATATTTCTGCACCTCGATCTCGCCGCCATACAGCAACGCCTTGGGCGCATTGGCAAAGCTGGTGTTCGCGACCGAATCGGTGCTGAGCGAGGTATAGGCCTCGATCGGGTTTTCGATCTTTTTGAAGAAGCCCGCCGCGGTCAGCCGCTGATCCTTGGCGAAATACCATTCGTAACGCAGCTCGGCGTTCCACAGCTCGCTGTCGCTGAGCGACGGGTTGCCGCGGAACTGGCGGTTCGATTCAGGATCCTGATAGATTTGCGCGATCAGCTCGCGAAACTGCGGCCGGGCGATGGTGTTCGATGCGTTCATGCGCACCTGCATATCGGGCGCGACTTCCCAGGTCAGCGTGACCGCGGGCAGCCAATAGCTGTTGTTCAGGTTGGTCTGCGCGATCGCGCTGCCGCCCGACCCGAACAGGTCGATCGGCACGACGGTCTGTTTGGCATCTTCGTACCGGATGCCGACATTGACGTTCATCCCCGACACAAGTTCGGCCTGCAGCTGGGCATAGCCGGCGTGCGTCGTCAGCCCGGCGTCAAAGGCGGCGGTGCCGTCCTGCGCCGAGGTTTCGAGCAGGGCGATGTCGTAAAGCTGGATCGTCGCGTCGGACAGCAGATAGTCGGGGCGGAGCTGCGTCACCGCGACCGGCAGCCCCGGGGCGCGGAACTGGAACGCCCGGCGCACCGCGGTGCGGCTGGTGTCGGTATAGGCGTAGCCGACCGTCGCGGTGATCTGCGGTGCCAGCTCGTACGACAGATCGACGCCGCCCGACCACAGATTTTCGTTGAGGTCCGAAAATGCGATCGTCGCATCGCCGCGGTTGCCGCCGAGATCGTTGACGAACTTGTCACCGGTGGGATCCTGCGTCGTCGGCAGATTGGTGCGGACATAGGTAAAGCCGCGCTCATAGGGCGCTTCGCGCTGCGAATTGGCATAGGCGCCGCGCAGGTCGAGTTTCAGCGCGTCGAACTGGAATTCGCCCACCAGCTGGGTATTGATCAGCTGGCGTTCGTACCAGGCGGTGTCCTGCTTCATGATGTCGCGGCCGACCTGGTTCGCGTCGGTCCCGAGCCCCAGCCGCGCCTGCTTCAACGTGTCGCGGATATAAAGGTTGGTCCACCGCAGCTTGTGATCGCCGAGTTCGAGCCCGAAGCCGATCAGGCCGTTCACGACGATGCGATTGTCGGTGATGACGCGGTTGTAGCTGGTCTGCGGATCGCCCGCGAGATCGAGGTTGAGCGTGGTCTGCTGCAACGTGTCGCGGGTGCGCCACTTGTTGCTGATCCCCGCGGTCGCGATGATCCCCAACTCGCCATCGGCAAAGGAGATCGTCGTGCCGCCGGTGATCCCCGCCGACCAGTTGACCGGGATATGGTTATTTTGTTGCAGCAGCGTCGTTTCGGCGTTGACCAGCTCCATCTGGATCGCTTCCAGATCGTCCTGGCTGTAATCGGCGCCCTCGAGGATCGGCTTGCCGCTGGCAAAGGCGGCTTTCAGCAGCGGCGGCACGTCGCGAGTGCCGTCGTCGAAACCGGTCCAGTCGGTGTCGCTGCCATAATAGGTATAGCCGAGCTCGTTCGTCGTCTCGCTGTCCCAGCCGATGCCGCCGCTGAAGGTCAGAAAGGGTTCGCGCGGGGTCGATTTGGTGGTGAGGTTGATCACGCCGCCGCCGAATTCGCCGGGGAAGTTCGCCGAATAGCTTTTCTGGACCAGCGTCGAATCGATGACGTTCGAGGGGAAGATGTCGAGCGGAACGACACGCTTCAGCGGTTCGGGGCTGGGCAGCGGCGAACCGTTCAGAAGCGCGAGCGAATAGCGGTCGCCTAGACCGCGGACATAGACGAAGCCGCTGCCGACGACCGACAAGCCGGTGACGCGCTGGAGCGAGCCCGAAATATCGCCCTCGCCGGTACGCGCGATGTCGGCCGACGACAGCACCGACACGACTTCGGGTGTCGCGCGGACGATATTGGGGGTGTAGCGGCCGGTGACGACGATTTCCTGGTCGGCGCCGCCGGGGATCGAAATGTCGCCGTCCTCGTCCTGCGCCGCAGCTTCGTCGGCGACCGGCTCGTCGACGGCGGTGGGCGTATCGGCGGCGGGTTCGGCGCTGGCGTCCTGCGCGAGCGCAGCGGGCGCAACGAGCGCGGAGCTGAGAAGAAGCAGGCTGGCGAAGATCGGCCGCTTGGTCATGGTGAAAGTCCCCAAGGAATATGCAGGAAGGGAGCGGGCCAGCCCGTCAGGCGTGCCCGCTCCCCAATGGATCGCGAGCGATCAGGTCGTCGGGATGGCGCTGCAGCTGCCGCTGGCGGTGCCGAAGTTCGCCGTCGACGAGTTGCACGTCCAACCCTGGTACCAGGTGTCGTTGGCGTCGCGGACGGCGCCGACATAGGCGGTGGTGTCGAAGAAGGCGTTCAGCGTCTTGGCGTTGAACGGCGTGAAGCCGGTTTCGGTCGCGCCATTGACGAACAGGTTGGTCAGCGTCGGCACATAGTTCGACCGGTTGTTCGTCCCGCCGTCGAAGATCGCCTGCACCTGCGCGTCGGTGACGCCGCTGGTGCCGCGGAACGGCGAGGCGTTGCACTGCATCGACACCGAACGGAACACCGGCGGTCCCTGTTCGTCGGCCGCGGCGCCCGCAGCCTGCACCGTCGTCGCGCTGTTCATGCCAAGGCAGCGGAAGCCCGGCGCCACGATCAGCCCGTTGGCGAAGGTATAGTCGGCGCCGCCACGGATCAGGATCGACACGCCGTTGCCCGCCGCATTGTTGCGGTGGATATAGGTGAAGTTCGACAGGTTCACGCGCTGGCGCGGCGAGGTGTCTTCGTTGCCGTTCGAGTCGATTTCCATCATCGAGTCGCCGACCGCACCGCCTTCGCGCTGCACGCCGATGACATATTGGATGTTGCCCTGATAACCGACGTCGGTGTCGAGCCCGTCATCTTCGGCGCCGGTCACCACCAGATGCTTCATGTTGACGCGGCCGCCGAACACTTCGATGCCGTCGTCCGAGCTGTTGTGGATCTGGACATGGTCGATCTGGGTGCCGGTGCCAACGCCCGAGGGGGTCAGCCCCTGCAATTCGCTGTTGCCCGACAGGACGAAGCCCGAATAGCGGATCTGGACATAGGACATGCGGCCCGAATTGTCGGCTACCTGCGCACCGCCATACAGCGCGTTCGACGTGCCTTCAGTGTCGCGCTCGCACGCCGCGGTGCCGGGAGTCGCGCCGGGGGCGAGGCAGTCGGTGATCGGCGCGCGGCCGAGCAGCACGATGCCGCCCCACAGCTGCGAGGTCTGGTCGTTCGCCGAGCCGACGACGTTGCCACGGCCCGTGAAAATGATCGGCTGGGTCGGGGTGCCGACCGCGTCGATGCGGTTGCCGCGGTTGACGGCGAGGAAGGACACGCCGGTCGCACCGAAAACGGTGACGCCCGGATCGATCGTCAGCGTGACGACATTGTTGGTGCTGGTCGCGCCCTGGTCGGTGCCGACATCGACGCGGCCGGGGAGCGAATAGATGACGCCCGCGACCTTCGGGATCGCGGTCGTCGCGGTGAAGCGCGTCGGGAAACCGCAATTGCGCCATTCGCCGCCGGGACCGGTGATCGTGCCGAGGTTCGACAGCTGGTCGGGACCGGCGATGGTCGGGCAGTTGGCGGCGGGGGTAACGCC
>NZ_SCMU01000042.1 GCF_005503695.1 Sphingopyxis sp. 2PD
CGGTGCCACAACCGGCTCCGGTGCACCACCGAAGTTGTAGGTCAGCGTCCCCAGGATCGAGTGCGAGCGGAAACGCGTCGAAACGTCGCGGCCACGCTGATCGACCAGGTCGAGATTGTCGACGTTGAAGAAGCGATACTTCAGGCCGACGTCCCAGTTGCTGCTGATCGGCGCGCGAACGCCAGCAATCGCCTGCCAGGCAAAGCCGGTGTCCGAATCGTCGAGGAACGCGCCAGCGAACACGGGTTCGACCGACACGCGGGCCACACCGGCGCCACCGCCGACAAAGCCCTGCAGGCCGTCGTCGTCACCGAAGTCGAGCATACCGTTGACCATGAAGCTCAGCGCATTGGTGTCGCCGTTCAGATCGGTGTTGCCGACATACAGGGGGCCTGCGCCCGAAACGGTCTGCGGGATACCGGGGGCGCCAAAGCGGCCCGACTTGATGTCGGCTTCGCGATAACCAACTTCGACTTCAGCGCGGAAACCGCCGAAATCATAACCCACGACACCTTCGAAATCATACCCCTTGCGGTGGTCGATAGCGGCGGCATTCGCGGCAGTGCCGATGTCGAGATCGAGATCTTCGACGATCATCACGCCGGCGCCCACGCCAACATACCAAGAGTCGTCGCGCGCCAAAGCAGGCGACGCCAGGGCAGTGGAGGCTAACGCCACAGCTACGGCAAGCTTCCTCATAGTAATTCCCCTTTCAATTTGAGATATACGTCTCGGCAGACGTCCTACTCGTCGCTTTGGTTCCGTGCAAGTGAACAAATCGTCAATCTGTTGCCAAAAAGTCGCACTTTCAAAGCCAGCGAGAGGAAATTCAGCCTGAAATCAGAAGACCCTGCGCCGCAAGGTGCAGGATCAGCGCACTCAGGGTGCTACGCGCTTCGCCATCGATTGTCGAGCCGCCAGACGGGGCGGCGATGGTCGGGGGTACCACCCATGCGTCCCCGTCGAATCGAAGCCGCGCGCCGTCGGTCAGCCGCACCACCGCCATCCCGGCGCGCGGCGGGGCAAATCGCCAGCCGCCGCCGCTCCAGATCGCGACCGCATCGACCTGCTCTTCCCAGCCGTCGGTCGGCGCCGCGCCGACCAGCCAGCATTGCCCCGGCTCGGGGTCGGCGGGCGGATCGTTCAGCGGTCCAGCCTCGATCGCGGCGTGAACCAGCGCGTCGACCAGCGTCAGCGCCTCGTTATGCGTGATCTCTTTCTGCGCTTGCGCCACGCCCAGCAACGGCAGGGCAAAGCGCGGCGTCATCGGCAATTCGCTCATGATTTCTTCCTCTATGTCACCGGCAACAACATGGGCGACGACGGCGCGAAGTCGCCAACCTGGCAGATCGCGGCGCTCGTTCCCGGCGGCAAAACGGCGATGATGTCCGCGCCGATATGCAGATCGGGCGTCGCGCGCTCCCATGGTCCGATCCCGGCCACCGGCGGCGACAAGCTGATGCGCCACGCCTCCCGCCCCTCCCCGACCGGCAGATCGACATGGTCGCGCCAGCCGGTGTCGACGCGGCTGCGCCGCCGCCAGCCAAGCAACACGCCCCCCGTGCCGTCGGGCGTTATCCGCCCGTGCATTGGCGCCAGCGGTACCAGCGCGGCACCCGCGGCGGCGATCGCCACCTCGGTCATCGCCGTCCCCCCGCGCGATGCCCACTGCAACCGCGCAGCACCGCTTTCGGCGACATGCGCCAGCGCCTCGGGCAGCAGCATCGGTGCGCTGTCGTCAAGCAGCACGAACGGCGTCGCGGCCGCATGAACCGCCGCGCAGCGGGTTCCCGCCCGCCCGCGGAGCAGCCGCGACAACCGCCAGACACCCGCCCCCACGGGTTCAGCCGTCCCGAATTGCAGCATTTCCGTGCCCAGCATCGCCCGGTTGGCGCCGCCCAACAGTGCGGCGTCGTCGACCGATTCCAATGTCATCGACGGATTGACCAGCGTCACCAGCGCCGCATGCACGCGATCGATCAGATATTCGCTGCCCGGCGCCAGCGGCTCGGCCAGATGTCCCAGCGCCGCTGCCGGCCGCACCGTGCCGATCGCGACCGGTTCGGCATCGGCCGCAGCGACGAACCAGCAATCGGCGCCGCGCCAGCCATCGTTGCTCCCCGCCGCAGCGATCAGGATCCGCGCCGCCGCGGCGCCCGGACTCCCCAAATTGGGCAGGTCGAACAGCATCACGGTTCCGGTTGCATCGGGCCAGTCGGGTGGACGCACCGGCGTCCCCGGCGCGGCGGGAAGCGCGGCAACCGGCACAGGCTGGTATCGCTTGAGCTGGAGGCCGATCTCGTTTGCCCTCACATTCCGCCCCGCCAGCCGCCACACGCTGCCATCAGCGAGCTCGACGGTCCGTCCGACGGGCAGCGCCAGCGCCGCCAGATCGCCGTGCCAGACCAACGTCTCGCGCCCGTCGGCCGCCGCCGCGGCCAGCCGCTGCGCCAGCGCCCGCGCCGACGATGCCGGGAGCACCGCGGGCAGGTCGATCCGCTCCTCGCGTACCCCACCGCCCGCCACCGCGCTGCCCTGCTGGCCCAGCTGGTAATCGCGCTCGGGCTCATAATGGCGCAGCCGGATCGACCCCGGCAACGCCGCCAGCGGCGCGCGTTGCCGCTCGATCGCATCGCGTTCCACCTCGCCGCGCCGCGCCTCGCGAAAGCCGGCCAAAGCCAGCGGCGCCCCGGCCCGCGTCGTCGGGACCAGCCGCCAACCGTCCGCACCGCTCGCGAGCCGCACGCCGTCGACCTCGAACAGCGGCGCCAGCGCATCGCGCGCCCGGTCGCCCGACGCCGCATAGCCGACAAACGGCCACCCGGCAATTTCGCCCCGCGCACCGCCGCCCGGTGCGCCGCCAGCAACGCCAGCCCCAGCCGATATTTCTGCGCCCGCGATTTCAGCGTCGCCTCCTTCACATTGCCGCTCGGTGCGACCAGCGCCTCCGACAGCAATTCGGCCTCCAGCCGCGCAAAGCCTTCGCACAGCGCCTCGTGCCAGCGCGCCGCAAACCCTTCATTGCGTCGCCGCTCACGGTACATTGCGTTGCTCGTTACCCCCGCGGCGCGCGCCGACGCCGCAACATTCGACGACTCCGCCAGCGCTTCCAGAAACTGCGTCATCTGCGCCGCCCCCGGCCGCGCGCTGCGCGCATCGCGGGTCGCCGCCTTGCCGATCTGCGCCATCGATCATCCTTTCCCAAACGCCAGTCGGGCCGGAACAGCCTCCCGCCAAACGGAAGGCCACCGGCCCGACTCGCAATTCTTCATGATGTGACACTTGTGCCATATCAGCGTGACGATGTCAAGTGAAATAACCTATATGGTTATCTCGTCACGCGATATGCGCGGCGCTATTCGCCCTCGTCGCCCGCCCGATCGCCCCCCAGGTCGCGCGCCACCTTCGGATCGCGCAGCAATTTTTCGATGTGGCTCGCCTCGTCGAAACTTTCGTCGGCCAGGAATTTCAGCTTTGCGGCATATTTCATCGCCATCCGTTCGGCGACGCTCTTTTGCAGCCAGGCGGTGTTGGTGCGCAGCGCTTTCAGCACCGCTTCCTCGTCCTTGCCCAGCAAGGATTTGACGAACACGGTCGCGTGGCGCAGGTCGGGCGACATGCGCACTTCGGTGATGCTCACCGGCTGGCGCGCCAGCACATCGTCATGGACATCGCCGCGCGCGATGATTTCGGACAAGATGTGGCGCACCTGCTCGCCGACGCGCAGCACGCGAACCGATGGCCCCTTGGTCTCTGCCGCCTTCATGCCGCACCCTTCTCCAATTCGTCCAGCTTCGCGACGATCCGCGCGATCGACCGCATGTTGCGCGCGGTGCCCTTATGCTCCAGTCGCCGTTCGATCATCCGCGCGGTCAATTTGCTGTCGCCGGCACCATCGCCATAATCGATATACAGAGCCCGGTCGCCCGGCGCGATCCGTTCGTTCGGGCGGATCCACTTGTCGGCGGCCAGCGCGGCGAATTGCGCCGGTGTCGGCTGACCATCCAGGAACATCGTGTGGACGAATTTGTCCTCATTGGTTCCCGCGAACGGATTGTCGGTGATCGCCGCGGCCAGCTCGTCGCGGCTGCGCACCAGCGCCGCGCAACGCATGTCGAACCGGTCGGCGACCATCAGCGTCAGCTTTTCCTCCAGCCCGCGCGTCGGCCGCGCGGGGTATTGGAAAATGACATTGCCGCTTGCCACCACCGTCTCGACGTCCGAAAACCCCTCGGCCTCGAACGCCGAACGCAGGTCGGCCATCGTCAGCCGGTTGCCCCCGACATTGATGCTGCCGAACAGGGCGACGTAACGCGGCATAGCTGCGCCTCCTGATCCGCGCGCGGCGGACGCCCGTTACAGCGTCCGGTCGCGCATTTCGACTTCGAAGACTTCCAGATTGTCGCCCGCCTTGATGTCGTTGGTGTCCGACAGCACGACACCGCATTCGAGGCCCGCGCGCACTTCGGCGACGTCGTCCTTGAACCGGCGCAGCGACGCAATGGTGGTCGCCGACACGATGACGTCGTCGCGGGTAAGCCGCGCGTGCAGCCCCTTGCGGATGACGCCTTCCAGCACCAGCAGACCCGCCGCCTTGTCGCGCTTGCCGGCCGGGAACACATCCTTGACCTCGGCGCGGCCGACGACGGTCTCGATCCGTTCCGGACCCAGCTCGCCCGCCATTTCCTTGCGGATTTCGTCGGTCAGGTGATAGATCACATCATGGTACATGAAGCGCACATTTTCGCGCTTCGCGATGTCGCGCGCCTTGGCGTTCGGACGGACGTTGAACCCGATGATCGGTGCCTTGGTCGCCGCCGCCAGCGTTACATCGCTCTCGGTGATCGCGCCCGCACCCGACTGGAGTACGCGGACGCGGATCTCGTCGGTCGACAGGCGGTTCAGCGCATTGACGATCGCTTCGACCGACCCCTGCACGTCGCCCTTGATGATGACGGGGTATTGGATGACGTTGGTCTTGTCGGCCAGCGCTTCGAACATGCCCTCCAGGCTGACCGGCGCCTGCACGGTGCGCTTGCGCGTTGCCTGTTCCTGGCGATAGGCCGCGACTTCGCGGGCGCGCGCTTCATTCTCCACGACGGTCAGCGTATCGCCCGCCATCGGCACGCCACCCAGACCCAGCACTTCGACCGGCATCGACGGGGTCGCCAGCTTGATCTGCTTGCCCTGATCGTCGATCAGCGCGCGGACGCGGCCGCTTTCGGCGCCGCAGACAAAGATGTCGCCGACCTTCAAGGTACCACGACGGACCAGGATCGTCGCCACCGGGCCGCGGCCCTTGTCCAGCTTCGCCTCGACCACCGTGCCTTCGGCGGCGCGGTCGGGGTTGGCTTTCAGCTCCATGATTTCGGCCTGCAACGCGATCGCGTCGAGCAGCTTGTCGAGCCCGGTTTTCTTCAGCGCCGACACTTCGACATTCTGGACGTCGCCGCCCATTTCCTCGACCACCAGCTCATGTTCGAGCAGGCGTTCGCGCACGCGCTGCGGATTGGCGCCTTCCTTGTCGACCTTGTTGATCGCGACGATGATCGGCACACCTGCCGCCTTGGCATGGCTGATTGCCTCGATCGACTGCGGCTTCAAACCATCGTCGGCGGCGACCACCAGGATGACGATGTCGGTGACGTTCGCCCCGCGCTGGCGCATCTCGGTAAAGGCTTCGTGGCCCGGGGTGTCGAGGAAGGTCACCAGTGACCCGTCGGGGGTCTTCACCTGATAGGCGCCGATGTGCTGGGTGATGCCGCCGGCCTCGCCCGCCTGCACATTCGCGCCGCGCAGCGCATCGAGCAGGCTGGTCTTGCCGTGATCGACATGACCCATGATCGTCACCACCGGGGCGCGCGGCTTCAGATGTTCGGCATCATCGACATCTTCGTCATGCCGGATGTCGATATCGCCTTCGCTGACGCGAATGATCTGATGCCCGAATTCGACCACCAGCAATTCGGCGGTGTCCTGATCGATCAGGTCGCCGCTCGCCGACGGCACGCCCATCTTGAACAGCGCCTTGATCAGGTCGTTGGTCTTTTCGGCCATGCGGTTCGCCAGTTCGGTGACCGTGATGCTTTCGGGCACGGTGACTTCGCGGACCTGCTTCTCGCGCGGACCCGACGCTGCGGTGTGCGAACGCTTTTCCTTTTCGCGGGCGCGCTTTAACGCCGCCAGGCTACGCGCACGCGCGCCTTCGTCTTCGTTCAGCGCGCGCGTGACGGTCAGCTTTCCCGACTGGCGGCGCGCGTCGGCACCGCGGCTGGCCTTGGGCTCGGGACGCTTGGGCTCGGGGCGCTTTGGCGCCTCGACCGGGGTAAAGCGGCGCGGGGCCGGGGCGGCGCTGGTCGTCGCGCGCGGCGCGGCGGCTTCCGCCTGCGGTGCCTCGGCTGCGGGGGCTTCGACGACCGGCTCGGCGGCGGGCGTCGGCGCGGGTTCGTCCGCCTTGGCGGCCGCACGCTCGGCGCGCTGCTTCTCTTCCTCGGCGGCGCGGGCCCGCGCGGCCTCTTCGCGGCGGCGATTTTCCTCCAGCGACGACATGCGCGCTTCTTCGGCCTCGCGCAGCAATTGCGCCTGGCGCTCCTGCCGCGACATCAGGCTGTCATTCTCGCTCGCGCGCGGCGCGGCGGGCTTCGGTGCCGGGGCAGGCGCCGGGGTCGGCGCGGGCGCCGGGGCGGCCGCAACCTCTTCGACCACCGGCTCGGGCGCGGCCTCGCCGGGACGACCGAGCACGCGGCGGCGCTTCACCTCGACCACCACCGTGTTGCGGCGGCCATGGCTGAACTGTTGCTGCACCTGCCCGGCTTCGACGGTCCGCTTCAGCCCCAGCGGCTTGCGGGTCAGCGTCGGTTTGTCCTGTTCGTCACTCATCGAAACTCATCATTCCTTCAAAACGCGTCCGAAGCGGCGGAGCCTGTCGGCGCCGTCCCGTTTTTTTGCTCGCCAGAAACTGGCGCGACATGCGGGTCGGAATCGCGGTTGGCCGCGTCCCTACTCCATCCGGTGAAAAACTGCCAGCGGCTCAAATGCGCCAGCACCCGGTCCGCGGCGCGGGCGTCGGTTAGCGCCAGATGCACCGCATTCTCGCGCCCCAATGCCATAGATAGGGTGCCGCGGTCCACCGGCAAGACCAGGCCTTCGCGCCCCGAACCTTCGGCATCCTCGCCGACACGCCACGCCTGCGCCAGTTTCTTGCGCCCGTCCTCGCCGGCATCGCTGGCGTGGAGGAGCAGGCGGACCTGCCCCTTGCGCGCCGCGGTCTCGATCTTTTCATTGCCGCTGAGCAAGGTACCCGCGCGCGATTCCAGCCCCAGCCGGTCGAGCGTCGCGCGCGCCAGCTGCGTCTCGATCCGCGCCCCCAGATCGTCGGGGATGGTGAAATTGCCGTCGTGCAGCGCGCGCGCCAGCCCACCTTTCAGCTTGCCCTTCGCCTGTGCGGCCTCCAGCGTCGCCCGGTCGACGCCGATCCACGCGCCGCGCCCCGGCGCCTTGCCATGGACATCGGGCGCGATGCTGCCGTCGGGGCCAAGCGCCAGGCGCACGAGCTGCTCCGCCGACGAAACCTCGCCGGTTACGACGCAGCGCCGCTCGGGCACATGGCTACCGCGCCCCTTTGCGCGGTCGGTTTCGGTCAGCTGATCATTGCGCGGGGTCCGCATCGGCGGCCTCCCCGGTTGCCGGTTCGTCGTCGAACCAGTGCGCACGCGCCGCCATGATGATCTCGTTGCCCTGCTCTTCCGACAGGCCATATTCGCCCAGCACGCCGCCCTTGTCCTCGGCGCGCTCGCTGCGCGGCGGGCCGCGGCGGTTGTCGGTGCGCTTCTTCGCGATCAGCTCGTCGGTGGCGAGGTCGGCCAGATCGTCGAGCGTCTTGATCCCCGCCTTGCCCAGCACGACCAGCATCGCTTCGGTCAGGTGCGGAATCTCGGCCAGATCGTCCTCGACGCCCAGCGCGCGGCGTTCGGCGCGCGATGCTTCCTCGCGGCGTTCCAGGCCTTCGAGCGCGCGGCTCTGCAGTTCCTGCGCCAGTTCGTCGTCGAACCCTTCGATCCCGGCGAGTTCCTCGATGCCGACATAGGCGACTTCTTCGAGTTCGGTGAAGCCCTCGGCGACCAGCAGCTGCGCCAGCGTTTCGTCGACGTCCAGCTCTTCCTGGAACATCGTCGAACGCTCGACGAATTCGCGCTGGCGCTTCTCGCTCGCGTCGGCCTCGGTCATGATGTCGATCTGGCTGCCGGTCAGCTGGCTTG
The DNA here is from genome assembly GCF_005503695.1 of Sphingopyxis sp. 2PD. Taxonomy (GTDB): domain Bacteria; phylum Pseudomonadota; class Alphaproteobacteria; order Sphingomonadales; family Sphingomonadaceae; genus Sphingopyxis. Next base: position 8,259 of record NZ_SCMU01000042.1, read on the forward strand.
CCAGACGGACATTCTGGCCGCGGCGGCCGATGGCCAGGCTCAGCTGGTCGTCGGGAACGACGACTTCAATGCGGCTGTCATCTTCGTCGATGACGACGCGCTGGACCGTTGCGGGCTGCAGCGCGTTGACGACGAAGGTCGCCGTGTCTTCCGACCAGGGGATGATGTCGATCTTTTCGCCCTGCATTTCCTGCACGACCGCCTGAACGCGGCTGCCCTTCATGCCGACGCAGGCGCCGACGGGGTCGATCGAACCGTCATAGCTGATGACGCCGATCTTCGCGCGCGAACCCGGGTCGCGGGCGGCGGCCTTGATCTCGATGATCCCGTCGTAAATTTCGGGGACTTCCTGCGCGAACAGCTTCTTCATGAAATCGGGGTGCGCGCGCGACAGGAAAATCTGCGGCCCACGCATTTCGCTGCGCACCGACAGGATCAGCGCGCGGACGCGGTCGCCGACGCGCATCAATTCGCGCGGGATCTGCTGGTCGCGGCGGATCACGCCTTCGGCGCGGCCGAGGTTGACGACGATGTGGCCGAATTCGACCGACTTCACGACCCCGGTGATCAGCTCGCCGGCGCGATCCTTGAATTCTTCATACTGGCGCGCCCGGTCGGCTTCGCGGACCTTCTGGAAAATCACCTGCTTCGCCGATTGCGCGTCGATGCGGCCAAGGTCGACCGCCGGCAGCGGGTCGACGATGAAGTCACCGATCTTGGCGTCCTTCTGCAACTTCTGCGCCGCAGCCAGATCGACCTGCTTGAAATAATCCTCGACCGCCTCGACGACCTCGACGACGCGCCACAGGCGCAGGTCGCCGGTCTGCGCATCGAGTTTCGCACGAATGTCGTTCTCGGCACCGTAACGGGCGCGCGCGGCGCGCTGGATGGCTTCCTCGATCGCCTCGATGACGATGCCCTTGTCGATCATCTTCTCGCTGGCGACGCTGTTGGCAATCGCGAGCAGCTCTGCCTTGTTGGCGGAAATGGCAGTGGCCATCAGTCCTGTCCTTCTTCATCCAGTTCGTCGGCGCCTTCGGCTGAAAGCGGGACGGTTGCGGCAATCAATTTGTCGGTCAGCACCAGCTTCGCCGTGTCGATCGCATCGAACGGCAGCTTGTGCTCCACCCCTTCCTTATCCAAAATCGTGACGGTATCGCCGTCGATGCCGACCAGCTCGCCGTTGAAGCGCTGGCGCCCGTCGCGCTTCTCTTTCAGCGACACCTTCGCCTCATGCCCCGCCCAGTCGGCGAAGTCGGCGCGGCGGGTCAGCGGCCGGTCGATGCCCGGCGACGACACTTCCAGCCGATACGCCTGCTCGATCGGGTCCTTGCCCGCTTCCTCTAGCGCATCGAGCCGGTCCGAGATGCGGCGCGACAGGTCGGCACAATCGTCGATCGTCAGCTGGCGCGTCTCGGGGCGTTCGGCCATCACCTGCAACGTCGGATCGCTCTCACCCCCGAAAAAGGCAACGCGCACGAGCGCGAGGCCCATCGCTTCGGCTTCGGGTGCAATGATCGCATTCAGGACGTCGAGGTCGGCCAAGTCTGTCTTTCCGTTTCGGATGACCGGAAAGCATGTGGGTACAGCCGCCGCGGCCCGCGGCCCCGACGTCCCAACTGGCTAACCATGTCAAGAAGTGCGCTGCATATAGGCCTGGCGGCGTGAGTCGGCAAGGGGGAATGCAGATCGCGGTACGATGCAAACGCACATCCGCTTTGTTAACCGATTTGCGTTTAGGAACCGGCATGCCCCAAGACAGGCTTGCCCCGATCATCTCGATCTGCGCCGCTGCGTCGCTCGCGACATCCTGTACGTCGCTTCCCGCTCCGCCCAGCAATCTGGCCGCCGACTGGCATGCAATGACCGATGAATATGGCTATGTTGCCAGCATCGGCTACTTCACCCCCGCCCAGATGAAAGATTCGAACTGGGAATTTGCGCGCATGCAATCGGCTGCCGGTTCGCTGTGCACGGGATATCGGTACGCCGCCCGCCGCGACGTGCAGTGGTTCGAGACGCAGCGTGGGTCAGGTCGCCGGTGCGCACGCGTTGTCTATACTTTTCGCTGCACGGCGGCAGCGGACATCGGCAAGGCCATTCCCGCCGATGCACTCGAAGCCACCCGTGCGCATATTATGGCCGAACCAGTCAGCGGGCCGCTCGAAAATGATTGCGGCGAAAAGGACGCGGACAAAATTCACCGCCCCAGGCAGAAACCTGCCGTGCGCGCGCCGCAATCTCCGGTCGGCACCCAACAGCAATAGTCCGGCGCCGATTGGCCGATCGGATCGTTCGCGTCGAGGTTCCCGCGATACTCCGCACCGTCGCTCTCACCTTGCCGAACGCCGCGCCCGCCGCCGGATGAACAGCGCGACCAATATGCCCAGCAGGCTGATCAGGAACGCCGTCGACTTTATGGGCTGCGCTGCGGCGGCGATTTCTGCCAGCCCGTCGTGACCGGCAAAGCGCAGCGCCTGGATGAACTGGCAGATGGTCTCGATATAGTCGCCGACGAAAACGACGATCGCCGCCGCCATGATCATCCAGCCCAGCCGCCGCAGCACCGGCGCGCCAGCGGCCCGGAACATGCGCCCGCCGCAATAGGCGCCGAACGAATAGACCGCGATATAGACGAGATCCAATGTGATCGCCCACCGCGCGAGATCCATCACCCCCGCCGCCTGCCATGCCGCCTGGATGGCATCGACCCGGGCCGCGCTACCAGCCGACTGATGATCCCTGATTCCCCACGGCGACACGTCGTTCACGAACCAGTTATTCATCACGACCATGACGGCAAGGATGAGCAATCCGCCCAGCCAGAAACGCCAGAATTTTCGCTCGAGCGTGCGTTCGTCGTTCATACTGCCCCCCACATTGATGCCGAACAAATTCGCAGCACTACGGCGCCCAAATCCGGCGAGCCGCAACCGCTTCATGACGCGCGCGCAGGATTTTGGAAGCAACCGGTACAACTTCAGGCTGGCGGGAAGGAGCTGCGGGCCTTGGGGCGACCGGCGCCCCCCCCTTGCCGAAATATCATCTCCCATGGAAAAATTGTTCGCTCATATTGTGCGATGCACAGCCGTTAAATGCTCATGTTTTGCGTAAAAACTTGACTTTTCGTCAAAATACCGGTGATGTAATCGGGCTAACGTCGCCTGCGACGGAAATTTGATGCCTCAGGCTGATACTTCCCTTCACGCGCTACCAGCTCCTCCGGTGCTTTTACCGGTCGATTCCCTGTTTTCGTGAAAGGAAACACCCCATGCCCATCGGCACCGTAAAATTCTTCAACACCGACAAAGGCTATGGCTTCATCGCCAATGAGGACGGCTCGGGCGACAGCTTCGTCCACATCACCGCCGTCGAGCGCGCCGGCATGTCGACGCTGAACAAGGAACAGCGCGTTTCTTACGAGCTGGAAACCGACCAGCGCGGCAAGACCTCGGCTGTCAATCTTCAGCCTGCGTGAATGACCTCCGGCCTGGCGTCCTTGGGGCGCCGGGCCGGACCATTCGCTGACTATTCTGCATCCAGCTCGCCTGACCACCTAGGAATTACCCAATGGACATGAACGAGCTATTTTACCATCACCAGATGGCGCTCATCGCCCGCGACGCGCCGCTCGGTCGCGGCGCCAGCGCCCGTCACGCGAGCTTCGATCTGCCCGGCCATTATGCCCAGCGCATCGATGCGTATCGCGCCAAACGCGGCATGCGCCAGTATTTCACGGCCGCCACTTACTCCGTGACGCCCAGGATCGGCTAGTCGACCCGCTCGACCTCGATGTGCGGCCATCGTGCCGCCAACCGCGCCGCCCAGCGGTCATAGGGCCATGGGATCACCTCCTCGTCGAACCAGAACAGCCGCTCGCCGGCCCGGTCGTACAGGTGCACCGCATCATCGCTGTCCTCCTGCCGCACGATCCGCAATCGGCTGATCTGCGACGGATGGATGCGCCCCTCGTCGCCGCCGCTGCTGCCGATCCGGCCTTTCCACCAGACAAGGTCGCCGGTCGCGGGGTCGATGCGGCTGCCGCGGTTCGGATTGGCAAGCATGTTCAGTCCGGCACCCAGCGCGATCAGCGCCCCGAACCCCTGCGCCAGCGGCACCAGCCAGGGCGCGCATTCGCGGCCATCCTCGCTACAATTGTCGGCGGGATCGATGACCGACGCCGCCCATAGAAACACCGATCCGAAAGCCAGCAGCAACCACATGCGCCAGTCGGTGCGGGCGCTGCGTCGATAGCATGGGATGCCGACGTCGGTCATGCCGCGGCTTTACCCAATTGGCGTCAACAGGTCGCTAATGCTCGCGCTTTGGGCGTTCCGGCTCAAACCCTGCGCCTGCGTCCGTACCGCCGCGGGACATTCCGCACGCACTGCAACATTTTATTGGCGTTTGCGCGTATAAGGCAAATCGACACCCGCTTGCGCGAATCGGCGCGGGCGCGGCGATGGAATTTGATGCGCGCATGAAGCCCGAACTCAACCTTACCGCCCGTTCGACGTGGCGCGACCCGCTCCCCGAAAAACCGGCGGGGCCGGGGCGCGGCTTCTGGGCGGCGATTATCGCGGTCGTGACGGTCGCTTGCCTCGCCTTTCTGTTGTCGAGCGGACAGCTCCGTCCGCCCGCGGTGTTCGGGCCGTACAGCGTCTCGGTGCCGCTCGATTTCCGCGCCTATGACCCCGCGCGCTGGGCGATCATGAATGCCGAGGATTATGAGGCGGCGCTCAAGATCGACCCGACGCTGCCCGATCCGTCGAGCATCGGCTATGGCGACGCCGCCGCGCTGCCGCCGACCGATCCCGCGCTGCTGCGCGATGAAGCGTTTGCCGGGCCGCCCGCCAAGCCCTATGTCTTTCGCGGGCTGACCGCGCTCGACCGCGAGCGCGCGCATTATTGCCTGACCGCCGCCATTTATTACGAGGCCGCGTCGGAAACCGACGACGGGATGCGCGGCGTCGCCCAGACGGTCATCAACCGCGTCCGCCACCCGAGCTTCCCCAACACCGTCTGCGGTGTCGTCTTCCAAGGCTCGCAGCGCGCCGGGGTGTGCCAGTTCACCTTCAGCTGCGACGGCGCGATGGCGCGGACGCCCAGCAAACCCAATTGGCTGCGCGCCAGCCGCATCGCCTCGGCGGCGCTCGGCGGGTACGTGTTCCCGAAAGTCGGCCTCGCCACCCATTATCACACGCAGGCGATCTGGCCGCGCTGGGGCAAAAGCCTGGTGATGACCAATATCGTCGGCGCGCATATCTTTCACCGCTGGCGTGGCCGCTGGGGGATGCCCGACGCGTTCCGCGCGCCCTATCCGGGCCGCGAACCCGTCCCCGGCCCCTATCTGCCGCTCGCGCAGCAACTCGCGATCCTGAAGGGTCAGGGCATCGCCCCCGGCGCCGGTCCGGCGCCGATGCTGGCCGGCCCCGCCGCACCGCTGCCCGATGTCGCCGCCGCACCGCTGCCCGGAACGCTGGCACCCGCCGCACCCACCGCGCCGCCGCCGGTCGCCACCCCCGCAACGCCGACCTACGCCGATCCGCGACTCAACCAGTCGGGGCAGATCCGCGAAGAATTTCGTGGCAGCGGGGAGTGGAAACGCTGATCCAATCGGCCTAGCCTCCCGGCAGACAGCAAGGAGGCGGATATGGGACATGTCAAAGGCATTGGCGGGCTGTTTTTCCGGGCGCGCGACCCCGACGCACTGAACGCGTGGTACAAGGAACGGCTGGGGATCGGCGGCGGCTGCAGCGCCGACGACAGCGTGCCGGTCAACGAATGGGTATGGAACGTCACCGCCGGACCGCTGGTGTTCAGCGCGTTCAAGGGCGACACCGATTATTTCGCCGCCGACAAACAGCATATGCTGAACCTGCGCGTCGACGATCTCGACGCGGTGCTCGTGCCGTTTCGCGACGCGGGCGAAGAGATTATCACCAAGCCCGAATGGGACGACCCCGCCGTCGGCCGCTTCGCGCGCGTCCATGATCCCGAGGGCAATCCGATCGAACTGTGGGAACCGCCGCAAAGCTAGGTCTGTCCCGGTCAGGCTGGATCATATCACCGTAGCCCTTAGCCTGTCGAACGGCGCTTCTCGCCGAGAGGCGCCCTTCGACAGGCTCAGGGCTACGGTTCCAGTTGAACAGAACGGTCTCTAACTTCGTCATTGCGAGCGCAGCGAAGCAATCCAGGGTAGCGTAAACCGCCCCGGATTGCTTCGCTGCGCTCGCAATGACGCGGTTTGTTACCGCCCCTGGCTGCGCCAGCGCTTGACCACGCGTTCCAGGATTTCAGCCTCGCCGCCGGTTTCGCGCCACAGCTTCGAAAACAGCGGATCGCTCGACGCCGGGCGCTTTTCCTCTTCCAGCGTATCGAGATAGACGCGGATCGGGATCGACACGCCCTCACCGCACACGATGCACTCGCGGTTGCGCAGCGCCGGGATCGAATCGATGAAGCCGCGCGCGCCCTCCGGCATCGCAGCCTTCACGAAATGCTGGTCGCGCTCGTTGTTGAGGCGCATCGAGATGATCGTGCCGCACTGCGACAGCACGCCTTCGGCAAGGTCCGACGGACGCTGGGTGATCAGGCCAAGCGACACGCCATATTTGCGCCCTTCCTTGGCGATCCGCTCGAGGATCTTGCGCACCGCCTGCCCCTGCCCCGTGTCCTTCGACGGGATATAGCGATGCGCTTCCTCGCAGACGAGCAGGACCGGGCGCTGCGGTTCGCCGCGCGACCAGATCGCATAGTCGAAGGTCAGGCGCGAGAGCACCGCGACGACGACGCCGGTGATGTCCGAAGGGACACCCGACACGTCGATGATCGAGATCGGCCGGCCGTCCGACGGCAGGCGGAAGATCTTGCCGAGGAAGCCCGCCATCGTGTCGGCGACGAGCATGCCCGAGAACATGAAATTATAGCGCGGGTCGGCGCGCATTTCCTCGATCTTGCCCTTGATGCGCATGAAGGGCGCGCTCGACGTGGCCTTGTCGAGCTTGCCCATCTCGTTGGTCAGGATGCTCAGCAGGTCGGACAGGAGATAGGGGATCGGCGAATCGACCGTGATCTTGGTCATCCCCTCGGCCAGCCGGTTCTTGGTCCGCGCCTGCAGCAGACAGCGCGACAGCACGTCGCAGTCGGCCTGGCGGTCGCGCCCCTCGGCGGTGATGAACACTTCGCAATGTTCTTCGAAATTCATCAGCCAATAGGGCATGGCCAGATTGTCGACGTCGAACAGCGCGCCGGTGCCCTTGAACGCCGCCGAATATTCGCCGTGCGGATCGATCATCACGATATGGCCCTGCGGCGCGAGTTCGCAAATCTTGTGCAGGATCAGCGCGGCGCTGGTCGATTTACCCGTACCCGTCGACCCCAGCAGCGCAAAATGCTTGCCCAGCATCGCATCGACATACAGCGATCCACGAATATCCTTGGTCGGATAGACGGTGCCGATTTCGACATGCGCGCGTTCGTCGGCCGCATAAATCTGCTTGAGGTCGGCGCTGGTCGCCGCGAAAACCTGGCTGCCCGGGATCGGATAGCGCGTGACGCCGCGACGGAAGTTCGAGATGCGGCCGGTGATCTTTTCCTCTTCGCCTTCGCCCAGAAAGTCGATCGTCGCGACGATCAGCCCTTCGCCGCGCTCGTGCAATTGCTGGTCGCGGATACTGGCGATCAGCCAGATGTTGCCGACGCGGACCTTGACCTGCGCCCCGACCTGGCCCGCCATCGCGACAGCAGCATCGCTCGAGGTCGACAATTTGCCGATCGTCACCGCGTCGAGCAGGATGCGCGAGGCCGAACCCGAAATATCGATCACCTCGCCGATCATCAGCTCGTCGCGATGATGGTTGATCACCGGTGCCACCGACGCCGCGGCGCCACCACCGGCCAGCCGAACATGCTGCGCCGCCGTCGAATCTCCGGCGGGAAATCCGCCACCCTGCATATCCATCAAAATGCCCCGCCTGAAATGGTCCCGACAATCGGTATCGCAGGTCAGGGTAAATATTGGCTAAAGGCAGCTCAGCGGCGGCGAAATATCGCCGACGCGGCATAGCCGAGCAGCAGCGACAGGATCACCGCGGTCAGCCCGTAAAGAAAGCCGTGCCGTTCTGCCGCCAGCGCGACGAAGCGTTCGAACCCGGCCTTGCGGATCTGGACGTCGCGCGATGCGACCGCCAGCACGCGCCCGCGGCTGATCAGAAAGGTTTCGGCGCGATAGGTTCCGACTGGCACCCGCGCGGGCACCGGGATGCGCGCGCGGTACAGCACCCCTTCGGTAATCTCGACCGCCGCCGGATTTTCATAGAACAGCCCGAGGCGGCGATAGAGGTCGGTCAGGCCCGCCTCGAACCGCTCGAGCTTGGTCGCTTCGGAAAATTCGGTCGGCGACATCGACAGATTGGCGAGCCCCAGTTCAAAAATCGCCGCGGTGCGCTCGTCGACCAGCTTGTCGATCGGCCGCGACGATCCGATCGCATAAAAGCCGGGCGAGGTGCGCAGGCGAATGCTGCTCGCATTGACCCAGATGCCCGCCACCCGACGCTTTTCGCGCAGCACGATCGGGCGCACCGGGCCCTTCAGCACCACGACGATGTCGGCGCGGTCGTCGGGCAGGCGCTGGCCGGGATAGAGGATCGCGCCGAACAGCAGCAATTCCTCGCCGGTGAAGCTGTACTGGATGTCGATCGCGCGGCTCGATACGTCGGGGACGAGCCGCGGGTCGGCTGCCTCGGCGGCGCCGACCGGCAGCGACAGCGCCGCCAGCCACAGGATCAAGGCCGCGAAGCGCGTCATTGGACCGAGTAAATTTCGTCGGGGCGGATGAACAACCCGGCCGCCATTTGCAGCGCCACCAGCAGCACGATCGCCGCGAGCGCCAGCCGCAGATATTCCGGGCGCGCCTTTTGCGCGAACCGCGCGCCAAATTGCGCCCCCACGACGCTGCCGAGCAGCAGCAACGCCGCCAGCACGATATCGACCGCGCCCGTGGTCAGCGCGTGGACCATCGTCGTCGCGATCGTCACGAACAGGATCTGGAACAGCGAGGTACCGACCACAACCTGCGTCCCCATTCCAAGCAGATACAGCATCGCGGGGACCATGATGAACCCGCCACCAACCCCGAGCAGCATTGTCAGCACGCCGCCGACCATGCCCAGCAGCAACGGCGCCAGCGGCGAGATGTACAGGCCCGAGCGATAGAAGCGCCACCGCAGCGGCAGGTTGGCGACCATCGGATGGTGGCGCCGCTTGCGCGCCGGAGCGGGCAATCCCGCCTGCGCGGCGCGAAAGCTGCCCCACGCCTCGCGCCCCATGAACGTCCCGACGGTGCCGAGCAGCGCGACGTAGAGGATCGAGATCACCGTATCGATCTGGCCCCAGGCGGTCAGCAGTTCGAACAGGCCGGCGCCGATCAGCGACCCGAGCAGGCCGCCCGCGACCAGCACCGCGCCCATGCGCAGATCGACGCCGTCTCGCTCGAGATGCGCCATCACCCCCGACACGCTCGCCCCGGTCACCTGCGTCGCGGCCGACGCCGCGGCAACCGTCGGCGGAATGCCGTAAAAGATCAGCAGCGGTGTGGTCAGAAACCCGCCGCCGACCCCGAACATGCCCGACAGGAACCCCACCCCGCCGCCCAGCAGCACGATGACCAGCGCATTGACCGACAGATTGGCGACGGGAAGGTAAAGGTCCATGGGCCTCGAAACATGCGTCTGCGGCGAAAAACTGCGCCGAGTCCCACGACCCTAGACCATTTTTACAGAACGGGGAATCGGCTGGACGGCTATTTTTGCGGCGGTTCAGAAGTCGCTCGCGAGCGTCAGCGCGACGCCGCTTTCGGGTGCCGCATCGCCCGCAACGCGCTGGCGCCAATCGAGCGCGATCCGGCTGCCTTCGCCGACGTGCGGCAGGCGTAGCGTCAATCGCGGCCCAACATCGACGCGCCCCGCCCCCGGTTGGACCGCCCCCGCCGCC
>NZ_SCMU01000043.1 GCF_005503695.1 Sphingopyxis sp. 2PD
GGGGCGGCGGCTTTGGCGGCTTTTCCGGCGGCGGCGGCTCGTTCGGGGGCGGCGGCGCCTCGGGCGGCTGGTAAGGGGTTCGAGCGATGCCAACAAAAGTCAGCCATCTCAGCGCCGCCGACCACGATGTCGTGACCGTCGCGGTCGCCGCGGCGGAGGCGCACACAAGCGGGGAGATCGTCACCGTCGTCGCGGCGCAGTCGAACGATTATGACGATGTCGCGCTGGTGTGGGCCAGTGTCGTCGCCTTCATCGCGATGTCGCTTATCGCGCTGCTTCCCGAATTTTATCGCGGCCTGTACGACCGGCTGACCGGCGGCTGGGGATATGAGCTGACCGCCAATCAATGGCTTGGGACAGTGATCGCGATCGGCGTTATCAAGTGGATCGGTATGTGGTTGATTCTGCTGTGGCGGCCGCTGCGGCTGGCGCTGACCCCGCGTGCAATCAAGGCTGCGCGGGTGCGGGCGCGCGCGGTCGACCTGTTCAAGGTGGGAACCGAGGCCAAGACCCTGGGCCGCACCGGGGTGCTCCTTTACCTCAGCCTCAACGAGCATCGCGCCGACATCGTCGCCGACGAGGCGATCGCGGCGAAAGTGTCGCCCGACGTGTGGGGCGATGCCATGGCGGCGCTGATCGAGCAGGTTCGCGCCGGACAGCCGGGCGCCGGGATGGCGGCCGCGGTGACCCAGATGGGCGCGGTGCTGGCAGAACATTTCCCGCGCGGTAGCGAGAATCCGAACGAGCTGCCCGATCGGCTGATCGAGATTTAGGCGTCTCGCCGGTGACCCGCCCTACCCCCGACACCCCCATCGAAACCCGCTGGGAGGGCAAATTCATCACGGTACGCCAGCAGGGGACGTGGGAATATGTCTCACGTTCGCGCGGCATTCATGCCGCGGTGATCCTGGCGATCGACGACGCGGCGGACGGGCGCCATGTCATATTGGTCGAGCAATATCGCGTGCCGCTGAAGGTCAATTGCCTCGAACTGCCCGCGGGACTGGTCGGCGACGACCGCGCGGGTGAGGCAGCCGAGGTCGCGGCAGCGCGCGAGCTGGAAGAAGAAACCGGCTATCGCGCCGCGCATTGGCGGACGGTGGGCGAATTCTACAGCTCGCCGGGAATGGTCAGCGAAAGCTTTACGTTGCTGGTGGCGACGGGTCTGGACAAGGTTGGCGCCGGCGGCGGGGTCGCGGGCGAGGATATTGTCGTCCACCGCGTGCCGCTGGACGGGATCGAGCAATTCATCGCGGCGAAACGCGCCGAAGGATGCGGAATCGACGTGCGGGTGGCGATGCTGCTGGCGGGCGGGCTGTTGGCCAACATCTGACCCGAACGGACCTCGAATAAGGTCAGCGCCCCCCGAACCGCCACCGAAGCAACGGCCGCGCCAGCAGCAATCCCGCCAGGAAGCCGCCGACATGCGCCCAGATGGCGATCGCGCCAAATTCGCCGCCGCCAGCAAAGCCGATCAGCAGTTGCAGCCCGATCCACGCCGCGGCGAGCCACAGCGCGCGGACCCAATGCGCCGGGACCGGGCCGATCGCGGGCGCCTGACTGCGGCTGAAGATCAAGGCAAATACGGCAATGACCGCCGAGATGGCGCCGCTGGCGCCGATCATCGGCACCGCCGATTGCGGATCGGACAGAAATTGCGCGAGCGCCCCGGCATAGGCGCCGGCGACGAGCAGCACCGCCATCGCCTTGGCGCCCAGCGGCGCCTCGAGCTGGCGGCCGACGAACAACAGGATGATGATGTTGAAGACGATGTGCAGCACCCCGCCGTGCAGAAAGGCCGAGGTCAGCGGAGTGAGCAGGAACGGCACCATCGTCCCCGGCGGGACGATCAGTTCGGATGCGAACCGCGCCGGAATAAAGCCGGCGCGGATGATCGCGTCGATCTGCAGCCCGGTGATCGACAGCAGGACATGGACGATGACACACACGAGCGCGTAGCCGGTGACCAGCGGCGCCTGCTGCGGGTTCATAGCGTCGGTCCGCCCGTCAGATGAATTCGATCTTGGTCACCAGATAATATTTGTCGCCCGCGGGCACGGTAACCTCGACCTCGTCATCGACGCGGCGGCCGATCAGCGCGCGGCCGAGCGGCGAGCTATAGCTGATTTTGCCGTCCTTGGCGTCGGCCTCGGCCTGACCCACGATCTGGTAACGCACCGGCTTGTCGTCCTCGTCGGCGAGGGTCACCGTCGCGCCGAACACGATGCGGTCGCCCGACAGCGTCGTCGGGTCGATCACCTGCGCGCGCGACAGCTTGTCCTCGAGGTCGCCGATCGTTGCTTCGACCTGGCCCTGGCGTTCCTTGGCGGCATGATATTCGGCATTTTCCGAAAGGTCGCCGTGGGCGCGCGCTTCCTCGATCGCATCGACGATCAGCGGTCGCTCGGCTTTGAGCGCGCTGAGCTGTGCGCTCAGCTTGTCATAGCCTTCTGCCAGCATCGGTACCTTTTCAACGCTTGCCATTATCATCTTGTCCTTCGTCAATAATCCGCCGCCAGCGAAACTTCGCCGGGGCGGCTGCGCCGCTGTTCCGTAATGTCGGGGAGGTGGAGCGGTCCCTCAATAATAGTCCTGAAGCGGCTTTACTTCAAGACTGTGCGCGCGCAGCGCCCCGATCGCGTGGGTCGCGGCATCGCTGCCCGCAGCGGTCGTGTAATAGGCGACGTCGCCCGCCAGCGCCGACGCGCGGATCGATTGCGAATCCTGCAAGCTTTGCCAGCCCTCGGTGGTGTTGAAGATCAGCTGGACATCGCCGTCCTTGATCCGGTCGACGATGTGCGGGCGGCCTTCGGCGACTTTGTTCACGCGCTCGACCTCGATCCCCTGTGCCGCCAGATAGTCGGCGGTGCCGCCGGTCGCGATCACTTTCCAGCCCCACCCCGTCAGGCGGCGGACCGAGTCCAGGATGCGCGGCTTGTCGCTGTCCTTGACCGACACGAACACGCGGCCATCGGTCGGCAGGCGGTCCCCCGCGCCGAGCTGTGCCTTGGCAAAAGCGAGGTTGAAATCGCGGTCGATTCCCATGACTTCGCCGGTGGATTTCATCTCGGGGCTGAGCACGGGGTCAGTGCCGGGGAAGCGCGCGAAGGGGAACACCGCTTCCTTCACCGCGACATGCGCGATGTCGCGGTTGATCTTGGGCAGGTCGGCGAGCTTTTCGCCGGCCATCACGCGCGCCGCGATCTTGGCGATCGGCGAACCGACGGCCTTTGCGACGAAAGGCACGGTGCGCGATGCGCGCGGATTGACCTCGATCAGGTAAACCTCGTCGCCCTTGACCGCGAACTGGATGTTCATCAGCCCGCGCACTTCGAGCGCGCGCGCGAGCAATTCGGTCTGGCGCTCGATTTCGGCGATGATCGCGGGCGACAGGCTGTACGGCGGGATCGAACAGGCACTGTCGCCCGAATGAACCCCGGCTTCCTCGATATGCTGGAGCACCCCCGCCACGACGACATCGGTTCCGTCACAGAGCGCATCGACGTCGACCTCGATCGCGTCGCGCAGATAGCGGTCGATCAGCACCGGCGAATCGCCCGACACCTGCACCGCGGTCTCGATATAATTTTCAAGCTGCGCCTGATCGTCGACGATCTCCATCGCGCGGCCGCCAAGCACATAGGACGGGCGCGTCAACACCGGATAGCCGATGCGCGTCGCGACCGCGATCGCCTCCTCGCGGCTGCGCGCGATGCCGTTTTCGGGCTGTTTCAGCTTCAGCTTGTTGACCAGCGCCGCAAAGCGTTCGCGGTCTTCGGCCAGATCAATCGCGTCGGGCGAGGTGCCGAGGATCGGGATGCCGGCCTCGGCCAGCGCCTGCGCCAGCTTGAGCGGGGTCTGGCCGCCGAACTGGACGATGACACCGACCAGCTCGCCCTTCGACTGCTCGACGTGCAGGATCTCCAGCACATCCTCGGCGGTCAGCGGCTCGAAATAGAGGCGGTCGGACGTGTCATAGTCGGTCGACACCGTTTCGGGGTTACAGTTGACCATGATCGTTTCATAGCCCGCCTCTTCGAGCGCGAAGCAGGCGTGGCAGCAGCAATAGTCGAACTCGATCCCCTGCCCGATCCGGTTCGGGCCGCCGCCGAGGATGACGACCTTCTTGCGCTCGCTCGGGTTCGCCTCATTCTCGGGCTCGCCAAAGGTCGGGGCTTCGTAGGTCGAATAGAGATAGGGCGTCTTGGCCGCAAATTCGGCCGCGCAGGTGTCGATCGTCTTGAACACCGGGCGCACACCGAGCTTGTGGCGCAGGTCGCGCACTTCGGCTTCGGTGACGCCACCCGTCATCGCCTTCACCGCTTCATGGATCAGGCCGCTGCCGCGCGCGGTCGCGCGCTTCGATCCGGGGCGGAGGTTCGCCGACTGGAGCGCGAGATAAGCGAGGCGCTTGTCCGAAAAGCCCATCGCTTTCAGTTTGCGCAAGCCCTCGGCGTCGCGCGGCAGGCCGTTTTCGCACACCTCCTGCTCGGCGGCGACGATTTCGGCGATGCGTTCGAGGAACCACATGTCGTAACCCGCGATGCGGTTGATTTCCGACAGCGGCAGTCCTTCGCGGATCGCCTGCGCCGCATTGAGCAGCCGGTCGGGAGTCGCCTTGGCCAGCTCGCTGCGCAGCTGGTCGTGGGTCGCGCCCTTCAGGCGATCGACGAAGTTGAAGCCCGACAGGCCGGTTTCCAGCCCGCGCAATGCTTTTTGCATCGATTCATGGATGGTGCGGCCGATCGCCATCACCTCGCCAACCGACTTCATCGCGGTCGACAGCGTCGCCTCGGCGCCCTTGAACTTTTCAAAGGCGAAACGCGGGATCTTGGTGACGACATAATCGATCGTCGGTTCGAACGACGCGGGGGTGACCCCGGTGATGTCGTTCATGATCTCGTCGAGCGTATAGCCGACCGCAAGCTTCGCCGCGACCTTGGCGATCGGGAAACCCGTCGCCTTCGACGCGAGCGCGCTACTGCGCGACACGCGCGGGTTCATCTCGATCACGATCAGGCGGCCGTCGGCGGGATTGACCGCAAACTGGACGTTCGACCCGCCCGTCTCGACCCCGATCTCGCGCAGCACCGCGATGCTGGCGTTGCGCATGATCTGATATTCCTTGTCGGTCAGCGTCAGCGCGGGCGCGACGGTGATGCTGTCGCCGGTATGCACACCCATCGGATCGACATTCTCGATCGAACAGATGATGATGCAATTGTCGTTGCGGTCGCGCACCACCTCCATCTCATATTCTTTCCAGCCGAGGAGCGATTCCTCGATCAGGACTTCGGTGGTCGGCGATGCGATCAGGCCGCCGCGGACGATCTGTTCGAACTCCTCGCGGTTATAGGCGATGCCGCCGCCGGTGCCACCAAGCGTGAAGGACGGGCGGATGATCGAGGGCAGCCCGGTGCGTTCGAGCACCGCAAACGCCTCGTCGAGCGTATGCGCGACGCCGCTGCGCGCGCTTTCCAACCCGATCTTGTCCATCGCATCGCGGAATTTCTGCCGATCCTCGGCCTTGTCGATCGCCTCGGCATCGGCGCCGATCATCTCGACGCCATATTTGGTCAACGTGCCGTCGTTGAAGAGGGCGAGCGCGGTGTTGAGCGCGGTCTGCCCGCCCATCGTCGGCAGCACCGCGTCGGGGCGTTCCTTGGCAATGATCTTCGCGACGATCTCGGGCGTGATCGGCTCGACATAAGTCGCGTCGGCGAGGTCGGGATCGGTCATGATCGTCGCGGGGTTGGAGTTGACGAGGACGATGCGATAGCCCTCCTCCTTGAGCGCCTTGATCGCCTGCGTCCCCGAATAGTCGAACTCGCACGCCTGACCGATAACGATCGGGCCGGCGCCGATGACGAGGATGGATTGGATGTCGGTTCTTTTGGGCATCAGTTTAAATTATCCGCAGCGTTTGTCGAAGCAATGATCGCAACAAGATCTCGTTCATTGAGCATCGAATTGTCATATTTCTTAATTCCGCAAGACATCATCGCGGAGAGCAAGCGAGTATTCACCATCGACTTCAAAATCTGAGCAGCGGCTTTGTCGCCTATCGAAAGAATATTTCTCGTCGAAGATGATGGAATTATTTCTATCCCTTGTTCTGTATCGCACCCTTCAACGCGGGAAGAAACTGTCCACTCCTCGGCGTCACGCTTAAAGGTCAGCACTATTCGACCGCTTGTATGGGCTTGGCAAACCTGTTTCTTGCCATCTTCCGCTTCCGGATTGAGCGAGCAAATGCCCTTCCAAATGCCGTGCTCAAAAGTAGCAGTTGACGAAGCTTCATCAGCTTGACCAAACGCAAGAAGGATCGCGAATATGGCGCTCACTGCAGCCCACCCACAAACTTCTCGAACAGATAGAAGCTATCCTGCGGCCCCGGGCTCGCCTCGGGGTGATATTGCACGCTGAAAGCCTGCTTGCCCGTGATCGCGATGCCGCAGTTCGATCCGTCGAACAGGCTCTTGTGCGTTTCGACCACGCCGCCCGGCAAGGTCGATGCGTCGACCGCGAAGCCGTGGTTCATGCTGGTGATCTCGACCACCCCGTCGGCGAAATCGCCGCCGACGCGCTGCACCGGATGGTTCGCGCCGCGGTGGCCCTGATGCATTTTCACCGTCCTTGCCCCCGCGGCGAGCGCGAGCAGCTGGTGGCCGAGGCAGATGCCGAAGATCGGGACATTGCGGTCGAGCAACCCCTTGATCACCGGCACCGCATATTCGCCCGTCGCCGCCGGATCGCCGGGGCCGTTCGACAGGAACACCCCCGCAGGGCGCAGCGCGACGATCTCTTCGAGGCTGGTCTTCGCAGGCACCACGGTAACGCGCGCGCCGGCCTTTACGAGGTTGCGGAAGATATTGTCCTTCGCGCCATAGTCGATCGCGACGACATGCGGCCGCGCGCCGCCGTCCTCGATCGCATAGCCGTGGCCCAGCGTCCACGCGCCGCCGGTCCACTCGCCGGTGTCGGTGCGGCTGACGTCCTTCGCCAGATCCATCCCCTCAAGCCCCACCCAGCCGCGCGCCATCGCGAGCAGCGCGTCGATGTCGAACTTGCCGTCGGTGCTGTGCGCAATCACGCCGTTCGGGGCGCCCGCATCGCGGATGCGCCGCGTCAATGCCCGCGTGTCGATGCCCGCGAGCCCGATCACGCCCTGTTCGGCCATCCATTCGGGGAGCGTCTGCACGCTGCGGAAGTTGCTGGGCTGCGTCGGTAGCTCGCGCGTGATCGCGCCGAGCGCGCCGTGCACGCGGCGTTCCATATCCTCGGGGTTCGCGCCGACATTGCCGATGTGCGGGAAGGTGAACGTGACGACCTGCCCCGCGTAACTCGGGTCGGTCAGTATCTCCTGATAGCCGGTCATCGACGTATTGAAACAAATCTCGCCCACAGCAGAGCCGCTCGCGCCATAGCCGACGCCCCACCGGATCGTGCCATCGGCAAGGACAAGGACGCCGGTGGCGCCCGAGGGCTGGACCGCAGGCGCGGCAGAGGGGTTGGCAGGTGCCATTCAACATGCTCCGGACGGGGGCTAAACGGCCGACCAAGTAGGCGGCAAAAAAGTGATTCACAAGCTATCGGATTTGGAATCTTCCCGCTAGAGAGGGTCTTTCCGAAATTTCAGAGCCATGGGGACACGCATGATTCGTGACGACATCAAGGCTGCGCAGGTTGCCGCGATGAAAGCCGGCGACAAGGCGCGTCTGGGCACCATCCGGCTGATGCTGGCCAAGATCAAGGACAAGGACATCGAACTGCGCACGGGCACCGCACCGGCCGACGACGATGTGCTGGTCACCGA
Source organism: Sphingopyxis sp. 2PD (assembly GCF_005503695.1). Lineage (GTDB taxonomy): Bacteria > Pseudomonadota > Alphaproteobacteria > Sphingomonadales > Sphingomonadaceae > Sphingopyxis. Next base: position 7,817 of record NZ_SCMU01000043.1, read on the forward strand.
CGTGCTGCAGAAAATGGTCAAGCAGCGCCGCGAATCGATCACCATGTACGAACAGGGCGGTCGCCAGGAGCTCGCCGACATCGAGGCCGCGGAAGTGGCGGTGATCGAGGATTTCTTGCCCGCGCAACTTTCCGAAGCCGACGCGACCGCAGCGATCAAGGCGATCGTCGATGAACTCGGCGCGACCAGCCCGAAGGACATGGGCAAGGTGATGGCCGCGGTGAAGGACCGGCTGGGTTCGCAGCTTGATATGAGCAAGGCGAGCGGGTGGGTTAAGGCGGCGTTGAGCTAAATCCGCTATCGGCGCTGCCCACCCCTAGCCCCTCCCGCAAGCGGGAGGGGAACAATATGGCCGCGAACCGAGCCTCTCCCCTCCCGCTTGCGGGAGGGGTCGGGGGTGGGCATACCGACCTATGATGGACGGACTGTTTCAGCCCCGCGACACGCCGCGAGCAAGGGAGTTGCGTAACGCCGCTACTCCGGCGGAGCGCATGCTGTGGCGCTGTTTGTCCGGGCGAAAGGTGGGCGGTTGGAAGTTCTGCCGACAAATGCCCGTCGGTCCATATTTTGCTGACTTCCTTTGCAGGGAAGCGCAGCTGATTATCGAGCTTGATGGATATTCGCATGACATGCGCCAAGCTTACGACAGTCGTCGCGATCGGTGGCTGGCCGAGAACGGCTACAAAGTGCTTAGATTTACGAATGACGACGTCATGAGCAATATCGAAGGCGTTGCGATCGAGGTCGAGCGCACCCTTGCCCTGCTGCCCACCCCTAACCCCTCCCGCAAGCGGGAGGGGGACTCTTGACCCTCACCCCGCAATGGCTGGACGAACTCCGATCGCGGATCACCCTCTCGACCCTGATCGGGCGCACGGTGAAGGTCACGCGCGCGGGGCGGGAGTATAAGGCGTGCTGCCCCTTCCATAATGAAAAAACGCCGAGCTTCACGATCAACGACGAAAAGGGCTTCTACCACTGCTTCGGTTGCAGCGCCCACGGCGATGCGATCCGCTGGATGACCGACCAGCGCGGGCTGTCGTTCATGGACGCGGTCAAGGAGCTCGCCGCCGAAGCGGGGATGGACGTCCCTGCCCCCGACCCGCGCGCCGCCAAAAAGGCCGAGGAGCAGGCGAGCCTGCGCGATGTGACACAGGCCGCTGCGGACTGGTTCGCGCAGCAGCTCGCCAGCAGCAACGGCGCCCCGGCGCGCGAATATCTGGCGAAGCGCGGGATTTCGGAGGCGACGCGCAAGGCGTTCGGTTTCGGCCTCGCGCCCGACAGCCGGTCGGCGCTCAAAGAGGCGCTCAAGAAATTCCCGACCGCAATGCTCGTCGAATCGGGCATGCTCATTGCCGTCGATGACAAGGAACCCTACGACCGCTTCCGCGGGCGCCTGATGATCCCGATCCGCGACGCGCGCGGGCGGGTGATTGCGTTCGGCGGGCGCATATTGGGCGATGGCGAGCCAAAATATCTGAACTCGCCCGACACGCCTTTGTTCGACAAGGGGCGCACGCTCTACAATCTCGACAAGGCCTCGCCCGCGTCGCGGCAGACGAACCGGATCATCGTCGTCGAAGGCTATATGGACGTCATCGCGCTCGCCGAAGCGGGCATCGCCGATGCGGTGGCGCCGCTCGGCACCGCGCTCACCGAGAACCAGCTCGGCATGCTCTGGCGGATGGTCCCCGTGCCGGTGCTGTGCTTCGACGGCGACAGCGCCGGACAGAAGGCCGCAATGCGCGCCGCGATGCGCGCGCTGCCGTTGCTCCGCCCCGGCTTCAGCCTTGCCTTTGCCACCCTGCCTGCGGGGCAAGATCCCGACGACCTGGTCCGGGCGCGCGGCGCCGACGGCTTTGCCGCGATCGTGGACGAAGCGCAGCCGCTGGTGGAGCGGCTGTGGGCGCACGAAGTTGCGGCAGGCCCGCTCACGACCCCCGAGGAACGTGCGGCGCTGAAGACGCGCCTGCTCGCCCACGCCGACGCAATCGAGGATGCCGATGTCCGCCACCATTATCGCGAGGCATTCCGCGAGCGGCTCGACGCGCTGTTCGCGCGGGGGCGCCCCGAGCGCGGGCCGCGCGTGCCATGGGCCCCGCAGCCGCCGCGCGGCGGAGGCGGGCGCCGCTTCGCGCCCGACCCGCGCCTCCAGCCACCCGTCGACGAGGCGCGATCGATCGGCCAGATCGGTATCGGCGGTCATTATGCCGCGGCGTTGATCGCCGGACTGCTGCGCTATCCAGCGGCGATCCGGCGCCACGAAGAAGCGCTGACGCGGCTTGCGATCCCCGATTCAGCCGACGCCGAACTGCTGCGCGTAATGCTTGACAGCGCGGGCGGCCAAGAAGGGCTTGATTGCGAGGGGTTGCTTGCCATATTGGAGCCAATGAAAGTGTATAATAGGGCGACGACATTGCTCAGAGCCGACGGAATGCACTTCTCGTTCAATCGCAGGCTTGACGGCGAAGAGGTTGATGCAGCGCGGGAAACCGCGCTTCGCGACCTGGATGAATATATCGGCGTGCTGGTCACCCAGCCTGAAATCCGCTCCCGGCTTGCCGAAGCAACCGCGGATTACATGCGCACGATGGACGACGAAGGCCATGCGCGGCAGCAAAAGCTGCGTGCGATGGACGAGGAATTGACCCGCCGCCTGGCCGCGCTGTCCGACAGCAGCCCAGGCTGACCCACTGATTGCCCCATTGGCAGGAACAAATATGGCCACCAAGAACACCGCCGAAACCGAAGCCGACACCGACAGCCCGCTGATCGACCTGAACGAGGCCGACGTCAAAAAGCTGATCGCGCGCGGCAAGAAGCGCGGTTACCTGACCTATGACGAACTGAATGCGGCGCTGCCGCAGGACGAGATGTCGTCGGAGCAGATCGAGGACATCATGTCGGCGATTTCCGACATGGGCATCAACATCGTCGAAAGCGATGAAGATGTGCAGGAAGAGGCCGATCAGGAGGCCGACGATGAAGTCGATATTTCGGCCGGCACCGGGTCGGTTTCGAACCCTGCGATCGAAAAGAAGAAGGAAACGGTCGATCGCACTGACGACCCCGTGCGCATGTACCTGCGCGAAATGGGCGCGGTCGAGCTGCTGTCGCGCGAAGGCGAAATCGCGATCGCCAAGCGCATCGAGGCGGGCCGCGACACGATGATCCTGGGGCTGTGCGAAAGCCCGCTGACCTTCAACGCGATCATCGACTGGTCGACCGCGCTCAACAATGGCGACATGCAGCTGCGCGAAATCGTCGACCTGGAAGCGATGCTGTCGAAGGACCCGGCGCCCGAAAATCTGGACGACGAAGGCGCCGAGGACGACGGCGAAATCAGCGAGAAGACCGCCGGCGTCTCGTTCAAGGACGAGGATGAGGTCGAGGAAGAACCCGCCGCCGAAAGCGACGACGAGGACGGCGAGGGATCGTCGGGCAAGCGCGAAAGCTTTGAAGAGGACGAGGAAGACAATACGCTGAGCCTCGCGGCCATGGAGGAATTGCTCAAGCCCGACGCGCTCGAGAAATTCGCGAACATCACCAAGAGCTTCAAGGCGTTTTCGAAGCTGCAGGAAACGCGCCTCGAAGCCTTGTCGTCGGGCGATGAATTCCCTGCGGCGTCGGAGAAGAAGTATCACAAGCTGCGCGAGGAGCTGACCGCGCAGGTCGAAAGCGTGCAGTTCCACAACACCAAGATCGAATATCTGGTAGACCAGCTGTACAGCTATAACCGCCGCCTGACGGCGCTCGGCGGCCAGATGCTGCGCCTCGCCGAGCGCCACAAGGTGCCGCGCAAGGCGTTCCTCGACAATTATATCGGGCGCGAGCTCGAAGAAAATTGGATCGAGAGCGTCAGCGGGATCGACAAGAAATGGGCCGCCTTTGCCGACAACGAAGCGGGCGCGGTCGATCGCATCCGCATCGAGATTTCGGAAATCGCGCAGGCGGCGGGCATGAGCCTGACCGAATTCCGCCGCGTCGTGAACATGGTCCAGAAGGGCGAGCGCGAGGCGCGCATCGCCAAGAAGGAAATGGTCGAGGCGAACCTGCGCCTCGTGATCTCGATCGCCAAGAAATATACGAACCGCGGCCTGCAGTTCCTCGACCTCATCCAGGAAGGCAATATCGGCCTGATGAAGGCGGTCGACAAGTTCGAGTATCGCCGGGGTTACAAGTTCTCGACTTATGCGACCTGGTGGATCCGTCAGGCGATCACCCGCTCGATCGCCGACCAGGCGCGCACGATCCGGATCCCGGTCCACATGATCGAGACGATCAACAAGTTGGTCCGCTGCAGCCGCCAGTTCCTCCACGAAAGCGGCCGCGAGCCGACGCCCGAGGAAATGGCCGAGCGGCTGTCGATGCCGCTCGAAAAGGTCCGCAAGGTGATGAAGATCGCCAAGGAGCCGATTTCCCTCGAAACGCCGATCGGCGACGAGGAAGACAGCCACCTCGGCGATTTCATCGAAGACAAGAATGCGGTGATCCCGGTCGATGCGGCGGTGCAGTCGAACCTGAAAGAAACCGTCACCCGCGTGCTGGCATCGCTCACCCCGCGCGAGGAGCGCGTGCTGCGCATGCGCTTCGGTATCGGCATGAACACCGATCACACGTTGGAGGAAGTCGGCCAGCAGTTCAGCGTGACCCGCGAACGTATCCGCCAGATCGAGGCGAAGGCGCTGCGCAAGCTGAAGCACCCGTCGCGGTCGCGCAAGATGCGGTCGTTCCTCGACCAGTAAGCGCAGGTTGCGCGAAGAGACATCAAGGGCGGTCCGGTAACGGGCCGCCCTTTTGTTGTGCGCTGTGGGGTGGGGAGCGGACTAATGGACATGATCACGCCCGCCCCTTCAGGGGAGGGCAGCGAGACTTGCGACCTTGTTCGCTAGTCGCAGCGGGTGGGGGCCATCGGCCTTGCGCAAGGCCGATGGCCCCCACCCCACTACGACCAGGCAGCAAGCTGCCAAGTCTTCGTTGCCCCTCCCCTAAAGGAGAGAGGCTGGCTCTTCGTTACGCCCACAATTAGTCAATTCCAGTCATTGCATCGCCGCGCCGCCACCTCCTTGCTGCACTGCACAAATATTTCTCCCGATGCTCTTTAAATCTTCACATTTGAACGCCAGATAGCCGTCGTCACGCGATGCGGCGCGCTTCATCAACGGTTCAGGCGCTGCCCATCAAATGGCAATCATTCCCAACCAATGGGAATCGATTCACGATCCAGAGCGGACGGCCGATCATGGTCGACCCCATAAAGCTCGGATTTTCGGGAGATTGCTGAAACTGGCACGGCCTTTGCGATGCATGGTGCATCGGCGCGGGGCAGTGCTCGCAGCCCAAGGGAAAGACAAGAAGATGGCAAACGAAACCTCCAACCTTTTCAACCGCCGCGATACGTTTTTCGGCATCTGCGAAGCCGTCGGCCAGGATTTTGGCTTCAACCCGCTGTGGCTGCGCCTCGCCTTTGTCGCGCCGCTGTTCTTCTTCCCGGTGCAGACCTTCATCGGCTATTTCGCGCTTGGCGGCGTCGTGCTGGCCTCGCGCCTGCTGTTCCCCGCCAAGTCGGCTGCGCCCGCAACCCCGGCGCTGGCCGCGGTCGAAGCCGCTGAACAGCCGAGCCAGAAAGCCGAGGAGTTCGCCCTCGCAGCTTGAGCCGAATCGGCCGGACACTCCCTCTCCCCGGATCCGGCCTTTTCGCGCTGATGGCGTCCCCCCGGGCGCCATCGATGGGACCGGCAAGCTTCCCCCGGGGCTTGCCGGTCCCTTTGCGTCTGTCCCTGACTGAAACAGCACCGGTACAAATCAAGTGCTGGCCATAAACGCGACGTTTACGACGTTGCCCTATGACCGGGCGTTGAATTTCACCGGCCCGGCCCCTGCGGCCCGCGCCACAGGCGAGGAACATGCGTTGAGCCAGTCGACCCAGCCCCTGCTGCAGCCGCGCGGCGTCGCCGAAATGCTCGATTCGCTGGTCGCCAGCAATGGCACCGGCGCGCATTCGCACGTCCGCGCCGGGGCCTTGTCGAGCGGGCCGGATGCGATGCGCAACCTGGCCGACGCCGTCCATTTCCTGTGCCTTCTTCACGGCCGCCACCCCGGGGTCATCGACAATGCGGCGCGCAAAGCCGTCGACCCCGCATCGCGCCAATGGATGGACCAGGCTGCCGACGCATTTGTTCAGGAACGCGCCTTTCTGACCAAGATCGCCTCGGCAGTCGGCCCGGTGCCAAGCACGCAGGGGCAGGCGCAATGCGAGGCCGCAGTCGCCGCGCAGCGCAAGGCGATCGACATGCTGTCCGAATCGGATCGCCATGGCTGCGCCGTTGGCGCCGCGATCGCGCTGACGCTCGACTGGCGGACGATCCGCGTCCTACTCGACATCAGCGCCCAGCGGCTGGACATGACCCCGCCGACCTGCGCGCTGCCCGATCTGCGCGACACGGCCCGGTTGGCCGGGACGGTCGCCGACAGTCCGGCGATCGAACGCGCGATGGTGTTCGGGGCCCAGCAGCTGATCGCGCAGCACAACGGGCTGTGGGATCTGATGGCGGCGCGCGCGGCAAGCCGGGCAACTTCATAAATTCCCCTCCCGCAGGCGGGAGGGGTTGGGGGTGGGCGCGAGCGAAGCGAGCTTCCGAACTATCCCAGCCCACCCCGCTGCGACTAGCAAACAAGTTTGCAAGTCTCGCTGCCCCTCCCGCAAGCGGGAGGGGAGAAAAAGCGGCGGCTTGCACCCTCCACCCACCCCCGCTATGCCTGCTTGACGTTCACGTTAAGGGAAAGATGAGCCAATGCGCTTTGATGGCACCAGCGCCTATATCGCCACCGACGACCTGAAGGTCGCGGTCAACGCCGCGACGCTGCTGCGTCGCCCCTTGCTGGTCAAGGGCGAACCCGGCACCGGCAAGACTGTGCTGGCCGAGGAAATCGCGAAAGCGTTCGACGCCCCGCTGATCACCTGGAACATCAAATCGACGACCAAGGCGCAGCAAGGCCTGTACGAGTATGACGCAGTGGCGCGGCTGCGCGACGGCCAGCTGGGCGAGGAACGCGTACACGACATCCGCAACTATATCCGCAAGGGCAAATTGTGGGAGGCATTCACCTCGCCGAAGCTCCCCGTGCTGCTGATCGACGAGATCGACAAGGCCGACATCGAGTTTCCGAACGACCTGCTCCAGGAACTCGATCGCATGGCGTTTCATGTTTACGAGACCGACGAGACGATCACCGCGAAGGAACGCCCGATCGTGGTCATCACATCGAACAATGAAAAGGAACTGCCCGACGCCTTCCTGCGCCGCTGTTTCTTTCATTACATCAAATTCCCCGACCGCGACACGATGGCGGCGATCGTCGACGTGCATTTCCCCGGCATCCAGAAAACGCTGGTCAGCCGTGCGATGGACATCTTCTACGAAGTGCGCGAGGTTCCGGGCTTGAAGAAAAAGCCGTCGACCAGCGAGCTCATCGACTGGCTGAAGCTGCTGCTCAACGAGGATATGCCGCTCGAAGTGCTCCAGAACCGCGACGTCGGCAAGGCGATCCCGCCGCTCCACGGCGCGCTGCTCAAGAATGAGCAGGACGTGATGCTGTTCGAAAAGCTGGCGTTCATGGCGCGGCGCCAGGGCAGCTGATCGCGGCGATGGCGTATAACGGCAGCTGTGCCTGCGGCGCGGTGACGGTCCGAATTGAGGGACAGCCGGTCGCGGTGCGTCAGTGCTGGTGTCGCCAGTGTCAGAAGCTCGCATCGGGCGGGCCGACCCATAATGCGATTTTCCAGACCGCCGACATCAGCTGGTCAGGAGACATCGCGTCAAACCACCGCATCGCAGCGAGCGGGAATGAACTGACCTGGGCCTTTTGTCCGGCCTGCGGCACCCAGCTTTATGGCGCATCGTCGGCACGGCCTGAAATGCGAGCTGTCCGGCTAGGCCTGCTCGACGATCATGGCCTGACGCCGAGCGTTGCCATCTGGACCAGCGAAGCGCCAGCGGGAGCGACGATCGATCCGGCCATCGAGCAATATACCGGCCAGCCCCCCGCGCCGGGCACGGCGCGTTAAAGCTGGTATGCCACCTCGACGTCGCCCCAGCGGCGACCGTTGATCACCACCGGCGTGTAGCAATTGCGCACAGTCACATAGTTGGTGCCGTCGCCCTCCTGCCGATAGACGGCCATGAAGAAGGGCGCGTTGCTGCGTTTGGCCGCCTTGTCGGTTTCGTCGAACAGGATACGGCCGTTGCGGCAATAGGCGGTGTCATGCGCGACATCGCCGGTCGGCGCGCGCGAACATTCGCTGATGTGGGTCGGCAGAAAGCCGTTCATGTCGGCGCCCGACGACATCTTCACATTGGGATTGTTCGCGACGACGTCGTCGAACAACGGCCGCCAGTTTGCATCGGCCCAGTCGCAAAGCGTCGTACGGAAGCGTTCGGGGTTCGATCCCGGGACGCGGACGTAATTGGTGTCGAACAATTGCTCCATCGTCAGTTCGCCATTGGCCAGCGCGCGTTCGGCGATCGCAACAAATTTGTCGCGCACCTTGGCGGCGAGTTCGACGACCGCCGAATCCTGCGGGCTCACCCCGGCCGAGATCACCGCGTTGAACATCCGGTTCGATACATGCTCCATCGACAGGATCGACGTACGCGTGTCCTCCAGCGTCGCGCGATTATCGCGCACCGACCCGACGACACGGTCGACCGCTTCGCGCACTTTGGCGCCATTGGCGTGGACCATCGCGCTCGACTGCGCGATGCGGTCGCTTTGGTCGTCGAGTAGCGCGACGAGGTGCGTCGCGTCGTGCAGCGCGTCGGTGATCGTTTCGAACTGTGCCTCGGCGCGGCTCGACTGTTCGACCCCGGCCTGGATTTCGGTGACCAGCCCGCTCGCTTCGGCGGCGAGGCTGCCGATGCTGCGGCGGATTTCGTCGGTCGCGCCGCGCGTGTTCTGCGCCAGCTTTTTGACCTCGGCGGCGACGACCGCAAATGTGCGCCCGGCATCGCCGGCGCGCTCGGCCTCGATCGCGGCGTTCAGCGCCAGCATGTTTGTGGTCTTGGCAATCTGTTCGATCGACTGGCTGACCTGCTGCACCTGTTCCATCACCGCGGCAAAATTGGTGACATGGGTACCGAGCCGCGCAACGAGGTCGATGACCGCGCGAAATTCGGTGACCGCGCCGTTGACGCGTTCGGCCCCGGCATCAAGCTGTTCGCACGCACGCGCCGACAGCAATTTTGCCTCGTCGGTCGAATCGGCAATCTGGCGCTGGTCGGATTCCAGGCTGACGACAAAATCCTCGAGCCGCCCGAGCTCGTCGATCTGGCGGTCCATCTGCCCCGTCGCACGCTTGATGCGCCCCGCCGCTTCGCTGCACCCCACGGCCAGTTCGCCGCAGTCGCTTGCGACCGACTGGTCGAGCACCGGCCCCGCTGGATTGATCGGATCATATTTCATGCGCGCACCCACCTCAAATTTGACCGCAAAGCTATGACCGACAATGGTTAACGCGGGGTCAATGAGTGCGCGGGCGGGTGGATGCGGGGTGGGCTGCTTTGGGGTGAAGAGCGGACGGAGCGATCCTCCCCGGAACGGGGAGGGGGACCAGCGAAGCTGGTGGAGGGGCACCATCGGTTTGCCTTGCCGCCGAAGTCGTGCTCCACTGCTA
>NZ_SCMU01000044.1 GCF_005503695.1 Sphingopyxis sp. 2PD
CTTCAATATCGCGATGATCTGCTCTTCGCTGAACCTGCTTCGCTTCATTCTGTCCGACTCCTTCGTGTCGGACTCTACTCAAAATCGGTCACATTTCAGGGGAGCACGTCAATTCAGGTCCAGCAGTTTGCAGACAATTATCTCCCCAATGACGTGGCGGACAATTACGTCGCATTTATGCGAGGGCAGGGATTCCCAGCACGAGCAGTCGATAAGGATCTGCGGGAGGTTCAAGGAAATCTGAAGCTGCGCCATGTTAGGTTTGGGAACAAGGTCACGCTGTCTGGACCGCCTCAGGCTTTTGCTGAAATGGTGACCATGGAGACTGTCGAAGCCGATGGTGGCATTGTCACGCGGATCACCATCAAGGGTGAGATCGAAAATCCGGAATGACACGGGAAAGAGATCTGCTGGATCGTTGGGGCGTCGAAAAGGACGCCTACCTAGCGTGGGGGCATTCCATTGCCGACGCGATCAAGGATGGGTTGCGCGGACGATTGCCGGTCGAAGTGGACTACTTTCTGAAGATCCCGGTGGTGCCTCGGTTGAAGGAGGGCCACAAGCTGATTGAAAAGGCGTTTTACAGACCGGGAAAAAACTATCAGAACCCATATGACGATATAACTGACAAGGTCGGCGTTCGGTTTGTCGTCCTACTGGGTTCCGACATGAAGCTGGTTCAGGAGGTCCTGACATCAATCCGAGGATGGTCTCTCTCGAAAGACCGGGATCATGAAGAGGAGCGAAAGGCGAGGCCAATCGAATTTGACTACGCTGCATTGCACTACGTCGTTCGACCAAATGAAGAATTTTCCTGTGGAAAAATAGTCGTACCGAAAGATATTCCATGTGAAGTACAGATTAAGACGATACTTCAGCATGCGTATAGCGAACTGACGCATGATACTATATATAAGCCTCAAATCGCTGCGACGCCAATTATGCAAAGAAATGCTGCGAAGAGCATGGCTTTGCTGGAGGCTACGAACGACTATTTTGAACGTGTCACTGAGGACGTGAACAAGGCGCTTGCCTCTGTTAGAGAACTTACTCGGAAGGCGTCTGACGTCTATCAAGCCGTCGTCGGGGTAGCGCCGAAGCCGAACGCAATCGAGGGACTTCTAGCGGGATCGTTTGAAAAGTTTTTCACGAGCGAGTTTGCGCAACAGGTGGATGCTCTTGTAAAATCAAAGCCTTATATACCTCAAAAGATTCGAGATCATTTAGCTGAGAGAAATCCGATATTCTCTCAGCCATCAGTGCTGCTTGTCTACTTGGCAGCTTCCACGAACTATCGAGACGCTATCAAGGAATGGCCCATGACGGTAAGCCAGTTGGAACCGCTCCTTAACGACATTGGAGAAAGCGCGGACGGCTAATGCTTAAGCCGCATTTGCCGCGCTGAGGATCGCCCGCACACTCGCCGTCGCCACGTCGGTATCCAGCCCGCACCCGAACAGGCTTTTGCCGTCCGCCGTGCGGCACTCCACGTACGCCGCGGCCTGCACATTGCTGCCCTGGCCGATTGCGTGCTCGCTATAGTCGACGATGTCCATCACCGGGCCGCCGCTTTCGCTCAAGGCCGCGATGACGCTCGACATCAGGCCGTTGCCGCGGCCGCTGACGCTGCGCGGGGTGCCGTCGATGGTGAGCTTGCCGGCGAAGATGCGGTCGGCGCCGCTGTGCGTCTCCGACCAGTCGACGAGCTGGAAGCGCTTGCCCGATGTGGCGAGATATTGGCCTTCGAACGCGTGCCAGATGTCTTCGGCGCCGAGTTCGCGGCTCGTCTGGTCGGCGAGGGCTTGCACGACGTGGCTGAAGCTGGCCTGCATTTTCTTGGGCAGTTTCAGCCCCTTGTCCTGTTCGAGCACCCAGGCGACGCCGCCCTTGCCCGACTGGCTGTTGACGCGGATCACCGCTTCATAGCTGCGGCCGAGGTCGGCGGGGTCGATGGGCAGATAAGGGACTTCCCAGCGTTCGTCATTCTGGCGGTCGCGCGCGGCGAAGCCCTTCTTGATCGCGTCCTGATGGCTGCCCGAAAAGGCGGTGTACACCAGCTCGCCGCCATAGGGGTGGCGCGGGTGGACGGGCAGGTTGTTGCAATATTCGACCGTCTGGATGACTTCGTCGATGTTCGAGAAGTCGAGCGCGGGGTCGACGCCCTGCGTGTACATGTTGAGCGCGATGGTGACGAGGCAGGTGTTGCCGGTGCGCTCGCCATTGCCGAACAAACAGCCCTCGATGCGGTCGGCGCCCGCGAGCAGGCCAAGCTCGGCCGCGGCGACGCCGGTGCCGCGGTCGTTGTGGGTGTGCAGCGAGATGATCGCGCGGTCGCGGTTCGGAAGGTTCTTGCAGAAATATTCGATCTGGTCGGCGTAGATGTTCGGCGTCGCGGCCTCGACCGTGGCGGGCAGGTTGAGGATGATCGGCTTGTCGGCGGTGGGCTGGAGGATGTCCATCACCGCTTCGCAGCACGCGATGCTGAAATCGAGCTCGGCGGTCGAGAAGGTTTCGGGGCTATATTCGAAGCGCCAGTCGGTGCCGGGGAGGCGCGCGGCATTGTCGCGGAGCTGCTTTGCGCCCTCGATCGCGATGCCCTTGATCTCGTCCATCTCCATGCCGAAGACGATCTTGCGCCACGCCGGGCTGACCGCGTTATAAACGTGGACGATCGCGGTTTTCGCGCCCTCCAGGCTGTCGAAGCTGGTGCGGATGAGGTCGGCGCGGCTCTGCGTCAGCACCTGCGGAGTGACGCCCTCCGGGATGCGGCCCGAGCGCACGAGGTTCTGGATATAGTCGAAGTCGGTCGCGCCGCTGGCGGGAAAGCCGACCTCGATCTCCTTGAACCCGATGCGCACGAGCAGGTCGAAGAAGCGGGTCTTTTTCTCGGCATCCATCGGGTCGATCAGCGACTGGTTGCCGTCGCGAAGGTCGGTCGAGAGCCAGATCGGCGCCGCGGTGGTGACGCGGGCGGGCCATTCGCGGGTCGCGAGCGGAACCTGCGGGAAGGGGCTATATTTCGCGGACGGATCGCGGAGCATGGTCATGGTGAGCTAACTTCTTCCGGTGGTGGCGCTGTGTGTCGGTCGGACCCTTGGGCGGGTGGCCGCGACTAACGCGCAGCCAGTGTCACGCCCAAGGGCGTGTAAGTCGCAGAAGAAGAAGGGCGTTGCCGCTCATGGCCGTGCCAATGATGCAAAATGTCGCGCTTGGCAAGGGGGGAGTGGGAAAATTGCGTGGGCGGGGTGTTATCCCTTCACCCACTCCACCTGGGGATCATTGAAATCGACGACGTCGGCGAGCTCGTACACATTGGGATAGCCATAGCCGACGAGGTTGATGAAGGTCTGGATATTGAGCGCGAGCGCGGCCGCCTTGACCGGCACCGGGGCGACATTGTTGCGGAAATTATTGTTGCAATAGATGAGGATAGGGCGGTCGGGGTTGGCGCCGATCACCGCGGCGAGGCTGTCCGCGGTAAAGTCGGTCAGCGGCAGGTTGACCGCGCCCTTGATATGCCCGCGGCGGAAAGCGTCGCTGGAGCGCGCGTCGAGGAGGAGGGTGCCGGGCTTGGCGGCTTCGGCCTTGAACGCGTCGAAGGCGAGCAGGCGACTGGCCCGCGCGGGCGCGACGCCGGCAGTGAGCGTCTGGAAGGCGGGATAGTCGATTTGCGGGTTGGCTTGCGCGAGCGCGGGGGTGGCGGCGAATGCGGCGGCGAGCAGCAGGATACGCATGATGGTCCTCCCTTGGTTGGGGGGAGGTTACGCCCGCGATGCTGGCCCCGCGATGAACCGAAAATGCCGCCGGGCCGCGGTGCCAACCCAAGAGGGGGCATAGGGCCCGGCGCAGTCCAGGGGACCGGAAAGCGGGTGGGTCAGGCGGCCTCGCTCGCGGCGTCGTCGGCGTCCTCGTCCCACGGCTCGAAAATCTCGTCCTCAATCATATTGTCGACGGCATGGACGCGCACCGCGATCAGCCATTCGGGGAGCGGTCCTTCCCATGCCGCCTCGACCGCCGCCATGTCGCCCTCGTCGCCGCTGACTGGCCGGTCGCCGACAAGGTCGAAGTCCTGCACCCCGTCTTCGGGCGGGCTGACATAGACGTGCGGGTCGAGCCGGACACTGGTCCAGCCCGCGGTCGGGGTCAGCCCTTCGGCCTCGACGGTCAGCAGCGGATTTTCCTCGTCGCCGCCGATGAAGGCGTTCACGTCGACAATTTCGCGTACCAGTTCGCTCATCACACGCACTCCTCGCAAAAGGGGCGGGACCGGTGAGATCCCGCCCCCGTTTTTACCCGGCGCGTGTGACAGATTGGGGTGCGTTCCCGTCATTCCGGCGCAAGCTGGAATATCGCCGTCGCGCGTGGCCGCACCGGCGAGACCCCGGCCTACGCCGGGGTGACGAAAAGAAAGCTTACTGCTTTTCGAACGCGGCGTGGATTTCGAGTTCGACTTCGTCGCTGACCGCGGGAATGCCGTAGGTGATGCCGAAATCGCTGCGGCGGATCGTGGTTTCGGCGTTGAAGCCGACGGTGGCTTTCTTGTTGTAGGGGTTGGTCCCGGCGCCGTGGAAATCGACGTCGAGGGTGACCGGCTTGGTGACGCCGTTGAGGGTCAGATTGCCGGTGACCTTCGCCTCGTCGCCGTCGTCGCCCAAGACGACGCGGGTCGACACGAATTTGGCGTCGGCGGGGGCGGGGCCGAAGAAGTCGGGCTTGCCGCCGTCCTTGCCCGCGCGGAGAAGGTGGCCGGTGAGGCCGCTGCTGGCGGTGGTGACCTTGGCGACCGGAATCGTCACATCGACCCTGGACGCGGCGGGATTGGCGGGGTCGATGACGAGCGTGCCGGTGACGTCGCCGAAGATGCCGCTATAATCGCTGAAGCCGAAATGATCGACTTCCCAGACCACCATCGTGTGCCCCGCGTCGGCGGCATAGGTGCCCGCGGCGACGCGCGACTTGTCGGGGGCGCCCGGCATCCCGGGGCTTTGGGCGACGACGACGGGAACCGCGACGACGGCGGCGGCGAGGGCGGCGAGCGGGATGATGCGGCGCATGAACATGATCTCCTGTTGGGGGTGCGCGCAAGCTAGGCCGCGCGCGGCGTGGCGGTCAATCACGAGGCTGGAAACGCTGCGTTTCGCTGCATGGTTCCGTGTTCTGTGCGTCCGCTGCGATCCGCAGCCCGTGCACCGTAGCCCTGAGCCTGTCGAAGCCTGTCCTGAGCGCCTGCAAGGCAGTCGAAGGGGGCGCTTATCGGCGAGAGACGCCCTTCGACAGGCTCAGGGCTACGGTAAATTCTTGCGAGGAATCGCGTCAGCGGGCGCGGCGCGCCTCGAACCATTGGCGCAGCGCCAGCGCGGCGCAGCCGGTGTAGCCATAGCTGCCAACCGGCGAGCAGCTGTCGGGGCGCGTCTGGCGGGCAATATTGTCATAGCCTTCGACCTTTGACGCCCAGCTGCCGCCGCCGACCGGCGCATCGTCCTTCAGTTCCTCGCGCAGTTCCTTGGGCACCCGATAGCGTTCGGATTCGGGCTGCTGCGCGCAGACGACGATTTCATTGCCCTCGGGCTCGGGACAGGGTTCGTCGCCATAGGTGTAGAGCACCGAGGTGCGCTGCGGCGGCTGCGCCGATTGGGCGAGGCTGTCGTCCTGCGCCGCGGCGGGCATGGCGAGGGAGAGCGCGGCGAGAAGGGGGAGGAGAAGGCCGGCCTTGTTCATCGTCGTTCATCGCCTTCCCGGTCGCTGTCGCGGACCCGCTGTCGCTGCCGTTTAGCATGAAGCGTGCAGATGAACCTAAGCCGAACCTGTCCGCGTAACCCTTTGCGCCCTGGCCGCGAATTGGGAGCGAAGGGCGGCGGCATCGGGCCGTTCGACCCGGATGGAGATCGATCGTGAAAAACCAAGCCCTGTTCTTTCTGCTCGCGGCGGCTACGGCGCCGCTGTCGCTCGCGGCCTTTACCCCGCAGGCTTATGCCGCCCCGGTCTATGTCGGGGTCGAAGGCGGCAATGTTGCGGTCAGCGGCTATGATGCGGTGAGCTATTTCGACGGCGACGGGGTGCCGGTGAAGGGCGACGCCGATTTCGCGGTCGCGCATGACGGCGCGGTCTATCATTTCGCCAACGCCGCCAATGCGGCGCGCTTTGCCGCCAATCCCGAAGCGTTCATGCCGCGCTATGGCGGGCATTGCGCGTGGGCGATGGCGCGCGGCTATCTCGCGCCGGGCGACCCGCTGGCTTATGCGGTGGTCGATGGGAAGCTGTACCTGAACTTCAATCAGGCGGTGAAGGCGAAGTGGGACGAGGACCGCGCGGGCTATATTGCGGCGGCGGAGAAGAATTGGGCGGTGGTGCCGGCGGATGCGAAATTTGGGGGGTGAGGTCGATGTCTGCTAAGGGGGGAGCGGACGAGCCGATCCTCCCCGGAACGGGGAGGGGGACCAGCGAAGCTGGTGGAGGGGCACCATCGGTTTGTCTTGCCGCCGAAGTCGTGCGCCCCTGCTACGTTCCCGTAAAGCTTGGTTCTTTCAGCCCAGCGCAGCGCAAACCGCCTGTGCCCCTCCACCACCCTTCGGGTGGTCCCCCTCCCCCGTTGGGGGAGGATCGGCTATGTCCGCTATCGGTCGTTAGCTGCCATCTCTATATCACCTCCAGCGACGCCCTGATCGCATCCCACACCTGCGCCAGTTCCTCTGCCGTGATGCAATAGGGCGGCATCACATACAGCGTGTTGCCGAGCGGGCGGAGGAGGATGCCGTGGTCGCGGTAGAAGGCGATCAGGCGCGGGGCGAGGTTGGACAGATAGCCGCCGTCGGGGACGACGATGTCGAGCGCGGCGATGGTGCCGAGGCGGCGGGGGCCCGCGATGCGCGGGTCGTGGCCGAGCAGCGCGAGATGCGCCGCCTGTGCGTCGGCGAGCGCGTCGATGCGCCCCTGCACCGGTTCGTCGCGCCAGATTTCGAGATTGGCGACTGCGGCGGCGCAGGCGATCGGGTTCGCGGTGTAGCTGCTGGAATGATAGAAGGTTTTGGCGCGGTCGGTCGAATAATGCGCCGCGAAGATCGGCTCGATGCAGAGCGTGACCGCGAGCGGCAGGCTGCCGCCGGAGAGGCCTTTGGAGAGGCACATGATGTCGGGGATCACCCCCGCCTGGTCGCAGGCGAAGCGGGTGCCGGTGCGCCCCCAGCCGGTCATCACCTCGTCGGCGATGAAGAGGACGCCGTGGCGCGCGCAGATGCTGCGCATTTCGGCGAGCACCCATGGCGCATAAATGAGCATGCCGCCCGCGCCGAGGATCAGCGGTTCGACGATGAAGGCCGCGGGTTTGGCTGCGCACGCCGCTTCGAGCGCGTCGAGGGTGGCTTGCTCAAGCCCCTCGTGCGGAAAGGGGATGGTGTCGACGTCGAACAGCAAAGGCTGCCAGGCGCGGTTATACACGCCGCGCTCGCCGACCGACATCGTGCCGATCGTGTCGCCATGATAGCTATGTTCGAGGACGAGGATGCGGTGGCGTGGTTCGCCGATGTTATACCAATAGCCGAGCGCCATTTTGAGCGCGACCTCGACACTGGTCGAACCCGAGTCCGAGAAGAAGACGCGGGTGAGCGGATCGGGCGTGATGCGGACCAGTTCGGCGGCAAGGCTTTCGGCGGGTTCGTGGGTCCAGCCCGCGAAGATGAGCTGGTCGAGCTTTTCGGACTGGGCGCGGATCGCGGCCATGATGCGCGGGTGCGCGTGACCGTGGGTGGTGACCCACCAGCTGGAGATGGCGTCGATCCAGTGGTTGCCGTCGGCGTCGTAAAGCCGCGCACCGTCGCCGCGGGCGATCAGCGGGATGGCGTCGCCGAGGCCATGCTGGGTGAAGGGGTGCCAGATGGGGGAATGGTTGGTGGTCATGGCCTGGGCCTTACTCAATTCCGTCATCCCGGCGAAAGCCAGGATCTCACCCTGTCGGGAAAACGCACCGGCGAGATCCCGGCCTTCGCCGGGATGACGATTGTCTATTGGAAGTCCGTGAGATCGAAATTCGCGTTAAACGCCGCCGCCAGATTTTCCGGCGTCAGCGGATCGACGATCGGCAGGCGGCCCAGGCGGCGGACACCGCCGATTGCCGCGATGATCGCCTCGCTGTCCTCCACGGCGTCGCCGAGGAAGGCGAGGCCGTGGATGGGGACGCCGCGCGCGCGCAGTGCCTCGATCGTCAGCAGGCTGTGATTGATCGTGCCGAGCGCGGTGCGGGCGCAGACGATGACGGGGATTTGCCAGCGCGCGAAGATGTCGGCGTAGAGGGTCGTGCGCGTCACCGGGACGAGCGCGCCGCCCGCGCCTTCGACGATCAGGTCGCCGGGGGGCGGGGTGAGCCGGTCGAGGTCGATCGTGACGCCGTCGATCTCGGCGGCGATGTGTGGCGAGGCGGGGGTGACGAGGCGATAGGCTTCGGGAAGGATGTTTCCTCCCTGTTGCGCAGCAATGGGGAGGTGGCAGTCCGCAGGACTGACGGAGGGGCTTTCAGGCACCGTCGTCGCCCCTCCACCACCGCTTCGCGGCGGTCCCCCTGCCCATCGCTGCGCGACAGGTAGGAGTCTGGCGACCGTCTCACTGTCGGTTTCGTCGTCTAGCCCTGCCTGGATTGGCTTCCAATATGGCGCGCCGGTTGCGCCCGCGAGCGCGGCGGCGAAGATCGTTTTCCCGATGCCGGTGTCGGTGCCGGTGACGACGAAGCGGGTCATGCCGCGGCCATCGCCGCCGCCAGCGCGTCGGCCATGGCATCGACGTCGGCTTCGTCGACATTCAGCGTGATCGCGATGCGTAGCCGGGCGGTGCCGTGGGGAACGGTCGGCGGGCGGATGCCGCGGATGTCGAAACCCGCATCGCGCAACGTCGCGGCGATCCGCATCGTGCGCTGGTTGTCGCCGATGACGACGGGCAGGATTTGTGTGCCGCTGGCCGGGACGCCGAGCGGGACGAGGCGTTCGGCAGCATGGCGAACGACGGCGTGCAGGCGCGCCTGCCGTTCGGGCTCGGTCGCGACGATCTCGATCGCCTGCCGCACCAGCCACGCCATGAGCGGCGAGGGGGCGGTCGAGAAGATGAACGGGCGGCCGCGGTTGACGAGGAAGTCGCAGGCGATGGCGGGGGCGCAGAGCAACGCACCTTCGGCCCCCAGCGCCTTGCCGCAGGTGTGAAGGGTGATCAGATTGTTGCGGCGCGCCAAACCGTATGCGAGCCCGGCGCCGCCGGGACCGAATACGCCGGTGGCGTGGGCTTCGTCGACGACGAGGATCGCGTCGTGGCGGTCGGCGACGGCGGCGAGCGCGGCGAGCGGGGCGCGGTCGCCGTCCATCGAATAGAGGCTTTCGACCGCGATCCACGGCGTTCCCGTGCCGCCGCCGGCGCGCCAGCCGGTGATGATGTCGTCGAACGCCTGCGCGTCGTTGTGCGCGGCGGCGACGGTCCCGGCGCGGCCGAGCTTCATGCCGTCGTGGGCGCTGGCGTGGATCAGCTCGTCGTGGACGACAAGGTCGCCGCGCTGCGGCAGCGCCGCGAACAGCGCGGCGTTGGCGGCGAAGCCGGTGGGAAAGAACAGCGCCGCCTCGCTGCCATAATGGCGCGCGGCGTGCGCTTCGAGCGCTTCATGTTCGGGATGGTTGCCACGCAGCAGGCGCGAGCCGCCCGAGCCGGTGGGAAGCCCGCGCGCGATCCCGGCGGCGAGCGCGTCGCGCATCGCGTCGCTGTCGGCGAGCCCGAGATAGTCGTTCGAGGCAAAGTCGCGGCCGGTGCGCGGCGCGAGGGCGCGGCGGCGGTTGTCGTGCGCGAGCGCCGCGAGGTCGGCGTGATGGGCGGCGAAGGGAGAGGGCGCCATGGATTTCTTTCTCTGGTCACGCCCACGATGGCGGGGATCCCGCTTTCGCCGCGCTGACGAAATTTCCTAGTCTGTGCGGTGACTGCCGCGCAGCGCCTGCCGTTCTTCGGCGGTCAGGCGGCGGGGCGTGGCGATCGGTTCGAGGGTCTTGGGGTCGAAAAGCGGGCAGCGGCGGCGGTCGCCCGAGAGGAGGTCGCGGAGCATGCGCGGGAAGAAGCGGCGCATCAGTTTGCCCATGCTCATCCTGGGCAGCGCGCTGGTATCGCCGATGCCGTCGTCGGTGAAGAGATGGCCGCGCGGCGGGCCGATCAGCGTGTGCCGCGTCGCGGGATCGCAGGCGGCGAGCTGGGTGGTGATATAGGGCAGCTTGCCGTTCGCATAGGTGTTGAACAGCGGCATGCCGCAGCAGACGGCGTACCAGCGCAGCGTCGGCTTGTCGGTGAGATGGACGCAGGCGAGCTGATCGCGGCCGGTGTCGAGCCGCAGGCGCGCGCAGCGCGACTGGTAGAGCGCGCTGCCGCCATGCGCATCGAGCACATGCTCGGCATGGCCAAGGTGGCGCGTCAGATCCTGGCAGTCGGTGCAATGGCAGACGACATGGTCACCCTGATCCGGGCCGACATCGAGCAAGGTGCCGGTGACGGCGCCGCATCGGCAGGCGAAGGGGAGGGGGGACGACATGGTCGGTCGTTAGCGTTTTGGCTGCCGATGCGGAAGGGTCTCGGGGTCTGCTTGTGCCTGATCCTCCCTGTCGCGAAGCCATGGGGAGGGGGACCGTTCGCGAAGCATATGGTGGAGGGGCCGCGGCGTCGCGTTATTGCCCCTCCGTCAGCGCTTCGCGCTGCCACCTCCCCATGGCCTGCGGCCACAGGGAGGATCGTTCCCGTCAGTTCACCGCCTTGTCGACCAGCTTGTTCTTGGCGATCCACGGCATCATCGCGCGCAGTTCGGCGCCGGTCTTTTCGATCGGGTGCGCGGCGGCGGCCTTGCGGCTGGCTTTCAGTTCGGGCTGGCCGGCCTGGTTGTCGAGCACGAAATCCTTGACGAAGCGGCCCGACTGGATGTCCTGGAGGACGCGCTTCATTTCGGCCTTGGTTTCTGCGGTGATGATGCGCGGGCCGGTCTTGATGTCGCCATATTCGGCGGTGTTCGAGATCGAATAGCGCATGTTCGCGATGCCGCCTTCATAGAGCAGGTCGACGATCAGCTTGGTTTCGTGGAGGCATTCGAAATAGGCCATTTCGGGGGCGTAGCCCGCCTCGACCAACGTTTCGAAACCCGCCTGGATCAGGTGGGTGATGCCGCCGCAAAGCACCGCCTGCTCGCCGAAGAGGTCGGTTTCGCACTCTTCCTTGAAGGTGGTTTCGATGATGCCGCTGCGGCCCCCGCCGACGGCGCTGGCGTAGCTGAGTGCGAGCGCCTTGGCGTGGCCGTTGCCGCTGTTGCCATTCGCTTCCTGTGCGACCGCGATCAGGCAGGGGACGCCGCCGCCCTTCTGATACTCGCTGCGCACGGTGTGGCCGGGTCCCTTGGGGGCGACCATGAAGACGTCGATATCGGGGCGGGCTTCGATCAGGCCGAAATGGATATTGAGGCCGTGCGCGAAGGCGAGCGCGGCGCCGGGCTTCATGTTCGGGCCGATGTCGTCGGCGTAGATTTTCGCCTGATGCTCGTCGGGGGCGGCGATCATGATCACGTCGGCCCATTCGGCGGCTTCCTTGTTGGAAAGCACCTTGAAGCCCGCGGCTTCGGCCTTCTTGGCGGTTGCCGAGCCGGGACGGAGCGCGATCGCGACTTCTTTGACGCCGCTGTCGCGCATGTTCTGCGCGTGCGCGTGACCCTGGCTGCCGTAGCCGACGACGGCGACCTTCTTGCCCTTGATCAGATCCTGGTCGGCGTCGCGATCGTAATAAACCTGCATGTCATTCTTCCCTATTCCTCTTTCGTCACCCCGGACTTGATCCGGGGTCCCGCTTCTCACGTTGCTGAGCGGGACCCCGGATCAAGTCCGGGGTGACGATCGTTGAGACCCTAAACGTAAACTCTAGAGCGCCTCCGACCCGCGGGCGATGGCGACGACGCCGGTGCGGCCGACCTCGACCAGCCCGCATTCGCGCATCAGCGCGATGAAGCGGTCGACCTTGTCGCTCGTCCCGGTGATTTCGAAGATGAAGCTGGTGAGCGTCGTGTCGACGACCTTGGCGCGGAAGACGTCGGCCATGCGCAGCGCCTCGATGCGCTTGTCGCCGGTGCCCGCGACCTTCACGAGCGCGATCTCGCGTTCGACATGCGCGCCGCCGTCGGCAAGGTCGGTGACCGAGTGGACGGGAACGAGCCGGTCGAGCTGGGCGATGATCTGGTCGATCACCGCGGGCGGGCCGCTGGTGACGATGGTAATGCGCGACAAGGCATGATCGGCGCTGATGTCGGCGACGGTCAGGCTTTCGATATTATAGCCGCGCGCCGAAAACAGCCCGGTGATCTTGGCAAGAATGCCGGCTTCGTTATCGACGGTGACGGCGAGCACATGGCGCTCGCCCGCTTCGGTGTGGATTTTCATCGGCTTAGACCAGTGCTTTCGCTTCGTCGTCCATCGTGCCGGTGATGTCGTTCGGCTGGAGGATCATGTCGGTGTGCGCAGCGCCCGAGGGGATCATCGGGAAGCAGTTGGCGAGCTGCGCGACGCGGCAGTCGACGATCACCGGGCCGGGGGTATCGATCATCCGCTGGATGCCGTCCGCCAGTTCGCCCAGATTGTCGATGCGGATGCCGGTCCAGCCATAGGCGTCGGCGAGCTTCACGAAATCGGGCAGGCTGTCCGAATAGCTGTTCGAATAGCGGCTTTCGTAGGTGAGTTCCTGCCACTGGCGGACCATGCCCATCCACTGATTGTTGAGGATGAAGATCTTCACCGGCAGGCGGTACTGGCTGACGGTGCCCATTTCCTGGATGTTCATCTGGAGCGAGGCTTCGCCCGCGACGCAGATGACGAGGCGGTCGGGGTGCGCGATCTGCGCGCCGACCGCGGCCGGGAAACCATAGCCCATCGTGCCGAGTCCGCCGCTGGTGAGCCAGCGGTTGGGGCTGTCGAAATGGAAATGCTGCGCCGCCCACATCTGGTGCTGGCCGACTTCAGTGGTGATGATCGGATCGCGGCCGCGGGTTGCGTCGAACAGCGCCTTGACCGCGCGCTGCGGCATGATTTCGGCGCCATCCTCTTTCTTTTCGGGAAAGTCGAGGCAGCGGGTGGCGCGCCAGCCGTCGATGCGGCGCCACCATTCGCCGAGGTCGCGCGCCTTATAACCCTTGTCGCCCCACACGGCGATCAGCGCATCGAGCGCGCGCCCGGCATCGCCGACGATCGCGAGGTCGACGGGGACGATCTTGTTGATCGAGCTTCTGTCGATGTCGATGTGGATCTTTTTGGAATCGGGCGAGAAAGCGTCGAGGCGGCCGGTGACGCGGTCGTCGAAGCGCGCGCCGACTGCAATGATCAGGTCGGCGCGGTTCATCGCCATGTTCGATTCATAGGTGCCGTGCATGCCGAGCATGCCGAGCCACTTGTCATCGTCCGCCGGGAAAGCACCGAGCCCCATCAGCGTCGAGGTGACCGGCGCGCCGGTGAGCGCGACCAGCTGGCGCAGCGCCGCGCTGGCGTCGGGGCCGGCGTTGATGACCCCGCCGCCGGTGTAGAAGATCGGGCGCTCGGCGGCGGCGATCATCGCGGCGGCCTGGGTGATCGCGGCGGCGTCGGGATCGACCTGGGGGCGATAGCTTTTATGGTCGATCCGGTTTGGGATCGAATAGGTGCCGGTTGCGACCTGGACGTTTTTCGGAATGTCGATGACCACCGGGCCGGGGCGGCCGTGGGTCGCGATGTAAAAGGCCTCGTGCAGGATCGGGCCGAGCCGGTCGGGGTCCATCACCAGATAATTATGCTTGGTGCAGTGGCGCGTGATGCCGACGGTGTCGCATTCCTGGAACGCGTCGGTGCCGATCAGCGTCGTCGGCACCTGCCCGGTGAGCACGACCATCGGGATCGAGTCGAGCAATGCGTCGGTAATCCCCGTGACCGCATTGGTCGCGCCGGGGCCCGAGGTGACGAGCACGACGCCGGGCTTGCCCGTCGAGCGCGCATAGCCCTCGGCGGCGTGGGTCGCGGCCTGTTCGTGGCGGACGAGGATGTGCTTGATCGTCGGGTGCTTGAAAAGCGCGTCGTAGATCGGAAGCACCGCGCCGCCCGGATAGCCGAACACCGTATCGACCCCGAGGTCGACCAGCGCCTGAACCACCATGTCGGCACCGCTCATTTCCGTCACGACGAAACTCCTTCTTGGCGCAAAAACGCTGCGCTTGTGCGCTGCAACAGGGTTGCGGGCAATAGGTGTATGATTCTATCCTGTCAACAGCCTTTGACGTAATAAAATTGCTAATTCATCAATAGAATCGTAGTTTAGTGACTCGGTGTGGCGTGACCAGTCCGCCGGTGGCTGGTTGCGGAACCAGGTATATTGACGCTTGGCATATTGGCGCGTGGCGGCCTGCGTCAGGGTAAGTGCTTCGCTGCGGTCGATGGCGCCAGACAGATATTGCGCGATTTGCGGGACGCCGATCGCGCGCAGCGCGGGCAGGTCGGGGTCGAGGTTGCGCGCGAGCAGCGCTTCGACCTCGGCGATCGCGCCATGATCGAACATCTGGACCAGCCGCTCGTCGCAGCGACCCCGCAGCCATTCGCGCGGCGGCAGCAGGATCAGCGGGGCGAGGGTGATCGTGTCGCCGATGCCGCCGCTATGCGCCGCGTGCCAGTGGCCGAGCGGGCGACCGGTCGAGCGGACGACTTCGAGCGCGCGGGCGATGCGGGTAGTGTCGGCGGGATTGAGGCGGGCGGCGGTATCGGGATCTTCGCGGGCGAGCGCGGCGTGGGCGTCGGCGACGGGCAAGGCGCGCACCGCGGCGCGAATGTCGAGGTCGATCTCGGGGATGGGGGAAATGCCGTCGAGCAGGGTGCGGATATGGAGGCCGGTACCGCCGACGAGGATCGGGATGTCGCCCGCGGCGTGCGCGGCGGCGATCGCGGCGCGCGCTTCGTCGGCCCAGCGTGCGGCATTATGCGGGTCAGCCGCGTCGATATGGCCGAAGAGATGGTGCGGGATGCCCGCCATTTCGTCGTCGCTCGGGCGGGCTGAGAGAATCGCGAGGTCGGCATAGACCTGGCTGGCGTCGGCGTTGATCACGACGCCCCCGACGGCTTTTGCCACCGCCACCGCCAATGCGCTCTTGCCGCTGGCGGTGGGTCCGGCGATAAGTGCGACAGGAGGCCTTGGGCCGAAAGAGGATAAAGGAGCAGCCATGTTCGTCGCGACGCTGATAGCAGCCGGAAAGCTGACCGACGAGGTGGTTCGCGAAGCGATCGATCGGCTCGACGCAACCGGCCATGACGTCGGCGCGCCGCACTGGCTCGACGAGGGCGACGCCGCCGATATCGTCTTTCACGGCAGCCTGGTCAGCGCGCGCAAGGAACTGGCGCTGATGGACCATGGATCGCTCGACACGATCGTGCAGCCGCAGGGCGACCGCACCAAGAAACTGATCATCGCCGACATGGATTCGACGATGATCACCGTCGAGTGCATCGACGAACTCGCCGATTATGCGGGGCTGAAGCCCGAGATTGCGGCGATCACCGAGCGCGCCATGCGCGGCGAGCTGGATTTCCGCGCGGCGCTGGTCGAGCGGGTCGGGTTGCTGGCGGGGATGCCCGAGGCGACCCTGGTCGAATGCCGGATGGAGCGGGTGAAGCTGACGCGCGGCGCGCGGACTTTGGTGCAGACGATGAAGGCGCATGGCGCGTGGTCGGTGCTGGTGTCGGGGGGCTTCATGCCGTTCGCGGGGCCGGTCGGCGAAGCGATCGGGTTTGACAAGGTGCTGGCGAACGAATTGGAGATAAAGGACGGCAAGCTGACCGGCCGGGTGATCGAGCCGATCGTCGACAGCGCCGCAAAGCTGGAGACGCTGAAGGCCGAGGCGGCGAAGCACGGCCTGCCGCTTGCCGACACGCTGGCGGTGGGTGACGGTGCGAACGATATTCCGATGATCACGTCGGCCGGGCTGGGGGTCGGATACTACCCGCACCCCGCGGCGGGCGAGGCCGCGGCGGCGGTGGTGCGGCATCATGACCTGACCGCGCTGCTGTGGGCGCAAGGCTATCCGCGGCGGAACTGGGTGCTGGGGTAGGGGGGCAGGTAACGGCCGGAAGCGGACGTAGCCGATCCTCCCCCAACGGGGGAGGGGGACCACCCGAAGGGTGGTGGAGGGGCACAGG
>NZ_SCMU01000045.1 GCF_005503695.1 Sphingopyxis sp. 2PD
GGGTCATAGGGGCTGCGCCGAGAGGGGCAGGCGGCGAATGCGGCGGCCGGTCGCGGCGAACATCGCATTGGCGATCGCGGGCGCGACGACGGGCACGGCGATTTCGCCGAGGCCGCCGGGTTCGCGGTCACTGTCGACGAATTCGACGAGGATCTGCGGGGTTTGCGACAGGCGCGGCAGGCCAAGCTGGCCGAGCTTGCGCGCGGTCGCGACGCCGCCCGCATAATCGGTGGTCGCGCCGACCGCGGCGGCGAGGCCGAAGATCAACCCGCCCTCGATCTGTTGCCGCGCGACCGCCGGATTGACGAGGCGCCCGGCGTCGACGACCGCGACCAATTGTTCGACCTGCAAGCCCTTGTCGCTCTGCCGCGCGGTCGCCATCAGCGCGATATGGCTGCCACGCATGCTGTGGCACGCCAGCCCCTGCGCGGTCCCCGACACGCCGCCTTCCCAGCCGCCGAGGCTGGTCGCGGTCAGCAGGCAGCGCGCGAGCAGCGGCGCGTCGCCGAGCATCGCCATGCGATAGGACAAGCCGTCGGTTCCGGCGCGCGTGGCCATTTCATCGACGAAACATTCGGTGAAAAAGGCGGTGTAGCTGTCGGCATTGCCGCGCCAGCGCCCGGTCGGCAGCCCGATGTCGGCGGGGCAATGATCGACCGCATGGTGGGGGATGGCATAGCTGGTTGCCGCACCTTCGACCGCAGCGGCGTCGGCGCTGCCGACCGCGGCGCGCTGGGCGACGTCGGCGGGGACATTGTCGAACAGCCGGGCGCGGACCTCGTGGTTGGTCGGCGGCACCGCGATCCGCGTCACCAGCGCGTCGATCCCACCCGCCGCGTTCAGCGTCGCGCTCATCCGGGCGCGCACCGGTGCGCGGGGCGGCAGGAGCATGATCTCTTCGGCGCGCGACCAGGCGAGCTGGACGGGGCGTTTGATCTGCAACGCGATGATCGCCGCCTGCACCGCGACGCTATGGTCGAGGCAGGCGTCGAACGATCCGCCCGCCATCATCGGGAACAGCACCACATCGCCGGGCGACAGTCCGGTTGCCGCCGCGATCGCATCGCGACACTGCGCGGGTGCCTGCGTTGCGACCCAGACGCGCAGCCGCGCACCGTCGGGGGCAGCGGTGGCGCTGCGCGTCTCGATGGGGGCGTGCAGCGCGGGCGCGACCGCATATTCGGCGGTGATGCGGTTGCGCCCGGTCATCGCTTCGGCGACGTCGCCTTTGTGCGACATCCGATAACCGCCGTCCTTCAAGGCCTGTTTGAGCGCGGCATCGATGCGGTCGGTCGACACGGGCGTCCCCGCGGTCTCGAACACCGGCGCAAAACGGTCGAGCGCGCGGTTGGCCGCCCACCAGTTGCGCGCCACGGTCGCCACCCAGCGGTCATGGGTAACGACATGGAGCAGACCGGGCGCCGCCATGCCTGCCTTGCGGTTGATGCTTTTGAGGCGGGTCGCGCCGACCGGTCCCTGGCGGATCGCGGCGAATACCATGTCGGGAAGGCGGATATCGCCGGCATAGTTCGCCGACCCGTCGACCTTTGCGGGCAGGTCGAGCCGCGTCAGTTCCTTGCCATAGAGCGGGTCGCCGCTGCTGGCGCGATAGACGGGTTCGGCGGGCGGTTCGCGCAACGCGGCGGCGGCGGCGACTTCGCCAAAGCGCAGTTTCTGCTTGCCGAGGATGACGAAGCCGTCCTGCGTGTCGCAATCTTCCCAATCGGCGTCCCAGCGCGCCGCCGCCGCCATCATCAACAGCGCCCGCGCCTGCGCCGCGGCGGCGCGGCACGGTCCTTCGAACATCCGCACCGACGAGCTGTTGGCGGTCAGCATCACCGCGTGACGCACCGCCCATTCGCGCCGCGCCCAGCCGCGTACGTCGGCAACGAAATCGGGAACACCGGCGCGCGGCATGAACAGGCCGCTATCCTCGTCGACCAGCAAGGTGTTGGTATAGAGCGGGCTGATCGGCGCGGTTTCGACCGCGATCGTCCGCCAGTCGGCACCAAGTTCGTCGGCCATGATCTGTGGCAGCAGCGTCGTGACGCCTTGCCCCATCTCGCATTGCGGGACGATCGCGCTGACATGCCCGTCGTCGCCGATCTTGAGGAAGGCGTTGAAGACATGCTCGTCGGGGGCGGCGGTCAGGTTCGTTTGATATTCGCGCGGCCACAGGCTCCACGCGATCGCCAGCCCGCCCGCCGCGGTGGCACCGACCAGCATCTGGCGGCGGCTGACCTGCGGCAGGCGCGATTTGTTTTTCAGAGCCGTGTCGCGAATGCCCACCATCGGTAATGCTGATAAGCGGGGGGAGTCGGCGTGGCAAAGGCTTTTGGTGCAATGCCATCCTCCCTGTGGCGAAGCCATGGGGAGGGGGGCCGCTTGCGAAGCAAGGGGTGGAGGGGCCGTGACGTTAGCGCCATTGCCCCTCCGTCAGCGCTTCGCGCTGCCACCTCCCCATGGCTTCGCCACAGGGAGGATCATTGTTACCAACCCCAGGGCGCCGGTGGCGGCGCGACCGGCTGGCGGTAATCGAAGGTCACGCGGAAATCGCGGCCTTCACGGCTGAGGCCATAGGTGAAGGCGTCGGCGGTCGTTTCGACCGACCAGACATTCGTGTTCGACACGCTGCGCCCCGTCCGCGTGAACAGCGCGATCGATTCGGCATCGACCGGAAAGGTTTGGCGCGTTGCCGTTCCGGTGTCGGCGGTGTCGCCGCCGTACATCGTCAGCTCGTCCTTGCTGCCGTCGGCGTGGCGATGGTCGTGTTTGAGGCGGAGGCCGGTGGTGGTCCGGGTGATGATCCAGGTGCGCGAACGGTCCCAGCCGCCGTCCGGGCCAAGTCCTTCGATATGAAAGGGGATTTCGATCCGGTCGGGGGTGCAGCCGCGGACGTGCATCACCATCGCCTTGCCGCGCATATCGGCATCGGCATCCTGATTGCTGGCGAGTTTGCCGGCATAGGCCTTGCCGCAATGCGCGGTCAGCGCGGCAAAGAACGCGTCCTGCGGATTGCTGGTGGCGGCGGTCGTCGCGCAGCCGGCGAGCGCGGTCGCTGCGGCGAGGGTGAGGATCATCTTCATTTCAGGAGCCCTAGCCGCGGAATTTCGATCTTCGGGCAACGGTCCATGACGACCGCCAGTCCCGCCGCGTCGGCGCGTCGGGCCGCCGCGTCGTTGATGACGCCGAGCTGCATCCACACCGCCTTCGCGCCGTGAACGATCGCTTCGTCGACCGCTGCGCCGGCGTCGTCGCTGTTGCGGAAGATGTCGACGATCTCGGCGGGGGGCTCGACGTCGGCCAGCGTCGCGACGACGGGCGCGCCGTGGATCGTCTTGCCGGCATGGCCGGGGTTGACCGCGATCACGTCATGTCCTTGTGCGACCAGAAAGGCGAGCACACCGTTCGAGGCGCGCGCCGGGTTGGGCGAGGCACCGACCACCGCAATGCGGCGTTTCTGGCCGAGCAGGTCGCGGATTTCGCTTTCGTCGTTGATCGCCATCATTTGCCCTTTCGTGCGTCGAGCCATGCCGCGACCTTTGCCGCTATCGCATGGAATGGCTCACCGGCGGGATCGGTTCCGGCGGTGGGCGGCACCCCGCCGTCGCTGGCGAGGCGGATGCCCATCGATAGCGGGATGCGGCCGAGGAAGTCGAGGCCCATCGTCGCCGCCGCCGCCTCGGCGCCGCCGCTGCCGAACGGCTCGCTGACCTCGCCGCAATGCGGGCAGGCGTAGCCCGCCATGTTTTCGACGAGGCCGATGATCGGCACATTGGCCTGTTCGAACAGGCTGACCGCGCGCGTTGCGTCCATCAGCGCCAGATCCTGCGGCGTCGACACGATCACCGCGCCCGCGGGCTTGTGTTTCTGGATCATCGTCAGCTGGACGTCGCCGGTGCCGGGGGGCAGGTCGACGACGAGCGTGTCGATGTCGCCCCAGCTGGCATCGACCAGCTGTTCGAGCGCGCGCCCCGCCATCGGGCCGCGCCACGCGATCGCCTGCCCCGGCGCCGCAATCTGACCGGTCGACAGCATCGGGACGCCATAGGCATTGGGAACGGGGGCCAGTTTCGACCCGCGCGCTTCGGGTTTGACGCCTTCGCTGTCCATCAATCTTGGTTGTGACGGCCCATAGATGTCGGCGTCGACCAGCCCGACCTTGACGCCCCGACGCTGGAGCGCGACCGCGAGGTTCGCGGCGAGGGTCGATTTGCCGACCCCGCCCTTGCCGCTGCCGACCGCAATGATCGTCATCGCCTTGCGTTCGGCAGTCATCGCGATCCGGACCTCGCTCACCCCCGGCTCGGCGAGCAGGCCAGCGCGCAGCTTGTCCTCGAGCGGCTTGCGGTCCTCGGCCGCCAGCCCCGACACGTCGAGCACGACCGCCAGCAATCCGTTGTCGTCGAGCAGGCGCAGCCCCGAGGTGCGGCCATCGCTGAGCGCGGCGGCGGTATCGGACAGGCGGGCGAGATCGGTGCTGTGGTCGGTCATGTCCGCGGCAGATAGGCATCGCGCACCCGAATGCCAGCCATTTTCGCGCGCACCCCCTGTTAATCGCGCGCGCCGCCCCTATAAAAGCGTTATGAACGAGAAAATCGACGGCAATATCGGACGCCGCAGCCCGAGGGGATTGCGGCAATTTTTCGAGGCGATCAGCCTGATGGCGAACAGCCCGTGGGGCAATGGCCCCAAGGGCGGCGGCGACGGTGACGGTTCGGGAGATGGCAAGAAGCCCGGCCCGCGTAACCCGTGGGTCACGCCCGACCCGATCGATATCAATCGCGGCCGCAAGCCGCGCGGCCCCTCGGCGCTCGACGAGCTGCTGCGCAAGGGCCGCGGCGGTTTTGGCGGCGGCGGTTCGGGCGGCGGCAGCCAGTTCGATCTGGGCGATTCGGCGAAATTCTGGAAATGGGGCGTCCTCGCCGCGGTCGTGCTGTGGGTGATCTTTTCGTCGTTCCACATCGTGCCGCCCGAAAAGGAGGGCGTCGTCACCCGGCTCGGCAGCTATTCGCGCACCGTGGGTCCGGGCGTGAAATTTACCTGGCCGGCGCCGATCGAGCGCATCCGGCTGGAGGACGTGCGCGCGATCCGCACCATGCCGGTCGGTTCGCCCAACGCGACCGACGAGAATTTCGTGCTGACCCGCGACCAGAGCCTGGTCGACTTGGCGTATGAAGTGCGCTGGTCGGTGCGCGACCCCGAGCTGTTCTTTTTCCAGCTCGCCGATCCCGAGGGCACGATCCGCGAGGTCGCCGAAAGCGCGATGCGCGCCACCGTCGCCAATTTCAACCTGACCGATGCGATCGGCCCCGGCCGCGTCGAGATCGAGGCGCAGGTCCAGCAACGCATGCAGGAGCTGCTCAACCAGTATCGCGCCGGGGTGTCGATCCAGGGCATCGCGATCCGTCAGGCCGATCCGCCGAGCCAGGTCGACGAAGCATTCAAGGAAGTGACGGCGGCGCTTCAGGAGCGCGAATCGGCGATCAACCTGTCGCGCGCCTATCAGCAACAGGTGCTGGAGCGCGCCCGCGGCGACACCGCGGCGTTTGACCAGATTTACGAACAATATCGGCTGGCACCGGGGGTAACCCGCAAGCGGCTTTATTATGAAACGATGGAGAATGTGTTGTCGAACGTCGACAAGACGGTCGTCGAAGCGCGCGGGGTGACCCCCTATCTGCCGCTCAACGAGGTGCAGAAACGGATCGCGGCGACCCCGCCGGCCGCGGCGACGAAGGGAGGCGAATGATGTTCAGTTCGCTGACCCAGAACCCCGTGCGCCTGCTCGTCGGCATCGTCGCGCTGCTCGTCATCCTGTCGCAGTCGCTGGCGATCGTCCCCGAGGACAAGCAGGCGCTGATCCTGCGCTTCGGCGAGATCGAGCGCACCGTGAACCGGTACAAGCCGAACGAGGATTTCGGCGCCTCGGGCGCGGGCCTTGTCCTGCGTGTTCCGTTCACCGACGGCATCCAATATATCGACAAGCGCATCATGGGCGTGAACATGGAGCGCCAGCAGGTGCTGTCGACCGACCAGCAACGCTTGCAGGTCGACGCCTTTGCGCGCTTTCGCATCACCAACCCGGTACGGATGTACACCGCGATCCGCACCGAGGAGCGGCTGCAGCAGCAGCTGGCAACGATCCTGGGCTCGTCGCTGCGCAACGAGCTCGGCAAGCGCACCTTTGCCACCTTGCTGTCGCCTGAGCGCGGCGCGGTGATGGATAATATCCAGGTCGCGCTGAACCGCGAGGCGAACAAATACGGCGCCGAAGTCATCGACGTGCGGATCAAGCGCGCCGACCTGCCCGAAGGCGCGACGCTCGAGGCGGCGTACAACCGCATGCGCACCGCGCGTCAGCAGGAGGCCACCGCGATCCGCGCCGAGGGGCAAAAGGAAGCGCAGATCATCCGCGGTAACGCCGATGGTGAAGCCGCGCGCATCTATGCCGCCAGCTTTGGCAAGGATCCCGAATTCTATGATTTCTATCGCGCCATGCAGAGCTATCGCCAGACCTTCCTGGGCGAGAACAACCAGGGCGGGACGTCGATCATCATGTCGCCCGACAATGAATATCTGAAGCGTTTCAGCGGCGGTTGATCGGGCCGGGTGCGCCGGTGAATGGAACCGAAAGCGCCCGTTCATGTTCAATTGGCGTTCAGCCGCCTCGCCGCAGACCATCGCGGCCGGGGTAGTGAGTTTTCCGAAGAGAAGAGGATTATCGATCGTGCGTTATGTTTATGGCATCACTTCGGCCTTGCTGGCGGGTGGCACCGCGCTGGCGCTGGTCACCCAATCGCCGGTGGGCGCGCAGGTCGCGCAGAATGAGCAGAGCGAAATCGCCAAGGTCGTGCCGCGGTCGGGGGCGCCCGAAAGCTTTGCCGACCTGGTCGAACAATTGCAGCCCGCGGTGGTCAATATCTCGACCAAGCAGAATGTGACGCTGGGCGTCCGGCTCAACCCCTTTGCCGGGACGCGCGAGCCGATCACGCAGGAACAGCAGGGCGGCGGTTCGGGATTCCTGATTTCGGCCGACGGCTATATCGTCACCAACAACCATGTGATTTCGGGCGGCCCGCGCGGCGAGGCGGTGAACGAAGTCACCGTGACGCTGACCAACCAGCGCGAGTATAAGGCGACGATCGTCGGCCGCGACGCCGCATCGGACCTCGCGCTGCTCAAGATCAACGCGACCGGCCTGCCGTTCGTGAAATTCGCCGACAGCAGCCGCGCGCGCGTCGGCGATTGGGTGGTGGCGATCGGCAACCCGCTCGGCCTCGGCTCGACGGTGACCGCAGGCATCATCTCGGCGGTGCAACGCAGCATCGGCCAGACCGGCGCCTATGACCGCTATATCCAGACCGATACCGCGATCAACCGCGGCAATTCGGGCGGTCCGCTGTTCGATTTGCAGGGCAATGTCGTCGGCATCAACAACATGCTGATTTCGCCCGTCGGTGCGAACATCGGCGTCAACTTTGCGATCCCCGCCGAAGCGGCGATCCCCGTGATCGATGCGCTGCGCGCCGGCGAGCGTCCGCAGCGCGGTTACCTCGGCATTGGCATCGCGCCGGTCGACGAGGATCTGGCGGCGGCGCTGGGCCTACCCAAGGATCGCGGCGAGTTCATCCAGCGTATCGAACCGGGGCAGGCGGGCGAAAAGGCCGGGCTGCGCCGCGGCGACGTGGTGACCAAGGTTAACGGCAAGGAGGTCACGCCGCAGCAGACGCTGTCGTACATCGTGTCGAACACCAAGCCGGGGACGCGCATCCCGCTCGAGATCATCCGCGACGGCAAGCCGATGACGCTGAACGTGCTGGTTGGCACCCGCCCGCCCGAGGAAGAGCTGGCGGGGACCAATTTCGACCCCGAAGAAGAACAGACAATGCCGGAAGACGCGACCGGCGCGGCCGACAAGGCGATCCAGGAATCGCTCGGGCTGGCGGTCCAGGTCGTCACCCCCGACATCGCGCGCGCGGTCGGGGTCGATGCCGGGACCAAGGGGCTGGTGATCGGCGCCGCGTCGGCGAACAGCGATGCGGGGCGCAAGGGGCTGCGCCGCGGCGACGTGATCCTGAGCGCCAACCGGGTGCCGGTGGCGACCAGCGACGCGTTGGCGAAGGCGGTGGCCGATGCCAAGCGCGCCGGGCGCGACGCGGTGCTGCTGGAGATTTTGCGCCGCGGCAATCCGTCGGCGTTCATCGCGGTGCGCGTCAAGTAAGACGCGCGTTCTGCGGTCAAAAAAGGGCGTCGGATCGCGGATCCGGCGCCCTTTTTGCTTGACAAGATGGAGATTATGTTCTTATTTTGTTCTCCTAAATCCGAATCGGGAGATGGCAATGATCGGTTATGTAACGCTGGGAACGAACGACCTGGCGAAAGCCGCGGTTTTTTATGACGCGATCGCCGCCGAGCTGGACACGCCGCGGATGATGGAATTCGACACCTTCATCGCTTGGGGCAAGCCGGGCGGCGCGGCGGGCATCGGATTGACCAAGCCATTCGACGGCAATGCCGCGAGCGTCGGCAATGGTGTGATGGTGGCGCTGGAGGCGAAGGACAAGGATCAGGTCCAGCGCCTCTACGACATCGCGCTCGCCAATGGCGGCACCTGCGAAGGCCCGCCGGGCCCGCGCGGCGATGGCTTTTACGCGGGCTATTTCCGCGATCCGGATGGGAACAAGCTCAACGCGTTCATCATGGCGTGATGGGCGGCGGTTTGGGGTGGGATGCGGAATGGCCGTATTTGTGTTGCCATGGCGCCATCGCTGACGTTGACCGAACATTATTGCGCCAGCAATAAGAAGGAATGTTCGAAGAACAACTAACCGCCCGCGCTGACCTGACCGCCGGGATGCTCTACGCTATCGCAGGTAGCGAGAGCTGGATTTACTATGGGCAAGTCACCCCGGAAAAGCGCGTCGGCTTCTTTCGACGGCGCGACCGGAAGTTGTCGAAGGCAAGTGATGTTCTCGCTGCCCCCGTGATGTCTGTGATTACCGTAGGCTATCCATCGATCACGCGCGCGCTGAGAAGCGGGAGGTGGAAGAAGCTAGGACGGTTTCCCGTCGTAAGCGAACTTGTGGCCCCACGCCCCTCGGTCCAGTGGCCGGTAGGGACGCTTGATGTCTCGGTCTGGCTCGGCGACAGGTCGGACCACGACACGAGAGTGGATGACCCAGCGATCCAGAACATGGAACTGATGGCGATTTGGGATGCTGAGGAACATATTCCTGCGCGGCTGATCGCTGATTTTGGAGCGGAGAAAGCCGAATGGCACGTAGGCGGGCCGATTTGGCGTGAACGTCGCGTCAAAGAAGAGATGGCAGCGCGTTCTGCGGACCAGCCTTGGCACCAATTGCCTCCTGATTGGGTGCCGACAACCGTCCGCTAATAGGCACGGCCCCGCCGACGTTGGCGGTCCGCGATTGGTCAATTGCCGTCATTTCGGCCGGATCGGTGCCGAAGGGCTGAAATGGGGTGGGAAGCGGACGTTGACTTGACACGTTAGAAAGCCAATCCTGACGTAATGCTACGTGTCGCCCCGATCTTGCTGTTCCTATGCGCCGCCTGCGGCGCTGTAGAGCAGCCGAGGTCAGCAGAGACCGTCGCAGCTTACGAAGTTCCTTTGCCCACAGCTTCAGACAAGCGTCGTTTCCTCGCGCTCCTGACCGAGAAAGCCGAGGCCGCTGACTTCCATGTAGATGCAGCGACCAACGACGAATTAAAGGTGGCATCCGAAGTCTCGCCCCAAACATTTAGTGCAACCGTTTGGCGCGGGAAAGATGACGAGGAGCCGATTGCTTCGGCGATGGATTTCCAAGATCGGCTAGGACGAGTGTGGATTTCTTTCTCGCGCGGAAAAGACCCGGTTCGATCAAGCCAGTTCCGGAAGTCGCTTATGCCAGCCATAAAAGATGGTTGGCCAGAAACCGCCTCGCTTCCGATCATGCCGAACGGCAGCATTTCACTGACCAGAGATTTAGTTCGCACGCCCAATGGCTATATCGTCGATCCGCTCGCCGCAAAAACGTATGAAGAAAGAACTACTATAGAACGTCCATAATCGGCCGTTTCCAGACTATCGTCATCCCGGACTTGATCCGGGATCCATGGCCGCGCCGTCGTCATGGATCCCGGATCAGGTCCGGGATGGCGATGAGGAAATAATCCTCCCTGTCGCGTAGCGATGGGGAGGGGGACCGTCCCGGCGAAAGCGGGGATGGTGGAGGGGCCGCGACGCTAGCGCCATTGCCCCTCCGCCAGCGCTTCGCGCTGCCACCTCCCCATGGCTTCGCCACAGGGAGGATTAGCGGCTGCGAATTATTTGCTTCGCGCGATTCTCGTGCCGTTTCGCATCGGCGCGTGCACCCGTTTGGCGATTGCCTGACCAGCCATGCCATTCTAGACCTTTGAACGGACCAAAAATGGAGGACAGCGGGTGAGCGACGGCAGTACGGCGAGCGAAATCTAT
The DNA here is from genome assembly GCF_005503695.1 of Sphingopyxis sp. 2PD. Lineage (GTDB taxonomy): Bacteria > Pseudomonadota > Alphaproteobacteria > Sphingomonadales > Sphingomonadaceae > Sphingopyxis. The sequence goes on from NZ_SCMU01000045.1 coordinate 10,478, forward strand.
ATCGGCCTTGGCGGCGGCGGCGCGCCGGACGGGCCGCGGCAATCGCTGGTGCTGAAACGCGCGAACCGGCACGGGCTGATCGCCGGGGCGACGGGGACGGGCAAGACGGTGACCTTGCAAGGGCTGGCCGAGGGTTTTTCGGCGGTCGGCGTCCCGGTGTTCGTCGCCGATGTGAAGGGCGACCTCGCCGGGATGGCGATGGCGGGCAGCCCGATGTCGAAGCTGCACGACATCTTTGCCGCGCGCGCGGCCGATATTGGCGACAGCGAATGGGCGTATCGCGACAATCCGGTGATCTTCTGGGACCTGTTCGGCGAACAGGGGCATCCCATTCGCACGACGATTTCGGAAATGGGACCGCTGCTGCTCGCGCGGCTGATGGGGCTCAACGAAGTACAGGAGGGCGTGCTCGCCATTGCGTTCCGCGTTGCCGACGAACAGAATCTGCTGCTGCTCGACCTTGGCGATTTGCAGGCGATGCTGGCGTGGTGCGCCGAGAATGCCGACGAGCTGACGACCAAATATGGCAATGTGTCGAAGGCGACCGTGGGGACGATCCAGCGCCAGTTGCTGACGCTCGAAAGCCAAGGCGGCGCGCATTTCTTTGGCGAACCCGCGCTCGACATCCACGACATGATCCGCTGCGACGACAATGGCCGCGGCTATGTCAATATCCTCGCCGCCGACAAGCTGATGGCGAGCCCGAAGCTCTACGCGACCTTCCTGCTCTGGCTGCTGTCCGAAATGTTTGAAACGCTGCCCGAAATCGGCGATCCCGACAAACCCAAGCTCGTCTTCTTCTTTGACGAGGCGCATCTGCTGTTCGACGACGCGCCGCCCGCGCTGACCGAAAAGATCGAACAGGTCGTGCGGCTGATCCGCTCGAAAGGCGTCGGGGTCTATTTTGTGACGCAGAACCCGATCGACATTCCCGAAGATGTCGCGGGCCAGCTCGGCAATCGTGTCCAACACGCGCTGCGCGCCTTTACCCCGCGCGACCAGAAAGCGGTGAAGGCCGCCGCCGACACCTTTCGCCCGAACCCCAAGGTCGACGTCGCGCGCGAGATCACCGAGCTGAGGGTCGGCGAGGCGCTGGTGTCGCTGCTGATGGCCGACGGCGCGCCGTCGCCGGTCGAACGCACCCTGATCAAGCCGCCCTGCTCGCGCGCCGGGCCGCTCGACGCCAAGGAGCGTGCGATCATCAAGTCGATTTCGCCGGTCGAGGGCAAATATGACACGCTCGTCGACCGCGAGAGCGCCGAGGAGCTGCTCGCCGCCAAGGCCGATCAGGCGCAGGCCGCGGCGATCGAAGCCAAGGCGCAGGCCGAAGCCGACAAGCAGGCGGCGATCGCCGCGAAGGAAGCGGCGAAGGTGAAAGCGGCCGAGGAACGCGAGCGGCTGCGGCTGGAAAAGGCGGCGGCGCGCGAGGCGGCGAAGCCATCGATGACCGAAAAGATGGTGCAGTCGGCGGCGCGCTCGGCGGCGACGAGCATCGGGCGGCAGGTCGCGGGCAAGCTGGGCGGCCAGCTGATGCGCGGGATTTTGGGTAGCTTGTTCAAGTGAGCGATGCCGATGCCGCGTTGATGGAGGCGAGCCTGATCGTCGCCGCCGACGCGGGCATCGATATTCGCATCCCGCTGTTCGAGCGGTTTTTCGCGGCGTTCCCGGAACGCCGCGCCAGCTTCATTTCGGTCGACGCCGCGTCGCGGCGGATGACCGACGAGACGTTACAGATGATGTTCGGGCTGGCGCAGCGCGAGACCTGGGTGTGGCCGCTGGTCGCCGAACTGGTGTTCACCCACCGCAGCTATGGCGCGCTGCCGATCGCCGAATATGATGCCTTTATCGATATGACGGTGGCCGAACTGGGCGCCGCAGCAGGTGATGCGTGGAGCGCGCACACCGCCGCCGCATGGCAGCGCCATGCCGACGCGCTGAAGGCGATGATCCGCAAGGCGCGCGCCGAATGGGCCAGCGCGATGCCAGCAGGCGCGCCCGCGGTTGCGGAATAGCGCCTGACATATCCGCCGTAGCCCTGAGCTTGTCGAAGGGCGCCTCACCGAGAAGCGCCCTTCGACAAGCTCAGGGCTACGGTCGATTTGTCTGCCCTTGCCCCCTCGACAAGCCCCCCGAATCGCGGCAGCATAAGTTTCATGACAAAACCGATATTGCCTGGAGAGGTAGCCGCCGCCGTCGTCGACCCCGTCGCATACGGCCAGTGGGAAGCGCTGCACGAGCAGCTCGCCTGGGCGCGCGCCAATGCGCCGCTGGCGGTCGCGGAGAACCATGACCACGACCCCTTCTGGCTCGTCACCCGCCACGCCGACATCATGGCAATTAGCCGTGATCCGCAGCGCTTCGCCAACGGCATCCGTCCGACGGTGCTGACCAACCGCGACGGCGAGGCGCTGGCGCGCGCCGCCACGCCGAACAATGACGGCCACCTGATCCGCTCGCTGGTCCAGATGGACGCGCCCGACCATATGAAATACCGGCTGCTGACGCAGAGCTGGTTCATGCCGAAAAACCTGAAGATCGTTGAAGATCGCATCCGGCAGATCGCCCGCGAAACCGTCGACCAGATGCTGGCAGCGGGCGGGGAATGCGATTTTGCCCGCGACGTCGCGGCGCATTATCCGCTGCGCGTCATCATGGACATTTTGGGGGTGCCGCCCGAAGACGAGCCGCGGATGCTGATGCTGACGCAGCAATTGTTCGGCCCGACCGACCCCGAACTGAACCGCAGCCGCGAGGCGATCACCAGCGCCGAGCAGGCGATCGCGATGCTCAACTATGTCATCGCCGATTTTGAAAATTACTTTGGCGCGCTGACCGCCGAACGCCGCGCCAACCCGCGCGAGGACATCGCGACGGTGATCGCCAATGCGACGATCAACGGCGAGCATATCCCCGACCGTGAAATGTCCGGCTATTACATGATCGTGGCGACCGCGGGGCACGACACGACCAGCGCGTCGACCGCGGGGGCGATCATGGAGCTGGCGAAGAACCCCGCGCTGTTCGAGCGCTTTCGCGACGCGGAGGCCGACAAGGCGGGGCTGATCGAGGAGGCGATCCGCTGGACCACCCCGGTCCAGCATTTCATGCGCAGCGCGCGCGAGGATGTCGAGATCGGCGGACAGACGATTCGCGAGGGCGACTGGCTGATGCTGAATTATGTGTCGGCCAACCGCGACGAGGATGTGTTCGGCGATCCGTTTGCGTTCAATCCCGACCGCGAGAAGAATCCGCAGATCGCCTTCGGCTTTGGCGCGCATGTCTGCCTGGGCCAGCATCTGGCGCGGATGGAGATGCGGATATTGATGGAGGAACTGCTGCCGCGGCTGAAAAGCGTGGAACTGGCGGGCGATCCGGCGCGGGTGGAGTCGGTGTTTGTCGGGGGACTGAAGCGGCTGCCGATCCGGTTTGCGGTAGCGTAGGGTTTTCGGCCCAATCGGCTCTGCCGATGGAACAAAGCAACGGTCAGCGGCGTATCCTGTCATCCGCTGAAAGGAGCTTTGTCGATGAATTCTTTGAAAAAGGCGGCGGCATCGCTGGCCGCCATGTCGATCGTTCTCGTCCCGGTCGCAGCGTCGGCGGCCCCCGCGACGGGAAGCGCGCGCGCATCGTCGTTTGCCGAGGGCCAGAACGAGCTGGAAGGCGCGAACTGGCTTGCGATCGTGCTGGGTCTGGCGATTATTGCCGGTGGTATCTGGCTGGCGGTTGAAGGCGACGACGATCCGGTCAGCCCGTGACCTGTCGGTGGCCGCGGCCGCCGATGCCTAAACCTTCTCGCCCGGGAAAAAGCGCGCGATGACGTCGCTGGCGAGGCGCGCCGGGCGCAGCGTCTGGGCGTCGATGCAGCACCAGCTCGATTTGACCTCGGCCAGCACGTCCTCGCCGCGCTTGATGATCGTTTCGTAGAAGGCGCGCGCGCCCTGGACCTTTTCGAGGATGACGGTCGCGATGACCTGATCGTCGAGGAAGGCGGGGCGGCGGTATGTGATCTCGTGCTTCAGCGCGACCCACAGATGCTGCGCCACCGCTTCGGGCGGTGCGATGTGGCGCCAGTGCGACAGCACCGCTTCCTGAACCCAGCTGAGATAATGGGCGTTGTTGACGTGGCCCATGAAATCGATCTGGTCGGAACCCACGGCGATGGCGTGGTCGTGCGGGAGCGAGGCGGCGGTCATATCGCTGACACTAATGTCAATATTATGTGACGGAAAGATGAATAATCATCCGCGCCCGCGATAGGGCGCGACGCCTTGGTCGGGGAGCCACAGACCCGCGGGCGGCGGACCCGACTGCCAGAACACATCGATCGGTATGCCCCCGCGCGGGTACCAATAGCCGCCGATGCGCAGCCAGCGCGGCTGCATTTCGTCGAACAGGCGGCGCCCGATGCCCACGGTGCAATCCTCGTGGAACCCGGCATGGTTGCGGAACGAGCCGAGGAACAGCTTCAGGCTTTTCGATTCGACGATCGTTTCGCCGGGGGCATAGTCGATGACGAGATGCGCGAAATCGGGCTGGCCGGTGACCGGACAGAGCGAAGTGAATTCGGGCGCGGCGAATCGGACCAGATAAAGCTCGCCCGCGCGCGGGTTCGGCACATAGTCGAGGATCGCCGCTTCGGGTGCGGCAGGAAGGTCGCTCGACTGGCCAAGATGTTTCGGCGCGAGCGGCGCAGGGGTAGAATCGGTCATCGAAACCATCTAGGGACGCGCGCGGCCGCTGTCATCCCGTGGATGGCCCGGTTCAGCGCCAATTCAGTGGCGCCGCTAGCATATCAGCAGTTTGGGATCGCGGACATTTCAATGACGGTGCGGAAATTTCGGCAGGGACGGTGGCAGGCGGCTTTGCCGCTGGCGGCTGCGATGATCGCGGTCGGTGCAGCGGCTCCGATCGCCGCGCAGCAGACCGAGTCGCCCGCGCCGACCCCGGCGCCATCGTCGATCTTTCGCCTGCCGCCCGCCAATGACGGCCGGACCCCCGGGGTGCAGGGTCCGTCGGACAACGGCCTGCCGCCGGTTGGCCCCAACGACAATCGCGCCCCGTCGCCAGCCCCGACGCCCACACCCGCGCCGACGCAGACCGCGCCCGCGACCCCGCCGCGCGTGACCCCGACCCAGCCGACCACGACGACAGGGGCGTCGCC
>NZ_SCMU01000046.1 GCF_005503695.1 Sphingopyxis sp. 2PD
GGTCGGGGTCGGGGTCGGGCTCGGCCCGGCGGTCGGGGGCAGGGTGACCACAGGATCACCGCTGGTGCCGCCGCACGCAGCTAACGCGGTGGTGGAGAGCATCGAGAGGCCGAACAGGCCGTTGCGGAGCAGGGTGCGGCGCGTCGGATTGGCGGCGACGATCGCCTCCAGGCTGCCCGGTGCGTGATCGCTGGTCGTGTCGCCGCGATAAGGCGCGCGGGCGTCGTCGGTAAGATGTGACATGCAGTCCCCCTGTTTTCGGTTGAGCCCCGGACTGGTTGGTCCGGCTTTGGGTGGCGCACCGATGGCAGCGGGAGGTGTCAGCTAAATGGCTTCACCAAGTCAGAAAGGCAGGATTTGCATGACACTCTGGTGACATGGCAGGGCTCAGTCGTGCACCGCCTTGACCAGCGGCCCCAGCGCCCCGCCGCCCAGCCATGCCAGCTGAACTTCGGCCGACACGCGATTGATCGCCTCCTGCGGCTTGTTGCCCGGATGGACCGCGCGGCGCAGCGGGCGCTTGCCCGCGGGCATCGCCATGATCTCGGCAATCGCGCGCGGCACGTCGAGCGGATCAGCGCTGCGCCCGCTGCCATCCTCGGTCCCCATCCCCCGGGTGAAGGGCGCATAGGCCTCGAGCAGCGCCGCGTCGCTGCGCGCCTTCAGCGCGCCGGTGTAGGCGTTGCGATTGACCCACACCTTGGTCGGGTAGCCGCCGGGCTGGATCACCGTAACCTCGATGCCGTGTGGGACCAGTTCATAGGCCAGCTGTTCGGACATCGCCTCGACCGCGAATTTCGTCGCCGAATAATGGCCGCCGCCGGGGACGATGACGCGACCGAGCTGCGACGAGATGTTGAAGATTTGACCGTTTTTCGCGGCGCGCATCTGTGGCAGCAACGCGAGCTGCATCCGCTGGATGCCGAGGACATTGGTGTCGAAGATCAGCTTCGTCGCTTCCATGTCCTGAACTTCTACCGGCCCGGTGATCCCGATCCCGGCATTGTTGATCAGCGTGTCGATCCGCCCGCGCGAAATTTTCAGCGCCTCGGCGGTCCCCGCGGCGACCGACGCATCGCTGGTCACGTCGATCTCGACGATATGCATGTCGAGCTTGTCCTTCGCGGCCTCGGCGGCGAGCGTGTCCGCCTCGGGCCGCGGCAGCCCGCGCATCGTCGCGATCACCTTCGCGCCCAGCTTGGCATAATAGAGCGCACCCACGCGGCCGAACCCGCTCGATGCGCCGGTGATCAGGATCGTGCGGCCTTTTAGCGAAGGCGCCGCGGTCGGGGTCGCGGCATGCAGCAGCGCGGGGGCGGCGGCGGTGAGCGCTGCTGCTCCCGCGATGAGTTGGCGGCGGTTGGGAAGAATTGGATCGGGCATCGGACTCTCCTTTGGAGCGCCATCATGCCTCAGTTGGTGCGCCGCGCCAAATTTCTGCTTTTGGGGTGGGGAGCGGACGGTCAATTTTTATCGTCACCCCGGCGAAGGCCGGGGTCTCGCCCGATCAGACTACCGCAGCGGCGAGATCGTGTTTCAGAGCCACGTGCCTCTGAACACCCTTCGCCGGGATGACGATGCTACAGATCCTCCCTGTGGCGAAGCCATGGGGGAGTCGCAGACGGCGCGCAGCGCCAGCGGGACCGTTCGCAAAGCGAATGGTGGAGGGGCGGCGACGTTAGTCCATGGACCCTCCGTCAGCGCTCCGCGCTGCCACCTCCCCATCGCTGCGCGACAGGGAGGATCGACGGCAGCTATCGGTCGAAAGCCGTCATCTGTCCGACTTTTCCCGGCAAATCCTAAGCCTCGAACGCCGCCAAGATCGGGCATGGCCCCTTGCCGCCCGCCGCGCATTGATCGGCGAGGCGCGCCAGTGCGGCGCGGGTCGCGGTCATTTGCGCGATCTTTTCATCGAGGATCTCGATTCGCTGCCGCGCGAGCGTGCGGACCCGGACGCGGTCGTCGCCCGCCTCGAGCGCGAGCAGCTCGCCGATCTCGTCGAGCGTGAAGCCCGCGCCCTGCGCCGCACGGATGAATTTGAGGCGCCTCAGGTCGCCTTCATCATAGCGGCGCACGCCGCCACCCCAGCCGTCGCCGCCGCTGCGCGCGGGCGTGCCCATCAGCCCGCGGCGCTGGTAATAGCGAATCGTTTCGACCCCGACATCGCCCGCGGCCGCCAATTTGCCGATCGTGATTTGCATCGCTTGACTCCGTACCATAGTACGGACGCTATATGGGGCGCATGAAAAGCCAAGCAACCCTCCATCGCATGGTCATGCCGGGACACACCTGCCCCTATGGCCTCAAGTCAAAACATCTGCTCGAAAGCCGCGGTTTCACGGTCGATGACCGCTGGTTGACGACGCGCGAGGAAACCGACGCGTTCAAGGCCGCGCATGGCGTCAAGACGACGCCGCAGACCTTCATCGACGGCGTTCGTATCGGCGGATATGACGATCTGCGCCGCCATTTCGGGCTGAAGGTCACCGACCCCGACGCGACGAGCTACACCCCCGTGATCGCATTGTTTGCGATGACCGCACTGATGGCGCTGGCGACCAGTTTTTCGGTCCATGGCAACCCCTTCACCCTCCGCGCCGCCGAATGGTTCATCTCGTTCAGCATGATCGTCCTCGCGCTGCTCAAACTGCAGGATATCGACCGCTTTGCGACGATGTTCCTCAATTACGACCTGCTCGCGAAGCGCTGGGTACCCTATGCGACCATCTATCCCCTTGCCGAGGGGCTGGCGGGGGTGTTGATGACCGCCCACGCGCTGCCGTGGCTGTCGATCCCTGTCGCACTGTTCATCGGCGGGATCGGGGCAGCGTCGGTGTTCAAGGCGGTCTATATCGACAAGCGCGCACTGAAATGCGCCTGCGTCGGGGGTGACAGCCGGGTACCGCTGGGCTTTGTTTCGCTGACCGAAAATCTGGCAATGGTCGGCATGGCATTTTGGATGCTATGGATGCTGGCGTGACGATCATCCGCCATCTCCTGCTCGCGCTGTTCCTGATCGGCCTGTCGCTGCCGTCGGTGACTGCGCCCGTGCAGGCCGAGTCACAGGCAAGTGATTGCCACGGCGCGATGCCCGCCGATACGCCGCACCACCAGCCCGATGCCGACGACGGCAAAGGCGCGGGCCATATGTGCATCGGCTGCGTCGCCAGCACCCCGCCCGCGCCGATAGCCGCCCCCCTGCCGCTGCCCGCACTGTTGCCGCCGGTCCCGCCGATGGCGACGCTGGCGGGCGCCAACGCCCGGCCGAGCATCCCCCCTCCCCGACCCTGACGGCAACAAATCCGAACCCCGAATTTCCGATCCTGTCAGGACGATAATGATGTTGAAAACGCCTTTGCTGGCGGGCGCTGCCGCGCTCGCCCTCTTCCCGCTGTCCGCCGCCGCTCAGGACCATAGCGCGCATGATCCCCATGCCGGGCATGTGATGCCCGCCGCCGAGCCCAAAGCCGCCGATGCCGTCGACCATAGCGCGATGGACCATGGCGCCATGAGCCACGGCCCGTCGGCCACCCCCGCCGAAGGATCGGGCACCGCGCGCCTGCCTGCCAACGAGGGCGGCCATAGCGGCCTGCACATCGATGCCGGCGACGAGTGGATGGTCATGGCGCACGGCTTTGCCTGGGGCGTCTATACCGACCAGTCGGGGCCGCGCGGCGACGACAAGGCCTATGTCCAGTCGATGGCGATGCTGTCGGGCGAAAAGACGACCGAATGGGGCCGCATCCAGCTGAAATCGATGCTGAGCCTCGAGCCGCTGATGTCGAACCGCGGCTATCCCAACCTGTTCGCAACCGGCGAGACCGCGGGCGGCGAGCCGCTGGTCGACCGCCAGCATCCGCACGACCTGTTCATGGAGCTGGCGGCGCGGATCGACGTCAACGTCGGCGATAACGCCCGCCTGTTCGTCTATGGCGGTCCGGTCGGCGAACCGGCAATCGGCCCCAGCGCCTTCATGCACCGCAGCAGCGCGCGCTATAATCCCGAGGCGCCGATCACGCATCACTGGTTCGATTCGACGCACATCACCTATGGCGTCGCGACGCTGGGTTACGCGACCCCGCAGTTCCAGGTCGAAGGATCGGTCTTTACCGGCCGCGAGCCCAATGAAGAACGGTGGGGGATCGAAACCCCGCGGTTCGACAGCTGGTCGTTGCGCGGGACCTGGAACCCTTCAAGATCGCTGGCAATGCAGGTCAGCCACGGTTTCCTGAAAGAGCCCGAGGCGTTCCATCCCGGCGAGAACGAGCATCGCACCACCGCGAGCATCCATTGGAACAACGGGCGCGGCCTGTCGGCGACCGGCGCGTTCAGCGCCAAGAACCGCGACCCCGGCGCCACGCTGACCGCTTGGCTGGCCGAGGTGAACTGGAACATCGACGATCGTCATACGCTGTTCGGGCGGATCGAAAATGTGAAGAATGACGAGCTGTTCAGCGACCATGACGACCCGCTGCACGACGTGCCGTTCCGGGTGTCGAAATTCCAGGCGGGCTATGCCTATCGACTGCCGATCAGCGGGCCGCTGAACCTTGCGCTGGGCGGTAGCATCGCGGCGTTCGACAAGCCGCGCGCGCTCGAGGCCGCCTATGGCCGGAACCCGATCGGCGCGACGGTCTTTGCCCGATTGAGCATCGGTCATTGATGTAACTTATGGCTGGGCTATCGAAGGTCAGCGATTCGCGCCAACGGAGCCCAGCCATGTACAACCGCCGCCACTTCCTTGCCGGGGCGACCCTTGCCGGGCTTGCCGCTCCGGCGATCGTCCGCGCGCAGGGCATCTTGCGCGACTTTCCGTTCAAGCTGGGCGTCGCGGCGGGCGATCCGGCGAGCGACGGTTTCGTCATCTGGACCCGCCTTGCCCCCGAACCGATGGAGCGCCACGGCGGGATGCCGCTCACCAATGTGCCGGTCGAATGGGAGGTCGCGAGCGACACGGCGTTCCGCGATGTCGTCGCCAAGGGCACCGAACTAGCGCGCCCCGAACTGGCGCACAGCGTCCATGTCGAAGTGGCCGGGCTGCAACCCGACCGCCCCTATTATTACCGCTTTACTGCGGCGGGCGAGCGCAGCTTGCGCGGCCGTGCCCGCACCCTGCCCGCGCCCGGTGCCAAGGTCGAAGCGCTGAAATTCGGGGTCGCCGGGTGCCAGCATTTCGAATCCGGATTTTACGGCGCTTATCGCCACATGGCGCGCGAAGACCTGGCGTTCGTCTATCATTATGGCGACTTCATTTACGAGTATCAGCAGAATTATCTGTACGACAGCGGCCTGCCGATACGCCCCGTGCGGCGGTACGAGCAGCGCGCGCTGTTCGACGTCACCGATTTCCGCGCCGCCTATGCGCAAACCTTGCTCGACATCGACCAGCAGGCGGTACGCTCGGTCCACGCGCATCTGTCGAGTTTCGACGATCACGAGATCATCAACGACTGGGTATCCGACATCGACAATTGGGCGCTCGACCTGCCCGGCAACGATCCCGACGCACCGTCGCCCGAGGTGTTCATGCTGAAAAAGCAGGCGGCGATGCAGGCGTGGTACGAACATATGCCGGTGCGCAAGGCGCTGTTGCCGCGCGGCGGGATGGTCGCGATGAACCGCGAGTTTCGCTACGGCGATCTGATGGCGATGCAGCTGCTCGACACGCGGCAGTACCGCGACGACCAGCCGTGCGGCGACGGGTTCAAACCCGCCTGCCCCGAAGTGTTCGCCAAGGAGGCGCAAGTGCTGGGCCGCGCGCAGGAGGACTGGCTGAACCGCAATCTGGCGAAGGGCGGCGCGACGTGGAACGCGCTGGCGCAGCAGGTGACGATGATGTCGCTCGACCGGCGGCGCAAGCCCGACGAGCCGAAGAAAATCGTCAATCTCGACAGCTGGGCGGGCTATGAAGCGCCGCGCGAGCGCATATTGTCACGGCTGGGCGGGCTCAAGAATTGTGTCGTGCTGACCGGCGACGAACATCAGAATTTCTGCGGCGACCTGGTTTTGAAGGACAAGGTCGTCGGCGCCGAATTTGTCGCGACCTCAATCTCCAGCGGCGGCGACGGCAGCGACAGGCGCAACGGCACCGATGTTTTTCTCGGTCAAAACCCCGAACTGAAATTCGCCAACGACCAGCGCGGCTATCTGGTGTGCGAGGTCGGGCGCGAAGCATGGCAGACGCATTTCATGGTCGTCGACAAGGTGACGACGCCGGTGAACACGCTGTCGAAGCGCGCGACGGGCATCGTCGAACGCGACGTTGCCGGGATCAAGATGGCGTGACGTGTCGCCGGGCGGTCACATCGCTGTCATAGCGGAGCGCACATGACGCGCCTGTATCTCTTGCTGCTCGTCCTCTGCCTGCCCTTTACCGCGCGGGCGCAGGATGGCGAGCGTTCGCCGGTCACGATCCTGATCTCGATCGACGGGTTCCGCGCCGATTATCTCGATCGCGGGATCACCCCCAACCTGTCGCGGCTCGCCGCCGAGGGGGCGCGCGGCAAGCTGCGCCCGTCGTTCCCGACCAAGACCTTTCCCAATCATTATGCGATGGTCACCGGCAAGCGTCCCGATAATCATGGCATCGTCGGGAACAATATGATCGACCTGCGGCGACCGGGTGAGAAGTTCAGCCTGGGCGACCCGAAACAGTCGCTCGATCCCTTTTGGTGGGATCAGGCCGAACCCGCGTGGGTGACCGCGGAAAAGGCGGGGGTGCGCAGCGCGACGATGTTCTGGCCGGGCAGCGAGGTTGCGATCGGCGGCACACGGCCCGCCGACTGGCTCCGCTACGATCGGCACGTCGGTTATGAGCAGCGCATCGCAACGGTGCTCGACTGGATGCGCCGTCCCGCCGCAATCCGCCCGGCGTTCGTCACCCTTTACTTTGAAGCGGTCGACGACGCGGGACACCGTTTCGGCCCCGACAGCGCGGAAGTGAACGCAGCGATCGCCGACGTCGACGGCCGCATCGGCAGGCTGGTTGCCGGGCTTGCCGACCTCGGGCAGCCCGCCCGGCTGCTCATCGTCGCCGATCATGGCATGCGCGCGACCGACGAAAGCCGGGTGATCCAGCTCGCCGACCTGATCGACCTCGCCAGCATCATCGCGGTCGAGGTTGGCCCCTACGCCGCGATCGAGCCCCCCGCCGGGACCGACGACCGCGTCGCGCAGGCGTTGCTGAAACCGCACGCGCATATGACGTGCCATCGCCGCGAGGCGCTGCCGAAGCAGCTCCACTATGGCCGCAACCCGCGCGTCGCGGCGATCATCTGCATCGCCGAGCCCGGCTGGTCGATCCTCGCCGGTCCGCCGCCCTGGCCGGTGAAGGGCGGCGCGCACGGTTATGACAATCGCGATCCCGAAATGCTGGCGCTGTTCATCGCGCATGGCAGCGGACTGTCGGGCGATGTCGGCACGGTCGACAATATCGAGGTCTATCCGCTGCTGATGGCGTTACTGGGCGTGCCGCCGCTTGCCAGCGACGCGACGGGGGTTCTGGCGGACCAGCGCCGCTGACGGCTATTTGCGCCCGAACAGCTTCTCCACATCGTCCATTGCCAGTTTGACCCAGGTCGGGCGGCCGTGGTTGCACTGGCCCGAATGCGGGGTGACCTCCATCGTGCGGAGCAGCGCGTTCATTTCGGCGACGCTGAGCGTGCGGCCCGCGCGCACCGAGCCGTGACAGGCCATCGTCGCGGCGACCAGTTCGAGCCGCTCGTTGAGCCCCAGCGCCGCGTCATAGCCCGCCAGATCATCGGCGATGTCGGTGACGAGTTTGCGGCAGTCGATCGCGCCGAGCATCGCCGGGGTCGCGCGGACCATCACCGCGGCGGGGCCGAAGCGTTCGAGCTCGACGCCGAGCGTGGCAAGCTGCGCCGCCGCGGCTTCGAGGCGGTCGCAGGCGGGTTCGTCGAGTTCGACGACCTCGGGGAGCAGCAGGCCTTGGCTTGGCACCGCCTGCCCGCTCATCCCGCGGCGGAGTTGTTCGAGCACGAGCCGTTCGTGCGCGGCGTGCTGATCGACGATCACCAGCCCGTCCTCGGCCTCCGCCACGATATAGGTTTTCGCGATCTGGCCGCGGGCGATGCCGAGCGGATGCGCTTCGGCGTGCGGCACCGGGGCGGTTGCGGCCTCGGCGCGGCCCATCGGCAGTGCGTCTCGCGGCGGCGCGAAATCAACGGTGCGATCGCGCACCAGCGCATGGGTGGCGGGATCGGTGTCGGCGCCGAACAGGTGCGTCGCGGGGGCATGCGGATGGGGGTAGTGCGCGGCGAATAGCGTCGGCGCGGGCGGCGCCGGTGGAACCGGTTCCTGCTGCCACGCCGCCAGCGCCGCCTCGGCCGGGCGCTGGACGCTGCGAAAGCCATGCTCGTCGAGCGCGCGGCGGAGGCCGCCTACGATCATCCCGCGGATCAGCTGCGGATCGCGAAAGCGGACCTCGGTCTTCGCCGGGTGGACGTTCACATCGACCTCGCCGCCGGGCACCTCGAGGAACAGCGCGACGACCGGATGACGATCGCGCGCCAGCAGGTCGGCATAGGCACCGCGCAGCGCCCCGACGAGCAGCCGGTCCTTAACCGGGCGCCCGTTGACGAACAGATATTGATGGTCCGCAATGCCGCGATTGTAGGTCGGCAGGCTGATCACGCCGCCGATATGCACGCCGCCGCGATCCAGATCGACGCCGATGCTGTTCGCCGCCAGATCGCGCTGCGTCAGCGCCGCAACGCGGCTCAATTGATCCTGCCCGCCCTGCACGTCGAGCACGCGCCGCCCGTCATGCTCGACGACAAAACCGACGTCGGGTCGTGCCATCGCCAGCCGTTTAACGACATCCAGGCACGCGGCATATTCGCTGCGCGCGCTGCGCAGGAATTTACGCCGCGCCGGGATGCGCGCGAACAGATCCTCGACCGTGACGCGGGTGCCCTTGGCTAGCCCCGCGGGTCCTTCGGCGACGTGCGCCCCATTGTCGACGACGCGCCGCCAGCCGTCGCCGCCCGCGACCCGGCTGTCGAGCGTCAGCCGCGCGACGCTGGCGATCGACGGCAGCGCCTCGCCGCGAAAACCCAGCGTGGTGACATCCTCGATCGCGTCGTCGGGCAGCTTCGAGGTCGCATGGCGTTCGAGCGCGAGCGCCATGTCGGCAGCGGTCATGCCGCAGCCGTCATCCTCAACCTCCAGCCGCGATATTCCGCCCTCTGCGATTCGCACCGAAATGCGACTCGCACCGGCGTCGATGGCGTTTTCGACCAGTTCTTTCAGCGCCGCGGCGGGTCTTTCGACCACTTCACCGGCTGCGATCCGATTTACCAGCGTTTCGGGCAGGCGACGTATTGACATGACGCCTGTCCTAGCGCAGTCGGACGCAAATCGCGACCCACCCGCACAGCCTTATCATATTGTCCAGCCAGCCCCCGTCGGCCGAGCCGGAATCTCTCCCTGATTGGTCCTGTCCCCGGTCGGGCGCGCGGGTTCAATGACGACGGCGGCGCGCCCTTCCCTGAGGGTCGGCGTCGATGACAGGGAAACTAAATCTGATGTCCTTCTTTTCTCGCTGGTTGAAATTCAATTCCCAAGACATGGCCATCGACCTCGGCACCGCGAACACGGTCGTGTATGTGCGCGGCAAGGGCATCGTGCTGAACGAACCGTCGGTCGTTGCGGTCGAAACGGTCAACGGGATCAAGCGGGTGAAGGCGGTCGGCGACGACGCCAAGCTGATGATGGGCAAGACCCCCGACAGCATCGAGGCGATCCGCCCCTTACGCGACGGCGTGATCGCCGACATCGACGTCGCCGAACAGATGATCAAGCACTTCATCACCAAGGTGCATGGCGGCAAGCCCAATGCGTTCCGCAGTCCCGAAATCGTGATCTGTGTCCCCTCGGGATCGACCAGCGTCGAACGCCGCGCGATCCGCGACGCCGCATCGAATGCGGGTGCCAGCGAAGTGTGGCTGATCGAGGAACCGATGGCGGCCGCGATCGGCGCCGACATGCCGGTCACCGAACCGATCGGGTCGATGGTCGTCGACATCGGTGGCGGCACCACCGAAGTTGCGGTGCTGTCGCTCCGCGGCCTCGCCTACACAACCTCGGTCCGCGCCGGGGGCGACAAGATGGACGAAGCAATCGTCAGCTATGTCCGCCGCCACCACAATCTGCTGATCGGCGAAGCGACCGCCGAGCGGATCAAGAAGGATTTCGGGATCGCGCGCATTCCCGCCGACGGGACCGGCCTGACGATCCACATCAAGGGCCGCGACCTCGTCAACGGCGTGCCCAAGGAAATCTCCATCAATCAGGCGCAGATCGCCGAAGCCTTGTCCGAACCGATCGGCACGATCGTCGAAGGCGTGCGCATCGCGCTGGAAAACACCGCCCCCGAACTGGCCGCCGACATCGTCGATCAGGGCATCGTGCTGACCGGCGGCGGCGCGCTGATCGCCGAACTGGACGAGTTGCTGAAAGAAGCAACCGGCCTGCCGGTGACGGTTGCGGAAGACCCGCTGACCTGCGTCGCGATCGGCACGGGCCGCGCGATGGAAGACCCTGCCTTCCGCGGCGTGTTGCAGCAAGCCTGATCGGGTAAAGACGCTTCATGGTCCGCCCGGTACATCGACGTCCGGGGCAATCCCGAAAGGCACAGTACAGCCTGTTCGCGGCCTATGTCATCGCGGTGACGGGGGCCGTCGCCGGGCTGCTTCTGGCGATCCTGTCGGTCGTTGACCCCGTCGGCTTTGCCCAGCTTCGCCTGGCAAGCCAGGAAATCACCGCGCCGGTGGCGCGCGTGTCGCGGTCGGTGATCGGGTCGATCTCAGGCATCGACGATAGCGTCGGCGCCTATGTCAGCGCCGGATCGCAGAACCGGCGGTTGCGCAGCGAACTGGCCGAAACACGCCGTGAACTGGTCGCCACCAGCACCTTGCAGGAAGAGAACCGCCAGTTGAAGGCGCTGCTCAAATTGCAGGAAACCGACAAGACCGCTCTCGCCAACGGCTATCTCCTCACCTCGACCTCGACGAGCAGCAAGCGCATCGCGCTGCTCAGCATCGGGCGCAATCTGGGGGTCGCCGCAGGCCAGCCGGTGCGCGGCGCCGACGGGCTGATCGGGCGCGTGTTGAGCAGCGGCCCTTCGGTGTCGCAGGTGCTGCTGCTGACCGACGTCGACAATATCGTCCCCGTCCGCCGCGCGCGCGACGGCCTGCCCGCGCTGGCCTATGGTCGCGGCAACGGCGATCTCGACGTGCGCACCCTCAACATCGCCAACAATCCGTTCAAGCCCGGCGACATATTGGTCACGTCGGGGACCGGCGGCCTGTATCCGCCGAATATCCCGGTCGCGATCGTCGTGCGGCGACAGGATGACGGGGCGTTGGCGCGCCCGCTCGCCGACCCCGGCAAGGTCGATGCGGTGTCGGTGCTGCGACCCTACACCCCCGACAATAT
>NZ_SCMU01000047.1 GCF_005503695.1 Sphingopyxis sp. 2PD
CGGTTGGACCGCCCCCGCCGCCAGCGCGCCGAGCCGCAGCGGCGACGCCTCATCGGGACCAAGCCGTCGGTCGATAACGATCGCCCCATCGGCAAACCCGTCGCGCCGCCGCGCCCCGACCACACCCGCCTGTCCATAAGCTTCCAGCCGAAATCCGTGCGGCAGTGCGACATCGCTAACCCCACCGCTGACCATCGCCGCAAGCGCGCTGCGCCCTTCGCGTCCCACGCCAAGGCGATGTTCGATCGCGACGTCGACCGGCCAATGCGCCAGCGGTGCCAACGCCAGGCCGAAGGCGACCTCGCGCTGCGCGGGGCGGCGCACCGCAATCGTTGCGCGGCCATAGGCGCGCGTGCGACCCGTATCGCCAAATCCATATGCCACCCGCAATCCCGCCTGGCTGCCGCCAAGCTGGCTTCGCGCCGCGATGCCGCCAGGCACCGCCCGCGCATCATCGCGCACATACAGCCAGCCGCCGAGCGACCAACCCGCCATCTGCCGTCGCATCCAGAAGGGTTTGCCCTGCCCGGGCGGCGCCGCGGCGGGAGCCGCGACCGGGAACCAGTCCCCCGCACCGCGCCGCATCGCCGACGGCGCCGTACCGCCTGTGGAGGGCGGGAGCAGCCGCGCCAGCAGCGCGGCGCGAAGGCCATGACGGTCGGCGCCGCCCGCCCCCACCGCATCGGCGTCTCTGATCGCGGCATCGCTTGTCCCGCCCCTATCCGCCACACGAATAGGGGGCAGCGATGCCATTCGCGATGGTCGCGGCGCCATGGCCTTGGGGGCCAGTGCGGGCGGCGCCAGCGACCAATCGGTCGCGGCAAAGGGGGTGGGCGCCGACCAACGTGGCGCCATGGCGTCCGGCGGCGGTTCCGGAGCCCAATGCGCCGCGACCCGCAACACCGTCCAGCCGCCGACGCACAGCAACAAGAAGCGCAGCGGCCGCGCATCGCGTCCGATGGCAAAGCCCCGCTCGCTCACCGCGCCGCCACCGGCACAGGGGCGACCTCGACCGCCATGTCGCTTTCCCGATGTTCGGTCTTGTCCCAGACGACCTCGCCCGACCGCAGCATCCGCCCGTAAATCACCAGCGCGCGCCGCGCCGCGAGGATCGCCATGATGTTGCCGACAAAGGCGCGCGGGACCGCCCAAGCCGCCTCGCGCCAGCCATAGCACCGTCCCGCGAACAGGCTGCGCATGCCAAGCCGCCAGAGGAGCAGCGTCGCGTTCAGCGCCAGCAGCATCTGCATCGTACCGCCAACGATCGTCGCATCCCAACCCAGAATAGCGCGCCCCGCCCAGCCAAGCGCGGTCAGCAGCAACCCGACATAGGCGGCCAGCACGACCAGCGCGGCCAGCGGCGCCCGGCGATCGCGCCACAACATCCAGCGGGCCAGCCAGGTGCGGCCCAGCGGTTCCGCCACCGCGCCGCGCCGCGACCCGGGCCAGCCGAGATGATCCCATCCCGCCAATGCGATCCCCGCGATCCAGCGCGCCTTTTGCCGCACGGCGGCATCGGCGCGGTCCGGAAAGGCGCCACGCGACACGACGCGCTCACCGGTCGCCCCCGTCTCGTCGACGAAGCGCGCGCTGAGCCCATAGGCGCCGATTACCATGCCGATCTCATAATCTTCGGTCAGGCTGTTGCAGCGGAACGGATCGCCGCCACGCTCGATCGCCAGCAGCGCCAGCGTATGCCGCGTCAGCGCGCAACCGACCCCGGCCGAGGGCAATGGCATCCCCAGCCGCGACCGCACGACCATTTCCTTGCCATGCGCCTCGGCAAATTCATCGCCATAATGGCCGCCGATCCACCGCGCGCCGGGCGCGATGATTGGCACCACCGGGATTTGCACCATCGCATGATCGACCAGATAGCGCCGATACAGCGCGATCTCGCCCGGATGGACATGATCCTCGGCATCGTGAAGGACGATCGCGGCAAAGCGCATCCCCTCGGCGCGCTCATCCTCGCCCAGCGCCGCCCACAACCGGTTGAGATTGTCGCCCTTGGTCGTCGGCCCGTCGCGCTCATTGACGACCAGCCTTAACCGGCGATCGGCGGCAACCAGCGGCGAGATCGCAAACAGCGTCGCCGCATCGTTCGGATAACAGCCGATATAGATGCGGACGTCCTCGCCCTGCCATGCCGCCAGCGAGCGGCGCAGCATCGCCGCAATGATGCGATGTTCATCCCACGCCGGAATGAAGACGGCGATGGTCCCGTCGAGCGGCGGCTTGGCCGCCGCGATCCCGCGACGCTCGCCGCGCGTCGCCAGCCACAATGCGTCGAAAAACAGGTCGTCGAGGCCGATCAGCAGGATGCCCACCGAAGCGAACAGCATCAGTTCGTGGCTGGCCCCCAACACCAGCCATTCCAGCCATGCGGACGATAGCGCCACCCACCTGCCTCGTGCCACCGTGGCGTCACGCCACCCACCCCGCAGTGCTAAATCCCGGGGTGAATTTGTAAAGATGCGCGCCACGAGCTAGGACACCGGCAAATCCCGGGCAACCAAAGGAACGATCGACCGATGAACGGCAGAAAACCGCCGCCTTCCGCGCTACGCAACTTCCTTGCGAGCGAAAGCGCGGGCGGAATGCTGCTGATTTTCGCCGCCATTTTGGCGATGATTGTCGCCAATTCCGCCTTGGGCGATGCCTATCACCATGCGATCCACGCGGTGACGGGTCCGGTGCTCACCGACAAGCTCGGCCCGATGACAGTTCACCTGTGGATCAACGACGGCTTGATGGCGGTGTTTTTCCTGCTCGTCGGGCTCGAAATCAAGCGCGAGTTCGTCGATGGGCGGCTCGCCAGCTGGGACCGGCGGCGCCTGCCCTTTATAGCAGCGGCGGCGGGAATGGCCGTCCCGGCGCTGCTGTACCTGATCTTCGCCGGATCGACCCCCGGCCTTGCACAAGGCTGGGCGATCCCCGCCGCGACCGACATCGCCTTTGCAATGGGCATCCTCGCGCTGCTCGGCAAGCGCGCGCCGACCTCGCTCAAACTGTTCCTGGTGACCGTCGCGATCGTCGACGACATGGGCGCGGTCGCCATCATCGCGCTTTTCTATACCGCCAAGATCAACCTGCTTGCGCTCGCCGCCGCCGCCGCCATTCTGGGCGCGATGTTCGCAATGAACCGGCGGGGCGTTAAGAGCCTGCCGCTCTACCTCTTGATGTTCCTCCTCCTCTGGTACGCGATGCTGCTGTCGGGCGTCCACGCCACGATCGCCGGGGTGCTCGCGGCGATGGCGATCCCGTTCGAGCGGACGCCGGGCACGCCCGATAGCCAGACGTCGCCGCTCCACCGGCTCGAACACGCCCTCCACCCCTGGGTCGCCTTTGCGATCGTGCCGCTATTCGGTTTTGCGAACGCCGGGGTCGACATCGGCGGGCTGACCGCCGAACAGATTTTTGCGCCGCTGCCGCTCGGCATCGCCGCGGGCCTGTTCTTCGGCAAGCAGGTCGGGATTTTCGGCAGCGTCTGGCTCGCGGTCAAATTCGGTATCGCAGGCAAGCTGCGCGGCGCAACATGGCTCCAGATTTATGGCGTTGCGATGCTGTGCGGGATCGGCTTCACGATGAGCCTGTTCATCGGTGGCCTCGCCTTCCCCGGCAACGCGCTGCTGATCGAGGAAGCCAAGATCGGCGTCCTGATGGGATCGCTCGCTGCGGCGCTGGTCGGCTTTGCCGTCCTCCGCCTTGCGCCGCTGCATCCCGATCATCACGCGGTCGAAACCGAAACCAATGCCGAGATCGCCGCCGACGGCGATGTCGACGACACCTCCGAAGACAGGGAGCCGGTACGCGCATGATGCCCAAGTCGATGTCATTGGCGCTGGTCGCCGCCACTCTGCTGGCGGGTTGCGCCACCAGCCAGACCGCGGGGTCACGCGGCACGACAGACGTCGCCGCGATCGACGTGCGCCGCGCCCCGGCCTCGGCGCAGGCGTTGAACGACATCGCCGCGACCTACCTCAAGCTGACGCTCGAGATCGGCACCCACGAAGCGGGCTATATCGACGCCTATTACGGGCCGCCCGAACTGAAGGCCGCGGCCGAGGCGGCGCCGCGCGACAAGCCGACCCTGCTCGCTGCAACGCGCGAGCTGACCGCTCGGCTCGCCACCATCGCGCGCCGCCTGTCCGACCCGGTCGACCGCCGCCGCGCCGCCTTCTTGCGCGCCCAGCTGCGCGCCGCCGAGACGCGGCTGATGATGATGCAGGGCACGCGCTTTGCCTTCGCCGACGAGGCCGAGCGGCTGTTCGGCGTCCGCCCGCAGCTCAAACCCCTCGCCGACTACGACCGCCATCTCGCCGCGGTCGAGGCGCTCGTCCCCGGCGACGGCGCGCTGGCGGAACGGGTCGAGGCCTATCTCGACCGCTTCACCATCCCCAAGGACCGGCTGCAAAAGGTGTTCGACGTCGCGATCGCGCGCTGCCGTGGCCGCAGCCTCGCGCATATCCCGATGCCCGACGGCGAAAGCTTCCGGCTGGAATTCGTCACCGGCAAAAGCTGGAGCGGCTATAATTACTACCAGGGCGCCTATCACAGCCTGATCCAGGTCAACACCGACCTGCCGATCCGGCTGTCGCGCGCGCTCGATCTCGGTTGCCACGAGGGCTATCCCGGCCATCACCTCCTCAACATGAAGCTCGAGGAGAAGCTGGTGAAAGAGCGCGGCTGGACCGAGTTCAGCGTCTATCCGCTCTACAGCCCGCAAAGCCTGATCGCCGAGGGCACCGCGAATTATGGCATCGACCTCGCCTTTCCTGAAGCCAGCAAGGCCGAAACCGAACGCGACGTGCTGATGCCGCTCGCCGAAATCGCGGTGCCGGCCGACGACCGCTATTGGCAGCTGCTGAAAGCGATCGAGGCGCTGGGCGGTGCGCGGCTGACCATCGCGCAGCAATATCTCGACGGCGTCATCGACCGGCCCACCGCCGTCGCCTTCACCCAGAAATATCTGCTCGTGTCGCAAAAGCGCGCCGAACAATCGGTCAGCTTTACCGACCAGTATCGCAGCTATGTGATCAACTACGGCCTCGGCGAAGCGATGGTCCGCGCCCATGTCGAACGCGGTCGGCCCAGCCGCGACGAAATGTGGCGCCGCATGGCAAAGCTGGTCAGCGAGCCGACGCTGCCGTCGGACCTGCTCGCCAAATGAAGCGCGCCGCCGCCTTGCTCTGGCTCGGCCAGTCAGGATCGCCGCGGCGTCCGCCGGCGGGGGTGTATCCGCGGGGTTGAGACCATCGATTACGGAACAGACCGTAGCCCTGAGCTTGTCGAAGGGCGCTTCTCGGTGAGGCGCCCTTCGACAAGCTCAGGGCTACGGTTGGCAACGATGATACAACCCTAATGAGGAACACTCCCATGCTCGACAAAACCGACGTCCACACCCGCCTCGAAGCCCCGGTCATGAAGGACTATGGCGTTTACCTTTCGGTCGACCGCCTGCTCGCCTGCCAGAAACCGCTCGCCGACCTCGTCACCCCGGACGAGCTGCAATTCCAGATCGTCCACCAGGTCGAGGAATTGTGGATGAAGCTTGCCGCCTTCACTCTCGCCGAAGTCGACCAGCATCTGCGCGAGGGCCGGATCATGCGCGCGATCACGCTGTTCGGGCGCGTCCATATGCTGCTCCGGATGATGACCGACCAGCTGGCGCTGATCGAAACGATGAGCCCCTATGACTATCAGGCGATCCGGCTCCAGCTTGGCAACGGGTCGGGGCAGGAAAGCCCCGGCTTCCAGATGCTGCTCACCCTGCCCGCGGGGCTGTGGGACAGCTATCGCTCGCTCTATCTGGAGCCGCAGGGTCGCACCCTCACCGACATCTACGACACCGGCTACGCGCATGACGAGGCCTATATCGTCGCCGAGGCGCTGATCGAGTTCGACGAACTGTTCCAGAAATTCCGCGCCCACCACATCTATCTCGTCCATCGCTCGATCGGCATGGGATCGAAAGCGATCAGCGGCCGCGCGGTCGACCTGCTCGACGCCGGGGCGCGGCACCGCTTCTTCCCCGAACTCTGGGCGATCCGCGCCCAGATGACCGACCGCTGGGGCGCCGAATATGGCGTGAAACGCGACAGCATCCGCCATGGCGACGCGGGGCACGGCAGCGGGGTTTAAACGGTGCTGAACCGTAGCCCTGAGCCTGTCGAAGGGCGCTTCTCGCCGATAAGCGCCCTTCGACAGGCTCAGGGCTACGGTGTTGTGTTCGACACCCTCAAATTCAGATATCCACCACAATCTTCCCGAAATGCGCATTGGCCGCCTGATGGCGGAACGCATCGGCCAAGCGGTCGAGCGGGAAATGGTCGCTGATCACCGGGCGGATGCCGTTTGCCTCGATCCCCGCGATCATGTCGAGCTGTTGCTGGCGGCTGCCCACGGTCAGGCCCTGCACGCGCAGATTCTTCGCCATCAGCAGCGCGGTCTGCACCGGTCCGGCGAAGCCCGCGAGGACGCCGATCAGCGCGACATGGCCGCCGACGCGCGTCGCCATCATCGACTGGTCGAGCGTGCCTGCGCCGCCGATTTCGACGACGGTATCGACCCCGCGCCCGCCGGTCAGTTCGAGCGCCTTCGCGCCCCAGGCGGGCACCTCCTTGTAATTGATCAGTTCGTCGGCGCCGAGCGCCTTCAGCCGTGCGAGCTTGGCGTCGGATGAGCTGGTCGCGATCACCCGCGCGCCCGCGGCCTTGGCGAATTGCAGCGCGAACACCGACACCCCGCCGCTGCCCTGCACCAGCACCGTCGATCCCGGCTGTGTCACGCCATCGACGAACAAGGCGCGCCATGCGGTCAGCCCGGCGCAGGTCAGGGTCGCGGCCTCGGCGGCGCTATACCCCTGCGGCACGCGCGTGAACCAATGCTGCGGGGTCACGGCAAGCTCGCGCGCATAGCCGTCGATGCCGTCGCCGGGGACGCCGCGAAACGCCGTCGCGGGCGGGACGCCGTCGATCCATTCGGGAAAGAAGATCGACACCACGGTGTCGCCGGGTTTGAACTGCGTCACGCCCTCGCCCACCGCCTCGACCGTCCCCGCACCGTCCGACATCGGGATGCGCCCGTCGGCAGCGGGGAGCATCCCCATCACCACGGCATAATCGTGGAAGTTGAGCGATGAGGCCGACAGCCGGACGCGAATCTCGCCAGGCCCCGGATCGCCGGGGTCGGCGATGTCAACCAGCGTCAGATTGTCGAGCGAGGCGGGGGCGCGGAGCTGGATGGCTTTCATGGCATTTTCCTTATTCGAATGGCGGACGCGGCCGCTCCGCCCAATTCTCGTCACCCTGAACTTGTTTCAGGGTCCATGACCTGCACTCGAAACCAGCGCAGCACAGGCCGATAGCGCGAGCCCTGGATGCTGAAACGAGTTCAGCATGACGAAGTGCGAAAGAATCTTTGGTGCGACCCGCCTATTCCGCCGCCATCGCCATTTCGACGCGCTGCGGCCCGCGGATCACGCCGCCGGGGGTCGGCCCCTGCATGGCGCCATCGCGGAAGGTGACTTCGCCCGACTTGATCGTCGCGACATAGCCGTCGGCCTTTTGCAACAGGCGCTTGCCGCCCGCGGGCAGGTCGAACGCCAGCCACGGCTTGCCCAGCTTCAATGCCTCCATGTCGATGACATTGAGGTCGGCAAGATACCCCGGCGCGAGCACGCCGCGGTCCTCCAGCCCATAGAGCAAGGCGGTGTCACGGCACTGGCGCTTGACCGCATGTTCGAGCGCGATGCGCTTGCCCGCCCGGTCGCGCACCCAATGCTGGAGCATGAAAGTCGGGCTCGCGGCATCGCAGATCGTCCCGCAATGCGCGCCGCCGTCGGACAGGCTGTTCACCGTGTCGTCGGCATGTTGCAGATCCTCAAGGAAATTGAGGTTCCCGTCGCGGTAGTTGAGGATCGGGAAATAGATGAAGCCCTTGCCGTCATCCTTCATCAGCAGGTCATAGGCATATTCGTCGGGTGAAACCCCCGCCGCCGCGGCGCGCGCCGCGATGCTTTCGTCCATCTTCGGCTCGTAATTGAAATCGGGGTCCATTTCGAACTGCACCGGCCAGCCAAGCGCGACGATTTTCAGGAAGTCGAGGATGTCGCTTTCGGGCCAGACATTCTCTTCGGCGATCATCCGCGCCTTGAACGCCGGGTCTTTGAGCCGGGCGAGCTGCTGCTCCCACGGCAGGTCGATGATCTCGTTCCACGCGGGCTTGAAGCGGAAGGGGTGCACCGTCCCCTGCCACGCCATGATGATGCCGTTGCCGCGCAGCGCGATCTGCGCGACGATGTTCGCGCCAGTCGCATTCTGGCGCCGCATTTCCTCGATCTGTTCCTCGAGCGGCAATTCCTTGGCGATCGATTGCAGCGCGGCAAAGGTCACGGGCAGCCCGGTTTCGCGGCTCAAATCACCCATCCACTGAAATTCGTTCCACTCGCGCTTCAGGTCGCTCGCCATTTCGAACACGCCATAACCGACGCGCCCCATCGCACGGCCGATCGCGATCAGTTCCTCAGGCGTCGCGGTGGTGCCAGGGACGAGTTCCCCGTCGATCGACTTGTGGAGCACGGTGCGGCTGGTCGAAAAACCGAGCGCGCCCGCACGGATGCCTTCCTCGACGATCCGCGACATTTCAGCGATGTCGGCTTCGGTCGGAATCGCGCCGGGTTTCTCGCGGTCGCCAAGCACATAGGCACGCACCGCGCCGTGCGGGACGTGGCAGGCGACATCGACCGTGCGCGGCAATTTCTCCAGCGCGTCCATATATTCGGGAAAGGTCTCCCAATCCCACGACATGCCCTCGGCGAGCGCGGTGCCGGGAATGTCCTCGACGCCCTCCATCAGCGAAATCAGCCATTCGTGGCGGTCGGGCTTGGCGGGGGCAAAGCCGACACCGCAATTGCCCATGACGACGGTGGTGACGCCGTGCCAGCTCGACGGCGCCATTTCCTGGTCCCATGTCGCTTGGCCGTCATAATGGGTGTGGACGTCGACAAAGCCGGGGGTGACGATCTTGCCGCTGGCGTCGATTTCGTCGCGCCCTGCACCGAGGTTTTCGCCCACCGCGACGATGCGATCACCATCGACCGCGACATCCGCGACAAAGGGCGCGCCGCCCGTGCCATCGACGACGGTACCGCCGCGTATCACCAGATCAAACATCCCGAGTCTCCCGATCTTTTTAGTTTCACGAAGAAACCTATCATCAAAATCGCGAGATGCAAATAAACGGGCGAACGGGCCGCGATGCTGTTATATTGATGCGATACACTATGGGAGTCGATGCCATGATCCGTCCGCTTACCCTCGCCCTTTTGCTCGCAATGGCGGCACCGCCGGTTGTCGCCAAGGAGGCCGTCGCCTCCGACTATACCACCGTGCTCGCGGACCCCGCGCGCCCCGCCGCCGATCGCGAACGCGACGCTGCGCGCAAGCCCGCCGAGCTGCTCGCCTTCGCCCAGATCGCTCCGGGCGAACAGGTTGGCGATTTTGTCATGGGCGGCGGTTATGTCACCCGCCTGCTCGCCGCCGCGGTCGGCCCGTCGGGCAAGGTCCACGCCTTCCAGCCCGCCGAATTTATCGCCTTCCGCAAACAATATGGCGACGACCAGGCCGCCGTGGACGCGGCTTATGCCAATGTCGATGCCGTCGCCGGTCCGTTTGCGGCGCCCGCCTTCGCCGCCCCGCTCGACACGATCATCACGGTCCAGAATTTCCACGACCTCTATCTGAAGCCCTTCCCCGAAGGCACCGGCGACAAGGCCAGCGCGGCGCTGTTCGCAGCGCTCAAGCCTGGCGGGACGCTGGTGATCGTCGATCACAGCGCCGCCGACGGGACCGGCACGACGCACGCCGACAGCCTGCACCGCATCGACAAGGCCGCCGTGATTGCCGCGCTGACCAGGGCCGGATTCAAACTCGAGGCCGAAAGCGATCTCTACCGCCTTGCCGACGATCCGCGCACGACAAACGTCTTCGACCCTGCGATCCGCGGCAAGACCGACCAGTTCGCGCTGCGCTTCCGCAAACCGGGATGATGGAATGACCAGCAACGACGATGATTATGTCTATGACGAGGCGAGCGGCGAATGGCTGTCCGCCGCCGACGTCGCGGCGCGCGATGCCGCGAACGCCGCGGGGCCGGAGGTCCGCGACGCGGTCGGCAATCTGCTGAGCGACGGGGATTCGGTCGTCCTCGTCAAGGATCTGGCCGTCAAAGGCGCGGGGCAGACGCTGAAGGTCGGCACGGTGATCAAATCGATCCGCCTGACCGGCGACGCGCAGGAAATCGACTGCCGCCATGAAGGGATCAAGGGGCTGGTGCTGCGCGCGGAGTTTGTGCGGAAGCGGTAATCCTCCCCTCCCTGCAAGGGAGGGGCCGGGGGTGGGTCAAGCGCGAACGGGCTCGATGCCCGATCGTGCTTTTCCCGCCTCACCCACCCCTAACCC
>NZ_SCMU01000048.1 GCF_005503695.1 Sphingopyxis sp. 2PD
TGGCGGAGCTCGACAAGGCGGGGGCGGCGCGCTGACGCGCGGCTCCACCGCTTCACCATTCGCAACCCAAGGAGAAACCGCATGACCGTCAATCGCGCATCCGCCCGCTACGAAGGATTCGGCAAGGAAGGCAAGGGGTCGATCACGACCAAATCGGGGGTGCTCGACAAGCAGCCCTATGGGTTCGGGACGCGCTTCGAGGGGGTGCCGGGGACGAACCCCGAGGAGCTGATCGCCGCGGCGCATGCGGCGTGCTTTACCATGGCGCTGTCGTTCGGGCTCGCGCGCGCGGGCTATGCGGGCGACACGCTGGAAACCAGCGCGGCGGTCACGCTCGATCAGGTCGACGGCGGGTTCGAGATCAGCAAGTCGGCGCTGACACTGGCCGCCAAAGTGCCGGGCATCGACCCCGATGAATTTGCCCGCATCGCCAAGGAAGCCGAAATGAACTGTCCGGTGTCGAAGCTGCTCGATTGCGAGATCACCCTGGAGCACAGCCTGGAAAATTAGCCCCTGCGCTTCAGGTGCTGACGAGCAGGTTCCATTCCTCGGGCGGGGTATAGGGGCTTTCGCCGACGTCGGGCAATTTGGTGCGGTTCGCCTGCCAATCACGGTGGTGGTTGCGCAGCATGTAGATCGCGAATTGCGCCGACACCTCATTGCGGTCCGCAGGGGCAATCCCGGCGTCGTCGGCGGCCAGCGTTTCGAGGGTCGACAGGCTGGTGCGCGGGCAACGCAGCACCAGGCTGGTCCACAGGGCGGTCTCGTCATGATCGCTCTCGAACGCTGACGCTACCCCGACGTCGAACAGCCGCTGACGCAGCGCGCGCAGGTCCGGATCGGCGTCGAGCGCCGTCACCAGCGCGGCCGTCGCGGCGCGCCATGCTTCGGCGCCGGGACCGGCGGCATCGGCATGCGAGATACGGTCGGTCACCGAAATGCGATCCTCGGTGTCGCTCGGCAGCGCGAGCGCGCAGCTGGTCAAGCCGATCAGCGCGATCCGCGGCCGCAGCGCCAGCGCCAGTCGCTGTTTCGCGGCGGCTATAGGATCGGGTTCAAATGTCGCCATGGCCGCCTGTCATTCCCATTGTGTCTAACCCGGGGATTTGTCGCGCGGGGGTGCGCCTTCGCCGCCCGCCCGATCAAATTCCTCGTTCATCGTGCGTTCGATCTCTGAACGCTGCGACGGGGCGTAGAGGTTGTCGGGGCTGGAATAAAGCCCCTTGAGAAAGGCAAAGTCCCACTGGGTCAGCGTCACCGGCACTTCGCTGTCGGACGCTGCATCAAGGATGCGCAGGATCGTCGACGGCGCGGCGGCGTCGATCCGCGCCGGATCGATGCGCGCCAGCGCGCGCATGGCGGCATAATCGGCGAGCTGGGTCGTGGTGAGCCCGTCGAGCGCAGCGCCGTCGATCACCACCGCCGCGGCCAGGAAAGCGGGCCGCGCCGCCGCGGTGATCCGCGACGGGTTGCGCGTGGTGCGGTTGACCGGCATGTCGCCCTCGTTTGCGACCGCGCGACCGTCGCCGTTCACCATCGTCTGGATCTGCCAGGCGGTGGCCGGTCCCGGTTCGGCAAGGATCTTGCGGACTTGCGCCGGGGTCCGGTCGCCGAACATATAATTATGGTCCTTGCCGAGCGCCTTGACGAAGGCGTTCTTGTCGGCGGCGACCATGACGAGCAGGTTCGGGGTGCAGTCGGGCTTGGCAACATCGAGGCCGACCCCTTTGGCGACCGCGCGGAGGCGCTCGCGCACGGCGGTGCGCTGCGCTTCGGGAATGCCGAACACGCCCGGGCACACCGCGGTTTCGAACCGCGCGATCTGGCCGCGCGGCGACGCCGGGGTCAGCGCGCCGACGAAGGATTTGATCTGTTGTTCGAGCTCGCTGTAGCCGGTCACGACGATCGGGGCGTCATCCTGCGCCGCCGCGGGGGCAGCCAGCAGGGCGAGAGATAGCAGGGCGAAACGCATCGAGAGCCTCCCGTCAGGGTTGCGAAGCAAATTTGCGCCGGAGCCCTGCCGCGGGGACGGGCCGCGGCTGGTACTCCGACGATGGCGACCATCGCTGCGGCGCCGCGCCTTGTCGCGCCGCGTTCGACAAGCTGCGCGCGGGCGCCGACCAGCGGGCGGGCGACGAATGCATGATCGCCGCTTGATCTCAACTGCGCTTCAGCTTTCATAAGCGTCGGCAGTCGATTCGCGAACGGAGTCCTTGCCGATGTTGCACTATCCCGCTGCCCCCACCTCAAGCGCCGACGACGGCGATCCGGAGCCCGTCGAACGCGCGCCACTGCTGACGCGCTATCTGGCGCGGATCGGCTATGCGGGGCCGGTCGCGCCCACCGCCGACGTGCTGGCGGCGCTTCAGGCCGCGCATATTGCCGCGATCCCGTTTGAGGCGATCGACGCGCTGACCGGGGTTGGTATCGATATTGGCGATGCCGCGATCGAGGCGAAGCTGATAGACCGGCGGCGCGGCGGTTATTGTTTCGAGCAGAACGCCCTGTTCCTGCGCGTGCTGCTGGCAATCGGGTTCGAGGCCGAGGCGATGTTGGGCCGGGTGCGCTGGATGCTGGCGGACGATGCGCCGCCGACCCCGCGCACGCACAAGGTCGTGCTGGTGACGCTCGACGGGCGGCCGTGGCTGGCCGACGTCGGGTTCGGCGCCGCGGTGCCGCCGCAGCCGCTGGCGATGGACCGCGAGGCGGTGCAGCCGACGCGGCACGAGGATTATCGCGTGCGCCGCGGCAATTTCGGGTGGGAGGTCGCGGCACGGATCGGTGATGCCTGGCAGGCGCTGTACCGGCTGGACGACGCCCCGGCGCCGCCGATCGATCGCATCGTCGGCAACTGGTACACGTCGACCCACCCCGATTCGCATTTCACACAGCAGCTGGTCGCAGCGCGCACGACCGCCGACGCGCGCTACGCGCTACGTGACAACCGGCTGACGGTGCGGCTGGTCGACGGGCGGACCGACCGCCGTTATCTGACCGCCGACGAGATCGAGCGTGCGCTGAGCGAGATTTTCCTGGTGCCCGTCCAGCGCAACTGGCGCCCGGCGATCGAGCGCGCCGCCACCGCCGAAATCGCGGGGTAGCGGCGCGCATCGGTCAGCGGCAGCGCACGTCGTCGTTGTTGCCGCTGCGTTCGATCGCGCGGCCGGCCACCGCGCCGCCGATCGCGCCGAGCACGGTGCCCAGCGTTTCCGAACCGCCCGGGGCGATGACGTTGCCTGCGACGCCGCCAGCGATCCCGCCAACGATCAGCCCCGTCGACCCGTCATTGCGGCGGCAATAAAATTTGCCGTCGCGGCCGCGATAGACGCGGTCGTTGCTCGACAGGCGGCGCTCGCGATACCGGCGGTCGGTGCGGTAATAATTGTCGGCATAATAGCCGCCGTGGCGCGGGTCGGGGCGGTCGTAATCATAATTGCCGTACTGGCTGTAATAATTCTGGTCATAATAGCCGTAGCCGCCATCGTCATAACCGGTCCCGGCGCCGACACCGCCATAAAGGCCATTCGAGGCGCACCCGGCGACCAACGCGGTCGCCGCGGCGAGGGGCAGGATCATCAGCTTTTTCATCGACATCACTCCATAAGTCGCGTGCCGGGCCAGTCGGGCGTGGGCATGCTCTGTTTTTGCCCCACGCATGAAGTAAAGCCTTGAAAGCGGCGGGAGTTCCGTCGGAGTTCAGGCGAACGCGATGTGCCCGGGGGCGGGGGGTTTGGCAATGCGCCGGTTTCGGGCATGATGCCGTCCCCATGTGCAACCATTATCAGAATCATCCCGAGGCGATTCCGACATGGCGCGAATATATCGGCGCGCTGCCGTATGACGCGCCCTTTTCCGAAACGCGGATCGACGTGTGGCCGCGGCGGATGGGGGAGGTGGTGCGGACGGTCGATGGCGTGCGCGTCGCGGGCGAAATGGCGTGGGGGGTGCCGCTGACGCTGCCCGGCAAGCGGCCGGGGACGACGGTGACCAAATATGTCACCAACGTCCGCAACCTGGCCAGCCCGTTCTGGGCCAATATGCTGAAACGCCCGGCGCAGCGGTGCCTGGTGCCGTTCAGCCGCTTTGCCGAACCGAAGCTGGGGCCGGATGGCAAGGGGACGAAGGACGAGCATTGGTTCCGCGTCGCGGACCGCGAGGTCGCGGCGTTCGCGGGGCTGTGGCGCCCGACCGCGGTCGGCGATGCCTATGCGTTCCTGACCTGCGCCCCCAACCCGCTGGTTGCGCCGCTGCACCCCAAGGCGATGCCGGTGATCCTGGCCGAGGCGGATTATGCGACATGGCTGGACGGCGATGCCGAAGCGGCGGCGGCGCTGGCGGTGCCGTTTCCGTCGCAGCTGATGGCGGTGGAGTAGAAGTAGTGCGCGCGGCGTCGGTCGCGGGCAGTCACTCGGGTGCCGCATAGTGCAGGTCTTAGAGCGAGATCAAAGTGACATGGAGGAGGTGGACCCCACGCGAAGGACCGTTGCGCGGGAGCGCCGCGATCTGCACCTGCACCTCCGGCGGCGGCTTGGCCATGACGTAGAGAGGGTTTCGAGATCGCACTGCATGAGTTTAGCATGGTGTGGGGGCGAGGCGGACTGTCGGCCGTTCCGTTCAAAGCGGGTCGGGGTTTGGGGATTTAGTAAACCGTCGCCGTACTCATGACCCGCTAGAGGGATGCCTTCCGCTTCCTACTAGGACCATTCTCGAATAGACCAATATTGGCTATCTGGAAGATATTTTTAATACCGTCAGTATCGAATGACGGTATTCTATATGGTTCGATCCGGTTAGTCGGAAATCTTATCTTGTTATTTATATCGACAATAAATACCTTTGCAGATCCACTTATAGATTCTCTTATTATAGAGTTTATATGATCATCTCGAAAAGCGAAACCTATGAATATGGCGATATCGGCTTCTCTGGCCACGCTTTCTAGATGTGCATGAAACGCATCAAAAAATTCTGATGAATCAGTTCCTTTAAAACCGGGATATATGATTGGGTGGCGCCCATGATCACCCGAAAAACCGGAATCACTGATATTTATTCTGTTACCGTTTCGTTTCCAGTCTACCGATCCGTGGAGCTTGGTTAGCAATCCTTTGCTTTCTACTGGTAGATTTTTCCAAACATCCAAATCTATGTGCTTTTTTCTCGCGCCAGCATATCCGAGATACCGGTCAAGTTCGACTTGTTGGATCTCAGAATTTCCCAGCGCGCTTTCTATGACTCCATCATAATTGGTGGTGAAGATATTAAATTGACCAGACGCATTCCAAGCATCGCTTATCAAGGCAATCCAGTTTGATGAGAGTTCAGACTCTACCGGATCGTAGCTGTATAAATCATATTCCAGCTTATTTATTTCAGAAGATAGCCATTCGGTATGCTGAATGATAGCTTTTAGGCCGTTGTCTAGTTGTCCAAAGCTAATATCTCCAGCAGTATGCCGAGAATTTTTTCGATCTAGGCAGTATCCTGCAATTGACGAACGATCCCGAAGTCCACGCAAAGATTTGCGTAATTCTTCAAGTTCCCAAAGGACTTGCTCAATATCAATCCGATCAGAACCGCTTTGATTCTTAATGTAATCAAAAATCTGACGAAACAGCGGGTAATCCGTGATTGATTGTGGTAGCCGTTTAAAAAATTCGACTGTCGTAGGGAATTGATCCGGATTGACGGCCATCGACGCCCCTGCGCCGGCAAATATCATGATATTAGGCTTCATTGCGACGGTTTAACGCAAGGCGCCGCGCAACACCAGATGCCTTGTTTTCTCGAGGCTCTGTACGGGTTCAACGCTGGTTGAGAAAAACTCGGTTGGTCAGCAAGTAGCCTGCTTCCGAAGGCGTTCTGAAGTGATCAACATCTAGAAAATATCTACTGTTCCGCTTTACTAGACTCCTAAGACCGGGTGAATCGATTGGCGAAAAAACAAGCTGTTCTGCACATCTAATTGTGGTTCGGTTGATGCTTGTTACCTCCGATGGGGAAGCTTGCACAACGCGATATCGAAAATCGGTCGCCAGATTTGGTCGGTTGGGTGGCCGGAGCTGCGGATGGATTCGAACAGCTAGGTCCGGCCTCAGTGGAACGACGCGGTTTAGGATCTGGGGGTCGGAGCTCGGCTCTATCGAAGCGGGAAAGTCACTTGTGACAAACGGATGGCGTTCGGCGTGTGAGTTGAGAATGATTTCCCAACGAAAACTAGCAAACTGTGCGGCTTGTTCGGGAAGTCCAGAGATGCCCATCGATTGGGGAAATTTCTCATCGGTATCTACTATCACCAGCCCCTCATCCAATAGTTCCGTAAGCGTTTTTCCACCTAGCTCGGGTGGAGCCGGTTCGATTTCACCCATTCTTTCTAAGAGTTCCGCTTCTGTGCGGACCATTTTCGAGAGGGGAATGGCGCCTAGCCGCATGCTGGTTGGTGAGCATCCGATCACAAAAGCGATGAATCCGGACAAAATCAAAATTGATTCATAGTCAGGTCTTCCCTGTCCAATTTTTGAACAGGCGTCACTGTAGTTAGGCTCTATATCACTCAGATAATCTTCAAGTATTCTGGGGCTGTTTAGGTAGGCATTTGTGCTGCCGTCTTCAATGCGACAAACATCCCGTGAATCGCAGGGGAAGCTAGCTAGGTCGGATTTGCGAAACGCAAACATTTTGCGGAAATTTAGCGCTGGCGCATAGAATTTCCGCAAATGTGTTTGTGAAACATAATGGTCGCGAGCCAACTTTTCAGCTTAGCAATGAGATGCATCGAAGCCGAGGCAGTCAGTTCCAATCCGCTCAATCATGCTCCCTGCCATCCGCACCCATATACAGCTCGCTCCCCGTTTCCTTGAACAGCTCGCTCATCTCGGCCATGCCTGCCTCGACTTCGCTCGGCACCAGCTTTTCGGCTTCCTCGGCGGCGAGGAAGTTTTCGGCGCCTTGGTTCTGCTTCGCCGCAAACTCTCGCACTTCCTGGCTGATCTTCATCGAACAGAATTTCGGGCCGCACATGCTGCAGAAATGCGCGGTCTTGGCGCCCTCTGCCGGCAAGGTCTGGTCGTGATATTGCTCCGCCGTGTCGGGGTCGAGCGACAGGTTGAACTGGTCGCGCCAGCGGAATTCGAAGCGCGCTTTCGATAGCGCGTCGTCGCGGACCTGCGCGGCGGGGTGGCCCTTGGCGAGGTCGGCGGCGTGCGCGGCGAGCTTGTAGGTGACGACGCCGACCTTCACATCGTCGCGGTCGGGCAGGCCCAGATGCTCCTTGGGCGTGACGTAGCAAAGCATCGCGGTGCCGTACCAGCCGATCTGCGCGGCGCCGATGCCGCTGGTGATATGGTCGTAACCCGGCGCGATGTCGGTGGTGAGCGGCCCCAAGGTATAGAAGGGCGCCTCGCCGCACGCCTCGAGCTGCTTTTCCATATTCTCCTTGATCTTGTGCATCGGGACGTGGCCCGGGCCCTCGATCATCACCTGCACATCCTGTGCCCAGGCGCGCTTGGTGAGCTCGCCCAGCGTGTAGAGCTCGGCGAACTGCGCCTCGTCGTTCGCGTCATAGATGCTGCCGGGGCGGAGGCCGTCGCCGAGGCTGTAGGCAACGTCATAGGCCTTCATGATCTCGGTAATCTCGTCGAAGCGTTCGTAGAGGAAGCTTTCCTTGTGATGGGCGAGGCACCATTTCGCCATGATGCTGCCGCCGCGCGACACGATGCCGGTCATGCGCTTGGCCGCGAGGGGGACGTAGGGCAGGCGGACCCCGGCGTGGATGGTGAAATAGTCGACGCCCTGTTCGGCCTGTTCGATCAGCGTGTCGGCGAAGATTTCCCAGGTCAGGTCCTCGGCGACGCCGCCGACTTTCTCCAGCGCCTGATAGATGGGGACGGTGCCGATCGGGACGGGCGAATTGCGGATGATCCATTCGCGCGTGTCGTGTATGTTGCGCCCGGTCGACAGGTCCATGACGGTGTCGGCGCCCCAGCGGATCGACCAGACCATCTTGTCGACCTCGGCCGCGACGTCGCTGGCGACCGCGCTGTTGCCGATATTGGCGTTGATCTTGACGAGGAAGTTGCGGCCGATCGCCATCGGCTCGCTTTCGGGGTGGTTGATGTTGCTGGGGATGATCGCGCGGCCGCGCGCGACCTCGTCGCGGACGAATTCGGGGGTGACGTAATCGGGGATGCTGGCGCCGAAGCTTTCGCCGTCGCGCTTGTACTCGGCGAGGCGCGCGCGGCCGAGATTCTCGCGCTCGGCGACATATTCCATCTCGGGGGTGATGATGCCGCGGCGGGCATAGTGCATCTGGCTGACGTTGGCGCCGGGCTTGGCGCGGAGCACCTGGCGGCGGACGTTGGGGAAGGCGGGGACGCCTCCCGAGCGGTCGGGGCCGAGCTGGCCGTTATCCTCGGGGCGAACCTCGCGCTGGGTAACCTCCTCGACGTCGCCGCGGCCGCGGATCCAGTTGCGGCGAAGTTCGGGGAGGCCCTTGGCGATGTCGATGACCGCGTCGGCGTCGGTGTACGGCCCGCTGGTGTCGTAGACGCGCACCGGGGGCTCGCCCGACGAGGGTTCGAGCAGAATCTCGCGCATCGCGACGCGGATGCCGCTGCCGGTCTGGGTCGCGACATGGATCTTGCGGCTGCCGCGGATCGGGCCGGTGGTGACGCCGATGGGCTGGGCTTGCGTCTTGTCGAGGCGGCTGTCGATGTCGGCCATGTCTGTTCGCTCCAAAGGTTCGGAGCGAGAATGGGGATTCCGGGCTTGGAATACCGACCCTCCCTCCGCCGGTATTATCCGGATCAGGTTCAACGGGTCGCGGTCTATTCCGCTCTCAACCTGCGTTTGCGCGGCAGGCTCCCCGGGGATAGCGAAGATGTAGCGGGCCGGTGCGTCGCTGTCGAGCGTTGCCGCTCATTTCGCGGCGGCGGCGGCGAAATCGTGGACGAATTCGCCCGGGGTGCGGCTGTCGTAGGCGCGCTGGAGGATGCATTTGCCGTCATCGCTCTTGCAGGCGGCCGTCGCGATGCGGGTGGCGCGTTTGGCGTTGCGTTCGACAACGAGACCCCAGTTCTTGTCGGTCCGGTAGGACTGAATGAGCCCGTTCGCCACCCAGGTGGCGACCACGCAGGTCTGGCCGGTGGCGCGGCCGCACGCGGCCAGCGCCGCGTCGTTGGCGGCGGCGAGCTGTGGGTAGCCGCTCGCGATAAAGGCGCGCGCATAATCCTTTTGGTCCGCCGCCCAGGCGGCGCTGGCGTAGCGCTTGCGTGCGGTGGCCAGATTCGGCGTATGGCCGGATTTGCCCGCATCGAAGCTGTGCAACATCTCGCACGGCAGTTGTTGGGCAAGCGAACATTCGGCGAGCACCCGCTTGCGCTCGGCGCCGCCTTCGCCGTTCCAGCCGCGGTACAAGGTTCCCTGATTGTCGCGGATGATCGTCATCGACGAATTATACCATTCGCCGATCGAGGTGCAGCCGCCCCCCATCGCGCGGTTGCAGGCTTCGAGCGCCAGATGTTCGGCAAAGCCGGAACTAAATCTTTTGCCCGCCATCCAGACGTCGTCGGCGTCGGGGTGCCACGCCACCGAGCCATAGACATAAGAGACTCCGCCGCCACCGCGAACAGCGCCAGCGTGGCCAGCGACAGCTGTCGTCGCTTGAAACGGGGTTCGATCATCGGCGCTGGCTCCATG
>NZ_SCMU01000049.1 GCF_005503695.1 Sphingopyxis sp. 2PD
CATCGCCAGTGTCGCCCGCCGGTTCCGCTTCGCTCCACCTGCGGCCAACACTGGCGATGGACGCGTCAATGCACTAACAATCCCAGCGGACCACTCGGTGGGGGCCGGTCACTTGCTTGCTTCTATCTCAGCTGATAACTTCGAAGGCTGTGCCGTATCCCACGTCGGCGGGGATAGTGAGGATGTTCTTGCCGTCTCGCTGGATGACTTCTGGAAGGACCGGCACGATTTCGCGAGCCTTGGCCCGCGCGACGCAATCGTCTGCGCTCGCAGCTTCGGCTAGCAGTTGCAGGTTCAATCGCGTGGGAAAGATGATCGTTCGTTCACCGCTGACACCCAGTTTCAGGGCTTTGCTTGGCGAAAGCCATTCCGCATCAACGGTTTCATATCCATCACATGCTGCGATCTGGCGCTCTGGGGCGCGAACGACGAAGAAATGAGTGTCGAAGCGCTTTTGCATAAAGCTGGGCGTGATCCACCGCGCGAACTCGCTCAGGCGATCAAGGCGCAGTTGCACATCGGCCTCGCGCACAATGTCGAAAAATTCGCGCTCGCCTCGCTCGACGGCTTTGCGGCTTTCAAGATCGCAAATATCCTCGAACTCGCTACCGTCGCGATGATCGGCCAGCAGGATGCCTGCTTCCTCAAAGGCTTCACGAATCGCGGCAATCCGAAGGGTGCGCTGCGTAGGATCTAGCGTTTTCCAGCCCCTGCAATAATCGGCCCATTCAGGCGCTTCATCGGCAGCAGAAGGCTTTCCACCGGGAAAGACCAGCGCGCCGGATGCAAAATCGATCTGGTGATGCCGCTTGACCATCAGCACCTGGAACTCCGGCTCGTCGCGAAGCAACAGCATGGTGGCTGCGGGGACCGGATCGACTGGCTTCTGCAGTGTCATCATA
This sequence comes from Sphingopyxis sp. 2PD, assembly GCF_005503695.1. GTDB lineage: Bacteria > Pseudomonadota > Alphaproteobacteria > Sphingomonadales > Sphingomonadaceae > Sphingopyxis. The sequence goes on from NZ_SCMU01000049.1 coordinate 903, forward strand.
AACTCCAGTTCTCAGTTGGCCTGATATTGGACGCTGGCCCGTTCAAGCTGAGCAACGATCTTATCGCCATTTGCGCAGAAGAACCAACCCGGCAAGAGCCACTGCAACACTTGCAAGCACCCAGGATTGATTCGCAAGCAGCGCCGCGGAGACGATAAGTGCGGCCGCCACAGGACCTTTGACAGGCTGGCTCGCGCGGCGAATGGCTGCGAGCTTCTCAAAACTTGCCGGATCAATCTGGACAGGCACATGCCCGGACTTGGCTATAGCGGCGGCGTTATCGAGAAGGTCAGGCATGATCGCCGCTAGGGCGAGGAGTTGTCGGCGAACTTTTTTTAAATTGGCGCGATTCCTGCCAAGGGAGAATCTTTCTGCGAACAGCTCCAACATGATGGGGCGTGTTTCCTCCCCGATATTATAGTCAGGCGCAAAGGAACGCGCAAACCCTTCCGCCGTGAGCAATGTTCGAAGAAGGATCGCCAGATCAGGCGGAAGTGCGAGCTGATAGTCTCGCAGGAGATCGAACACGCGGCTGAAAATATGCGAGAACTCAATCCCCGAAAGGACCGTTCCCCTGAACTCACCGATCAGCTGGTCCAAATTCTGGGTGAGCCCATCACGGTCAACTTTCGGATCTCCAGCCCATTCGAGCAACACGTTCGCGACGTCTGCTGTGTCTTCGTCGGCTATAGCCATGACAAGTCGTACCAGTTCCTCGCGCCTCGCCTTTGTGAGAGTGCCGACCGATCCGAAGTCGATAAAGCCCACATCCTGTTCCCCGATAAGGAAAACATTGCCTGGATGCGGATCGCCATGAAATTCGCCATTCAGAATGATCATGCGCAGGACTGCATTCGCATATTGTCTCGCGAACGCCGCCACGCGTGGGTCGGTCGATTCGGCCTCGATCGCAGACGCGGGCGTTCCATACAGCCGCTCCTGGACGTTGACCCGTATCCCCGTCAGTTCCCAATGAATTGTTGGAGTCTTGATCCCAAGCGTATCAAGATAGCCACCGATACGCTCGCATGCACGAGCTTCTGCTGCCAGATCCATTTCCCAGGCAAGATTTCTGCCAAAGGTTCGCAGGAACTCTACGGGGCGATAGCGGGCGATTTCAGGGGATCGATCCTCGGCAACGGCGGCGAGGCGCGTCAGGAGCCGCACATCGGCCTCCATTCGCGCAGCAGTGCCCGGACGCCGCACCTTTATGATAACGTCGGCGCCGTCGAGCAGCGAAGCAGAGTAGGTCTGCGCTACCGAAGCCGAAGCCAGTGGTTGTTCATCGAATTGGGTGAATTCCCCTCGCCAGTCAGCTCCCCAGCTTGCGGCAAGGATGGGCTCGATTTCTTCGAATGGCACCGGAGAAACCTGATCGTGGAGCGTCGCGAAGGCAGCAATCCAGGACCTGGAAAACAGATCGCTGCGCGTCGCCAGCAGCTGTCCAAGCTTTATTCCGACCGGACCAATGTCGCGCAGGAGTGCGACGACCGCCGCCGGCCGCAATTCACCTGGATCGATTGACTTGGCCGGATGCGGAATGACTCCGAGAGCGCCCGCCAGGCTTTTGGCGCCGTGCCGGACAAGAATCTGTCCTATCTCGGCGGCGCGTGCGATGTCTCCTATCGGTTTATCTCGGAACCCAGGCATATGTCCTATTCCGCATCGGTCCGGCTCTGATCGAGATTCGACGCAATCCGCACAAGAATGTCCAGCAACGTCCGTTTTTCGTCGCGCGTGGCGTTCCGCCATAGGACCCTATGCAGCCCGTCCGCGGATTCTCTCAGTTGGGGCAACAACCTGTCGAGCTCCTGGGTCAGGATGAGCTGCCATGCCCGGCCGTCCGTTTTGGCTCGTCGCCTTTCCATCAATCCTTTCCCACAAAGGCCAGCGACGGCTTGACCGATCGTGGCGGATTCCAACTCTAGTCGCTTGGCAATTCCGGCCTGCGTCAACGATGGTTCGCGGAGAAGTTGTCCGATGATGCGCCACTGCGTCTGATTGAGGCCAATCTTGGCAATCCGTGCGTCATAAGCGCGCCTCGCCCCCCGACTAATCTCGTCCATCAAATATAGCATACGGTCGTCGTCGGTGAGGGCGCCTTCGCGAAGCCGTGGCGGCATTGTGTCGAGATTTGCGTTCATACCGCTGCCTAGTCCGTTTCGTGGGAATGCCAAAACGCAAATTACTAAACGATTTTACTAACCGGATGGAACGGTCTACGCCACGCCATGAAGCGACTTAGCACATGTCCAAAATCCTTCGAAAGAGGCAGATGACCGACGAACCAAATGAGCGGGAACAGGATCGCGCGCCCGCATCCCGCCTGAAATCGCAACCCAAATTTCGCCTCATCCTCATCATAGCCATCACTGCTGCGCTGATTGCAGGTGGTTGGTGGTATTACAGGCATGTCACCTATGGGCAGTACATGCAGTCGACCGACAACGCCTATGTCGCGGCCGACAGCGTTGTGGTTTCATCAAAAGTGGCCGGATACGTGGACGCGGTGCTCGTCTCTGAGAACGGGCGGGTCAGTCCCGGCGAGGCGCTCGTGCAACTGGATGTGCGAGATTATAGAGCCCAGGCGCAACAGGCGCGTGCGCAAATTGCGGCGACGCTGGCCGGCGCCGACACAATCCGCTCGCAAGTAACCGAACAGGACTCAGCGATTCGGCAGGCGCGGGCCCAACTCGCCGCCAAGCGCGCGGCGCTCGACCTCGCCAATGAGCAGGTAGCGAGGTATCGCCCCCTTGCCGCGACCGGTGCGGAGCCGCGAGAAAAGCTTCAACAATATGAGACACAGGCGCAGCAAGCGCACGCCGACTTTGTTGCTGCCCAGGCAGCAGTCTCTGCTGCCAACGGTCGGAGGGCCACCTTGTTCAAACAGATCGACCAGACCGAAGCCCAAGCTGACGCGGCCCGCGCGCAGCTGGAAGCGGCCGACCTAGATGTCACATCGACTCTGCTGCGAGCCAGCAAGGGAGGTCGCGTTGGCGATCTAACAGTAAGGGTCGGCCAATTCGTTCAGCCCGGTCAGCGATTGATGACGGTGGTTCCGGTAAACGAAATCTACGTCATCGCTAATTTCAAGGAGACGCAGGTCGGCCTTTTGCGGGCGGGGCAACCGGTCAGGCTCGAGGTCGATGCTCTTCCCGACTTTGAGATTGCTGGACGCGTTGAGAGCATCTCGCCCGGAACCGGAGCAGAATTTTCGATCCTGCCGCCCGAAAACGCCACAGGGAATTTCACCAAGATTGTTCAGCGGATAACGGTTCGTATCGCGATAATAGCCTCGCCCAAAGTGCGTCGTCTGCTCGTCCCGGGCATGTCGGTTGTGGCAGTTGTCGACACGCGAAACGCTGCCGGAGAGCTGAAAGAGATCTCGAGTACCGACAAATGACCGCCGAGTTGGCATCGAACAGCGCCTCTGGTACTCCGACTGCAGAAAGGCGGAATGCCGATATCACCGCGTGGATAGCGGTCGCAGCGGGTGCACTTGGCGCCATGCTCGCAACACTCGATATCTCTATCGTCAATTCCGCGCTTCCGGTGATCCAGGGCGAAATCGGAGCCAGCGGCACCGAGGGCACTTGGATTGCCACCGCATTTCTCGTTGCCGAAATTGTGGTAATTCCGCTTAGCGCCTGGCTTGAACGCCTTTTTGGACTGCGAAACCTGCTCATCATTGCGGTTTCCGCGTTCACCGGCTTCTCAATTCTTTGCGGTATGGCGACCGACCTCACGACCATGATCATCGGTCGCACGGGTCAGGGTTTCATGGGTGGTGCGCTGATACCAACTGCGATGACCATCGTGGCGAAAAGATTGCCGCCCCATCAACAGCCGATCGGCATGGCGCTGTTCGGCATGACAGTGATTCTGGGTCCGGTCATGGGGCCGCTGATCGGTGGCTGGCTGACCGAAAATTTGAGCTGGCACTATGCCTTCTTTGTCAATGTTCCAATCTGCGCCGTACTGCTGCTGCTGCTATTCGTCGGGCTTCCTCACGAAGAGCCGAAGTGGGAGTATCTGACCGATGCTGATTGGGCGGGCATTGCCGGCCTGATTCTGGGGTTGGGCGCTTTGACTGTGTTGCTTGAGGAGGGGCATCGCGAGGAATGGTTTGAATCCGCTCTTATTCGCTGGCTGGCACTCATTGCCGTTATCGGTTTCGCTTCACTCATATACGGGCAGCTGAACGCGTCGAAGCCCGTCCTGAAACTCCGCCTCCTTCTCAATCGCCAATTCGGAAGCGTTGCGGTGATGGCTCTCGCCCTGGGAATGGTCATGTATGGTTCGACCTACGTCATTCCCCAATTTCTTGCGATCATATCCGATTATAACGCTTTTCAAACCGGGCTCGTTATATTTTGGATGGGTATTCCGGCTTTTGTGCTTATGCCGATCCTGCCCTTCATGATCCGCAGACTCCACATTCGCATTGCCGTCGGTGTCGGAATGCTTCTGATGGCGGCCAGCTGTTTCGTCAGCATAAGCCTCACCGCGGAATCTGGGGGCGCCGTATTCATCGAAAGCCAGCTTATTCGGGGTGTTGGCATGATTCTGGCCATGATGTTCCTGAACCAGGCTACCGTAGCCTCGGTGGCAAAGACAGATGCTGGCGATGCCTCCGGTATTTTTAACGCCGCTCGAAATCTCGGAGGATCTTTCGCTTTGGCCGGACTGGCTTCGTTTCAGGACCAGCGGATCTGGCACCATAGCCGGCGCATGGAAGAGACGCTGAATGCCAACAGTGCTTCACTCCAGATTTATCTTGATGAACTCGCGAAAAGCTTCGGCGGGATGGAGGGTGCCATGTCGATGCTAGGCCGGACCATCCAGCGGGACGCGTTCGTAATGACCTACAATGATGTATTCTTGGTGATGGGCGTCCTGACCTTAATGACCGTTCCTTTGGTCATCTTTTTGAAGCCGCTTCCCAAGAATGTTTCCCTTTCGATGCACTGAGCCTGACATGATAAGAAAATCTGTAATATCGCTTCTCGCCTCGTTTCTGCTGGCCGGTTGTGTTGCGGGCCCAGACTACGCCGGGCCTCCAGAAGTATTCTCGGCGAACCGAAATGACGGCTTTGTCCGTGCCGGCGGTAACATCATCGATACCGAGCCCGAGCTGGCAGAGTGGTGGCTCCTTTTGAACGATCCGGAATTGACCAGGCTTATCGAGGCTGCGTTATCGGACAATCCTTCGCTTCAGGCTGCGCAAGCGCGGATTGCGCAGGCGCGGGCATCCGTGAGACAGGAGAAGGCCGGAAGATTTCCGACGCTTGGAACCCAGGCGACGGCTATTCAGGGCCGCTTGCCGGGCCTTGATATTCAGAACAGTGCCCCGCCTTCGGCGAGCGCGCCTGTTAGTCCGCAGGGACAGGCGGATGATAGCCTCAGTGTCTACAATCTCGGGCTCAACGCTAACTGGGAGCTGGATTTCGCAGGAGGAACGCAGCGACGGATCGAGGCCGGCAACGCTCAGGCCGCGGCAGCGGTTGCCAATGTGGAGGATGCCAAGGTCCAGCTGACCGCCGAAGTTGCCAATGCCTATGTCAACCTGCGCGAGGCCCAGTTTCGAGCCAAAGCGTACCGAACCGAGTGCGAGTTGCAGCAGCAAACCCTCTCGCTAACCTATCAACGGTATCAGCAAGGCGTGTTGCCCCTGTTCCCTCTCGGCAATGCAAATGCCGAGCTCGAGCTGCTCAAGTCTCAGCTCGCCGAGGCCGAAGCTGACACGGCGGTATTGCTCGATGCGCTTGCCATTCTAGCTGGACAGATCCCAGGGACAACGGACGAAGCGCTGAAACAGATCTTCGATGTTCCCCTCCCGCCGGAACAGGTCGCCGTGGGCGACCCCTCCAACCTTGTCGCACGTCGGCCCGACATCCGCGCGGCCGAACGCAGCCTGGCGGCAGCAACGGCTCGGATCGGTGTTGCGGAGGCTGCACGATTTCCGAAGCTGTCATTCATGGGAATCTTGGGACTTGGCGGAACGTCGCCAGACGATCTCTTTGATGTGAGCAATCCGTCAATTCTCGCCATTCCACAGTTGCAGTGGAACTTCCTCGATTTCGGAAGGGTCGATGCCTCGGTCGATCAGGCGAGCGCCGTCCGTGCCGAGGCAGTTGCCAACTATCGAAAGACGGTGCTTTCTGCACTTCAGGACGCCGAGCGCGCGTTGTCGCGCTTTAGCCAGCAGCGCTCTGCCCTGGTGGCGTTCGCGCAGATCAAGTCCCAGGCAGATGGCGCAGCCGATCTTGATCGACAACGATTTGCCGGCGGAGTGATCTCGCGCGCCGACCTAAATCGCACGCTTCGCAAACAGCAGCAGGCGGCAACCGACCTCGTCCGGGGAAAGGCGGCGCTCACGCTGTCATGGATCGCCCTGCAAAAATCACTCGGCCTGGGATGGCAAGTGCAAGCAAAGATTTAATGTCACCTACGAGTGTCGTTAATATGAACTCTAAGGTGCGATATCGGTTCAGAAAGAATCTCATAGGGATTTCAACTGACAATTTTATCTAACCTTAGCAAGAGTATCCTGTGCTTATTCAAACGATCTGTCGGCCGATTTGTGCGCAGCATACTCCTTGCAAGCGACCTGATATAACGCTACGGTGACGTTTACATAATGTCATTGAGGCAAGGCGCGATGTGTGGATCGGCATGGTTAAATGTGTGGGGTCAGTGGTCCCGCTTGCTGGCATGATCCGCTCGATGACGGGTTATGGGAGAGGGAGTTGCCACGGGCGATCCGCTCTCCCGACACCGGTTGGAGACTTGCTGCGATGAATGCGCGCACAGCACCGAACATCTTCGTTCGCGAAGGAGATGGCATTTCAACGTTGGTCGTTGAAGGTGACTGGACAGCGATGTCGATCGCAGGCCTTTCCGGGCATGTTCTGAGTCCCTCGAACCTCTCCTTCTCAAGCGACTTCGGAAACCTGGGAAGGATAGACAGCGCAGGCGCGCTCGCCATCCTGACTCTCGCACCCAATGCGGCATTTACCGCAGACCTGCCCGCCAATCTTGCTGATCTGTTCGCGCTGGTGGGCTCGGCCATGGCCGACCGCGATGTCCCGCCAATCAAAACTCCCCCATTTCACGTGCGTCTTGGCCAAAAAGTTTATCGAGCTGTCCAGGAAATCGGCGCAAGCGCTCGATTTCTCGGCCAACTTGAGGTGGCGCTCATGAAATCTCTTGCACATCCCAAAAGGATGCGATTGATCGCACTGGCGTCGTCAATTCAGAAGGCCGGCTTCGATGCGCTGCCACTCATAGCGATCATGACATTGACCGGCCCCCACCGAGTGGTCCGCTGGGATTGTTAGTGCATTGACGCGTCCATCGCCAGTGTTGGCCGCAGGTGGAGCGAAGCGGAACCGGCGGGCGACACTGGCGATGGA
>NZ_SCMU01000004.1 GCF_005503695.1 Sphingopyxis sp. 2PD
CGCCTCTAGCGGCCCCCACCTTCGCGGGGGTGGTAAATTGGCAACAATATGTCCGTCGCCCCCGCGAAGGTGGGGGCCGCTAGAGGCGCTTCTCGGCGTGGCTGCGCAATGACGACAGCGGCCCCCGCCTCCGCGGGGGCGACGGTCTATCTCACCCCCGCCACATCGCCACCATCTCGAACGCAAACGCGCCGAAAGTCAGCGTCAGCCCGACGACGAACAGCCGGTATGCATAAGCCAGATACCGATACTTCCGCCGCGCCAGCACGATGCCGTTCTGATAGGTGTCGCGCAGCATCGTTTCATAAAGATCTTCCTCGGTGCGCAGCCGCGCCTTGACCGCGTCGATGAACTCATCCTCTTCCATCTGGGCAAAGCGGCCGAAGAACAGGATGTTGCTATGGTCCTTGCCGTCCTTGTACACGATCGGCGGCGCCTTGCCGACGCGCGGCAGCACCGCCGAGACCGCGAGCAGCGCCGACAGGAAGGAAAAGGTCGCGAGGATCGTCAGCGGCATCGCGAGCGCCCCTGCCCCGGCGCGCGCCTGCCCCACCGCGAGCGTGAACACGACAAAGGTCGCGCCCATCAGGATCGACGCCTTTTGGTCGGCCATCTGCGACAATTGCATCGTCAATTGCTGGTTGGTGCGCACCAGATGCACGGCGTTCGGCGGGAAGGACACCGCTGGCGGCGGCGCCGGTGTCGATGCGTTTTCGCTGCCCATGCCATTCCCCCGCGTTCGCAATGCGTCAGCGACCCGTCACAGCGATGCCATGAAGTGCCGCCAGCGGCAAGATGCTGCCCTGTTCCCGCCGCATTCGCTTGCCAATCGGGCGGGAGCGCGGCATTCCCGCGCGCAACTTTATGCCTTTATGGGACGCACCACATGAGCACCGCCCTCACCGACCAGATTTACGGCCTGATCGCCCCCTTCAACAAAAAGGGGGTCGAACTGACCGATGCGACGACCTTTGCCGGCGACCTTGAATGGGACAGCCTGACGGTGATGGATTTCGTCGCCGAGGTCGAGGACACGTTCGACATCATCATCAGCATGAACATGCAGGCGGAGATCGAAACCGTGGGGCAATTGGTCGCCGCGGTCGAGAAATTGCAGGGATAGTTTCTTTTTTTCCCGTTCGTGTCGAGCGCAGTCGAGACACCCATCGGGGCAGCGCAAGTTCGAGGGGCATCTCGACTTCGCTCGATGCGAACGGATTTTGGACGTTTGATATGACCGACCTCTTTTCGAAATTCGATCCGCTGATCCAGCAGCGCGAAACGCTGCTCGCGACCGGGGTCACCGATCCCTATAATCTGGTGATGGAAAAGGTGATCTCGCCGACCGTCGCGATCTGCAACGGGCGCGAGACGATCCTGCTTGGCACCTATAATTATATGGGCATGACCTTCGACGAGGATGTCATCGCCGCAGGCAAGGATGCGCTCGACAAATTCGGCAGCGGCACCACCGGCAGCCGCGTGCTCAACGGCACCTATCAGGGGCACAAGGAGTGCGAAGAGGCGCTGAAGGAATTTTACGCCATGGATCATGCCATGGTGTTTTCAACCGGTTATCAGGCGAACCTCGGGATCATTTCGACGATCGCGGGCAAGGGCGACTATGTCATCCTCGACATCGACAGCCATGCGTCGATCTATGACGGGTGCAAGATGGGCGACGCCGAAATCGTCGCCTTCCGCCACAATGACGTCGACGCGCTAGAGAAAAGACTGAAGCGCCTGCCCGCAGACGCGGGCAAGCTCGTCGTGCTCGAAGGCGTCTATTCGATGCTCGGCGACGTCGCGCCACTGAAGGAGATGATCCGCGTTTCGAAGGAAGCCGGCGCGATGGTGCTGGTCGACGAGGCCCATTCGATGGGCTTTATCGGCGAGAACGGCCGCGGGGTTGCCGAGGCGCAGGGCGTTTTGGACGATGTCGATTTCGTCATCGGCACGTTCAGCAAGAGCGTCGGCACCGTCGGCGGCTTTTGTGTGTCGAACCATCCGAAGTTCGAGATCATGCGGCTGGTCTGTCGTCCCTATGTGTTCACCGCGTCGCTGCCGCCCAGCGTCGTCGCGACCGCGGCGACCAGCATCCGCAAGCTGATGCACGGGTCGAACAAGCGCGCGCATCTGTGGGAAAATTCCAAGGTGCTGCACAAGGGGCTGCGCGATCTGGGGTTCCAGCTCGGCACCGACGAGCCGCAGTCGGCGATCATCGCGGTGATCATGCCCGACCTCGAGCAAGGCGCGATGATGTGGGAGGCGCTGCTGGAGGAAGGGCTGTACGTCAACCTGGCGCGCCCGCCCGCGACCCCCGCGGGCATGACCCTGCTGCGCTGTTCGCTCTGCGCCGAGCACAGCATCGAGCAGGTCGGCGAAATCCTCGGCCGTTTCGAACGCGCGGGCAAGCGCGTCGGGATTATCGGCTGAACCGAGCCGCTGCGCCGACCAGCGGATTCCTTTTTGCGCCGAACCGAAGCCGGGCAGCAGCGACCGGGCCTTCGGCGCTTTGCGGCGCCGCGCATGTCCGGTAAGACACAGGCGTGTTCGAGCGGGATAGCGATACCGAAACCGAGACGCGGCGCGAGCGATTACGCTTTTGGCTGACGATCGGCATGGCGACGATGCTGACCGGCATCGTGGGCGCGCTTGTCATGCTGCTCGCGCGCGCCAGCGACAATTACGACCAGTCGCTCGGCTGGCAGACGCAAAGCCTGGAAGTCATTTCGCAGACGCGCTCGCTCGACGCCTCGCTCGCGCGCGCCGAGGCGGCGCTCGGGCGCTTTGCGGTGGGACTGCAAAAAGAGGACGGCCGCGTTTACGAACAGCAATGGGGGCTGGCGCGGCAATATCTGACGCGGCTCGACCGCAGCGTCCGCGACAACGCGACCCAGTCGAAGCTGGTCGATGACCTGACGCGCGAAATGGACAGCCGCGGACGCCAGCTTGGCGACGCGGCGCTGAGCGCCAATTACAGCCAGACCGTCGCCGCGATTTCGAAATATCATGCCGCGGGGCACGACGCCGGGCTCAGCCGCATCGACGATCTGCTCAACCAGATTATTGCCAATGAACGCGCGCTGCTGCGCGAACGCATTCGCACCGCCGCCGCCGATCGCGCCAGCCTGAACCAGGCGATGTTGCTGTTTGCCCTGCTCGGCGCGGCGATCGCCGCCGTGGCGATCGGCACGACATTCTCGTTCGTCCGCGCCGAGGCCGAGCGCCGGGTCGCGCGGCGCGAGCAGGTGGCGGAAAGCGAACGCGCCATGCAGCTGGAGGAGGCCGTCGAAGCGCGCACCGCCGAGCTGGAACAGGCCAATATCGCGCTGCGCAGCGAGATGAGCGAGCGCGCCGCGGCCGAAGCCCAGCTTCGCCAGGCGCAAAAGATGGAAGCCGTCGGCCAGCTGACCGGCGGCATCGCGCATGATTTCAACAATATGCTGGCGGTTGTTGTCGGCGGACTGGAACTGGCGCAGCGCTGGCTGCCCGGCACCCCGGAAAAGGCCGAACGCCACCTTGCCAACGCGCTCGACGGCGCTAATCGCGCCGCCGACCTGACGCGGCGGCTGCTGACCTTTGCCCGATCCGAACCTGCACGCCCCGAAACGACGCCGATCGACGCCTGCATTACGGGGTTTGCCGAGCTGATCGAACGGACGATCGGCGACAGGATCGCGCTGACGCTCGACCTCAATGCAGACCATCTCGCCTGCTGGCTCGACCGGCAGCAGTTCGAAAATGCGCTGCTCAACCTGGCGGTCAATGCGCGCGACGCGATGGACGGCCATGGCGCGCTGACCATCCGCACCCTCGACGATGGCGACGGCAAGGCGCTGGCGGTGCAGGTGATCGACACCGGTTGCGGCATGTCGCCCGAGGTATTGGAACGCGTGTTCGATCCCTTCTACACCACCAAGCCCGCGGGTCAGGGGACCGGACTGGGCATGAGCCAGGTCTTTGCCTTTTGCCGCCAGTCGGGCGGCGAGGTCCAGATTTCCTCGACCGAAGGCGAAGGTACGAGCGTCGCGATGCTGTTGCCGGTCGCCAAGCCGGAGGATGTCGCAGCGGCGGCCAGCGACGGCGATGGCGATCCCGCCGACTGCGCACCCGCCGAAGCGCTGAACATCCTGGTGATCGAGGACGACCAGCGCGTCCTCGCGGCGACGGTCGATGCGGTCGAGGAACTGGGCCATAGCGCGGTGGCGTGCGGCAATCCGCTGGAGGCCGAGCAGCTCGTCGAAGGACGGCTGGCCGACGGCGGCCGGTTTGACCTGGTGCTATCCGATGTGCTGATGCCCGAACTGACCGGCCCCGAACTGGTCGCGCAGCTCAAACAGCGCTGGCCCGAACTGTCGGTGCTGTTCGTCACCGGCTATGCGGGCGACGCCGGCGAGGCCGAAAGTTTCGGCGACCATGACGTGCTCCGCAAACCCTTCACCCTCAACGCGCTCGATCAGGCGATCCGCCGGTGCGGCGAAGCCCGGGCGGGCATGGGACAGCGGCTGGCGAGCTGAGCCTTGTTTCGTCATTCCGGCGAAGGCCGGGATGAGGACTCGCATTTTACCGGATCGCGCCGCCCTTGATCAGCCGCGGTACCAGCGTGACCGCGGCGATCAGCGGCCAGCGGCGCTGCCACGGCTTGATTTCGATCTTGGTCCCCGCATGGCGATTGATCTTCCACGCCAGATAATCGATCCCACCGGCATAGGTCAGGCTGGCCTTGGCCAGCCGCGCGATGCTGAGCGCCTTGCCCTCGATCCGCCGCCGCGCCCATGCACCACTGCGCGCGGCCGCCGGGATCGCGGCGATCGCGGGGGCGCTGAAACGCTGGTAGCGGTCGGCGTCGGCATCGACCACCGACTGCGCGCGGCCCGCCCGTTCGGCGCGCAGCTCGACCGAATAGGTGAGCGCAAAGGCCCGCCGCCACCAGTCGAGCGGCGCCTCGCCATCGACCTTGCCCGCTGCCGCCAGCAAGGTCGGCGCGGCGCGCGCGACGGCGGCGATGGCGCGGTCGCGCGCCGTATCGTCGACCGCCCATACCAGCCGCGACGGCTGCGCAAAGCGCGCCCACACCGACACATTGCGTGTTTCCGGCCCGTTCAGGCGGTGAAAGTCGCTTTCCGACAGCACCGCATATTTCGCGATCAGCCCGCGGTGCGCGAACGGAAAGACATTGGGCGGGATCAGCCGATTGGCGGCGGCCATCCACCGCTTGGGATACGCATCGCCATAATCGGACACGATCAGGTAGAAATCGAGCATCAGCCCGTCGAGTTCGCTCATCCTGAGGCAGCTGCCGTAAAACAGCACAGCGCGCGCGCTACCCGGATATTCGGCGGCGATCGCCTGTGCCATGGCGGCGACGCGCGGGTCGACCGGAGTCGACAGTTCGGCGCGGACCAGGTCGATCAGGTCGGACATGCGCGAACGCTCAGGCGGCGAGGCGCAGGAACGGCACGGGCTGGGTCGAAGTCAGGATGATCGGCATGCCGTTCTTCGCCTGAAAAATCTCGCCATCGAGAATCACGTTCGACCGCTCGCCCTCGATCCGGATCTCGTCGCCCTGCTGGAAGTGGACGCCATCGAGCTGGCGCTGCCCCAGCGTCCCGCGCCAGGTGGCGCCCAGCATGCGGAACAGCGCGCCCAGGCCGCGCTCGACCGCGAGCAATTTCATCTGTCCGCTCTGCCCGGCGCTGTCGGTGGTGCGGATGCTGAGCAGCAGCTTTTCCAGCGTCGTCACGATCAGCAGCGAAAACTTGCCCTTGAATTCGCCCTGGCGGATCAGCGACACCGTCATCGCCTCGGGCTTGGGGGGCAGGCGCCCGCCACCGAGGCCGAACATCATCGCAAACAGCCCCAGAATCGCGGCCAGGAAATGCGAAATGCCGTTCGGCAGCCCGAGCGGATAGATGCGATTGCGGCAATAGAGCATCACATCGGCGAGATAGGCGCCGCCTAGGAACATGCCGAGCACCGGGCGCGTTTCGCCGCCGCTGTCGAGCGAGATCAGCTGGCGCTGAATCACATGATCCTCCAGCTGCCCCGAATTGACGAGTTCGATCACCCGCTGCAACGCCTTGATCGGATCGCCCGCGGCGCCAAGGTCGAGCGCGATCAGGTTGGTCTTGCCGTTCGGCAGCACCGCGACCGGCGGCGGCGAACCGCCGAAATGGCCGCCCGAATAAAGCTCGGTCAACGCGGCCTGCACCGTGCCGTCGCCGCCGTTGATGACGACAACGCGCGGCCCGACCATCGCGATGGTGCGGATCGCCTCGCCGATCTGGTCGACGTCCTCGACCTCATAATGAAAGATGTCGGGATGCGCCGCGCAATATTCGCGAACCCGCGGCAACAGGGCGCGGTTGCCGGTCGAACGCGGGTTGGAAAGGAGCGCGACGCTGGCCATCTGGTCCCTATTCGACCGGGTCGAACGACAAGCCGTTGACGTAGTTCAGTACGATCGGCACGCGCTTGGTGGCGCCGCCGACGGCAAAGCTGACCGTCGCCAGTTTCGGCTTCCGCTTGAAGATGAAATCGCTGACCTTCATGTCGGGGTTGCCCGACAGGCCGGCGCCGTCGCTGCGGTCCGATTTGCCGTTGCCGTTCATGTCGTGGCGAACCGACACGACATAATTGCCCGGCTGCTTGACCGGGACGCACACCGACATCGTCCCGGTGCGCGAGACGGGAACGTCGACGCGCTCGATCCACTTGCGCTTTTCCAGATAGCTGCTGTTCGCGCTGTAGATCTGGACCCGCACCGTGCCGGTGCGCGCCTTGAATCCGCGCACATCGACCTGCACAGCGGTCGCATTGCTGTTGCACAGGGCGGCTGCCGGACCCAGCGCAGCACCCTGCGCCGCGACGGGCGCAATCAGCGCTCCGGCGGCGAGCATACCGGCGAGAATAATTTTCGACATGACCTCAATTCCTCCAGAGGTTATAGCCACGCCGACAAACGCATGATGCACCTGCCGACACGGGCCCCTGTCGCCCTTGAATCGGCATATCGGAAACAACTGCGGCCAAATCATGGTGATGGGGCGACGAAAGATTGAATAAGCTGCCTGCCATCGACCGCTACATCGCGCGGCTCATCTTTTTTCCCATGCTGGGTACGCTGGTCCTGTCGGCGATGCTGCTCGTGCTCGAAAAGATGCTGCGGCTGTTCGATTTTGTCGCCACCGAGGGTGGGCCGGTCAGCATCGTGTGGCGGATGCTCGCCAATCTCATCCCCGAATATCTTTCGCTGGGCATTCCGATCGGCCTGATGCTGGGGATTCTTCTGGCTTTCCGCAAGCTTGCAACGACCAGCGAGCTCGATGTGCTGAAGGGCGTCGGGATGAGCTTCGGGCGGCTGATGCGCATTCCTTTCGCCTACGCACTGGCGTTGGCCGCGCTCAATCTGGCGATCGTCGGCTTCATCCAGCCCGTCGCCCGCTATGCCTATGAAGGCTTGCAGTTCGAACTGCGCTCGGGCGCGCTGGGGGCGTCGATCAAGGTCGGCGAATTCACCAAGCTGGGCGACCGCATGACGCTGCGCATCGAAGAAAGCTATGACGACGGCAAGTCGCTGCGCGGCATTTTCGTGCGCGGCGACAATCGCGATGGCCAGCGCGTGTCGGCGACCGCCGCGCGCGGGCAGTTCCTGGCCACCGACGACCCCAACACGATCATCCTGCGATTGTCGCAGGGCGTGCTGATCCACGAATCGCCCAAATTTGCGGTGCCGCGCGTGCTGACCTTCGACAATCACGACCTGCCGATACCATTGCCCAAGATCGAGGCGTTCCGCCTGCGCGGCGGCGCCGATCGCGAAATGACGATCCCCGAGCTGTTCGTCGCGGGCAAGGACGAGAGCCAGTCGGAACAGACGCGGCTCGAATCGCGCGCCAATTTCCATTTCCGCATCGTCGAAGTGCTGTCGATGTTCCTGATCCCGCTGATCGCGGTGGCGCTGGCGATCCCGCCCAAACGATCGACTTCCTCGCTCGGCGTCTTCCTGTCGATCGTGCTCTTGGTGACCCAGCATAAGATCAACCAATATGCCGAGGACATGGGCGCGCGCGGCGTCGTCGATCCGGTGATTGCGCTGTGGGTTCCCTTTCTGCTGTTCGCGGCGCTGGCGGTCTGGATGTATTATGTCGTCGCGCATGTGCCGGGCGGCCAGCCGATCGGCGCGCTCGAACGCGTGGCGGCGAAGTCGGCGCAAAAGATTCGCGGGCTGTTGACGATGTTCCAGCGCAAACCGCGGGGCGTGGAAAGCCTGACCTGATATGCACCAGCTTCATTTTTTCCCGTCGCGCACGATGGCGCTCTATGTCGGGCGGCTGTTCCTGATCCGCTCCTTCTCGATCCTGTTCGCGTTGGTGCTGATCCTGCAAACGCTCGACCTGCTCGGCGAAAGCGGCAAGATCCTGGCGGTCGCGGGCAACAGCGACGCCGATGTCTGGCGCTATGTCGGGATGCGGCTGCCGCAGATCATCGAAACCTTCCTGCCCTTTTCGGTGCTGCTTGGCACGATATTGACGATGGTGACGCTGAACCAGAACAGCGAGGTTATCGCGATGAAGGCGTCGGGGATGTCGGCGCACCAGGTCCTTGCGCCGCTGTTCCTTGCCGCGCTGCTGGTCGCCGGGATCAGCTTTGCCTTCAACGAACGCATCGTCACCCGCTCGACCGCGGCGCTCAGCGCCTGGCAGAAGGTCGAGTATAAGCGGGTGCCCCCCGACAATGGCGTGCGCAGCAACATCTGGGTGCGCGACGGCAACAATCTGATCAACGCCGAAACGGTCGAAACCGGCGGACCAGCGATCGTGCTGCGCGGCGTCACCATCTATGAACGCACCGGCGGCGTGCTGTCGTCGATGCTGAAGGCCGACAGCGCGCGCGCGGTGGCCGGGGGCGGTTGGGAAATGACCAACGCGCGCCGCTTCATCCGCCGGTCGGGGACGCTGGAACCGCTGGGAACGATCGTCGCGGCAAAGTCGGTGCGCCCCGACCAGTTCACACTGGCGCAGGTCGACGGCGACGAGCTTCCCTTCCTGAAGCTGAAGGCAGCGATCGACGATCTGGAGGCCGCGGGCCGCCCGGTCGGGGCGCTGAAAGGCGTGTTGTGGCACAAGATTTCGGGACCGCTGTCGGCGATCCTGATGCCGCTGCTGGGCGCCGTCGCGGCGTTCGGCCTCGCGCGGTCGGGCAAGCTATTCATTCGCGCAATCGTCGGGATGGGGCTGGGGTTCGCCTATTTCGTCGCCGACAATTTCGCCCTCGCGATGGGGGATTTGGGCGCCTACTCGCCGTTTCTGGCGGCGTGGGGGCCGTTTATCCTGTTCGCGCTGATCGGCGAGATGATTTTGATCCGGACCGAGGAATAGGATCAGCGTCGGCTCGCGACGAACAACCTGCCATCCATAATGTCGTCATCCCGGCGAAGGCCGGGATCTCAACCTATCGTCCAACCGCACCGGCGAGATCCCGGCCTTCGCCGGGATGACGAGTTAGAAACAGTCAGTGACGAAAACGAACCGTCGCCCCCGCGAAGGCGGGGGCCGCTGTCGGTTTACGCAGCAGCGTGGGACCAGGCAGCTAGCGGCCCCCGCCTTCGCGGGGGCGACGTTCCATTCCTCAGACCGCACCCCCCCGCGCCGAAACCGCCACCAGATTCGCCACCAGCTTCGGCAGGCTGTCGTAATTCGCACCATGATATTGCGAATCGGCGGGCAGCACGTCCTTCAACCGGCGATGCGCCTCGGCGAGTGCATGATAGGGCACGCCCGGCAGCAGATGGTGCAGCGCATGATAGCGCAGCCCCACCGGCGCCCACAGCTCGGGCAGCAGGCCCGGCGGCGGCACGTTGACGCTGTCAAGGAACTGGCCGGTCACGGTCAGCACTTCGCCGTCATTTTCCCAAAGGTGCGCCACCAAGGTGCGGATCTGGTTGAGCACCAGCGTCGCCGCCGCAATCGCGCCAAAGATCAACAGCGCGCGCAGCGGCACCCAGCCGAAGACGCCCGCGGCGATCAGCAGGCTCGACCACGCCCAGGCGCCGCCCTCCTGCCACGCCCACATGCGGCGAAACTCGCCGTCGGGCGCCTTACGGCGGAACAGCGGGTTGATGATCATCCCCGAATAGCGCTCGACGACGACGCGGCGCAGCGGCGGGATCAGGAACGACAGCGGGGTCAGCACCGCATAGCGGAACAAGAGCGCCAGCGGCGCGAACGCCGCGGCGACCACGAACAGCGGCACCGTCCACGGCTTCATCAGCGCGAGCGGCAGATATTCGGGATCGTCGACCGTGCCATATTTGGTGCGATTGTGGTGCAGGCTGTGGATGCCTTCATACATGTAGGACGGGATCAGCAGCGGCACGCCGACGAGCAGGTTCCACGCGAAACGGAAGCCCGGCAGCGCGTTTTTGCGGATATGCGTCAGTTCGTGGATGAAACTGCCGGCGCGATAGAGCGCGAGGATCGCGATCAGCGCGGCGGCAAGCGACCAGGCGAGCGTCGGCGCCAAGATGGCGCCCGCGACACCCGCGTAACCGATGACGGTCGATGCCAGAAAATCGGTCCAATAGATGCGCGCTGACGGCGTCACGAGGTCGCGCGTCAGCTCCGACGCGGCGCGGATCATCGCCATGTCGTCGGCGATCGCCGATTTGGGGATCCGGGCCGCCGCCTTGACCAGCGGTGTGTCGACCCGATCGGCAGAGGGGTTGATCGTCGTCATAACGCTCGCTCTTCACCATGATTTCGTGGCAGCAAAATGGCCAAATGCGGGTCGCCAGCGCCGCGGCGATGCCCTAATGCGTCATCCGACATATAGGGTTGGCATTTCAGGAAACCAGTATGAGCGGACATTCGGACGGACCGATCACCATCCACCCGGTCAAAGACAAGAACGACCGGCGCGAATTCGTCGAGCTGGCCTTTCGGCTCAATCGCGGCGATCCGGCGTGGGTGCCGCCGCTGAAGGGCGAGGTGTATAACCTGCTGACTCCCGGCAAAAATCCGTGGTTCGAACATGGCAAGGCGCAATTGTTCCTGGCGCGGCGCAACGGCCGCACCGTCGGCCGGATTTCGGCGCATATCGACGAACTGGCACTCGCGCAGCCCGCCGAACAGGGGATGGGACCGGGGACGGGCAACTGGGGGCTGCTCGAAGCCGAGGATGCGGAAACGACCCGCGCGCTGCTTGTCGCCGCCGAGGATTGGCTGCGCAATCAGGGGATGCACCGCGCGCTAGGCCCGCTGTCGATTTCGATCTGGGACGAACCGGGGCTGTTGATCGAGGGGTTCGACAACCGCCCGACGGTGATGATGGGGCACAACAGCCCACTCTATCGCGGCTGGATCGAGGACAGCGGTTATCGCCCGATCAAGCAGCTGCTGAACTACGACGTCCACGTCGCCGACGGTTTCCCGCCGCTGGTCAATCGCATCGTCGCCGCGGGCGAAAAGAACGCGCGCATTCGGATCCGCAAGATCGACAAAAGCCGCTTCGATGCCGAAGCCAAGCTGATCATGGGGCTGCTCAACGATGCCTGGTCGGACAATTGGGGGTTCGTCCCGCTGACCGACAGCGAGATCGCCTTTGTCGGTAAAAAGCTGAAAACTTTGGTGTTCGAGGATCTGATCCGCGTCGCCGAAGTCGACGGCGAGCCCGTCGCTTTCATGATCGTCTTGCCGAACATCAACGAGTTGCTGATCGACATGGACGGATCGCTGCTCCCCTTCAACTGGGCAAGGCTGCTGTGGTGGCTGCGCAAGCCGAAAAGCCGCACGCTGCGCGTACCGCTGATGGGGGTCGCCAAAAAGCTGCAGAACAGCCGGATGGCGAGCACCCTCGCCTTCATGATGATCGAATTCATCCGCCGCGACGCGGTGCGCGACTATGGCACCGAGCGCGGCGACATCGGCTGGGTGCTCGACGACAATCAGGGCATGAACGCGGTCGCCGAGGCGATCGATGCCAAGATCAACCGGGTGTACCAGATTTACGACAAGCCTTTGGGCTGAACTGCCGGAGCTGGAGCGCGGAGAGTTGCTGCTAAATCCTCCCTGTCGCGAAGCGATGGGGAGGTGGCAGCGGCGCAGCCGCTGACGGAGGGGCGACAACACCGGCGTCGCGGCCCCTCCACCCCTCGCTTCGCGAGCGGTCCCCCTCCCCATGGCTTCGCCACAGGGAGGATCAAAGGCGCCTGTTGCTCGTTAACCGCCGCTTTGCTTATGCCCGCGCTTCAAGCCAGCACCGCCCAGGTCGGCGCATGATCGCTAGCCTTCTCTCGCCCGCGGTGGTCCTTGTCGACCCCGGCGTCGATCAGCCGGTCGGCGAGCGCGGGGCTGAGCAGCAGATGGTCGATGCGAAAACCATGATCGCGTTGCCAGCCGCCCGCCTGATAGTCCCAGAAGGTCCAGACATGCCCGCTGGGGTGGCGGCTGCGGATCGCGTCGGTCCAGCCGTCGCCGAGCAGGCGGAACCACGCATCGCGCGATTCGGGCTGCATCAGCGCGTCGGTGGCCATGGCGCGCGGATCCCACACATCGTCGTCGTGCGGGATGACATTGTAATCGCCGGTCAGGATCGTCGGGATTTCGGCAGCAAGCAGGAATTTCGCCCGCTCGCGCAGCCGCGCCATCCAGCGCAGCTTGTAATCGAATTTGGGGCCGGGCTGCGGATTGCCATTGGGCAGGTAGATCGACGCGACGCGCACCCCGTGGACGTCGGCCTCCAGATAGCGCGACTGCTCGTCCTCGTCCTCACCCGCCAGCCCGCGCTGGATTTCGACCGGCTGGGCGCCTTTGGCGAGGATCGCGACGCCGTTGAAGCCCTTTTGCCCGTGATAGAGAAAACCGTAACCCGCCGCCTCGATCTCCTTGGTCGGCATCGTTTCATCGCTCGATTTCAATTCCTGCAGGCAGGCGACATCGGGCTGGGTTTCCTCGAGCCATTCGATCAGGCGCGGCAGGCGAGCCTTGATCCCGTTGATATTGAAGGTCGCGATTTTCATGAGGCACCTATGGCAGCAAGATTGGTGCATAGACAAGCATCGGACCGTACAAACGCATCTCAATGCCTTGCACCGTGCCCTGAGCCTGTCGAAGGGCGCTTCTCGGTGAGGCGCCCTTCGACCGGCTCAGGGCTACGGTGACTATTGTCTCCGCGGTTTGAGATCTAAATCGAGAAGCTCGACCCGCAGCCACAGCCCGACGCCGCATTGGGATTTTCGACCTTGAACGACGACCCGCCGAGCGAATCGACGAAATCGACGATGCAGCCGCGGACAAGGTCGATGCTCACCGGATCGACCACCAGTTTCACGCCATCGGTTTCGGTGACGATATCGTCACCCTCGATGCTCTCGGCGAGGCCGAAGCGATAGGTGAAGCCCGAACAGCCGCCGCCATCGACCGCGAGGCGCAGCGCCGCTTGCGTTTCGCCCTTGCGGTCGGCGATCCAGCGGACGCGCGCCGCGGCTGCGGGCGACAGGGTGATATCGGAAAGCTGCGTGGCCATGGGAGCTAGATAGGCGCTTTGTCTCAAATGAAAAGGGCGCCGCGACGGTTATCCCGCCTGGCGCCCCTCCTCTCCGACCCAGGAAAGCTCGTCATTATTCTTTATTCGGGACCGCCCATCGCGACATCTTTGCCCGTGATTGCGGCGATCGCCATCTGATCCGACCGCACGAACGGCATCGGATTGACCGGTGCGCCTTCGATACGGACTTCATAATGCAAATGGTTGCCGGTCGACCGGCCCGTCGAACCGACATAGCCCAGAATATCGCCCTTTTTGACCTGCTGGCCGGGGCGCACAATGTAGGACGACATATGGCCGTAGCGCGTCTGGATCGCATTGCCATGTTCGACTTCGACATAATTGCCGTAGCCGCCGAGGCGCTGGGCGCGGCCGACGATGCCGTCGGCGGTCGCATAGATCGGGGTGCCGTGCGGCGCCGGAATGTCGATGCCATTGTGGCGCGCGACCTTGCCAGTCACCGGGTGGACACGCATGCCGTACGACGACGACAGCGACATCTGGTCGATCGGGCGACGCGACGGCACGGCAACGCCGAGCGAGGCGGTCAGGCCGGTGTCGAGACGCTTCCACGCCTGGAAAATCGCACGGGCTTCGCTGTCTTCGCCGACCGACGGAACGCCAGCGGTGAAGCTGTCGTCATCGGGTTCGTCCGGAACGATAATGCCGGCATCGGCGCTGGTTTCGGCAGCTTGAACGGCGGGCGTTGCCGTCATGAAACATGCTGCGGCGCAGAGCATTGCGACTTGATGCAACTTCTGCGTCAGAAGAGTGTTTATCAAAATACGACCCCGCGTGTGCCATGTCGCCAAAGTCATCAAAAGGCTTTGGCGCCGGTGTTTGTTGGTTTGGATGATTGCTCATCCCCCGCGAAGCCTGTGTGCTATCCCAATGGTTAAGACGCAATAACACCATAGTATTCTTGCGTCAGACCGGCGTCGTGGCGCGCCGAGTCGTTGAACGGTGGCTTCAACGCCCCCCGAAATCGCGCTTTTACGAGGGTCTGCCACGTTTCGACGGCGTTGAATCCCCGTTCGTCGCACATCCAGCCGAACCATCGGGTGCCAGCGCGCACATGGCGCACTTCGTCGGTGTAGATTCGCGACAAGATCCGCGCCGATGCCTCGTCCCCCGCGTCCCGGAAGCGCGCGATCGTCGGCGGCGTCACATCGAGCCCGCGCGCTTCGAGCACCATCGGCACGATCGCGAGCCGCGCCAGGACGTCGTCCGCCGTGGCCTGCGCCGCTTCCCATAGTCCGGCATGCGCGGGCAACGCGCCATAATGGCTGCCGAGCGTGCGCAGCCGCCGGTCGAGCAGCGCGAAGTGCATCGCCTCGTCGGCGGCCACGCCGATCCAGTCGTCGACAAACGCGCGCGGAAATTCGCCGCCAAAGCGGCCGACGAGATCGACCGCCAAGTCGATCGCGACGAATTCGATATGCGCCAGCGCGTGGAGCAGCGCGATTCGCCCGCGTTCGGAGCCGCCCTTGCCGCGCCGCGGCATCCGGCCGGGTTCGAGCAGTTCGGGCGCGGCGGGCCACGCGGGCTGGTCGGGCATCGCCGTATCGCAGCGATGATCGAGCCGCCCCTGTCGCCACGCGCGCGCCAGACCGCGCGCCGCGCGGCGTTTGTCGTGCGGATCAGGCGTCAGCAGGACCGCACGCGCGGCTTCGCCGATACTTTGCGTGGTCATATTGCCGTTCGTCCTGAGGAGGGGCTGAGCCTTGGCGAAGATCCATCTCGAAGGACAGCAGCGCTCCGTCCGCGTCCTTCGAGATGCCATTTCGACAAGCTCAATGGCTCCTCAGGACAAACGGATTGCATAGGCACCATATCCTAGAGCGCCTTCGCCGCCTCCAGCACCGCTTCGGCATGCCCTTTGACGCGCACCTTGCGCCACTCCTTCGCCAGCTTGCCGTCAGCCCCGAACAGAAAGGTCGAGCGTTCGATCCCCATATAGCTGCGCCCGTAATTCTGCTTCTCTACCCAGGTGCCGAACGCCTCGCACACCGCGCCGTCTTCATCGGACGCGAGGCGGACGGTCAGGCCATATTTGTCGCGGAACTTGCACAGTTTTGCCGGGGCGTCGCGCGACACCGCGAGCACCTGCGCGTACAGATGCGCGAATTCGGGCGCAAGGCGGGTGAAATCCTGCGCTTCGACCGTGCAGCCCGGCGTATCGGCCTTGGGATAGAAATAGACGACCAGCGGCGCGCCGGTCATCGCGGCGAGATCGATCGTCGCACCATCGGCGTCGAGCAGCTTTACCGCGGGAATGGCATCTCCGATTGCGAGAGTCACGGCTTTGTCTCCTGCTGGGCGGGGCGAATCGACGCCCACCAATTTGCGATCTCCTGCCGCGCCGCGTCATGCGCGGCAAGCAGTTGCGGCCAGCCCGGTTCGCCGCACTGACTGGCGACAAGTTGCCGCGCTGCCGCGGTCGGCGGCTCGCCATCGGGTGCGGTCAGGCGCAGCATCACGAGCATGCGCGCCAGCAAGCCATGCGCCGCGACAACCTCTGCCGGGACCAGCCCCGCGGCGTGCAGACAGCCGAGCGCCGCGGCGATATTGGGGTCGTGGCATTGGCCGCTGGCAAGCTGGGTCACCTGCATCGCGAATTCCATGTCGACGAGGCCGCCAGGGCCACCCTTGATATCGAGCGCCCCCTGCGACGGCTTGTGCGCCGCGATCTTGGCGCGCATCTCCGCGGCGTCGGCCGCCAGCCTTGCCCGATCGCGCGGCATCGCGAGCAGTTCGGCGATGATCCGTTCGACCTCGGCACGCGCGCCGTCCGATCCATAGACCGGCCGCGCGCGCAGCAGCGCCATATGCTCCCACGTCCACGCCTCCTCGCGCTGATAGCGTTCAAAACTGTCGAGGGTGACCACCAGCGGCCCCTGCGCGCCCTGCGGCCGCAGCCGGGTGTCGACATCGTACAGCTTGCCCGCTGCGGTCGGCACCGACATCGCCGCGGTCACCCGCTGCGCGAGGCGGTTGTAATAGGTGGTCGCCCCGAGCGGGCGCGGCCCGTCGGATTCGGCCAGATGGTCGCCGGTGAACAAATAGATGAGGTCGAGGTCGGAGGCATGGGTCAGCGCCCTGCCCCCCAGCCGCCCCAGCGCAAGCACGACAAGCTCGCTGTCCGCGATCCGCCCGTGCGCCTGCACAAATTCGGCGACGGTCGCATCGGCGAGTACGGCAAGTGCCGCTTCGGCGAGTTCGGAATAGCCGCACGCGATCGCCAGCGGATCGGTCGCCCCCGCGACGAGCTGAACGCCATAGGCAAAGCGTCGCTCG
Source organism: Sphingopyxis sp. 2PD (assembly GCF_005503695.1). GTDB lineage: Bacteria > Pseudomonadota > Alphaproteobacteria > Sphingomonadales > Sphingomonadaceae > Sphingopyxis. The sequence goes on from NZ_SCMU01000004.1 coordinate 16,846, forward strand.
CCGACATGATCACGCACGCGGTCGAGCAGTCGTTCATAGTCGAGCGCCGCCAGCCCCGGCAGCCATTCTGCGACCAATTGCGCCTTGTCCGCAGGCGCATCGAAGGCACGCTGGTCGATCAGCCCCTCGATCAGCTGCGCCCGCGCACCGAGCGCATCGGCGAGCGTCGGGGCGAGCGCCAGGACGCGCGTCGCGATCCGCGCCAGCGCCGGTTGCGCTGCGAGCAGATGGAAGAAATTGACCGCGCTCGGCAATCCCGCGACCAGCTTGTCGAAGCGCGTCAGCGTCGCTTGCGGATCAGGCGCCGCGCCCAGCGCCTTGACCAGTTCGGGCAGCATCGTTTCAAGCGCGTCGAGCGCCGCCGCGCTTCGCAATGCGCGAAGCTTGCCGCCGCGCCATTCGCCGATCGTCCGGACCGCGGCGTCGGGTGGGTCAAAGCCTGCTGCGATCAGCGCCGCCGCCAGCCCGTCATCATCGCGCGGCAGGCCGGTGGTCACCGCACGTTCGGCCACCAGCCGATCGTAGCAAGCGCCGACATCGGCGGCGACGGGTTCGAGCATGGCAAGCAGCGCCGCGCCGTCGGCGACGCCGTCGAGCCGCGCGACGCCATCGAGCGCCGCGGGCTGGACCGGCAGGCAGTGCGTCTGCTGATCCTCGACCATCTGCAACCGATGCTCGATGCGGCGCAGCGTGGCATAATGGCCCGACAGCCGCGCCGCGACATCCGCCTCGACGCGCCCCGCCGCCGCGAGCGCGGCCAGCGCATCGACGGTCGCGGGCACGCGCAGCGACGGATCGCGGCCGCCATAGATCAGCTGATGGACCTGCGCGAAAAATTCGATCTCGCGGATGCCGCCGCGCCCGCGCTTCAAGTCATAGCCCGGCCCGAACGCCTGACCCTGCGCAAAATGATCGCGGATCCGGTCGCTCATCGCGCCGATTTCCTTGAGCTGGCGGAAATCGAGACTGCGGCGCCAGATGAAGGGCTGGATCGCGGCAAGGAAATTTTCGCCCAATGCACGGTCGCCCGCCGAAGCGCGCGAACGAATGAAGGCGGCCTGCTCCCACGCCAGCGCTTCGGATTCATAATAGGAAATGGCGGCATCGACCGGCAGCACGATCGGCGTCACTTCGGGGTGCGGGCGCAGGCGCAGGTCGACGCGCAGCACATGACCGTCGCCGGTGCGCGCCGACAAAATCTCGGTCATCCGCCGCGCAATCCGGACCGCCGCTTCGGTCGGGTCGTCGCGTTGGCGGCGCGGCAGCGTGTCGGGATCGAAGATCAGGATCGGGTCGATGTCGGACGAATAGTTGAGCTCGTGGCTGCCAAGCTTGCCGAGCGCGATCACCGCCAGCCCGCGCGGTTCTTCGCCCGGAACGCGCTCGGCAAAGGCGGCGGCGAGCGCGGCGTCGCAGGCCTGATCGGCGAACTCCGACAACAGGCGGGTGGTGGTCGCTACGTCATGCTCGCCCGACAGGTCACCGAGTGCGAGCAGCAGCGCCATCCGCCCGCGCCAATGCCGTAGCGCCCGCATGATGTCGTCGGCGGCGGGCGGCGCCGACACGCTCGCAAGCGCGGCGTCGGCACCGTCGCCGAGAAAGCGCGTCACGTCGTCGGAATGAATGTCGGCAAGGCGCGCGAGGAACGGCGCGTTGGCGGTCAGACGGTTGAGCGCCGTCTGGCGGATGAGGGCGTCAGATGTCGTCATCGCGCGCCGCTATCGCCTGCGATGCCCTTTGAAGCAAGACGACTTACTATGCCGTCGCCCCCGCGCAGGCGGGGGCCGCCACCGGCTTTATGCGGCGACGCCGCATGAAGGTATCGAGCGGCCCCGCCTGCGCGGGGGCGACGGATTGATATCAGGCCGGAACCGTGCTTTCGTCGAAGAACAGGACCTGCGAAATCGCCGCGCGCAAGGTCGCGGGTTGATAGGGCTTGGTGAGCAGGAACGCCGGTTCGGGGCGGTCGCCGGTCAGCAGCCGCTCGGGGAAGGCGGTGATAAAAATGACCGGCACCTTCATGTCGGTCAGGATTTCCTGCACCGCCTCGATCCCCGAACTATTGTCAGCGAGTTGAATGTCGGCGAGCACCAGCCCGGGCTGATGCTTTTGCGCTTCGGCCACGGCTTCGCTATGCGTCGTGGCGACCGCGACGACATCATGCCCCAGATCGCGGACGATCATTTCGATGTCCATCGCGATGATCGGTTCATCCTCGATGATTAGGATGCGCGCGCGGGTCTGGCGGTCGATTTCGTCGGTCGCTTCGGCAATCAGCGTTTTCACTTCGTCGGTGTCGCGGCCAATGATGCGGCCGGTGTCCTCGGCATTGAAGCCTTCGACCGCGGTCAGCAGTAGCGCCTGCCGCGCCAGCGACGGAATGCGGCGCAGGCGCGCGTCGGCGATCGCGATGTCGGTCAGCTGCGCGGCGTCATCGGCCGCCGCCGCGTCGGCCATCAGGCCGAAATTATCGTGGACCATCCGGTAAAGCTGGATGCGCAGGTCGCTGGCGGTATCGACCGCCGCGGGGTTGGCAACCAATGTTTCGAGCAAACGCGCGACCAGCGCGTCGCCATTCTGCTGGCTGCCCGAAATCGCCCGACCATAACGCCGCAGATACGGAAGATGCGGCGCGATCGCCTGACCCAATGACATAATTTCCCTCCTGAAACGGGACTTAACCCGCCAAAAAACCAGCAAAAGCGGCCCAAAGCCGCGCCCGCCGACATAATTTCACCCCATGGGAACGATTTAGCCGCAAATTAGTTTCATGGGGAAGAACAAACGCGCCATTGCGGTTTGATAAATGCGCGGTTAGCAACGGGCCCCATGTTAAGCGAATGCTTCGATAATGCCGTCTGAAACCCGCGCGCCACGCGGCGCCAATTCGGCAAAGGACGTGGAAAAGAAGGTTTCCACCAAGGGACAGGACGTCAATGGCGCCCTGCGCCGTGCGTATGAATCGACGGTCGATGAAACCATCCCGCAGTCGATGCTGGACCTTTTGAGCAAGCTCGATTGACCTCAGCGCTGATAGCGCGCCTCAAAATCACTCTGAAAAGCCGCGAAGGTCCCGGTCGCGATCGCGTCGCGCATCGCCTGCATCAGCGCCTGATAAAAATGCAGATTATGCTGCGTCATCAGCATCGCGCCCAGCATCTCGCCCGACCGAACCAGATGGTGCAAATAGGCGCGCGACCAGGTCGTACACACCGGGCAGTCGCATGATGGATCGAGCGGCCCCTGATCTTCGGCATGTCTGGCATTGCGGATGTTGACCGGGCCATCCCAGGTAAAGGCCTGCCCGTTGCGCCCCGATCGCGTCGGCAGCACGCAATCGAACATATCGACCCCGCGCGCGACCGCGCCGACCAGATCGTCGGGCTTGCCCACCCCCATCAGGTAACGCGGCTTGTCGGCGGGCAGCTGGCTGGGCGCAAAATCGAGCACCCCGAACATCGCCGCCTGCCCCTCGCCGACCGCGAGCCCGCCGATCGCATAGCCGTCGAACCCGATCTCGGTCAGCGCCGCAGCCGATCGCGCGCGCAGCTTTTCGTCGAGCGAACCCTGCTGGATGCCGAACAGCGCCGATCGCGCGGCATGCTCTTCGCCTGCGTCGAAGCCGGCGCGGCTGCGCGCGGCCCAGCGCATCGACCGCTCCATGCTCGCCTCGGCGCGCTTCGCATCGACGCCGTTCGGCGGGCATTCGTCGAACGCCATCACGATGTCGCTGCCGAGCAGACGCTGGATTTCCATCGAGCGTTCGGGGGTCAGCATATGCCGCGACCCGTCGAGGTGGCTCTTGAACGCGACGCCCTCCTCGCTCTGCTTGGTCAGCGCCGACAGGCTCATCACCTGATAGCCGCCGCTGTCGGTCAGGATCGGACGGTCCCAAGCCATGAATTTGTGAAGGCCGCCCAGCCGCGCCATGCGTTCGGCGGTCGGGCGCAGCATCAGATGATAGGTGTTGCCAAGGATGATGTCGGCGCCGGTTGCGCGCACTTCGGCGGGGCGCATCGCCTTCACCGTCGCCGCGGTGCCGACGGGCATGAAGGCGGGGGTGCGGATCTCGCCGCGCTGCATTGCAATCGTGCCGGTGCGCGCGGCACCATCGATCGCGGCGATCGAAAAAGCGAATCTAGCGGTCATCGCGCGCGCCTATGGCGGGCAGGAGGCAAAAAGTCGAGCGGCAGGCCGATCCTCCCTGTCGCGCAGCGATGGGGAGGGGGACCGTCGCCGCTGGCGATGGTGGAGGGGCGGCGACGTTGCGCCCTGGCCCCTCCGTCAGCGCTTCGCGCTGCCACCTCCCCATCGCTGCGCCACGGGGAGGATCGACGATCGCCTATTCCTTCGCATCCTCGCTCGAAGGCTCGTCGGCCGCCGCTTTGGCTTTTTCCTTCGGCTTTTCCTTCTCGAAAATCGCCAGCAGTTCCTTCTTCTTCGCCTCCGACAGACCTTCTTCGGCTTCGGGGAACATTTCTTCTTCCTCCTCCTCGATATGGTGGAGGTAACGGTCCTTCATCGTGCGAAAGCGAGTGAGCCAACCGGTCGAACCAAAATCCATCTCGTAAAGCTCGGTCAGCATGTCGTCGATTTCCTTATGCTCCGACACGCTGTGCTGCGCCTCTTCGCGCAGGTCGGGCTTGCCGAGCATCGTCGCATAAAGCGACATTTCTTCGGACGCCGCGTGCGCGGTCACTTCGACGCGAAAGGTTTCGAACAGCGTCTCGCGCTCGGGGCTGTCGCCCTTGGTCGCGTCGATCTGGTCGAGCAATTTGCGGTGGCGGTCGTGATCGGCCTTCAGCCGGGCAAAGATTTTCGTATCAGCCATGTTTGTCTCCTGTTCCGGAGCAAAACGGGCGATCGCGCGGACGGTTCCACGCCGCCGATCAGGCGGCTTTCCAGTCGTTCGTCGTGGTGAACAGCGGCAGCGCCATCGCCGCGGTCGATTGGGTTGCGGCGGCGATCAGATAGGGCGATACCCTGTGGCGCGTACACAGCCCGCCATTGCCGTCGCTGACCATCGTCTGTTCAAACTCGACGCCCTGTTGATGCTTCATCGACCGACGGACAGTTGCCGTGACCAGCTGCCCCTCGCCGAAATCGATCACGAACTGGGTGCCGAGCGGCACGTCCAATATCCCCTCGATAAAGGCGCCGGTCGACGACAGGTTTCGGATCACGACGTCGTAACGATGATTGTCGTGAATGGCGCCAACTTTCCGGAACAGCGAGAAGCGGTCGTTGCGCTGACGCGCCGGACCCGCGGGCTTGATCATCCACGATCCCGCTTCGGCATGCTCGAGCAGCTCGTCGTGCACCACCGGCTTGCTATAGACATAGCCCTGGACATGACTGACGTTGAGTTTGCGGATCAGGTCGAGCTGGTCGAGCGATTCGATGCCCTCTGCCGTCGTCTCCATTTCCAGCGCTTCGGCCAGCGCGACGATCGCGGCGATGATCGCGCCGTTGCGCGACCCCGCCACCGTCGCGTCGCGCACGAAGCTCTGGTCGATCTTGATCTTGTCGAACGGCGCGGTCTGCAAATAGCTGAGCGACGAATAGCCGGTCCCGAAATCGTCGAGCGCCAGGCGGACACCCAGCGCCTTCAAGGCTTTGAACATCTTGGCGGTGTCGGCCGAATCGCCCAGAAACACGCTTTCGGTGATTTCGAGTTCGAGCCGATCGGGCGCCAGCCCCGTCGTCGCCAGCGCATTGGCGATAATCTTTGGCAAATCGGCATTGGCGAACTGGATCGGCGACACATTGACCGCGACCCGCATGTCGCCCGGCCATTTTACCGCATCCTCGCACGCCTTGCGCAGCACCCATTCGCCGAGCGGCCAGATCAGATTGGCTTCCTCCGCGATCGGAATAAACACCGCGGGCGAGATCACCCCGCGGTCGGGATGGGTCCAGCGGACGAGCGCCTCGACCCCGGTCACCAGGTTCGACTTGGCGTTGACGACCGGCTGGTACCGCAGCTCCATTTCGCCGCGCACCAAAGCGTCGCGCAGATCATCCTCGAGCGCGCGGCGATCCTCGGCCGCCTGATGCAGGTCGCTCGAATAGAAGCTGAACCGGCCGCGGCCATTACCTTTTGCCGCATAGAGCGCGAGGTCGGCGTTGCGGACGAGATCGTCGCTGCTCAGCCCATCGAACGGCGCGATCGCGACCCCGACCGACGCGCCGATGATGCAGCGGCTGCCTTCGACCGAATAGGGTTGCGACAGGCTGTTGATGATGTCGGCGGCCATGTCGCCAAGTTTGCCGCGATCGTCGACGTCGGGAAGGATGATCTGGAATTCGTCGCCGCCAAGGCGGCTGACCATTTCCTTGTCGCCGACGATCTTGAGCAGCCGCTGGGCGACCTGTTTGAGCAGCGCGTCGCCGGCGGGATGTCCCAGCGTGTCGTTGACCTGTTTGAAGCGGTCGAGATCGAGCAGCATGATCGCGCACACGCGCTGTTGCTGGGCAAAGGCGGCGAGCGTGGTGTCCAGCTTTTTCGAAATGTTGAACCGGTTCGCGAGCCCGGTCAGCGAATCGTAAAGCGCCAGGCGCGATGCATCCTCGGCCGATCGGCGCTGCGCGGTGACGTCGGTGCCGCTGCCGCGATAACCGGTGAATTTGCCGCCGCCGTCGAACTGCGGGCGCCCCGAAATTGCCCACCAGCGATCGTCGCCTTCGAACGCGCTGCGTAAGGGCAGCTCGTCGAACTTCGATTGTTTGGTGAGCAGGAAGGGCAAGGTGCGTTGCCGTTCGCCATGGCTGTCGACGGGCAGGAACAGCTCGGTAAAGCTGGTCCCGAGCAATTGGCCGCTCGCTCGCCCCATCAGCCGCGCGACCGAATCGGTGATATAGGTGAGGCGACCCTTGGCGTCAGTCGACCAGAACCAACCCTGGCCGCTTTCCTCGTAATTCTGGAGCAGCAGCAGTGCTTCGCGGGTGTGCAGATTCGGCGCGGCGTCGCCGCGCGGTTTGCCGATGCGCGAACCGATCAGCCCGAAAAAGCCACGCTGGCCCTCATCGAGCGCATCACCCCCCTGCTCGCCGGATTCGATCCGCGATGGCATTTCCATCAAATCAAACTCTTGCTGGTCCCCACACTTGGTCCCGCTATGCGCGGAATGGATTGCGATAATGTAAATATATCGGAAGCCTTGGTGTAGGGCATCGGCGTCCAGAACTACAAAGCCGAAGCTTGTTGTCACCCGCTTTGGCCAAGAGGGCATTAAACGCAGTCCGTTCCGCGCTCGCACTAACAGCCGCGAGCATAATGCACCGGATTTTAACTCTTCACGGCCATAGTCGGTCTGGAGGAGAATGCCGTGCTTCGACATATCGCAATCATCGCTGCCATCGCTTTTCCTACGGCGGCGCACGCGAACTCTGACGGGTCGGCGGGAGCTCAGATTTCGCTCTCTGTGCCCGAAATCTGCCAGCTCGAGACGTCGGAAATTTTCGTCGATGCGAGCGGCGGGTCGGTAAGCGGGACCGTATTCGAAATGTGCAACAGCGGGCGCGGCTTTCGCGTGATGGCTTCCCACCGAACTCTCGTGGGGGGCGAACAGGTCCAGATCAATTACGATGGAGAGGTTCGTCAACTGGATAGTTCGGGAATTAGCGATATAGCGTATCGCAGCGGCCCGACCGTTGGCAACGTGCCCGTAACAATCCAGACAAGCGGCCTGGTTCAGAACATCGCTATCAGTCTGGGGCTTGCTGCAATCTGACTTACAAGGCCGTGACCGTTACCGTAATCCGGTCGGAATAGCGACCTGCCAGCGCGACGACCGGCGGCACCACGACGCTCATGGACCGCCTGTCACCGCCTTTCGGCACGCGGTCGAAGTATGGAATTTCGCTACCCCCGGTGAGATCGACCAAGGCGCCGTCGAAAAACAGCTTGTACGGGACTTTCTCGCGCCCCTGCTCATGCAACAGGTTGCCCAGATTGACCGAATTAAACCTGACAGCATAGGGCGCCGTACTGAAAATGCGGGCCGCAAAGCGTTCCGACCGGGTCTCTCTGGAGCTCGACAAACTGCCTAAGTCTACCTGCGCGGGGCCGTTGCCGCCCGCTCCAACGACCGCGCCGACCAGCCGCAGTGACACAGCGGACGGGATGACGATGGTCAACGTCAACCTCGATCGATCGACGACGGTGCCGTTCCGGTCGATCAGCGACAATTCCAGCTGCTCGATAAATGTTCCCGCCCGCAATCCCCATTCGGTCGGTACGCCGATCTGAAAGGGAACGGCGCGTCCTTGCGGACCTGCAGGCGCATTGGGGATGATGACATCGCTATCGGCGGTGCCCCCCGACGCCGGGTCCGGGAGGATTTCGATGTTCCGATTGCCCGAAGCGCGCAGCGAATAAGACGGAAAATCGGGGTCCGGCGATGCGCCGATCCTTGCAATACGAATGGTCGCCCCGCACGATCCGGCACCCGCTTCGCCGGACGTGCCTGGCCGATCTCCGGGCGTTTCGCTCCGGGCCTCTGCCGCGTTCTGGATGCGGACCTGGAAGTCCTGAGTGGCGCGCCCGCCCGCCTCGATTTCGACGCCGTTGACGGTCAACGATTGGTCGCCGCCGACAAAAGCCGGCTGGCAGTCCGCCGCGTTGGCGGTTGCGGGAATGGCGAGAAGGAAGATCGGAGCGATGAGTGTCGAGTGGCGCATGATGCCTCCTATTCGGCTTCTTTCTGGAGATTGATGGTCTCCAATCGATAGAGCCCCTTATTGTCCTCAGGTACTTTGACTATGAACGTCCGGCCACTATCGTTCAGACGAATAGTATAGCTTCGGCCGGGGGCGAGGCCGATTATGCCGAAGCGACCTGCCGAGTTGGTGAAGAAGGGTTCGGGCTGGAAACCTTCGTCATCGTTGGACGTGATAAGTCCCACCGCAAGTGCGGCGGGGGCATCGTCTATGCGCAGGAAGCCGACAGCGCTGACAAAACGGTCGGTTCCGACGATCAGGCCATAGCCGGAGCGAAATGGGGGTTCAACGCGAACCACACCCGAGCCGATGTCATAGCCGGCTTCGAGACGATCGATATCATATTGGACGTCCTGGATGCTGTAGGATGACAGACGGTTGACCACGGCAGCGCCGAATGTTCCGCTCGACGCCTCATATTCGCCATCGCTCAGACTACGGCCGGCGATGATGTCGGTGCCTTTCAGCGTGCGGTGCGGTCGGGCAAGCAGGAAGGAATCCTGAATCGGACGACCGATACCGAAAGCACCATCCGCGAACGCGAACGACGTTCCGATTTGCAGCCTTGCGGTCTGCTCGCCTGTGATGCTTCCGAAATTATTCCCCGAGGTCGCGAGCGACGCGCGCGCCTCGAAACGGTTGGCAATATAATCGACGACGCCATCGACCGACGTGCTTCCCGACGAATCCTGTACGTTGACCGTATAGCCCAGCGAGCCAACGTCGTTGCCGGATCCGCGCGATACTGACGCCCGCGCCAGTTTGCGGCGGCTCTGGTATGTCGCGTCGCCTCTATGCCTGCCGCCGAACAGGACAGAAATGCCAGCGCGAACGCCGAAATTGGGACCGAAGGCCGACCCGGTGCCATATTCCACCCCGACAGTGGCGCGGATATTGTCTCTCAATTGATGATTGACGTCGGCGAAGAAGGTGCTCTGGTTGCCGCCGCCCGCGCGCGAGAAATAATTCGCACCGACAACAGCTGTGGTGCGCAGCGAAAAGGCCTGACTATATGTCGCGTTGACGGAAAGATTCTCGAGCCTGAATCCCGACAGATCGCCGACCGTACCGAAATTGTCGCTTTCATAATTGAATGTCGCGGCGAATCGTTTTGCATCCGCCCCGTTCCCTAACGTCAGGCGATAACCGCCCCGCAGCGCAAATCCCGTGCCCCCGCCGGTACTCACCGCACCCTGAAAATCGAAACTGCCGGGGATCACCTGCGGCACGACCTGCGTTTCGAACGCGACAACCTGGAGGTCCTTGGCAATCTGCACGCCGCCACCGACGATCAGGATATCGCTCAGCGCTTTGCGGTAATTGCCGATGAATACGGGGTCGCTGGAATATTTCGGTTGCAGGCTCAGTTCGGGGGCGATCACGCCGAGGGCGACGGTATATTCGTCTTCGCCTGATTCCAGCTCGATCGGATCGAAAAAATAATCGAACCGCGTTACCTGTTCCCGGCCCGACGCATCCCGAACCACCAACTGGACATCGTTCGATCCGATCTGAATGGGCAGGTCATCGAGGCTATAGGTGCCGGGCTGAAGATCCAGCGTCTGATGAGGCGCCCCGTTGACGATGACTTCGACCGTCGATGGCGACGCCACGAATATCTGGCGCCCCCCCAGATTAACCGCCGACGTGAACGGATCGAAGGTGCGGCGGCTTTTTTCAAGCGCGACCCCACCGATGAAGGGGGTCCGCAGCAGACCCGTGTTTTCGATCTGCAGATCGCCTGCACTCCAACGCCGGTAACTCTCCGGTTCGTCATATATTGCCCGCACGGCGCGCCGGTAGAAGCGGTAGTCGTCATTTAGGCTTTGCGTAAAGCCGCCATCGAATTCGACAACGACGTTGCGATACCGCGCCGCCCCGAACAGAAAGACATCCGGCGGCACCACACCGTCCTCGTCACGGTAAAGGAGGTTCACGCTCGTGTTGAGATAGGCGCTGAACCCGGCGGGCTCAATCGAAGGGAGCAGCGGTTCACGGCTGTCGTTGCGCCCGCCCAATGGCTCGACGGGGCGGAACAGGGGATCGATCGCGTTTACCGACAACTCCAGTCGCGCCAGATCGAAACCGACGTCGAACCCCGCCACCTGCAGTTCCGCCGGGCTAACGAACGGATCCCCGGCGATCGTCTCGTCCAGGCGACGTATGCCCGCGTCGTTCAACAGGCGGATCAGTTCCACCCGGAGCGACAGGCTCTCGATCACGGCCGATCCGTCGGGATCGACCTGCACGACCACATCGCGCAGAACCTGGCCGTTCCACGTCAGCGGCACCGCCATCGTGACCGTTCGCGACGGCTGCTGTGCCGCGGCAACGGCGGTGGGTAGCGCCACCTGGTCTGCCGCACGCGCAATCCCCGGCGCGCACAGAATGGCCGCCACAAATGCAAGTTTGCTGACCCCCTCGATCAGCGCGCCGGGTGCCCCCCTGTTCATGATCAGGGCACCAAGTTTGCCTGTATCGTGCCCTCGACAAGAGGCTTTTCGGTGGGAATGAAAAAGATACGGGCGCGGCCCGGAGCGACGACGCCGACGCCGATCAATTTGGACATGTCCTCTGGCGGCAGGCGAAGATCCAGCGCGGTTCCATCCTCGGCGGTGCCGTTGATCTGCCATGGACGGGTTCCGGCGGTGAAATACCGCGTACCGCGATTGGACAGACGGACTTCGATACCGGGCACCTCAGCGCGAACGACCGGACGGATCGCTTCGACGAAAGGCTCGGGACTCGTGCCATCGGGGATCACATTGACCAGGACGTTGAAGTTCACGACGAGTTGAACCTGCGACTGGCCGGGAGCAATATCGACGGGAATCTGCCGTATCTGCATGTAATAGACTTCGGACGCCGCCAGGTCCGGTTCGCCGACATACTGGACGCGAAACACCTGTTGCGACCGGGCCGGCACCACCCTTTGGGCAGGAAACAGCAGGAAAAGCTCGTCGGCAGGGGTCAGTTCCAGTTCGCCCGCTTCGGTTATGACGCCGCGAAACATCTGGACTTCGACCGGAAACTCGTTCTGGCCGGGATTGCTCAGTTCGACACGGGCAACGGACCCGCGTCCCAGTGGCTTCACTTCGACGACCATCGGCGACACCCGCGCCGCTTCGGCCGCAACCGGCAAGATGGCCAGCGCGACCGCTCCGTAAACGACCAGCAACTTCCTGAACATTTTGGCGCCCCCCGGGCCATTGCCGCTACGGCAAATCCCTCACCCCACCGTTGTGGGCATTACGTCTGAAATTATAACGAAGAAGAAGGAGGGAACCCGAAGTTCCCCCCTTCGCCTAAATCGTATCGGGACCGGGATTAGACCGGGCCGAGGGTCAGGACGGCCGTGTCGGTATAGACACCGGCAACCGGACGCTTCGCCGTGTCGTCGCGGTCGATGACGACACGAAGCAGTGCGTCGTCGTGGAACGCGCCACCGGCGTTCACCGAATCCGCAGCCTCAAGACGCGTCCGGAAGTCCAGGTTGGGGAAGCTGGCGTCGGTCGAATTGAGCAGGACGCGGTATTCGATCTTGTTCGTAAAATCGAGCGGATCATTGGCCGCAAGCGCTGCGCCGGCTGCATTCAGCAGGCCGTCGTTCGTCGACGTCGCCGACAGCTTGGCCGCATAGTTGCAGCTGACATAGATGTTCTGCGACTGGCTTTGCGAACCGTTCTTGAGCAACAGGGCATTTGCACCCGGGGCTTCATTGATGTTGACTTCCGCGAAAACGACAGCCGTCGGATCTTCGATGCTGCATTCCTGATCGACCGTTGCGGTGACCGACAGGTCAGCCGAATCGGTGTTGCTCTGGGCAAATGCCGCCGTCGACATCAACGCGGTCGATGCGACCGCTGCCATAAGTAGTTTCTTCATCATCTTCTTCCCTCTATTATGCCGCTTCCGACCAAAAGCCGGGTAGCGGTTTGATAATTGCACCGGTTGGTCGGAGAACCGGGAGGGCATCGGTGCCTGCCCCGCCGGTTTGATCCGCCCGCGACAAACCCGCAGGCGAAAATTCAGGTCAGGGCGATCGGCATCACCCCCGAATAATTGCCAACCTGCGGATCGCGGCCCGGCAGTGCGGCCGTTTCAACAGACAATTGATTTTCAGCCGACGGGAAGCCGTGGGCGCCGTCGACGTCTGATTTTCAGCCGACGGGAAGCCGTGGGCGCCGTCGACGTCTGCGGCATCAAGGATCGGCGTTCGGCCCTTGGTATTCCCGGCAGTCGCGACCACCGACAACGGCAACAAAGCCGTGGCCCCGCTGGATCGCGCCACCTTTCGGCGAAGACGATATGCCAAAAAAAACCCCCAATGCCGGACAAGATGCCTGAATTGCTCAAGGCACGTTGCCGGGCGCTATTCTTGTGTCTCTCACCACCCCCGTGGTCAAAGAATCATTCAAATCTGATAGAGAAAATAAACATTCTATTTACATTAGCAATGCCGATACCACTCAGCTCGACCCATTTGAGGCGCCCGATCGCACTCTGTTCCCCTTTGAGACAGTGATCGACAACACATTAATATCATGGAAAAAAGCGGAATCGCCGGATTCTCGTGGCTTTGGCGGTGCCGGATGGCGCGCGAATCGGATCGTTCCTGACAACGCTCGGCGTCAACTGAGCGCGATAGGCAAACTAAACTTTTAACTTATCTGGTCTTTGCCGTGCGCTCCCCCGCCCGGCTGGGCACCGCCCGCAACGCCGCGCATCGCGCCTCGGCGGCCGTCGTCAAGCGCGCACGCATGGCCGCATATCGGTTCCGGTAACGCCGCCTTAACCCCAGAGCGCCGATCATGGACGCGATGGCAATCCCGGCATTTATCGAAAAAGCCCCGTCAGGCGGCACAGCGCGCAGTACGCGGCGGACCTTGCGACTGCGGCTGCAAGGCCGGGCTGGCGGCGGCGATTTGAACGTATCGGTGCACAATATCTCGGCGACGGGTCTGTTGCTGGAAGGCGATGCCGCGCTGGCGGTTGACGACCGCATCGACATCGACTTACCGCATGCAGGGGTGACCCGCGCGAGGGTCATCTGGGTCAGCGGCGCGCTCTATGGCTGTCAGTTCGAAACCCCGATCTCGTCCGCGACGCTGAGCGCGGCGCAGCTTCGCGCGGTCGTCAGCGGCGATCGCACGGAGGACGTCTCTGCAAACGAACCCACCGACGAGAGCTTTGGCGACCGGCTCCACCGCCTGCGGACCGCCAAGCGGCTGACGCAGCTGGAAATTGCTGGCGAACTGGGGGTGAGCGAGCAGTCGATCTCGGCCTGGGAGCAGAACAAGGCGCGGCCCAAGGCGGGACGGATCAAGGCGCTGGCGATCCTCCTGAACGTCGAAGTGACCGAATTGCTGGGAATCGACGAGGCGCATAGCCTGCGCGATGTCGTTGCGCGCGCCAAAGCGCAGGTCGCCGAAGCCGCCGCGATCAGCGCCGATAACGTCAAGATCATCATCGAAATCTGAACGGTTGCGCGACGCGCGCCGCGCGCGACGAAGGAGCTATCCCGCGCGGTTGGGCAGCAGCAGGCTGGCGTCGCCATAGCTGTAAAAGCGATACTCGCTCGCGATCGCATGGGCATAGGCCGCCTGCATCGTCTCCAGCCCCATCAGCGCACTGACCAGCATGAACAAGGTCGACTTTGGCAGGTGGAAATTGGTCATCAGCCCGTCGATCGCCTTGAATCGGTAGCCAGGGGTGATGAAGATCGCGGTATCGCCCGCGAAGGCCGTGATCGTGCCGTCGTCCTGTGCGGCGCTTTCGAGCAGGCGCAGGCTGGTGGTGCCGACCGCGATGATCCGCCCGCCAGCGACGCGCACCGCGTTGAGCCGCGCCGCGGTGTCGGGCTCGATCCGCCCCCATTCGGCATGCATCACATGATCGTCGGTGTCGTCGGCCTTCACTGGCAGGAAGGTTCCCGCGCCGACGTGCAGCGTCAGCGTTTCGGTCGCGACGCCCGCGGTTTCCAGCGCCGCGAGCAAGCCGGGGGTAAAATGCAGCGCCGCGGTCGGCGCCGCAACCGCGCCATCCTTGGCCGCGAACATCGTCTGATAATCGGACCGATCGTCGTCGTCGGTCGCGCGCTTGCCCGCGATATAGGGTGGCAGCGGCATCGTCCCCGCGCGTTCGAGCAGCACTTCGACCGGTTCGTCGCCCGCGAAGGCCAGAATGAAGCTGCCGTCGGGCAGGCGCTCCTCGGCCACGGCCGCGACCTCCGCGCCGAAATCGACCGTCTCGCCAACGCGCAGCCGTTTTGCGTTGCGCACGAACGCCTGCCAGCGGCGCAGGTCGATCCGCTTGTGCAAGGTGGCGCCGATGCGTGCGTCGCCGCGCCGCCCTTCCAATTGCGCGGGAATCACGCGCGTGTCGTTGAACACCAGGCAGTCGCCGGGGCGCAGCCATGTCGGCAGGTCGCCGACCGCTGCATCGATGATCGTCCCGCCATCGACCACCAGCATCCGCGCCGCATCGCGCGGTCGCGCCGGGCGCAGCGCGATGCGCTCGTTCGGCAGGTCGAAATCAAAGGCGTCGACGCGCATCGCGCGCGAATCCCTTAACGGATCGGGGCGTTGAGCTGGTCGGCGGTGATCTCGGCCGCAGGTGCCGGCGCCGGCACTGCTTCGACCAGCATCGACGCGGGCGGCATCGGCTTGTTGTCGGCAGCGACCGCCACCTGGACCATGCTCGACATCACCGCGGGCGGCTCGCCCTTCTGGATCGCATCGATATATTGCATGCCCGATATGACACGGCCGAACGCGGTGTAGCGGTTGTCGAGTGCGAAGCGCGGCTGGAACATGATGAAGAACTGGCTGTTCGCGCTGTCTTCGCTTTCGGCGCGCGCCATCGACACGGTACCGCGCAGGTGCGGGGTGACGTTGAATTCGGCCTTGAGGTCGGGCAGCTGCGAGCCGCCCTGCCCGGTCGCGGTCGGATCGCCCGTCTGCGCCATGAAGCCGTCGATCACACGGTGGAATTTGACCCCGTCGTAAAAGCCCGCGCGCGCCAGCTGCTTGACGCGATCGACATGGTTCGGGGCGACTTGGGGATAAAGCTGGATCACCACCCGCCCACCGGTCGAAAGGTCCAGGTTGAGCATAAATTCGGGGTTGTTGATGTACTGATCGGGCGTCATCGTCGGGGCCGCCGGAGCCGCGGCGGCAGCGGGTGCGGCCTCCGCCGCAGTGCCGGCGTCGGGCGCGGGCGGAACATCGACCGGCGGCGGCGGAGCGTCCGTCGGCGGCGCGGGCTGCGCCGTTTCGGGCATCGGGTTCGGCGCGGGCGGCGCCTCTTGCGCGGCGGCCGAAGCCGCGAGACCGAACGCCATCGCCGTGAAGATCATGGGGCGGAAGGAAAATTTCATGCTGGATCGGCCTCTGTCAGAAAATCGGATCTTGCGCCCCGTTGGCGCGCCCTAGCGGGAAAAAGCTGAACGCTCAATGATCGGTATCAGCGATCGCCCTGGAGCAGCCCGCGCTCGGCAATACGCCCGACGACGGCGTCGCGCACCGAAGGCGTCACGAATTTGTGGATGTCGCCGCCAAAGATCGCGATTTCCTTGACCAGTCGCGACGCGATTGGTTGCAGGCTGACGTCCGCCATCAAAAAAACGGTTTCCACGCGGGCGTTGAGCTGGCGGTTCATGCCCGTCAGCTGATACTCATATTCGAAATCGGTGACGCCGCGAATGCCGCGTACGACGATCGACGCCCCCTGCGCGTCGGCGAAGTCCATCAGCAGCGAATTGAAGCCGACAACCTCGATATTGCCCTCGATGTCCGCGACTTCGGCCTTCACCATGGCGATCCGTTCGTCGTCGTCGAACAAGGGCGATTTCGCGATATTGGTGGTCACCCCGATGATCAGCCGGTCGACCAGCTTCGCGCCGCGGCGGATGATGTCCATATGCCCCAGCGTGATCGGGTCGAAGGTTCCGGGATAAACCCCAATGCGCATCAACGGTCCCTTTCCACGACATAGCGGGCGATGGCGCGCAGCAGCGTCGCCTCGTCGCCAAAGCTCGCCAGATGTCCGATCGCCTGGTCGACCAGCGCCGTCGCCTGTTCGCGCGCCCGCTCCAGTCCCATCAACGTGACAAAGGTCCCCTTGCCCGCCGCCGCGTCCTTGTGCAGCGCCTTGCCCGCCAGCGCCTCGTCGCCCTCGACATCCATGATGTCGTCGGCGATCTGGAAGGCGAGCCCGATGTCGCGCGCATAGGCGCGCAGCGCGGTGCGCCCCTCGGGCGGGATCCGCGCCAAAATGGCGCCCGCCTCGACCGAAAAGGCGATCAGCGCCCCGGTCTTGAGCTGTTGCAGCCGCGTCACCGTCGGCAGGTCGAAGTTCGATGTTTCGGCGGCGAGATCCATCATCTGGCCGCCCGCCATCCCGGCCGGCCCGGCGGCGCGCGCGAGTTCGCAGCACAGCTCGCCGCGCACGAACGGATCGCTGCTCGTCGCTGGATCGCACAGCCATTCGAACGCCAGGGCATGGAGCGAATCGCCCGCCAGCACCGCGGTCGCCTCGTCGAACGCCTTGTGCACCGTCGGCTTGCCGCGGCGCAGATCGTCATCGTCCATGCACGGCAGATCGTCGTGGATCAGCGAATAGACGTGCATCGCCTCGACCGCCGCGCCGACGCGCAGGCTGAGCCCGCGATCGACATGGAACAGGTCGCCCGCGGCGCGCACGAGCAGCGGGCGCAGCCGCTTGCCGCCCGCAATCGCGGCATGGCGCATCGCTTCGTAAAGCGGCGCGCGCGGGTCCTTGGGAACCGGCAGCAGCTGGTCGAACAGCCGGTCGATGCCCGCCATCACCTCGGCCTGGGTGGCAAGCAGCAACTGCGTTCCGCTCGAAAGATCGTCGCTGGGGGACGTCATGACCGTTCAGCTTTCGCCGAAGGGGGTGGTTCCCGCCGGTCGCCCGTCGGCGCCCAGGCTCACCTGCTCGATCCGCGCCTGCGCCGCGGCGAGCCGCGCTTCGCAATGGCTGCGCACCGCATGGCCGCGCTCATAAAGCGCCACCGATTCCTCCAGGCTGACATCGCCGCTTTCCAGCCGCCGCACGATCGTTTCCAGCTCGTCCATCGCGGCCTCGAACGAAAGCGCGGTAATGGCAGGGTCCGGGGCGGGCGCGGCAGCGGCGTCGGGGGTGTCCGTCATGGCCCTGCTTTGGCCCTTTCGCCCCCCAATGGTCAAGTGCGGTCAGGCTTGACGTCGCACCGCGTCCGCCTAGGCTGGCCCGCACCCGATCGCCAGGACGAAAGCTCCGTCATGACCCTGCAAACCGTCGCTGCTTATTTCGCCACCGCGATCATCTTTGGCATTCTCGACGCGGTCTGGCTCCGTACGATGCTGACGAAAGTCTATCGTCCTGAAATCGGCGCGCTGCTGATGGATGGCTGGCGCCCGGCGCCGGCGCTGATCTTCTATGCGCTCTATATGCTCGGTATCCAGATTTTCGCCGTCGCGCCGGCGCTGGCAGCGGGCAAATGGCAGGTCGCGGCGCAATGGGGGGCGATGTTCGGCTTTTTCTGCTACATGACCTATGACCTTACCAACCACGCGACGATGAAAATCTGGTCGACCAAGGTGACGTTGCTCGACATCGCGTGGGGGACGCTCGCGACGGGGTTTGCGGCGGGCGCCGCGGCGTGGCTGGTGCTGACCCTGCTGCCGCGACCCGCCTGACCCCGCTTGGCCTTCAGGCCTTTCCTGTTCCCCGGCGAAACCCGGGGTCCAGAGCGCCATCGAGCAACGCCTGTTTTTTGGACGCCCTGGACCCCGGCTTTCGCCGGGGAACGTCTTCTTGTCCTTCTCGAAGGGATAAACGCCACACCCGCTCCACTTTCGGCAATCACGATTCCGCTTTTTGCAATTGCCGAGCCGCGCATGGCCACGCATGCTGCACTGCACAAGAGAGAGGGGCGTAAAGGCAAGTTTTGTTCTGGTAAACAAGGACTTGCGTCATGAAAAAATTCTTCCTCCCCGCCGTCGCATTGTTTGCGACCACCCCCGCCATCGCCCATGCCGATGAACCCGCAACGCAGCGTTTCGAGCACAAAGGCAGCAGCTACAGCTACACGGTGACGCAGGTCGGCGACGTCCGTGTCATCAGCGGCATCGAAGAACGCACCGGCAAGCCTTTCACGTTGCGCGTCGGCGCCAACCGCGTCCGCGGCACCGTCGGGTCGCAGCAGGTCAGCTTTGCGCTTCGCGACGTTGAGCCACTGACCAAGCCCGCGACGACCATCGCCTCGCGCTGACGCAATCAACCGCAGGCTCCATGGTGCTTTTCGCATCATGGGGTCTGTTCGTTTTGCGCCTACATCGCTAAAGGCGCGCCATGACTCAGCCCGCGCCCGCCATCACCCCCGAAATCGTCGCCGAACACGGCCTCTCGCCGGAAGAATATGATCGCGTCCTCGCCGCGATCGGGCGCGAACCGAATCTTGTCGAACTCGGCATCTTTTCGGTCATGTGGTCCGAACATTGCAGCTACAAAAGCTCGCGCATCCATTTGAAGAAGCTCCCGACCGAAGCGCCCTGGGTGATTTGCGGCCCCGGCGAAAATGCCGGCGTCATCGACATCGGCGAAGGCGCAGGTGGCAAGAAGCTCGCCGCGATCTTCAAGATGGAGAGCCACAACCACCCCTCGTACATCGAACCCTATCAGGGCGCGGCGACCGGGGTCGGCGGCATTTTGCGCGACGTGTTCACCATGGGCGCGCGTCCGGTCGCAAACCTCAACGCGCTGCGCTTCGGCCGCCCCGACCATCCGAAGATGAAGCATCTCATCTCGGGCGTCGTCCACGGCATTGGCGGCTACGGCAATTGCGTCGGCGTTCCCACGGTCGGCGGCGAGGTCAATTTCCACAAGGCCTATGACGGCAATATCCTCGTCAACGCGATGACCGTCGGCGTCGCCGAGCAGGACAAGATCTTCTATTCGGCGGCATCGGGCGTCGGCAATCCGATCGTCTATGTCGGATCGAAGACCGGCCGCGACGGCATCCACGGTGCGACCATGGCGTCGGCGGACTTCGGCGAGGATGCCGAGGAAAAGCGACCGACGGTCCAGGTCGGCGACCCCTTCACCGAGAAGTTGCTGATCGAGGCGTGCCTCGAGCTGATGGCGTCGGACGCGATCGTCGCGATCCAGGACATGGGCGCGGCGGGGCTGACGAGCTCGTCGGTCGAAATGGCGTCGAAGGGCGGCGTCGGGCTGCACCTCAAGATGGACGATGTGCCGCAGCGCGAAACCGGCATGACCGCCTATGAGATGATGCTGTCCGAATCGCAGGAACGCATGCTGATGGTCCTGAAGCCCGGCAAGGAAGAGTTCGCGAAAGCGATCTTCCACAAATGGGAGCTCGATTTCGCGGTCATCGGCACCGTCACCGACACCGGCCGCATGGTCCTCGAGCATCATGGCGAGATTGTCTGCGACATCCCGCTCGCCCCGCTTGCCGACGACGCGCCGCTCTATGACCGCCCCCACGTCCCGACGCCGAAGCAGCCCGAACTGACCAACGTCCCCGAAACGACCGATGTCGCCGCCGACCTCAAGACGCTGATGGGCACCCCCGATATCGCCAGCCGCCGCTGGATCTGGGAGCAGTATGACAGCCAGGTCGGTGCCGACACGGTGCAGACCGGCGGCGACGCGGCGCTCGTCCGCATCCACGGCACCAACCGCGCGCTCGCCATGTCGACCGACTGCACGCCGCGCTACTGCTACGCCGACCCGGTCGAGGGCGGCAAGCAAGCGGTCGCCGAAACGTGGCGCAACATCACCGCGGTCGGCGCGACACCGCTCGCGATCACCAACTGCCTGAACTTCGCCAACCCGCAGCGCCCGGAGATCATGGGCCAGATCGTCGGCTGCCTCGACGGCATGGCAGAGGCGTGCCGTGCGCTCGACTATCCGATCGTCTCGGGCAACGTCAGCCTCTATAATGAGAGCAAGGCGACCGGCGGCGGCAGCGCGATCCTGCCCACCCCCGCGATCGGCGGGGTTGGCGTGATCGAGGATCTTAACAAGGCGGTCGGCATCGGCTTCAAGCGCACCGGCGACATCGTGCTCGCGGTCGGCGAACGCGCCGGCCATCTCGGCCAGTCGGTGTGGCTGCGCGAAATCCACGGCCGCGAGGAAGGCCCGCCGCCGCAGGTCAACCTGCGCTGCGAAAAGCGCACCGGCGACTTCATCCGCACCGCGATCAACGCAGGCTGGATCACCGCGTGCCACGACGTGTCCGACGGCGGCATGGCGGTGACGCTCGCCGAAATGGCGCTGAAATCGAACATCGGCGTGCTGGTCAGCGAAGAACAGCCGTTCGGCATCGCCGAAAGTTTCTTCGGTGAGGATCAGGGGCTTTACCTCGTGACGGTGTGCGACACCTGCCTCGCCGACTTCCTCGACGCCGCCGGCCGCGCCGACGTGCCCGTCGATCCGGTCGGCCGCACGATCAAGGATCGCATCGTGTTCGAACTGGAAGGCAGCGATCATCAGGTCACGCTGGCGGAACTTCGCGAAGCGCATGAGGGCTTTTTCCCGAACCTGATGGGCGCCGACGCGGCTTTGGCTTAGGCCATAAGTTACCCCAAAAACCGTTTGCCCTGAGCTTGTCGAAGGGCCGTACTTTCTTTAGCCGTGGCTAGGAAAGAACGGTGCTTCGACAGGCTCAGCACGAACGGGATAGGTGACAATTTATGACCATCCACATCGGCATCGGCGGCTGGACCTACGAACCCTGGCGCGGCACCTTTTACCCGCCCAAGCACCCGCAGAAACGCGAACTCGAATATGCCGGCCAGCACCTGACCGGGATCGAGATCAACGGCACCTATTACAGCAGCCAGAAGCCCGAGACGTTTGCAGGCTGGGCGGCGGCGGTTCCCGACGGCTTCAAGTTCAGCGTCAAGGCGTCACGTTTTTGCACCAACCGCAGGGTGCTCGCCGAGGGCGCCGGTTCGATCGAAAAATTCCTGACGCAGGGGCTGACGCGGCTCGGCGACCGGCTTGGCCCGATCCATTGGCAGTTCATGGCGACGAAGAAGTTCGACCGCGACGATTTCGCCAGCTTCCTCGACCTGCTGCCCGACCGCCAGGACGGCCTGCCGCTCCGCCACGCGATCGAGGTCCGCCACGAAAGCTTTCGCGACCCGGCGTTCATCGACCTGGCGCGCGAGCGCAACGTGGCGGTTGTGTTCGCCGACAGCGACGAATTTCCGTGCATCGATGAACAGACCGCCGACTTCACCTATGCCCGGCTCCAGCGCAGTCAGGAGGATGTCGAGACGGGCTATGACAACAAGGCGCTAGACCGTTGGGCGGCCCAGGCAAAAGACTGGGCCAAGGGTGACCGCGACGTCTTTCTCTTCTTCATTTCGGGCGCGAAGGTGCGCAACCCAGCGGCGGCACAGGCGCTGATCGCCAAGCTGGCGGGCTGACATCCTCCCTGTCGCGCAGCGATGGGGAGGTGGCGGCGCGAAGCGCTGACGGAGGGGCTTTGGCGCCAACGGCGCGGCCCCCCACCACTGATCTGCGATGACCGGTCCCCTTCCCCATCGCTGCGCGACAGGGAGGATCTGGTTCAGGCCGCCATCGCCTGCGGCGCCGCGAGGAAATTATACGGATCGATACCGCGGCTGCGGTAAGCGCGATGCGCTTCCTGATACAGCGTCGGCTCGCCGATCCCCAGCCGCGCGCGGGCGGCGTCGAGCGGCTCGGCGAGCAGCGCGCGGATGTCCTGTTCGATGATGGCCTTCGCCGCCTTGCCATGGCGCTGCCCCTGGCGGATCGCGCCGAACACGGGGGCATTGGCCTTGACGCTGCGCTTCACCTCGTAACCGCCGGCATAGGCGATGAAGAAATTGCCGTAATTTCCGGTCTGGCCATAGGTGAAGCCCAGCACGCACTGTTCGCCCAGCGCATCACGGCCATAGCCGGTCAGGATGTGGAACAAATCATGCGTGTCGCGCAGGCGATTGGCATACCATTGCACCTGATCGTCGAATTTCGGACGGCCCATCTTGTCGGCCTCGGCCACCAGACCCGCCGCCGACAGCCCTTCGCGGCGCATGAAGGTGACATAGGCGTGACCAACGCTGCCCTCGGGCAGCGCATCGATCCACGCATGATCGTCGAGCAGGTCGGGCAGATAGGGTTCGCTCGCCATCAACTGGCGACCCTTCTCGCTTTCGACAAAAGCGCGCGCGTCATCCATGAAGCCCTTGCGCGGCAGGCTTTCAAAGATGTGGAACACCTGTTCGGTGTCTTCCTTGTCCTTGATCAGCTTGCGAAAATGCGACAGCGCCTTGAACGGGCGAAAGGTCGGCATCTTGCGGTCGGGGTGGGAGAAGATGGTCGGGGTCATGGCGGGTCTCGTTAGGGTCGGTTGCGGATCGTCAGATAGCACTACTGACACAAATGTCAATAGACGGTAAACGGACGCTGGCGAGATCGTCGCATCGACGATAGACCGTCGATCATGAAACCACACGCCACCATCCCCTATACCGCCCTGCCCTCGATCACCGACGCCGACCGCGTCGCCGCAGCGGAGGCGTTTCGCAATCATGTCGCGGCGCGTCGGACGTGCCGAATGTTCGCCGATACCCCGGTGCCGCGCGCAGTGATCGAAGCCGCAATCGCCGCCGCCGGAACTGCGCCGAGCGGCGCCAACCACCAGCCGTGGCACTTCGCCGCGGTTTCGAGCCCCGCCATCAAGCACCAGATCCGCATGGCCGCGGAAGCCGAGGAGCGCGAATTCTATGCGAGCCGGGCAGGACAGGAATGGCTGGAGGCGCTCGCGCCGCTGGGGACCGACGAGGACAAGGGCTTTCTCGATGTCGCGCCCTGGCTGATCGTCGTGTTCGGACAGCGGCGCGGCGGCATCGGACCCGGCGACACACGGCAAAATTACTACGTCACCGAAAGCGTCGGCATCGCTTGCGGCCTGCTGCTCACCGCGCTGCACAGCGCGGGGCTCGCGACCTTGACCCACACGCCGTCGCCAATGGGTTTCCTGCGCGAGATTTGCGGGCGCCCTGCCGACGAAAAGCCGCTGATGCTGATCGTGACCGGCCACCCCGCGCCCGACGCCACCGTTCCCGTCTATGCGACACGGAAAAAGCCGCTCGACCAGATCACCACCTGGCTGTAGTATAGAACTAGTACAGATGGAGAGCGGCGTGCGCGAAGATCAACCCGTTTTGCCCGGCCGCCTCGTCTCGCTCGACGCCATCCGCGGGGTTGCGGTGATGGGCATTCTGGCGATGAACATCGTTGCCTTTGCGCTCCCCTTTCCGGCCTATTCCAATCCTGCCGCGGGCGGGCCGCCGAGCGACATCGACCTCGCGACCTGGTTCTTCAATTTCGTCTTTGTCGATTCCAAGATGCGCGGGATGTTTTCGCTGCTGTTCGGTGCCAGCACGCTGCTGGTGATCGACAGCGCGGCGATGGCCGGGCGCAATCCCGCCGGTGCCCATTATTCGCGCATGTTCTGGCTGGCGCTGTTCGGCCTCGCGCATTTCTATCTGGTCTGGTTCGGCGACATTCTGTTCCTCTATGCGATTTGCGGGCTGCTGCTGTTCCTGTTCCGTAACCTGTCGGCAAAGGCGCTGCTGCTCTGGTCGCTG
Organism: Sphingopyxis sp. 2PD; assembly: GCF_005503695.1. Lineage (GTDB taxonomy): Bacteria > Pseudomonadota > Alphaproteobacteria > Sphingomonadales > Sphingomonadaceae > Sphingopyxis. The sequence continues at coordinate 41,220 of NZ_SCMU01000004.1, forward strand.
CCGTTTTTCCTTGTCGGGATCGGCTTGCCGGCGAGCCTGTGGGCCATGTTGTCGATGGCGCAGGCTGGTGGGCTTCCTGCCGAGGCCGCGGCAGGGATGCAGGAAGCGCTGCGGCAGATGAACGCCGATATGGGTCCGTCGACGCCGACCTATGGCAAAGAGACAGCGCTCTACCTCGGCAGCTACGCCAGCATTGTCGGACATCGCACCAGCGCGATGGAGGGCGATCCGCTCTATTTCGTCGGCATGTTCCTGTGGGAGGCGATGGGGCTGATGCTGATCGGCATGGCGCTGTTCAAATCGCGGATGCTGACCGGCGACTGGCCGATCGCGCGCTATCGCAAATGGGCGATCGCCTGCTTCCTGATCGCGATTCCGCCGCTGGTCATGCTGGCGCTGTACCAGATGCGCTCAGGCTATGATGCGGTGGCGATTTTCGGCGCGTCGCTCGCGCTATCGATCCCCTTTGACACGCTGATGACGGTCGGCTGGATTGCGCTGATCATGCTCTTGATCAAGTCGGTGGCCAGCAACGCTGTGCGCGAGCGGCTCGCCGCCGCGGGCCGCATGGCGTTCACCAACTATCTCGTCACCTCGATCGTGATGACGACAATCTTTTACGGCTATGGGCTGGGGCTGTTCGGCAGCGTCGGGCGCGCTGCGCTCTATCTTTTCTGCTTCGGCATGTGGGCGCTAATGCTGCTGTGGTCGAAACCCTGGCTCGACCGTTTTCACTATGGCCCGTTCGAATGGCTGTGGCGCAGCCTGTCGCGCGGTGCGGTTCAGCCGATACGGAAAGCGCCGCCGGTTCAGTAACCGACCGCGCGGCCGAACCCGGTCGGGCGGCGTTGGACCAGCGGATTGGCCTCGCGCTCCAGCGCGCTCAGCGTTTCTTCGAACAGTTTGCGCAGTTCGACGACGCGCGGCAGATATTCCTCGGGGCTGATCTGACTTTCGACACAGTGGCGCGCGAACATTTCGATGTCCTCGGCGACCGCACCCAGTCTTTCGCCGCCGAACTGGCGCGCTTCACTTTTCAGCGTATGCGCGGGCATGACCAGCCCGCGTGCGTCGCGGGCGCGCATCGCGTCCTCGATCGCCGCCACCGATTTGGTGCCGTCTTCGCGAAAATAGCCCAGAATCCGGACAAACGCGGCGCCCAGCTGGGTGCGCGTGGCGCGGAATTCATCCCAATCGACCAGCACTTCGTCCAATGTCGTGTCCCTTGGTATTCAAATTCGGTCGTGGTCCCGCCCGACACATGCCCAGTTTGGGTAAAAAAGACGTTACGACGGCGGGCCTTTGCCACCAAAGCCACCCCATTTTGGGTCAGCGGCGACGCACACGCCAGCACTGGGCATCGTCGGCCGCCGCCTCGACCTCGACCGTCCAGCCATGTTCGGCGGCCAGCGCCGCCACTTCGCGCCCGGCCTGCGGATCATCGGCGATCAACTGTACGTCGGCAGATTCGCGCATTGCGCGCGCCAGCCGCAGCGCGGGCCAGGGGCAGCGCATCCCCCGCGCATCGACGACCAGCGCCGACGCTTTAATCGTCATAGGGGTTGCGCGAATTGCGGAAGTTGAGCCGCACGGGCACGCCCTGGAAGCCCAGTTCCTTGCGCATGCCGTTGACCAGATAACGGGTGTAGCTGCCCGGCAGGCTATCGGTCCGCGTGCCGAACACGACAAAGGTCGGCGGCCGTGTCCGCGCCTGGGTGATGTAGCGCAGCTTGATGCGTTTGCCGCCCGGTGCAGGCGGCGGATTATTCTCGACAGCCGTTTCGAACCAGCGGTTGAGCTTTGCCGTCGAAACGCGGTTCGTCCAGATCGCCCGCTGTTCGAACGCGACACGCACCAATGTGTCGATACCCTTCCCCGTTGCGCCCGAAATAGTGAGCACGGGGACGCCCTTGACCTGGCTGAGCCCATCGTCGAGCGCGTTTCGCACACCGTTGAACAGCGCCGACGCCTCCTCGGCAACATCCCATTTGTTGAGCGCGACGATCAGCGCGCGGCCTTCTTGCAGCACCCGGTCGGCGATACGCAGGTCTTGCGCCTCCAGCCCCTTGGTCGCATCGAGCAGCAGCACGACAACCTCGGCAAAATCGACCGCATGGAGCGCGTCGGCGACCGACAATTTCTCGAGCTTGTCGACCACCTTGGCACGCTTGCGCATGCCCGCGGTGTCGAACAGCTGGATTTCGTGAACCTCGCCGTCATTTTCCCATTGCCAGTCGACGCGGATCGAATCGCGGGTGATCCCTGCCTCCGGGCCGGTGATCAGTCGGTCTTCGCCGATCATCCGGTTGATCAGCGTCGACTTGCCGGCGTTGGGGCGTCCGACAATCGCCAGCTTCATCGGGCCGAGCGGGGCATCCTCGTCATCGCTGTCGGCGGCAACCTCTTTTTCGATTTCATCGAACGGCTCGACGATCGGGCGCAGCGCGTCGAACAGGTCGACGACGCCCTCGCCATGCTCGGCGCTGAGCGCGATCGGATTGTCGAAGCCGAGCGAATAACTTTCCATCAAGCCATTCTCGCCCTGCTTGCCCTCGGCCTTGTTGACCAGCAGGATGATCGGCGTGTCCTCGCTGCGCAGCCAGCGCGCGATTTCCTCGTCCAGCGGCGTGACCCCGGCGCGGCCGTCGATCATGAACAGCGCGGCATCGGCCTCGCGCACCGCCTTTTCGGTCTGGACACGCATCCGTCCGGGCAGCGTCGCAGCGTCCTCATCCTCGAACCCTGCGGTATCAACGATGCGAAATTCCAGCCCGAGCAGATTGGCATCGCCCTCACGCCGGTCGCGCGTCACCCCGGGCTGGTCGTCGACCAGCGCCAGCCGCTTGCCGACCAGCCGGTTGAACAGCGTCGATTTGCCCACATTCGGGCGGCCGACAATGGCGATCGTCGCGAATCGCGACATGTTAGGGCCAGACCCTGCTCATAACGCCGTCGAGGCAGCGAAATGGCGAAGATATCAGACATAAATGTCCGACAGGCATAGTGGTGCTATGTCCAAGGACATTTATGTTTGAGATCGAAGCCATTTCGCTGTCCCTGCGGGATTTGACCGATTTTGTCCACGGCTGCGTCGGCGCGGCTTGGAATATTCCAATATGCCAGCGCCTCGCCTCCTAGCCCTGAACAAAATCGCCTCAAACCTCGGCGGCGTTATGAGCAGGGTCTGGCCCTAAATCCCTGTTGTTACGCCGGGCCGCCCCGGCCCGGACGCTTGTCAGCGCCAGGCCGTGATCTGCCCGTCGTCCGCCAAAATATACAAAATATTGTTCGCCACCACCGGCGCCTGCGACAGCGACGATTTGAATTCGGTCGATCCGAGCAGCGAGCCGTCGGTCGGCGAGAATTCCTGCAGCATCCCCTCGCTGTTGACCGCGATCAGGCGGCCACCGGCCAGGATCGGCCCGGTCCAGCGGATCGGGTCCTTCTTCTTCTTTTCGGTTTCGACGCGGAAGCGCGCGAGCTGTTGCAGCCAGCGCACCTTGCCGGTCGTGCGCGCGACGCACAGCAGCTTGCCGTCGTCGGTCATCGCATAGACCCATTCGCCGACCACATAAGGCGTCGAAATACCCGCGATCGAGATTTCCCAGCTGCGCTGGCCGGTGAGCAGCTCATAGCTTGCCATGCGGCCGCCCTGGCCCAGCGCAAAGACGCGGCCATTATCGACGACCGGGTCGGCATCGACGTCGGTCAGCGTCGAAACCGACAGCGCCATCGACGTGCGCGCCAGCGCATCTTCCCACAGGTCGCGACCATTTTCGTACCGATAGGCCTGGACTTCGCCCGACGAATAACCGGCGACGATCGTCCCTTGCCCCGCCGCGGGCGACGCCGCCCCGAACACGCTGCCCGGTTCGAGCGACGCGGTCGCCTGCCACAGCACCGCTCCGTTCGCGGCATTCAGCGCGATGATCTGGTTGTCCTGGCTGATCACATAAACGCCGCCAAAGGCAATCGTCGGCGCGCCGCGCAGCGGCCCTGCGGGCTTCACCTTCCAGATCACCGATCCGTCGGCGGCATTCAGCGCCGCAACATCGCCGACGCCGCTGGTCGCATAGACGACATTGCCATCGACCCCGGCACCGCCGCCGAACAGCGAATCCTTAAAATCCTTGCCCGTGCTGCCGATCGAGGTGCGCCACAGCGGCGCCCCGGTGTCGGCGGCAAACGCCTGAACGACCGCTTCGGTGTCGACCGCAAACAGGCGGTTATCGGCAATCACCGGCGAAGCGGCCAGCCGCTGCTTCTTGTTGCTGCCCGCGATATTCGCCTGCCACAGCTTGCTGCGCGTCGCGCCGAGCGCCGGGTGGCCCATCGATTTCGATGCGTTACCGCCCGACTGCGCCCAGGCGGCGTTGACCGCGGGTTCGGGCAGGACGACGGCGATCGCCGCGGTTGCCGGATCAACCTTGATGCTATTGTCGTTCGACAGGATCGACACCCGCTCGCCGACGGTCGGCGTCTTCGGGCCGCCGTCGCCCTTCAGCACGCCGCAACCCGCGAGCGGCAGCGCCAGCAGCGCCGCATAGAATCCGTAACGCGTCTTCCGCATATTAATTGGCTTCCTCAACTGGGGCGGCTGCCGCTGCCTTCGGCGCGGCATTGCCTTTCTGGTCTTCTGCGGCGCTTTCGTCCGCGCGGTCGGCGACCGCATCGACGCCGAGCATGCCCGCCATCTGCACCGACCGTGACTGCAGAGACTTGGCAACGCCGGGCGATTTGGCGATGCGGCCATAAAGCGCGCCCGCCTGATCATATTGGCCGAGTTGGTAATGGGCGGTCGCCGACAATTCGGCGGCGCTGGCGAACCAGCTCGACACGGGATCCTTGGCGTCGACCAGCGGCTTCATGCGCGCGATCACCGCTTCGGGTTTCAGACTGTCATATTCGAACGCGGTCTGGCGGATCAGCGCAAGGTCGCGCAGTGCCTGATCGAGCTTGGTGTCGGCAGCGACTTTCGCCATCAGCGCGGCAGCGGCTTTCAGGTCGCCGCCCTGCGCCTTGATATTTGCCTGCTGCATCATCGCGACCGCGCGGTAAGCGGGATCGCCCTCCGCCGCGATCTTTTCAAGTTCGGCCGCGGCGGCACGCGGCTGGTTCGTCGACAGTTTCTGGAACGAGGCGATCAATTCTTCGGCCTGCTCCCCGCGCGCGGCGTCCTGGCGATGGTTCCAGTACAGATAACCGCCGAAGGCCAGCAATGCGGCGATTACCCCGCCGAAAATCCAGCGGCCATAGCGCTGCACGATCGTGTCCAGCCGGTCCTTGCGGACGGCTTCGTCGACTTCTTGCAACAGCGCGGCATCGTTGGTCGGGCTCAGGGCCAATCAAACCTCCATTTGTCATTCATGGCTCTGGGGCCGCGGCTTCCTTAGCGACGGCGCGGAAAAAGGCCAAGCGATTCACTGTGCCTCGATCCGTACCGCGCGCCGTCTCAGCCCGCGTAGATCTGATCCTCGGTCGGGAATGAACGAGACCTGACTTCGTCGGCATAGTCCTTGACCGCGCTTTCGACCTCGCCCGCCATATTGCCGAAGCGCTTCACGAACTTCGGGACGCGTTCGAACATGCCGAGCATGTCGTCGGTGACCAGCACCTGCCCGTCGCACTGTGCCGACGCGCCGATCCCGATCGTCGGGCAATCTACCTTGTTCGTGATCTCGATCGCGATCGATTCGAGCACGCCCTCGATCACGATCGAAAACGCCCCGGCCTGCGCCACCGCAACGGCATCCTCGACGATCGAGCGGGCTTCTTCCTCGCTCTTGCCGCGCACGCCATAACCGCCGAGGATGTTGACCGCCTGCGGGGTCAGCCCGACATGGCCCATCACCGGGATGCCGCGCTGGGTCAGGAATTCGATCGTCGGCGCCAGCACCTTGCCGCCCTCGACCTTCACCGCGGCGGCGCCGGTTTCCTTCAGCAGCCGCGCAGCATTGTCGAACGCCTGTTCGGGGCTGCCCTCATAGCTGCCGAACGGCATGTCGACGATCACCGCGGCGTGATAGCTGCCGCGCACGACCGCGGCGCCGTGCAGCGCCATCATGTCCATCGTTACGCCGACCGTATGCGGCAGGCCATAGATCACCTGCGCCAGCGAATCGCCGACCAGCAGCATGTCGCAATGCGGGTCGAGCAGCTGCGCCATACGCACCGTATAGGCGGTCAGCATGACGATCGGCTCACCACCCTTGCGCTGGCGGATACGCGGCACCGTCAGGCGCTTCATCGGCTGCGGCGTCGGATTGGCGCGGCTGGTGGACGTGTCGAGGGTGAGCGTTTTGGGCAGCGTGGACATAGGATGCGGGCTTAGCGGCTTATGGTGCGGTGCGAAAGCGGCAAAGCCCGGCCATGTCATTGGTGATTGACTCCATGTTAAAAATATTAGACATAAAGTTCGAATCATATGACATGGAGTGGCAGGCATGACCTTTCGTGAAAAGACACATTGGGTGGCACTGGTGGTGATGATCGCGGCCTTTGGCTGGTATTTCTTTCGCCTGCATACGGCGCTGCCGCATGGCCCCGGAAACATTGCGGCCAGCGGCAGCTTGCTGACCGTGGTCACCATCGGCATCATCGTGGCGATGTCGATCATCATCGGCGTGATCGCTGCGCGCAGCCCGAGCGAGGCCCATGCCGCCGCGGACGAACGCGAGCGCGCAATCCATTGGCGCGGCACTCACTATGCCTATTACCCGATTGTCCTCGGCGTCTGGCTATGCATCTGGATGATCTTTGCGGGCTATTCGATGCCGACCTTGCTCAACACCTTGCTGGCTGTGGTCGTGTCAGCCGAATTGGTTCGCATTGGCGCGCAGCTCTATCTCTACCGCCGGGACGGCTGAGCGATGGCGCTCCCCTTCACCAACGACATCCGCACCCTGCGTTTTCTGGCGGGCGAGATGACACAGGGCGATCTTGGCGAGCGCGTCGGCGTGACGCGCCAGACGATCGCGGCGATCGAACAGGGCAAATATTCGCCGTCACTGGAGGTCGCGTTTCGCATCGCCCATGTGTTCGGCAAGCCGCTCGAAGCGGTGTTCCAATGGGACGATGGCACCGATTGAAGACAGCGCGGCCGCGCGGCCCGGCCCACGCCTCTCCCCGGGGGCGTCGGGCCGGGTTTTGGGCAGCTTTGGTGTGGGAAGCGGGCACTCCAATAGACCGTCGCCCCCGCGAAGGCGGGGGCCGCTACCGGCCTTATTCTCCGCTGCTGCGTAAACCTCCAGCGGCCTCCGCCTTCGCGGGGGCGACGGCTGGTTCCGGTCGCAACCCGTCACTAGCGAACGCTCAGCGTTGTGCCACTTTCGTTGCCGCCACCGCCTCGCGCACATTGTCGCTGAACAGACCGTCGATCCCGGTCGCCAGATAGGCGGCGACCTCCGCCCCCAGGTCGCCATGCGCCGCCGGGTTCAGCCCGCCCTTGTCGCCGAGCGGCAGGAAATAATTCTCGCGCCGGAACGTCCACGGGTTGACTTTCAGGCCTGCGGCATGCGCATCACGTACCAGGCCGGTCGGTTCGCCAAGCGAGCCGAGCGCCGCGCGCGGGATCACCATCGCCTTGTTCGGGCCGATCCCGTCGGCATAGCTGGCGATCCGCGTCAGCCCCGCAGGCGTCGCCATCACGGCATAGCTGGTTTCGGGCATATCGGGTGGCCCACCTTCGCTATCCATCAGCTGAATCAGCGGCAGATCGCTCTTGGCGCGCAGGTCCATCAGGTTCCGCACTTCGAAACTCTGGATGAAAACCGGCGCCTTGCGCCCGCGATAGCCGAAGCGATCGAGCAGCGCGAGCAGCGGCGCTTCGTGCGGCAGGCCGATCGCGATGAAATGGCTGGGATGCTTGGTTTCGGGATAGACGCCGACCGGCTTGTCGCGCCCGCGGTTGACCTCTGCCAGCAGCGCCAGGATTTCCTCGAACGTCGGAATATCGAACTGGCCGTCATAGTCGGTCGAGCGCAGTTTCGGCAGCCGTTCGCGCGCGCGCAGCGTCTTGAGTTCGGCGAGCGTGAAGTCCTCAGTAAACCAGCCGCTGACCTCGCTACCGTCGATCGTCTTGGTCGTCTTGCGGTCGGCGAATTCGGCGCGATCGGCGACGTCGGTGGTCTCCGAAATCTCATTCTCGTGCCGCGCGACCAGTACGCCGTCTTTGGTCAGCACCAGGTCGGGTTCGATGAAATCAGCACCTTGCGCGATCGCCAGCCGGTAGGCGGCGATCGTATGCTCGGGTCGCTCGCCCGACGCGCCGCGGTGTGCGATGACGATCGGCGGCTGGCCGTCGAGGGTCGGCTGCGTCGTCACCGGATCAGCCGCGCAGCCGGCGAGCAGCGGCACGGCGAGCGACGCCAGCAGCCAGCGGATCATGCCGCAAAACGCGCCTGCCAGTCGGCGGGCGAAAAACCGACGCTGATCGCGCCCGCGGCATCGACGACCGGGCGGCGGATCATCGCCGGTTGATCGAGCATCAGCGCCTTGGCCGATGCCGCATCGAGCCCGTCCTTTTGCGCATCGGGCAGCTTGCGAAACGTCGTGCCCGCCTTGTTGAGCAGCTTTTCCCAGCCTAGCGCATCGATCCAGCCTTGCAGCCGTTCAGCGTCCAGCCCGTCCTTGCGGACATCATGAAAGCGGTACGCGACACCCTGTTCGTCGAGCCAGCGCCGCGCCTTTTTCACCGTGTCGCAATTGGGAATGCCATAGAGAATCATCGTCATGGCGGCGGGATTAGCAGGCCGCGATGACAAGTTCGAGGCGTCGCGGCGGTTATCACTCTCACACGATCGGCGCCCGGTCGGCGATCCGGGTATTCGCGCTCGCCAATTTGCCGCGGAGCGCGCGCGCGAAACCCTCGTGCAGCGTGCTCGCGATGGCGGGATTGGCCGCCAGATAGGCGCGCAGCGCCGCTGCGGGGACGAACCACAACCGCGCATTGCTGCCCAGCAGCACGGTGCCGGTCGCGTGGGTGCCGTCGAGCACCGTCGCTTCACCGATCAGCGCGCCGTCGGTCAATTTGCCGACCTCGGTGCCATCGCGGAGAATCGCTGCCTGTCCTTCGGCCAGATAGAAGAGGCTGGGCGCCGCCTGATTTTCGCGGATCAGAATTTCGCCGCGCTTTGCCGAAATCCAATGCCCCTGATCGATCAGCCCGCGCGCAGCCACGGGATTGAGGCCGTTGAAATGCTCGCGCCGCAGCGCCTCTTCCTCGGCCGAAAAGCTCACCTGGCGCTGGCGCAGCCACAGCCGCGCCAAAATGCCCAGGTTGACGACCAGAATGGCGAGCACGAGCATGCCATAGCCGACGTCGGGTTCGCGGAACAAAACCAATGGTACCGCAACCAGCGCTGCCGCGGCCAACCCGATCCGGACATAATCGATGCGCACGACAAAGCTGGTCGCGAGCAGCAACAGCAATGCCCCATATACAAACCATGCGGACTCGAAATTCGCCATAGCCAGTCGCTTTGCGTGGAGACCCGGTATCGGGTCGTTGCATCCATAACGTCGCCGATAGCCAGATGCCTTGGATGCGCCGGTTGCATTCCAAAACCATGAAACAAACTATCAGTTTTTGGTCCCCAAGAAAAGCATAGGTGCGCAAATGTCACGATAATGCTAATTTTATCGTTCGCGAATTGGCATAGATTGCATCGACGCGACATTCGCGCCATGGCGGCGCCCGGTTTGAGGACAAGAAGACAGGCAAATGACGAAGAATTGGCAACCGCATAGCTGGCGCTCGCACGACGCCCGCCAGCTGCCCACCTATCGCGACGCCGATGCGCTCGCGGCGGCCGAGCATGAGCTCAGCAATTATCCGCCGCTGGTCTTTGCCGGCGAAGCGCGCGACCTGACCGCCGACCTTGGCCGCGTCGCCGAAGGCAAGGCGTTCCTGCTGCAGGGCGGCGATTGCGCCGAAAGCTTTGCCGAATTTCATCCGAACAATATCCGCGACACCTTTCGCGTGCTGCTCCAGATGGCGGTCGTCCTGACCTTCGCCTCGAAAATGCCGGTGGTGAAGCTCGGCCGCATGGCGGGCCAGTTCGCCAAGCCGCGCTCGGCGGACATGGAAGATGTCGATGGCGTGTCACTGCCGAGCTATCGCGGCGACATCGTCAACGATATCGCGTTCGAGGAAGCGGGCCGCGAACCCGACCCCGCGCGCATGGTCAAGGCGTATAACCAGTCGGCGGCGACGCTGAACCTGCTGCGCGCGTTCGCGAACGGGGGCTATGCCAATCTGCACCAGGTCAACGCCTGGACCCACGACTTCATGGACCGCAGCCCGTGGGCCAAGAAATATCAGGAAACCGCCGCGCGGATTTCCGAAGCGCTTGCCTTCATGGAAGCGTGCGGCGTGACCCCCGAAACGGTGCCGCAGATCAAGGGCACCAGCTTCTACACGAGCCACGAGGCGCTGCTGCTCCCCTATGAACAGGCGCTCACCCGGCAGGACAGCCTGACCGGCGGCTGGTACGACACGTCGGGCCATTTCCTGTGGGTCGGCGACCGCACCCGTTTCGAAGGATCGGCGCATATCGAGTTTCTGCGCGGCATCGGCAATCCGGTCGGCATGAAATGCGGGCCGAGCCTGGAGCCCGACGTGCTGCTGCGCCTGCTCGACACGCTCAACCCCAATCATGTCGCGGGGCGCATGACGCTGATCACGCGTTACGGCCATGACAAGATCGAGGCGCACCTGCCCAAGCTGGTGCGCGCGGTGAAGGAATCGGGCCACCCCGTCGTCTGGTCGTGCGACCCGATGCACGGCAATGTCATCAAGACCTCGACCGGCTACAAGACGCGCCCGTTCGAGCGTATCCTCGCCGAAGTGCGCGGCTTCTTTGCCGTCCACCGCGCCGAGGGCACGCATGGCGGCGGCATCCATATCGAGATGACCGGCCAGAATGTCACCGAATGCACCGGCGGCGCGATGGATGTGACACAGATGGACCTCGCCGACCGCTACCACACGCATTGCGACCCGCGCCTGAATGCGGGGCAGTCGCTGGAGCTGGCGTTCCTGCTCGCCGAGATGCTCAATCAGGAAATGAGCGAGCGGGCGAAGCAGGCGGCTTAGTTTTTACCGTCGCCCCCGCGAAGGCGGGGGCCGCTGGCAACCTTACGCAAGGCCGATAGCGGCCCCGGCCTTCGCGGGGGCGACGCTATCATTCCGCCATTATTCGGCGAAGCTTACTTCCCCGGCCACGCCTTCACATCGGCGAACGTCCGCCCCAGCCCGACGTGCAGGTCGGCATCTTCCGCCGCGCCGCCGAGCGGGATCTTGTCGCTGAAATTGTCGTTGGGCCCATGATAGTCGCTGCTCAGAAACGCTTCGAGCAGCGGCATGTCCGAAAAGCTGCCGCCGACCATCAGCGACGTCACGCCCTTCGCGCCGAGTGCCCAACCGTCCTGACGCTGGATAAAGGCGTCGGCCTCGCCATCCTCGTCGAGCTTGCGGCCAAGCTTCGTCGCCACCTGGCGCACCACCGCGTCATAGGCGGGCTTGCCGCGGCCGATCGTCGCAACCGGGGTGCCGCGCGGCGAAATCGCGATCGTGTCGACATTGAGCGCGACGGTGATGTCGGTGAGCGGGACGACCGGATGGTCGGCAAAATAGCGCGCACCCAGCAGGCCTTTTTCTTCGGCCGTCGTCGCCAGGAAATAAATGTCGCGGTCGGGACGCGCGCCGGACGCCAGTCGCTTGGCAACCTCGATCAGCACTGCGATGCCGCTGGCATTGTCGACCGCGCCGTTGCAGATCCGGTCGGCGTCGCCTTCGTCGCCGCAAATGCCGAGATGATCCCAATGGCCAAGGAACAGCACCGCCTTGCCGTCGGGCTTGGCGCCGGGCAGCTTTGCGATGACATTGTTGCTGATAAAGGGCCGGATCGCCGACTGCGTCGTCAGATCGGCGCTGACCGGCAGTACCACGCCGCGATAGTCGGGCGACTTTGCCGCCTCCCGCAGCGCGCCGCCATCCTGACCCGCCTTGGCGAGCAGCGCGTCGGCGGCTTCGAGCGACAGGAAGCCGCTGACCGGCGCCGCGGGCTTGGCATCGGCGAGCCGCATCGACGTAGCGCCCGCGCTGTCGCGCAGCTGCGCCCATGGCACCGCGTCGGTCGCTATGACCAGCACCGCCGCAGCGCCCGCGTCGGCAAGCAGTTGGCGCCGCTCGCGATACCGCGGCAGCTTGTCGCCAAACGGCGCATTGTCGAACAACATGATCGCCAGCTTGCCGGCCACATCGGCGTTGACCTTGCCCGTGCCATCGACCCCGTAGCCGACAAACACCGCGGGGACATTGGTCAGCGCCGCCGACGCTTCGCGCCCGGTCAGGATGATGCCGTCATCCTCGATCGCGAAATCGCGACCATTCACCTTGAACTTGGCGGTGCCGCCGACCGCGCGACTTTCGACGAACGGGATCGGCTGCAACCACGGCGTCGTGCTGCCGGGCACGGCTTCGAGTCCGGCCTTGGCCCATTCAGCGACGATATAGGCGATGGTGCGATCCTCGCCGTCGGTCCCAGGCGCGCGCCCCTCGAACGCGTCGTCGGCGAGCACTTTGATGTGCGCGGCAAGCTGCGCCTCAGTAACCGGCGGGTCGGCCTTGGCAGGCGCGGCCACCGCGGCAGACGGGACAGAGGCGACAAGGGCTACAGCCGCGATCGCGGCGCGGAAATGAATGATCTTCATGGCGCCGCCGCATGGCATTTCCGCTTCGGTCAGGCAAGGCGCCTTCGTCGAACGACAAATGCCGTTGGGCGTTGCGCTGCCATTCTGGCTTCGTCACCCCGGCGAAGGCCGGGGTCTCACCATCGCATCCTAACGTACCGCCGTCATCCCGGCCTTCGCCGGGATGACGGACATATTCAGCGCCGTGCCAACAGCGCCCGCGCCGCCGCGACATGCATATCCTCGATCATCTGCCCCGCATGCCGCTGTGCGCCCCCGGTCGCCGCAGCGACCAGCGCCTCGGCGGCGGCGATCTCGCGCGCCGATGGGGCAAAGGCGGCGTTGCACGGATCGACCTGCGACGGGTGGATCAGCGACTTGCCGTCGAACCCCAGCCGCCGCCCCTCGTCCGCTTCGGCGGCAAAGCCCGCCGCATCGTCGATCGCATTATAGACGCCATCGAACGCCCACACCCCGGCGGCGCGCGCCGCCAGTACGATCGCCTGAATCGCGTGGCTCATCGCTCCGCGGTCCATTCCGGCGGGCAGTTTCAATTCATGCGCAAGGTCGTTCAAGCCCGCGATCAGCCCCGCGACCGCCGGATCGGCGGCGATATCGCGCGCCGCGTAGATGGCCGTCGGCGTCTCGATCATCGCCAGCAGCGGCAGCCCCAGCCCGCGCGCGGGATCAAGATCGGCGGGGGCATCGACCTTGGGCAGCACCAGCGCATCGAGCGTCAGGTCCGCGACCGCATCGATGTCGGCGGCCTGCTCCGCCGTCCCGGCTCCGTTGATCCGCACCGCGACGCGCTTGCCGGCAAAGCCCGCCGCCACCGCGGCGCGCATCGCGGCGCGCGCTTCGTCCTTGCGATCCGCGGGAACCGCGTCCTCCAGATCGATGATCAGCATCTCGGCGGCCAGCCCGCCTGCCTTTTCCAGCGCACGCGCGTTGGAGCCGGGAACATAGAGCAGCGAGCGGGGCGCGAACATGTGTTGGGTCATGCGCTTTTGTCTGGCGCAAGGCAGCGGTTCCCGCAATAAAGGAGTGCGGCCCGGGCGGCCTGCATCGCGGAGGGGATTTTCGATGGATTACTGGTTTCCGATCGCACTTGTCGTACTCGCGGCGGTGTTCCTGCTGTGGGCGCTGACCCCGGTTCGGCAGGGTTACAGCTATACGATCGAACGCTTCGGCCGCTACACCCACACTGCGCAGCCGGGCCTCAATTTCATCATGCCGATCTTCGACCGCGTCGGGCGCAAGGTCAACATGATGGAACAGGTGCTCGACATCCCGGGCCAGGAAATCATCACCAAGGACAATGCGATGGTCGCGGTGGACGGCGTCGTCTTCTTTCAGGTGCTCGACGCGGCCAAGGCGGCCTATGAGGTCAGCGACCTTTACTTGGCGATCATGAACCTCACGACCACCAACCTGCGTACCGTGATGGGTTCGATGGACCTCGACGAAACGCTGTCAAAACGCGACGAGATCAACGCCCGCCTGCTGCACGTCGTCGATGATGCGACAACGCCGTGGGGGGTCAAGATCACCCGCGTCGAAATCAAGGACATCCGCCCGCCCGCCGACATATCGAACGCGATGGCGCGCCAGATGAAGGCCGAGCGCGAAAAGCGCGCCAACATCCTCGAAGCCGAAGGCATGCGGGCGTCGGAAATCCTGCGTGCCGAGGGCGAGAAGCAGGGCCAGATCCTGCAGGCCGAGGGCCGCCGCGAAGCAGCCTTCCGCGACGCCGAAGCGCGCGAACGCGAAGCCGAGGCCGAGGCCAAGGCGACGATGATGGTGTCCGACGCGATCGCCGGCGGCAACGCGCAGGCGATTAATTACTTCATCGCGCAAAAATATGTCGAGGCGGTCAGCCAGTTCGCGACCAGCCCGAACAGCAAGACGATCCTGTTCCCGGTCGAAGCGACGCAGCTGATCGGCACGCTGGGCGGCATCGGCGAGCTGGCGCGCGACGCGATCGAACGCAAGACGGGAGCCTGACATGCCCGATTGGCTGAACAATATGTCACCGCATTGGGCATGGCTGACGATCGGCGTGCTGCTGTGCGCCGCCGAAATCGTCGCGCCGGGATTCTTCCTCGTCTGGCTGGGCGTCGCCGCGATCGCCACCGGCGTCCTCGCCTTTCTGCTGCCGGTCGGGGTGCCGATGCAGCTCGGCATCTTTGCCGTGCTCGCCTTCATCGCGCTCTACAGCGCGCGGCGCTGGCTCAAGAACAACCCGATCGTGTCGACCGACCCGCTGCTCAACCAGCGCGGGGGGCGGCTAGTCGGCGAAGTGCTGACCTTGGTGACCGCGATCGAAAACGGCCGCGGCCGCGCCAAGGTCGGCGACGGCGAATGGCCCGTGCGCGGGCCGGATGCCGCCGAAGGGACAAGGGTCCGGGTGATCAGCGCAGACGGCGGGGTGCTGGTGGTCGAAGCGGCTTAAGCTTCATTTTTCTTCGTCATCCCGGCGTTCGCCGGGATGACGATAGTTTGGGTTAGCCGCCCTTTGGCCGCCCATAAATCGCCACCACATGCCCCAGCGCATCGCTCTCCCCGATCCGCCGGAACCCCAGCTTCGCCGCGACCCGCTCGGATGCGTCGTTGCCCGGATCGATGATGCAGCGCACTTCGGCGGCATCGAGATTGGCGTCGGCCCAGCCGAGCGCCGCGCGCATTGCCTCGGTCGCATATCCCGCGCCCCAATGGTCGGCGTCGAACGCCCAGCCCGCCTCGGGCAGCCCTTCCAGCTCGGGAATGCCGCGGCCGAAATAGCTTAGCCCCCCCATGCCGACGAGCGCGTCGCTCGCCTTGTCGGCGAATACCCAGTAGCCGAACCCCATCACCGGCCACAGCCCCGCCGAGCTCAGGAATTTTCCCCAGCTGACGTCGGGCGCGCGCGGTTCGCCGCCGATGAAGCGCGTCACGCGGTCGTCGGCCCACATCGTGATATGGACGTCCTTGTCGGACAGTCGGCCGGGGCGCAGGCGCAGGCGGTCGGTTTCGATGACGGGGGCGATATGGAACATGCGCCGGGGTGTGCCGAAGCGCACGCGGCGGGTCAATCGGGGATCAGATAATGATCGAACAGGTCGTGCAGCACCGCCTTGCCATCGACCTGCTGCTTGGCGCGCATCACCGCGAGCGTGTCGACGCGGGTCAGCACATCGACATGTTTTTGCACCACATGATAATGCGGACGGTCGGTGAAATCGTGGAACAGAAAGACGCATTCGGGCTTGCAGTGGATGATCGCCTGCAACAGGCACGCGACGCGAAAACGCCCGTCGATCAGCACCGCATCGGGGCTGCCCCCCATCCCGCGCCAGATCTGGCTGTGATAGCGAGGCCAGTCGCGGAGGCGGCCTTCATCGGTCGGATAACCCCAGTCGCCGACCGGGCCGATGTCGATATGTATGGGCGTGAATTCGACCGCGGCGCCCGCAAGATCGGCCTGCACCTTCGCCAGCCAGGCCGCATCGCTGTCGACGCTGACGATCCGCCGCACCTGCCGCGCCGCGATCAATGTGCTGCCGCCGCAGCCGAATTCGAGCAGCGACGACAGCCCCGCCAGTTGCAGCTCGAACTGTGTGACCTCGGCCGCCGTCATCTGTGGTTGCATGGTCCCCTCCACTGGCAAGGGGATATGGGACGCGGGGCGCGGCGTCTAGGGCGGTCCTGTCATCCGGGTCGCCCGTCACCGTAGCCCTGAGCTTGTCGAAGGGCGCCTCACCGAGAAGCGCCCTTCGACAAGCTCAGGGCTACGGTAGAATATGATGCGAACGAAATGGCGGGTAGCGGTCCAAATCAGGCGGCCGCCGCGACCCGATCCGCCACCGACGCCTGGGCGGGCATCACCGCATCGGCATAATCGCTCTCATACAGCTTGATCAGCGCGCGATCGTCATGGTTCCACGGGTGAAAGCCCGGCAGGAAATAGCTAAGCCACGGCAGGAAGCTCTTGCGCAGCACGCCAGGCTTGCCGAGCAGGTACCACCAGATGCGTAGCGTGACGCGCCACCCGGTCAGCCCGTCCTGTTTCAGCAGATTTTTCATGCCCTTGATCCGCTTCGGCCAGAAGCGGCTGGTGACGAGCAGCATCATGATCGACTTGGCGCGCCAGCGCTTGAACCGGCTCCAGTCCTTCGTCGCGTGCAGCCAGGTATCGTATGCGACGCCCTTATGCTCGATCTCCTCGATCGCATGCCATTTCCACAACGCCGCCCATTCGGGTTCGGCGCCCGCATACATGCTCTCGTCGCGCAGCATCACGGCCGCCATCATCGCGGTGTAATGTTCCAGCGCGATCGTCGCCATCAGGTTGACGATCTGCGGGCGCGTCTTGATCAGGTCGAGCACCTGATTGACGTCGGCTTCCAGCTCGGAAAGATCATAGCCCGCCTCCGCAGCTTTCTTGTTGAACACGACATGTTCGCGGCTGTGGATCACTTCCTGCTGCGTAAACGCGCGGATTTCGCGCGCCAGCTTCTCCGGAACCCCGTCGCGATGCGCCTTCACCGCCTCGATGAACATCGCTTCACCGCGCGGGAAGGTCACTGACAGCGCGGTGTGGAATGCCGATGCGATCGGGTCGCCGTTCAGCCACCAGCGCCCCTGTTTGTCGTCGCGGCCAAAGCGCATGTCGCGCGGGCTGATCGACAGGTCGGCGGGGGTCGGGGAGAGGGAAAGGCTGGACATATGGTTCATACCGTCGAAAAGGGGCGATGGGGTGGTTGAATAGGGTTTACTTACATATATGTCAATAGTGAAGAAGCGCCTGAGTCCTGAGGAAAGCCGGTCCGCAGCGCTGCACGCGGCGCGGGAGATTTTGATCGAAACCGGGCCCGCGGCGGTGACATTGAAGGCGGTGGCGGCGCGCATCGACCGCACCCACGCCAATCTGCTGCACCATTTCGGCAGCGCGGCGGGGCTGCAAAAGGCGCTCGCCGCCTATCTTGCCGAAACCGTGTGCACGACGATCGGGCGAAAAATGGCCGAATCTCCGCCGGGCGAACGCAATGTCCGCGAGATCGTCGATCTTGCGTTCGACGCCTTCAACAGCGGCGGCGCCGGGGCGCTGGCAACGTGGATGGCGGCGACCGGTAACGAGGATGCGCTCGATCCGATCGTGGAAGCGATCCACCGCCTGATCGACGGCATGGCGCCCGATGCGCATGAAAAGCGGCTGATGCACGAAGACACGCTGGCGCTGGTGCTGATGGCGCTCGGCGACGCGCAGATGGGCGGCCCGATGGCCGAGGCGCTCGACCTGCCCCGCGATACGTCGCGCGTGCTGGCATGTGAGCTGATCACCGGCCGCATCGCCCGCTTCTGGGCCGAGCAGAACGCCCGATAAAAACGGCGGCTCCGACGCTTCGGAACCGCCGTCTCCATTCTTCTCCGGGAGGGCGGGAGAAGGTCTTAGCTGGCGTTCAGCTGATGCTTGAGCGCCGACATCTGGTCATGACCATCGCGAACCGAGGCAAAGCTGGTCTGGATCAGCAGCTGCACCGCCGGGTCGAGATCGCCGTCCTTCAGCGCGCTTTCGAACTTCGCCTTGATATGATCCTCGCCGCGCTCGACCTCGGCGACCACCGCCGAATCGTCGCGATCGCCGGTCAGCGCATCGCGCAGACCCAGGAATGCGCGGTGTGCCGACGCCAGCACGGTGCCATCGTCCTCGGGATTACCGCCAAGTTCGCGGACCTTCGTCTGGAACGCAGACACGATGCTCTGGCGCTCGTTGGCGCGGCTCAGAAAAATTTCGCGGAATCGGGCTGCGTTGGCCTCTTCCGCGGCCTTGCGATAACCATCGACGCTGTCGAGCGTCGTTGCGATCAGCGAATTGAGCGTGCTCACATTCTTGTTGTCAAACATTTGAAATCCTTTCGGGAAATTAAGAGCAAGCGCTGCGCAGCGGCTTGTTCACTCAACGAGCGCCAGCGGGTAAAGTTGCGTCGGCGTGGCGCTGGGTCAGCGCATTTTATCGATCATGGCGTCGATGCATCACAAAACTGGCCATTTCGGCGCACTGCGACTAAGGGGAGCCAATCCGATCACATCGTTCGTCCCGAGCGACGTCGCCCAAGGTGACGCCGCGGCATGAACAGGGACCGTCGCCTGCATCGCTCCCAGCGCTCCCAAGGCGGTGTTTCCGCTCCAAAGGTTTCCCATGCATTTCCTCGATCAAGCCAAGATTTTCATCAAGTCG
This sequence comes from Sphingopyxis sp. 2PD, assembly GCF_005503695.1. GTDB lineage: Bacteria > Pseudomonadota > Alphaproteobacteria > Sphingomonadales > Sphingomonadaceae > Sphingopyxis. The sequence goes on from NZ_SCMU01000004.1 coordinate 60,130, forward strand.
GGCGACGGCGGCCCCGGCGCGGTCAGCTTTCGCCGCGAGAAATATGTCGAATATGGCGGCCCCGACGGCGGCAATGGCGGCAAGGGCGGCGACATCATCTTTGAAGCCGTCGCCGGGCTCAACACGCTGATCGACTTTCGCTACACCCAGCATTTCAAGGCGAAGCGCGGCACCCCCGGCGCAGGCCGCGACCGCACCGGCGCGGGCGGCCCCGACCTCGTCATCCAGGTGCCGATCGGCACGCAGATATTGGACGACGACGAGGACCGCAGCCTGCTCGCCGACCTGACCAAGGAGGGTGAACGCCTTGTCTTCCTTCGCGGCGGCGACGGCGGGCGCGGCAATGCCAGCTATAAGACCTCGACCAACCGCGCCCCGCGCCAGCACGGCCCCGGCTGGCCGGGCGAGGAGATGTGGGTGTGGCTGCGGCTGAAGCTGCTCGCCGACGCGGGTCTTGTCGGCCTGCCCAACGCGGGCAAATCGACCTTCATCAACGCGGTGACCAATGCGCAGGCCAAGGTCGGCGCCTATGCCTTCACCACGCTTCGCCCCCAGCTCGGCGTGGTCAGCCACAAGGGGCATGAGTTCGTCGTCGCCGACATCCCGGGACTGATCGCGGGCGCCGCCGAAGGTGCCGGGGTCGGCGACCGCTTCCTCGGCCATATCGAGCGCTGCCGCGTGCTACTCCACCTCGTCGATGCCAACGACGAAGATGTCGCGACCAGCTACCGCATCGTCCGCGACGAGCTCGAAGCCTATGGCGCCGATCTGATCGACAAGCCGGTGATCGTCGCGCTGAACAAGATCGACACACTCGACGACGAGCTCATCGCCGCGCTGTCGGCCGAACTCGAAGCCGAAAGCGGTCACCCGGTGATGGCGCTGTCGGGCGCGAGCGGCGCGGGCGTCCCCGCAGTGCTCGACAGGCTGCTCGAAATCATCGGCCCCGAAAAGCGGGCGGTCGGGCAGAACGACGACGGCGAAGAATCGACCGACTGGTCGCCGGTTTAGGAACGAACCCGCCGCTGAAGAATTTCGTGCGGAACAACAAGGATTTCGCATGACCCGACACGCTCCCCTTGCCGCACTTTGCCTCGTCGTCGCCACCGCGCTTGCCGGCCCCGCCCACGCCCAGAATGACGGCGACAGCGGCGAAAAGCGCACCCGCATCATTTTGGGCCCGCAACTGTCGCCATCCTGGCCGGGTTCGAAGGAGCTGTCGGTCGGCCCCTATATCGACGTTTCGCGCGAAGGCGTCGGCACCGAATTCACCTTCGAGGCCGCCGACGAAAGCTTTGGCGGGCCGCTTATCCAGACGGGAGACTTTGCTTTCGGACCGTCGCTGGGCTTCATCGGCAAGCGCACCGCCGCCGACATCGGCGCGGACCTCCCCAAAGTCGGCTTTTCGTTCGAGGTCGGCGGGTTCGCGCAGGTCAACCTGACCCCGGCACTCCGCGTCCGCGTCGAAGGCCGCAAGGCGGTGAGCGGCCACAAGGGCTGGGCGGGTGAAGTCAGCGCCGACTATGTGCGCGCCAGGGCGACGACTGGCTGTTCTCGATCGGCCCGCGCGTGACGCTGGGTGACGCCAAATATAAAAACGCCTATTTCGGCGTCACCCCCGCCGCCGCCGCGACCTCCGGTCTTCCCGCCTATGACGTCGATGGCGGCATCCAATCGGTCGGGGTGACCGCAGGCTATCACCGGATGCTCGGCCGCCGCTGGGGCGTGGCGGTCTATGGCCGCTACGACCGGCTGGTCGGCGACGCCGCCGACTCCCCGATCACGCGTGAGCTTGGCAGCCGCAGCCAGCCGTCGGTGGGGGTTGCGCTGAGTTATACCTTCGGGGGCGATCGCTGACGTAATAGCATTGGCGACGACCTTGCATCGCGCTATCGGCGGCGCGATGAGCCTGTTTCCGCCCGCCGCCTGTCACCGCCTGATCGTCAAGATCGGGTCGGCGTTGCTCGTCGATCCCGCGGGCGCGGTGCGCCGCGATTGGCTGGTCGGGATCGCCGCCGACATCGCGGAGCGGACGCGCGCGGGGCAGCAGGTCGCGGTCGTCTCGTCGGGCGCGATCGCGCTCGGGGCGCGGCGGCTCGGGCTGGCGAAGGGTGGGCGCGGGACGCTGGAGGATGCGCAGGCCGCCGCGGCCACCGGACAAATCGCATTGAGCCAAGTATGGGCCGAGGTGCTGGCCGCCGAAGGGCTGACCGCGGCGCAGATGCTCGTGACGCTCGACGATCTGGAAGACCGGCGGCGCTATCTGAACGCCGCCGCGACGCTCGACCGCTTGCTCACGCTGGGCGTGGTTCCGATCATCAACGAGAATGACAGCGTCGCGACCGAGGAAATCCGCTTTGGCGACAACGACCGCCTCGCCGCGCGCGTCGCACAGGCGGCGGGCGCGGGCGGGGTCATATTGCTGTCCGACATCGACGGGCTGTACGACCGTAATCCGGCGCTGCCCGGCGCCACCCATATCGCGCGCATCGAGCGCATCGACGCGGGCGTCGAGGCGATGGCCGATACCGGGTCGGCATCGGGCATGGGATCGGGCGGCATGGTGTCGAAAATCGCCGCGGCGCGCATCGCCAATGCCGCGGGCGCGCACCTCGCCATCGCCTCGGGAAGGATCGACCGGCCGCTGTCGACCGCGGCGCGGCACAGCCTGTTCGTCGCCGAAAAGGGCGCCAGCGCTCGCAAGGCATGGCTGGCGGGCGGGCTGACCGCCAAAGGACGGCTGACCATCGACGCCGGAGCAGCAAAGGCGCTGCGAAGCGGCGCGAGCCTGCTCGCAGCGGGAGTCAGCGGCGTCACGGGCAGCTTTGCCCGCGGCGACGTGCTCGACATTGTCGGCCCCGATGGCACGGTGATGGCGCGCGGCCTGTCCGAATATCCCGGCGCCGACGCCGCGGCGATCGTCGGCCTTGGCCGCGACGCGCAGGAGGCTGCGCTCGGCTATTCACCGCGCAGCGCGATGGTTCACCGCGACCATATGGTGCTGCTGTGACGCGGCGCGTGCTGGCGATGACCGGCGCGACCGGCTTTGTCGGCGGCGCCACGATGCGGCAGGCGATCGACGCAGGGTGGCATGTCCGCGCCCTCACCCGCCGCCCGCAACCCGACCGCGAGGGCGTGACCTGGATCGCGGGCGCGCTCGACGACACGGACAGCCTCAACGAAATAGCCGCGGGTAGCGACGTCGTCATGCACATCGCCGGGGTGGTCAATGTCCCGACGCGCGCGGCGTTCGAGGCAGGCAATGCCACAGCGACCGCCAACGTCGTCGCGGCGGCGCGCGGCGCCGGGGTGACGCGCTTCGTCCATGTCTCGTCGCTCTCGGCGCGCGAGCCCGGCCTGTCAGATTATGGCTGGTCGAAAGAACGCGCCGAGGCCGCCGTGACCGCAAGCGGGCTCGACTGGACGATCGTCCGCCCACCCGCAGTGTTCGGCCCCGGCGATACCGAAATGCTCGACCTGTTCCGCATGGCGCGTCGCGGCATCGCGCTGCTGCCGCCCAAGGGACGCATGTCGGCGATCTATGTCGATGATCTGGCGCGGCTGCTCGTCGCGCTCGCCGCCGATCGCAGCGCGAGCATCGGCGCGATCTACGAACCCGACGACGGCCAGGCGGGCGGATGGTCGCACCGGGGCTTTGCCCACGCGATCGGACGCGCGGTGGGGCGCCGCCGGATCGCAACGCTGGCGGTTCCTGGCGCGGTGCTGAAGGCCGGAGGTCGGATCGACAAGCTGGTGCGCCGCGGCGGCGCCAAGCTGACCCCCGACCGCGCGCGCTATATTGCGCATCCCGACTGGGTCGCGGCACACGGCGCCCAGCCCCCCGCCGCGCTGTGGCAACCCGAATGGGCGACCGACGACGCGCTCGCCGAAACGGTGCGCTGGTACCTGCGTGCCGGCTGGCTCTAACCCTGGTTCCGTTCGTGTCGAGCGAAGTCGAGACACCGCAAAGACGCGCACAGCCGATAGGCATCTCGACTTCGCTCGATGCGAACGGGGACTTGGGGACGTAGTCGTCCATAGGACTGGGTTCCCCACCCGTCGAAGCGTGCATTGCCAACGGCCAGCCGCATCCCTAGGTTTGCAGCCATGACCGACACCACCGCCAACACCCCGAACGATCCCGCCGGCCCCTGGGCCATTCCGGTACGCCGCCCGCTACCCGGCGACGACAAGCCGAAATCGGGAACCAGCTTTCCGCGCAAAGTTTGGCGGCTGCTCGTCGCCATCAAGGACGGGCTCGCGCTGATTTTCCTGCTGCTGTTCTTCGTCGCGATTTTCGGCCTGCTCGCGGGCCGCCCCAACGCCGGCCTGCCGGTCAGCGAGGGCGCGCTGCTGATCGAACTCGATGGGGTAGTTAGCGAACAGCCCGCCGAGGTCGACACCGTCACCGCGCTGTCGGGCGGCGACCAGCTGCAGGAAATCCGCGTCCGCGACGTCGTCCATGCGCTGGAAACCGCCGCCGACGACAAGCGCGTGACCTCGGTCGTGCTGGACCTCGACCGTTTTCTGGGCGGCGGCCAGGTGTCGCTCGCCGAAATCGGCGCTGCGGTCGACAAGGTGCGCGCCAAGAAAAAGCCCGTACTGGCCTTTGCCACCGCCTACACCACCGACAGCTATCAGATCGCCTCGCACGCCAGTGAAATCTGGGCCGACAGCGTTGGCGGCGTCGCCATCGCGGGGCCGGGCGGGTCGCGCCTTTATTACAAGGGGTTGATGGACCGCCTTGGCATCACCGCGAACATCTACCGCGTCGGCACGTTCAAGAGCGCGGTCGAACCCTTCCTGCGCAGCGACCAGTCGCCCGAAGCGAAAGAGGCCAATCTCGCCTATGCCAGCGTGCTGTGGGACAATTGGCTGGCCGACGTCAAAAAGGCGCGTCCGGCGGCCAAGATCGACGCCTATATCGCCGACACCGCGGGCGCGGTGCGCGCCGCGGGCAACGATCTGTCCAAGGCATCGCTCGACGCGGGGCTGGTCGACAAGCTCGGCAGCCGCATGGCGTTCAACACCCGCGTTGCCGAAATCAGCGGCGCCTATGACGACAGCAAGCCGTGGGAATATAATGCGATCCCGCTCGAAAACTGGGTCGCGGCCAACCCGCCCGCAACGAAGGGCAGCGCCATCGCGGTCGTTCCCGTCGTCGGCGAGATCGTCGATGGCGAGGCGCCGACCGGGGTCGCAGGCGGCACCACCGTCGCGCAGCATATCCTCGACGCCGCGGCCGACGACAGCACGAAGGCGATCGTGCTTCGCGTCGATTCGCCCGGCGGATCGGTGCTGGCGTCCGAAGAGATCCGTCAGGCTTTGCTCGTCGCCAAGGCGAAAAAGCTGCCGATCGTCGTATCGATGGCGAATGTCGCGGCATCGGGCGGATACTGGATTTCGACCCCCGCCGACCGCATCTTTGCCGAACCCGAAACGATCACCGGATCGATCGGGGTGTTCGGCATCCTGCCGAGCTTCGAGCAGGCGCTCGCCAAGATCGGGGTCACCGCCGACGGCATCGCGACGACGCCGTTGTCGGGTCAGCCCGACGTGGTCGGCGGCGTCAACGACGAGTTCAACGCGCTGGCGCAGGCGAGCGTCGAGGACGTCTATGCGCGCTTTACTGGGCTCGTCGCGAAAAGTCGCAAGCAGCCACTCGAAAAGGTGCAGGCGATTGCCGAAGGGCGCGTCTGGGCCGGGGGCACCGCGCGGCAGCTGGGGCTGGTCGACCAGTTCGGCGGTCTGCCCGACGCGCTGGCCGCGGCGGCGAAACTCGCCAAGGTCGAGGGCGATTTTCACGCGCAATATTATGAGGACGAACCGAGCGAATTCGCCAAGATGCTGGCCAATTGGGGCAAGAGCGAAGAGGAAGTCGCCGCCGCGCCGCGCGGCTGGTTCGGCATCGCGGCGATGAACCGCCAGCTGACCGAACGCCGGCTGATGCAGGATATGGCGCTGCTGACGCAGACGGGATCGGTACAGGCGGCGTGCCTCGACTGCCGCGGCTATCTGCCCGCCGTGCCGCGGTCGGGCGGTGCGGAGGCGAAGGGGTTCTTGGCGACGATGGCGCTGCTGCTCAAATAATCCCCCTCCCGCTCGCGGGAGGGGCAGCGAGACTTGCGAACTTGTTCGCTAGTCGCAGCGGGGTGGGCAACTGATCCGCTGCTGGCCCACCCCCGACCCCTCCCGCAAGCGGGAGGGGAGAAGGATTTACGCCGCCACGGCGACCCCCTTGGCATGGTCGGCAATGGCACCCGCCAGCGTATCGACCAAGGCCAGCGGCAGGTCATGCCCCATTCCGGGGATCGTCAGCAGTCGCGCGCCCGCGATATTGTCGGCGGTGTCGCGCCCCGCAGCCAGCGGCACTAGCGGGTCATCCTCGCCATGCACAACCAGCGTCGGCGCGGTGATCGTCTTCAGCAAGGGGCGCCGGTCGCCGTCGGCGACGATCGCCGCCATCTGGCGCGCGACCCCCTGCGGATACCAGCCGCGTTCGAAATCGGCGCGAACGCGGCGCTGCAGCCTCTCCTCCGCGGCCGGATAGGCCGGGCTGCCGATCACCCGCGCGGTGCGCACCGAATAGGCGATCAGATCCTCGGCATCGCCGCTCATCGGCCGGTTCGCCAGCGCCTGCATCGCTTCCTTGCGCGCCCGCGGCAGGCGGCGGTTGCCGCTGCTCGACATGATCGAGGTCAACGACAGGGTGCGATCGGGGTAGCGCGCGGCGATATGCTGCGAAATCATTCCGCCCATCGACGCACCGACGATATGCGCGCGCTCGATCGCCAGATGATCGAGCAGCGCGACGCCGTCGGCGGCCATATCGGCGAGCGTGTAGGCCGAACGGACCGGAAGCCCCAACATCGATTTCACGACCATCCACTTGACGTTCGGCACCCCCGCCGCATCGAAGCGCGTCGACAGGCCGACGTCGCGATTGTCGTAACGGATGGTGCGGAATCCGTGGCCGTTCAGCGCATCGACGAACTCGTCGGGCCACAAGGTCAGCTGGCCGCCCAACCCCATGACGAGCAGGATCGCGGGTGCGTCCTTCGGCCCCTTGTCTTCATAGGTAATCGTTATGCCATTGGCGGTCGTCTGCGCGGTGGTCATGCTGCGGAAATCCTTCGGCCGGTTTTCCTTAGCATGGCGCAGTTGACGCGAACGTCAAGTCGGGCATCCAGAACCTACGCGCCGCCTCTCGTCCGTTCGTGTCGAGCGGGGAGGTGGTCAGCGCCCTACGCCCCGGTTTTGGGATCGCGATACGCTGGCAAAGCAAGCGACCAGCGGATCGCTGCGCCGCGCAGGATGAACCCGGCCACCGCGCCAATCACGGCGGCAACCGGCGTCCCGGCGCCGAGCCACAGCAAGAGCAGGAACAGTCCCGACGCAAGCGCCGCCGCGGTAACGTAGATTTCAGGGCGCACGATGATCGACGGCACCCCCGCCAAGATGTCACGGATCGTGCCGCCGACGCAGCCGGTGATGACGCCCATCAGCAGCGCCGGAGCGGGCGGCACGCCCCACGCCAGCGCCTTGGCGGTACCGAACACCGCGTAGGCGGCGAGCCCGACGGCATCGGCCCATTCGAGCAATTGCCCCTGCCACCAGCGTTCGGGGGTGATCCACACGATCAACGCAATGGCGATGCACACCGCCGAAATCGCGCCATCCTGCACCCAGAACACCGGCGCGCCGATCAGCAGGTCGCGCACGCTGCCGCCACCAACCCCGGTGACCAGCGCAAAGAAGGCGGCGGTCACCAACGTCTGGCGCAGCCGCACCGCCATCAGCGCGCCCGATAAAGCAAACACGCCAATCCCCGCCAGGTCGAGCAGCCGAACGATCAGCGCATTGTCGAAATCGAACATCGGCGCCTATTTCGCGCCCGGCCGCACCCCGCCGATGACCGACAGGACGATCGCCGAGACCGCGCCGCGGATCACCGGCTCGGCCTTAGGCGCAAAGAAGGGCGAGTGATTGGTCGGGATCGGCTGGCCCTTGGCCTTCAGGTCGGCGAGGACCGCGGGATCGTAACCGCCGATCGCAAAATAGAGCGACGGAATTCCGGCATCGACAAATTCCGAATAATCCTCGCTCGCCGATACCGGCGCCGCGCTGGCGGGGGCGAACAGCAATTTGTCGCCGAACACCGGTTTCAGGATTTCAAAGCCGTTGGCGGCCATCGACTCATTGTTCACCAGACTCGCGGTGCCGGTCAGATAGGTGATCGTCGGTTCGGGCGCGTTGCCCATCATCGCCGCCGCCTTCGCCGAACGCTCGGCGCCCGAGCGCAGCAGTTGGCGCACCTCGGGGGTGAGCGAGCGGATGTTGACCTTTACCTCGGCGCTGTCGGGGATGATGTTGGGCGCGCTCCCCGCGTTGATCGCGCCGATCGTCAGCACGCCGAACGCGTAGGGATCCTTTTCGCGGCTGATCACCGTCTGGACATCGGTCACAAAGCGCGCCGCGATCGGGATCGGGTCGAGCGTCGCCGACGGCATCGAGCCATGGCCGCCGCGGCCGTGGAAGGTAATCGAATAGCTGTCGGAGGCCGAGAAAGCGGTCCCCGCCTTGATCCCCACCGTCCCCGTCGGGCCGTTCAGCACATGCGCCGCGAAACCATAGTCGGGCTTGGGAAAGCGCGTCAGCAGCCCGTCGTCGAGCATCGCTTTTGCGCCCTTCAATATCTCCTCGGCGGGCTGGCCGATCAGGACGACCGTACCCGACCAGCTGTCGCGCATCGCGGCGAGCGCCTGCGCAACCCCGACCAGATAGGCGACGTGGGTGTCGTGGCCGCAGGCGTGCATCACGGGCACATCCTTGCCTTCGTATGTCGCGCGCGCCTTGCTCGCCCAGGCGAGCCCGGTCTTTTCCTCCATCGGCAGCGCGTCCATGTCGGCGCGGATCAGGATGGTCGGACCGTCACCATTCTTCAGCACGCCGACGACGCCGGTGCCACCGACCTTTTCGGTGACGGCGAAGCCCGCCTTGCGCAGATGCTGCGCGAGGATGCCCGCGGTGCGGACCTCCTGCATCCCGAGTTCGGGGTTCTGGTGCAGATCGCGATACAGCGCATCGAGCGCCGGGTAATTTTTATCGAGCAGCGCAGTCAGCCGGGCATTGGCGGCATTGAGGTCGGGGGCCGCCTGCGCGCTCGTTGCGGTGAGGGAGAGAGACAGCGAAGCCGCTACCCCGAGCCAATGCTTCGCCATAATTCTCTCCCCCTCGATATTCGTGTCAGACGTGGATCGGTTTGCCCGTCACAGCCATCGCGGCTTCCTTCACCGCTTCGCTGTGCGTCGGATGTGCGTGGCAGGTGTAGGCGATGTCTTCCGACGTCGCGCCGAACTCCATCGCCTGCGCCGCCTGCGCGATCATCGTGCCCGCGACGCTGGCGATGCACCACACGCCGAGCACACGGTCGGTCTTGGCGTCGGCGATGATCTTCACGAAACCGTCGGGTTCGTGGTTGGTCTTGGCGCGGCTGTTGCCCGCCATCGGGAATTTGCCGACCTTGACCTCGCCCTTTTCCTTCGCCTGTTCTTCGGTCAGGCCGACCCCGGCGATTTCGGGCCAAGTGTACACGACCGACGGGATGACATCATGGTTCACGATGCCCGTCTGGCCCGCGATATTCTCGGCACAGGCGATGCCCTCGTCCTCGGCCTTGTGCGCCAGCATCGGACCGGGGATGACGTCGCCGATCGCCCAGATGCCGGGAACCTGCGTCGAAAAATCATGGTCGGTTTCGATCTGGCCGCGCGCATTGACGGCAAGGCCCGCCTTGTCGAGCGCCAGCCCGTCGGTATTCGGGCGCCGCCCGATCGACACCAGCACCACATCGGCTTCCAGCGTCTCCGCTTCGCCACCTGCCGCGGGTTCGAGTGTCAGGACGGCCTTCTTGCCCTTTACCACCGCGCCGGTAACCTTGGTCTTCAGCTTGAACTCGATGCCCTGTTTCTTGAAGATGCGGTTCGCATCCTTGCGAATGTCGGCGTCCATGCCGGGCAGGATCTGGTCGAGAAACTCGACGCAGGTGACCTTGGCGCCCAGGCGGCGCCATACGCTGCCCAGCTCAAGCCCGATCACGCCGCCGCCGATGACGACCATATGGCCCGGCACCTTGGCGAGTTCGAGCGCGCCGGTCGAATCGACGATGACCTGCTTGTCATTGTCGACATCGACGCCGGGCAGCGGAGTGACCGACGATCCGGTGGCGATGATGATATTCTTCGCGCGATAGGTCTTGCCCGCAACCTCGACGCTGTCCTTGCCGGTGAAGGCGGCATAGCCCTTCAGCCAGTCGACCTTGTTCTTCTTGAACAGGAATTCGATCCCTGCGGTCAGCCCCTTCACCGCATCGACGCGCTGCGCGTGCATCGCGGGCAGGTTCAGCTTGGGGGACACATCGATCCCCATCTTGGCCATCGCGCCGTTGGCGGCTGCGTCAAAATATTCCGACGCATGCAGCATCGCCTTCGACGGAATACAACCGACGTTGAGGCAGGTCCCGCCCAGCGTCTCGCGCCCGTCGGCGCAGGCGGTCTTCAGCCCCAACTGCGCCGCGCGGATCGCCGCGACATAACCGCCGGGGCCGGCACCGATGACAAGGACGTCGTAGTCGTAATCAGCCATAACTCACTCCGTTTGTGTTCCTGCGAACGCAGGAACCCAAGGCGTCAAGGCGAAAGCCTGTCGAACAAATCCAGCCATTGTGGATTCTCCCGTTCGATCAGTTCAACCTTCCACGCCCGTTTCCATTTCTTCATTTGCAGCTCGCGATGCCGAGCCTGCTGAATGTCATCAAACGCTTCGTACCAGACCAGCCTGTGGCACCCATATTTCTTGGTGAAACTTTCCACCACCTCATTGCGATGCTGCCACACTCGTGCCAGCAGATCGCTGGTGACGCCAAGATACAATGTGCCGTTTCGCCCGCTTGCCATCAGATAGAGATAGCCGGGTCGGGCCATTCTATCTTCCGTTTTCCTGCGAATGCAGAAACCAGGGTGAGATTGCACCATCATTTCATTCCACCCTGGACTCCTGCGTTCGCAGGAGAACAGCTAAATACCTCCTGCGTTCGCAGGAGCACAAACTCTTACAAATCGATCAACAACCGCGTCGGATCCTCGATCGCTTCCTTGATCGTCTTGAGGAACGTCACCGCTTCGCGGCCGTCGATCAGACGGTGGTCATAGCTGAGCGCCAGATACATCATCGGACGGATGACGATCTCGCCGCCCCGCACGACCGGGCGATCCTCGATGCGATGGAGGCCGAGCACCGCCGACTGCGGCGGGTTGATGATCGGGGTCGACATCAGGCCGCCGAACACACCGCCGTTCGAAATCGTGAAGGTGCCGCCGGTCATGTCGTCCATTGTCAGCGTGCCGTCCTTGGCGCGCTTGCCAAGGTCGGCGATCGCCTTTTCGATGTCGGCGAACGACAGGCTGTCGGCGTTGCGAACGACGGGGACGACCAGGCCGTTCGGCGCGCTGACCGCGACCGAGACGTCGAGATAGTCGTGATAAACGATCTCGTCGCCGTCGATGCGCGCGTTGACCGCCGGGATGTCGTGCGCGGCGAGCGCCACCGCCTTGGTGAAGAAGCTCATGAAGCCGAGGCGCACGCCATGCTTCTTTTCAAAGCTCTCGCGATATTTGTCGCGCGTCGCAATCACCGCCGACATGTCGACGTCGTTGAACGTCGTCAGCATCGCCGCAGTGTCCTGGGCCGACTTGAGCCGCTTGGCGATCGTCTGGCGCATCCGCGTCATCTTGACGCGTTCTTCGCGGCGGCCCGATGCACCGCTGGCGGCGGAAGCGGGGGCGGGCGCGGCAGCCGGAGCCGGGGCGGCTGCGGGCGCAGCGCTCGCGGCGGCGAGTACGTCTTCCTTGGTCAGACGGCCGTCCTTGCCGCTGCCTTGGATCTTCGTCGGATCGAGGCCATGTTCGAGCACGAGGCGGCGCACCGCGGGCGACATGGTCGTGACCGTGTCAACGCCTTCGCCCGCCGGAGCGGTCGCGGCGGGGGGCGGCGCGGCGGCTTCAGCCTTTGGCGCCGTGGCGGGCGCAGCAGCAGCGGCGCTACCGGCTTCGATCGTCGCGATCACCGCGCCGACATTGACGGTATCGCCAACCGCGACAACCTGCTGGCCCATCACGCCCGCGACCGGCGAAGGCACTTCGACCGCGACCTTGTCGGTTTCAAGGCTCGCGATGGGCTCGTCGAGTGCAACGGCTTCGCCCGGCTGTTTCAGCCACTCGCCGATCGTCGCTTCGGTGACGCTTTCGCCCAGCGTGGGGACTTTGACTTCGGTGCTCATAGGTGCAGTTCCTTGGGGGTCTTGTGCCTGGCTCAGGCTTTATTCTTGCTGCGGCGAATTTCGGCACGGACGCTGAGGCCCAGTGCGTCGGCGACCAGCGCCGACTGCTCGGTCTGGTGGCGGCTCATCAGCCCCGTCGCGGGCGAAGCCGCGGCGGCGCGGCCCGCGTAGCGCGGGCGCATGCCCTTGTGGCCGGCTTCGTTCAGCGCCTCTTCGATGAAAGGCTCGACGAAGAACCAGCTGCCGTTGTTGCGCGGTTCTTCCTGCGCCCAGACGACCTCCTCTAGCTTCGGCATCCGCTTCAGACGGACGGCGAGCGGATCGCCCGGGAACGGATAGAGCTGTTCGATCCGGATCACCGTCGTGTCGGTCAGCCCCGCGGCATCGCGCGCTTCCATCAGGTCGTAACCGACCTTGCCCGAACACAGTACGACGCGCTTGATGTCAGCGTCGGCGGGCGGGGTGCGGTCGGACATGATGCGGCGGAAATGCGCGTCGCCGATGAAATCGCTGCGCTGCGACACCGCCAGCTTGTGCCGGAGCAGCGATTTCGGCGTCATGATGATCAGCGGCTTGCGGAACGGGCGCAGCATCTGGCGGCGCAGGACGTGGAAATAGTTCGACGGGGTCGAAATATTGCACACCTGGATATTGTCACCCGCGCACAGCTGCAGGAAGCGTTCGAGACGCGCCGAGCTATGCTCCGGCCCCTGTCCTTCATAACCGTGCGGGAGCAGCATCACGAGCCCGTTGGCGCGCAGCCATTTGGCTTCGCCCGACGCGATGAACTGGTCGATCATGATCTGCGCGCCGTTGGCGAAATCGCCGAACTGCGCTTCCCACAATACCAGCGATTTCGGATCGGCCATCGCATAGCCATATTCAAAGCCGAGCACGCCATATTCGGAGAGCGGGCTGTCGAGCACCTCGAACCGGCCGTGCGGCACGGTCGTCAGCGGCACATATTTCGCCTCGGTCTTTTGATCGACCCAGACGGCGTGACGCTGGCTGAAGGTACCGCGGCCCGAATCCTGCCCTGACAGGCGGACCTGATAGCCTTCGCTGAGCAAGGTGCCGAAGGCGAGGCTTTCGGCGGTCGCCCAGTCGAACACTTCCTTGTCGCTCTTGTCGGCAAACATTGCGCCGCGTGCGTCGATGACGCGGCGCAGCGTCTTGTGCACTTCGACGTCGGCGGGGACGGTCGTCAGGACGCGCCCGATCGAATCGAACAATTTGTCGCTGACCCCGGTCGAGATATTGCGGCGCGCGTTTTCGGGATCGGCGGGAGCGTGCAGCCCCGACCAGCGCCCGGCAAACCAGTCGGCCTTGTTCGGCTTGTAGCTTTTGGCGCCCTCGAAATCGTCTTCGAGCCGCGCGATGAACTCGGCGCGGCGGGCGTCGGCCCAACCGGCGTCGATCACGCCTTCGCTTTCCAGCTTGGCGGCGCAGAGCTGCGACACCGGCGGGTGCTTGCGGATGCGCTCGTACATCAAAGGCTGGGTGAACGAAGGTTCGTCGCCCTCGTTATGACCGAAGCGGCGATAGCACCACATGTCGATGACCACGTCGCGTTTGAACTGCTGGCGAAAATCGATCGCAAGCTTGCACGCAAAGGTCACGGCTTCGGGATCGTCGCCGTTGACGTGCAGGATCGGCGCCATCACGCCCTTCGCCACGTCCGACGGATAGGGCGACGAGCGCGCATATTGCGGGCTGGTTGTAAAACCGATCTGGTTGTTGACGATGAAGTGGATGCAGCCGCCGGTGTTGTAGCCGCGGATGCCCGAGAAGCCGAGGCATTCCCACACGATCCCCTGTCCCGCGAACGCCGCGTCGCCATGGATCAGCACCGGCAGCACCTGCTCATGCTTGGCGAGGTCGTCGCGCACCACCTGCTGCGCGCGCACCTTGCCGAGCACGACCGGGTCGACCGCTTCGAGGTGCGAAGGGTTGGGAACCAGCGACATATGCACCGACGCGCCGCCGAACTCGCGGTCGGTCGAGGTGCCGAGGTGATATTTGACGTCACCCGAACCGCCGATGTCGTCGGGGTTCGCCGATCCGCCGGCAAATTCGTGGAAGATGATCTTGTACGGCTTCGCCATGACGTTGGCGAGCATGTTGAGGCGCCCGCGATGCGCCATGCCATAGACGATTTCCTTCACGCCGTACTGGCCGCCATATTTGATGATGGCTTCCATCGCGGGGATCATGCTCTCGCCGCCGTCGAGGCCGAAACGCTTGGTCCCGACATATTTCTTGGCGAGGAATTTCTCCCATTCCTCGGCCTCGATCACCTTGTTCAGGATGGCGCGTTTGCCCTCGACCGAAAATTCGATGATCTTGTCGGCGCCTTCCATCCGCTCCTGCAGGAACTGGCGTTCCTTGAGGTCGGCGATGTGCATATATTCAAGGCCGACATTGCCGCAATAATTGGCGCGCAGGATCGCCACGATCTCGCGGATCGTCGCTTTTTCAAGACCCAGCGTCCCGCCGATATAGACGGGGCGGTCCTGATCGGCGCCGACGAAACCATGATATTCGGGGGTCAGGTCGGCTGGCAGCTCGCGCGTGCTGAGCCCCAGCGGATCGAGATTGGCGGCCAGATGCCCGCGCACGCGATAGGTGCGGATCAGCATCATCGCGCGGATCGAATCATTCGCGGCGCGCTCGACTTCGGCATTCGACAGCGGCGCACCCGCCTTGGCTGCGGCGGCCTTGACCGCGACCTGCATCTGCTGCGGATCGAGCGCGGCGGTCAGGTCGTCGCTGTCGATCTGGGGCCAATTCTTCGGCGCCCAGCTGGGACCGGCCTGCGGCTCATCGATGTCAAAGCTTTGTCGTTCGAGGTTCATTGTCTTTTCCATTCTCGAAAGAGAAATGGCTCCGGGGAGGATATGGGAGCGACGCCCGCTGACAACGGCTGTTGACAGCGGGCGCTTAAATCAAACGCGTTCTTTCAGCACTTCGACCAGCGTGGTGCCGAGTTCGGACGGGCTCGCCGACATGGTGATGCCTGCGGCTTCCATCGCCGCGATCTTGCTTTCGGCGTCACCCTTGCCGCCCGACACGATCGCGCCGGCGTGGCCCATGCGGCGGCCCGGAGGGGCGGTGCGGCCCGCGATGAAGCCGGCCATCGGCTTTTTGCGGCCGCGCTTGGCTTCGTCGATCAGGAATTGCGCGGCCTGTTCCTCGGCGTCGCCGCCGATTTCGCCGATCATGATGATCGACTTGGTCGCTTCGTCGGCGAGGAACAGCTCGAGCACGTCGATGAAATTGGTGCCGTTGACCGGATCGCCGCCGATGCCGACCGCGGTCGTCTGACCGAGGCCCGCATTGCTCGTCTGGAACACGGCTTCATAGGTCAGCGTGCCCGAACGCGAGACGACGCCGACGCTGCCCTTCGAAAAGATGCTGCCGGGCATGATGCCGATCTTGCATTCGCCCGGGGTCAGCACGCCGGGGCAGTTCGGGCCGATCAGGCGCGATTTCGAGCCGCTGAGGGCGCGCTTCACCTTGACCATGTCGAGCACCGGAATGCCCTCGGTGATGCAGACGATCAGCGGGATTTCGGCGTCGATCGCCTCGAGGATCGAGTCCGCGGCGAACGGCGGCGGCACATAGATGCAGCTCGCGGTCGCGCCGGTCACATCCTTGGCTTCGGCGACGGTGTCGAACATCGGCAGGCCGATGTGGGTCGTGCCGCCCTTGCCCGGCGTCACGCCGCCGACCATCTGCGTGCCATAGGCGAGCGCCTGTTCGGTGTGGAAGGTGCCGGTGGCACCGGTCATCCCTTGCGTGATGACCTTGGTGTTCTTGTCGATGAGGATGCTCATTCGAAAGTCTCTCCGAGTTTTGACCTAGCGCGATTGTCATCGAACCGAGTCTTCAAATAGCGAACGCTCCAACCGATACAGTGGGCCAAAGACATTCCTGCGATCAGCACGCCCAAGAAATAAGGGAAAATCTGGGCGCCATATTCATTCAACGATGGATCGTTCGGGTCGCCAGTCCAATGGAGGTATAAGATGTATACCAGCCACAAGCCCAGCAACCCGACGATAGCCGCCGTCACCTTCCATTTCCCGAAATACCCCAGCAGCAAAAACGGCAGGGGAAGAAAGCAGGAAGAGGATGGCGACCATATCCGGCTTAAGCCAGCGACGGATCCAGCGCCTTGCACGCGTCGAGCAGTTCCTTGACCGCGTCGACCGAGACCTGCAGGCCGGCCTTGTCGGCATCGTCGAGTTCGATCTCGACGATCTTCTCGACGCCGCCGGCGCCGATCAGCACCGGAACGCCCACATAAAGGCCGTCGAGGCCGTACTGGCCGTCGACATAGGCGGCGCAGGGCAGGATGCGCTTCTGGTCACCCAGATAGGCTTCGGCCATCGCGATGCCCGAAGCAGCGGGCGCGTAGAAAGCCGATCCGGTGCCGAGCAGCGCGACGATCTCGCCGCCGCCGCCGCGGGTGCGCTTGACGATCGCGTCGATCTTGTCCTGCGACGACAAGCCCATCTTGACGAGGTCGGGAACGGGGATGCCGTTGACCGTCGAATAGCGGACGACGGGGACCATCGTGTCGCCGTGGCCGCCGAGGACGAAGGTGTTCACATCCTTCACCGACACGTCGAATTCGTCGGCGATGAAGTGGCTGAAGCGCGCCGAGTCGAGCACGCCGGCCATGCCGACGACCTTGTTGTGCGGGAGGCCCGAGAATTCGCGCAGCGCCCAGACCATGGCATCCAAGGGGTTGGTGATGCAGATGACGAACGCGTCGGGGGCATTCGCCTTGATGCCTTCGCCGACGGCCTTCATCACTTTCAGATTGATGCCGAGCAGATCGTCGCGGCTCATGCCCGGCTTGCGGGCGACACCGGCGGTGACGATGATGACGTCGGCGCCGGCGATATCCTTATAGTCGTTCGAGCCGGTGATCTTTGCATCGAAGCCCGCGATCGGGCCGACCTGCGACAGGTCGAGCGCCTTGCCCTGCGGCACGCCTTCGACGACGTCGAACAGGACGACGTCGCCCAGTTCCTTCTGCGCGGCGAGCAGCGCCAGCGTTCCACCGATATTCCCGGCTCCGATCAATGCGATCTTCTTGCGTCCCATGGCGCGCGGCACTCCCTTCCTGGCAAGCCCGGCAATGCTTCACAGACCGGCGGCACACGGGCCAAAGTGCCGTGCCGATCCCAAGACTTGGGTCGCCCCTACGCCGATTCCGTTAACGAAACAACCGCGAAAAGCGCGAAATTCCGCCTTTTTATGCAAATAGTTCGCAATAACAACAAGCGGCGATGCAACCGATGTTGCGCGGGATTGCATGGACAATAGTGCGATAGCGTGACAGGCTGATTGACGTCGGGGAACGGCCACCCGGCGAAGTTAACCCTCCTTTATCGCTGGGGTGATAGGCGCGAGCGGATGACGCGGGCAATCATCAGTTTCGATACCGAGCTGTCCGCCGGGCTATACCAGCGCGGCGTCGATGCGCGCGCCAATTTCGAAAGCTCGATCCTGGGGCGCTGCCGCGAAGGCGATTTCGGCATCCATTTCCAGATGGACATGCTCGAACGCCACGGCCTGACCGGGGTGTTCTTTATCGACCCGATGCCGGCGCTGGTTTACGGCCCCGAAGTCATCGATGCGATCGTCCGCCCGGTGCTGGACCGTGGGCACGAGGTGCAGGTCCATATCCACACCGAATGGCTCGCCTTCGCCCGTTTCAACCCGGTTGGGCGATTGACCGGACGGAACATCGGCGACTTTCCGCTGGCGGCACAGAAAAAGCTCATCGCGCTCGCGCGCGACATTTTGGTCGGCGCGGGGGCGCCCCGACCGACCGCGTTTCGGGCCGGAAATTTCGGCGCCAACGACGATACGCTGCGCGCGCTCGCCGCGCTGGGCTTTCGTTTCGACAGCAGTTTCAACGCCGCCTATCTGGGGCATGGCTGCGCCATCTCGCTTGATGCGGGAAACCAGGGCATGCGCGAGCATCATGGCGTGATCGAGGTACCGGTCAGCGGGCTGATGGACCGCGCCAACCGTTTTCGCCCGGCGCAGCTGTGCGCGATGTCCGAAGAGGAAATGCACGACGCGCTCGATCACAACGCCGCCAGCGGCGCGATCCAGTTTTCCGCGTTCAGCCATAGCTTCGAATTGCTGAGCCGCGACCGCAAGGTCGCCAACCGGCTGGCGATTTCGCGGATGGAGGCGCTGTGCCGCGCCGTTGCCGACGATGCCCGCGTGACCAGCGGCGGGCTGACCACCCTGCCCGCACCGCCCGCGCGTCCCCGCCGTATCCACGTTCCCGCGCCGCGCCCGTTTCGCACGCTGCGCCGGGTCGTTCAGCAAGGGGTGGGCCACCTCGCGCATGAAGTGCGCTATGTCCGCGACGTCATCGCGGTGACGATCAATTCGTCACGCTGGGGCAAAATTGCCACCGGCGTCCTGCTCGCCATGGCTTGAGCCTACTTCGGGCGGGCCGACTCTAACCGTAGCCCTGAGCCTGTCGAAGGGCGCTTGTCCGAGAAGCGCCCTTCGACAGGCTCAGGGCTACGGCTCAGATTGGCCGGAGCAATATGCTAAACGGTGGCGTCCTGCTCGCCATGGCCTAGCGCGAGGTAGTCGTCCGACTGCATTTCGGACAGGCGGCTCGCGGTGCGTTCGAATTCGAACGCGCCGTCGCCCGCGACATACAGATCATCGGGCATCGCCGCGGCGCTCGCCAGCAACTTGACCTTATATTCGTACATCGCATCGACCAGCGTCACGAAGCGCGCCGCCTCGTTGCGATTTTCCGGCCCCATGCGCGGAATGCCGACGATGATGACGGTATGAAAATGCCGCGCGACCGCCAGATAGTCCGATGCGCCGCGCGCCTCGGCGCACAGCCGCTTGAACGAGAAGACCGCGACGCCCTTCAGCGCCTTTGGCACGTGCAGCGTCCGCCCACCGCCAAGGTCGAGATCGAGCGTCGGGACATGCGCGCGATCCTCCGGCGGATAGTCGGTGAGGCGAAAGAAGGCCGCCGACAGCGCGGCGCTCGCCGCCTCGTCGGCGGGGACGAACCAGCGCGCACCATCGCCCAGCCGGTCGCGGCGGTAATCGGTCGGCCCGTTCAATCCCATCACGTCGAGTTTCGCCTCGATCAGCGCGATGAAGGGCAGGAAATGCTCGCGGTTCAGCCCGTCCTTGTACAGGTCCGACGGCGGGCGGTTCGAAGTCGCGACCACCGTCACCCCGCGATCGATCAGCGCGGTGAACAGCCGCGACAGGATCATCGCATCGGCGCTGTTGTTCACCACCATCTCATCGAACGCCAGGCAGCGGACATTTTCGACCAGCGCGTCAGCCACGAGCGGGATCGGGTCGCCCGCCTCGCTTTTCCGCACCTCGCGCATCCGCGCATGGACGTCCAGCATGAAGGCGTGGAAATGGACGCGGTGTTTGCGCTGGATGTGCAGCTGGTCGTAAAACAGGTCCATCAGCATCGATTTGCCGCGCCCGACCGCGCCCCACAGATAGACGCCGCGCGGGCTTTCGGGCTTGCGCCCGGTCAGCCTCCAGAGCAGGCTGCCACGCGGCGGCACCGCCTCGAGTTCCGACTGCAACAGGTTCAGCCGCTCAGCGGCGGCGCGCTGTTCGGGATCGGGGCGGAGTTCGCCGCCGGCGACGAGCGCGTCATAGGCCGCGAGCACCGACATCAACCGCGATCCTTGCTCGCCTTGCGAATGGTGCCCGAAAAGCTGAGCACGATATGACTGTCGCTGTCGCCCTGCACCACCAGTCCGCGCAGGAAGATCAGGCGACCGGTCTCGCGGACCAGCTCGACGACCGCGTCCAATGGCTCGCCGAGCCGACCCGCGCCGACGAACTGGGTCGACAGGTCGAGCGTCACCGAATGGCCTGCGTTGAGCGCTCCGAACTGATGCGCCGCCGCAAACAGCGCGATGTCGACCAGCGCCAGCGTGACTGCGCCATGGACATTATCGCCCAGATTGCTGTGCTTACGCTCCGGGATCATGCGCACCCGCGCGCAAGGGCGACCGTCGGACGTCGGTGGTTCGACCCGCACCGTCAGCGGCTCGATAAAGCTGTTGAAACGGCTTGCGTCCTTGAGGTCCCAGCTCAGCCAGCCGTCGTCGAGTGCCTCGGCGCTGAAATGGTCACGCCGCTTCGGTTCCTCGATGCCGTCGTTCACACCTGCCGCTCGGCTTCCATTTTCTTGATCTCGGCGATCGCGCGCGCGGGGCTCAGTCCCTTGGGGCAGGCGTTTGAGCAGTTCATGATCGTATGGCAGCGATAGAGGCGGAACGGATCCTCGAGTTCGTCGAGCCGCTCGCCGGTCATTTCGTCGCGGCTGTCTGCGAGCCAGCGATACGCCTGAAGCAGGATCGCGGGGCCCAGGA
Organism: Sphingopyxis sp. 2PD; assembly: GCF_005503695.1. Classification (GTDB taxonomy): domain Bacteria; phylum Pseudomonadota; class Alphaproteobacteria; order Sphingomonadales; family Sphingomonadaceae; genus Sphingopyxis. The sequence continues at coordinate 80,881 of NZ_SCMU01000004.1, forward strand.
ATTTGTCGCTGTTCCACCAATAGCTGGGACAGCTGGTCGAGCAACAGGCGCACAGGATGCACTCATAAAGCCCGTCGAGCTTTTCGCGTTCGGCGGGCGATTGCAGCCGTTCCTTGCCGCTCGGCGTTGTCGTCTTGGTCTTTAGCCAAGGTTCGATCGACGCATATTGCGCATAGAAATGGGTGAAGTCGGGAACGAGGTCCTTGATCACATCCATCGCGGGCAGCGGCGTGATCGTGATGTCGCCCTTCAGATCCTCGATTGCGGTGGTGCAGGCGAGGCCGTTCTTGCCGTTCATGTTCATCGAACAGCTGCCGCAAATCCCCTCGCGGCAGGAGCGGCGGAAGGTCAGCGAACTGTCCTGCTCGCTTTTCATCTTGATCAGCGCATCAAGCACCATCGGGCCGCATTTCTGGGTATCGATCTCGAACGTATCGAACCGGGGATTCTGGCCGCTGTCGGGGTCGTAGCGATACACCTTGAATTTTTTGACCGCGGCCGCGCCTTCGGCCTTGTGGACCTTGCCCGTCTTTTGCGGGCGGCTGTTCTTGGGCAGACGGAATTCGGCCATGTCGCGGGCTCCCTGTGCAATTGCGGGCTGACTAGACCCGATTGGCAGGGACGACAAGGGGTTGGATAGGGTGAAATCGCCCTGAAATTGCCTTCCCCCTTGATGGGCGAAGGATACGCAGCCTTGCCGCAAAGCGGCTAGGCGAAGTTGGATGGGGGTGACGGTGCGTCCATGCACTGCCATTCCAGGCCGAAAACGCACCCCGTCCGCTGCGACTAAGCCAGCAAGCTGGCAAGTCTCGCTGCCCCCCCATCAAGGGGGAGGGAAGATTGCTTTATTCGTCAGCCAACAAACGCTACGTGCGCAGCGATGAGCGAAAGCGCCGCCCAACCCGCCGTCACCAGCCGCAGCGTCGCGCGCGGGCTGGGTACCACGGTGCTCGCGCGGCTAGGCGCAGTCGTCGAGATCGTCGCACAGCCGCTGTATGTGCTGATGTTCGGGCTCGCGGGCTATGGCCTGTATGCGGTGCTCTGGGCGGCGATCAACCTGCTCGAAAACATCTTCGACCTAGGGATGACCAGCGCGATGCAGCGCACGGTGCCACAATCGGCGAGCGACGCCGAAGCGGCCGCAGCGCTGCGCACTGCGATGATCTTTGGCGTAGGGCCATGCATTGTGGTCGCGGCGCTGATTGCGGTCTTCGCCGCCGACCTTGGACCGTTGCTCAATGTTGCCGCAAAGGACCGCGAACTCGTCACCCCGGCGATCCAGATTTTCGTCTGGGCGCTGCCGCTCTGGGCCTTTGTCGAGATTGCGACGTCGGCGCTGCGCGCGCGGATGGTGTTCGGCGCCGAAATCCGGCTGCGGATCGTTTGGGAACAGGTGCTGCGACTGGTGTTTGCCGGGATGTTTTTTGCGGGCGGGCTCGGGCTGAAAGGTTTGTTCATCGCGCACCTCTGCTCGCTGGCGATCACAGCGATCCTGTGCGTGCGGCTGCTTTCCCGACATTACGACCTGAAGGGGTTCTGGCGCGGCCCCCGCGGCACCGAAACCGCGCGCAATACCTTTTGGGCCGGGCTGTCGATCCTGCCGTCGAACATCATCGCGCGCCTGTTCGGGGACGCCCCTGCACTGATCCTGAACCTGTTGCTGCCGGGCGCGGCGGGCGCCGCGGCGGCGGGGCTGTTCACCATCGCGCGCAAGCTGTCGAGCGTCGTCCAGCTCGTTCGCATCGCCTTCGTCTATGTGATGGCGCCGCTCGCGGCCAGCGCCGAGCGCCGGGATCGGGCGCAAGTCGCTGATATTTACGCCTATGCGACCCGGCTGATCTCGGCGATCGCGCTGCCGCTCGCCGCCGTCCTCGCAGCGGGCAGCGCGTCGCTGCTCAGCCTGTTCGGCGCGCAAGCCCAGTCGGCACAGGCCGCACTGGTCATCCTGCTGTTCGCACGCGCCGCCGAAGCGGTGCTCGGCATTTCGTCGCCGGTGTTGCAGGTGGTCTCGGCCTTTCGCCACCAACTGACCGCGAGCATCTTTGGCGTCGGCGTCGCGATCGGCGCCGGGTGGCTGATCGTCGATCATATGGATGCGCTGACCGGGGTCACGCTCGCCACGTCGATCGGTTTGGTGGTGATGGCGGGTATTCCGACCCTGCAACTGGCCATGAACGAAAAGCTGCACCCGTTCGACCATCAGTTCCCGGTCGTTGCGATGCGCGGCATGGCGCTGACCTTGGTCGCGGGCGCCGCGGCGCTGCTCGCCGACCGATTGCCCGATCCGGTTGCGCTGCCGCTGATCGTGATCATCGCGCTGGGATCGATATGGGCCGCGATCCGTTTCGCGCTGCCCTATGCCGACCGCGCCTCGCTCGGCAAAGCGGGACGGAAATTGCGGCTGATCGAGGATGAGACCCCATGACCGGCTCCCCCGCGCGCATCGCCATTTACGATCTTGACCGCACCGTGCTGCGCAAGCCGACCTTCACCCTGTTCCTCTTGTGGGCGGCGGCGCGCGAGGCGCCGTGGCGCCTGTTGCTGCTCCCGCTGCTCGCCGCGCTGATGATCGGTTACGCGCTGCGCCTTTACGGTCGCGACCGGTTCAAGCCCGCCGCCATCCACCTGATGCTCGGATCGCATTTGACACCCGCGCGCGCAGCGCGGCTTGCTACCCGTTTTGCCACCTGGCGCGTTCCGCGCGATGTGCCGCCGGGTGCCCGAGCCTGCATCGCGCGCGATCGGGCCGAGGGCTACCAACTGCTGATGGCGACCGCGGCGCCCGAATTTTACGCGGGCGCGATTGCCGACGCGCTGAACTTCGACGCGATCGTCGCCTCGCGCCACCAGCGCGACGCCGACGGCAACTGGCTGCCCGCACTCGACGGCCCCAATTGCTACGGCGCCGAAAAGGCGCGGCGGGTCGCCGAATGGATCGAAGCCCATGCGGCTGGCGCAACGCATATTCGCGCCTATTCCGACCATGTCAGCGACGCGCCGACCTTTGCCCTCGCGAACGAAGCGTGGCTGGTCGGGCGCGGCGAAAAATTTGTCCGGCGGGCGGCGCGGCACGGCTGGCAGGTAGCCGACTTTGAAGACGAGGCGGCGGGCGCCGCTGCCAAGGTGCGGTAATGCGCACCCTGTTCCTGTTCATCGGCGAACCGCACCAGATTTTCCACGCGCTGCCGATCGCCGCCGAAATGGCGGCGGCGGGCAGCGATGTCGAGGTCGCGGTCGCCAGCGCCGGACATCTGCCGGTGGTCGAACAGGTGATGGCGGCCTATCCCGGCTTTTCGCCCCGGATCAGGCTGCTCGGGCAGCGCGGGATCAGCCACTGGCTGCGCGCGCGCGCGATCATTCGCCATCCGCGCCTGCCGATCCTGTTCGGCGCGCTGCGCTTTTTGCGCCAGTTCGACGCGATCGTCGTACCCGAACGGACGACGACCGCGATCCGCCATTTTTTGCCCCGCCGCACCCGGCTGATCTTTACCCCGCACGGCGCGGGCGACCGCGCGATCATGCTCGACCCGCGCGACCGCCATTTCGATTTTGTGCTGGTCGCGGGCGAAAAGAGCGAACAGCGCCTGCTCGATGCCGGAACGATCCGACCGGGCCATTACGCACTCAACGGTTATGTGAAGCTCGACCTGATGACGCGTCTGGACAAGACGCGCGCGCGGCTGTTCGACAATGATCGCCCGACCGTTCTCTATGCGCCGCATTTCCATCGCGGGCTGTCGTCGTGGGATCGCTTCGGGCGCGACATCATCGACTGGTTCGCGGCGCAGAACCGGTATAACCTGGTCGTTGCGCCGCACATCCGCCTGTTTGCCGAGGCCAGCGATGGCGATCGCGCGGCGATCAAGACGCTGGCTATTCCGGGCAAGATTCTGATCGATCTGGATTCCGACCGGCTGTTCGACATGAGCTACACCAGCGGCTCCGACCTCTATCTGGGCGATGTCAGCAGCCAGGTTTACGAATTTCTGGCAACCCCGCGCCCTTGCCTGTTTCTCAACGCCCATGACGCCCAATGGGTCGGTGATCCCGACTATCTGTTCTGGACGCTGGGCGACGTCATCGACGATGTGGCAGACCTTCCCAATGCGCTCGATCAGGCGGGCGCGCGTCATTCGCGCTATATCGACGCGCAGCGCGAGCGGCTGGCCGAATCGATCGGCGGCGATCCGGCGGGCGCGGCGCGGCGTGGGGCCGAAGCCATTGCGCGCTTCCTTGCAAAGGATGCTGCACAGGATAAGAGCGGCGGATGAGCGAACCAACGACCCTGCCCGCGCTGGCACTGATCGGCGACAATTCGACCCTGCTGTGGGGAATGACCAACGCCGAGCGGCTGCGCCGGATGGCGCGTGCCGAAGGATTGCTCGACACGCCGCCTGCGTCGGGGGCGCGGCTGTTCGTCAACCTCGACTATGTGTTCGACCCGGTGTGGCTGCGGCATATCGTGACGCTGCCCGGCACCGTCGTGATGGACGGCGACGCGCTGGTGATGGCGCACCTTACCGGCGGCCTCGGTCCCGATGACATCGCGGCGCATCGGGATGCGCTCACGATCATCGATTACCGCGACAATCCGCAAATCTACAACCGCCAGCTGCGCAAGCTCGATACGCCGTTCATCCAGCGGCTGACCCCCGAAACGCGGCGCGAAATCGAGCGCAAAAGCTATTTCGGAGCCTATAAGGGCGTCACCGACGCGCTGACCAAATATCTCTGGCCCGAACTCGCGCTGTGGCTGACGCGGATCGCCGCCAGCATCGGCATGACGCCGAATATGGTCACCGCGATCGGTGCGGCGCTGTGCGTTTATGCGACCTATTTGTTTGCCCATGGCCAATATTGGACCGGGATGCTCGCCGCTTTCATCTTCATGGTACTCGACACCGTCGATGGCAAGCTGGCGCGCTGCACGATCACCTCGTCGAAATGGGGCAATGTTGCCGATCATGGCGTCGATCTGATCCACCCGCCCTTCTGGTGGTATTTCTGGGGCGTCGGGCTTGGCGCCTGGGGGCTCGCGCTGTCCGACCAGACCTTCCTGCTGGTGATGATCGCACTCGTCGCGGGCTATGTGCTGCAACGCGTGATCGAGGGGATGTTCATCAAGGACTTTGGGATGGACGTCCATGTCTGGCGCCGGTTCGACAGCCAGTTCCGCCTGATCACCGCGCGGCGCAACCCGAATATCGCGATCCTGTTCTTCGCCACGCTTGCCGGGCGCCCCGACATCGGGCTGATCGCCGTCGCCTGGTGGACGGTCATCTCGCTGATCGTTCATGCTGTGCAACTGGCGCAGGCCTATGCCCAGCGGCGCGCGGGGCGCCCGATTGTCAGCTGGATGGAGGAAGCATGAACGACACCATCGCGAAATTCGGCCACCCCGCGACGCTGATCGCTGAATATGACCATTGGGTCGTATTACTGCGCCCCGCCCAACCGACCCTCGGCGCGCTGGTGCTCGCCGCGAAGTCGGATGCGACGGCGTTCGGCGATTTGCCCGCGGCGGCGCACGCAGAACTCAAGGTCGCGACGTCGGCGATCGAGGCCGCGCTGAGTCAGGCGGTCGGCTATACCCGGATCAATTATCTGATGCTGATGATGGTCGATCCGCACGTCCATTTCCACGTCCTGCCGCGCTATGACGGCGAACGGATGGGCGCGGGCCTTGCGGTCACCGATACCGGTTGGCCGGGGCCGCCCGATCTGGCGCAGGCGGTCAAGCTGGGCGATGCACAGATCGCCGCGCTCACCGGCTGGCTCAAACCCTATTTCGCGTAACGGCCTTCCGCGGCCCATTTCGCGGTAAGCGCATCGGCGGCTTCGACGTCCTGCGGGAAGTCGACTTCCTGCCAGTCCAGCCCCTCGATCGACACGGTGCCGACGCGGTTGCCCTTGGCGATCACGTCGATCGCGCGCAGATACCAGCGCTCGACGCCTTCGGGGGTGCGCATCATCTGGTCGATCTGGCTGCGGAAAATTGACGGCCCGTCGCCGACGAATGCCAGCATGCCGATCGATTCGGCATTGGTATCGGGGGGCAGCAGCCGCTTGCCGATATGGTGTAGGCGGCCGTCGGCGTCGCGGTTCACCTTCATATCGTCGTCGTCATAGTCGGCCTTGACGTCGACGGTGACGGTGATCGGCTCGTGCGCGCCCGCGATAAGTTTGGCGACGATCTCTTCCGAAACGATGGTGTCGCCGTTGAGGATGATGAAATCGCGGTCCATCTCCTCGCGCGCGATCCAGCAGGTGCCAAGATTGTCGGCAACCTGAAAGAAGGGGTTGAACAGGGTGCGGATGCGTACCCCGGTGTCGCGGTACAGCTGCAATGCATGATCCTCGACACGCTCGGTACGAAAGCCCGTGACGACGACGATGTCCTTGATCCCGTTCGCGGCCAGCGCCGCGACCTGCCACCCGATCAGCGTGCGACCGTTGAGGTCGATCAGGCATTTGGGAATGTCGCGGGTCAGCGGCAACAGGCGCGAACCCTGCCCGGCCGACAGGATGATGGCTTTTTCGATGGTCATAGCGGCTGCCCTATAGCGGCTTGCCGCCGCGCGGCAAAGATTCGCTCGATCAGCACAATATCGGCAGGCTTGTCTGCATCGATGCACGCCTCAGCCTCGGACATCGGCACGATCCTGGCCTTGAGCCCGAAGCGCCGTCCGGCGCGCGCGACCCCCTGCTGGATGGTGAACAGCCGCAGCAACGCGCCGATCAGCAGCCACGGGCCGAACGCCGCGATGATCTTCAGTCCCTTTTTGCGGTCGCGTTCGATCCGTCCCCAGAAATCGAGCAGCGGCAGCACCCGCCGCCCGCGCAGGTAGAATAGGTTCGCGCCTGACCACCAGCCGCCACGAAACTTCAGCCAGGTGCGTTTCGATTCCGGGTAGCGCGCGAGCAGCACCGCGCGTTCGACCATCGCCACTGCAACATCGCTATCCTCGGCGCCGCGCAGGAATTCGGCGATCATCGTCGGCGTCAGCAACACATTGTCGGCGGTCGTCACCAGCAGCGGTTCTTCACCGGCGGGGAGCGCCGCGGCGAGCGAGCTGCTGATCCCCTGCCCCGAGTCCGCAAAATGCAGGTCGGCGAAGCCTGTCAATTCTGGCTCGGCCGCCAGTTCGGCGCTGTTCTGCGCCAGGATCGTGATCGGCCCGACCAGCGGAGACGCGCGCAGCGCGCGCACGACATGGACCAGCATCGCGTCGCCCGTGATCGGCAACAATGCCTTGGTCGATACGCCGCTCCCGGTCAGCAGCGGGTCGGGACCGGGACGGCTGCCCGCGAGGATGATCGCGGGGATCATTGCGCGAGCGGCGCCGGAGCGATGCGACGCGCCGTCGCACCGCGCAGGAAATCGGTCATATCGGGCAGGACCGGCCCCTTGTACGCCAGCGGTTTGGTCAGCGCCATGACGAGGTCGTTGTGACTGAGCCCGTCATATTCGCGCAGCTTCGCCGAACCGCCGACCTTGTGCATCGCGGCAGCCAGTCGCTGGCTGTTGCGCACCCGCACCATCGTGTCGGCGGTGCCGTGCCCCAGCCACAGCGGCGGCGCGTCGCCGCGCACGAAACGGATCGGCTGCGTCCGTTCGATGGGGCGAATGTCGCCCATCGCCACATCGGCCCGGCCACCCTTTTCGAAAGGCGCAAAATCATAGGGGCCGGCGAGCGCCGCGACGCCGCGGATCACCGACGTATCGCTGCCCGCCGCGCGCAGCCATTGCGGGTCGAGCGCCAGCATCACGGCATTATAGGCGCCCGCCGAATGGCCCGCCAGTGCGATGCGATCGGGATCGCCGCCATAATTGCCGATATGCGCGTCGGTCCACGCCACCGCGGCGGCGCTGTCGTGCAGGAAGTCGGGCCAATGCCCCTCGGGGACGATGCGGTAATCGGGGATGACAACGACAAAGCCCCGTTTGGCAAAGGCGCGACCGGCAAAACCATAGTCATCGCGCGCGCCGCTGTACCAGCCGCCGCCATAGAGGAAGATGAGGACCGGCAGCCTGTCGGTCTTTTTGGTTCCCGTCGGCACCCAGATATTGAGCTTGTTGCGCGCGCCTGCGCCATAGGGCTGCCCCGCCACCTGCAACGTCGCGCCGTCACCGTCGCCCAGCAGCCGGTCGCCGAGGTTGAGCGACTTTGCCCCGCCCGCGACGATCACCCGCGCCGCGCCGCCGAACAACAGCACCACCAGCACGGCCACCAACAGATATTTGATCAATCGCCGTCCTTTGGAAATCGGTGCTGCCATCGTCACGCCCTATCGCGCGGCGAAGCGGGGAACAAGCGGCGGACGAACCGCGCATCTGTGATCAGGGAGGCGCCGGGAGGACGAAATTCAGTGGCCACCTTTTTCGTCCTCATGCGTAGGACAGCGCGATGACCAGTCCCTTCACTCGCCCCGCCCTGATCTGCAACACCCAAAGCGGCAGCCATGACGAGGCTGTCCGCGACCAGATCGCCGAACTGTGCCGCACGCATGGCGCGCCGCTGGTGGCGACCTTTGCGTTGCCCGACGGCGACATTCCCGATGCCGCCGCGCTGAAGGCGCAAGGCATCGACCTGCTGCTGGTGTGGACCGGCGACGGCACGATCAACGCCGCGGCGACCAAGGCAACCGGATGGGACGGCGCGGTCCTGGTGCTACCCGGCGGGACACTCAACCTGCTGTCCAAGGAATTGCACGGTGATCGCCCGGTAGCCGACATTCTGGCCGACGCTTTGAAAGGCGAGGTCCGGCGCAGCGCGATCCCGACGGTGGTGTCGGACGCCCGGACTGCTTTCATCACTATCATCGCCGGACCCGCGACGCGCTGGGCCGAGGTGCGCGAGACGATGCGGCAGGATGGCTTGATCGAAGCAAGCCGCGCTGCTCCCGACGCGCTCGACGAGATGATGAATGCGCCGGGCGTGCGGATCGGCGCCGATGGCAAAACCTATCCCGCCGTCATCCTGACCCCGACCACCGCGGGGATCCGCGCCGATGGCATATTGACCGATGGCACCGGCGACGTGCTGCGCCACGGCCTCGCATGGCTGGGCGGCGACTTTCGCGAGGGGCCGAGCGAACCGATCGCAACCTGCGATACGATCGTGCTGGAAAGCGACAAGCCGATCAGTCTGGAGTTTGACGGCGAGCTGAATGAGGTAGCATCCCCAGCAATCTTCCGCCTTGGCACCAGCGCGGTCGATTTCATCGCCACGGCATGACGCGACTGTTCCATATCAGCGACCTGCATTTCGGGCTGGAGGATCGCACCGCGCTCGACTGGTTCCGCGATTGTGTGCGCCGCGAACAGCCCGATGCGGTGCTGATTACCGGCGACCTCACGATGCGCGCGCGGAGCCATGAATTTGCCGCCGCATGCGACTGGATCGAGGCGCTTGATGTGCCGGTGACGGTTGAGGTCGGCAACCATGACCTGCCCTATTTCAATCCGCTCGCGCGCTTCTTCTGGCCCTATCGCCGGATCCGGCGGATCGAGCGACTGGTCGAGCGCGAGCTGAACCTCGCTAGGGTCGCCGTCGTGCCGCTCAAAACCACCGCGCGCGCGCAGTGGCGGCTCGACTGGTCGAAAGGCTGGGTGACGCGCGATGCGCTCGCCAAGACGCTGGCGGCGATCGACGCACTGCCGGGCGGCACCACCGCGCTGGTCACCGCGCATCATCCCCTCGTCGAAGCCGGGACGAAAGGCCGCGCGCTCACCCGCGGCGGCGCGCGCGCGCTCGAAGCACTCGCAGCGCGCGGCGTCGCGGCGGTGCTGACCGGCCATGTCCATGACGCATTCGATCTGGTTACCCCGACCGCCGCGGGACCAATCCGCATGATCGGCGCGGGGACCCTGTCGCAACGTATCCGGTCGACCCCGCCCAGCTTCAACGAGCTCCGCATCCGGGATGGCGAAGTCGCGGTTCGGGTCCGCAACAGCGCCGCGGTGCCGACCCCCGACATGCTCATCGACGCGATCCCGCCCGACGCCCTGCCCCCGCGCGCACCGGGCGAGCCGGTGGCACCGATCCACGCCGTCCCTCCGGTCGATCCACCGGTGCATTGACGCCGCGCCGCATCGCGTTAGGTTGCAAGAAAAAACGGGATGAGGAAAAGCGATGCTGACCAAGGGCGACGATTTCCCGCTGCACCAGAGCGCCGAGCCGATCGCGTTCGCGGGTACCGACCGCAATTTTTACGACCGCTATTTCTTCAACGGCTACGCCCCCGACGGCTCGGTCTTCTTTGCCGCCGCGATGGGATTTTATCCGCAGCTCGGCATCGTCGATGCGGCGTTCTGTGTGCTGGTCGGCGGGGTGCAGCATAATCTGCGCGCCAGCCGCCGCTCGGCGGGCGAGCGGCTCGATCTGGCGGTCGGGCCGATCGCTATCCGCATCGACGAGCCGCTGGAGCGGCTGACGCTGACGATTGCCGCCAACGACGGGCCGCTGGCGGGAGAGCTGCATTTCACGGCGCGCCATTTTCCGATCGAAGAGCCGCGCTTTACCCGCCGCAACGGCACCCGCCTGTTCATGGATTATACCCGCATGACCCAGAACGGCCACTGGTCAGGATGGCTGGCGGTCGATGGGGCGCGGGTCGAGATCGGCGCTGACTGGGCCGGGACGCGGGACCGCAGCTGGGGCATTCGCCCGGTCGGCGCCGCCGAACCGCAACCGCCGCCGCAAGGCAATTTTCACCAATTCTTCTGGCTGTGGACGCCGTGCAATTTCGCCGATCGCTCGCTGTTTTTCCACAGCAACGACGATGGCGAAGGTGCACCATGGAACCGCCGCGCAGTGCTGGTGGGCGGAAACGGCGGTGAGCGCCATTTCGCCGATCCGGCCTTCGCCGCCGAATGGCAGCAGGGTACGCGGCGACTGACCAAGTTGACCGCCGATTTCGACCGCAGCACGCGCCTAACGCTCACCCCCGACGGCCCTTTGTTCGCGATGAGCGGGCTTGGGTACACCCATCCTATTTGGGGTCATGGCTTCGACCATGGCGATCTGGAGGTCGCGCACGACAGCCTGTCCGCAGCCGAGCGGGCGTGGGGCAATCCACTGGCGATGCATGTGCAGGCGCTGGTTCGCGCCGAACTCGTCGATGGCGACGCGGTGCATCATGGCGTCGGCGTGCTCGAACAATTGTTCGTCGGCCCGCACGCGCCCACCGGCCTGACCGGGTTGATGGACCCCGCTGCATGAGCTTTCCGACCTCGCCCGAGGCGATGACTGCCGAATGGCTCGGCGCCGTGCTGGGGCAGCCGGGTAAACTCAAGGCATTTGCCGCGGCCAAGGTCGGCACCGGGCAGATGTGCGACAGCTATCGCCTGACGCTCGACTGGCAGGGCGACACCGACGCGCCCCCAACCGTCATCGCCAAATGCCCCAGCCACGACGCGGCGAGCCGTAACATCGCCAAGCTCACCGGCACCTATGTCAAGGAAGTCAGCTGGTACCGCGAACTTGCCGCCGCGAGCGGCGTTCCCGCACCGCATTGCCACCATCACGCCATCGCCGATGACGAGGTCGATTTCATCCTCATCCTGTCCGACCTTGCCCCGGCGCGGCAGGGCGACCAGCTTGCCGGGCTCGGCCTTGCGGGGCTGGTGCCGTGCATCGCGGCGGCGGCCAGCCTTCATGCCCATCTGTGGGACGATCCGCAGCTGGCGCAAATGCCCTGGCTCGCGCGCGACAATGGCGAACTGGTCCGCGCGCTGTTCCCTCAGCTCTATCTGGGATTTCGCGAGCGCTACGCCGCGCGCCTAGCCCCCGAAATCCTCGACATCGGCGCGGGGATCGTCGCCAAGCTCGACGTTTATCTGGCGCGCGAACCCGCGGCGCGGACGCTGGTCCATGGCGACCTGCGCATCGACAATATCCTGTTCGCGCCCGACGGAGATGCGTGCTGGCTGGTCGACTGGCAGACGCTGGGGGGCGGGAGCGGTGCCGCCGACCTTGCCTATCTGGTCGGTACCAGCATCGCCGACCCCTTCGAGCGCGCCGCCGCTGATCGCCCGGCGTTCGACCACTGGATCGCGGCGCTGCGCCGACACGGGGTCGATCCCGACCCGACGCCCCTGTGGGACGATTACCGGGTCGGGGCGCTTAGCGGATATTTCATGGCCGTCTTTGCCTCGATGAACGTCGAGCGCACCGATCGCGGCGACGAAATGTTCGCGGTGATGGCCGAACGCCCGGCGCGTCAGGCATTGGCGCTGGGGAGCCTGGAGCTGCTGTAGCCGGCGACTTCAGGAAATCAGCGCGATGCCGATAAAGGCCGCCAATCCGGCTGCGGAGGCCAGAATTGCGGGGCGCTTCATGGCGCGGACGCGCCACGCCATCAACAGGCCCGACACCACCAGAAACAGCAACCCCAGCGCCAGCACCACCGCATAGATTTTGAACGCGATGCCGCCCTTCGCCTTGTGCATCTGGACCAGCCAGCGGTGCCAGCCGGTATCCTTCACGGTCAGCTTCGCGGTCAGGGCTTCGTCGGTGGGGTCGAGCAGCACGTCGCGGCGCGTACCCGTCCACTCCAGCTGAAAGGCATCGCCCATCGACTTCACCGATGCGGCGCCGGACGGCAGGTCGATCTGGCGGCGCTTCAGTTCGGCGGCGGCGACGGCCTGCAACGCATCCTTGTCTTTGGTCAGGGGCGCGGCGAGCACCACATCATATTCGGCCGACGCGTAGTCGCCCTTGATCCCCCAGGTGTACAGCGCACCCGTCGCCAGAAAGAGCAGAATGGCGGGAAACAGAAATGCCGCGGTCAGCATATGCCACCGGATCAGCGTTGCATGGGTCATGAGGGGCTTTCGATAGGAGGAGGCTGCACATCGCCATGTCCGTCGCGCGATGTCAACGCCGTGACCCGGCGCCCTGACGAAAAAGGGCGGCCCGTTTCCGGACCGCCCTTCCCCCTTTTTGGTCAGGGTTCGATCAGAAGTGGAAGGTCACCGAACCGCGATAGCTCTGGTTCGACACATCCTTGCGTCCGATCGTCGTGTCGGCGCCGATCGACAGGTCGACATTGCCCGTCTTGAACGTGACGCCGCCGCCGACTTCGAACCAGTCCTTGTCGGTCCCGGCGAGGCCGAAGATCGCATTGGGTCCGGGGCCACCGACGAATGTCGCACCGAACGATGCCGGGGCGTCTTCGAATTCATGGACATAGTCGGCGCTGAGGTGCGGCTGGAAGCTGCTGCCGCGCTTGCCCGACAGCGCGAGGCCGAGGCGTGCCTGCAGGCTGTTGAAGCTCGACCGGTCGAGCTGTAGCGCGGGCCCGCCGCCATTTTCCTTGATGTCGGAAAAGCCGATATGGCTCGCCCGCAGCGCAGCCCGCGGCCCGAATTCGACCGAACCCAGGTCAAAATTCTTGGCCAGGCTGACTTCGCCGGTGAAGACCAGCGCGCTGTCTTCGCCAGTCAGCGTATAGGGCGTGCCAACCAGATCGGCGACCCGCGTCGTACGCGAATCGAACGCACCGGCGCTAACCTGCGTCGCGAGTTCGAGCCCGCCGCCCAGCATCGCCTTGCCGTAAAGCGTACCCTGGTACAGGCTACCGCTGGCCTTTTGGCCCGCAATCGGGGTGGTGCCGTCGACGTCGGTGTAGCTGAGTGCGAAGCCGATCACGCTACCTTCATCAAGCGCCTTTTCGATGCCGCCCGCCAGGTAGAAGCCGTCGAACTGGTCGCGGCCCCCGCCCGGCAGCGCGCTCGCCATCGGGCGGCTGTCGCCGTCGAGATAGCCGCCAGCCAGGAAGGCGCTGGTGTCGTCGGGCAAGCGGCCCTGCTGCACCGTCACCGCATCGCTGTCCGACCGCACCGCCATCGTGTCGGCGCCGACTGCGGTCATGTTGAGCTGCGCGAGTTGCACCGGACGGCCGATCATCGACAGGGTACCGCCCATGTCGCCGTCGTCGAGCTGGAGCAGGCGATCGCGAGTGAAGCGCGACATATTGTCGACCGCCACCGTCGCGAGCGAACCGCGCAGCGTTTCGGTGCGCGGTGCCCAGCTTTCGAGTGTCGCGCGGATCGTCGCGGCGTTCTGGAGGTCGAGCGGACCATAGACGCTGGCAAGCCCGGCGGTGCCGCGCGACTGGTCGAGCAGCTGAGCATAGGCGCCCTGCACAGCGGTGGCGGCGACGACGTCGCGGTAGAGACCGGCCTGGATTTCGACCGACACGCTGTTCGGACCATAGGTCAGACGCGGGGTCAGGATCGCCGACAGCGCATTGGCCGAACTGAAGGTGCCCGTCACCCCGCCCGCGGCGGTCAGGAAGGTGTAGCGATTGCCTGCCGTGACCTGCGTCCCCGCCACCGGCGAGAAGCTCACCGCGCCGCCCAGCGTCGCCGATCCGGCCGACGTGCCGTTCGCGACGACCGCGAGCACGTCCGACGTGCCGTTGGGGCCAAAGTTGATGAATAGGTTGCTGCCCGAGGACAGCACCAGATTGCCGCCCACGGTCAACGTGCCGATCGTCGTCGGGGTGCCCGGTGCGATCTGGCCGAGGACGCTGGTCAGGAAGGGCGCGTTGATCCGGCCCGACCCCATCAGGCCGCCACCGAACAGGCTATAGTCACCGACCGAGCTCAGCGTGCCGTTGACCGTCACCATCCCCGCGAGCTGGTTGACGTTGATCAGCGACGACAGCGATGCGCCCGAGTCGATCTGCAGCGCCGCGCCGGCGGTGCCGATCGTCAGCCGGTCGATCGTGATATTCGCGCCCGACAGCGTCGTGAGCCCGGTCGCGCTGAGCGTCACGTCGAAATAGCGCGGCGGCGTCCCCGTGGTGCGGACCGGTTCGACATTGTTCGGAACAAAGTTGGTGGCGCCGGGCAGACCATTGGCGAGCGTCGCGGCGGGCAACGGGGTCGCCGCTGCCTGTGCCTCCGGCTGCGCACCGGGCATCAACGCATCGCGCGAGGCGGTCGCGCCGCCCGTAATGTCGGCGATCGAGGCCGAACCGGCGTTGTCGCCCGAGGTACCGATCGGCCGGTTTTCGACGACCTCAACCCCGGTGCGGGTGTCGAGGCAATCGCTGACCCCGCCGCTCTGGAAACAGATTTGGCCGAAATCGCCGCTGGTGCCGGTCTTCTGTTCGCCGGTCAGCGCCGGGATGCCGTTGACGAGCTGCCCGCCCGATTCGATCATGTACGACGGGTCGATCGTCGACACCCAATGATTGGGGTCGGTCCACGACCCGTTGCCCGCCTTCGCCGACACATAATGATAGGGATTGTTCGCTGCGATCCAGTCCCAATAGAGATAGAGCGGCTGGTAAAAGGACACCGTGCCATAACCATTGGCCGGCTGTCCGGTGAAGAAGCGGGTATAGCCGCCCGAAAGCACCCCGATGACGACCTGGCGTGCAAAGGCGTTCTGCAGGATCAGCGGTCCACCCGAATCGCCCTGCGACGTGATACCCTCCAGCGAGGCACCGTTCGGATTGGTGCGCGCGTTGTCGCGGAACGCGTTGAAATCGAAGGGGCTCGCGCCGGTCATCCCGCGCCGCGGATCATCGAAGTCGAGGAAATAGAGATTCTGGGTCAGACCGTTGGGCGCGCCGCCGAACAGAAAGCCTTCGAAGGTCTGCAAGTCGGTCAGTGCGCCGAGGATATTTTCGGCCGCGCGGCGGCGGAAGTCGCTGC
The DNA here is from genome assembly GCF_005503695.1 of Sphingopyxis sp. 2PD. Lineage (GTDB taxonomy): Bacteria > Pseudomonadota > Alphaproteobacteria > Sphingomonadales > Sphingomonadaceae > Sphingopyxis. Next base: position 96,554 of record NZ_SCMU01000004.1, read on the forward strand.
CCGAGGCGCCGCTGGTGCCGGTGCCATTGTTGCCATAACCGACGATGCCGACGTCATAGCCGGTCCCCGAAGCACCGATGGTGCCGGTGTTGGTGAGCGGCGAGAACAGCAGCGCCCATGTCGGGATATTCGCCGCCGGGGTATCCAGCGAAGCGACCGCGACGTCACCGTAAAGGAAGCTGCGCGCCGCGGGTTCGAGCGACAGCGGGTTATAGGCCAGCCAGTTCGAATTGTAGAACGCCTGCGCGGTGTTGGTCTGATATTTGCCGGCACCACCGGCGCCGCCGAGCAGCCAGCGCACCAGTTCGTCGGTCTGCCCCGCCGCGTTCGCGCGGGTGTTGGTTTCAAAACCGAAGCCGATCGCGGTTCCGCCCGAATTGGCGCCATAAGCCGTCGCGGCGCGGGTGTTCACGCAATGCGCCGCCAGCAGCACGGTGCGCGGATTGATCAGCGTGCCGGTGCACAGGCCGACAAAGCCGCCGCCATTGTCGATGATCATCTGGCCGACGCCGGTGATGTTCACCGGGTCACGCGCCGTCGTCGGGGTCCCGGGATTGGCGATCAGGATTTCGGGTTCGGGGGTGATCTGCTGGATCGTCGGCCCAGGGGTTACCGGGACCAGATTGGCCTGCGGTTCGGGTATCGTGACCGTGATATGGCCTTCGCCGCCAGTCGGCGCGATGCCCGCATCAGCCTCGGCGAGCGCGGGTGCCGCCTGCAGCAGGCCCGCGACGCAGACCGACGTGAGCAACGCTCCGCGGCGCATGCGCCGCGAATCAAAACAAAAATTCATAAACTACCCCCAAAGTATAAGTGTACACCTCCTCCGGGTCAGAGAGTCGGCGCATAGGGGTAGCTTAGCTGCGCGCGGCCAATAGACAATGGCCTATTTACCGTCGCTTAACTCTGTTCATCGCGTTGCCGCCCGAACGAGAAAGGGCGGCCCGTTGCCGGACCGCCCTTCCTTTCTCCACCCGTCGGCGGAGGAAACTTAGCGCTTCGAGAACTGGAAGCTGCGGCGGGCCTTCGCCTTGCCATACTTCTTACGCTCGACCGCGCGGCTGTCGCGGGTCAGGAAGCCGGCCGCCTTGACCGGGCTGCGCAGCGCCGGTTCGAAACGGGTCAGCGCCTGCGCGATGCCGTGCAGCACGGCGCCCGCCTGGCCCGAAAGGCCGCCGCCCTTGACGGTCGCGACAATGTCATAGCTGCCAACGCGATCGGTCAGGCCGAACGGCTGGTTGATGACGAGGCGCAGCGTCGGACGTGCGAAATAAACTTCCTGGTCGCGGCCGTTGATCGTGATCTTGCCCGTGCCGGGCTTCAGCCACACGCGGGCGACGGCGTCCTTGCGGCGGCCGGTCGCATAAGCGCGGCCCTGCTTGTCGACGATCTTTTCACGAAGCGGAGCGGCCGGAGCGGCCGGGGTCGCGGTGCCTTCGACGGCGCCGGCGAGATCCTTGAGATCGGTCATGGTCTGTTCGTCAGCCATTATGCACCCACCTTGTTCTTGCGGTTCATCGACGCAACGTCGATCACTTCGGGGTTCTGCCCGTCATGCGGATGTTCGCTGCCGGCGAAGATACGCAGGTTGCGCATCTGCTGGCGGCCGAGCGGGCCGCGCGGGATCATACGTTCGACGGCCTTTTCGAGCACGCGCTCGGGGAAACGGCCTTCGAGGATCTTCGCGGGGCTGGTTTCCTTGATGCCGCCGGCATAGCCGGTGTGCTTGTAGTACCGCTTGTCCTGCAGCTTGTTGCCGGTGAACGCCACCTTTTCGGCGTTGATGACGATGACATTGTCACCGCAATCGACGTGCGGGGTGAACGACGGCTTGTGCTTGCCGCGCAGGATGTTGGCGATGATCGAGGCAACGCGGCCCACGACGAGACCTTCGGCGTCGATCAGCACCCATTTCTTTTCGACCGTGGCGGCATTCGCCGAAACGGTCGTCTTGGTCAGCGCCTTCATGGCACGCTCCTTGACAGATATGGACCGGAGCAACAGCGCCCCGAAACAGTTGCGCCGCGTGTCCAGGGCGGACGCAGCGGCGCTTCGGAGCGGGCCAATGGCTGTATGCAGCTAAAAAGTCAAGCAGGGAGCGGCTTTGCTGACAGGTATCATGATACCTTGCGATTCACGAGGCAGGCTCGACCGCCCTCACCCGTTCCTCGACCAGCGTCCGTGCCGCGCCGTCCGGTTCGACGATCCAGCTCTGGCGACGTTCCTCCATCACCAATCCCGTGGCGGTATCGACGGTCCACAACTGGTCGATGTGCAACGGCGCCCCACCCGTGCCGCCGACGACGGCGGTGTCGGCGGTCGCGATCGTCCGCAGCGTTCCGCCATGCCGCGTCGAGATGCTTGCACCCTCGGTCGTTGCGGCGGTGGTGATCGCATCATTGGCCGCCGCAACAAGAGCGCGCGCGTCGGCGGTCGCCAGCCGGTCGCGTTCGGCCGCGGGAAGTGCCGCGATCAACTGCGCCAGCCGCCTGGCCTCGGCGCGGTCACCCTCGGCTGCCGCAGCCTCGACCCGCGCGGTCGCGCGGTCCCACAGGCCGTCGGGATCGACCAGTTCGACGCGGCTGCCGTCAGGCGCTACCAGATAGGCCAGTTCTTCACCGACCAGCGGCTGAAGCATCAAGGTCAGCGCGCGCGTGACCGCGGGCGGCGCATCGGAATCGATGCGTTGCAGCACCGATCGCAACTGATAGCCGCGCCCCATTCGTTGCCATTGCAAAGCATAGACCAGCGAAAAACTGATCAACGAGCCGTCGCGCCCGATGCGACGCGTGGTCACGCGATAGGTCATCGGGCGATCGACGGGCGGGGCAAATTGGAACGCCGGGGCGGCCGCGACCGACACACCGGCCGGCGGGGGCACGGGCTGAGCGACCAGCAGCAGCGCGCTGCCCAGGCCGGCGAGCAAGCTCATGCCGCCGCGCGGCCCTGCCGGTGCAAGGCGGCGGCGGCGATGGCGACGAGGATCGCCCCGACCACCTGATGCGCGACCGCAACCCACATCGACACCCCCGATATGACGGTCCAGATGCCGAGCAGCATCTGCACCGCGACGACCGCGACCAGCAGCCGCGCCTCGCGCCCCGCGCCGCGCTGCGCCAGATTGCGTGCAAGCAGCAGCAGGGCCAGCGCCGCGATCCATGACCACCAGCGATGCAGGAAATGGATCAGAAACGGATCATTGGTGAGCGCGAGCCAAGCTCCGCCCGCCCAATCGATCCCCTCCGGCACGAGATGGTCGTTCATCAGCGGCCAGGTGTTGGCGACGAAGCCGGCGTTCAGTCCGGCGACCCATGCGCCGAGCAGCAGCTGGACGAACAGGATCGCGATCACCGCGATGCCGCCGCCGGTCAGCCGCGCGGGCCGTGCCGACGGATCGCGTGCCAACGCATCGAGATCGCGCGCCGTCCAGACGAGGCCTGCGAGCAACAACAATGCGGTCAGCAAATGCGCGGCGAGCCGGAAATGGCTGACGTCGGTACGATATTCGAGCCCCGATGCGACCATCCACCAGCCGAGCGCGCCCTGCAGCCCGACGAGCGATGTCAGCGCAAGCAGGCGCCCGGCATAACCCGCCGGGATCGCGCGGCGCCATGCGTACCAGGCCAGCGGCAGGATCATCGCCATGCCGACGACGCGGCCCAGAATGCGGTGCAGCCATTCCCAGAAAAAGATCGCCTTGAACCCGGCCAGCGACATGCCGCGGTTGATTTCCTTATATTCCGGGATCTGCTTATATTTCTCGAATTCCTTGACCCAATCGGCCTCGTTCAGCGGCGGCAGCACGCCCGATACCGGCCGCCATTCGGTGATCGACAGCCCCGATTCGGTGAGGCGCGTAATTCCGCCGACACCGACCACGATAACCACCAGCAACGCGACCGCCCACAGCCAGCGCGCGAGCGCGGCGGGGCGGGGTTGGCGAGCGGCGGGCGAAGACAGGGAGGCGGCGTTCGTCATCGCCCCGCCCTATCGGCGCTTGTCGGGCGATAGGCAAGAGGTGGGCAGCGGCGTGGACGGGGAAATTCATGGCCGCGACAGGCGCGCGTTGATAAGCGGGGCCGATGCCGCATCGTGCCTCCGCCCTTGTCGTCGCCCTGTCGCTGCTCGCCGCCGTGCCCGCGGGTGCCGCAGCGCCCGCCGATCCGTCGCCCTATGCGGCGCTGGCCGCGATCGAGGCGCGCGTCGCGGCGATCGGTTTTCGGCTGACCACTGCCAATGCCGCCTGGTGCCCGGTGCAGCAGCCGCAGTTCGGTTGGATCTGGGGCGATCCGCGGCTCTATGATGCGGATCGGCGGGCCGAGGCGCTTGCGGTCTATGATGCAGCCGAACGCGACGCGCCCTTTGTTGCGGCGATCGCGCCCTCGTCGCCTGCGACCGCCGTGGGCCTGCGCGTCGGCGCGGCGATCACCGGGATACAGGGCAGCGCGGTCCCCGATGGCGCCGACGCGCATCCCTTTGCGCGGATCACCGCGATCGAAACATGGCTCGCGGCGCTGCCGCCCACCGCACCGCTCGCACTCGACGCGGGAAATGCGGGGCCGCTGACGCTGACCCCCGTTGCGGGATGTGTCAGCGATTTCCGCGTTGAGGCGAGCGAAAAGGCGGGCGCCGTCGCCGACGGCCGGATGGTGCTGGTCAACCAGGGGCTGGCGCAATTTGCCGCCGATGATGACGAGCTCGCCGCGGCGATCGCGCACGAGCTGGCGCATAACATCCTCCGCCACCGCGCCCGGCTCGACGCCGCCGGGGTCGATCGCGGGCTCGGCAAGCAGTTTGGCCGCAGCGCCCGGCTGTTCAAGCAGACCGAGATCGAGGCCGACCGGCTGTCGGTGTGGCTGCTCGCCGGGGCCGGATATGATCCGGCGGCGGCAGCGCGGTTCTGGACGCGCTTCGGCCAGCGCAAGGGGCGCCCGCTGATCCAGGCGGGAACGCATCCGCCTTGGCGCGACCGCGTCGCGTCGCTTGAGGCCGAGGCCGCGCTGATCGCCGCGGCGCGGGCGGCAGGCCGGCCGCTGCGCCCGCCGTTGATCGACGCACCGCCGCCCTTGGAATAGCCGCCGCCGCTCCCTATCTGGGCAACTCTCCCTCCCCCGACCAAGGACCGATCCGATGACGCATGAGACCGCCATTTTTGCCGGAGGCTGCTTTTGGTGTACTGAAGCCGTGTTCCAGTCGCTCGCCGGGGTCGAGACGGTCGAAAGCGGCTATATCGGCGGGCATGTCGCGAACCCGACCTACAAGCAGGTGTGCGGCGGCGATACGGGCCATGCCGAGGCGATCCGCATCACCTTTGACCCCGCGGTCATTAGCTATGACGATCTGCTCGACGTCCATTTCGCGACGCATGATCCGACGACGCTGAACCGCCAGGGCAATGATGTCGGCACGCAGTATCGCAGCGCATTGTTCCCGCTCGACGCCGCGCAGGGCGACGCGGCGCGCGCGGGCATCGAACGCGCCGCAGCCGATTGGCCCTCACCAATCGTTACCACCATCGAGCCTGCCGCCGACTGGTATCCGGCCGAGGATTATCATCAGTCCTATTGGGACGGCGAAGGCCAGCGCAATCCCTATTGCATGGCGGTCATTCCTCCCAAGCTCGCGAAATTGCGCAAGGGGTTTGCCGACCGGCTGCGCGCCTAAGTTATCAGGTCGTCATCCCGGCGAAGGCCGCGATCTCAACGTGGCATCATGTTGCACCGGCGAGATCCCGGCCTTCGCCGGGATGACGAGATATGGGCATGATCGCTCGCCATTCGGGTCCGGCGCACTGTTGCCAAATGGCCGCATGACGTCACTTTTCATTGACTTTCCAATCCTTTTGACTAGCGGACGCCCCCGCGCTGGGGCAGACTGGGGTCGAGCGCAGTTGGGGGTCGCTGCAAGGTGTTGGCATCGCTGTTTCTGATTGGCGCGTCGCTGACGACGCCACAGATGTCGGTTCAGGCCGCAAGCCAGACGATTGTCGAGGACAGCGACGGCGGCATGAGCCGGGCGGTCAACCGCATGGTCGGCGGCATCGTCAGCTATGCGCGCTGGCCCGACGGAACGGCGGACACTCCGCGCGTGATGTGCGTGATCGGAACCCCGCGGCTGACCAATCGCATGGCGCCCGACGTGCCTGGCACCGGGTCGGTCACGGTACGCCGGTTGAGCGCCGGGACCGTGGCGGGCCGGTCGGATTGCGACATCCTGTTCCTGGGCCGCATGGCGATCGCCGATCGACGACAACTGATCGCCTGGGTCCGGGGCCGCCCGATCCTGACCATCACCGACGACGATGCCGCGTGCATTTATGGCGCGATGTTCTGCCTGAGCAATCGCACGGCGAGCCTCAGCTTTTCGGTCAATCTTGACGCGATCGGGCGCGGGCCGCTGCGCATCGACCCGCGGGTGCTGAGCATCGGACGCAGCGCCGGAGGCCCGCCATGACGGGCCAGACCCCCGAACGGATCGGCGCCCGCACGACGCTGCAAAAGCTGTTGTCGCGCTTCCATTTCGGCATCACCCTGTTCGCGGTCGCGCTGTCGGGGCTGACCATCCTGCTTGCCGGGGTGTCGGCGCTGCGCGGCTATGCCGATCGCAACATGGAACTGGCGGCGCAGCTTGGTGCCTATGGTGTTGAACCAGCGCTGGTATTCAATGACCCGCAGGCGGCGCGCGAAGGGCTGGAGCCGCTGACCCGCATTCCCGGGATCGCCCGGCTGCGCGTACTGAACGATCGCGGCCAGCCGCTCACCCAATGGTCGTCGCCGATGGCCGACCCGGCGCCGCTGTTGACCCGGATGTTTTTCCCGCGACCCTTTGCGGTGCCGATCGAGCGCAACGGATCGGCGATCGGAACGATCGAGGTCTGGGGCGATAGCTCCACCTTGATCGATTATGTCCGCATCGGCCTGCTCGCCGGTCTCGGCTGTTTGCTGATTACCGCGTTCGGCACGATCTTCCTGGCGCGGCGGTTCGAATATGAACTGGTCAAGCCGCTCAACGAGATTGCGACGGTCACGCATGACGTGCGCCTGCATCGCCGGTTCGACAAGCGCGTCAAACCGCTGGGCATTGCCGAGCTCGACCGGCTGGGCGGCGATATCAACAATTTGCTCGACGAACTTCAGGGCTGGCAGGGGCATATGGAAAGCGAGCGCGCCATGCTCGCCCACCGCGCCTCGCACGACACGCTGACCGCCATGCCGAACCGCCACGCGTTCGACGAGCAACTGGCGCAGCGCATCGCATCGGCCGATGCGCGCGGCGACCGCTTTGCGTTGCTGTTCATCGACGCCGACAATTTCAAGGCGGCGAATGACAGCTTTGGCCATGCCGCGGGCGACGCGGTGCTGGTCGCGCTGTCGGCCTGTATCAAGGACACGCTGCGCAAGGGCGATTTCGCGGCGCGCATCGGCGGCGACGAGTTCATCGTCATCGTCGACCCGCTCGACGCCGACACCGTCCCCGCCGACCTCGCCAACAGCATTCGGGCCTGCGTTGCCCAGCCCGTCAAGCTGCCCGGCGGCGAGAGCTACCATGTGTCGGTCAGCGTCGGTGTGGCGGTTTACCCCGACGGCGGGCGGGACGCGACCGCGCTGCTCACCACCGCCGATGCCGCAATGTATGCCGACAAATTGCGCAACCGTTCCCGTGTATGACCATCGGAGTATCGCCGTGACCCAGACTATCCCCCAATCGATCCGAAGCGTGCTTCTCATCGTCTGCGCCGCGCTGCTGGCCGCATGCCAGAGCGTACCGTCGCCGACCGGCTTCACGCCCGAGCAGGTCGCCGTGCTGAAGGCCGAAGGCTTTGTCGACCAGGGTTTCGACTGGTCGCTCAGCATGCCCGAACGGCTCTTGTTCGAGACCAACGAGAGCGCGATCTCGGCCGAGCAGCAGGCGCAGATCGCCCGCATCGCCTCGCGTCTCGTCGGGGTGGGTATTACGACGGCACGCGTCGAGGGACATACCGATTCGGTGGGAACCGCAGCCTATAATCTGACGCTGTCGCAGGCACGCGCGGCCGCGGTCGCGGCACCGATGCAGACGGCGGGCATGCAGCTTTCGCCTGACCAGATCATCGGACGCGGCGAAGCCGTGCCGATGTCGAGCAACGATACCGACGAGGGTCGCCAGGACAATCGCCGGGTGGTGGTGATCGTGACGCCGCAATAATCGGGCGGACCATGACCGACCCGCCTTTTCTTGTTCCGCTATCGCCGCTAAGCCCCCGCCCATGAAACCGATCCGCAAAGCTGTTTTTCCCGTCGCCGGTCTCGGCACGCGCTTTCTGCCCGCGACCAAGGCGATCCCGAAGGAGATGCTACCGGTCGTCGATCGGCCGCTGATCCAATATGCGGTGGACGAGGCGCGCGAGGCGGGGATCGAGCAGATGATCTTTGTCACCGGGCGCGGCAAGAGCGCGATCGAGGATCATTTCGACATCGCGTTCGAGCTGGAAAAGACGATGTCCGAACGCGGCAAGGATTTGTCGGTGCTCGAGGCGACGCGGCTGGGCCCCGGCGCCTGCGCCTATGTCCGCCAGCAGGAGCCGATGGGGCTGGGCCACGCCATCTGGTGCGCGCGCGACATCGTCGGCGACGAGCCCTTTGCCATCTTCCTGCCCGACGAGTTCATGCACGGCTCGCCCGGCTGCATGAAACAGATGGTCGATGCCTATCACATGGTTGGCGGCAATCTGATCTCGGTGCTCGAAGTGCCGCGCGAGCAGGTCTCCTCCTATGGCGTGATCGCCCCCGGCGCGCGCGACGGGGCGCTGACCGAGGTCAGAGGTCTTGTCGAAAAGCCCAAGGTCGCGGATGCGCCGTCGAACCTGATCATCTCTGGCCGCTATATCCTCCAACCCGAAGTGATGCGGGTGCTCGAGGGGCAGGAGAAGGGCGCGGGCGGCGAGATCCAGTTGACCGACGCGATGGCATCGATGATCGGCAGCCAGCCGTTCCACGCCGTCACCTTCGATGGCGCGCGTTACGACTGCGGGTCGAAGGCGGGCTATATCCAGGCCAATCTGGCGGTCGCGCTGGAACGCCCCGACATGGCCGACGAAGTGCGCGCCTTTGCGATTGACCTGTTGAAGTAAGGCCGGCGGAGGCGCCCCGCCCCCGCCGGATCAATGCTTATTCGCCCTCGATATTCGGTTTCGGGAAGGTGTCGGCGCCCAGCGTCTTGTAGAGCAGGCCGCCCACGGCGCCGCCGATCAAGGGCGCGATCCAGAACAGCCAGAGTTGCTGGATCGCAAGCCCGCCGACGACGAGCGCCGGGCCGGTGCTGCGCGCCGGATTGACCGAGGTGTTGGTGACCGGGATCGAGATCAGGTGGATGAGCACCAGCGCGAGGCCGATCGCGAGCGGCGCGAAGCCTGCCGGCGCGCGGCCGTCGGTCGATCCCATGATGATCCACAGGAAGAAGGCGGTCAGCACAATTTCGATCAGGAACGCCGACCAGATGTCGTAGCCGCCCGGCGAACCCGTGTCGAAGCCATTGGCGGCGAGCCCGTTGGTCGCAAGGTCATAGGCCGGACTGCCGCTGGCGATGTAGAACAGCAGGAACGCCGCGATGACCGCGCCGACCACCTGCGCCCCGACATAGAGCGGGATGTCGCGCGCGTCGAAGCGCCCGCCCGCCCACAGGCCGACGGTGACCGCAGGGTTGAGATGGCAGCCCGAGATATGGCCGATCGCATAGGCCATGGTGACGACCGTCAGACCGAACGCCAGCGATACGCCGAGCAGGCCGATGCCGACATCGGGGAATGCCGCCGCCAGCACCGCGCTGCCGCAGCCGCCGAAGACAAGCCAGAATGTGCCGATCAGCTCGGCCAAGCCCTTTTGCATATTCGTCATGTGACCCTCCTCCCCACCGGCGGCCATCGACGCCCCCGGCGCCGCACCATCCTATCAGGGCTGGGCGGGCGAGCAAGTCTTTGCGGGGGCGCCGAATTTCAGGCGGCGGCGACGGTTTCGACAAAATGGCGCGCGCGTTGGTCGAGCGATCGGGCCGCCGCGGTGAGGCCGGCCGACAATTGGCCCAACGCCTGCGCGCCGTCGCCGACCGCACTCGCGCCATGGCCGATTTGCTGGACGCGATGGTCGATCTCGCGGCCCGCCGACACCGCCTGTTCGACATAGCTCGCAATCATCAGCGTCGTCGCGCTCTGGCCGTCGACGGCGCGGTCGATCGCGTCGGAGAAGCCGTTGTTGGCGTCGATCGCCCGTTCCACCTCGGCAAAGCCCGCGGCGACCTGGCCGACGATATCGCGGATCCGGTCGACATATTGGGCGATGTCGCCCGCCGCCGAGCGGGTCTGGCCGGCGAGCGTTTTCACTTCGGCGGCGACCACGGCAAAGCCGCGCCCGGCTTCTCCCGCGTGCGCGGCCTCGATCCCGGCGTTGAGCGCGAGCATGTTGGTGCGGCTCGCCATGTCGATGATCAGCGCCAGCATCTGTTCGATCGACTGGCTGGCCGCCTTGAGCGCCGCGGCGCGTTCGCCCGCCTGCTGGACCTTGCGATGCGCCTCGCCGCGAATGGCGCGGGCGCGCGAACCATCATCGACGATCTTTGCCATCGTCGCCGCCAGCGCATGGCCGCGATGGCCGAGTTCATCGAGCCCCGCCAAGGTCTGCGCCGTCGCGCCCGCAACGGTCACTGCGTCGTGTCCGGTACGCCGCGCGCGATCGGAGAGGCCGTCCGCGACGGTTTCGACCGTCCGCGCCATATCCGCCAGCGCCGTAGTCAGCGCCGCGATGTCCTGTTGAAACGCCTGCCCGGCTTCGTCGACGCGCGTCGCCCGTTCGACGCGTTCCTGCGCCAGTTCGACATCGCGCAGCATCGCCAGCCGCGCGAGCTGGCCGCTGTCGAGCGTTTCGACAAAGCGCCCGCGGTCGACGAGGATCAACTCGCCCTTGCCGCGCCCCGATGCCGCGATGCGGAGCAGGTCGGTGGTCGGTTTCGCAATATCGGCGACCGGGCAAGGATCGATCATCGACGCGATCGAGCCGCCGATCGTCGGGTTCTGCATCAGCGAGAACCAGAAGGGGCAAAACAGCAGCTCGCGCACCCGCTGTTCGCGGATGACCCCGACCGGGCGCGCGTTGGCGTCGAGAACCGCAACGGCGCGCAGTTCGGAATCGGCGCGAAACAGGTCGATCACGTCGGACATATGGGCATCGACGGCGACCGCGGCGGCGTGGCCCGATGAGGGTGACAAAATGGTGTCCATGACGGGCGTGGTCTCTCTTCGCGCTGCGGCTATCGCTTCACGGCTCGACCTAAGGGGCGTTGGTAAACACGACTTTAACCATTTGTTTCAATGGTGTGACACAGGGCCGCACGATGGCGGCGATCCATCGCAATATCCTGTTCAGATCACGCCCGCTATGCGATGAGGCGGCGAGCGACCGAGTAGCGGGGCGAGGAGAAGATCATGCGTGCCATCATCATCGTCGTTGCGGCGCTGCCGCTGCTCACCGGCTGTGTCAGCGCCGTAAAAACCGTGGTGACCGCGCCGGTCAAAGCGGTCGGGCAGGTCGCCGACTGGACGACGACCAGCCAGGACGAGGCCGACCGCAACCGCGGCCGCGAGATGCGCAAACGCGAGGAGCAGCTGGGCAAGCTGGCGCGCGAGCGCGACAAGGCGGCGGAGAAATGCCGCGACGGCAAGGCCGAGCAGTGTGAGCGCGCTGAAGTACTAGACCATGAAATCGAAGCGGTGATGGCGGAGCCTCGTTGATTTGAAGGTAGCCGTGGCTCTCAGCCACTCCGTAAATTCCGTTCGTGTCGAGCGAAGTCGAGACACCTTTCGACGCCGTGCCTGGCCCGAAGGGTGTCTCGACTTCGCTCGACACGAACGGGAATAGGGGGTCCGCCCCAACGCGCCCCTACCGCACCCGGCGCCCCGTCCACACGACGCGGCCGACCAGCCGGACCGACGCCATCGGCAGGTCGTCCCAGCTGCGGTAATGCGGATTGTCGCTGATCACCGAAATCCGGCCCGGTCCCGGCGCGCGCGCGACGCGTTTGACCATCAGCACATCGTCCATGCGCAGCACATAGATGCCGTCGCGCAGCCGCGCCGCCGCATCGCCGCCATCGACCAATATGTCGTCGCCGTCGTTCAGCGTCGGCGCCATCGAATCGCCCTCGACCCGGATTATGCTGAGCGCGCGGGGGTCGGCGCCGAGGTCGCGCAGCCATTTGGGATCGAACGCGACCTCGCCCTCGATCGCTTCGCCCTCGACGCTGGCGCCCGCGCCCGCGGAGGCGCCGATCGCCAATTTGGGGACGAGGATCATGCCGGGACCGCGCATCCGCGCCGGGGTCGCGACGCGTTGCACCGGACCGCCGAGCAACGCTTCGGATACCCCCAGATAAGCCGCGATCCGGGCCCGGTCCTGTTCGGCGAGCCGCCGCGGCGAACCGCGTTTGATATATTGCTGGATATAGGCGGGGTTGCGCCCGATCACCTGCGACAGGCGCGCGTAATCGATGCCCTTGTCGGTCAACAGGCGGTCCAGCGCAGCGCGCGGATCGGCAACATGGTCGCTCATGGACTAGTCCTTCCTATTTCGTCTCTAGCAAGCGGATTTTTCCTAGACAAGTAGGAAAACGACGTTCAAATAGGATTTATCCTATCGGGTGAGTCGCCCGGTTGTCGACGCGGTCAGGGAGGAAGCTATGGAGCGCACATTGTTGCAACGGATCGACGCGTTTCTGAAGGAATCGGCGATGCCGCCGACCGTGTTCGGGCGCGCGGCGGTGCGCGATCCGCGGCTGGTCAGCGATTTGCGCGAGGGGCGCGAGCCCGGCCGCCAGCTGATCTGCCGCGTGGAACATTTCATGAACATATGGCGTGCCGAGCGCCATGCGGGACGTGTCGCGCCGCAGGGCGACCGGCGGACGCGGGGCTATCGCCGGGTGGCGAAGGGAGCCGAGGCATGACGCGCTGGTCTCCCGTGCAGGCGCGCCGTCCCGGCTGTCCGCACCGCCGGTTGCGCCACCTGTTGGGCGAAGCCCTGCCGCCGGGGCTGACGATCGGTGCGTCGACGTTCCGGCCATGGGCGAGCGCAAATTTCGTCGGCGCGCGTCACCTGTTTCCGTGCGACCTGGCGGCGGGTGAAGTCGCGGCGGTCAGCGCCGCGTTGCAGGGGGCGTTGAGCGCGACTGAATGGGCGCTGCCGGGCCATGTCATCGCCGATGTCGCGGTCGAATGCGGGGCCGCGCCGGACGCGTTGCGGATCGAGATCTTGACGGTGGAGGATTGAGGGGTGGGCGATGGAGCGGCGCGCGCCCGGATTTTCTCCAGATTTGCCCCGACCTTGCCGAAGCCTGTCCTGAGCGCCTGCAAGGCAGTCAAAGGGGACGTCTATTCCGAGAAGCGCCCTTCGACAGGCTCAGGGCTACGGTTCAACCGGAGCGGAGCAATGTCCCTAACCCACCGACTGGCGGGTCATTCGTTGCAGGGTGCTGAGCGCGGCTTCGAGGGCGAAATCGACCTCGGGCTCGACCGCAAGTGCCGGTTCATCGGGCGCATCGACCGCGGCGGCCGCGGTCGGTTCGCGGCGGCGCGCCAGCCCCGCCTCGAGCCGCGCGACCATGGCGCCGAGCGAATTGTCGGTGGGCGCCGGCAGCGGCGGCGCCTTCATATCGGCGGGTTGCAGCCAGGGCTCGTCGCCCGTGGGCTCGTCCTCGGTCGGCGCGAGATCGGCGAGCACCAGCTCGTCGGCATTTTGTTCGGCAAATTCGCCGAGCCACAGGTCGGCTTCGGCGCTGCGGTCGGCGGCATCGCGGTCGGCGGTCAACGGTCCCAGCCCGCCCGCGGGCAGATCGCGGCCGGCGCGGATCGGCGGGCGCAGCGAATCGTCGGGGTGGAGATCGACGCGGCGGCGGCGGGTCCAAAAGGCGTCGCCATCCTCGTCGGCGTCCGCCGCGGGCGCGCGGCGGAAGCGGCCGCGCAGCGAGGTCAATCCCGCCGCTTCGGGCTGCGCGATCAGCAGCGCGACCAGCCCGGCGATCAGCGACGCGATCGCCGCCATGCCGAGTGCCAGGATCAGCCGAGCAGCATTGCCGACCGGCGGAACAAAATAGTCCGACAGGCGATCAAGATAGAGGTTCCAGCTGATTGCGGCGACCCACGACATCGGCATCACGGCAGCGAACAGGAAGGTCAGCGCGGCAGCGCCGATCGCCGCCGGAAGCGCGGGACGCAGCGCGCGGAGGAGCGCATCTGATTTGCCCGGAACGGGGTTGTCGCTGCTATCGTCCATATCGTCCAATTCCGTGCGGCCGCTGGGGCCCAAATCTCGTCTTGCCTGGCGACGCGCTCAAGCGCCGCCGCGCAGCAATCGCTGGTAAACCGGCTCGTAACGTAAAATGTTTGATGACCAGTTACGATGGGTTTCGACAAAAATACGCGCAATCCGTCGGCGTTCCGCCCAAATGGCCTGATTTTCGAGCAGCTTCGCAAGCGCATCGGCGATCGCTTTGGGGTCGTCGGGCGCGAACAGCGTGCCGGTGACGCCATCCTCGATCAGTTCGCGGTGGCCGCCGACATCGGACGCGGCGACCAGCTTGCCCTGCGCCATGGCTTCCAATGGCTTGAGCGGGGTGACGAGGTCGGTGAGCCGCATTTTCTTGCGCGGATAGGCGAGGATATCGATGAGCGAATAATAGCGCTCGACCTCATCGTGCGGGACGCGGCCGACGAAATGGATTTGCGCCGCCGCTGACGACGCCGCGGCCTGTGCCTTCAGCGCCGCCTCCATCGGACCGCCGCCGACGAGCAGCAAGCGCGCGCGGGGCTGCACCGCAACCAGCGCGGGCATCGCGGCGATCAGATCGTCGATCCCTTCATAGTCGTAAAAGCTGCCAATGTAGCCGATGACGGCATCGTCCGCGGCGATCCCCAGCGTGTCCGCCAGCGCATCGTCGCGCGGCGGCGGGTCGCCGAACAGGTCCAAATCGACGCCGTTCGGGGACACGGTGATCTTGGCAGGATCGATCCCGCGCGCGACCAGGTCGCCGCGCAAGCCTTCGCAGATCACCGCAACGGCGTCCGCGGCCTTCACCGCGTAGGTTTCGAGCATCTTGGTCAGCCGATAGCGCAAGCTGCCTTCGCGCCCGGTGCCATTGCCGACCGAGGCATCCTCCCAAAAGGCGCGGATTTCATAGATGACGGGGATGCCGAGCTGTTTGCCGACGCGCAGTGCCGCGAGCCCGTCCAGCACCGGCGAATGCGCGTGGAGTACGTCAGGTTTCCATGTCTGCGCCAGCGCCTCGACCCGCCGCGCCAGCGCGCCGATTTCGCGCCATTCGTTGATGACTGGCATTCCGGGCGCGATCGGCGCGGTGCGGTAAAAGGTCAAACCATCGACGGTCTCGCCATCCGGGCCGGGTTCGGGGTGCCGCACCCCGGTCACCCCTGCAACCTCCCACCCCTTTGCAACCTGCGCCTTCATCAAGGCGCGGGTGCGAAAGGTGTAGCCGCTGTGCGTGGGCAGGCTATGATCGAGGACGTGAAGGATGCGGGTCATGGGCTAGCGCTTTGACATACTAGCCTTAACGCAGCGTCAACCCCGATCGCGTAGCGGGAGCGGACATGGTCGACAATTTTTCCATCGGGTTGACGCACGTCTTGATGGCGATCGCGTTATGGCGCCTGCTGCACCGCGACGATCTCGACCGCGAGGTCAGCCCCCGCCTGCAGTGGCAGCAGCGCCGCGACGCCGAAACGGACGACCGCGCCGATGCGTGACATTGCGTTCGTCGCCTTTCTGTTCGCGTTCATCGGGATCGGGTTCCGCAAGCCGTTCCTGTTCGTGCTGTGCTTTTGCTACATCGACATCGTCGCGCCGCAGCGGCTGAGCTATTTCCTGATCAATTCGATCCCGATCTCGCTGATCGTGTTCGGGCTGGCGATCGTGGGCTGGCTGACAATCGACGACAAGCGCGACACGCGCTGGTCGGGGCGGCAGACGTTGCTGGTCGTGTTGCTCGCCTATTGCGGGATGACGACGATGTCGGCCGATTTCCCGGTCGAGGCTGCCGACAAATGGAGCTGGGTGTGGAAGGCGCTGGTGTGGGCGATTTTCCTGCCGCTGACGCTGCGCACCAAGCTCAGGATCGAATCGCTGGCGCTGATCATGCTGCTTTCGGCGGCGTCGATCGCGATTGCGGGCGGGCTCAAGACCGCGGCAGGCGGTGGTGGGTACGGATCGCTGCAATTGCTGCTCAACGAGAATTTCGGGCTGTACGAAGGGTCGATCATGTCGACCGTCGGCATCGCGATCATCCCGTTGATCCTGTGGTATCGCCGCCATGGCACGATTTTCCCGCCCGACTGGCGGGTTTCGCTATTCTGTTTCGCGCTATGCTTTGCCTGCATGCTGCTGCCGGTGGGGACGCAGGCCCGCACCGGGCTCGTCTGTCTTGCCGTGCTGGCGGTGCTGTCGCTGCGCGCGGTCAAACATCGCCTGCTCTATATGGCAGGCGCCGGGTTGCTGGCGATCGCGGCGGTGCCCTTCCTGCCGCAAAGCTTTACCGAGCGGATGGAAACGATCCAGGGTTACAAGTCCGACCAGTCGGCATCGACGCGCGTCGCGGTGTGGGCGTGGACATGGGATTACGCCAAGGAAAACCCGTTCGGCGGCGGCTTCAACGCCTATATCCAGAACCGCCTGCGCGTCGAGACGGCGGGATCGGATTATGACCCCGACCGCGCGCAACCCGGCGGTCCGATGGTGCACGAAGATGCGGGGCGCGCTTATCATTCGAGCTATTTCGAGATGCTGGGTGAGCAAGGCTATCCGGGGCTGGCGCTGTGGCTGTTGCTGCACATCGTCGGGATCGCGCAGATGGAGCGGCTGAGGCGGCGCTATCTGAAGACGCGGCGCGGCGAGGAGCAATGGATTGCGCCGCTGGCGACCGCGCTCCAGCACGGCCATATCATCTATATGGTCGGGTCGCTGTTCGTCGGCATCGCGTTTCAGCCATTTATTTACATGATGCTGGCGCTGGAAATCGGGCTGTCGACTTATTGCCGCCGCCGCGAGCAGGAGGCCGGATGGCGCCCACTGATGGCCCGCCCGGCCGAAGTGCCGGCGCGGCATCTGACCAACGGGGCGCGCTGAAGCGGAACCAAAGGGCAAGGCGGCGCGCTATTGCGCCATGCCCTCCCCGCGCCTGATCCATGTCGACGACGGCCTGCCCGGTATCTCGCGCGAGCGCGTTGGCGAGGGTTGGCGGTACCGCGATGCGAAGGGCCAGATCATCCGCGATCGCGAGGAAATCGCCCGGCTGAACGCGATCGCCCTGCCCCCGGCGTATGAAGACGCCTGGTATTGCCCCGCCGCCAACGGTCATATCCTGGCGACCGGTTATGACGCGCGCGGGCGCAAGCAATATCGCTATCACCCCGATTTCCGGCTGGCGCAGGAAGCCGACAAATATGACCGCTGCGCCGCGTTCGGCCATGCGCTGCCGCTGCTCCGCGCCCGGCTCGAAAGCGATCTGGCGCGGCGGACGCTGTGCCAGGAGCGCGTCGTCGGCGCGGTCGTCCGCTTGCTCGATCTCGCCGCGCTGCGCGTCGGCAACGAACAATATGTCGCGGCGAACAAGAGTTTCGGCGCAACCACACTGCGCCGCCGCCACGCCAAACTGACCGGTCAGACGCTGCGCCTGAGCTACCGCGCCAAGGGCGGTGCGCAGCGCGAGGTGGCGATCAGCGACCGCAATATCACGACGCTGGTGCGGCGATTGCAGGACCTGCCGGGGCAGCATCTGTTCCAATATCGCGACGACAGCGGCGTCTGCGCGGTCGCGTCGGACGACGTCAACGCCTATATCCGCGAGGCGATGGGCGGCGACTTCAGCGCCAAGCATTTCCGCACCTGGACCGCGAGCGTCGAGGCCTACGCCTATCTGTTCGACGCGCCCGAGCCGCCGACCCTGAAAGCGATGGTCGAACATGTCGCCGACCGGCTGGGCAACACCCCGGCGATCGCGCGTAAATCCTATGTCCACCCCGCGATGATCGCGGCGGCGCAGGCGCGCGGCGATTTTGCTGGCGCGACGGGCGCGCTGCCCCGTGCGACCAAATATCTTTCGCGTTACGAGCGCGGGTTTTTGACCTATCTGGAGCGGGCGCCCGATGCCGCGGCGCTGCTTCGTTCCGCCTGATTCACACGCAAGAGGACCGATTTGACCTTTTCAATCCTTGCGGCCGCCACCGCCGCCGCCAAGCCCGCATCGACCCGCCCCGCCGCCGCGACCAACCCGATCGAGGACATCCGCCTGTGGTGGGACAGCAGCATCGCGTGGGTGAACAGCCACTGGCTGCAGATCGGCATCGCGATCGCCGCCGGGCTCGCCATCTATTTCCTGCTGTCAATGCTGCGCGGCTTTGCGCTGAAGCGCGCGCAGGCGACGCCGGGCGAGTTCACCCTGACCCACATCGTCGGGCGGGTGATCCACAAGACCAAGTCGTTCGTGCTGGCAATCGTCGCGGTGCGGCTGGTCGCCGGTTATGCGCAGCCGCCCGCGGTGATCATGCAGATCATCCAGCTGGTGTTCACCGTCGCCGTCGTGCTGCAGGTCGCGATCTGGGCGCGCGAGGTCATATTGGGGCTGATCCAGCGCCGCGCGTCGGACGGGCATAACGAGACACTGGCGAATGCGATGGGAATCATCCGCCTGTTGATCAGCGTCGCGCTGTTTGCGATCGCGGCGATCGTCATCCTCGACAATATGGGGGTCAATGTCACTGGGCTGGTCGCCGGGCTTGGCATCGGCGGCATCGCGATCGGCTTGGCCGCGCAGGGTATCTTCTCCGACCTCTTCGCGTCGCTGTCGATCATTTTCGACCGCCCTTTCCGCGTCGGCGAGACGATCAAATATGACACGAGCACCGCGACGGTCGAACGCATCGGGCTGAAAAGCACGCGGCTGCGCTCGATCAACGGTGAGCTGCTCGTCGTCTCGAACACCAATTTGCTGGCGAAAGAGATTACCAACTTTGCCCATCTGCACCGCCGCCGTGTGACCTTTGCGATCGGGGTCATCTACCAGACCAGCCCCGCGATGCTGCGCGAGCTGCCCGCGTTGCTGGAGGAACAGGTGCGCGCGGCGGGGCATGAGTTCATCCGGTCGAGCTTCGTCACCTTCGGGCCGTCGAGCCTGGATTTCGAACTGCTGTTCGACGTGTACAGCGAGGATTTCGACGTCGTGACCGCGGCGCGAACCGAGGTCGGAATCCGGGTGTTCGACGCAATGGCGAAGGCGGGGTATGAATTCGCCTATCCGACCCAGACGACCTTTACCGCGGCGCCCGACGGGACGATGATCATGCCCTATGCCGAGTCCCCGAAACCCAAGGCGGCGGCGGCAAAGGCGGCCAAGCCAAGCTGACGCTACGGCGCCTTGGGATGACCGCATGGCCCTTGTGCAACGCGTCCCGACAGGCCTAGAACGCGCCCCGAACCAATGATCGAGGGGATAAGCCATGGCCACAATCACGCCGCAGGAATTGCAGACCAAGGTCGGTGAGCATCTGGGCACGTCGGATTGGGTGCTGGTCGATCAAGAGATGATCAACAAGTTCGCCGACGCGACCGGCGACCACCAGTTCATCCATATTGACGAGGAAAAGGCGAAGCTCACGCCGTTCGGCGGCACCATCGCGCACGGCTTTTTGACCCTGTCGCTGATGCCGATGCTCGGCCAGAGCACCGACGGCCCGAAGGTTGGCGGCGTCAAGATGGGCGTCAATTACGGCTGCAACAAAGTCCGCTTCCTGTCGCCCGTCCGCTCGGGCAAGCGCGTGCGCAGCCACATCAAGCTGCTCGAGCTGGAGGAAAAGCGCCCCGGCCAGTGGCAACAGACCAATGAAGTGACCGTCGAGATCGAAGGCGAGGAAAAACCCGCCCTGATCGCCGAATGGATCAGCCAGTTTTTCGTTTGAGCATAGCCCTCCCCGGCAAAGATTCAGCCAAACTCTTCGAAGAGGAAAATTATCATGCGTGACGCCGTCATCGTTTCCACCGCCCGCACCCCGCTGACCAAAGCGGGTCGCGGTTCGTTCAACAACACGCTGGCGCCGACGCTCGGCTCCTTCTCGGTCAAGGCCGCGGTCGAGCGCGCGGGCCTGGAAGGCGGCGAGATCGACGATGTCGTGTTCGGCGCCGCAATGCAGCAGGGGTCGCAGACGATGAACGTCGCGCGCCTGATCGCGCTGCGTTCGGGCCTGCCCGTCACCGTCCCCGGCATGTCGATCGACCGCCAGTGCTCGTCGGGCCTGATGACGATCGCGACGGCCGCGAAGCAGATCATCGTCGATCGCCAAGACATTTGCGTCGCCGGCGGCATCGAAAGCATCTCGAAAGTCAGCGGCAGCGGCAAGGTCTTCATCGAAACCGACGCCGAGCTGATCGCGATGCACAAGGACACCTATATGCCGATGATCGGCACCGCCGAGGTCGTCGCCAAGCGTTACAACATCAGCCGCGAAGCGCAGGACGAATATTCGCTCCAGTCGCAGCAGCGCACCGCCGCGGCGCAGGCCGCGGGCCTCTATGCCGATGAAATCATCGCTTGCAAGGCGACGATGGCGGTGATGGACAAGGAAACCAAGGAAGTCTCGTTCAAAGAAGTCACCGCCGACAAGGACGAGTGCAACCGCGCCGATACCACGCTCGAAGGCCTGTCGAGCCTGAAGCCGGTGATGGGCGAAGGCCACATGATCACCGCGGGCAACGCCAGCCAGCTCGCCGACGGATCGTCGGCGTGCGTCGTCATGGAAGCCAAGGTTGCCGAAAAGCGCGGGCTCCAGCCGTTGGGGCGCTATGTCGGCATGGCGGTTGCGGGCACCGAACCCGACGAAATGGGCATCGGCCCCGTCTTCGCGATCCCCAAGCTGCTCGAACGCTTCGAGCTCAAGATGGACGACATTGGCCTCTGGGAACTCAACGAAGCGTTCGCGGTGCAGGTGCTCTATTGCCGCGACAAGCTCGGCATTCCGAACGAGCTGCTCAACGTCAACGGCGGCTCGATCTCGATCGGCCACCCGTTCGGCATGACCGGCGCGCGCTGCGTCGGCCACGCGCTACTCGAAGGCAAGCGCCGCGGCGTCAAATATGCCGTCGTCACGATGTGCATCGGCGGCGGCCAGGGCGCAGCGGGCCTGTTCGAGGTCTTCTGATTTGCGCCTGAACGCTCCGCGTATCGAGCCGGTCAACTTGGACCGGCTCGATGCCGACCAGCGCGCCGCGCTCGAACCCTTCCTTGCCTCCGACGGGGGCAAGGTCGGGGGCGGCAAGATTCTCAACATCTTCCGTACCCTCGCCCATGCGCCGAAGGCGCTCACCGCCTTCCTCGGCTGGGGCAATTATATCCTGTCGAAGCGCAACGCACTGAGCCCGCGCGACCGCGAGCTCGTGATCCTGCGCACCGGCTATAATTGCCGTTCGGGCTATGAATGGACGCAGCACAAGCGGATCGGACTCGACTGCGGGCTGACCGCGGACGAGATCGCGCGGATCAAAGCGGGGCCGGATGCGGATGGCTGGAGCGCGATCGACCAAGCGATGCTGCGCGCAACCGACGAGCTGACCAGCGACCATTTCGTCACCGATGCGACCTGGACGGCGCTCGCGCCGCTCGGCGACAAGGGGCGCATGGACCTGGTGATGACCGTCGGCCAGTACACGCAGGTTTCGATGATCCTGAACAGCTTCGGTATCCAGGTCGAGGACGGCTGGGAGGTCGATCCCGATCTTCGCAAATAGAACAAGGAGAGAGAAACATGGCCATCGGCATCATCGCCACGCTGCGCGTGCAGCCCGGCAAGGAAGCAGAATTCGAGGGCGTGTTCGCCGAACTGGCGCCCGCGGTCGCCGCGAACGAGCCCGGAAACAGCTACTACCGATTGTTCCGCACGGGCGAGGCGGGCGTGTACAAGGTGCTGGAATGTTATGACGACGAAGCGGCGGTCGAAGCCCACCGCGCGTCGGACCATTTCCGCAGCCTGGGCGCGAAGCTGGGGCCGTGCTTGGCGGGGGCGCCGGAGATCGAAAAGCTGAGCGCTGCGTAAGAGCCGGATGGCGTGACGGGATACGAGCGATTGCGGTCATCGATCCTCCCTGTCGCGTAGCGATGGGGAGGTGGCAGCGCGGAGCGCTGACGGAGGGGCCATGGCACTACCGTCGCCGCCCCTCCACCATTCGCTTCGCGAACGATCCCGTTGGCGCTGCGCGCCGTCTGCGACTCCCCCATGGCTTCGCCACAGGGAGGATCTGTAGCATCGTCATCCCGGCGAAGGGCGTTGAGAGGCGCGTGACTCTGAAACACGATCTCGCCGCTGCGGTAGTCTGATCGGGCGAGACCGCGGCCTTCGCCGGGGTGACGATAAAAATTGACCGTCAGCTCCCCACCCCCCAAGCCGACCTCACCCGACCTCACCCGACCTCACCCGACCTCACCCGACCTCACCCGACCTCGGCAATCTCTCCCGCGCGATCCCCCAGCACATAACGCGGCCCCGCCCCGCGCTGCGCGGCCTTGTCGGCGCGGTTGTACAGCCCGCATTTCTTCAGGCTCAGGCAGCCGCAACCGATGCAATTGCCCAAAAGCTCCTGCGTGCGTTCGAGCGCCGCAATCTGCTCGGCGATCCGCGCGTGCAAGCCGGCGCTGATCCGTGCCCAGTCGGCGGCGTTGGGCGTGCGGCCCGCAGGCAGGCGCGCCAGTTCGGCTGCGATCTCTTCGAGGCTCAATCCCAATTGCTGCGCGATCAGGATGAACGACACACGGCGAATGTCGGCGCGCAGGAAGCGGCGCTGACCGCCGCGCGTGCGCAGCGCCGCGAGCAGCCCCCTCGCTTCGTAGAAACGGATCGCCGACACCGCGACCCCGGTGCGCGCGGCAAGGTCGCCGATCGGTATCAGGTCGGTGCGGTGCATCGTGGCTCCTCCGGCAAATGGGCTTGACCTAAACCTCAGTTGAGCTTGCAATACCCGCCGCGTCAACCCGAATCAGGAGCAACCGCGTGACGCATTCCTTTATCGAGCATGTCAATGTGACGGTCAGCGACCCCGACCGCACCGCTACCCTGCTGTCCGCCATCTTCGGCTGGCACGAACGCTGGCGCGGCCCGGCCCGCGACGGCGGGCGGACGATCCACCTCGGCAGCGATGCCGCCTATGTCGCGCTTTACACCGGCCCCGACGGTCAGCACGCCGACGCGCGCTATCCAAAGGGCGAACCGCTCAATCATCTTGGCATCGAGGTCGATGACCTCGACATGGTCGAGGCGCGGGTCAAGGCGGCCGGACTGGTCCCTTTCAACCACGGCGATTACGCACCCGGCCGCCGCTTCTATTTCCTCGACCCCGACGGCATCGAATATGAAGTCGTGAGCTATGCCGAGGCCGACGCGGGTTGAAACGGCGGCTTGACGCCCCGAATGAAAGCGAGGGATGTCACGCCGAGGCGCGCCTGTCGCGCCGGTATCGCCTGCGCAGGAAATGGCGCGCCACGCTCGGCGAAGATGAGCAATACGTCTTGGAGATCGTGCGCTAGAATATTCTGATCGTAAGAAAGGCGGCCTTAGTTCGTATCGCTTGGACGAGAGGACCCTGTCGGCGACGCCTTCCAGCATATCAGGCCGCCTCCCACACTCGGTTCAAAATCAGCGCCGCGAGCGCAGCCTTATCTTGCGGCAGAAAGCGGCCGTAGTGCTTCGCCACGGTCTCCGGCGTATCCTGAATTGCATAGCTCGCCTGTTCATAGGAACCAGTCTGCTTGAGAATATGCGTCGCCAATACGTCGCGCACGTTGTGCGGCCCGTGCGGCAGCAGCCCTTTAATTGCTCCCCGGCCGGTGTACGGGTTTTGGATGCCGTAACGCTGGGTAATCAGCCGCCATGCTTCGTAGAACGTATTTTGGTTGTAGGCGGCATCGCGGCTGGTGGCCTTCACCGTCTTCACCAAGAATGTGCCCGGATCCGGCGCACCATTGATCAGCAATGCCCGCTGCCCGTTGATGTAGGACTCGATGTAACGGTAGAGTCCGCCAAGATCCGGCAACACCAACCGGAATGGCTTGTTTCCGAAAAAGGAGGAAGTGGAGTTTTTGAAAGCGCACGCGGGAATCAGCACCTCCCAACCTTGATCGCGCTCACTCCATCGCAACTCACCTCGGCGGCGTGATTCCAAAATCCGCTCCGCCGTCGGGGGGCGACCGCGCGGGCAGAAGAGAAGTTCTCGCAAGTTTTTCTGACGAAGCCCAAGATGGAGAGCTAGCCGAACCATTAAAAACGACCGGACAGATTCAGCCGCTTGGCGCGGATATCGCCGGGCATCGGGCATGAGCCGCAATATCTCTTCTGTGATCCGGCGATACTCAGCGACAGGGCTATCGGCTTCCAACACCGGCAAGATCGGTTCGAACGGATCGCGATGAACGCGCGCCACGCGCTGTATCTCTTTTGCTCGTGCGAGCCCATGCTTGTAGAAGCGCTCGCAGGTGCCCTCCCAATCGGCGCGCGCAGCCTCAATATCGGCAGACGATATTAGCCCAGGGATTATTCGAAGGCGTGCGCTCAGTTGCGGATTTTGCCTCAGCCAGCCGGTTTCGATGCGCGTGAGGGATAGGCCGAGTTGGATCATGTTCACTTCCCAGCTCGTGTAGAAGCCACGTCTGCGTTCGCGCCACTGGACATACCAATCCCACACGGCCGGGAAGACAAGCATACCGAAAGCCAAGTTTCTGTGGGGAACCCCGAACCCTTTGATCTCGCTCCGAGGCGAGGCGGCTAATGCTCCAAATAGTAAGCCAAGGTGCTCGATTTTTTGCGCACCTGTGACGGAGTTCCAAACGCCGTTTCGTTGGAAACCGATTTCGGTAAGAGTCGCGGTTTTAAACCGAAGCAAATCGGCCATTTCATCTGCCAGCCGGGGCGGCGCATCCACGGCAGCAGCCGTGAGGTCCATTTCGACGTCGGCGAGAAACTGAATATCCTCGTCATCTTCCAAATCTATTTCCCCAATCGGCCTGCGATCGGTCAGATCAGGAAAACGGATGCCAAATCGCTGTTTCACGGCTTCTGCTTGATAGCGACGATATTCGGTCGAGCCTGAAATGACGACGGTTCGAACCCAATTGAGAATTTCCTCGCGCTCTTTGGCGGGCCGACGATCAAAATCGTCCGGCAAATGCCATGCCAAGCGCCTGCGTTCAGATGGGGAAACACCCTTCAAACCCTTATGCCCCGTTGGCGCACGCACATTATTGAACAGCTTGGCCCTGAAATAGCCCGATGGAAGGCGATAGCGCCGTTCGATCCGGGCTAAGATAATCATGCTAGCAACTGAGGAGGGCGCTTTCTTTCCCGCCGCCCATTGCAGGAGCGTGGATCGAGCGATCTCGTCTCCCTGACACGCTAACGACCGGTGAAGGTGGCCCCGGTGCTTTCGCCCTACAATGTCTGGCGCAACCCTGACATCGATGGATCGCGGCCCCCCATCCCCAAGTCGCTGCCGGACATTCCAGCCCTGCTCCGGGAATTGCTCGATCATGTGCGAGCGGTGACGGGACACACGCGTCCACGGCGGAGGAAAGCTCATGGCTGACGACAACCTCGCCGCCCGCTTCGCGCGCACAATCCGAGACCTCCTTGCCCCACCGCCGGTCGTTCCCAGCTTCGATGAAAATGTCGACCCGGAGATTAGCCGGATTGAGTGGGCCATTGCCCGCCTGCCAAAGCGAACCCGCGATGTGTTTTTGATGCACCGCTTCGACGATCTTCCCTACGACCGCATCGCGCATCGGCTGGGCATCAGCGAAAGGGCGGTCGAGCGGGAAATAGCTAGGGTGCTGCGCGCCATTCGGAAGGCGAGGGAAGAACATGCCCGCGAGCTTTCCAAGTAGCTGGCTGACAACGGACGCTAGGGTGGCGATTCGCGGTGCGACGCGGGACGGACGCGGCAAAAGCGCACCAGCGCCGGAATCCGATCTTTCCTGTAGGTTCTTTTTCTTCTCCATTAATGGATACGCGCCGAGGAAGTGCGGATTGTTGTTCCATTGCGCGAGTTACTGCGCGACCGTTGCAGCGTGGCCCGCCCCTCCCCCAAGCGAGCGCCCAGCGCATCGGAGCAGCTTGAAGCGCTGCTCGGCAAGCCGTGGCCCATTCCGGGTCGCCCTCCCAAGCATGACCTCTCGACATGGCGCGTCACCGATGATTGGCCCGATCCCGTTCCGGTCAGTTTGGCGGAAATCGAAGTGTTCGAGCGCTGGTTCGGCGATCTTTTCGACGAACTGTTTTCCCCGCCCTTTTGAGCCGACCTTTTGGAGACTGCCATGACCGCGCCGCAGACCATTACGGGGGCGCGCGCTGCCCTCTATCTTCGCGTCTCGACCGCGCGGCAAGCCGAGCATGATGTGTCGATCCCCGATCAGCGGCGGCAGGGCGAAGGCTGGTGCGCATCGCGCGGGCTCAAGGTCGTGGACACCTATATCGAGTCCGGCGCCTCGGCGACCAATGATCGCCGCCCGGAGTTCCAAAGACTAATTGAGGCCGGGACATCAAAACCGGCGCCGTTCGACCTTGTGGTGGTCCACAGCTTCTCCCGCTTCTTCCGCGATCATTTCGAGCTGGAGTTCTATATCCGCAAACTCGCCAAGAATGGGGTGAAGCTCGTCTCCATTACGCAGGAAATGGGCGACGATCCCATGCACGTTATGATGCGCCAGATTATGGCGCTGTTCGACGAGTATCAGTCGAAGGAGACTGCTAAACACGTCCTGCGCGCGATGCGCGAGAATGCGCGGCAAGGCTTCTGGAATGGATCGCTTCCGCCGATCGGCTACCGCGTCGTTGCTGCCGAGCAGCGCGGCGCGAAGGTCAAGAAGCGGTTGGAGATAGACCCCTTCCATGCCGAGACCGTGCGCTCGATATTTCGGCTTGCCCTAGCGGGCGACGGTGTATCGGGTCCGATGGGGGTCAAGGCAATCGCCGCGTGGCTCAACGAGAGGTCCATTCGCACTCGCGACGGCGGGCGCTGGGGTCTCGGAGCCGTCCACCAGATACTGACCCGCTCGACCTATACCGGGCGCCACGAGTTCAACCGCCGGGGCAAGGATAGGAAGCTTAAACCGAAGTCAGAGGCGGTAGTGGTCGATGTGCCCCCGATCATCGATCTGGAGATCTATGAGGCGGTGCAGGCACACTTGCAGGCCCGCAACCCCAAGAAGATGCCGCCTCGCGTCGTGAGCGGCCCCACGCTCCTTACCGGCCTCATTCATTGCGCGAAGTGTAGCGGGGCCATGACCATACGCACCGGCAAAGGTGGCCGCTATCGCTATTACGCCTGTTCGACCAAGGCGCGGCAGGGAGCGACCGCCTGCGCTGGCATGACGGTGCCAATGGCGAAGCTGGACGATCTGGTTGCAAAACATTTGGAGGACCGGCTTCTTCAACCCGACCGGCTGGAAGTCATTCTGTCAGCCGTTCTGGATCGGCGGCAAGAACAGGCGACCCGCAAGCGCGCCCATGTGGCCGATCTCAACAAGCGAGCCACAGAGGCCGACCTGCGGCTAAAGCGGCTCTTCGACGCAATCGAGAACGGCATTGCCGATGTGAACGATTCTGACCTCAAAGAGCGCATCGCAACGCTCAAGGCGACGCGCGATCAGGCTAAGGCCGACGCGGAGCGCGTGACCGCCTCGCTCGGTGCTGCGGGCCAAAAGGCGGTCCAGCCCGAAATGCTGGCGAAGTTCGCGAGCGCCGCGCGCCAAAGAATGAGAATTGAGGGTGGCGGCTATCGCCGCGATCATGTCCGCGCGCTTGCGCAGCGGGTTGAAGTCGATGTTGGAGAGGTTCGGATTCTCGGCTCGAAAAGCAATCTGCTGCAAGCGCTGATCGCGGGGGCCGCCGAAACAAAGCCGGGCGCAGTGCCCAGCTTTGTTCCGAAGTGGTGCGCCCGGCAGGATTCGAACCTGCGACCACCCGCTTAGAAGGCGGGTGCTCTATCCAGCTGAGCTACGGGCGCTTGGTTCGCGCGAATAGCGTGGTTTGCGCGGGCTGCAAAGCAGGTTAAGCAGCGTCCCGATGACCGAGCCCGCCGCTTTCCCCAACCGACCCGCAGCCGTCAGCGCGTCCAGCGTTCGCCACTTTCGCTATTATGACCTGGTCATGGCGGCGTTCGTCACGGTGCTGCTGCTGTCCAACATCATCGGCGCGTCGAAGCTGTCGACGCTCGGCGGGCTGACCTTTGGCGCCGGGATCCTGTTTTTCCCGATTGGTTATGTCATCGGCGACGTGCTGACCGAAGTCTATGGCTATGCGCACGCGCGGCGCGTGATCTGGACGGGTTTCGGGGCGCTTATCTTTATGGCGGTGATGAGCTGGGTCGTGCTGGCGATGCCCCCGGCGCAGGATTGGTGGTGCAGCGGCACCGAAAGCCTGACCTTGAAATCGGGCGAGGCGAGCGGCAGCGGCGCGGTGTGCCAGGCGACGTATGAAAGCGTGTTCGGCAGCGCGTGGCGGATCGTGCTGGCGTCGATCGCGGCCTTTTGGGCGGGCGAGTTTGTGAATTCCTATGTCCTGGCGCGGATGAAGATCGCGACCGGCGGGCGCTTTTTGTGGATGCGCACGATCGGGTCGACGATCGTCGGCCAGGGGATCGACAGCCTGATCTTTTACCCGATCGCCTTCCTCGGCATCTGGGAAACCGAACAGGTGCTGCTGGTGATGGTGACGAACTGGGCGATGAAGGTCGCCTGGGAAGCCGCGCTGACCCCCGCAACCTATGTGGTGGTGGGGGCGTTGAAACGCCGCGAAGGTGTCGACGTATTCGACGAAGGCACCAATTTTACCCCGTTCGCGGCCAAGGTCTGATCGATGACGCTGATTGAAATTGCCTCGCTGTTTGGCGAGCGGAAGGCCTCGCTGGTCGAATTGAGCGGGTTGGACAAGGACGCGCTGCACATCTATTTCGGGCTGTCGCTGTTCCTGATCATTCGCCTGTTCTGGCGCTGGCGCGGCGGCTGGCTGGTTGCGTGGCTGGCGGTTCTGGTGATGGCGATCGGGGGCGAATGGCTCGACATGACGCGCGAGATGGGTGATGCGACCATCCAGCCCGACGCGGCGCATTGGCACGACATCTGGAACACGATCTTCTGGCCGACGGTGCTGCTGCTCGTCGGACGCTGGTTACAACCGCGCACAAAGGATGCGGCGGTTATGGCGAGCGAAATGTCAGGCGAGGACACCGAGCGCCGCCTCGAACAGGCGTAGCCCGTCGGTGCCGCCGTGGGCGCGGTCGATCGCGCGTTCGGGGTGCGGCATCATGCCGAGCACATTGCCCGCATCATTGAGCACGCCCGCGATGTCGCGCGCCGACCCGTTGACGCTGTCGGCATAACGGAACGCAACGCGCCCTTCGCCCTCGATCCGGTCGAGCGTTGCGGCATCGGCAAAATAATTGCCGTCATGGTGGGCGACCGGAATATTGATTTCCTCGCCCGCATTGTAGCTCGCGGTGAACAGCGACTGGCTGTTTTCGACCTTGAGCGGCACGGTGCGGCACACGAAGTTGAGGCCCGCATTGCGCATCAGGGCGCCGGGCAGCAGCTGCGCTTCGGTCAGCACCTGGAACCCGTTGCACACGCCGAGCACCGGGACGCCGCCCGCCGCGGCATCGGCGACGCTACGCAGGATCGGCGACCGCGCCGCCATCGCGCCCGAGCGAAGGTAGTCGCCGTAGGAGAAACCGCCGGGCAGCGCGATGAAATCGGTGCCGTCGGGCAGGTCGGTGTCGCGGTGCCACACCATCGCGGGAGCACGGCCTGTCACCTGCTCCAGCGCGACCGCCATGTCGCGATCGCAGTTCGAGCCGGGAAAGACGATGACGGCGGTCTTCATGGGCTTCGCTCCCGTTACGGACGTTCGATGCGGTAGTTTTCGATCACCGTGTTGGCGAGCAGTTTTGCGCACATCGCGTCGAGATCGGCATCGCTCGTGCCGTCAGCGACGTCGAGTTCGATGAAGCGGCCCGCGCGCACATCGGCGACGCCGCCAAATCCCAGCCCTTCGAGTGCATGATGGATCGCCTTGCCCTGCGGGTCGAGGACCCCCGGCTTCAGCGTCACATAGACATTCACTTTCATGGGGCAGGCCTTTGCGAAGGAGTGCGGGGAAGATGGGCGCGCCTATGCCCGCGAATCACTTTTCGGGCAAGGGCCGGAACCGGGAAAAAAGTGGCTGTTCGGATTGCGAACCAGTCGCATCTTTCCTGTTGCGAATCTCTCGCACTAGCCCTACATGGGCATTGTTGAGAAGGATTCGCACATGGTCGTCTGTGTCTGCAACGCAATAAGGGAAAGCCAGCTGCGCGATGTCGCGCGCGATGGCCAGTTGCGCTGTGCCAAGGCGGCTTATGCGCAATTGGGTCGCAAACCCAAATGCGGCCAATGCCTGCCTTTCGCTCGCAATATCATCAGCGACGTCGCCGCGACCGCCTGATTTTTCTTGGTTTTCTGCCGTTTTTGACCTTGGCCTGATGGGGCCGGGGCGCGTATAATGCGCGCATCCCATTCCAGGAACATATGACAGGACAGACAGCATGAAGGGCGACGAAAAGGTCATCGATTTCCTCAACGAGGCGTTGAAGAACGAGCTGACCGCAATCAACCAATATTGGCTGCATTACCGGATGCTCGACAATTGGGGCGTCGCGAAGCTGGCGCATTTCGAACGCGAGGAATCGATCGACGAAATGAAGCACGCCGACAAGTTGGCGGACCGTATCCTGTTCCTGGGCGGGCTGCCCAATTTCCAGATGCTGGGCCGCCTGCGCGTCGGCGAAACGGTCGAAGAGATTTTGAAGGCCGACCTGGCGCTCGAGGAAGAAGCGATCCCGTTGCTGAAAGATGCGATCGCGCACGCCGAAAGCGTCCGCGACTATGTGAGCCGCGACCTGTTCGCCGACATCCTCGAAAGCGAGGAACATCATGTCGATGAGCTGGAAAAGCAGTTCGAGATGATCGAGCGGATGGGCATCGCCAATTATATCCAGCTGCAGTCGAAGCCCGCCCACGACGATTGAATACGGAAACGTCGCGCCCGCGCAGGGCGACCAGAGGCGCGTGACTCTGGTCGCCCTGCGCGGGCGCGACGATAAACCGTCATTTTGAGGGCGCTCTCAGGCGCCTCTTTTTTTGCTTGTGTTTGCGATTAATTCTCAATAGCAGGGTTAGGCAGTCCCCTCCTGCCGGTCGCTGCCTCGCGGCGGCCGGCATCTTTTTCGAAAGCGGGGACGGAGGACGGCAACCGCCGGGAGACGATAGAGCCATGCACAGCAGCACCCTGATCCGGCAACTGACGACGCAACCGCTGATCCGCGACCTTTCGGTCGAGGCGGCGCAGGCGGTGCTTGCGCTGCGCTATTGCATCGTGTGCCGCCGCGCCGGCCGTGATCCGATGCCCGAGCTCGAACGACGCTGGGGCAACGTCCTCGCCGCCCGGCGTTACCAGCTGGTGGTCGAGGCGATCGGTCACAGCTGGCCCGACCCCTTTGCGGTTGCCCCGCCATGCTGCCCCCGCGCCAGTTTCGACGAAGCGTTGCTGGCGGACATGGTCACCGCCGCCGCGCATGGCGACCGCGTCGCCTTCGACGTGCTGACCGCCGAAATGCTGGGCAGCGACGCGCGCGAGATGATCTTTGTCGCGCTGGAAAATTTCATCCGCGCGCGGGCGCCGGGGAGGGTTTAGGTTCCGGCGCCGGAGATCGACGCACGCAACGTCGGCTTTGGGGTGGTTTTAAGCCATTCCCCTCCCTTCCAGGGAGGGGTTAGGGGTGGGTGCGAGCGAAGCGAGCCGAGGCGGAATGCCGCCTTCGGCGGCTACCCACCCCCAGCCTCTCCCTAAAAGGGAGTGGAGAAGACATGTCCGCTATCGGTCGCTAGCTGCCATTCCGCCCCGCCAAAAAGGGCTTGCTACTTCCCCGCCTTGTCGCTCACCGCCTTGATCACCAGCGCCTTGTCATCGACCAGATAGCGGCGCGCCAGCGTCTGTAGGTCGGCGGGGGTTGCGGCTTCGACTTCACCGATGCCCTTGCGGCTGCGGTCGAGGCGGTCGGCCTGGCTGGTGGCTTCGGCGACATAGTTCAGCCAATAGGCGTTTTCTCGGCGCGACTTGGTCATCGCCTCGACCAATGGTTTGCGGGCGCGGTCGAGCAGGTCTTGGTCGACGGGCGCGTCGCGGAGTTCCCTGGCGATCGCGAAGATCGCGGCGCGGGTGGTCGCCAGATCCTTGTGATCGACATTGCTGGCGGCGAACAGGTGGCCATAGCCCGGAAACTCGTCCGACAGGCTGGCGGCGGCGCCGGGACTGTAGCTTTCGCCGAGCCTTTCGCGCAATTCTTCGGTCAGCTTCAATTGCATGACGCGCACCAGCAGATTGAGCCGCATCGCTTCGGCAAGGTCATTGTCGTCGCGCGCGGGCCAATAGACGCGCAGTTCCGCCTGTTCAGCCGGCCCCTTGTGGATCAGCGTCCGTTCGCTGCGGTCGCGGGAATATTCGCGCACGCGCGCGTCGGCACGCGGGTCGAACGCGGCGCGGCGTTCGGGCAATGCGCCGAAGGTCGCGGCGATGGCGTCGATCGCCGCCTGTTCGTCGATGTCGCCGACGACGCCGATCTCGATCGCACCCTTGGCAAAGCTGTCAGCCACCACCGGTTTCAGCTGCGCCCAGTCGAGCGTCATCAACTTTTCGAGCGGCGGGGTTTGCGAGCGCGGATCGTCATTCGCAAGGATGCCGCCCGCGTCGCGGCCGATCACCGCCGCCGGGGTGGCATCGTTCGCGGCATATTGCTGCGGCAGCACGCGGCGGATTAGCGCCAGGCCGTCGGCGCGGTAGCCGGGATGGGTCAGGAACGCCGCCATCAACTTGGCCTGGAGCGCAAAATCGCCCGGCGAGCTGGTTGCGGTGCCGCCGAAGAAGTCGGCCCCGCTGCCAAAATTGGGGCTGACCGTGCGGCCCGCGAGGATCGATCGCAGATCGTCGACGCTGTGCGCCTCCAGCCCGCCCAGCACCATCGACCCCGCCAGCGCGACACGGGTCGGGTCGTCGCGGGTCGCGAGCAGATTGCCGCCATCGACGCGCACCGACAGATAGACGGTTTCCTTCTGAAAATCGGTTTTCTTGATGTTGAGCATCACATTGTTGGCAAAGCGGGTGCGGCGGATACCAAGATCCTCGACGCGGTTGTCGCTGACGATTTTGCCGGGGGTGCCGAAATTGTCATAGGCGAAGGCAGCGTTCGCGGCCTGCGTCGGGGCGGCAACGGCAACCTGCGCCGAGGCGCGGAGCGCGGCGAGGATGGCATCTGCGCCGCCCTCGATCGGCTTTTTCGCCGAAACCCGCGCCAGCGGAGCGCTGAGGCCGTCCATCCGGTTGCGGAACGCCGCGGTCACCGCGGCGGCGCTGAGCGATGGCGCGGTCGCCTCGAACAAGGCTTGCGAGGTTTCGGGGCGCACGAACACAAAATCGCCCTTGGCCGCGGCGACCAGCGTGTCGGCGAGCGCGTCGCTACGCCGCGTCGTCACCCCGGCGACGGCGTTCTTGAACGCGGTGCGGCGGTTCGCGAGCTGCTCGTCGACTTCGGCCTGTGTAAAGCCATGCTGGATGGCACGGCGCTGTTCCTGTTCGATCAGCTCCAGCGCCTCTTTCCACGCGCCTTCCTTGGCGACAGCGCCGAAGGTGACCTGATCGAAAACTTTCCAGCCCCCGGCTTCAGCGAAATAGCCGGCGAGGATCGGTGAATCTTCGCGCAACGCGATCTTGGCCAGTCGGCGGCTCACGATCGCTTCGCCGACATCTTCCGCCAAGGTGCGGGCACGCTTCGCCTTGGTATCGGCTTCTTCGACCCAGGGTTTGAACGCAGCGATCGTCACCATGTCCTGGATCGCGGGGTCGATGAAGTCATCGGCCGCTGCGGCGCGGCGATAATCGACAGTACCGATGTCGGGATCGGGCCCGGTCGGACCGCGTCCGCGCCAGTCGCCAAAGCGCGTCTTGATCTTGGCTTCCACCGCTGCCGGATCGAAGTCGCCGACCATCACCAAGGTCGCGCGCTCGGGGCGGTAATAGCGGTCGTAGAGGTCACGCAGGCGGGCGGCGGGGGCGGTCTTGATCACCTCCTCGGTACCGACGGGAATGCGGCTTGCGACCTTCATGCCCTGCATCTGGAAATCGAGCTGGTCGATCAGATTGCGGAGCTGATAAGTATCGCGCGCGCGCCGTTCGGACAGGATGATGCCGCGTTCGCGGTCGACTGCGGCGGGGTCGATCGTGAGCTCGCTGGCGGTTTCGCGCATCAGCATCAGCCCGGTGTCGATCAAATCGTCGGAGGCATTAGGCAGGTCGAGCTTGTACACCGTCTCGTCAAACCCGGTCGAGGCGTTGGTGTCGGCGCCGAACGCCAGCCCCTTGCGCTCGAGCAGCTTGATCATCTCGCCCTCGGGTACGTTCGTCGAACCGTTGAACGCCATATGCTCAAGGAAATGGGCGAGGCCGCGCTGGTCGTCGGCCTCGGCAAAGCTGCCGACATCGAAACGCATGCGCAGGACGACGCTGTCCTTGGGCGTGCTATTTTGCAGCAGCGCATATTTCATGCCGTTGGGCAGGACGCCGAAGACGATGTTGGGATCGACCGGCACATCGCTGGCGGCGAAGTTCCACGCCTTGGCTGCGTCGGTTTGCGGGTTGATCGCCGCCGCCGCGGTCGGCGGCGCGGCATCCCGGGCATGGGCCGGTACGGCGGTCGCGATCAGCAGGACGAGGGGCGAGAGCGCGGTCGAGGCGCGCCGGACAAGCGATTTGGTCATCGCACCGATGTGGCCACCGCTCCGCAAGCGGTCAAGCGATGCTTATCCGCCCGGGCGGTGGTTTTCGACCGACGACAGCATCATGGCCAAATATGGTTCAAGCCGCGTCCTTGGATTCCCGCTGAAACGGATAGACCATCTGGCGTCCGTAGCCCGGCGGCACCGGATCCTCGATGCCATAACGGTCCGGCATCGCATCGCGCCGCATCTGCGCGGTACCGAACAATATATCCCATAGCGGGAACTGCGCCGCAAAGTTGCGGTTCCAGTGCGCCGGGTCATTGGCATGGTGCCAATGATGGAAACAAGGCGAAGCAACGAGCCAGCTGAACGGTCCGAAACCGATCCGCACATTGCTGTGCAGCAGCAAGGTATGCCATTGGAAGACGACGAAGAAGATCGCCAACGCCGCATCGGAAAAACCCAGCGCAAAGGCGGGGATCAGCGAGGCACCCTTGGTCAATATCTGGTCGAGCGGATGGATGCGATAGGCGGCGAGCCAGTCGAGATCCGAGATGCTGTGATGAATGGCGTGAATGCGCCAGAGCGCCGGAACGGTATGAAACAGCCGGTGCATTGCGTAGAAGATCAGATCGGCGAGCAGCATCAATATGATCGTCTGGAGCCAGAGCGGCTGCGCGGCGACGCTGGCGCGAAAGGACGCCGGTACGGCGGCATCGCCCAGCCATATCGACAAGGCCGCGACCAGCCCGAGCCCGATTCCGATCGGGATACGATTGACCACACAATGAACGGCATCGGTGGTCCATGCCCGTCGCAGCGCTGGCTGTTGCGGGCGGGCCGGCAACATGCGTTCCAGCGGCCCGAAGATCAGGAGGACGATCAGGATCGCCTTGACGTCGATAAAGCCGAGCAGCCAGTCCATATCCATTGTCGGGTCAGAAGATACCGGGGAACAGCCGATACCGAACCCGCGCCGCCATCTCGCGATAGGCCGGATCGTCCAT
Source organism: Sphingopyxis sp. 2PD (assembly GCF_005503695.1). Classification (GTDB taxonomy): domain Bacteria; phylum Pseudomonadota; class Alphaproteobacteria; order Sphingomonadales; family Sphingomonadaceae; genus Sphingopyxis. The sequence goes on from NZ_SCMU01000004.1 coordinate 132,421, forward strand.
CAACACCCGCTCTTCGGCGACCAGCCGCGCGATATTCAACCCCAGCGCCAGCGCATAAACGGCAAAGTTCCAGACCGTGGGACCGCTGAGCAGGAAGCCGATATGCGTCAGCGCATAGCCGGCATACATCGGGTGCCGCACAAAGCGATACGGCCCGCCGATCTTGACGCCGCGATTGGCAGCAACGACGCCGAAGCTGCGGCGCAGGACGAATTTGGCATAGAGCTGGATAAACAGCCCCGCCAGCATCAGGAACAGACAGATCTGGAGCGGAACCAGCGGTACATCGCTCGACGGCACCGCGAGCATCGCGGCGAAGGTTCCGCCGAAACCCAGCACCCAATCGCGCGGACGCCGCGTGATCACCGTCGTGGGCCGCCGAATGAGCACGAAAAAGGCCACGCAGCCCTCGGCGAGCAGGATGATCCAGTTCTGCCAGGCTCCGCTCTCGACCGCCGCGGGGATCATCCGCGTCGCGAGCGCACCGAGCAGCAAGGTGACGACAATTTTTTCCAGCAGATCCCAGTTGATCGACCGCGTTTGGTCCGCCGCAGTAACCTTTGAAACGTCCATGCTGAAATCCCCACGCTATTTGACGATGCGTTAGGGAGAGATGGTTACCAAACCGATAAGATCGGGGTCAGAACGCGCCGAAATGCGGACATTCTGGCGAAGATTTCATCGATCGCGGCGCGATCAATATCGGGCGTTCGGACAAGCCTGCGGCAGGGACCGCCCGCGTCCGACGGATTAGGAATAAGCCTGGACGTCGCCGCCCGGATTGGTGCCGAACCGGCGCCCGCCGGGTTCGCCCGTCGCCGCGTGACCGCGGCCGGCAGCCTTGGCAGCATAGAGCGCGCCGTCGGCGACTTCGCACAATTGGCGCACCGTATGACCATGGTCGGGCCAGCGGGCCGTACCGACACTCGCGCCGACGCGGATCGGGCGACCGTCGATGCGATAGGGCGCCGCCAACGCCGCGAGGATATGGTCGGCAAGCGAGGTCGAAAGCAGCGGCGATCCGGCGGGCGCCAATATGGCAAATTCGTCGCCGCCCTGGCGCGCCACCATCGCGTGGGCGCCGCAGGCGCGGCGCAGGCGTTCGGCAATTTCGCACAGCAACAGATCGCCGACCGCGTGACCGTGCTGGTCATTGACCGGCTTGAACCCGTTGAGATCGAGCAGCGCGATCGCGAACGGCCTGCTTTCGTCGGCCTTGGCAATCTCTTCCTCGATCCGCAGGTCGAATTCGCGGCGATTGGCAAGACCGGTGAGCGGATCGGTGTGCGCAAGCTCGCGCATCTGCCGCTGGAGTTCGAGCAGGTCGATGACCTGCCCATGCTGCTGGACCACCATGCGGAGCAGGAACAGTGTCGCGATGACGAGGCTGGTCCCCGCTGCGATTTCGGGCGGGTTGCCCGACGTCAGCATCAACAGCGCCACCGGAGCGAGGCCGATGCCGAGATTGACGATGGTGGCAAAGCGGATCGACGACAGGCAATAGGCGGTCGCAAGCGATCCCATCGCCATGATCATCGCATAATAGCTGTGCGTGGCGGCGGGCGCGGCGAGCCAGTTGGTCACCGTCCAGACGCTGCACATCAGGCCGGTGGTACCCGACACCCAGCTCGCCTCGCGGATCATGCGTCTGGCGCGGCGCGGACTCATTCGTCGGCCGCGATTGTGCATGAGGAACAGGAAACCCAGAATACCGACGATCGCCAGGGTCACCGGAAAGCCGATGCGAATGATCGGGTGGACCGTTGCCACCCCGGCGTAGATCGCGGTCGGCGTCGTCGCCGCCAGCATCAGGAACAGCATCGGGGTCAGCGTTTCGATGCGATTGGCGCGCAAAATCGCGACATCGTCGCGGATCGCGTCCGGCACCGGCGGAAAAATCCGCGTGATCAATCTGTTAAAGACCCCCGTCATCCCCTTCGGATAACAAGCAGGGGTAAAGCATCGGTTAAGGATCGAAACCACGTCTTATCACAGGCCTAGGGGGTCGCAGCGGGCCAATGGCTTGCGAAATATTAACCATGTCCGGCGACAAGCGGCGACCGATTTCACGCGCCCGACAGGAGCCACACCATGTCCTATCCGATGCCGCCGCTGACCCCCGCCACTACCACGCCGACGACACCGATGCCGCCCGCCACCCCGACGCTGCCGCAGCAGGACACCCCTGCCGAACAAGCGGCGCGCGCGGCGCAGCTGACCGCGACGCAGGCGGTCTATCAGTGGACGACCGACGTCCCGACCCTGCCCGGCGTGCCGCTCGCCACCGCGGTGCCGAAGAATGACGAGCCGACAATCGCATGGTTCGTGATCCTGATCGGGGTCGGGCTGGGCATCGTCCGCAACGCGCTGGCCGTGAAGCTTGGCGGCGTCGACAAGGGGGAGCTCGACAGCCCGCGCGCCGAATATGAAGCCGCGCTCGCCGAATGCGACGCGATCGAGGCGTCGACCGCCAAGATCGCGGCCGACCATGGCGTCCACAACGGCGGCAATATCTTCGAACGGATCGTCGGCGATGTCGAAAATGCCGTCGCAGCCGCCGAACGCGACGCGCATATCGCGCTGCTGACAGGCTATAAGGAGCGGATCGAGGCGCTGATGAAGATCGATGAGGCGATGGGGCTCGGCAGCCGGACCCCGCGCAGCATCGAAGCGTATCGCGCGCTGTTCGCGACGCTGCCCGTGCCGGGGATCAGTTACATGTTCCAGGACGACAGCGAATTCGCCCGCCTGCGCGTGCAAGGTCCGAACTGCATGCTGATTGCCGCGGTCGGCGACGCCCTGCCCGCCAATTTCGGGTTGAGCGCGGCGCAATATGCCGCGGTCGTCAATGGCGACACGCTGGCCGCAGCGCTCGCCGACGGCCGATTGTTCATCCTCGACTACAAGCCGCTCGAGATCCTCGATCCCGGCACCTATGGCAGCCTCGCCAAATATGCCTGGCAGCCGATGGCGCTGTTCGCGGTGCCGCCGGGTGGGTCATCGCTGGTACCGGTCGCGATCCAGTGCGGGCAGGACCCCGCCGACTGGCCGATCTTCACCCCCTCCCCCGCCGCCGACAAGCTATGGGGCTGGGAAATGGCGAAGTTCGTCGTGCATGTTGCCGACGGAAATTATCACGAGCTGTTCGCGCATCTCGCGCGCACGCATCTGGTGATCGAGGCGTTCGCGGTCGCCACCCACCGCCACCTCGCCGAGGTACACCCCATCTGGGCGCTGCTGGTGCCGCATTTCGAGGGGACCTTGTTCATCAACGATCAGGCCGCAACCTCGCTGATCGCGGCGGGCGGGCCGATCGACCATATTTTCGCGGGCACCATCACGTCGAGCCAGCTCGCCGCGGTCGATGCCCGGCTGGCGTTCGATTTCTATGCCAAGATGCTACCCGCGGACCTCGCCGAACGCGGCGTTGGGGTCGATTCAGCGCTCGCAGATTATCCGTATCGCGACGACGCGCTGCTCGTGTGGAACACGATCCACGAATGGGCACGGCAATATGTCGACCTCTATTATGCGAGCGACGCCGATGTCACCGGCGACACCGAGCTCGCGCGATGGGCGATGTGCCTTGCAGGCGAAGCGAAGATCAAGGGTTTCGGCCCGATCGTCAGCCGCAAGCAGCTCGCCGAAATCTGTACGATGGTGATGTTCACCGCGAGCGCGCAGCACGCCGCGGTCAACTTCCCGCAAAAGGACATCATGGCATTCGCGCCGGCAGTCACCGGTGCGGGCTGGCAGGCGGCGCCGAGCGGCCAGCGCGGGCATGACAAGCCGGGCTGGCTCGCGATGATGCCGCCGATGGCACTGGCGCTCGAACAATTGAACGTACTCGAGCTGCTGGGATCGGTGCATTACCGCCCGCTTGGCGATTATCGCAGCAACGCCTTTCCCTACCCGACATGGTTTCAGGATCCGCGCGTCACGGGCGCCGAAGGGCCGCTGGCGTGGTTCCAGGCGGCGCTGACAGGCGTCGAGGCCGAGATCGTCGCGCGCAATGCCGAGCGGATGCAGCCCTATCCTTATCTGCAGCCGAGCCTGATTCCGACGAGCATCAATATTTGATCAAACTGTCGCCCCCGCGAAGGCGGGGGCCGCAGTCGGTCTACGCGGCGCTGCTGCGCTAAGCCGCCAGCGGCCCCCGCCTTCGCGGGGGCGACGCGCTGGTCAGCTGCCCTTTTTCTTCCGGTGGCTTTCAAGGTCGAGCACGGCATTCTCGCCGCCCTCGGGCATCAGCCCCAAACGACGCGCGACTTCCTGATAGGCTTCGACTTCGCCGCCGAGGTCGCGGCGGAAGCGGTCCTTGTCGAGCTTTTCGTTCGTCGTCATGTCCCATAGACGGCATCCGTCAGGGCTGATTTCGTCGGCCAGGATGATGCGGCTGAAGTCGCCTTCGTAAAGCCGCCCGAACTCCAGCTTGAAGTCGACGAGCCGGATGCCGACCGCGGCGAACATGCCAGACATGAAGTCGTTGATGCGGATCGCCATGTCCTGAATATCGTGAAGCTCGTCCTGGCTGCACCAGTTGAAGCAGGCGATATGCTCCTCGGCGACGAGCGGATCGCCGAGCGCGTCGTCCTTGTAGCAATATTCGATGAGCGTGCGCGGAAGCTGCGTCCCCTCCTCGATCCCGAGGCGTTTCGATAGCGTCCCCGCGGCGACGTTGCGCACGATCACTTCGATCGGCACGATCTCGACCTGCCGGATCAATTGTTCGCGCATGTTGAGGCGGCGGATGAAGTGCGTCGGGACGCCGATATTGCCGAGCAATGTAAAGACATGCTCCGAAATCCGGTTGTTGAGCACGCCCTTGCCGTTGATCGTCCCGCGTTTCTGCGCATTGAACGCGGTCGCATCATCCTTGAAATACTGGATCAGCGTACCGGGTTCGGGACCTTCATAGAGGATCTTGGCTTTGCCTTCGTAGATCTGGCGGCGACGGGCCATGGCGGTCAACTTTCTGTCGGAACCAAATGAATGGCCCCGGCAAGCGACTCAGGAAGAGGCGGCGCCGGGGCGGTCGGGCGGCCTATAGCGTCAAAGCAAGGGCGCGTCATCCCCGGCGTGGCGCTCGATCCTCCCTGTCGCGGAGCGATGGGGAGGTGGCAGCGCGAAGCGCTGACGGAGGGGCGATGGCGCCACCCGCGCTTGCCCCTCCACCACCGCTTCGCGGCGGTCCCCCTCCCCATGGCTTCGGCACAGGGAGGATTTCCCCTTACGTTTACGTCAACTAGAGCTTGCCTTAGTTCCCGGCGCTTGCGACGATGCTGCAAAGCCAAGGAGAGAGATGGATGAGCTTCGACCAGATTCGCCTCGACCGCCACGAGGGCATCGCGCTGCTTACGCTGCATCGGCCCGACCGGATGAACGCCTTCACCACCGAAATGATGCTCGAGATCGTTGCCGCACTCGATGAATGCGACGCCGACGACGGCGTCCGCGCGGTGATCTTCACCGGATCGGGCGACCGCGCCTATTGCGCCGGCGCCGACCTCGGCCAAGGCGCCGCGACCTTCGATTATGACAAGCGCACCGACAAGCAGGCGATCCTGCCGGACGGCATGTCGGCGAGCCCGGTGGCAGAGGATGGCACGATCGACTGGTCGCACCCGCTGATCCGCGATTCGGGCGGGCGCGTGTCGATGCGCATTTTCGACTGCAAGAAACCCGTGCTCGGCGCGATCAACGGCGCCGCGGTCGGGATCGGCGCGACGATGACACTGTCGATGGACGCGCGCCTCGCGAGCGAGACCGCGCGCTATGGCTTTGTCTTTGCGCGGCGCGGTATCGTACCCGAAGCGGCGTCGAGCTGGTTCCTGCCGCGGCTGGTCGGCATCCAGAACGCCGTCGACTGGTGCTATTCGGGACGGCTGATCGACGCCGCCGAAGCGCATGAAAAAGGCCTCGTCCAGTCGGTCCACGCGCCGGGCGAGCTGATCGACGCGGCGATCGCGAAGGCGCGCGAGCTGACCGAGCACAGCGCGCCGGTATCGGTCGCGCTCACGCGCCATATGCTGTGGCGGATGCTCGGGGCGCCGCACCCGATGAGCGCTCACCGCTGGGACAGCCGCGCGATCTTTGCCCGCGGTCGCAGTGCCGACGCGGCCGAAGGCGTGTCGAGCTTCCTCGAAAAGCGTCCCGCGAACTTCACCGTCAGTGTCGCAAACGACTATCCCTGGTTCGCCGAATTCGAGGATACGCCACCTTATAGCTAGGCCGCGTCATATTTCCGCCGTCCGCGCGCCACGGTCATGCTGTGGGTGCCTTTCAGCACCGGGCTATGGGTGCGGATCGTTTCGACGCTGTGCCAGTTTGCCGTTACGCGATCACGCGTCAGTTGCACCGTCACATAGCCGCGATCCTGGGTGTTCGCCCATTTGAGCTGCGGCGACGCGGCGCGCAGCGCCGACACCCGCGCGTCGTCGGAAATGCCGCGCGTATAGCCTTCGTAGCCGGGCGAGGTGACGCTCTGCCCGGCGATCTCGATCCCGGCCGCACGGCCGCCCTCACTGAGGTCGAACGCCCAGGCGTTGTGCGTATCGCCGGTCAGGGTGACCAGGTCGGCATCGGCGCGCTGGGCCGCGGCGAGCAACCGCGAACGCGCCGCCGGATAGCCGTCCCACGCGTCGAAGTTGAACGGCAGCCCCGCTTTGGCTGCAAGCTGCGCCGTTTCGACGCGGCGGCGGACAACGTCGGCCATGGTGGCGCCGAACCAATCCTTTGATTCGGGCGGCGTGAACAGGCTGCCCATCACCACCTGCTGCGCGCAGACCTGCCAGCGCGTGCCCGCTTTGGTCGAAGCGGCGAAGCCGTCGAACAGCCACTTTTCCTGCTCGGCGCCGATCATCTGGCGCGCCGGATCGCGATAGGCGGTTTCGGCGAACTGCCGCAGCCTGGCGGCCGTGTCGCCGCCGCCCGCCACGATCTCGTCGATCTCGAACGGCTTGTCGCGCCCCGTCACGCGCGTTTCGGGCAGGAAGATCGTCGCGAGGTCGCCGACTTGATAGTCGCGCCAGCGCGTATCGGCGACCGGCATCCATTCGCGATAGGCGCGCTCGGCAGCAGCCACGCGGTCGGGCCAGCCGCCCTCGCCCGCATTGTGATTTTCTGCCCCGCCCTTCCAGCTGTCGTTGGTGATTTCATGATCGTCCCATTGCGCGATCATCGGAAACAGCGCGTGCAACCGTGCGAGGTCGGGATCGCTGCGATAGGCGGCGTAGCGGAGGCGGTAATCGGCGAGCGCCACCATCTCGTGCGCCGGCTGGATCTCTCGCCCCGGCACCGCCTGTTTGAGCGAAGGATAATCGCCGACCGGATATTCATAGAGATAGTCGCCCGCATGGACGACCAGATCGATGTCCTGCCGCGCCGCAGCATGGGCATAGGCGTTGAACCAGCCGAACGGCAGGTTCGAACAGGAAAAGAGCGCGAGAGTGAAGGCGCTGGTCGGCCCAGCGGGCAAGGTGCGGGTGCGGCCGGTCAGCGATTTGGTGCCGTCGGGGGCGACGAAGCGGTAATAATACCAGCGGCCGGGTTCGAGACCCGTAACGACCAGCTTGGCGGTATGGCCGCGGTCGCCCATCGCGGTGACGCTGCCGCCACCCGAAATCTTGGCGAAATCCGACGTTTCGGACAATTCGGCGGTCAGCATCGTATCGCTGGCGGCGGCGTAGCGCGTCCATAGCAGCACCGAATTCGGCCCCGGCTCGCCGCTCGCGACGCCATGCGTAAAGCCCTGCGCCATCATCGCCGCCGCCGCGCCGGGCAGCGACAATGCCGCGAGCCCCGCGGTGCCGAGCGCAATCAGCTGGCGCCGATCCATTTCGCCCCATTGGTGATGCATCGCAAATCTCCTCCTCGATCGGCGGGTTCTTTGCCCGGCCTTTGTTACGATTCGGCGCCGCCAGCTTTAGGGTTACCCCATCACGCCGAGCGCGAGCAGCAGGAACATGAACATCATCACCGAGAACAGGCTGAAAAACAGCAGCAAATTGGTGCGGACAAACGCCCCGAACCGCGACGAACGATAGGCGCCACGCAGCTGACGATACATGTGGAACGGCACGTAAAGCAGCGCGAAGAAAGTCGCGAGTTCGCCGAAGATCGTCAGGTTGAGCAGCCGCACCACGACGAACAGCAGCAATATGGACGAGATCGAATAGGTGACGAAGACGAAATGGTCGTAGGTGTGGAAGCGCCGACTGAACGGATAGAGCAGCCACATGAAAGGGAGCGACAGCGGGATCAGCGCCCAGGCGAATTTATACGCGTTTGCCTGCACCTTGTAGAGCACGAGCGCCGGGTTCGCGAACGCCTTTTCGAGTCCGCGGTCGATGAAGGGCACGCCCGTGTCGACCTTGTTGCGCGAGATGAAATCGGCGCTCGTTGCCACCTGCTTGACCGGATCGTCGAGCACCGGGGGGCCCGCGGCGCGATCGGCCGACCGCTCGCTCTTGCTGCGCGCCCGTGCGACGCCAAGATATTCGGCGCTCTTCTGCAATATCTCGCGTTCGCTCTCCAGCTCCTGACGGCTGGCGGTCGCAATGTCCTTTTTCGCCAGCTCGGTGTCGATCCGGTCGACCTCGCGCTGAATGCTGTCCTTGATCGCGGTCGTCCGCGTCTGTTCGGCGACGGCCTCGTCAAAGCCCATGCCGTCGTTCAAGCCCCTTCCGAAATCGCCGCTGCCGACCATCGCGAGCACCGCATAGGTCAGGAACACCGCGAACAGGAACAAGGCGAGCGGCGAGATGAAGCGCGCGCGCTCGCCATGGATATAGCGGCGCGTCAGGTCGCCGGGACGCCAGGCGAGGAGCGGCAGCGTGTTCCAGATCTTGCCCTCGAAATGGAAGATCGCATGGACCAGATCATGCCCGATCGCGCCAAAGCTGCGGTGGACGTCGGCGCGCTGGCCGCAATGATGGCAGTGCGAACCCGTCAGGCTGGTGCCGCAATTCAGGCAGCGCACGCTGCCCGGCGATTCGCCCGTACCGCCATGCTGGGGTTCGACCGCGCGGCCCGCCAGCCCCGCGGTCACCGCCGCCCCGATACCTTCGATATCCCCGCTCATGCCGTCTTGCCTAAAGGCGGGCGAGGCTGGGCGCAACGGGACTTTCGGGCGCCACGCAAAACATGATAGTGGCAGCGCGATGAACGCCGAAGCTCTCTCTGCCCCGCCCCTGCCCAGCGACGCCGCCGCCCTGATCGCCGACATGGGCGCGCGCGCGCGCGTCGCGGCGAAACGGCTGGCGCTGACCCCGACCGCGGAAAAATCCGCGGCGCTGGTCGCCGCAGCGGCGGCGATCCGCGCCCGTTCGCGCGAGATCCTCGCCGCCAACGCCGAAGATATGGCCGCGGGACAGGCCAATGGCCTGTCGAGCGCGATGCTCGACCGACTGCGCCTCGACGAAGCAAGGCTCGCCGGGATCGCCGACGCGATCGACGCCGTCGCGGCGCTGCCCGATCCTGCGGGCGCCGAGATCGACCGCGTGACGCGCCCCAATGGCCTGGTGCTCAGCCGCGTGCGCGTGCCGCTGGGCGTCGTCGGGATCATCTATGAAAGCCGCCCCAATGTGACCGCCGACGCCGCGGCGCTCGGGCTGATGTCGGGCAATGCCGTGATCCTGCGCGGCGGCAGCGAGGCGGTGCATTCGAACCGTGCGATCCATGCGGCTTTTGCCGCGGGCCTCGTCGAAGCGGGCCTGCCCGCCGACGCAGTGCAACTGGTGCCGACGCAGGACCGCGCCGCGGTCGGTGCAATGCTGCGCGCGCAGGGGCTGATCGACATCATCATCCCGCGCGGCGGCAAAGGCCTTGTCGCCCGCGTGCAGGACGAAGCACGGGTGCCGGTGCTCGCGCATCTCGACGGGATCAACCATCTCTATATCGACGGCGCGGCCGATCCAGCAAAGGCCGTCGAACTCGCGGTCAATGCCAAGATGCGCCGCACCGGCGTCTGCGGCGCGACCGAGACGATCCTGATCGACCGCGCCTATGCAGCGCCGCTCGCCATCGTCGATGCGCTGGTCAAGGCGGGCTGCGAAGTGCGCGGCGACAAGGGCGTCGCGGCGCTGAGCCCGCATGTCGAGCCCGCATCGACCGGCGACTGGGACACCGAATATCTCGACGCGATCGTCTCGATCGCGATGGTTGACGGCCTGACAGGAGCACTCACACATATCGACGCGCATTCGAGCCGCCACACCGACGCGATCGTCACCGAAGACGCTGCCACCGCCGAACGCTTCCTGAGCGGGGTGGACAGCGCCATCGTCATGCACAACGCCTCGACCCAGTTCGCCGACGGCGGCGAATTCGGCCTTGGCGCCGAAATCGGCATCGCGACGGGGCGGCTGCACGCGCGCGGCCCGGTCGCACTCGAAGGGCTCACCACCTATAAGTGGCTGGTGCGCGGCACGGGACAGGTCCGGCCTTGAATCGTTTGTATACAAATGATACAACGCGCTCATGAGCAAGCATTCTGTCATTTCCGCGCGTATCGATGCTGAAACGCTCGAACTGGTGGACAAAATCGTCGCCGAGCAAGGGCGCAGCCGGGCATGGTTTGTAGCGCAAGCAGTCCGGCACGCCGCCGAACAGGAAGCACGCTTTGCCGCCTTCATCCAGGAAGGCCGCGACGACATCGCCGCCAGTCGGGTGGTGGACCATGCCGACGTCCTGAAGATGATGGATGACATGATCGCCGTTCACGAGGCCCGATGACCCGAATAATCTGGTCGGAAAAGGCCGTTGCCGATCTGGTCGCGCTGAACGATTGGCTTACCGAATATCGGCAGCCGCGGGAGGCAGCCGAATCCATCCGGGCGATTCGCGATCAGGTCGCTAATCTTGACCGATTCCCTGCGGTTGGCTCGCCCATTTATGCCGGTATGCGCAAGCTTCTGATCAAAGGACAGCCATTTGTGCTCTTGTACGAAGTGGCGGATAGTCGCCTTCTGATCCTGCGCCTCGTCCACAACCGCAGCGACTGGCAGTCGCTCCTGTGATCCCCACCGGCCTCCTCGGTGGCAGCTTCAATCCCGCGCACGGCGGGCATCGCGCGATCAGCCTCAATGCGATCGAGGCGCTGGGTCTCGACGAACTCTGGTGGCTGGTGTCGCCGGGCAATCCGCTCAAGCCCAAGGCGGGCATGGCGTCGCTCCCCGCGCGGCTCGGATCGGCACAGCGCATGGCGCGCCGCTCGCCGATCCGCGCGACCGCGATCGAGGCCGAACTCGGCACGCGCTACACGATCGACACGCTCAAGAAGCTCGTCCGCCTGTACCCCAATCGCCAGTTCATCTGGATCATGGGCGCCGACAATCTGGTCCAGCTGCCCCAATGGCGCGACTGGCGGGAAATAGCCCGTTTGATGCCGATTGCGGTAATCGCGCGTCCGGGCTATAACGACCGCGCCCATGCAAGACGTGCGATGGGATGGCTGCGGCGCTTTGTCCGGCCCGCAGACCAGAAGAAGCATTGGACAGACTGGAGACCGCCCGCCCTCGTGTTCCTGCGATTTTCGCCCGATGTGCGATCCGCAACTGCGATACGGCAGGCCAACCCCCGCTGGTTCGAACGCTATGAAGGCCGCGCGCTGCGCGACCCGATCACGCGTTCATGGCTGGTGGAACCGACCAAGAAAGGACGCATTTGATCTCCGCCACCCAGGGGGCCGCCACCGGCGCCGCACCCGCAAATGACAGCGTGGAAGCGCTCCACGCGCTGATCCTCCACCAGCTGGACGAGGACCAGGCCCAGGAAACCATTTCCATCCCGCTTGCCGGCAAGAGCAGCATCGCCGATCATATGGTGATCGCGAGCGGCCGGTCGACGCGCCATGTCTCGGCGATCGCCGAAAAACTGGCGCAGCGGATCAAGCAGGAAGCGGGCCGCAGCGTTCGTGTCGAAGGACTGCCCAATGCCGATTGGGTGCTGCTCGATGCGGGCGACGTCATCGTCCACCTGTTCCGTCCCGAGGTTCGTAGCTTCTACAATCTCGAGCGCATGTGGTCGTTCGGCGACGCGCCGCCGGTCACGCTGGCAAATTGACGTTTTTGATCTGTTCGGCCTAAAGGCCGACAGAGGCGGCACCAGCCCGCTTTCACCGAAGGTGAACAAAAACCCATGCTGCTGCACATCATCGCGCGCGGGCGCATCGGGCGCTCTCCCGAGGCCGAGCTGGTCGAGCGCTATATGAAGCGCGTGACCTGGGCGCAGAAGATTTCCGAGCTTCCCGATACCGGCGGGCGGATGCCTGTCGCGGCAGACAACAGCCGCACCGTGCTGCTGGACGAGGGCGGCGACCAGATGTCGTCGCTCGAATTTGCGAAACTGCTGGAAAAATGGCGCGACGGCGGGGTGCGCGAGGCGCGCTTCTGCCTTGGCGCCGCCGATGGGTTTACACCCGACGAGCGCGAAGGTGCCGACAAGGTCATCGCCTTTGGCCGCGCGACCTGGCCGCACCTGATGGCGCGCGCGATGCTTGCCGAGCAATTGTGGCGCGCGACCAGCATCATCGCGAACCATCCCTATCACCGCGAGGGGCGCCAATGAGACGCATGTTCGCAGCGCTGGCGCTGTTCGCCATCGTGACGCGCGGCGCGCTGGCGCTGGCGCAAAGCGACATCTTCGATCCCGCCGCGATTGCCGCACGCGAGCGTGAACAATTGCTGGGTGCCAAGCAGCAGTCCGCCGAGGCCATGGCGCGCAGCACGCGGCTGGAGGCGCAGGCGGCGGCGGCCAGCAACGAGGCCGACCGGCTGAAGAAACGCAGCGCCGCGCTGGCCGCGCGCATCCAGTCGGCCGAGGCCGACATCAGCGCCGGCGAAGCGCGCGTCGCGCTGGTCAGTAGCCGCCTGGCAGCGCAGCGCGCGGCGCTGGCAGAGCAGCAACAGCCGCTGCTCGAACTCGCCGCATCGCTCCAGCAGCTCTCCCGCCAGCCGCCGGTCAGCGTGCTGGCACAGCCGGGATCGCTCACCGACATGGTCCACGCGCGCGCCGTGATCGACGCCGCGATGCCGGTGATCGAACAACGCACCGCCGGGGTACGGCAGGAACTGGCGCAGCTGCAGATCACCCGCCGTCAGCAGGCGGTCGCATTGAGGGCGCTGGCGGCGAGCAAGGCCCAGCTGTCCGAGCGGCGCAGCGCCTTGACCAGGCTGGAGAATGAAGGGCGGCTGCGCTCGCGCGAGCTGATGAGCAGTGCCCAACTGGAGGCCGATCGCGCGCTCGGGCTGGGCGAAAAGGCGCGCGATATCGTCGAACTCATGGATTCGCTGGAGGCCGACAGCGCGGTGCGCGCCGAACTGGCGCAGCTTGCCGGTCCGCTGCCGCGTCCGCGTAACCCCGCCAGCAGCCTGGCCAGCGCCGCGCCGCCCGCGCCGGCCGAAGCCGAGCTCACGCAAGGCGCCTATCGGCTGCCCGTCGTCGGTCGGATCGTCGCCGGGCTGGGCGAGGTCAACGACAGCGGGGTCCGCTCGCGCGGCGTGACGATCGCGGCGCGGCCCGGCGGACAAGTCGTTGCGCCCGCCCCCGGCCGGGTCAGCTTTGCCGGCGATTATCGCGGCTATGGCAAGATCGTGATCATCGACCATGGCGGCGGCTGGGTCTCGCTGCTGACCGGCATGATCGGATTATCGGTTGCGGTCGGCGACACGCTGGATAGCGGCGCCCCGATCGGTCGTGCCGGGTCGGACGACAGCCGCATCACCGTCGAACTGCGCCGCGGCGGGCGCCCGGTGGATATTGTGGCGATGATCGGGTGACGTCGCTTGCCCGGATTTGGGCCGGTTAATCCCCCGTTCCGGCGCTGTCCCCTATCGGGATGCACCGCTTGACGCCTGCGCAAATGCGTAGGAGGATGGCGAGCCGGGGTATATATGGCGGAAGATCCCGCCTGAGTGAAAGACGCACATGACCGACTCGACGAAGAAGCCCGCATCCTCGAAGCGCCGCTTCGCCTTGTGGCAGGGCGCCGCCGCGCTCTCGACGCTGGCGCTGGTACCGCTCGCGACCGGCGCGATGGCGAGCGTCGACAGCAAGACGCAGGAAGAAATCTCGCGCTTCATGGACGTCTATCTGGAAGTCAAATCCAACTATGTCGAACCGGTCGACGATTCCAAACTGATCGAGGGCGCGATCAACGGCATGCTCGCGAGCCTCGATCCGCATTCGGGCTATCTCGACGCACGCGGCTTTTCGAACCTGCGCACCCAGACCGACGGCGAATATGGCGGGCTGGGCCTGTCGGTGACGATGGAAGACGGCGTCGTGAAGGTCATTGCACCGACCGCCGACACCCCCGCCGACAAGGCGGGGATCAAGTCGGGCGACTATATCACCCACATCAACAAGGAACTGATCTTTGGCCTGACGCTCGACGAGGCGGTCGATCAGATGCGCGGACGTCCGGGAACCAAGATCGACGTCACGATCGTCCGCGAGGGCCAGGACAAGCCGATCGAAATGTCGCTGACGCGCGAGATCATCGACCTGAAACCCGTCAAATGGGAAGTCAGCGGCGACGTTGGCGTGCTGACCGTCACCAGCTTCTCCGCCGACGCGACCACCGACATGCGCGCGGCGATGATGGCGGTCGAAAAATCGCTGGGCAAGAAACCTCGCGGCTGGATCGTCGACCTGCGCTCGAACCCCGGCGGATTGCTCGACGAAGCGGTCGGCATCAGCGACCTGTTCCTCGAACGCGGCGAAATCGTGTCGCAGCGCGGCCGGCGCAAGGGCGACATCGAACGCTTCTTCGCCGAACCCGGCGACCTGGCAGGCGGCGCGCCGGTTGTTGTGCTGATCGACTCGGGCTCGGCCTCGGCCTCCGAAATCGTTGCCGGGGCGCTGCAGGATCAGCACCGCGCGATCGTCATGGGCGAACGCAGCTTTGGCAAGGGGTCGGTGCAGACGGTGCTGCCGCTGAGCGACACGACCGCGCTGCGGCTGACCACCGCGCGCTATTACACCCCGTCGGGGCGCAGCGTGCAGGAGGGCGGCATCGAACCCGACATCCGGGTGCCGCAGATTTCTGACCCCGATTATGCGTCGCGGCCGAAGTTCCGCGAAAGCGATCTACGCCGCCACCTGATCAACGAGAAAAAGGTGGACGACGGGCTGATCGAAAAGGACGAAAAGGCCGATCCGCGGTTCACCGCGACCGCCGCCGAGTTGAAGGCCAAGGGAATCGAGGATTTCCAGCTCCACTATGCCTTGCAGACGATCGGACGGATCAGCCCGACCGCGCCGCGCATGGCGGCACAGGCGACGAAACCCGGCGCCAAACCTGCCCGCCGCAACTAAGGGTTCGTCGGCATGCTGAAAACGCGCCTCACTGCGCCGATCGTTGCGTTCGCCGCGCCGCTGCTGCTTTATGGCGGCGCGCTGGTATCGCAATTTGGCTTTGGTCTTCACCCCTGTGAAATGTGCTACTGGCAGCGCTGGCCGCATCAGGCGGCAATCGTGCTGGCGCTGCTCGCGCTGTTGCTGCGAGCCAATGACAAGGCAATGCGTAGCCTGACGCTGCTCGCCGCGCTTGCGATCGCGCTCAGCGGCGCCATCGGCATCTACCACGCCGGGGTCGAATATGGCTTTTGGGAAGGCCTCACCACCTGCGCCACTGGTAGCGGCGGACCCGTATCACTCGACGCGATCATGAACGCGCCGCTGATCCGCTGCGATACCGCACAATGGACCTTGTTCGGTATCTCGCTCGCGGGCTTCAACGCAATCTTTTCGCTGGGCGCGGCGGCGCTCGTCTTGACCTTGCTGCGCCGTCGGCCCACATCGGCGGCATGACGAAAGCCTACAAAAATGCATCGATGATCCGCGTCGATCAGGCCGGCGAATATGGCGCGACGCGCATTTATGCCGGACAGCTTGCGGTGATGGGCGACCGCCACCCGATGGCGCGCGAAATCGCGCATATGGCCGAACAGGAAGAGCGGCATCGCAAATTTTTCGATGCCATGATCGCGCGGCGCGGCGTGCGCCCGACCGCGCTCCAGCCCTTCTGGAACGTCGCGGGGTTCGCGCTCGGCGCGGTCACCGCCGCGATGGGTCCGCGCGCCGCGATGGCCTGCACCGCCGCGGTCGAGACCGAAATCGATCGCCATTACCGCGACCAGCTGGATGAACTGGGCGACAGCGATCCCGAGCTCAGCGCTGCGGTGGCCGATTTCCGGGCCGAGGAACTGGAGCATAAGGAAGCCGCGCTGGCCGCGGGCGCCGAAAGCGCCGCGGGTTATCCGGTGCTGAGCCTCGCGATCCGCGCCGGATGCCGCGCAGCCATCGCGCTGTCGAAGCGTATCTGATAGATTGGCGGCTCGGCATTCGTTCATGGCGGATGCAGGGTCGCAGTGCCAAGCCACGCCAGAGCAGACGAAGGAAAATCCGATGAGCCGCCTCCCCCTTTTCGCCCTGGTCATCGCCGGTAGCGCGCTGTCGGTGCCCGTCGCGGCGCAGCAGACGGTCGACGGTGAAAAGGTCAATCAGGTTGTTGTCTATGGCGACGATCAATGCCCCAAGGGCGCACCCGACGAAATCCTGGTCTGCGCAAAATTGCCCGAAGGCGAGCGCTACCGCGTTCCCGAGATGCTGCGCGGCAACCCGCTCGACGTGCGCAACGAGGCGTGGGCGAACAAGGTCGTCGCGGTCGAGCGCATCGGTCGCTTCGGCACCGACAGCTGCTCGCCGACCGGGCTGGGCGGCTTCACCGGCTGTACCCAGGCGCTGGTCGCGGGTGCCAAGGCCGAGCGTCAGGCCGCCGACAAGACCGACTGGCAGGCGATGATCGCCGACGAACGCGCCAAGCGTCTGGCGGGGATCGATTCGGCGGCCGCCGACGTCGAAGCCGCAGTGGTCGCCGAGGAACGCGCGCTCGCCGAGCGTCAGAAGGCCGCTGAGGAGCTGGAACGGCAGGCCAGCGGTCAGGCGCCGATGCCGACGGCGCCCGATGAAGCCGACGCCGAGCCGCTGCCGGTTCCGCCGCAGGGTTGATTAAACGTCGCCCCCGCGATGAAGGGGGCCGCAGTCGGTTTACATCGCGACCAACCGCAGGACCATCAGCGGCCCCCGCCTTCGCGGGGGCGACGGACCAACTCAGTTCAGCAAATATTGCTTCCAGAACAGCAGCGACGTCCAGAAATTATAGTCGGCATTTTCCTTCTTGGCGAAGCCATGGCCTTCGTTGGTCCCAACGAGATGCCAAGCCGTTCCGCCGTTCTTGCGCACCGCCGCGACGATCTGGTCGGCCTCTGACGCCGGGACGCGCGGGTCGTTGGCGCCGGTAACGACGAACAGCGGCTTCTTGATATCGGCAACGCGCGTCAGCGGGGAGATTTCCATCAGCTTCTTGCGCTGCACCGGATCGCGTTCGTCGCCATATTCGACGCGGCGGAGGTCGCGGCGGTAATCTTGGGTGTTTTCCAGGAAGGTGACGAAGTTAGAAATCGCGACGACGCACAGGTTGGCGCGTAGCTTGGCGGCATATTGGGTTGCGGCGGCATAGCACATATAGCCGCCATAGCTGCCGCCGGTCAGGCCGAAGCGCGCCGCATCGAGCGTCTTGTCTTTCGCCAGCGCATCGAGGAACGCGCCCATGTCCTTGACGCTGTCCTCGCGCTTGAACGGCCCGTTGTCGAGGCTGACGAAGGTCTTGCCATAGCCGGTCGAGCCGCGGACGTTGGGATAGAAAAGCGCGATACCCATTTCGTTGAGCAGATAATTGCTGCGCCCCATGAACCCCGGGCGCGACTGCCCTTCCGGCCCGCCGTGGACGCTCATGATCAGCGGCCGCTTGCCGGGGAACTTCGCCGCGTCGGGGCGATAGAGGAAGCCCGATACTTCGAGCCCGTCGAAGCTTTTGACCTTCACCAATTCGGGCTCGACATTCTTCGTCACGTCGAGACCGCCCGTCTCGCTTTCGGTCCAGCGCGTTACTGCCAGCGTTTTGGGATCGACGCTGAACGCATCAGCCGCGCTGCGCGCCGAGGTGAAGGTGATGCCGATCTCGCCCCACGGCGCAATCCTGAGGCCGCCGATGATCCCCGCGGGCAGGCCATCGACGGTGCGCACCGCTCCGGTCCCGGGATCGAGCAGCCGCAGTTTCGACGTGCCGGCTTCGTTCACGACATAGGCGATAAAGCTGCCGTCTTCGGCGATGTCGAACGTATCGACATCCCATTTCTCCGCCGGGCCTTTCGGGGTGAACTTGCCCGTTGCCGGGTCGAGCGTGCCGAGCCGCTGGAAATCGCTGCCCTCGTCGCTGGTCATCCATATCGTGCCGTCCGGCGCAAAACTCGCGCCGCCAAGCGCCACGGTCTTGCTGTGATCGCCGATCGGGTTCATCGCGCCACTGGCCAGGTCGAGCCGGAACAGGTCCGATTTCTGGACCGAGGTATATTTGCCCACCAAGGCCCAACTTTTGTCGGGGGCGAAATCGACCAGCCGCCAGCCGCCGCCGTCGACCTGCGCCACCATCCGCCGCGATTTGGGATCGCGCGGGTCCATCACATAAATGTCGCTGTCGCGGCCGTTGCGCAGCGTCGAGGTGAAGGCGACGAGCTCGCCGTCCCTGCTCCATGCGTTGAGCCCGTTCCGGCTCTTGCCGTCGGTCAGCAGCTCGAGCCGCCCGTCCTTCATCGCATAGATCTGATAGAATTCATTGCCGCCGATGTCCTTTTGCACCAGCATCACATCGGCCTTTTGCGGCGCCCAGCTGCCCGACCCGACCGGCTCGGCCTCGAAAGTAATCTGTTTGCGCGCGCCCATCGGCATCGCGACGCGGTGAAGCTGCGCGGTGTTGCCAAAGCGGGTGGCGATCAGCATCGATTTGTCGACGGGGTTCCAGCCGACAAAACCCGCGCCGCGATTTTCCATGTACGGCCGCGTCGCCGCCGCCAGTTCGGCAGGGACTTCGGGTACCCCGTCGGCGATCAGCGCCGCAGGCTTGGGTTCGACCGCGGGCTTGTCGCCCTCGGCCGCAGCAGCGGACGCGACCGGCAGGGTCAGGGCGGCGAGTAAGGCCAGATAACGCATGATGATTTTCCCCGTGTTGCAGTAAAGCAGAACGACTGGAACTAGACGCTATCAGCGTCGCGGGCGGATGCAAGGCTTCGACCAACGGCCCGCCGCCTTCGACCACCGCCAGTCGTATTTCGCGGTCGGCTCATCGGTGCCGACACGGCCCATTGCACCAAAATTGCAATATTTTGGGCGATCCGGCGCGATTTGGTTGCGAATCCGGGGTGAAGCGAGCGGAATTGTTAACGAATCGGTGCCAACCTGTCTTGACTCGGGAATATTGGGCTGAAATCGTGGCGTTTCTGGGAATCGCCAGCCTAAGGGGGCTGAAAAATGGCATCAGCATTCGGACCGCGCCTGTGGCGGCGCTCGACACATAGTGTGCCGGCAGCGCGAAGTCTCGGTCGCCGAATGACTTGGCACGCCGCGACCGCGCTGGTCGCATTCGCCGCATTGCAGATCTGGCTGGTGTCGAGTGCGATCGCAGCGGGCGCCTCATCGATGCTGATTTTTGCGGCGCTGATCATTTTGCTGGCGCTTGCCGTTCCCGTCGCGCGTTCGACCGAACGCCGCTGGTATCACCTCAGCCGCCAGGCGCTCGCAAGCTGGGGGCTGCACGCGCGCTTTCGCCGCGACGTCCGCCGTCTGTGGGTTGCGGCGCTGACGCTGCCCTTTTTGTGGGTCAGCGGCGCGATGGCCGCCACCGACGCAATCGCCGCGATCATCAAGTAAACTCCGGCAGCCAGGTTTGACGCCCTGCCGCCCGCCGTATAGGGCGCGGCAATGCTGACCGTTTCCGAAGCCCTCGACCGCGCGCAGATGCTCTGCGACGCCGCCGCCAAGGCGGGCGCCGATGCCGCCGACGCACTTTATTATTGCAACGCCGCCACCTCGGTCTCGATGCGGCTGGGCGCGCTCGAGGATGTCGAGCGGTCGGAGGGGCAGGATATTTCGCTGCGCGTCTTCGTCGGCCAGCGCAGCGCCAGCGTGTCGACCGCCGACATGGATGCGGGCGAGCTGACCAAATTGGTCGAACGCTGCGTCGCGATGGCGCGCGAGGCGCCCGAAGATCCCTATGCAGGGCTCGCACCCGAAGAATTATTGTTCAAGGGTCCGGTTCCCGACCTCGACCTCGACGACAGCAGCGAAGCCGATCCCGCCGCGCTGCGCGAAGCCGCGCGCGCGGCCGAGGAAGCCGCGCGCGCCGTCGCCGGGGTGACCAATAGCGAAGGCGGCAGCGCGAGCCACAGCCGCACCCGCTTTGCCCTCGCCACCAGCCACGGCTTTGCCGGGGGTTACGGCTCCAGCGGCCACAGCCTGTCGGCCAGCGTCATCGCGGGCGAAGGCGCCGCGATGCAGCGCGATTATGGCTGGCACAGCGCGCATCATCTGTCCGACCTTGAAAGCGCCGCCGAGATCGGCGCGCGCGCCGGGACGCGTGCTGTCGCGCGGTTGAACCCCGGCAAGGCGCCCACCGGCAAACTGCCCGTCATCCTCGATCCGCGCGTCAGCGGCAGCATCGTCGGCCATTTGCTCGGCGCGATCGCCGGTCCCGCGATCGCACGCGGCACGAGTTTCCTGCTCGGCAAGGAAGATCGCGAGCTGTTCGATCGCAGCATCGTCATCCGCGACGAACCGCACCGCCTGCGCGGACTGCGCAGCCGCGCCTTTGACGGCGAAGGCCTGCCGACCGCGGCGCGCGACCTGGTCGCGGACGGCAAGATCACCGGCTGGTTGCTCGACACCGCATCGGCCAAGCAGCTCGGGCTGACCCCGACCGGCCACGCCAGCCGCGGCGGCGGCGCTTCGGGCGTGGGCGCGAGCAACCTGCATCTCGCCGCCGGCAGCATGACGCCCGCCGCGTTGATGGAAGGGATTACCGACGGCGTCTATATCACCGAGTTGATCGGGCATGGCGTCAACCCGGTGACCGGCGACTACAGCCGCGGCGCGTCGGGCTTTCTGATCAAGGACAGCGTCATCGCCGGACCGATCGCCGAATTCACCATCGCGGGCAATCTGATCGATATGTTCGCGGCGCTGGTGCCCGCTAACGACCTCGAGTTCCGCCATGGCATCAACGCGCCGACGCTGCGCATCGACGGCATGACCGTCGCGTCGAGCTGAGGTTCCGCAGCCGATGCCGGGCCGCAACCTTGAAGCCGCGATCGCCGCGACGCGCGAGGTCGGCGACATGGCGATGGCGCGGTGGCGCGGCGAAGGCAAAGCGGTCAATGTCTGGCACAAATCGCACGACAATCCGGTCAGCGACGTCGATCTGGCGGTCGATGCGCGGCTGAAAGCCGTGCTCGGCGCCATGGTGCCCGAGGCGGGGTGGCTGTCCGAAGAAACCGCCGACAATGCCGACCGGTTGGCGCGCCGCGCGATGTGGTGCGTCGATCCGATCGACGGCACCCGCGATTTCATCCGCGGCCGTCCCGGCTGGTGCGTGTCGGTCGCGCTGGTGATCGACGGCACGCCCGAATTCGGCATCCTCTATGCCCCCGCGCTCGACGAACTATGGGTCGCGAAAAAGGGCCAAGGCGCTCAGCTCAACGGCGAAACATTGCGGGCCAGTCGCCGCAGCGAATTCGCCGGGTCGCGCGTTCCCGCCGACGCCCTGCCCAAGGTCGACAGCGACCTGGTGATCGTGACCAAGCCGAACAGCATCGCGCTGCGCATGGCGCTGGTCGCCGACGACCGCGCCGACCTGGTCGCGACATTGCGCTGGGGATTCGAATGGGACGTCGCCGCAGCGGCGCTGATCGCGACCGAGGCGGGCGCGGCGGTGACCGACGCCTTTGGCGCGCCGCTGAAGTTCAACACGCCGCGCGCGCAGGCCTTTGGCGTCATCGCCTGCGCCCCGGGTATCCACGCGGCGGTCGTCGATCGGTTGGCGGCGCGCGCGGCGGAGATCGCGCCGCGCACCGACGGACGCTGAGCGGTGGATGTTGGCGAAGGTGCCGCGTAGCGTGACACGCCTTGTAGCAGTCGCTACAACCTGATAGGCATCCTGTAGCAACTGCTACAGGGAGAGTATCGATGTCCGCAGCCACCACCCGCCTGCCCTTTTCGAGCGGCCAGATGGCGACGCTGACCGTCGCCGGTGTAACTTTCTGGTTCATCGGTGCGCTGATCTGCCGCTGGGTCGGCGCGATCGGTGCGTTCGAAGGGGCCAATCGGGTGCTGCTCTATGCTGCGCTAGTCCCCGGAACGCTGCCGGTGATCCTGCTGGTGCGCCGCATCGCGCGGCTGGCGCCCGATCAGGTGGCCCTGGGCAGCGCCATCGTCACCGCCGCGGCGATCGCTTGCGACAGCATCGCGCTGGTCGTCATCCCCGATCTTTACGGCGCCGGGATCGAACAGACCGCCGCATCGGGCGCGGTCATCCTGTGGGGCGGCGCGGTGGCGATTGCGCTCGGCTGCGGGCTCAACCGGATTCCGGCCCGAAGCTGACGCCGAGCGCGGCATCGACAGCATCGTCCAGCCCGAGGCTGGTGAGCAGCACCATCCCCTCGATTTCGGTCAGCAGCCGCGCCGCCAGTCCGGCGCGGTCGGCGGCCGCACAGGCGAGCTGGTCGCCCGCCCAGGCCAGAAAGCCGCGCCCGATGCTTTCGCCGATGCGTGCATAAAGCGCATCGCCATGCGCGGCGCGCGCCGCCATGTCGAGCCATAGCCGCATATAGGGCCAAAGCGCCGGGTCGCGCAGCTGCGCCGCGAGCGCCGTTCGTAGCAGCGCATAGGGCAAGGGCTGCGGCGGCGCCGCCGCGACCAGCAGCGCGGTCATCCGTGCCGCGATCCGCTCGACCGTCGCCGCCATCACCGCATCCTTGTCGGCAAAATAATAGAGCAGCATCCGGTCGCTGGTCCCCGCCGCGCGCGCCAGCGGCCGCAGGCTGGACGCGGTCAGGCCATGCGCCAGCACATAGTCGGCAAGGCGGTCGATCAGAAGCGAAGGGCGGTCGTCGCTGGCCATGTTCGGGCCGCTGTGGCATAGTCCGCGACGCAGGGAAATCCCCGGCGTCAAGCTTGACAATCGGGCCGACTCACCTTACTTGCGCCTCCATTCCGACATCATGACCGGACGGCGAAGCGCGCAGCGCGCATTCGTGGTCCGTTTTTTGCGTTGGAAATCAGACGCTTTGAGATGGGGTCGTTTGCCTGCGGCCCTGTGGAGCAGGAGAAAGTTACCAATGGCACGTATCGCGGGCGTCAACCTGCCCACCAACAAGCGCGTGATCATCGCGCTCACCTACATCCACGGCATCGGCCGCAAGACCGCCGTCGACATCGCCAACAAGCTTGGCATCGACCACAGCCGCCGCGTTCAGGATCTGTCGGACGCCGAAGTGCTCCAGATCCGCGAAACGCTCGACGCCGACCACACGGTCGAGGGTGATCTTCGCCGCAACACCGCGATGAACATCAAGCGCCTGATGGACCTCGCCTGCTATCGCGGCCTGCGTCATCGCAAGGGCCTGCCGGTCCGCGGCCAGCGCACGCACACCAATGCGCGCACCCGCAAGGGCAAGGCCAAGGCGATCGCCGGTAAGAAGAAATAAGGTTCGAGCGCGTCCTACCGGGCGCGCTTCCTTATTTCCCCTGCCGGGGCAGCGGCGCATCGCCCGCCACCGGCCATTCAGGATTAGGTTAGGAATATATCATGGCTCGTGAACCGCAGCGCCTTCGTCGGCGCGAACGCAAGAACATCTCGTCGGGTGTCGCCCACGTCAACGCGACCTTCAACAACACGATGATCACCATCACCGACGCCCAAGGCAATGCGATTGCCTGGTCGAGCGCCGGCATGATGGGTTTCAAGGGCAGCCGCAAGTCGACCCCGTACGCCGCGCAGGTGTGCGCCGAAGACGCCGGCAAGAAGGCCGCTGAACATGGCGTCCGCACGCTGGAAGTCGAAGTCAAGGGTCCGGGCGCCGGTCGTGAATCGGCGCTGCGCGCGCTGCAGGCGGTCGGTTTCCACATCACCTCGATCCGCGACGTGACCCCGATCCCGCACAATGGCGTCCGCCCGGCCAAGCGCCGCCGCGTCTGATGCCTGCTTCGGATGCGCCCCATTCCGGGGCGGCATCCGCTAAACTCCTAACGCCGGACAAATTGGTCGACCCCCAATTCGTCCCGCCAAAAGCAAAGGGAAGACCATGACTGTCAATATCCGGAACTGGCAGGAATTGAAGAAGCCCAGCAACCTGGAAATCAAGGCTGGCAGCGACGGCAAGCGCAAGGCGACCTTCGTCGCCGAACCGCTTGAGCGCGGTTTCGGCCTGACGCTCGGCAACGCGCTGCGCCGCGTGCTGCTCTCGTCGCTTCAGGGTGCGGCTATCACGTCGATCAAGATCGAGAATGTGCTCCACGAATTCTCGAGCCTGGCCGGTGTGCGCGAAGACGTCACCGACATCGTCCTCAACGTCAAGCAGATCGCGCTGAAGATGGAAGGCGAAGGCCCGAAGCGGCTTCAGCTGTCGGCGACCGGTCCCGCGACCGTCAAGGCCGGCGACATCATGGTGTCAGGCGACATCAAGGTGATGAACCCGAACCACGTCATCTGCCACCTCGACGATGGCGCGACGCTGAACATGGAACTGGTTGCCGACACCGGCAAAGGCTATGTTCCCGCGACCGCCAACCGTCCGATCGACGCGCCGATCGGCCTGATCCCGGTCGACTCGCTCTACTCGCCCGTGCGCCAGGTCGCCTACAAGGTCGACAATGCCCGCATCGGTCAGGAACTGGACTATGACAAGCTGAACCTGACCGTCGAAACCGACGGCACGGTCACCCCCGAAGATGCCGTCGCCTATGCCGCGCGCATCCTTCAGGACCAGCTGCAGGTCTTCGTCCACTTCGAAGAAGCGATGAACGACAGCGGCATGATCGGCATGGCGGCGCCGTCGACCACCGCCGATGAATCGGACGTCAACCAGCTCAACCGCTTCCTGCTGAAGAAGGTCGATGAGCTCGAACTGTCGGTCCGTTCGGCCAACTGCCTGAAGAACGACAACATCATCTATATCGGTGACCTCGTTCAGAAGACCGAAGCCGAAATGCTTCGCACCCCGAACTTTGGCCGCAAGTCCTTGAACGAAATCAAGGAAGTGCTGTCGTCGATGGGTCTGCGTCTGGGCATGGACATCCCCGGCTGGCCGCCGGAAAATATCGAGGAAATGGCCAAGAAGCTCGAACAGGAGCTGCTGGGTTAAAATCCTCCCCGCTTGCGGGGAGGTGGCAGCCCGCAGGGCTGACGGAGGGGGGTGTCGGCATAGCGCCGCGCTCGAACGAGAGCCCCCTCCACCACCGCTTCGCGGCGGTCCCCCTCCCCGTTCCGGGGAGGATCAAACGGGAATGGGTCGGCCCGCAATCGACCTGGCTCGGGGTACCAGCAGAACCCATCAAAGTAATACTTTGATGGGAACCCGCTATACGGCCCCTCTGACAAACGAAGGAATGGATTATGCGTCATAAATCGGGTGGCCGGAAGCTGCAGCGCACCAGCGCGCAT
Organism: Sphingopyxis sp. 2PD; assembly: GCF_005503695.1. Lineage (GTDB taxonomy): Bacteria > Pseudomonadota > Alphaproteobacteria > Sphingomonadales > Sphingomonadaceae > Sphingopyxis. The sequence goes on from NZ_SCMU01000004.1 coordinate 157,976, forward strand.
CGTACCGCAATGTTCCGCAACATGTCGGCCTCGCTCATCAAGCATGAGCAGATCACGACGACCGTCGCCAAGGCGAAGGAACTGCGTCCCTATGTCGAAAAGCTGATCACGCTGGCGAAGCGTGGCGGTTTGGCCAATCGTCGCCTCGCGATGAGCCGCCTGATGGACGATACCCAGCTGGTCAAGCTGTTCGACGTCCTGGCCGAGCGTTACAAGGACCGCAACGGCGGCTACGCGCGCATCATCAAGGCTGGTATCCGCGCCAGCGACGCCGCCCCGATGGCCGTCATCGAACTCGTCGATCGCGACCTCGATGCCAAGGGCCAGGATTCGGGCCCGGTCGACCAGTATGACGAGGATATGGCGGAAGCCTGAGCCTCGATCCGAGCGATACAAGATCAAGGGCGGCGTCCGAAAGGTTTGCCGCCCTTTTTGTGTGCGCCGTGCGCCTTACCGTCGGCAAGGCGGCCGGTGTACTCGCACATTTTAGCGCGGCCCATCGGCTGGTCGTTGGTGTAACGTCCGCCAGATGGCCAGGGAAAATGACGTCCGTCCGGTGCCCGGTGCTCGGTCGGCAACCGACGTTCAGCAGGATAGGCGGCCGGGCAGCGAAAGCTTTGGCACCCGCCTGCGCCGCCTGCGCGTCACCCGCCGTCTCAGCCAACAGCAGCTCGCCGCCCACCTCGGCGTCAGCGTTCCCGCCATATCGGCGTGGGAAAAGGACCGCACCCGACCGCGGCATGGCCGCATCGAGGCGCTGGGCGCGCTGCTCGATGTGTCGACCGCGGAGCTGCTGGGCACCGACGGCGGCGAATTTTCGCCCGACATGCTCGCCGAAAGCCGCGCCCATATCGCGCGCGTCGTCGGCACCACCCCCGACAAGGTCCGCATCCTGATCGAATTCTGAAGCCGCCGCGGCAACGGCTGGTGGCTAAAATAGGTCCGGAATCCGCTTGCCCCCGGGTTTCGCATCCTTACATATCGGCGCACGATAATTTCCCCCGGATCATGAGGATCGCCTTGCCATGTCCCGTAAAAGCCTATTCGCGCCGCTGGCGCTGGTTGCCCTGTCGATGACCCCCGCAGCACTTCACGCGGCCGAAGCCGCCGCGGCATCGGCCACCGTGCCCGCGCTGACCTATCCCGACACAGCCCGCGGCGACACCGTCGATCCGCAGTTCGGGGTCGATGTCGCCGACCCCTATCGCTGGCTGGAGGATGATGTCCGCGTCAACCCAAAGGTCGCCGACTGGGTCGCGGCGCAGAACAAGGTCACCGACGCCTATCTCGCGACGTTGCCCGGCCGCGACGCGTTCAAGAAACGGATGACTGAGCTCTATAATTACGAACGCTTTGGCCTGCCGACCAAGGCGGGAGGCCGCTATTTCTACACGCGCAACGACGGGCTTCAGCCGCAGTCGGTCCTCTATGTCCGTGAGGGGCTGAAGGGCGAAGGCCGGGTGCTGATCGATCCCAATCTGTGGGCGAAGGACGGCGCCACCGCGCTCGCCGAATGGAGCCCCTCGGAAGACGGCAAATATCTGCTCTATTCGGTGCAGGACGGCGGCACCGACTGGCGGATCGTGCGGGTCAAGGATGTCGCGACCGGGCAGGACCTGGCCGACGAAGTGCGCTGGGTGAAATTTTCGGCGCTCGACTGGGCGAAGGACGGCAGCGGTTTCTATTATTCGCGCTTCCCCGAACCCGAAGCGGGGGAGGCCTTCCAGTCGCTCAACGAGAACCACGCTGTCTATTTCCACAAGCTCGGTACGCCGCAGAGCGCCGACGTGCTGATCCACGCGACCCCGGACAAGCCCAAGCTCAACAACAGTGCGATCGTCACCGATGACGGCAAATATCTGCTGGTGTTCGGGTCCGAAGGGACCGACGCACGGCTGGGGCTGACGCTTTATCCGGTCGGCGCAAACGGAGCGGGCAAGCCGATTACGCTGGTCGATGATTTCGCGAACAACTGGGAATATGTGACCAACGAAGGGCCGCTGTTCACATTCGTCACCAACAAGGGCGCGCCGCGCGAGCGGTTGGTGTCGATGGACATCCGGCGGCCCGGCAAACTGACCGAACTGGTCGCCGAAAGCGAGAATACGCTGGTCGGCGCGTCGCGCGTCGGCGACCGCATCATCCTCTCCTATCTGGGCGATGCGAAATCGCAGGCCGAGATGATCGCACTCGACGGCAAAAGGATCGCGGCGATCAAGCTGGCCGACATCGGATCGGCGTCGGGCTTTGGCGGCAAGTCGAGCGATCCCGAAACCTTTTATTCCTTTTCCAGCTATGCACGCCCGACAACCATCTACCGGCTCGACACCGCGACCGGCAAAAGCGAGATTTTCGCCGAGCCCAAGCTGACCTTCAAACCGGATGATTTCACCGTCGAACAGCGTTTCTACAAGTCGAAGGACGGCACCGAAGTGCCGATATTCGTCGTGATGAAAAAGGGGCTCGACCGCAGCAAGGGGTCGCCGACCCTGCTTTATGGTTATGGCGGCTTCAACGTATCGATGACCCCCGGCTTTTCGCCGACGCGCCTCGCCTGGGTCGACAAGGGCGGGGTGCTGGCAATCGCCAACCTGCGCGGCGGCGGCGAATATGGCAAGGCGTGGCACGACGCCGGTCGGCTCGCCAACAAGCAAAATGTGTTCGACGACTTCATTGCGGCGGGCGAATATCTGATCGCCGAAGGGATCGCCGGAAAGGGCCAGGTCGCGATCGAAGGCGGGTCGAACGGCGGGCTGCTCGTCGGCACGGTCACCAACCAGCGCCCCGACCTGTTCGCCGCGGCGCTGCCCGCGGTCGGGGTGATGGACATGCTGCGTTTCGACCGCTTCACCGCCGGGCGCTATTGGGTCGACGATTATGGCTATCCCTCGAAAGAGGCCGATTTCCGCAATCTTTTGAGCTATTCCCCCTATCATAATATCAAGGCGGGCGCCGCCTATCCCGCGGTGCTTGTGACCACCGCCGACACCGACGACCGCGTCGTACCTGGGCATAGTTTCAAATATACCGCGCAGCTCCAGCATGCGAAGGCGGGCGACAAGCCGCATCTGATCCGCGTCGAAACCCGCGCCGGGCACGGCAGCGGCAAGCCGACCGACAAGATCATCGCCGAAGCCGCCGACAAATATGCGTTCGCGGCGAAGTGGACCGGGCTGGCCGTCGAATAATGTCCTACGCGCTCGCCTTTTCCGCCATCGACCCCGCCGAACGCTGGGCGGAGGCGGGCGACGCCGCTGCGGCGCTGGTCGCGGGCGAACCCGATGGCATTGCCAATATGGCGAATGTCGCGGCGCTGATCTGGCAGGCGATCCCCGACCTCAACTGGGCCGGCTTCTACCGCTTTGACGGAGAGGAGCTGGTCCTCGGCCCGTTCCAGGGCAAGGCGGCGTGCATCCGCATCCCGCTCGACAAGGGCGTGTGCGGCGCCGCGGCACGGCTCCGCGCGACGCAGCGCGTCGACGATGTCCACGCCTTTCCGGGCCATATCGCGTGCGACGCCGATAGCCGCAGCGAGCTGGTGGTCCCGGTGATTGCAAATGATCGGCTGGTCGGGGTGCTCGACCTCGACAGCCCTTTGCCGGGGCGGTTTTCAGCGGCGGATCAGGCCGGGGCCGAAGCTCTGGTGGCGCGGATTGCCGGGGCGCTGGCGTAACAACGTCGCCCCCGCGCAGGCAGAGGTCAGCGATACAGTTTTTGGTGAGAGCAGGCTTGTGCGATCCTCCCTGTCGCGCAGCGATGGGGAGGTGGCAGCGCGGAGCGCTGACGGAGGGGTCATGGCACGACCGTCGCCGCCCCTCCACCATTCGCTTCGCGAACGGTCCCCCTCCCCATGGCTTCGCCACAGGGAGGATCAGTCCAGCCGAACCGCGTTCAGCTGACCCAAATCGGGACGCAATCGTCAGGGTTAACGGATTCGCGAAAAGCCGCCGATTTTGCTAACAAGCTGTTAACCAATCGGTTCGGGCCGAGGGAACAGGGAGTTAGTCATGCGTACGTTCGTCTTGTTGGGGGTGGCCGCGGGGTCGTTGTTGCTGGCGGGCCGGGCCCATGCCGAAGCCCCGGCGATCGATGCGACCGCTGCGACCGACCTGGTGAGCGGCGTGTCCTATAATCATGATCCGCGCCCGGCGCTCGATTATGGCGCGCCCGCCGACGCTGACGTGCGCGTTTATACCGGCCACGCCGACCGGATCCCGAGCGAAGTCGAATATCGCCGCGTGTCGGGTTACGATGCCGAGGGGCGCTGGACCGGGACGTGGAACGGCACCTACGAGGCGCCCGACGGACGCCGTTACGACGGCAGCTATGAAGGCACGGTCGAGGGGCATGGCGCGGGTTACCCGCCCCCGCCGCATCACTATTATGGCGGCGCGTACGACCCGCGCCACGACGCAGAAATGGAACGCCGCTGTGGCCGGGGGGGCACGGTGGGCGGCGCGGTTGTCGGCGGAGTCGTGGGGGGCGTCGTCGGCAACCGCATCGCCGGCAGAGGCAACCGCACCGAAGGCACGATCATCGGCGGCGCGTTGGGCGCGGTCGCGGGCGGCGCGATCGGCGATGCCGCGGACAAGAAGAAATGCGAAGCCTGGTGGGCGAGCCGCGGATCGCATCACAGCAGCACGACCTATCATCATGGCGGCTATGGCTATGGTTACGGCTATTACACCCCTGGTGTGGTGGTCACCACGATCATCACCGGCGGCGCGCCGGTGGTGACCGAAACGGTCGAGACGACCACCAAGACCTATTATGAAAAGGCGCCCGTGCGGAAACGCTATGTGGCCAAGAAAAAGTGGAAGCCGCGGCCCAAGCCGCGCTGCGTCTGCTGATTGCCCGACAGGTCTGGTCACCTGGGGTCAGAAGGCCCGCCATCCAAGCGATGGCGGGCCTTTTCCATTCCGGCGCTCGGGCTGTCGTACTAGCACCACGGTTCAGCGGCGCGAAAGCATCAAGAGCTTAGCAAGGCGGCATTGCGGGCTGGACCATCCTTTGCCCGCCCTTGGGGAGGTTCCCGCGATGCGTAAATTCACCAGTCTTGCCGCTGCGGCCGCCGTCGTCATCACCTCGGTCGGGTTCAGCGCCGCCCCCGCCGAAGCGCGGTCGCGCCATGGCGGCTGGGGCCATCGCCATCACGACCGCGTCAGCGCGGGTGACGTGCTCGGCGGCCTGCTGATCATCGGCACCATCGCCGCGATCGCCAGCGCCGCGAGCAAGGACAAGCGCGAACGCGCACCCGACTATCGTTACGATCCGCCATATCGCGACGATCAGCGTTACGAGCAGCGCGACAGCGATTATGTGCCGCCGGTCGACGACCGCCGCGGCGACGATGGGGCGGCCGCCTATGACAATGGCGATGTCCAGCGCCGCGCCGCCGACGCTTGCAGCTGGGCGGTCGAGGCCGAAATGGGCGACGACGCCCGCGTCGACCGGATCGACGGCACCGAGGCGAACAACGGCGGCTGGTACGTCACCGGCACCGCATCGCGGCTGGGCGGCGAAGTCCGCAGTTTCGGTTGCAGTTACCGCAACGGCCGCGTCGTCGACGTCAGTTTTGGTTGAGCTGCAACCAGCCCAATGTGTTGAACCGTAGCCCTGAGCCTGTCGAAGGGCGCATATCCGAGAAGCGCCCTTCGACAGGCTCAGGGCTACGGTGATGGACGCCGCTTATAATCAAGACGAACTTCTTTGCGCGGCCGCGTCACCTCCAAGGTGGCGCGGCCCTTCGCTTTGAAACTGAACCCCAGCGAAACCAAGGCTGAACGCCAGATAAGCGACGGGTTCAGCATCGTGTCACCCCCGACTCGGTAGAACATCCTCAACAGGCTGCAACGCTGCCGCCTGCGCCTGAAGGAGACCGAACCATGGCTATCAAGACCAACCTGACCAAGGCCGCAATTGGTGCGGCCACCGCTGGCGCGATGCTGATGAGCGCCGCCCCCGCCGCCGCCCGCGATCGCTACGATCGCGACGGTATCAGCGCGGGCGAAGTGATCGCCGGTGCCGTCGTGCTCGGCGGCCTTGCGGCGATCCTGTCGAGCGGCAACAACGACCGCTATGATCGTTACGACAACCGCTATCGCGGTCGCTACGACGATCCGCGCTACGGCTATGGCTATGACTATAACCGCTATGGCAACAGCCGCAGCGCCGTGAACCAGTGCGTGAACGCGGTCGAACGGGGCAGCCGTCGTTATGGCAACACCGACGTCACTCAGGTGACGAGCATCGATCGCAAGCGCGACGGCTATAAGGTGAAGGGCCGCGTCGTCGTCCGCGACGGTTATGGCGGTCGCTGGGGCCGTGGCGGCTATTACGACCAGGGCAAATTCACCTGCGACATCCGCTATGGCCGCGTGCAGGACATCCGTTTCTCGGGCCTGCGTTAAGAACCGGAAAGCCCCTCCCCTCACAGGGAGGGGCTTTTTGTCGTCGCCCCGCCTCCGCGGGGCAACGGTATGAAGGCGGCGATGGCGCTTGCTTCGCCCCCATACCCACCGCATGATGCGGCATGATCAAACAGAGCCTGCTCGCCGCCCTCCTGCTCATTGCGCCGACCGCTGCGCATGGACAGGATCAGACCCCCGCCGCCGATCCCGCGCGCCTGAAGGCCGATGTCGAAAAGCTGGTGTCGTTCGGCACCCGCCACACGCTGTCGTCGGCGACCGATCCGAAACGCGGCATCGGCGCGGCGCGCAATTGGGGTGCGGCCGAGTTTGCCCGTATTTCAAAGGCCTGTGGCGGCTGCCTGACCGTCGAGCGGATCGCCGATCGCTTTGACGGGCCGCGCGCCCCGGACGGGGTGATCGTCGAAAATGTGTTGGCGATCCAGAAGGGCAGCGGCGATCCCGCCCATGTCATCATCATCGCGGGGCATATCGACAGCCGGGTCAGCGACCCGATGAACTTCACCGCCGACGCCCCCGGAGCCAACGACGATGCATCGGGCACCGCGCTGGTGATCGAGGCAGCGCGGCTGTTATCGAAGCACAAGCATCGCGCGACGATCGTCTATGCGCTGCTGTCGGGCGAGGAACAGGGATTGTGGGGCGGGCGCCTGCTTGCGCGGCACGCCAAGGAAAAAAACTGGCCGGTCGCCGCGATGCTGAACAACGACATCGTCGGCGGCATCAAGGGGACCGACGGTACCATCGTCGACAACCGCGTGCGGGTGTTCAGCGAGGGCATTCGCGCGTCGGAAGATCTGGCGGCACAGCTGGCGCGGCGCGGCATCGGCGGCGAGGATGACGGCCCGTCGCGCGCGCTGGCCAAGGCGGCGATTCGAGCGGGAAAACAAAGTCCCACGATCGGCCTCGACGTGCTCGCGGTGCGGCGTCCCGACCGTTTCCGCCGCGGCGGCGACCATCTGCCGTCGCTCGAGCTTGGTTATCCGGCGATCCGGTTCAGCGTCGGGATCGAGGACTACGACCATCAGCATCAGGATTTGCGCACCGAAAACGGCCGCAAATATGGCGACACCGTCGACGAGATGGACTTTGCCTATCTGGCCCGCGTCACCGCGCTGAACGTCGTGCTGGCCAGCGAGCTTGCTGCCGCGCCGCCCGCACCCGCCAGCGTCAGCATCGACGGCGCGGTGAGTTCGGATACCAAAGTGTCGTGGACACCGGTCAAGGATGCGGTCGCCTATCGTTTGTACTGGCGCCGTGCCGACCGCAACGACTGGACCGACAGCCAGCTCGTCCCGGCGGACGCCGCCGCTGCGGGACGGACGTTGCCCGGCGTCATCATCGACGATCATTTCTTTGGTGTTTCAGCCCTTTCGGCCGATGGTAGCGAAAGCATCGTCACCTTTGGCGGCTTGCCGCCCGCGCAATAATTACCGAACACGCTATACGAATATTTACCTTCTGCTGTTAACGCGAGAACGGGACCATCATCATCGGTCGACGTGGGGGTCGGGCGACAGCAATGGGTCGCGCCATGTCAATTCCCGAGGCTCCCCCAGCCTCACCGCCTCCAGACGAAAAGCGCCAGCCGCGGCAGTCGCGCCTTGTCAAGGCGGCGCTTGCCTGCGCGCGCCTGGGAAAATTCGACGTCACCATCCGCAACGTATCCGAAACGGGCATTGGCGGGCAGGCGCCGGGTGCGCTGCATATCGGTGAACGAATCACGGTATTCCTGCCCGGTCACGAACCGATGCTGGGCACGGTGCGCTGGGTCGCGGGTACACGTTTCGGGATCCAGACCGACCACCCGGTCGAGGCCGCGCGCCTGCGTGCCGCGCACGGCAGCGGCGCGGCACCTGCCGAAAATATCGCGGGGTTCGAAATCATCCCGCCCCCGATGGCCCCAGTGCGGCGTCCGGGGCTGGTGCTGGGGAGTGCCCAGCCGGCGCATTTCGGGCGCAGCGTTTGGCAAGACAAGCGGTCGTAGGATTCCCCCTCCCTCTTGGGGAGGGGTTAGGGGTGGGTACAAGCGCAGCGAACTGAGGCAGCAAGCCGCCTTCGGCGGCTTACCCACCCCCGACCCCTCCCTAGGAGGGAGGGGAGAAGAAGTGACTGCTCACCGCCAAAAGAAAACCGGCGCGGATTGCTCCGCGCCGGGTTCCCTCGGTTAACTCTTGGCGAGGTGTAGTGCGTCAGGCGACACGGCGCACCTCATTGCCCTCATCGTCGATGTCGCGCAGGACATAACCGCGGCCCCAGACCGTCTCGATATAATTTTCGCCTTCGCACGCCAGCGCCAGTTTCTTGCGCAGCTTGCAGATGAAGACGTCGATGATTTTGAGTTCGGGTTCGTCCATGCCGCCATACAGGTGGTTCAGGAACATTTCCTTGGTCAGCGTCGTGCCCTTGCGCAGCGAAAGCAGCTCGAGCATCTGATATTCCTTGCCGGTCAGATGCACGCGGGTCGTGTCGACCTCGACCGTCTTGGTGTCCAGATTGACCGCCAGCTTGCCGGTCTTGATCACGCTCTGGCTGTGGCCCTTCGAGCGGCGGACGACCGCATGGATGCGGGCGACCAGCTCGTCGCGATGGAAGGGCTTGGTGACATAATCGTCGGCGCCAAAGCCGAACGAGCGCACCTTTGAATCCATTTCGGAAATGCCCGACAGGATCAGCACCGGCGTCTGCACCTTGGCGGTGCGCAGCTTTTTCAGCACGTCATAGCCGTGCATGTCGGGCAGGTTCAGGTCGAGCAGGATGATGTCGTAATCATAGAGCTTACCCAGGTCCAAGCCTTCTTCACCCAGATCGGTGGTGTAGACGTTGAAGCCTTCGGTCGTGAGCATCGTGTCGATCGCCTTGGCGGTCGTCGGCTCGTCCTCGATCAGCAATACACGCATTGGGCACCCCTTGATTGTTTCCCACGACAGCCCTGCTTTTCCGATCACCTGGCTATCGTGCGATGCCACCGACCGACCCCTGTTGCGGACTGCCGGAACATTAACCACGAAACTAATGAAGGGAAAAGGTTAATTTTGATTTAACCCGCAGAACTCCGCGAGTCGCGGCGAATCCGTACCGCCCGATTTGGGTCTTTCTACGACGTCCCGAGCGCGAGATGATCGGTATGCGCGCCGGTGCACGACCGCTTCAACGTATCGACAAGATGGTCGGCGAGCGCCCGCACTCGCGCCGGACGCAGCCGTGACGGCGGCGACAGCAGGTGCAGATACGCCTGCGGCAATGACCAGTCAGTCAAGATGCGGACAAGCGCGCCCGACGCCAGCGCTTCCTCTGCAATGAAGTCGGGCAGCGCCGCGATACCGCCGTCCGCGATAAGCAGCGGGATCATGATGTCGCCATTGTTGGTGAACAACGGCCCGGTCGGGATCACCGTCGCATCCTCCCCGCCGCGATGAAAACGCAGCGGCGACGTGCGCTCACGGTGGCCGTAGCCGATCAGCCGATGACCGGCGAGGTCGAGCGGATGACGCGGGGTGCCGTGCTGCGCCAGATAGTCGGGACTGGCAATCAGGGACGCCGCGACCGGCGAAATGGTGCGCGCGAGCAGGCTGCTGTCCTCCATCGTCGCGATGCGCAGCCCCAGGTCGATGCCCTCGGCGACGAGATCGTGGCGCGCGTCGCTCAGCATGACGTCGATCTCGACCGCCGGATGCATCGCCAGAAAGGCGGCAATCGGCCCGCCGAGCACCTTGATCCCGAAACTCATCGGCGCGGCGAGGCGGATCGGGCCTGCCAGGTCGACGCGGTCGCCGCGCGCCGCCTCGGTCGCCGCGGTCGCCGCCGCGACCATGGCATGCGCTTCGCCGAGCAACCCTGCGCCGGCGGTCGATACGGTGACAGTGCGCGAACTGCGATGGAGCAGCGCGATGCCGAGCGACGTTTCGAGGCGCGTCACCGCCTTTGATACGCTCGCCTTCGATATGCCCAGCGATGCGGCCGCGGCCGTAAAGCTGCCGCTGTCGGCGACCGCGGCGAAACAGGCCCAGCCTTCGTAATCGGGTAAGGACACGGATGACTCCTCGAACTTCACCGTAGCCCTGAGCTTGTCGAAGGGCGCTTATCCGAGAAGCGCCCTTCGACAAGCTCAGGGCTACGGTGCTTGCTGCAACAATTATCGCGATTCTGGAAACAATAGATTTCCATCTACGCTATTTTCGAAACGATCTCCATCGCTATCTTGTCCTCAACACCGCAGCATCGCCGGGCATCCCGCCAAGGCGCGGCGCGACAGAAAGGACAAGGCCATGATCGACATTCGCAAATTCGACACGCTGGGCCACGCCAACCACGGCTGGCTCGATGCCCGCCATCATTTTTCCTTCGCCAACTATTATGACGAAGGCCGGATGGGCTGGGGGGCGCTGCGCGTCTGGAACGACGACGCCATTGCGGCGCAGTCGGGTTTCCCCCCGCATCCGCATCGCGACATGGAAATCATCACCTATGTCCGCACCGGCGCGATCACCCACCGCGACAGCATGGGCAATACGGGCCGCACCGCGGCGGGTGACGTGCAGGTGATGAGCGCCGGTACGGGCGTGACCCACAGCGAGTTCAACCTCGAAGATGAGGAAACCACGCTGTTCCAGATCTGGATCATGCCCGATCAGGCTGGCGGCAACCCCGGCTGGGGCGCGCGCCAGTTTCCCAAGAATGATCGCTCGGGCCAGTTCGTGACGCTGGCGAGCGGCATCGAAGGCGACACCGACGCGTTGCCGATCCGCGCCAATGCCCGGGTGGCGGCGGCGACGGTAAACGCGGGTGAGAGCGTATCCTACGATCTCGACGCCGGTCGCCACGCCTATCTGGTGGCTGCCAAGGGCCGCATCCGTGTCAACGGCACCGACGCTGATCCCCGCGACGGCATTGCGCTCCGCGATGTCGGGACGATCACGGTCGAGGCGCTCGACGACGCCGAGCTGGTGCTCGTCGACAGCCTCTAAAGCCCCCCCGGGCCGCCGATGTCCCTCCCCGACGGCGGCCCACCCCGTGCCGCGAGCTTTCCCCAAGAATAGGGGCTGCTCGCGGCACCCCCTCCCCTCCAAGTTCAACGTCCATCAAAGGAGTCATCATATGTCGCATATTCTTCGCATCGACGCCTCGGCCCGCCACAGCGGATCGACCACCCGCCAGCTCGCCGACCAGCTCGTCGCCCGCCTGGTTGAACAGGGTTATGGCAGCGCCGTCACCCGCCGCGATTTGGCGATCAATCCGCCCGCGCTGCTCAACGAAGCCTGGGTCGGCGCCAACTTCACCGACGATGCCGATCGCAGCGACGATCAGCGCGCGGTGCTCGCGCATTCGGACGAGCTGATCGCCGAACTCGAAGCCGCCGACACGATCGTCATCGGCGTGCCGGTCTATAACTTCGCCATCCCCGCGGCGCTGAAAGCATGGATCGACCAGATCGCCCGCGCCCGCCGCACCTTCCGCTACACCGAAACCGGCCCCGAAGGACTGCTCAAGGACAAGAAGGCCTATCTGGTCGTCGCATCGGGCGGCGTGCCGGTCGGCAGCGATTATGATTTCGCCACCGGCTATCTGCGCCACGTCCTCGGCTTTGTGGGCATCACCGACGTCACCATCATCGAAGCGGGCCAGCAGATGATGGACAGCGAAGCCGTGAACCGCGCGACCGCCGCCATCGAAGAACTGAAGCAGGCCGCCTGATCGAGAATCCTCCCCATCGCTGCGCGACAGGGAGGATTATTTCTTGTCGTCATCC
>NZ_SCMU01000050.1 GCF_005503695.1 Sphingopyxis sp. 2PD
ATCCTGCCCCGCAACCCCATCCCCGTTCGCCCCGAGCGAAGCCGACGGACCATGGATCACCGTCCGCACCGTCGTCGTCGAAGCCTCGGCCACGGCACCGGCGGCCCCGACACTTCCCTCAATTCCGTTCGTGTCGAGCGAAGTCGAGACACCCATCGCCCCAACACCACCCCCCGGACCTCCACTCACCGTACCCGCGCTCGCGCGCGTCGAAAAATAGTTGATCGTCGTGCGCTTGCCCCCCGCATCCTGCCCATAATGGCGCAGGCAGAACATCAGCAGCGCATCATTGTGCCGCCGCCGGAACCCCATCAGCTTGCCCGCGACAAAGACCGGCACCAGATAGCCGTCGATCGCGCGCTCGAACGCGATGTCTTTCAGCCGCGCGAGCCCGAAATCGAGCGCCGCCTCCCACGCCCGCCGAAAGCTCTCCGCGCCGGGCGCGCGCCGCAGCGTATAGCAATTCGTCTGCGCCATATTGACCATCGCGGCCGCGCGACTGACCGACCCGGTGTCGGCGAGCGCCGATATGAACGCCTTCTGCCGCTCGGGAGTCCACCCGTCGTGCCGATATTTGCGCGGCACCGGCGTAAAGTCGGGAAGCGGCGGCCGCGCCTCCTTCGCGATCGGGGTGCGATTCTGCATGATATGCCCTCCTCTATATGTCCCGGGCGAAGCCGCGAGACCAAACCGGACAGCATATGACAGACGGAAAATTTGTAGGAAAGGGTTTTGTTTATGGTTTGTTCTTATCGTGTTGAAAGTGGCTTTGCGCCTAAAGCAGGCTGCCACCGAGCAACTCCGAAAGCGGACGCTAGGCTTCCGCAAAGAGATATCGGGTTGATCGCGCTAGCGGCACTCCGGCAAGCTGAGTAGATTGTTCGGCGGGTAGCCATCGTTCTCAGTAGCAAGATAATTGCGTCGGCTCGTGGGGTGCTGGCGGACCACGACCCAGACACTGACGCCGTTCACCGAAGTCCAAAAGCGATGCGCCCCGCTCTGAATGAAAGCGATTACGTTGTCGATTGTGTCGTTCCAGCCCGGACCACCCAAGCGGTCAATCCGGCGGTCAATATCTGCGCCGTCTCGGCGAATACATGTTACCTGGTAGTCTGCCATTATATCCTCCACAAAGTGGATCGGCCGTTTACGAGATACGGCTGGATCACAAACGAACCGCGGTGCTAGCTATGGCTAGTACGTGCGCTTTCGGCGCGAGCGATAATGCCGTCCCGGTACTTTGCCTTCATCTGCGGGATGAGTTGAGCCACCATCGGATTGCTCTTGAAGGCACCGACTTTCTCGTCGATCGCCATCTCCATCGACCTGATCGCATCATCAATGCTCGCGGGGTCGTTCGGATCGAAGCTGACTTCCCCGATCTTGCCGTCGAGTTCCTCGAATGCCCGAGATGCGTCGTCGAGCATCTTTTGCAGCTTGTCGAAGCCGGTAATCTTTATCATCGAAATCTCCTATTTTGACCAGTGACCGAGAACCCATTCCCACTGTCGGCGGGCGTAGTCGTACCGCCAATGCGCCCTAACCCACTTTGTCTTGCCAAGCGGACGCAGCGTTTTCATGTTCTGCATTCGATCAAGGGGCTTAAGGGGCCGCAGCGGTTTCAAGGTGCGCAGTTTGCGCATCGACGCCTCCATAAGAAATGGCCGCTCCAACCGCAGCGGCCCAATTTTAGCCTTTCGGCGGGTAGGGATCGTTGCCGTACGACCAGGCCTCACGGAACTGGCCGTTGGCCCCTTGGATGCGAAGTTCGGCGCCTTGGTTCCTGGCGATGTCGCGTCCGCGCTCGATCGCCTGAGCCTGCGTGGAGAAAGAACCGGTGAGGCGGCTGTTGCCCTCTCCACGGACGCCCCATCCATTACCATTCCGAACCACATATTGATTCTTGCCGCTCATGTTACTGCCTTTCTGCTCATTGAAGCGAAACCTTGCCGCACTATCTCTTGACTCAGAGAGCGCGGCATGATTCCCCGTCTCTCAGGTAAGGCAGTATCAGTCACGAGACGACTTGTCTTACACGTGAGACACTATCGCCGCTGGCCCGGGGGAGTCAAGGGCCCTGTTGGAGATTTTTATGGAAACCCTGCCCATCGAGGATTTGGGGCGCCTTATCGCTAAAAAGCGTGGCACCCGCGGTATCAGGTCGGCCGCTGCCGAGGCAGGAGTCAGTTCGGCTACGTTGTCGCGAGTTGAGAATGGCAACGTTCCAGATCTCGCGACCTTCGCGAAGATATGTCGCTGGCTCGGCGTTGACCCGGCTATCTTCCTAGGAATCGAAACAAATGACGGACCAGCTAAGCGGCCTGCGGTCGTCCACTTTCGCAAGAAGAAGACCTTTTCTCCTGACACTGCTGAGTCGTTGGCAGAGCTCATCTTGGCTGCTCAAAGGGCGAAAGATGCCCGACTGGCGTTGCAGCAACAGTAGGAATGCGTCGGGGGTTTAAGGCCGAGTCCGAGAGGCTATCAGAGGCTGCGCGGGCGTCGCTGGGTCTAGGCCCGCTCGAGAAGCTTGATCCATGGATTTACGCTGAATCGCTGGGAGCCCATGTTTTGGGCGCAGACGAACTCGATCTGCCGCCTCAGCATGCCACCCAACTTCTTCAGCGCGACCCCGACAGCTGGTCCGGTATGACGCTTGCAGAAGATGGCCTACTCCTCATCGTGCTCAACTCTGCACAGAGCAAGCGTCGCCAAGCTTCGACATTGATGCATGAGCTTGCACATTCGATTCTAGACCACACGCCAGCCAGCGTTCAAGTTTCACCTGCGGGGTTAGTGCTGCTCTCAGACTATTCGGATGAGCAGGAGGAGGAAGCCGATTGGCTAGGAGGAGCACTTCTGCTTCCCCAAGCGGCGCTCTATCATCACCGCAGTAGCGGCCAGTCCATCTCTGATATCGCACAGCATTTCGGTGTAAGTGAAGATCTGTGCCATTGGCGCTGCCGCATGACGGGTACCGAAAAGCGAATGGCGTTTCGGTCTAGGTCATAGTGCGTGATAAATTTCTGCCAGTCATTGTGCCGGGGTTATCCGCTCACCCAACCTCCCGCCACGCCCCCAC
>NZ_SCMU01000051.1 GCF_005503695.1 Sphingopyxis sp. 2PD
TCCTTCAATATCGCGATGATCTGCTCTTCGCTGAACCTGCTTCGCTTCATTCTGTCCGACTCCTTCGTGTCGGACTCTACTCAAAATCGGTCACATTTCAGGGGAGCACGTCACGAGGCCTTTCTGTTCTTTTGGTATGGCTACGCAAAAGAAGCTTGACCAGCCGGGAGGTCGCGGGCCGGTCATGCATTGATATGCATTTGGTTTTGGAAGTCAATACAGCTGATTTCGACCGCGTCGAACCTACGCCAACCGATCGAAGATGAATTCAGCGGTTAAGCCATAAAGTCAATTTGATTATCAGCGACTTGGTCGCTAACACCCGTTCGCTTGCGGCTTTATTTCCTCGGAAAACGAAATAGGTGAAAAATTGGTTTTAATCGATTGCACACCGCTTAACTGATTTGCAACCGCAGACCAAAATCCTGCTTCAACATATTCTCTAAGTTTCAGGCACTCGATCATCCGCACGGTGATCATCTCGACAGCGTCGTCGCCGTAGCGTCTTTCCGCCGCAAGCGCCTGTTCCCCAACATCCTCCAGATTCGGCTCCATCGTGCTCACTCCGATGTGTCACCCGCAGTTCGCGTCTCATACTGCAAAATAGTAAACTTTCGTAGTCTTTTTGCGATCTGTAGGAGGGGCGAAGCTAAAAATGAGAGGGCGACCGCACTAGCCTAGTGGTTACGCTTGCAACGTAGCTCAGCACTTTAAGAGAGTGGTCATGGTCTTATTTTCCATGGCGGTTACGGCAAATCGTTCGCGAAACAGCTTGCCTGATCATCACTCTAATTCGATTTTTCGGCTGCACCCGTTGCACATTGCGTCTCACCGAAACCGAACATGAATTTCAATCCCGATGCTGACGTTCGCTGATGATGACGTAGGTGACACACAGCGATCACATCACCGCTTGCGCACCTGACGCCAGTGACCCTCCGCTTACGCGATTCCTAGCCGGGCCAAAAACTGGGGATGCAGACAAAGCCATCCCGAGCGCGTCCCAGAACGCGACAGCACATCAAGACGAACGACGCGGTCCTTCCTCTTGTCAGTTACCACTTCGATGATTCATGGTCGTCGATTCCGGCCGAGGCCGAACTCATTGATCGATGGTTCGGCATCGCGATCGCAGAGCTGTTTGGAGTAAGCCCGCATGAGTAAAGATCATCAGGGAAAGCGGGTGGCTATCTATGCCCGTGTTTCCACGCGCAAGCAGGCGGACAATGAGCTGTCGATCACAGATCAGATCGATTGGGCCGAACGCTGGATCGCCGAACATGGTGCCTGCAAAGCCGCAACCTTCATCGACGCGGGCGCAAGCGCCACCAAGGATGGGCGAACCGAGTTTCAGGCGATGATAGCCCTCGCCATGGGCGACGACAGACCCGTCGATATCATCCTCGTTCATTCCTTATCGCGGCTATTCCGTAACGCGCTTCACTTCATGCAATACAAAGAGAAGCTTCGGCGACACAAAGTGCGGATCATTTCCATCACCCAGGCCTTCGGCGATGATCCCGCTGCGGATTTGTCCGTCGGCATGCTCGCGCTGTTCGATGAATATCATAGCGCAGAAAACTCTAAGCACGTGAAGCGCACGATGCTGGCTAATGCTGTGAATGGCTTTTGGAACGGTCAGACACCGCCAATCGGCTACAAAACTGTCGCTGTCCCTCAAGCCAAGGGCAAAGACCGTAGAAGGCTCGTGATTGATCCCGAGACCCAACATATCCCTCCCCTTGCCTTTGAAACCTACGTGCATAGATACAGGGGCCGACCAATTGGTATCACGAATCTCGCCCGGCTCTTGAATGAACGGGGTGAACGTCTGCGGGGCAAGCCGTTTAGCGTGTCCAACGTCCACGCCATTCTGACCAACACCGCTTATATTGGTGTCGCATTCTATAATCAGCGCGACTCCCGCACGGGAGAAGCGCGCCCCGAGAACGAATGGGTGCCAATCCCCGTTCCTCCGCTGATCAGCGAAGAGCTGTTCTATGCCGCCAAGGCGCAGATGACTGCGCGCGATCCAAAGATGGGAGTTGCTGCGGTTAAGACCAACGGCAACCTTCTGACAGGCTCCGTCATCTGCGGCTGCGGGGGCGACGGCTGCGGGGGCGGCATGACGACGTCGACTGGCAAGGGTGGACGATACCGCTACTATGCTTGTCATCGACGCGCCGCGAGCGGTGTATCTCAATGTCCCGGTCGGCGCATTCGAATGGATACGCTCGACGATCTGGTCGTGGACGCTGTTGCTGAACATGTTCTCGGCCCCGACCGGCTCAAAGCGCTGTTATCCGCTTGGATCGATCGCAGCGAAGAAGTTCAGGTCGGTCGCCGCGAAGGCCTGAAGCAGCTTCGTGCTCGCCTGACACTGCTCGATGGCGAAAGCGCCAACGTGATTAAACTGGTTCGCTCCGGCCTTTACGCCCCTGACGATCCACAGGTTGCTGCTGAAATTGCCAACATCGCGGCACAGAAGCGCGCGATTGCAGTCGATATTAATGCTTTGGAGCGGCAGATTGATGATGGCGAGCGTCGCATCACGCCCGAGATTGTGGAGAAATTCGGCTCTTTGATGCGGAATAAGCTGCGCGGCCAGGCCTCAGCAGCGCGAAGGGATTATATCCGTCTGCTCGTTGATCGCGTCGAAGTCGGACATAGGGAAATCCGTATCTCCGGATCGAAAGCCGCTCTGTCGCGAGCTGCAATCGGCACTCCGCCGCACTTGGTGCCCAAAGCTGAACGGAAATGGTGCACCCGACTGGATTCGAACCAGTGGCCCCCAGATTAGGAAGCGTCTGACAAATCGCAGATTTACGTGCTTTTTAGCATGCTATGTTGCATCCGTGCTCCACGTACGCCAGCACGTCGCAGCAGTTTTCGATTGGCGGCGGCGTCGACAAGTCGCTGACGTTCGATTGATCTGCCCCCTTCTGAGTGGTCCAAAATTGATGATATTTTGGACGACGAAGGAGATATAGAATGCCGAGCAAGAAGCATCGCCCGGAAGAGATTATCGGCAAGCTACGTG
>NZ_SCMU01000052.1 GCF_005503695.1 Sphingopyxis sp. 2PD
GCCTTGTCGAGTTCCGCCCCCAGCCGCCCGGTGAGCCACAGCCCCCACATTCTGAAATCGGAGGCCAGGCTCCACAGCGGATAGGTAAAGGTCGCGGGCCGGTTCTTCTCGACCCCGAAATGCGCCACCCACGCAAAGAAATATCCCGCCAGCGGCAGCGCGATCAGCCACCCCCAGCGCCCGCTCAGCACCGCCGCGATCGCGATCAGCACGACCAGCGTCGTGCCGACATAATGGAGCGCCCGGGTCGATGCCTTGCTATGCTCGCGCAGGTAAAAGGGCCAGAATTCGGCGAAGCTGGTGTAGAGTCGGGCCATCGCGTCAACATGCGGCGACGCCGCGTTGCGGTCAACCGGCGGAAGCGCCGCTACCCGCGCTTCAACCGGACCAGCGCCGCGTCGAGCGCCTGCAAAAATTGCGACCGGTCGGCCTTAGAAAAGGGCGGCGGTCCGCCCGTCCGCCCGTCCATCCCGGCGCGCAGGTCGGCCATGATCGCGCGCGTCGCGATCGCGGGGCCGATCGACGCCGTCGTAAAGGGTTTGCCATTGGGGCCGAGCACGATCGCCCCCGCCTTCAAAGCGCGGTCGGCGAGCAATATGTCGGCGGTAATCACGACGCTCGCCGCATCCGCCGCTTCGGCAATCCAGTCGTCGGCGGCATCAAAGCCATCCGACACCACCACCCGCTCGATCAACGGATGCTCGGGAACACGCAGCCGGCTATTGCTGACCACCTTCACCGGCACCTCGTGGCGCCAAGCGACCTTGTAGATCTCGTCCTTTACCGGACAGGCGTCGGCGTCGACCAATATCGTCGGGGGAGGCATGGCGCGGCGCGGTTACTTCTTCATATTGTCGAGGCCGGCAACCACCCCGACCTTGGTCGACGGATTGCTCGCATTCGGCTTCTTGGGCTTTTCGGCCTTGGGCTTGCGGACTTCGCGGTTCGTCTTTTTCTGGCCTTTGGCCATGGTCAATACCTTGAAAGGGGACGGACGCCTCTGCCCGTCGCCACGCAGCCTACGCGCTTTACCACCGCAAGTCGCCCCCTATCCCGTCACCCCATCCCACATCAGCTTGGCGCCGAGCACCACCATCAGCAGATAGATGATCACATAGAAGCGCGCGCCATCGATCCGTTTCAGCCAGCGTACCGTCAGCAAGGTCGACACGATCGCCAGCGGCATCAGCAGCGCCGCCGCCACCAGCACCTCGCGCGGAAAGGCGCCGAGCGCGATATAGGCGGGAACCTTGATCCAGTTGATCGCCGCGAACAGCACCGAGCTCGTTCCGACAAACACCAGATGCGGCAGGCGGCGCGGGGTAACCCACATCTGGAACGGCGGCCCGCCGGCATGCGCGATCTGGCTAGTAAAGCCGGTGGCGATCCCGAACAGGCTGCCGACCCAGCCCGGCGAACTCGACGCCGCAACCACGCGTCCGCCGCGCTCGACCCACAGGCGATACAGCCCGAACGCCAGCGTGATCGCGCCCAGCGCCGCCATCAGCTTCGCCTCGTCGACCTGCTCGGCGTAGAAATAGCCCGCGGCGATGCCGACCGCGGCGCCGGGCAGCATCCAGCCGATGATCCACCCGTCCCATGTCTTGCGGAACGACCACACGCTGACGACATCCTGCACGATCAGGATCGGCAGCAGCAGCGCCGCGGCAAGCGTCGGCGGCAGCACCAGCGCCACGATCGGCGTCGCAAGCGCCCCGACCCCCGCAAGCCCGCCCTTGGCCAGCCCCAGCAGGATCACCGCCAGCGCCAGCACCGCGAACGTCAGCGGATCGCTGAGCAGGTTCATGCGCCGGGTTCGTCCGGCAGGCGCCAGTCGATCGTCCCGCGTCCCTGCGCCGCCAGAAAATCATTGGCCTGACTGAACGGCCGCGACCCGAAAAAGCCATTGTGCGCCGACAGCGGCGAGGGGTGCGGCGCGCGCAGCACCAGATGCGGGCTACCCGCGCCGAGCTCCCGCTCCTTCAGGCCCGCGACATTCGCCGCCTTCTTCTGCGCATGGCTGCCCCACAGGATGAACACCTTCGGCGCCGGATCGGCGGCGACCGCCGCGACGACCGCGTCGGTGAATTTCTCCCACCCCTTGCCCTGATGCGACGCCGCCATGCCGCTTTCGACCGTCAGGCAATTGTTGAGCAGCAGCACGCCTTGGCTTGCCCAGGATTTGAGATAGCCGTGGCGCGCACGCGCGATGCCAAGGTCGCTTTCCATTTCCTTGTAGATGTTGACGAGGCTCGGCGGCACCCGCACCCCCGGCTGCACCGAAAAGCAGAGCCCGTGCGCCTGCCCCGGCCCGTGATAGGGGTCCTGCCCCAATATCACGACGCGGACTTGCCTTGGCGGCGTCGCATCCAATGCCGCGAACCAGTCGCGCGGCCGCGGAAAAATCGCCTTCCCCCTCGCGCGCTCGCCCTCCAGAAATTGCTTGAGCGCCGCCATATAGGGCTGCGCAAACTCGCCGCCGATGCGGGCGAGCCAGTCGGGATGCAATTTGACGTCGGCCATGACGGCGCTTCACCAGAGGCGCGCGGCCTTGTCCAGTGCTGGCGCCGGGTGAATGGCGGTTAGCGACCGATTGCGGACGTAGCCGATCCTCCCCCAACGGGGGAGGGGGACCACCCGAAGGGTGGTGGAGGGGCACAGGAGGTTACCGCAGCGCCGGGCCTAAAGAACTGCGCTTTCCGGGAGCCTCGCGGTGGAGTACGACTTCGGCGGCAAGGCAAACCGATGGTGCCCCTCCACCAGCTTCGCTGGTCCCCCTCCCCGTTCCGGGGAGGAGCGGCTAAGCCCGCTTCCCTCCCCAAAGCAGCCCGC
>NZ_SCMU01000053.1 GCF_005503695.1 Sphingopyxis sp. 2PD
TTGATCTGCCCCCTTCTGAGTGGTCCAAAATTGATGATATTTTGGACGACGAAGGAGATATAGAATGCCGAGCAAGAAGCATCGCCCGGAAGAGATTATCGGCAAGCTACGTGAGGCGGAGGTTGTGCTTGCGCAGGGCGCTACGACCGCCGAGGCGTGTCGTCGGATCGCGATCAGCGAGCAGACCTATTATCGGTGGCGCAAGGAATATGGCGGCCTGAAGACCGATCAGGCGCGTCGGATGAAGGATCTGGAGAAGGAGAATGCGCGGCTTCGTCGTGCGATCTCGGACCTGACGCTGGACAAGCTGATCCTGCAGGAGGCTGCCCGGGGAAACTTCTGAGCCCCGCACGCCGCAGGCGCTGTATCGACCACATCAGAATGATGATGCCGGTGTCCGAGCGGCGGCTGTGCCGCGTGCTCGGGCAGCACCGATCGACGCAGCGCAAGGCGCCACGCGGGGCGGATGACGAAGCGGCCCTCACTGAGGATATCATCGCACTGGCCCGGCAATATGGTCGTTATGGCTATCGCCGGGTGACGGCGTTGCTACGCGATGCGGGGTGGCATGTGAACCGCAAGCGGGTTGAGCGTATCTGGCGCCGCGAAGGGCTGAAGGTGCCACAAAGGCAGCCGAAGCGCGGGCGTCTGTGGCTGAACGACGGATCGTGCATCCGGCTGCGGCCAGAATATCCCGGCCATGTCTGGTCCTACGACTTCGTCGAGGGCCGGACGCACGATGGTCGCAAATACCGGATCCTGTCGATCATCGACGAGGCGAGCCGGGAGTGCCTGGCGTTGCCGGTGGCGCGTAAGCTCAAGAGCGACGACGTGCTCGCGGCACTGGCCGAGCTGTTCGTCACGCGTGGGCCGCCGGCGCATATCCGGTCGGACAACGGCCCGGAGTTTATCGCGACGGCGGTGCAGCAATGGCTCGCCCAGATCGGCGTGAAGACGCTGTATATCACGCCCGGATCGCCATGGGAGAATGGCTATTGTGAAAGCTTCAACGGATCCCTGCGCGATGAGCTGCTCAACGGCGAGATCTTCTACTCGCTCGCGGAGGCCCGGATCCTGATCGAGGCTTGGCGGCGGCATTACAACACCGTCCGGCCGCACAGCTCGCTGGGATATCGACCACCGGCGCCGGAGGCCGTTCCATCGCCAGTGTCGCCCGCCGGTTCCGCTTCGCTCCACCTGCGGCCAACACTGGCGATGGACGCGTCAATGCACTAACAATCCCAGCGGACCACTCGGTGGGGGCCGGTCA
>NZ_SCMU01000005.1 GCF_005503695.1 Sphingopyxis sp. 2PD
CCCCTAACCCCTCCCTAGATGGGAGGGGAACGACTCAAATCCCGCCCACGAAAAAGGGAGCGGTTGCCCGCTCCCTTTCCCCGCCCCTGCCGCCAGCCCCACCGGGGAGCAAAGGCTGGCGCCGAAGCTGGTCGGGCTTAGTTGCCCGATTTCTCGATCTCGGCGATCGCCTTGTCCAGATCGGCGGCGACCTTGGCGCGCATGTCGTCCGACAGGCCGCTGGCGCGTTCACCGTCGGCAAAGGATTCGCGTGCTTTCTTGAGCGCCGACAATCGCGCGGCCTTGCCCTCGGCGCTGTCATTGCACGCGAACATATGAACGCGGGTGCGCTTGCTGCCGTCGGTCTCGTGGCGGTTGACGATCGGCGCGGCCTTTTTGCTGTCGCCGCATTTGCCCAGCACCATCGTCTGGCCATGCACCGACGACCAAGCGCCATGCGGCATCGCGGGGATCGGAGGCATCGGCGGCAGCGGCGGCAGCGGCGGCACCGGTGCCACGGCAATGCGAAGGCGTTCCTTGCGTTTCGTTTCCAGCTTCTCGGCAGTCTTCTCGTCCCATTTGCGGGCAGCATCTTGCTCCTTGCGCTTCAGCCCCGCCTCATCATTCCACAGGCTGCTTGGGGCGCGAATCTGGATGTGCCGCGCTTCCACCTCGCCGTCAGCGCGAACGACCATCACTGTTGGCGACTTCGTCTCGGCTTGTGCATCGATTTCTTCGGCGCCGTCGCGGTGGATAACGATCCGACGCATTTCGCGCGTCTTGCCCGCCCGGTCAGCTTTGGCTTCCGTGTTAGGTTCGGAGAAAATGATGAGGCCAGGCGAGTCGGGCGCCTCTGGCGGGCCCATAGGTGCCATCGGCGGCTCAGGCGGCATCGTCATATCGACTGTCTGAACCTTAGCCATGACAATGCCCGCCGGAACCATTGTTGCTGTCATTGCCAGCACTGACAAGATTGCACCACCGACGAGCAGCCGACCGGTCAGCCCGCGCCGTTTCGAAATATCCCTCCGCATCAACATTGTCAGCCTCTCCTGCAAATTATCGTGAACCGCCATCGGCGCCGCCAGCGACAGCCGCGACCCCACCGCCGCCTTGGCGATCGCGGTCGCATAGCGGGCGGTGCGCTCATCGCGCATGTCGGCGTCGGCCATCGTCAGCACGCGGGCATCGCACGCCGCCTCCTGATCGAAGCGGAAGGCGCGGATCGCGCGCCAGGCGAACGGATTGAACCATTGCGACGCCAGCAGCACGAGCGCCGCGGCATTCGCCCACAAATCGCCATGGCGATGATGTGCCAGCTCGTGGTCGACCGCGAGCGCACGCTCGTCGGCGGCGTAGCGGGCAAAGAAGTCCTGCGGCACCGCGATGATACGCCGCCACAGACCAAAAGCGACGGGGCCATCGACCGCGTCAGTCATCACCAGCCGGATCGTCCCGATCGGCTCCAGCTCGACCGCTTCGGCGAGCACGGTGACGCGAAACCGGCGATGTGACAAGAGGGCCATCGTCAGCACCGCGGCCATGCCGATAGCCCACACGACAAAGACATAGGGCATGGCATCGGCGACCGACCAGCTCGGGGCGACCGGTGCGGTCATCGCCGTATCGACCACAACCAGCATCACGTCGATGCTTTCGGGCGCGGCGACCGGATCGGCGAAGGGCAGCGGCGGCAAGACCAGCCGCAGCGCCGGAATCAGCCACAGGCTATACGCCAGCCGCGGCCCGAAATGACGCGCAAAGGGCTTGCGGATCAGCAGCACGGCCAGGACGAGCAGCGCGGTGGTGAGCATCGTGTCGCTCCACACCTGCATCCAGGTCGCGGCGCTCATGACTTGAGCTTCCGCAGCAAGGCTTCGATTTCGGCGATATCGGTGTCCGACAAGGCTTCGCGATCGGCAAGATGCGCGATCAGCGGGCTGACGCGGCCACCGAACAGGCGGTCAACGAAGCGCTGCGATTCCTCGCCCACGGCATCGGCACGCTCGATCGCGGGGCTATAGAGGTAGCGTCGGCCATCGGCCTCGGCGGCCACCGCGCCCTTCTGAACCAGCCGCGCCAGCAACGTCTTGACCGTCGCCTGCGTCCAGCCATTGGCCTTGCCCACCCGGGCGGTCAGATCGGCCGCGGTTTGCGGGGCGTCGTCCCACAGGGCCGACAGCACCTGCATCTCCGACTCGCTTGCTCTTTCTGCCATCAGAACCCCTCCCATTGGCATCGCTGAACTGCAACGCGACTACAAATGTAGTCAAAGGGCTGAATGGTCGATGAACGAAGCTGAACCAGTACACATTCGGCATCGCGGCGAAGGCCGGGATCTCGCCAACGCGTCAGGGCGCAAGGGTGCGATCCCGGCCTTCGCCGGAATGACGTTTTGTCGTGTCGGAATATTTGACAGTGCGCGGCGCCGGTAAGAAATCGCTAACCACCGTCTCCCGCCCAAATCCGTCGCCGCGCCAAATTGGCACGGCAATTGAATAGTTTCAGATGTTCCCGAGTGTTCCGCTCAATGGAGCGGTGGGGGGCATCGGTCTGGTCCCTGATGCCCCCTGCCCCCACCGGGAAATCCCCACTTGCCCCCGATGCAGACGGGGGGCGGAGCGGCCGAAAGGCCCCGCCCCCCGGAAGCTTTAGTGCCTCCAGATCGCTTATCGGTTCTCAGCATCCGCTGGCCTTCAGCTAACCGCCGATAGCTGACGTACCACTATCGTCATCCCCGCGAAGGCCGGGATAACGAATTGAGAGTGGCGGTCACCAGTCGTTTCTTCTCCCCTCTCTTTTAGGGAGGGGAATGTCTTAAATCCACCCCAAAGCGGACCGCAGCACATACTGTCGCGGTCTGGCGCGGTAGAGAGGTCAACGGCCGACGGGTCCACCTGCGGGGAGAGGGGAGTGCAGGTGCCCGTAGTTACAAGGGGGCTGAAGACCCGCCGCCGTTTCCCGGTCGGTCCGCCGGTGCGAGCCGACCGGATCGGGATCAATTATCGTCGTCGCCGTCCTCGTCGGAGCCGATCATCATTTCTTCGGCGACCGCATCGGTGCGGCCGCGGATCGCGGCTTCGAGCCGTTCGCGCAATTCGGGATTCTCGGTCAGGAAATTCTTCGCATTCTCGCGGCCCTGGCCGATGCGGATCGAATCATAGCTGAACCAAGCGCCCGATTTCTCGACCAGCCCGGCTTTGACGCCGATGTCGAGGATCTCGCCGATCTTGGAAATCCCTTGCCCGTACATGATGTCGAATTCGACCTGCTTGAACGGCGGCGCGACCTTGTTCTTCACGACCTTGACCTTGGTCGTGTTGCCGACGATTTCGTCGCCATTCTTGATCTGGCCGGTGCGACGGATGTCGAGGCGGACCGAGGCATAGAATTTGAGCGCATTGCCGCCGGTCGTCGTTTCGGGGTTGCCGTACATCACACCGATTTTCATGCGCAGCTGGTTGATGAAGATCACCATGCAGCGCGAGCGGCTGATCGAACCGGTGAGCTTGCGCAGCGACTGCGACATCAAGCGCGCTTGCAGGCCGACATGGCTGTCGCCCATCTCGCCCTCGATTTCGGCGCGCGGCACGAGCGCGGCGACCGAGTCAACGACGAGTACGTCGATCGCGTTCGAGCGCACCAGCGTGTCGACGATTTCGAGCGCCTGTTCGCCGGTGTCGGGCTGCGACACGATCAATTCGTCGATGTTGACGCCCAGCTTACGCGCATAGACGGGGTCGAGCGCATGTTCGGCATCGACGAAGGCGACGGTGCCGCCGGTCTTTTGCGCTTCCGCCAGCGTGTGCAGCGCCAGCGTCGTCTTGCCCGAGCTTTCGGGGCCGTAGATTTCGATGACGCGACCGCGCGGCAGGCCGCCGACGCCGAGCGCGATGTCGAGGCCGAGCGACCCGGTCGAGATCGCCTCGACCTGCATCGCCTCCTTCGAGCCCAATTTCATCACCGAGCCCTTACCAAAGGCGCGGTCGATCTGCGCGAGCGCGGCGTCGAGCGCCTTTTGCCTGTCCGTGTTGTTCACTGATTTCCCCGATTCGACGAGTGACAATTGACCGGCCATGTGCCGTCCTTTCCTGCTCTAAAGCGAAGGCTGAACCACCGCAACGCCGGAACCATGTACGTCATTTGTTCCTACAGAACAAGAGGGGAACAAATTTTATTTGCCACGTCGCCCCCGCGCAGGCGGGGGCCGCCGTTGGTTTATGCAGCGATGCAAGAAAAGGTACGATTGCGGCCCCCGCCTGCGCGGGGGCGACGAGGAATTCAGCGCCCAAACTCGGCCAACGCCGCTTCGATATCGCTGATCCGGAACGGCTTGCCGACCAGGCGGCGATGCGCGTGGGCGGGCGGCAATATGTCGCCGCCGCCCGAGGTGAAGGCAAAGGGGATGCCGCGATCGGCCAGCGCGTCGGCGACCGGCCACCCCTTGTCGTCGCCGAGGTTGATATCGACCAGCGCGCCGTCCAGCGGCTCGGCAGCGATGATTGCCAACGCCTCGTCCTTGCTCGATGCCTGCGCCGGTTCGGGAAGCCCGAGCGCGTCGAACATGTCGGCGAGCATCATCCCGATCAGCACATCGTCCTCGACCAGCAGAATGCGCGGATTATCAGCCATTTTTCATCCTGTGCGCGGCATCGTCGAGCGCCGCCGAAGTCGCCTCGGCGAGCTGCGCGACCGAAAAGGGTTTGGGCAGGAAGGCGACATCGTCGATGTTGATCGACTGACGCAGCTGTTCCTCGGCATAGCCCGACATGAACAGCACGGGCAGGTCGGGGCGCTTGGCGCGCAGCGCGCGCACCATCGCCGGGCCGTCCATCGTCGGCATCACGACATCGCTGATGATCAGGTCGACCTCGGCCATCTGGGCAAAGCGTTCGAGACCTTCCTCACCCTGCGACGCGGTGACGACGGTATAGCCCGCGCGGGTCAACGCGCGTTCAGCGACCGCGCGCACCATATCCTCGTCCTCGACGAGCAGGATCGTGCCGCTGCCCCACTGACTTTTCTTGGGCTTCGGCGGCGGCGCGGCGGTGCTCGGCGTCTCGCTGCCGCTGCGATGGATCGGCAGGTAAATGGTAAAGCTGGTCCCCTGCCCCGGCTTGCTGTCGGCAAAGATGAAGCCCGCCGATTGCTTGATGATGCCGTACACGGTCGACAGGCCCAGCCCCGTTCCCTTGCCGACATCCTTGGTGGTGAAAAAGGGTTCGAAAATCTTGGGGAGCACATCGGGCGCGATGCCGGTGCCGGTATCGCTGACCTTGAGCGCGCAATAATCGGCGGGGGGCATGAATTCATTGCCCATCTGGCGCACGTCCGCCGCCGACACGGGATAGGTTTCGATCGTCAGCGTCCCGCCGCCCGGCATCGCGTCGCGCGCATTGACCGCCAGGTTGATGATCACCTGTTCCAGCTGCCCCGGATCGGCGCGCACCGCGCCCAGCCCGCGGCCATGATGGACCGCCAGCTGCACCGTTTCGCCGATCAGCCGCTTCAAGAGGTGTGAGACCTCTGAAATCACGTCGGGCAGCTGCAGGATCTGCGGCCGCAACGTCTGCTGCCGCGAAAAGGCGAGCAATTGCCGCGTCAGGCTGGCGGCGCGATTGGCGTTGCTGCGGATCTGCTGGATGTCGTCATAGTCGCTGTCGCCCGGGGTATGGCGCATCAGCATGAGGTCGCAGGCGCCGAGCACCGCGGTCAGGATATTGTTGAAGTCATGCGCGACGCCACCCGCGAGCTGGCCGACCGCCTGCATCTTCGACGCCTGCGCGACCTGACGCTTCAGCCGCGATTCCTCGCTCGAATCCTTCAGGCTCAGCAGCACCGCTGCCTCACCGAGCCCGCGCACCCCGACGACGCGCATCGACACGGGCTCGCCGCTTTGCCCCGCCAGCCGGATCGACAGGTCGCCGCCCACCTGCTGCCCGCTGCTGTGGCGGCGGATCATGTCGGCGAGTGGCCCCTTGTCCTCGCCCACCACAATGTCGCCGGGATAGCGCGGCATCTTGCCCTCGCCCAGATTGGCGGCGCGCACAAAGGCGCGGTTCATGTACAGAAAGCGCCCGTCGCGATCGACCATTGCCAGCCCGAATGGAAGCAGCGACAGCAGGGTTTCGACATAGGTCTGCGCAGTACCGCGATCGGTCGGCCCCATTTCCTCGTCGAGCATCGCGAGCAGCACCGGCGTATTGCTGTCGGCCGGGGCCAGCGGGATTTGCAGCATCCGTACCGGGGTCGCGCGGTCGCCCTCGCGCGCGAAATACAGCGCACCGCCGTCATCGATGCGCAACATCGGGGCAACATCGCGGCCGGCATAATGGCCGGCGTCATCCTCGCCCAGCGCGCGGAGCAGAAAGGCCTGATTGGCGACGCGCAACCGCCCCTCGGCATTGACCAGCGCCGCCATCACCCCGGCGTGGCTCAAGGTCCGGCCCGCCGGGCCATCGAGATGCCGGGTGATTTCAGAGGCGAGATCGAGCCGTTCGAGCGCCGAAAAGCGCCACACGAGATAATCCTCCGCCTGACCGGTGCGCGTCACCTGCGCGCGCAGTTGCAGATGGCCGATCGCCAGATCGTCGACGCGCCCCTCACCATCGCGCCACGCGATGCGCCCGGCATTTTTGAGCAGCTCGGCGCCGCGTCCTTCGAGTGGCAGCCCCGGCGGGGTCACGAAGCCGCCCATCCAGGTGCCGAAGAGGTCGTTCGCGCACACCATCCGTCCGGCACGGTCGGTGACCGCGATCGCCACATCGTCGTGATTGACCGCCTGGCGCAGCATCGTCCAGTCGGGCGCTACCGCCTCACCGGCGACGGTGGTAGGAAAAAGGCGCCGCGCGAGCAACACGCCGCCGACCGCAACCGCGAGCCCGGCGACGAAACCGGCAGCAATCACCGCGTCACGCGTCGCCCAGAACAGGAGCAGCGTCGACAGCAGCGCCAGCCCGCCGAGTATGGCCATATCGACGCGCGACAGGCCCGGCGGCTCCGACAGCGGACCAGCGGAGCCCACCCCCCTGCCGATATCGGAATCAGCGGAAGGCAGGCTCGTCGCGGTCAATGACAGTCTTTCTTATCGGTGCATCACCAGATGCGGACGCGGTCTTTGGGCGCCAGATACAGCTTCTGGCCTTCCTTGATCTGATACGCCTTATACCACGGGTCAAGGTTGCGCGAGACCCAAGTCCGCTGGATCGAGGGCGAATGCGGATCGGTCGTGATGCGCTGCGACAGATTCTGGTCGCGATAGTTGCGCCGCCACACCTGCGCCCAGCCGAGGAAGAAGCGCTGGTCGCCGGTGAGCCCGCCGAGCACCGGCGCTTCCTTGCCGCCGAGCGACGCCTTGTACGCGTCATAGGCAACGGTCAGCCCCGCCAGATCGCCGATATTCTCGCCCAGCGTGAACGTCCCGTCGAGCTTTTCGCCGGGCAGCACTTCATAGGCGTCATATTGCGCGATCAGCGCCTTGCCCGCGGCCTCGAACGCCGCGACGTCGGCGGGGGTCCACCAGTCGGCGAGCTTGCCGGTCTCGTCATATTTGGCGCCCTGGTCGTCGAAATGATGGCTGATCTCATGACCGATCACGGCGCCGATGCCGCCATAGTTGATCGCCGGGTCGGCGTGCGGGTCAAAAAAGGGCGGCTGCAGGATCGCGGCGGGGAAGACGATCTCGTTCATGCCGAAATTGGCATAGGCGTTGACCGTCATCGGGGTCATGCCCCATTCCCACTTGCGAATGTCATCGCCCAGGCGGCTGATATTGTCGTCGTGCGCGAACTGGTTCGACCGCAGCGCGTTGCCAAACAGGTCGTCGGCCTTGATCTCGAGCTTGCTGTAATCCTTCCAGCGATCGGGATAGCCGATCTTGGTGGTGAAATTCGCCAGCTTCTGCTTCGCCTTGACCTTCGTCTGCGGCTGCATCCACGCGAGGCCGTCGATGCGGCGACCCATTGCGGCAAGGACATTCCTGACAAGTTCATCCATCGCCGCCTTGGTTTCGGGCGGGAAATATTTGGCGACATAGTCCTGACCGACCGCCTCACCGAGGTTGCCGGTGGTGAAATCGACCGCGCGCTTCCAGCGTTCCTGCATCTGCGGCGTGCCCGACAGCGCGGTGCCATAGAAGGAGAAGGCCTCCTGCGCGAACTTGTCGGGCAGCACGCCCGAAAAGCCGTCGAGGCTGCGGATCATCAGCATGTCGCGCAGCACCGCGATCGGCGCATCGGCAAGCAATTTTGCCTCGCCGGTAAAGGCGCTCGGCTGCGACACCAGCAGTGCATCTTCCTTGACGCCGATGCCGCGAATGAAGGTCGCCCAGTCAAAACCCGGCGCCGCGGCGGCGAGCTCGGCGATCGTCATCTTGTTATAGACTTTGGTCGCGTCGCTGCTGTCATTCTTGTCCCAATGGACGGTCGCGATCTGCTTTTCGAAATCATAGATCGCCTTGGCACGCGCCGCGGCATTGGCCTCGCCCGCCAGCGTCAGGACATTTTCCAGATGCTTGAGGTACGCGGCCTGCAGCTTCGCGTTGCGCTCATTGTCCTTCAGATAGAAATCGCGGTCGGGCATGCCGATGCCGCCCTGAAACATCGTGTAGATGTACACTTCGGGATTCTTGTCGTCCTGCCCGACGAAGCCGCCAAAGAAATGTTGGACGCCGTTGCGATCGGCTTCGGCCAGCAGCGCCGCGAGCCCCGCCTTGTCGACGGCGCGGATCTTGGCAAGCCACGGCTGGATCGGCGCCAGCCCCTTGGCTTCGACGGCTGCGCCATCCAGATAGGCGGCATAGTTGCGGCCGATCATGCTGTTCGGATCGCCCTTGGCGGCGTCGAGGATTTCGCGGGTACGCACCTGCGACAGGTCGCCGAGCGCGGTGAACATGCCATAGTTCGACTTGTCGGCGGGGATCGGGGTGTTCTTGGCCCAGGTGCCGTTGGCATAGGCATAGAAATCGTCGCCCGGCTGGACAATGGTGTCCATGCCCGCGGTGTCGAAGCCAAAGGTACCGAGTTCGGGCTTGGCCGCGCTTTCGGTGGCGGGCGCCGGGGCGGCCTTTTCCTTGGCCGCGGCGGGAAGCGCCGAAATCAGCATCGCGCCAAGCGCGGCGGTCGCCATCAGGCGCGACGAAACATGCGAAAACATCATGATAGTCCCCAGTTCTCAAAACGACGCGATGACGTGCGGCGCATCCGCGGGGCACAGCATCGCAATGGGACAGCTATACGACGGCGGGCGCGCCGTTCAACCGGCGGGGGTGTCGCTGGTCGATGCCTCATGTCGTTGGTCGCGTGCCCGCTGCAATTTGCGCCGCCAGCGCAGGCGAATCCAATTGTCCCAGAACACCGACGCCAGCACATAGCCCAGCGCTGCCGACACCAGCGAAATGACCAGCAGCCCGCCCAGCATCGCCGGAGCCGCGTCCGAAAAGGCCCAGCGCGCCCATTCGCCCGCCGACGCACCATGCTCGATCATCGCCGAAAAGGTGGCGCTGTTGGCTTGCAGGCCAAACAGCCAGTCGCCGAGCCACACCGACGCCAGGATGATGAACGGCGTCGTGACCGGGTTCGACAGGAACGTCATTGCGGCACCGATCGGGATATTGGCGCGGACGGGCAGCGCGAGCAGCGCGACGCCCAATATCTGGATACCCGGGATCAGAAAGAATATCCCGACGAACAGCCCCAGCGCGGTACCGCGCGGTACCGAGGTGCGGGTAAAACGCCACAAATGGCTATGCGCAACGCGGTGCGCAAACGGCTTGACGAAGCGGCTGGCCAGCAGCTCTTCGCGCGTCGGCGAATTGCGGCGGATCCAGTTCATCACCGCCGCCTTGTCCCGGGGCTTGCCGCCGCTCACCCGCGCTCTTTCATCAGACGCTGCTTGTCGCGCTTCCAGTCGCGTTCCTTGATCGACTCCCGCTTGTCATGTGCCTTCTTGCCCTTGGCGAGCGCGAGTTCGACCTTGGCACGGCCGCGGCTGTTGAAATAGACCGACAGCGGGACCAGCGTCATGCCCTGCCGCGCGACGGCGGCGTACATCTTGTTGATCTCCCTGCCGCTGAGCAGCAGCTTGCGCGGGCGCTTCGGTTCGTGATTGTGGCGGTTGCCGTGACTGAATTCGGGGATGTTGCTGTTGATCAGCCACACCTCGCTGCCCTTCACCTCAGCATAGCTCTCGGCGATCGTGCCTTCGCCGAAACGCAGCGATTTGACCTCGGTCCCCTGCAGCGCGATCCCCGCCTCGAACACCTGTTCAATGGCAAAGTCAAAGCGCGCGCGCCGGTTTTCGGCGACGATCTTTTTCTTGTCGAATTCGGCGGCGGACTGCGGACGGGCCATGACGTAACCTAGATCACTCCTGCCGCGGACAATGCGGCATCGACGGCGGCGCGCGACGCATCGTTCGCCGGAATGATAGGTAGGCGCACTTCGGGCGAAAACCAGTCGTGGACGCGCGACAGCGCATATTTGACCGGCCCCGGCGAGGTGTCGGAGAACATCGCCTGATGCAGGTCGAACAGCCGGTCGTGCAGCGTCAGTGCGCGGGCCCAGTCGGCGGCAGCGCACGCCGCGGCAAAATCGGCGCACAGGCGCGGCGCGACATTGGCGGTGACCGAGATACAGCCGACGCCGCCCAACACCGCGTGCGGCAGCCACAGGTCGTCGTTGCCGCTGAGTTGGCAGAAGTCGTTGCCCGCCCCGGCGCGATGCATCGTCACCCGCGCCAGATCGCCGCTGGCATCCTTGATCGCGACGACCGAGGGGATTTCGGCGAGCTTGCACAGCGTCTCGGCGCCGATGTCGGCGACGGTGCGGCCGGGGACGTTATAGACGACGATCGGCAGGTCGCTGGCGTCGGCGAGCGCCTGAAAATGCGCAAGCATCCCGGCCTGGCTTGGCCGATTGTAATAAGGCGCGACGATCAGCGCCGCCGCTGCCCCAGCGGCCTGCGCATAGCGCATGTGGCGAACCGCGGTCGCGGTATCGTTCGATCCGCAACCCGCGATCACCGGCACGCGCCCCGCCGCCGCCTGGATGCAGCTGTCGATCACCTGATAATGTTCGTCGAACCCCAATGTCGGGCTTTCGCCGGTTGTCCCGCACGGCACGAGCGCGCTGGTGCCTTCATGGATCTGCCAGTCGACCAGCCGCGCAAATGCCGGAGCGTCGAACGCCCCATCGCGAAATGGCGTCACCAAGGCGGGAATAGACCCCGAAAACATGCCCCG
The DNA here is from genome assembly GCF_005503695.1 of Sphingopyxis sp. 2PD. Taxonomy (GTDB): domain Bacteria; phylum Pseudomonadota; class Alphaproteobacteria; order Sphingomonadales; family Sphingomonadaceae; genus Sphingopyxis. The sequence continues at coordinate 11,219 of NZ_SCMU01000005.1, forward strand.
CTCCTTTACAAAAACACGGGCCAGCCGGTAGAGTCCCGACGGCGCGCCGCTAATGGACGCCTATTCAGCGCCCCGCAAGGAGTTTGCCACTAACATGGCCGCCATGATTACGCTGCCCCGAATTTCTCGTCTGGCCTTGGCCTTTGCGCTGCTCGTCCCGACCACCGCTCAGGCAAGCGAACTGACCCCCGAACAGATGCAGTGGTATCGCGCGCAAATGGGCCTCGCGTCGACATCGGGACCGCCGCCAGCGACCAGTTCGGTCGGCGATGCGGTGATGGAATGGCGCCGCCTGACCGCCAACACCGGCGCCTCGTTCGATCAGTTGTCGCGCTTTCTGATGGCGAACAAGGGCTGGCCCGACGCCGACAAGATGCGCGTCCGCGCCGAAAAGGCGATCGCGATCGACAGCTTCGACCCCGCGCGCACCCTCGCCTATTTTCAGGCCTATCCCCCGCAGACGCCCAGCGGGCATCTACGCCATGCGATGGCACTGAACGCATCGGGCCGCCGCGACGATGCCAACGCCGCGGTGCGCCGCGCCTGGACCGGCGGAGCGCTCGACGAATATGAGGTCAGCCGCGCGCTCAGCCTGTTTCCGGGCGCGCTGTCGGTCGCCGACCATGACGCGCGGATGGACCGGCTGCTGTGGTCGGGCGCCACTGGCGCGGCGAGCCGCCAGCTCGCCTATACCTCGCCCGAACGCCGCAGCATCTTTGCCGCGCGCCTCGCGATGCGCAGCAGCGCGGTCGACGCGGCGTTCCAGGCGTCGGCGGTCGAAAGCGCCAACCCGTCGCTGGTCCGCACCGACGCCGGGTACATCACCGACAAGGCGACTTGGCTGCGCCAGACCGGCCGCGTCGGCGAAGCGCGCGCCCTGCTCGCTGCACCCCGCACGCTGGCCAAAGCGCCGACCGATCCCGAGGAATGGATCGAAACGCTGCTCACCAACGCGCGGCTGGCCGACAGCGGCGGCGACAAGCTGACCGCCTATAATATCGCACGGCAAATCGACGACGCGTTCCCGCCGGGAACGGCGATCCGCGAAACCCCGCTCGCCGTCCGCGACGATTATACGTCGCTGGCGTGGCTCGCCGGGCAGCTGGCGTTCAAGGATTTGCGCCGCCCAGCCGAGGCGGTGCGGCTGTACCGCGCCTATGGCGAAGCCGCGCGATCGGCGCAGACGCGCACCAAGGGTTTCTACTGGGCCGGCCGCGCCGCGCTTGCCGCCGGGGACCGATCGACCGCGGACGCGCATTTCGCCGACGCCGCGCAGCATTACGACCAATTTTACGGCCAGCTCGCGCTCGAACGGCTGGGCCGTCCGCAGCCCAAGCCGACACCCAATCCCACGATTCGGGTCAGCGATGATGAAAAGCGCGCCTTTGCCGATGACCGGCTCGTCCGCGCCGCGCGCGCGCTCGGCGAAATCGGGGCCTGGCGTGAGCAGACCCTGTTCCTGCGTGCGCTGTCGCAAAAGGCCACCTCGCCCGCCGACCATGTCCTCGCCGGGCAATTGGCGTCGCAGATCGGTCGCCCCGACCTCGGCGTGATGATCGGCCGCAGCGCGCAGGCGAACAGCCTCGACGCCGTCGAAGTCGCGGGCTTCCCGACCGTCCGCGTGCCCGCGGGGCACGAAGGCAACTGGACCTTCATCCACGCGATCACCCGGCAGGAAAGCCAGTTCGACCGGCAGGCGATCAGCCATGCCGGGGCGCGCGGCATGATGCAGCTGATGCCCGGCACCGCGAACGAAGTCGCGGGCAAGCTCGGCCTTTCCTACACCCGCGACCTGCTCACCACCGACACCAATTACAACATGACGCTGGGATCGACCTATTTCCAGCAGATGCTGCGCTATTATGGCGGCAGCTACCCGCTCGCGGTCGCCGCCTACAACGCCGGTCCCGGCAATGTGAACAAGTGGCTACGCGCCAATGGCGATCCGCGCACCGGATCGATCGAGATGCTCGACTGGATCGAGGCGATTCCGATCTTCGAGACCAAAAATTACGTGCAGCGCGTGCTGGAAAATGCGGTCGTCTACGACACGCTGCAACCCGGCAAGACGTTGCCGCAGGCGCCGCTCAGCTTCTACCTCGGCAAACGTACGCCGGGATAAGCCCGCGTGGCGGGGGAACACAGCAACATCATCAGCCCCGCAGGCTATGCCGCGCTGCGCGCCGAGTACGACGCGCTGCTCGGTGACGAGCGGCCAAAACTGGTCGACGTGATCAGCTGGGCGGCGGGCAATGGCGACCGCAGCGAAAATGGCGACTATATCTATGGCCGCAAGCGCCTCCGCGAAATCGACCGGCGGCTCTCGTTCCTTGCGCGCCGGATGAAGGCGGCGCGCGTCGTCGATCCCGCCGAGCAGCCCGACAAGAGCCGCATCTGGTTCGGCGCCACCGTCGAACTCGCCGACGACGACGATGCGCGGCGCACCGTCACGCTGGTCGGCGACGACGAGGCCGAGGCGGGCGACGGCCGGATCGGCTGGAACAGCCCCCTCGCCCGTGCGCTGCGCGGCGCCGCGGTCGGCGATTTGCGCGTGGTCCAGCTTCCGTCAGGGCCGAAAGAGTGGGAGGTGATGGCGATCCGCTATCCCTCCTGACGATCGTCCTCGCGGCGGCGACCGGGACAATCGGTAAAGCGCTACTCCCCGATCCCCGCAATCAACGCCCGCTGATCCTTGCGCAGTTCGGGCAGCGCGCGCGCCAGCTTCGCCCAATGCGCCGCCTCGCTCGCATCGGCCGTAACGCCGACCCCCTTGGCATATGCATCGGCCAGGATTGCCCGCGACCCTGCAAAGCCCGCGCGCGCCGCAACGCTGCAATCCTCGATCGCCCCGGCCAGCGTCTTGGCGGCAAAATGCGCCTCGCACAGCCAGTGATTGCCCTCGGGATTGCCTGCCGAAGCAATCGTCCGCAGCCGTGCGAGATTGGCGGCGCGGGTGTCGGCGAAATAGGTCAGCGCAAAAATGGCTGCCGGGTGCCCCTTCTCCGCCGCCTCGGCATAAAGCGCCTGCGACCGCGCGAAATCGGCGGGACCAAAGGTTCCCGCCGCCAGCCGATACGCCAGATGCGTCTTTGCTTTCGAAAAGCCCGCGTTCGACGCCGCGACATACAGATCATAGGCGCGCTTGACGTCGGCCGCCGACGGATCATTTTCCAGCAGCAGATAGGCGAGTTCCTGCTGCCCTGCCGGAAACCCCTGCGCCGCCGATGCCTCCAGATACGTCCGCGCGCGCGGCAGGTCGCGCTTCACCCCGACCCCCAGCGAGAACATATAGCCCACCAGCTGCTGTGCCAGCGGATGCCCGCCGTCGGCCAGCCGGACCAGCTCGGCGGCCGGATGGCGCGACAGCACATCGGCGATCAGCACCGGCTCGTCCTCGATCGCCAGCCGGTCGAGCGAAATGTCGGCGAGCGGGTCGGTCGCCGCGCTTCGCGCGGCGGTGGCCGCCTGCCCCTTCGCCGGGAGCGGAACGACCGCCACCGCCGACGTCGGGCGGGCGGGCGCAGCCGCCGGAACCTCGGGCGGCGCGACCAGATAATAATCGTCGAACCAGCTGCCATAATGAAACGGCTGCTGCGGCCCCAGCTCCATGCCATGTGTGCGCTTGTAAACTTCGCGCGATACGATCTTGAAATAATCGGAGATTTCGAGCCCGGGAATGGCCAGTTCCTTGACCACCGCCGCGGCAAACGGGCTGACGGGCGATCCGACCGGCGCAAAATCCAGCGCGGGCCGCCCCTTCGCGGTCGAATAGAAAACCGCGCCTTGGCCAATATCGAGCAGCCCCAGCGGGGCCGAGGCCGCTTCGCCCGCGGCGACATTGACGTCCTCGATCCGCACCACCGGCTCGGCGGTGCGGCAGGCATCGACGAACAGCAGGGTAAAGGCGCCCGTCGGCACGACCCGCTTCACCGCCGCTTCGATCGACAGATAGCGCTTTTCGACATCGGCGCGCCGCGCCGCGGGCGGCGCCTCCATCGGGACCAGCCAGTTGCGCCCGCCATATTCAAAGCCGTGCCCGGCATAATAGATGATCACCGATTTCGCCCCCGCTGCCTCGGCGGCAAAGCGCGTCAGCGCGGTGTCGAGCGTTGCCATATCGGCGTTGCGCACGATGCGCGGCGAAATCCCCGCCTTGGCAAAGGCGTCGCAGACATAATCGATGTCGTTGACCGCATTTTTCAGCGACGGCCATTCCCAATCATTATAGGCGCTGTTGCCGATCAGCAGCGCGACGCGATCGCCCGCAAGCGGCGCGGTGCCGCAGGCGGCAGGCTGGGCGGCGGCGATCGGCGTGGTCGCCATCGCAATAAACAGCGCCGCCAACACCGCCGCCAAACGTGCCTGAATCGCCATCCTTGCCCCTATCCGCCCCGGGCCTGCGCCCGCATCAAAAGTGGCGGAAATCTGCGCAACTTTACGCTGAAAATCGCATCAATTCCCGCTTTCGCGCACCCTTGTCACCGATGGTAAGTGACGCGGACAATGTAGGAAAGCGGAAAGTCGCGGCTGCTCAGGGTTGCAGCAGCGCCGGGACAATCCAGATCGCCGAGAGGACGATCACCACCGCGATCAGCGAAAAGCCCAGCACATAGCGGACATTGTGACCCTTGACCCCGCCGCTGGCTTCGGTCTCGGTCACTTCGACATGGTCATCGACGACTTTCATGGTGCATTTCCCTTTCAACTGGTCCGACATAGAACGCGGGCGGCGCACGGGCGTTCCGCGCGCCGCGTTGGGGAGAATGTTGCCAGAGGGTCTGTAAGCCGGGTTCTGTCCACCCCGTTTCCGGGGATGGGCGATCATTCCTCTAGGCGAATGGTTACCCATACGCTCAAGCAGTCAACCCGGACGGCGGGGCCGGAACCAGCCCTGGAATTGCTCCCGTGCCATCCCTATTCGACCTTGCTCCCGGTGGGGTTTGCCGTGCCGCGTCCGTTACCGTCCGCGCGGTGCGCTCTTACCGCACCCTTTCACCTTTCGCCGGGCCAAAGCCGTGGCGGTTTGCTCTCTGTGGCACTTTCCCTGAACCGGTCCTTCGGACCGGTCCGCCGGACGTTATCCGGCACCGTGATTTCCGTGGAGCCCGGACTTTCCTCCCCCGGCAGGATACCCCACCGGCGGCGATCGCCCGACCCTCTGGCAGCGGCGAGTATAGCGCGAATGAAAGGCGATGACGAGCGATTGTGGAAAGGGGTGGTTTGGGATGGGAAGCGGACGGAGCCGATCCTCCCCGGAACGGGGAGGGGGACCAGCGAAGCTGGTGGAGGGGCACCATCGGTTTGCCTTGCCGCCGAAGTCGTGCTCTACCGCTATGCTCCCGGAAAGTTGGGTTCTTTCAGCGCAGCGCAGCGCAAACCGCCGGTGCCCCTCCACCACCCTTCGGGTGGTCCCCCTCCCCCGTTGGGGGAGGATCGGCTATGTCCGCAATTGGTCGACTTCGGACGTGCCCGACCTCTTCTCTTCCGTCATCCCGGCGAAGGCCGAGATGACGATGACATAAATGTCGTGCTTCGATCGCTTCCACTCCACCGCCACCACCCGCACTCCGCGGACGGCAACCACCGCCTGCGCCACCCTCACGCCGCCATGCGCAGTCGGTTCCGTCCCTCGCGCTTTGCGGTGTACAACGCCTTGTCGGCGCGCTGGAGCAGGTCTTCGATGCTGGCCTCGCCCGCATAGACCGCCAGCCCGATGCTGACCGTCACCCTGGGCAGGCCCGCCACCGCGCCTTCGGCGTCGGCGTGGACCGCCTTGCGCACCCGTTCGGCGACCAGTTCGGCCGACAGCGCGCTGCGGCCTTGCAGCACGCAGACAAATTCCTCGCCGCCATAGCGCCCGACCATATCGTCGTCGCGCAGCGATGCCTTGGCGCGCTGGCCGACGCGGCGGATCACTTCGTCGCCGGCGGCATGGCCGTGCACGTCGTTGATCGCCTTGAAATGGTCGATGTCAAAGATCGCGACCGCCAGCGGCGCGCCATCCTGTTCTGCCCGCCGCATCGCCTGATCGAGGAAGCTCAGCGTGCGGCGCCGGTTGGGCAGCCCGGTCAGCATGTCGGTGTTGGCCACCCGCTCCGCCGCGCTGCGCGCCGATTCCAGGATGCGCGCATTTTCGACCGTATCGGTGACGTCCTGCACCGTCCCGAAAATACCGATCGCCTTGCCGCCGCGGCCCATTTCGATCGACCCGTGCGATTTGACATGCCGGATTTCGCCGTCGGTCCGCTTTATCCGGCCCTGAAACACGAAAGGCTCGCCCGACCGGACCGCTTCGGCCAAAATCTTTTGCACCGCCACCCGGTCCTCGGGCAGATATTGCGAGACGCTATATTCGACATCGACCGCGGTGCCGGGTTCCAGCCCATGGACGCGGTACGTCTGGTCCGACCATTGGATCGTCCATTCCGCCAGGTCGACGCGCCAATGCCCGACCAGCGCCGCGGCTTCCGCCTGGAGCAGCCACCGATTGCTCTGCTCCAGCCGCTTCGCCAGCCGCCGCTGGACGACCAACAGCGCCGCGAGCGGCAACGCGATGAACAGCATCGTCACCAGATAGAATTGCAGGAACAGCACCTCGACCTTCTGGCTTTCGTCCATCGCCGCGATCGGGCCATGCCCCTGCCCGGTCAAAAGCGACGCGATGAGCGCGACGATCAACATCCCCGCCGCGGCGCCGAACGGCCCCAGGCGATAGGCGGCGATGATCAACGCGACGCACGGCAGGAAGGTCACGGGAAAGTCGGACTGCGAAAAGGATGCGCCGGTCACAAATGCCGCGACGGTCAGCAGCGCGATCGCTTCGACCTTCATCGCGGTCGGCACCTTGTTCACCGCGTTCGACGCGATCATGCGCGCCAGCATGACGATCGGCGGGGTGACGATCAGCATCCCGAGTGCAACGGTCGTCATCCACGACAGAAAGAAGTTGAAGCCATTGCCCGTCAACAGCATCGCGATTCCGGCGCTGGCGGCGCTGGCGGCAAAGGCGGCGGCGCAAAAACGCCCGACCGCCCGGGGGACCATGAACGACATCTCGCCGCGTTCGTGCCGCCGGATCAGCCACAGCGCGATCGTCGCCTCGGCGGCGTTGGCGACGGTGTAGGCCGCCGCGGCCCCGGCCCGGATCCCCTCCACCATATTGGCACCGACACTGGCCGCGGCCATCGCCAGAAAGGCGGGGATGCGCGCCTGCGTCGGCATCAGCAGCAACAGCGCGAGGAAATAGCCGCTGGGCGGCCAGACGGCGGCGATATTGTCCGCGCCCTTGGTCGCATGAAGCGCCAGGCTGGCGAGCAGAAAATAGCCCGTCGCGGTCAGGAGGAACCAGAAGACCGCCTCAACTCGGGGGGACAGGGGCCGGGTCATCGCCCCAACTAACCGAAAAGAGGGAAAGAAACCGCTAACATGTTGCCGCTTGCCTCCCCTTTTGTCGCGCGATCAGGTCGCGTCGGCGCTCAGTCGATCCCGCCAAAAGTCAAACCGACCACTTCTTCGACCATCGCTTCGTCCCACTCCAGCCGCCGGTCGAGGATCAGCATCGCCAGCCCATGGACCAGCGCCCAAGCGTGCAACGCCGCTCTATCGGGGTTTTCGACCCCCGGCAACGCTTCGCCGACGCCCGCCCGCAGCAGGTTATAGGCAACTTCGCCGCCGTCGCCGCCAACATTGGCATGGCGCGCCGACATCTGCCGCGTGAAACTCAGGCGGAACAATGCGGGCTCGTCGTGGGCAAAGCGGACATAGGTCGTCCCCGTCGCCTTGAACCCGTTGCGCCCGCCGCCGGCCTTCAGCCACGCCTGCGCCTGCCGCGCACCCAGCCGCCGCAGCCCTTCGTCGGCGAGCGCGTCGAGCAATGCCTCCTTGTCCGGAAAATGGCGGTAAAGCGCGGTTGCGCTGACCCCGACGTCGCGCGCAAGCGCCCGCAGGCCCAGCTCGCCGTCGTCGCCCGCCTCCAGCCGTTTGAGCCCCGCCGCGATCACCGCCGCGCGCAAGTCGCCATGATGATAAGCGCCCGCTGCCTTCGCGCCGTCGCTTTTTATGTTGACGCTGTTATCTTGATCGATCATGTTGTCACCGTAAACATTCCGAGTCGTCGGCGCAATCCCCTCCACGCCGTGCGGCACTTTCGCCAACATCCGTAAGGAGCAATAGCATGGCAAGCAACGTCGAAACCCTGATCCGCGGCGCCGTCGTCAAAGGGATTGGCAAAGTCGCCGATTTCAACCGCAAGCGCCTGCCCCGTCCCACCGACGCGCATCCCTATCTCACCGGCATCCATAAACCGATGACCGAGGAGTTGACGCTGGAGGAACTGCGCGTCGAAGGCGAAATCCCCGCCGCCCTCACCGGCCGCTATCTGCGCAACGGTCCGAACCCCGCGATCGCGCCAGACCCCGCCAGCTATCACTGGTTCACCGGCGCCGGGATGGTCCATGGTATCCGCATCGAAGGCGGCAAGGCCGACTGGTACCGCAACCGCTGGGTGCGCGGCAGCGAAGCGTGCGAGGCGCTGGGCGAAGAACTGCCCCCCGGCCCGCGCGCCGATCGCAACGACGCCCCGAACACCAACGTCGTCGGGCTGGCGGGCCGCACCTTTGCGATCGTCGAAGCCGGCGGCAAGCCGGTCGAGCTCGGCTATGAGCTCAATACGATCGCGCATAATCCGTTCGACGGGACGCTGGTCGGCGCGTACACCGCGCACCCGCACCACGACCCGGTCACCGACGAGGTCCATGCGATCACCTATCGCGGCGACGAACCGAACAAGGTCTGGCACGTCGTGCTCGACAAGGATGCCCAGGTTATCCGCGAGGAAGCGATCGCGGTCAGCGACGGTCCGTCGATCCACGACTGCGCGATCACCCGCAATTATGCCCTGGTATTCGACCTGCCCGTCACCTTTTCGATGAAGATGCTGCTCGCGGGCTATCGCTTCCCCTATGCCTGGAACGAAGCGCATCCGGCGCGCGTCGGCCTGCTTCCGCGCAAGGGCAGCGGCGACAGCATCATCTGGGTGCCGGTCGAGCCCTGCTATGTCTTTCATCCCGCCAACGCCTATGAGACCGCCGACGGCAAAGTCATCGTCGATGTGGTGGCGCATGACACGATGTTCGCGAGCTCGAAACGCGGCCCGGACAGCGAGCGGTCGCGGATGGAGCGCTGGACGATCGATCCGGCAGCGGGCACGACCACCCGCGCGATCATTTACGACCACCCGCAGGAATTTCCGCGCTACGACGAGCGACTGACGACGCAGCCCTATCGATATATTTATTCGGTCGCGCTGCCCGACCGCGCGACGACCGAAATGGAGATCGCCGATACCCGCCTGTTTCGCCACGACCTGCAAAGCGGCACCACCGCGATCCACGATTTCGGCCCAGGCCGCCACCCCGGCGAGTTCGTGTTTGTCCCGCGCGGCAGCAACGGCGCCGAGGACGACGGGTGGCTGATCGGCCTGGTCGTCGACATGAAGGACGAAACGACCGCGCTCGTCATCCTGAACGCCGATGATTTTACCGGGTCACCGCAAGCCGTCGTTCATCTGCCGCATCGGGTTCCGCCGGGTTTCCACGGCAATTGGGTCGCGGACTGACCCCGCCGCGACGTGCCAGCAGCGCTTCGGTCACGCCGAGCGAGCGTTCATTGTCGACATCGATCGCCGTCGCCCCGTTGCTGACCAGCAACGGGGCGATTTCGACGTTCATGTGACGCGAAATGCGCGCGAAAATATGGTGGATCGGCCCCAGCCCGAAACGAAAGCGGAGCAGGTTGATGAGCCCGAACGCCTGCATCACCCGCAGCGGCCTTTTGACAAACTGACCGCCGCCACGAAACGCCTCGGTCGCCCTGAGCGCGCCCGGATGGGCAATCCAATAGGCGTTGCAGTTCGATACCGCGACGTCGGCAAACTCGTAAAAGCGCCGCTGGCCTTCGGGATGTACCGCCAGCACATCGTCGCGCCGCGCCAGCGCCACCCCTGCCTCGATGTCGAGCCGCGCGGCTTCGGCGGCAATCTCGGCGATCGTTTCGGGGGTCAGCAGGCAATTGTCGGCGGTCGTCACCAGCAACGGAAAGGCCGCGACGCCCGCGACCGCAAGCACCGAGTCCGCCAGATTGTTCGCCGCCGGGACGATGATCAGGCGCTTGCCCAACGATGCGACGACCGGATCGTCGAGATCGGCCAGTAAATTCACGTGATGTGTCGACACGAAAATCTGCCGCGCGTCGCTCGCCGCGGCGGCGCTCAGCACATGCGCGATCATCGGTCGGCCCGCCACCGGGACAAGACATTTGTCGGCGACGCCATGCGCGACGGCCAGCGGATCGGGCGTCCCCGGTCGGCGCCCCGCAAGGATCAGGACCGCGCCCGTCATGCCGCGTCGCGCCGCGCCATCGCGGGCCCGATCTGGCGGATCATGCTTTCGGCAACGATGGTTTCGACCAGCGCCGCATGGGTGAAGCCCGCAATCACTGCCGAACGCGCGAACAGCTTTTCCGACCACAGGTTGCAGTTGAGATTGACCTCGAGCAGTCGGACGTCGCCGGTCGCCTGATCGACGCGAAATTCGAACCGGCCATAATCGAACGGGCAAAACACGTCGGCCATGCGGCGGGTATATTCGGCCACCTGTCGGCTGATCAGCGGATCGTCGAAGCGTTTGATGCAATATCCGACCTGCCCGACCAGATCGCGCTTTTCCTGATAGGTACGCAGCTGCGCCGGGTCGGCCTGCTCGAAAATCATCATCGGCAGCATCGCCGGTTCGCCATCCAGGGTGATCACCGGCACTTCGATGTCGCTGCCGTCGATGAAGGGCTCGACGAGCGCGTCATGGTCGAGCGCGTGGATTTCGGCAATCGAGCGCGCCAGTTCGGTGCGGTCATGCGCATCGCGAACGCCCCATGACGCCGAGCTGTTGTTGGGCTTGATCACCCAGCGCCGCGCGGGCGGACACCGCGCGACATCGACCGGCGCGCCGCGACGAAACAGCGCCCATGGCGCCGTCGGCACGCCGCGCGCCGCCGCCTCCAGCTTGGTCAGATGCTTGTCGTCGGAAAGCCCGCGCACGATCGGCGAAGCGCCGAGATAGGGCAGGCCATGCTGGTTGCAGAGCAGGGGCAACAACATTTCCGAATTGAAGAAGCCGCCGCGATTGAGCAGCGGAAAGACAAAATCAGCCGCGGGCCGATCGAACAGCGCAGCATAGCTGTCGGCGATCAGCAATTCGACGCCCAGCCCCTCCAGCGTCTCGCGCATTTCGCGATGATACAGCGCATGATTGCCGTCGTCGGCGTGGAGTCCGCCGGTCCAGCGGGCGTGCTTGGCGATGAACAACAGGCGCTGTGTTTCGCGCAGGCGATCGGGCAGCCGGGTGGGCGCAAGGTCGGTCGTTTTCATGGGCGCGCCTGACCATGCGGGGGTTGCGCGGTGATGACGAATTGGTGACGATTGATGACCGGGAAATGCAAAAACAGTGTCACACTCGCCAACAAGGCACGGAAAATCAGTGGATTATGCTCCGCCGTACCAATCTTCCAGAACCGTGCGGCTGACCGCAAAGCCGGTCGTTACCCACGATCAATCGGGCCAGAATCTTCGCCGCGCCGCCCGACCGCCACGGCTCGTCGCGGAAATCCGCGCGTTGGCGCAGCGCTTTTCGAGCGCGGTTCGTTCCTCCTTCACTATGATGAAGAATATCGCCCTCTCCCGCCCCGCCACGAGCGCGATTGCCGCGTTCCTGGTCCTGTCCACCCCCGCCGCTTTCGCACAGGAAGCGCCGACCATCACGATGACCCCGCCGGTCACCGCGCCGACCGCGCCGACGCCGCAAACTCCGCCGACGGTCGCTGAGCCGAGTACGCCAGCGCCGGCCGCTGCACCGCAGGCCGCGCAGCCCGCGGCACCGGCGCCGGTCATTCGCGTACCGCTTGAAATCGAACCTGCCGAAACCACCCCCGCGCCGCGCGCCGCCGAACGGGCAGAAGCGCCCGCACCTGCTCGCCCCGCACAGCGCGCGCGCTCGGTCGCTGCCGCACCTGTGGCTGCTGCGCCGGTCGCGACGCCCGTTGCGGACACGGCGCCGACCGCCGAACTGGCACCGCTCGCCGCGCCGATGGCCGCGCCCGCCGAACCGGTGATCCAACCCACTTCGACGCCCGCCGAACCTGCACCCGCGGCGAGCGGCGAGTTTCCGTGGGAAATCGTTGGCGGGGCCGCCGCCCTGCTGGTGATCGGCGGCGCCGGGCTCGCTTTCGCGCGCCGCCGTCGTCACCCCGCCGACGACATGGCTTATGCCGAGGTCGTCCGCGACGCGCCGATCGAGCGGACCGCTGCGAGCACGCCCATTGCGGGCGAAGGCCAGCAATGGGTAAGCCCGGCCTATGCGCCGCGCACGCCGGAAGTGGCAGCGCCGCGCACGACGCCCGCCTTTGCCGCCGCGCCGAGTGGCAGCATGGGGCGCCATGAAGCGATGGCGATGGCCGGTCCCACCCCCGAAAATCCGTTCGTGACGCTGTCGAAGCGGCTGAAGCGGGCGCGTTTCCTCGATCGCCAGGAACGCCTGGCCTATAATGAAACGCTCGGCGCGCAGAAGGATATGACGCGCAAGCCGGTCAGCGCCTGGGAAATCGCCCAGCGCCCCGAACCCGCGATGCAGCAGCAGGACGTCCGCCGTCCGGAAGCAGCGCGTCCGCGCACGACCACGACGTTTCGTCCGGGTTATTCGAACGGCTGAACCAGCCTCCTGCGGTAGTCCCTCACCGCACAAAAAAAGGGCGGTGCCTCGCGGCGCCGCCCTTTCTTTTTTCCGTCACCGGCCGGAATATCCGACCGGATCCGCCAACCGATTACTTCAGTTCGACGGTGCCACCGGCGGCAACGATCTTGGCCTTCAGCTCTTCAGCTTCAGCCTTGCTCACGCCTTCCTTGAGCGCCTTCGGTGCGCTTTCGACCAGCGCCTTGGCTTCGCCAAGACCCAGGCCGGTGATCGCACGGACTTCCTTAATCACGTTGATCTTGTTGCCGCCGTCACCCGTCAGGATGACGTCGAATTCGGTCTGCTCTTCAGCAGCCGGGCCAGCAGCGGCAGCAGCCGGAGCGGCAGCAACAGCAGCAGCAGCCGAAACGCCCCACTTTTCTTCGAGCATCTTCGACAGGTCAGCCGCTTCGAGGACGGTCAGCGACGACAGTTCTTCAACGATCTTTGCGAGATCAGCCATGTTCATTCTCCATCAGAACCGGGACGCACCCGGCATTAAGTTTCAATAATAGTTCGAAATCACGCTGCTTCTTTGGCGGCATATGCGCCAAAAACCCGCGCCAGCTGACCAGCCGGAGCTGCGGCGATCTGCGCAACCTTGGTGGCCGGAGCCTGCACCAGACCGATGATCTTGGCGCGCAGCTCGTCGAGCGAGGGAAGCGAAGCCAGCGCCTTCACGCCATCCACGTCGAGCACCACGTCGCCCATGCCGCCGCCAACGATTTCAAGCTTGTCGTTGGTCTTGGCAAATTCCACCGCGATCTTCGCCGCCGCGACCGGGTCGGTCGAGGTGGCAAGCGCAGTGGGGCCGGTCAGCAGTTCGCCGATCCCGCCATAGGACGTGCCGTCGAGCGCGATTTTGGCAAGACGGTTCTTCGTGACGCGAAAATCGGCTCCTGCATCGCGCATCTGCTGACGCAGCACCGTCGACTGGGCGACGGTCATGCCAAGGTTGCGGACGACCACAACCGCGGCAGCTGACGACAGCGTAGCGTTCAGCGAGGATACGGCTTCGGCCTTTTCCGTACGATCCATGCCTATACTCCACTCTGTGCCCGGATCCGCGGGCGCCGAAACGCACACGCCGCCGGGCGGCTAACACACGCAAATGCCGATGCGAGCCAAGGCTCGCCTGCAATCGCGCAACGATGTCCGAAGGGGTCGGTCAAGACGCGTCGCCTGAACATGCAGGCGGGCGACCGATAAAGACTGTTCCCCGTCTCGGCTGGAAATTAAGCAGGGCAAATCCCCTGCACCAACTGTCTCGGACGGAATTGCCGCAGGCGAACCTGCGACAACACGGGGGCGCTAATAGCCGGAAACCGCCGGAAGTCAAGGCAGCGGGCGGGAAGTTGACGAAAGTGTCGCACAGCGCGCCGTCGCAAGCTTGCAAAATTCGTTTTAAGATATATCTTAGACACATCACGAATCACACAAAGGAAGAATGATGATGTTTTATGCAAAGATCGCGGGCCGCGGCTGCGGCGGGCGGCACGCAATGCACCGCGGCGGCGGACGCGGGTTTGGCCATGGTTTCGGGCATGGCTTTGGCGGGCGACGCGGCGGCGGTGGCCGGGGTGAGCGCGGCGGCCGACAGCGCATGTTCGACAGCGGCGAACTGCGGCTGGTGCTCTTGAAGCTGATCGCCGACGAACCGCGCCACGGATATGACCTGATCCGCCAGATCGAGGAGCTGACCGGCGGCGCCTATGCGCCCAGCCCGGGAGTGATCTATCCGACGCTGACCCTGCTCGACGACATGGGCCAGATCGCGGCGCAGCAGAGCGAGGGCGCGAAAAAGCTGTTCGCAATCACCGAAGCCGGGCGCACCGAACTGGAAACCCATGCCGACGTTGTCGCCGCGGCGATCGCCCGCCTGACCGCGGTCGGCGAAGAAACGCAGCGCACCGATTCGACGTCGGTCCGCCGCGCGATGGGCAATTTGCGCCAAGTGCTGATGGACCGGCTGAGCGACCGCGACCTCGACAAGGCCGCGCTGCACGACATCGTCGCGCTGATCGACGAAGCCGCGCAAAAGATCGAGCGGCTATGATGACGGTCAGCGCCACCGCAGCGGTGCCGACCGCGCATGCAAGCAAATATCTGCAACAGCTGTGCAAGCATTGGCAGCATAATCTGGCGGTCACCTTCAACGCCGAGCATGGGACGGTGACCTTTCCCAAGGATGCGCGCGGAGCCGACTGGCCGGGCGACGGCCTGGCGACCTTCGACGCGGGACCAGACACGCTTTCGGTCCGCATCGACGCGAGTGCCGTGGGGCAGCTTGAAGGATTGAAAGGCGCCGTCGCACGCCACCTCGACCGGTTTGCGTTCCGCGAGCCGCCGCTGCCGTTCGATTGGCGGGAGGCTTGAACCCTTCCCTATCGTCATCTCGGGCTGAACGTCGACACTCATCCCCTGACGGCAAGTGATGGGCTGCTCCCCGGCGAAAGCCGGGGTCCGGAGCGTTCCCACACAGGCGTTGCATTCGGACGCCCTAGGCCCCGGCTTTCGCCGGGGAACAGATATGTGGTCGCGAGAGCCAGACCCCCGGCAAGCCTGAGGTGATCGGGAAAACCGGGCCGACCGTATACCCGCACCCCCTCCATATCGTTTTTCAATATTATTGATTGACGATAAATCCGAATCGCGATATATCGTTCTTCGATAATCACGCTATTGGAGAACGATATGCCTACGACCAACCCCACCCTGTTCCGCGCCACCCACGGCCTGCTCTGGCTGATGCTGGCGCTGGTCGCCGCCGCCGCGCTCATCGTCGCCGGCGTCGCCATCGCGCTGGTCGTCGCCTGGCCCGACGTGATGGCCGAAATTCGCACCATGCCCGAATTTGTCGACATCACGACAATCCGCTTTCCGCTGGGCATCCTGATGCTGTTGCTGATCGCGGTGCTGGGCGTTGCCGCCTATATCCTGCGCCAGTTGCAGGCGCTGGTGACCAGTGCGTCGCGCGATCCCTTCATCATCGACAATGCGGCGCGGCTGCGGCGGATCGGCTGGTCGCTGGTGACCATCCAGGTGCTGGCCCTGCCCGTCCACTGGACTGCGGCCAACATCGCCAGGGCCGGAAGCGAATTCAGCCAGATGGGCGGCCTTTCCATCGGCAGCCTGCTGTCGATCCTGCTCGCCTTTGTCCTGGCGGCGGTATTCGAACAGGGCGCCGCGATGCGCGGCGAGCTGGAAGGAACGGTGTGATGGCGATCGTCGTGAAACTGGATGACCTGCTGCACGCCAAGCGGATGACGCTGACCGACCTGTCCGAGCGGATCGGAATCACCCTGGCCAATCTGTCGATCCTGAAAACCGGCAAGGCAAAGGCGATGCGCTTTTCGACCCTGGAGGCGATCTGTACCGAGCTGGAATGCCAGCCGGGCGACCTGTTGGCGTTCGAACCCGAACGCTGACCGCGCCGCCAGCCCGACCCTTGACCCCGCTCCGCCCCCCGTCGGAGCGGGGTTTCTTCGTCTTGGAAGCGGAACGCGAATCTGCGATCGTGCGTTGAACGAGGCAGCGGATCTGCGCCGCCTTTTTCGCAACCGACGAAAGGAAAATCTGTGACCGATGCCCAAGGGCTGCTGTGCCCGACCTGCCGCGTGAATCTGACGATGTCCGAGCGCCAGGGGATCGAGATCGATTATTGCCCGCAATGCCGCGGCGTGTGGCTCGACCGCGGCGAGCTCGACAAGATTATCGAGCGCAGCGAAGCCGCCGCCCCGGCCCCGCGCGCGTCGGCCCCGCCGCCGCCCCAGCCGTCCTATCAACAGCAGCCGCAATATCGCGAGCATGGCCATGACGACCGCTATTATGGCGGCAAGCCCTACAAGAAGAATTACAAGAAGAGTTTCCTGAGCGAATTGTTCGACTAAAGGCCGTCGCCCCAGCGAAGGCGGGGGCCGCTGTCGGTCCACTCAGCAGCGCAGGACAAGGCGGTTAGCGGCCCCCGCCTTCGCGGGGGCGACGCCTGTTGATCACGCCACCACGGCATTCCGCCGGGCATAGAGGAAATAAACCCCCAGCCCGGCGACGTTCCACACCAGGAACCACAGCTGCGTCTGCATCGGCAGGCTGAAGAACAGATAGATACAGCCGACGATCGCACCGAGCCCGATCACCCATGGCATCGGGGCGCGGAAGGTACGCGGGGCGTCGGGGGCGCGGACGCGCATGATCAGCATGCAGATCGCGACCGCGGTGAACGCTGCGAGCGTGCCGGCATTGGCGAGCGCCGCCAGTTCGCCGAGCGGGATGAAGCCCGCGAGCACCGCGACGACGATCGCGGTGAAGATGGTAATCCGCACCGGCGTGCCACGCGCCGACAGTCTGGCAAGGCTGGCGGGGAGCAGCCCGTCGCGCGCCATGGTGAAGAAGATGCGGCTCTGACCATAGAAGAAGGCGAGGATCACGGTGGGCAGCGCGATGATCGCCGACACCGCCAGATATTGCGCCGCGAGCGGACTGCCGAGTTCGCGCAGGATCAGCGCCAGCGGTTCGGGGCTGTTGGCGAAGCGGGTGTAGGCGATCGCCCCGACCGCGGCGACCGCGACCGCGATGTAGATGACGACGCACACAAACATCGATCCGACGATCCCGATCTTGAGATCGCGGTCGGGGTTGCGCGTTTCCTCGGCCGCCGTCGCGATCGCGTCGAAGCCGTAGAAGGCGAAAAAGATGATCGCGGCGGCGGCCATGACTCCGCGTTCGACGCCGTCCGGCCCCATATGCTTGGCAAAGCCATAGGGGCTGAAGGGTTCGAGATTGGCGGCGTTGAACGCGGGGAGCGCGACGGCGACAAAGATCACCAGCGCCAGCACCTTGACCAGCACGAGGATGGCGTTGAGCGTCGCGCTCTCGCGCGTGCCGACGAGCAGCAATCCGGCGACGACCGCGATGATCGCGATCGCGGGCAGGTTGACGATGCCGTCCAGCTCCGGCCCCTGCATGAGCGCCATCGGCACCCCCGCCCACGCCTCCAGCAAGGGCGCGGCATAGCCCGACCAGCCGACCGCAACGGCGCTGACCACGAGCGAATATTCGAGGATCAGGCTCCACCCGACGACCCACGCGATCAGTTCGCCGATCACGACATAGCTGTAGGTATAGGCGCTGCCCGACGCGGGAATCATCGTCGCCATTTCAGCATAGGCGAGCGCGGCGCAGGCACAGATCAGCCCGGCGATGGCAAAGGACAGGATGACCGCGGGACCGGCCTTGTCGGCGCCGACGCCGATCAGCGTCAGGATGCCGGTGCCGACGATCGCCCCGACACCGAGTGCGATGAGGTGCGGCCAGCCGAGCGTGCGCGCGAGCGCGTGCTGCCCCTCCTGCTGTTCCGGGACGATCGGTTTGCGACGCAGCAGGCTGCCAGACATGCGGACCCCTCTCCTAAAGGAAAAATTTTTCCTGCCTTTTAGACCGGTGTGGGACGAGCGCAAGATGCGCCGTCCGAATTGCTGTCGCCGACCCGCCTGGCTCGGCAAGCGCATCGTTTTGCGGCCATTATCGGGCGCCCGCTATCCGGCGTCGCGGACAATCCAGCCCGCGCGGGCGGCGAGCAGCGCCGCCATCATGACGGCAAAACCATAGGCGAGCGGCGCCGACCAGATGACGGCGCGCGCGCCGAGCAGCGCGCCGCCGACGAGCGCCGCCCACAGGCCCAGATGATGCAGCCAGCGGCGATCCCCCTCCCCGCGCAGGGCGTTGGCGATCTTTTGCCCCATCTGGACCAGCGTCCCGGTCATATAGGTGACCCCGATCACCGACCCGTCGCGCCCCGCAACCGCGGCATTGGCGACCCCCATCGCGAGCGCGAGCGACAGGATCGCGCTCCATTCCTCGCCCTCGAGCCGCAGCAGCGTGGCGATCGCCAGCAGGATGGTGACGCCGATCAGCACCGCAAGCGAGCGCCGCCGCCCGGCCTGCGCGCCGACCAGCGACCCCGCGACCACGCCAAAAACGAACGTGGCGATGATGATCGCGGCGACCAGCGCGGCATGTTGCCCCTCGGCCAGCCCGACCGCGAGCCGGGTCGAATTGCCGGTCATGAAGGAAACGAAAAAGCCAGCCGATTCGACGAATCCGATCGCATCGACGAACCCCGCAAGGATCGCCACCCCGACCGCGAGCAATTGGTGCGAGGGGTCGAAACGGAGCATGGAATCAGAGCAACCGTTCGATCGCTTCGGCGAGCCTGGCGTCGCGCTCCGACAATCCGTCGGCATCGTGCGTCGTCAGCAGGATGTCGACGCGGTTATAGACGTTCGACCATTCGGGATGATGGTCCATTTTCTCGGCGATGATCGCGACGCTGGCCATGAAGCCGAACGCCTGCGCGAAGTCGTCGAAGGTGAAGCGGCGGGTGATCGCATCGCGCACCGGTTCGTGCGTCCAGTCGGGGAAGCGGGCGAGCAAGGCGGTGCGGGCGTCGTCGTCGAGTTTCTGGACCATCTGGTTTCTCCCGCTGGTAAAGGCCGTGCCGCCGCCATAAGGAAGGGCGCGATGAGCGACAAGACCGCCCTTCCCGATTTGCCAGCCGGCTGGACTGGCGTCTCGCCCGACGCCGACGCGATGTTCGCGATGGCCGAGGCGGCGCTGGCGACGATGCCCGCGGTGTTCCTGCCGCATATTCAGGGCGTCGTCATCGCAATCGAGGAGTTTGCCGACGACGAGGTGCTGCGATCGCTCGACATCGAGCATCCCTATGACCTGACCGGCCTGTACGAAGGCCGCCCGCTGACCGAGCGCAGCGTCAGCGAAAGCGGCGGGATGCCCGACCGCGTGACGCTGTACCGGGTGCCGATATTGGTCGAGTGGATCGAAACCGGCGAGAGGCTCGAGTGGCTGGTGCGCCATGTGCTGATCCACGAGATCGGGCATCATTTCGGCTTCAGCGACGATGATATGCACGCGCTGGAAGATATGGCGTGAGTGCGCTTTTGCAGCTTGATGGGGTGGCGTGCATTCGCGGCGACCGGCTGCTGTTTGAAAATCTGTCGCTGGCGCTGGCACCCGGCGAGGCGCTGTGGCTGCGCGGGCCGAATGGCGCGGGCAAGTCGAGCCTGATCCGGCTGGCGGCCGGGCTGCTGCGTCCCGCCGCGGGGACGGTCGAGCGCCGCGGGCGTATCGCGCTGATCGACGAGGCGGCAGCGCTCGACGCCGAACTGCCGCTCCGCCGCGCGCTCGATTTCTGGGCGCGCGTCGATACCGTCGATGGCCATGCGGTCGACCGCGCGATGGCGGCGATGGCGCTGGAACCGCTCAGCGAGGTGCCGGTGGCGATGCTGTCGACCGGGCAGCGCAAGCGCGCCGCGATGGTGCGCGTGATCGCAAGCGGAGCGCCGATCTGGCTGCTCGACGAGCCCGCCAACGGGATGGACGATGCGGCGCAGGCGCGGCTGGTCGCGGCGATCGCGGCGCACCGCGTGAATGGCGGCGCGGTGTTGCTGGCGTCGCATTTTGCGCTGGGGGTACCCGATTTGGCCGAGCTGGATATGGGGGCGGTGGCGTGACCACCCTTATCGCCCTGTTCTGGCGCGACCTGCGGCGGGCGTGGGGCAGGGGGGCGCTGTGGCTGCCGGTGCTGTTCTTCCTGCTCGTCGCGACCGCCTTTCCCTTTGCGGTCGGCCCCGACGCGCCGCTGCTGCGCCGCGCGGGCGGCGGGATGGTGTGGGTCGCGGCGTTGCTCGCGGCGTTGCTGCCGATCGACCGGCTGGTGCGGCCCGACCGCGATGCCGGCGTGATCGACCAGCTGGCGGTGCGCGGGATCGCCGACGAGGTGGTCGCGGCGGTGAAGATTCTGGCCCACGCGATCGCGTTCGGATTGCCGCTGATGATCGCGCTGTTCCCCGCGGCGGCGTTGCTGGCGCAGGATGCGGCGCGGGTGGAGTTGCTGGCGGTCGGCATTGCGATCGCGGTCCCGGCGCTCGCCTCGCTCGCGGTGCTGAGCGCGGCGCTGACCGCGGGGCTGAAGAGCGGGAGTGCGATCGGCGGGCTGCTGGTGCTGCCGCTCGCGGTGCCGCTGCTGATCTTCGGCGCCGGGATGCTCGACCCGTCGGGACGCGGGGCGATCAAATTGCTGGCGGCGACGAGTTTGCTGCTGACGATGATCGGGCCGTTTGCGGCGGGGGCGGCGATGCGGGGGCTGAGGGAGTGAGAGGGCGGCGGCAAGTATGGCATTGATCATTGTCGCGGGCGCGAGCGGCCAGCATGCCGCGGTCGTCTATGAAGCGGCGATCCTTGCGGGCCTGAACGTCGCCGGTTTCGCGACGATCGGTTCCGCCTCGCCCGTCCCGCTGTTCGATTGTCGATGGGTCGGCGATGTCGAGCGCATCGCGCCCACCGAAATCCAGCGTGGCGCCCGGTTTGTCGTGGCCTGCGGCGCCAATGCGTTGCGCCGCCAGATCAGCGAAGCCCTTTTGGACCGCGGCGCCTCGCTACAGGAAATATGCCATCCTGCCGCGATCATTTCGCCCAGCGCCAGCATCGGCGCGGGATCGACCGTGCTTGCGGGGGCGATCGTCGGCCCGCGGGCGGTGATCGGCCGCGGCGTCATCGTCAACCACGCCGCAAGCGTCGATCACGACTGCAAGATCGGTGATTATGGTAACCTCAGCCCCGGTGCGCGCTTCGCCGGCGGCGTCCGGGCCGGTGCGGGCGTTTTCGCCGGAATGAACGCGGCGGTGCTACCTGGTCTGGTGATTGGCGAAAACGCCGTTATTGGCGCCGGGGCGGTGGTGATCCGCGATGTCGCGGCATCCGATACCGTCGTCGGCATTCCGGCGCGGCCGATCGATCGCGCCCAAGCGCGATAGACAGAATCTTGAGAGCCGCGCACAAGAAAAGGGCCGGAGTTTCCCCCGGCCCTTCCTTAATTCGTTGGCGCTTCGATCAGGCGCCGGTGACGTCGGCGGTATCGACCTTGATCCCCGGGCCCATCGACGACGACAGCGCGATCTTGCGGACATATTTGCCCTTCGCACCGGCCGGCTTAGCCTTGACGATCGCGTCGACGAAGGCGTCGAAGTTCTGGCGGAGCTTTTCCTCGCCGAACGACAGCTTGCCGAGGCCAGCGTGGATGATGCCGACCTTTTCGACGCGGAATTCGATCTGACCGCCCTTGGCGGCCTTCACGGCTTCGGCGACGTTCGGGGTCACAGTGCCCAGCTTCGGGTTCGGCATCAGGCCCTTCGGACCCAGCGTCTTGCCGAGGCGGCCGACGATGCCCATCATGTCCGGCGTGGCGATGACGCGGCCGTAGTCGAGGTTGCCCGCGAGCATGTCTTCCATCAGGTCTTCGGCACCGACCTTGTCGGCGCCGGCGGCCAGCGCTTTGTCGGCATTGTCGCCGCGCGCGAACACGGCAACCTTGACGTCCTTGCCGGTCCCGGCGGGCAGCGTCACGACGCCGCGGACCATCTGGTCGGCGTGGCGCGGATCGACGCCCAGGTTCATCGCGATTTCGAGCGTTTCGTCGAACTTCGCCGAGGCGAGTTCGCGGACGGTCTTCAGCGCTTCGTCGACAGTGTGCAGCTTGAGGCTGTCAACCTTGCCCTCGAGCGCCTTCTGCTTCTTGGTCAGCTTGGCCATCGGTTCAGCCCTCCGTCACTTCGAGGCCCATCGAGCGCGCGCTGCCCTCGATGATCTTCGTTGCCTGTTCCAGGTCGTTCGCGTTGAGATCCTTCATCTTGATCTCGGCGATTTCGGTCAGCTTCGAACGCGCGATCTTGCCGCCGCTGATCTTGCCCGGCTCTTTCGAACCCGACTTGAGGTTTGCGGCCTTCTTGATCAGATAGGTTGCCGGCGGCGTCTTCGTGACGAACGAAAAGCTCTTGTCGGCGAACACGGTGATGATGGTCGGGGTCGGGGTGCCTTTTTCCATGCCATCCGTCGCGGCGTTGAACGCCTTGCAGAATTCCATGATGTTGACACCGCGCTGGCCGAGCGCCGGCCCGAGCGGCGGCGAGGGGTTTGCGGTCCCTGCCGGAACTTGCAGCTTGATATAGCCGCTGATCTTCTTGGCCATGATGGCCTCCTTTCTTTCTGTCGGTCCGCCGTTGCCGGTGAACCTCAAAATTAGCGGTCAAGCAGAAGGGCATCACCCCTTCCTCCCGCGCGGAATCACGCCCTTATCTGACGCGAAGCGGCGCCGTTAGACCGAAACGGCGCAGAAAACAAGCCTTGTGGCGCGGTCAGGCGGCGGGAGGCACCAGCCGCAGCAAGCCTTCCTGCATCACCGACGCGATCAGCGTGCCGTCCTGACGATAGACGAGCCCGCGGTTGATCCCGCGCGCGCCGCCGGTCCAGTCGCTGTCCATGACGTAAGCGAACCACTCATCAACGCGGATGTCGTCGTGAAACCACATCGCATGGTCGAGGCTGGTCGAGAACAGCCCCGGCGTCGACCAGGTGAAGCCGTGCGGCAGCAGCGATGACGACAGCAGCCCCATATCGGAGGCGTAGGCGAGAAACGCGCGGTGGAGCAGCGGGTCGTCACCGATCGGCGCCGCGAGGCGGTACCATTGATAATGCGCCGACGCCTTTTCGGTCGAGGGCGGCCGGAAGCTGCGCATCTCGAACGGGCGGAGGCGCGCCATGCGGTCGAGCTGCGCGTCGCTGACATTGGGGTCGGCGGCAAGGTTTTCGGTAAATTCGACGCATTGGTCGGGCGGCAACAGGTCGGGCATCGGTACCTGGTGCGCGGCGCCGGGTTCGGGGGCGTGGAAGGACGCGGTGAGGTTGAAGATCACCTTGCCATCCTGCCGCACGACAACGCGACGATTGGCGAAGCTGCGCCCGTCGAAATCGCGGTGGACGCGGAAGTGCAGCGGCTTCGCCTCGTCGCCGCCGCGCAGGAAATAGGCGTGGAGCGAATGCGCCGACTTGCCCGGATCGACGGTGCGCGCCGCGGCGACCAGCGCCTGCGCGATCACCTGGCCGCCAAAGATGCGGTCGCGCGTCGGCTTGGCGAACGCGGGAAAGGTGAACTCGTCGGGTTCGTCGGCGGGGACGAGATCGAACAGCCGGGTGACCGCGCTGACGACTTTTTCGGGCGAGAAGGTCGACTGGATGTGCCGTGCGCGATCGATGCGAGCCTGAATCTCGGCGGGAGTGAGCGAACTCATAAGACGGGCTAGCCCCTATCCGTCGCCCCCGCGCAGGCGGGGGCCGCCATCGGTTGATGCAGCACTGCCAGGCAATGCCGCCAGCGGCCCCCGCCTTCGCGAGGGCGACGCCGATTATTTCATGCGTTCGACCTGTTCGAAGTCGAGCTCGACCGGGGTGGCGCGACCAAAGATCGACACCGACACCTTGACGCGCGCCTTTTCGAAATCGAGTTCCTCGACCAGCCCGTTGAAGCTGGCGAAGGGACCGTCGAGTACCTTGACCTGATCGCCGATTTCGTAATCGACGCGGATTTCCTGCTTCGGACGGGCCGCAGCCTCTTCCTTGCTGTTCAGGATGCGCGCGGCTTCGGCTTCGCTGATCGCCTGCGGCTTGCCCATCGAACCCAGGAAGCCGGTGACCTTCGGCGTGTTCTTGACCAGGTGATAGATGTCATCGGTCATCGTCAGCTTGGCGAGGACGTAACCAGGGAAGAACTTGCGTTCGGCCTGCACCTTCTTGCCACGCTTGACCTCGGTGACGGTTTCCACCGGCACCTCGACCGCTTCGACAAAATCGGTGAGCCCCATGCGCTCGGCTTCGGCGAGTACCGAATCGCGTACCTTGTTCTCGAAACCCGAATAGGCGTGAATGATGTACCAGCGCGCCATGTCTATCCCGTATCCTGTCCCTGAAAGCCGCGGCGTTTAGCGCGCGAGCGACGTCAGCCAGCTGACGATCGCGTTGAAAACCGTGTCGACGCCGAAAAAGAACAGCGCCAGGATCGTCGTCATGATCAGAACCATGATCGTCGTCTGCACCGTCTCGCGCCCCGTGGGCCAGACGATCTTCTTGGCTTCGGCGCGCACCTGATTGATGAACTCAGCCGGGCTGGTTTTCGCCATGTCGATCGTCCTGTCCTACAAACTAATGCTTCGGGCCAGATGGGTTGCCGTGCCCCGCGCGTCAAGCGCGCTTTGGGCAATAGTCCGCCCACCCTCCCCGACGATGTCGGCGAAAGGCGGAAAGAAAACGGCGCATCTGTCCGAATGAAAGCGCCCTTTACTGGCGCGCTGCGGCGATTGCAAGTGCGGGGTCGGCATCGCGCGCGAGCGCCCGGCGCATCAAAATCAGCAAGCCGATCATCACGATCCAGCTCGCCGTCGGCTGAAGCGCGAACACAAGATGCAGTTCGCGCGCCGCCACGGCACCGTTTTTCGGATCGAAGCCGAGAAGGTCGAGCAGCAAATAGCTGACCGCGATGGCAGCGGCGACGCCGAATTTCTGCATCAGGTTGAGCAGCGCAAACAGGAAGGCCGAACGATTGCGCCCACAGCGCGCGGCATCGCGCGGGATGATGTCGGCCAGCATGGAATAGGTGAACAGCAAGCCGACGAACCCCGTCCCCAGCATCAGCGAAAAGCCGGTCGCCTGCACAATCCCCCGCGGTTGCTGAAGCAAGGTCGTAACCAGCAGGCTGGCGATCAGCAACCCCATCGCCATCATCATCGGCGGCTTGCCAAAACGGCGCGCCGCCATGGTCCAGATCGGCGAAGCGATGGCGCCGCCGATGAAGCTGGCGAACAGCAACAATGCGCTTTGCGCATCCAGATCAAGGACCGCCGCTGCAAAGAAGACGAACAGCGAGGTCAGCGAACCAAAGGCGAAGCTATTGAGAAACTGTACCCCCAGCAGCAGCATGAGCGGCGGGAAAGACAGCGAGGCCCGCAGCTCGCTGCGCCACCCGATACCGGGTTCGGCGACGACGGCGCGTAACGGAACTTGGCGGATTGCGTAGAGCGCAATCGGCACCATCAGCATGAACAGGCTGGCATAGGCCATGATCCGGCCCTGCAAGCTGACCCCGGGGACCAGCAGCTGCGCGGCGGCGGGGGCCGCGAACGCCAGGATCAGCGCGATCTTCGCGAACCAGTCGCGCATCCCATAGAGCAAGGCGCTGTCGCGCGGGGTGCGGACCAGCGCCGAACCCCAGGAGAGCTGCGCAACCTCGTACAGGCTGTAGCTGGAATAGAAGAGCACCATCATCAGGAACAGCGCGGCGAAGGGCAACCGGTCGCCGATCGTGACGAGCGCCAGCAACAGCGACGCGAGCGGCACGAGCGCCAGCAGCATCCAGCGGCGATGCGCGCCCAGGCCGGTGCGCACACGATCGACCATCGTCCCGATCAGCGGATCGACGACGCCGTCCCAGATCGTGGTGAGCGAAAAGAGCAGCCCGACCAGCGCCACCGAAATCACCCCGCCCTCGGCAATATAGGGCGGCAGATAGACGCTGAACGGCAGGCCGAGGATGACCGTCGGCCCGGCGGTCGCGGCATAAGCGGCGACGGTACGCGGTCGCAATGCCTCGGTCCGGTCGGGGGCAGTATTGGCCACGATGCGATGCTCCCGATGCCGAGGCGAGCAGGCTTCCAGTTATTGACAGTCATGTCAACAGGTGCGGGTGTGGACGATCACAGAATAGCCGGGCCATTTGCTCCGAGCTTGTCGAAGCCTGTTCCGTTCAGCTCGATCGTCCATCTCCGTAGCCCTGAGCCTGTCGAAGGGCACCTCGCCGCGAAGCGCCCTTCGACAGGCTCAGGGCTAGGGTGATTGGTCGAGACGCACAGCAACGCGCTCTGGCTAACCAATTTTGAAATGCGACAGGAACGGCTGGAGGCGCCAGTCGAGCTGGTCATTGTCGAGCCATTCATCCTCGAGCCCGGCCAGCGTGTGGAGCATCGAATCGCCGATGACGATGCTGAGCAGCAGTTTTGCCGCTGCTTCGGGGTCGTCAATTTCAGCCTCGCCCGTCGCGGCCCATTCGGCGAACAGCGTCGCCAGTTCCTCGATCGCCGGGATGTGGAGATCGCGGTAGATTTGCAGGGCGAAGTCGCGGTCGCGCAGGCTTTCCGAAATCAGCATCCGCATCAAGGCGACGGCGCGCGGCGACCGCATCCGGTCGCATTGCCGGTGCGCATAGCCGCGAAGCAGTTCGACATTCGACAGGTCCGCCATCGCGAGGCACTCGGCCGGCTGGCACCGCGCTTCATTGCCCCAGCGCGAGGCGATCGCGTGGAGCAACCCCTGTTTGTTGCCGAACAGGTCGTAGAGCGTCGCGAGCGACCCGCCCGACCGTTTGACGATTTCGGCGAGGCTGGTGCGGTCATAGCCCTGTTCCAGAAACAGCGCCTCGGCGGCGTCGAGGATCGCGTCGCGGCGGCGTTCGCGCAGCGACATCGGCTCTGCGACGCATTCCAGCAAGTCGGACTGTATCATCCGCGATTCTCTCCCTTGTGCTTTTCTGTAATCTAAATTACACACAGATAAGTGCAAGGCGCTTTCTGCGCCATCCACGCGTCATAATACAGCATTATTCAGGGGTTCTCATGAGTCGCGCTCGTTCCTTTGCCAGCGTCAGCGCCGCCGCGTTGGCCCTGTTGCTCACCGCCTGTTCGCCCGAAGCGCCCCCGGCCCCGCCGCCGCCCGAAGTCACTATCGTGACGGTCCGGTCGCAGGCGGTCCCGAACGTCATCGAGCTGCCCGGCCGGGTTCAGGCGGTCCGCACCTCCGAAGTCCGCGCCCGCGTCGACGGGATCGTCGAACGGCGGCTGTTCAACGAGGGCAGTTTTGTGCGTGCCGGAACCGCGCTGTTCCGGATCGACCCGCGCCAGCTGACCGCCAACGCCAATGCGGCGCGCGCGCAGCTGTCGCGGGCGCAAGCTACCGCCGCCAACGCGCGGCAGGTGGTCGCGCGCTACCAGCCGCTGCTTGCCGACCAGGCGATCGGCCGCCAGGAATATGACGCGGCGGTCGCCGCCCAGCGCACCGCCGAGGCCGATGTCCAGGCGGCGCAGGCAAACCTCGAATCGGCCCGCCTGAACCTTGGCTATGCCTCGGTGACCGCGCCGATTTCGGGCCGGGCGCGCCGCGCCGAGGTGACCGAGGGCGCGCTGGTGAGCGCGGCGCAGGGAACCTTGCTGACGACGATCGAGCAGATCGATCGCGTGTACGTCAATTTCGGCCAGTCGAGTTCGGACCTGCTGGCGACGCGCCGCGACATGGGGTCGGGCAAGGTCAGCGCCCCCGCGCTCGAGCGCGTCGAAGTGCAACTGATCCTGGAGGATGGCAGCGCTTATCCGGTGGTCGGCCATCTCGACTTCCTCGACCTGTCGATCGACGAGGCGACGGGCACCGCGGCGCTGCGCGCCGAATTTCCGAACCCCAATGCCGCGTTGCTGCCCGGCCAGTTCGTGCGCGCCCGCATCTTTGCGGGCAATCGCGCCGACGGGATGCTGATCCCGCAGCGCGCGGTCAAGCTGACCGGCGACGAAGCCAGCGTGATGGTGCTCGATGCCAAAAATGTTGCGACGCCGCGCCCGATCAAGCTGGGTGCCATGGTCGCGGGCCAGTGGGCGGTGCTCGACGGCCTGAAACCCGGCGACCGGGTGATCGTCGATGGCCTGCAAAAGGTCCAGCCGGGGCAGCCGGTGCGCATCGCGCCGCCCAAGGGAACGGCATCGACGCCTGCGGCAAAGCGCTGATCGATGACCCCCCGCTTTTTCATCGACCGACCCATTTTTTCCTGGGTCATCGCCATCGGCATCCTGCTTGCCGGGATCATCGCGCTGCGCGGCCTACCCGTCGAACAATATCCGTCGGTCGCACCGCCATCGCTGTCGATCGGGGTCACCTATCCGGGTGCCGACGCCAAGACGCTGGAACAGAATGTCACGCAGGTCATCGAGCAGGAGCTGAACGGGGTCGAGGGCTTCCTCTACATGGCCTCGACCAGCGAATCGAACGGCACCGCGTCGATCAACCTGACCTTCGAGGCCGGGACCGACATCGACAATGCGCAGATGGAGGTGCAAAACCGCCTGCGCCGCGTCGAACAGCGGCTGCCCGAGGATGTGCGGCGTCAGGGCATTTCGGTGACGGAAGCCAATTCGGGCTTTCTGCTGATCGTCGCGATCACCTCGAAAAGCGGCAACACCGATCCGATGGAGGTCAACAACTTCGCCAACACGCGCGTCCTCGACGAGCTGCGGCGGGTGAACGGCGTCGGCAATGTGCAGGCCTTCGCCCCCGAATATGCCATGCGCATCTGGCTCGATCCGCAAAAGCTGGCTTCGTACAATCTGTCCGCCGCCGAAGCGCTCGGCGCGGTGCAGGAGCAGAATAGCCAGACCCCGGGCGGCCAGCTGGGCGACCAGCCGATCGCCAAGGGCGCGCAGCTGAACGCGGTGATCACGACGCAGGGCCGCTTTACCAAGCCCGAGCAGTTCGAGAGCATCATCCTGCGCGCCAATCCCGACGGGTCGGCGGTCACGCTGGCCGATGTCGGCCGCGTCGAGCTGGGATCGGCGAGCTATCTCTTCTCCTCGGAACTCAACGGCAAGCCGATGGCGGGCCTCGCGGTCCAGCTGACCCCCGGCGCCAATGCGTTGGCGACGGCAGAAGGCGTACGCGCGCAAATGGACGAACTGGCGAAGGGCTTTCCGCCCGACATCACCTGGTCGATTCCCTATGACACCACCCCCTTCATCCAGCTGTCGATCGAAGAAGTGGTGATCACGCTGGTCGAGGCGATGGTCCTCGTCTTCCTCGTCATGTTCCTGTTCCTGCAGAACTGGCGCGCCACTGTGATCCCGACCGTCGTCGTGCCGATCGCGCTGGCAGGCGCGTGCCTCGGCCTCTGGATGTTCGGATTTTCGATCAACGTCCTGACCTTGTTCGGCATGGTGCTGGCGATCGGCATCCTCGTCGACGATGCGATCGTCGTGATCGAAAATGTCGAGCGGATCATGAACGAAGAGCATCTGTCGCCCTATGACGCGACGGTTAAGGCGATGGGGCAGATCACCAGCGCGATCATCGGCATCACGCTGGTGCTGATCGCGGTGTTCATTCCGATGGCCTTTTTCCCCGGCTCGACCGGCGGCATCTATCGCCAGTTTTCGATGACACTCGCGATCTCGATCGCTTTCTCGGCGCTGCTCGCGCTGACGTTGACTCCGGCGCTGTGCGCGACGCTGCTCAAGCCGCACGACGATACGGCGCGCAAGGGCAAGATCGGCGCCTTCTTCGACCGCTTCTTTGCCCGCTTCAACAGCTGGTTCGGCCGCACGACCGATCGTTATCAGGGCAGCGTGGGCAAGATTTTGGCGGCGCCGCTGCGCTGGCTCGGCGTGTTTGCAGCGATGGTGCTGGTGACCGGCCTGCTGTTCACCCGGCTGCCCGGGTCTTTCCTGCCGCAGGAGGATCAGGGTTATCTGATCACCGTGGTGCAGGCACCGCCGGGTGCAACGTCGCAGCGGACCGCCGAGGCGACCAAGCAGGTCAAGGCCTTCTTCGCCGAACAGCCGCAGGTCGCGAATATCGTGCTCGTCAATGGCTTCAGCTTTTTCGGGCAGGGTCAGGCGAACGCGATCATGTTCACGCCGCTGAAACCATGGGACGAACGCACCGGCGACGGCGACAGCGCCGATGCGATCGCGGGCAAGGCGATGGGGACGTTGATGGGGATCAAGGAGGCGTTCGCCTTCTCGCTAAGCCCGCCGTCGATCCCCGAACTGGGCACGTCGAGCGGCTTTACGTTCAAGCTGCAGGATCGCGGCGCCAACGGGCGCGAGGCGCTGGTCGCGGCGCGCAACCAGATGCTGGGCGGCGCGATGCAGAGCAAGCTGCTCGCCAACGTCCGGCCCGAGGGACAGGAGGATGCCCCGGTGCTGAAGGTCGACATCGACCGCATTCAGGCGCGCGCGCTTGGGCTGTCGATCGGCGAGGTCAATGCGACGCTGGCGATCAGTTTCGGCAGTGCCTATGCCAATGACTTTACCCGCGAAGGGCGCGTGCTGCGCGTGCTTCTGCAGGCAGATGCCGCGAGCCGGATGACGCCGCAGGATGTGCTCGACCTGCGCGTGCGCAGCGCCAATGGCGACATGGTGCCGTTCGGATCGTTCAGCAAGGCCGCATGGTCGGCGGAAGCGCCGCAGTTGCAACGCTATAACGGCTATCCTGCGATGACGATTTCGGGCGAACCCGCGCCGGGACAATCGACCGGCGAGGCGATGGC
Organism: Sphingopyxis sp. 2PD; assembly: GCF_005503695.1. Classification (GTDB taxonomy): domain Bacteria; phylum Pseudomonadota; class Alphaproteobacteria; order Sphingomonadales; family Sphingomonadaceae; genus Sphingopyxis. The sequence goes on from NZ_SCMU01000005.1 coordinate 42,197, forward strand.
CGAGATGGAACGGCTGGCCGAGCAACTGCCGCCGGGCTTTGCGTTCGAATGGACCGGCATCTCCTATGAAGAGAAGCAGTCGGCGGGGCAGATCGGGCTGCTGCTCGGGCTGTCGCTGGTCGTCGTCTTCCTGCTGCTCGCGGCGCTCTACGAAAGCTGGTCGGTGCCGGTTTCGGTGCTGCTGGTGGTGCCGCTCGGGGTGCTTGGCGCGGTGCTGTTCTCGATGTTCCGCGGGCTGTCCGCCGACATCTATTTCAACGTCGGGCTGATCACGATCATCGGCTTGTCGGCAAAGAATGCGATCCTGATCGTGGAATTCGCGATCGAGCAGGAGGCCGAAGGCAAATCGACCCTCGATGCAGTGATGGAGGCGGTGAAGCTCCGCCTGCGGCCGATCATCATGACCAGCCTCGCCTTCATCCTCGGCATGGTGCCGCTCGTCATCGCGAGCGGCGCGGGGGCGGCGAGCCGCATCGCGGTCGGGTCGGGGGTGATGGGCGGAATGATTGCCGCGACCTTGCTCGGCATCTTTTTCATTCCGCTCTTCTATCTGTCGGTGCGCAAATGGCTGAGCCGCAAGCGGCCGCCGTCGCCCGCCGAAAAGGGCCATCATGGCGAGGAGCCGACCCATGCGTAAGCTGATCGTCCTGCTCGCGGCAACGACACTCGCCGGCTGCGTCAATATGGCGCCGCCGCACGAGCGCCCGGCGCTGCCGACCGCGCCCGATTATCCGGAGGCCTTTGTGGGCGATGTCACGCTGGGCCAGCGCGCCACCGACGTCGCGTGGCAGGATTTCTTCGCCGACCCCCAGCTCGAAGTGCTGATCGCACAGGCGATCGAACGCAACCGCGACCTTGCAGTGGCGGTGGCGCAGATCGAGGAAGCGCGCGGACTCTATCGCATCCAGGACGCCGACCGCCTGCCAACGGTGGGCGCCAGCGCCGATGCCGCCCGCACCCGCGGGCCGTCGCTGACCGGCGCCGGGACCGACACCACGAGCCGCTATTCGGTCGGGGTCGGGGTGACGTCGTTCGAGCTTGATTTCTGGGGGCGGGTCAAGAACCTGTCCGAAGCAGCGCGCAGCCAATATCTGGCGACCGAGCAAGCGGAGCGCGCGTTCCGGCTGGCGCTCGTGCGTGATGTGGCGTCGACCTATTTCGCCTCGCGCGGCGCCGAGGAGCAGATCGCGCTCGCCGAAGCGACGGTGACCAGCCGCAAGGAAGGGCTTCGCATTGCGAAGCGGCGCCTCGACGCAGGGGTGACCTCGGCGCTCGATTATCGCCAGTCGGAAACGCTGCTGACGCAAGCCGAGACGCAGCTCGCCAGCCTGAAGCTGGGCAAGGCGCAGGCCGACAATTTCTTGGCCGTGTTGACCGGCGGACCGGTGTCCGGTCCCCTGCCCGCGCCATTGCCGCTCGTCGCGCAGGCGCAGTCGCCGGTGCTGACCGCGGGTCTGCCGTCGGACCTGCTCGTCGCGCGGCCCGACATATTGGCGGCAGAGGAACGGCTGCGCGCTGCGCGCGCCAATGTCGGCGCGGCGCGGGCGGCGTTTTTCCCTTCGATCTCGCTGACCGGCAACCTCGGCTTTGCGTCGGGCTCGCTCGACAATCTGTTCAGCAACGATGGTTTCGGGTGGAGCTTTGGCCCGACGATCAGACTGCCGATTTTCGATTTCGGGCGCAACAAGGGCAATCTGACCGTCGCCGAAGCGCGCGAGAATATCGCGGTCGCCACCTATGAGCGCACCGTGCAGGGCGCGTTCCGCGAAGTCGCCGACGCGCTCGCCGGGCGCCGCTTCCTCGCCGAGCAGGTCGAGGCGCAGGAACGCGGCACGCTGGCGCAGCGGCGCATCGCCGATCTGGCGCGCAAGCGGTACCGCGAAGGCGTGTCGACCTACCTCGAAGTGCTCGACGCCGAACGCAATCTGTTCGCCGCCGAACAGGCGCTGGTGGAAATCCGCCGCGCGCAGGTCGATAATCTGGTGACGCTCTATGTGGCGCTCGGCGGCGGGTTGGTCGAGCGGCGGTAAAGGACCAGACCGATTTCGGATAGTGCCAGCCCTGCCCTGCTGAAGGACATATTGGGTCCGCAAGCCTTGGTGACGATCGCCGATGCCGGCACCGCTGCTTCGCCGCGCTTTGACCGGGAGGTGTTCGTTGCGGCTGCCAGCGACGGCCTCCAGGCACTGTCGATCATGGAACGAGTGCGCCATATCGCCGATGCGCTGCGTCCGGCCCTGCCCACCGACTATGAGGCGGCGCTGGGTGTCATCGGAGCGATGGCGCCGCGGCTGACCCATGGGTTTCAGGCGGTCGCGGTGACCGAATATGTCGCGCGATACGGCCTCGACGATTTTGATCGCTCGATGGATGCGCTCGCGGCGCTGACGCGCTTCGGCACCGCCGAATTCGCGATCCGGCCGTTTCTGGCGCTCGACGCCGACCGGGCGCTCGCGACGATGGCGGGGTGGACCAGCAGCGACGACGAGCATGTCCGCCGCCTCGCGAGTGAAGGCGCGCGTCCGCGACTCCCCTGGGCCGCGCGCGTTTCCGCGCTCAAGGCCGATCCGACCCGCGCGGCGCCAATTCTGGAGGCGCTGAAGGCCGATTCCGCCATCTATGTGCGCAAATCGGTCGCCAATCATCTGAACGACATCGCCAAGGACCGGCCCGACTGGCTGCTCGACCGGCTGGCGGACTGGTCTCAGGTCGATCCGCACACGGCGTGGATCATCCGCCACGCGCTGCGCACCCTGATCAAGCAGGGCGAGCCGCGCGCGTTGGCGCTGATTGGTGTCGGCCATGGTGCCGCGGTGACGGTGCGCAATTTCGTCGTCGAGCCAGCCGTGGTACGGCTCGGCGAGCGGATCGCGATCGTCGCCGACATCGCGTCCACCGATGCCGAAACCCAGCCGCTGGTGGTCGATTATCGCATCCATTATGCGCGCGCGGGCGACAAGACGGCGGCGAAAGTATTCAAATGGAAAAGCTTCGACCTTGCGGCGGGCGGCACAGCTTCGCTGCGCATCAGCCAGGTCATCCGCGATTTTAGCACCCGGCGCCATCATCCAGGGCGGCATGCGATCGAATTGATCGTCAATGGGGAGACGATGGGGGAAAGCGGGTTCGAGTTGTTGGCGGACGGTGCCCAATAAACCCGGCTGATTTCGAACCGTAGCCCTGAGCTTGTCGAAGGGCGCTTATCCGAAAAGCGCCCTTCGACAAGCTCAGGGCTACGGAGACGGCGACATCGATGAGATTTGGCTTCCGCCGCCCCTTACGGCGGCGGCGGGACAGGCTCCGCAGGCGTCTCTTTCGGCAGCGGCAACCGCAGGTCGATCCGGCTGCCGTTGATTTCGGTCGAGATCACCGCGTCGCCGCTTTCGATGCCGACGCTGGTATTTTCGCCCACCGGAATGGCGCCGACGTCGGGAATATCCTGCGGCTCGACCGGCCCGCGCGGGTTCGTCTCGCGCCGCGGCGCCGCTTTCTGCCCCGACGCCTGCATCATGAAGTCGCGCCAGATTCGTGCCGGGAGGCCGCCGCCCGAAATGCCGCGCAGCGGGCTGTTATCATCGTTGCCGATCCACACCCCGACCACCAGCCCGTTGGCATAGCCCACAAACAGCGCGTCGCGATTGTCCTGGCTCGTTCCGGTCTTACCGAAATTGGCCTGCGGCAGTCGCGCGGCGCGGCCGGTGCCGCGATTGACCGCGGCGCGCAACATCTGTTCGATGTCGTCATGCACCCCCGACCCAAAGCGGCTGGGTCCCGAGATCAGATTTTCGAACCACCCCTTTTCCTCGCCCTTGAACGCGTGCGGAACGACCGGATAGCTGTTCGCGGCAACCGCGGCATAAGCGGCGGTGAGTTCGAGCAGGGTCATGCTCGAAGTGCCGAGCGCGAGGCTGGGGTCGCCCTTGGTCATCGGCGCGGTGACGCCCAGGTCGCGCGCCATGCCGATCACCTTGTCGTCGCCGACCTCGCGCAGCAGGCGGACCGCGGCGACATTGCTCGACGTCGCAAAGGCGTCCTCGAGGCTGATTTCCTTTGAGTATGTGCCGCCCGAATTTTTCGGCTGATACGCGCCCGTCACGATCGCCTCGTTGCTGATCATGTCGTCGGGGTCCCAACCGTCCTTCAGCGCGGCGAGATAGACGAACAGCTTGAAGGTCGAGCCCGGCTGGCGCTTCGCCTGCGTCGCGCGATTGAAGGGCGACGCCGAATAGTCCTTGCCGCCGATCATCGCCACGACTTCGCCGTTCGGGCGCATCGCGACGAGCGCGACCTGCGCTTGGCCCAGCCCCGCCCGACCGGTAACGCGGCGCGCGATCGACTGGAGCCGCGCGTCGAGCGTCGTCGTGATCGTCTGGCGCGAATAGCCGACGTCGCTCAATTTGCGCGCCTCGGGCAGCGCCCAGTCGGCAAAATAGGTCCCGGTCGGCAGCGTGTTGCGGGTGCGCACGTCGATGCGCGGGGTGCGGATCGCCCTGGCTTCGGCGGCGGTCATGGTGCCGGTGTCGACCATCGCGTTCAGCACCAGCTTCATGCGCTTTTCAGCCAGGTCGGGGTTCTTGGTCGGCGCAAGCCGCGACGGCGCCTGCACCAGCCCCGCCAGCATCGCCGCCTGCGCCGGGGTCAGTTTTTCGGGCTGGCGATAGAAATAATGCAGCGACGCGGCGCGCAGGCCATAGGTATTGTCGCCGAAATAGGCGTTCGACAGATAGCGTTCGAGGATCTCGTCCTTGGTCAGCCACGCTTCGAGCCAGAAGGCGATCAGCGCCTCGCGCGCCTTGCGGCCGAGGGTGCGTTTCGGGGTCAGGAAGGTGAATTTCGCCAGCTGCTGGGTGATCGTGCTGCCGCCCTGCGTCCGCCCGCCGGTGAGATTGCTCCACACCGCGCGCGCGATGCTGCGCGGATCGACCCCCCAATGACTGTAAAAGCGACGGTCCTCGATCGCGAGGAAGGCGCCGGTGACGTGTTTCGGCAGGTCGGCGGCCTTCACCGGCGCATCGACGATCGCGCCCGACCGCGCGATCGGGGTGCCGTCCGACGCGAGCAGGGTAACCTGCGGCGGGGCGATCGGTTCGAGCGATTTTGACAGGGGGGCGGTGAGCGCCAGCCAGCCGACGAGCAGGATGAAGAGGATGCAGAAGACCGCAAAGCCGCGTGAGATCCGCCGCCACCATTTGCGCCGCCGCGTCTCTGGCACGGCCACGGGCGGCGCGTCGAATACCGGCGTATCGGGCGCAGGAAAAGACGGCGCGACGGGCACCGGATCGGGGGTCTTGGATTTAAGGAACCAGATCATGCTCGATTACCGTATTAATATCGCAATACAGCATAAGCAAATACCTTGTGCGGCGGCCCGCGGAAGCGCGGTGCGAGATGTGCCGGTGGCATGCAAATTTCAGCCGGGATCACGCTTACCCGCCCCGGCCTGAAATTCGGCCACCAGGTCGAAACGGTCGCCGCGGAAAAGCTGGCGGACATGGGTAACCGGACGGTCGCCGCGCCAGGTATCGCGTTCGAGCTCGAGGCAGGCGGCGCCGCTGCCGGTCGCCAGCGCCGCGGCTTCGGCGCGGGTGGCGGCGACGGCGCGCACGACATGCCGCGCCGAGGTCCAGGGAATATGCGCGAGCAGCCAGGTTCCGGGCGCCTCGGCGGCGAAGTTCGCTTCGGCTGCGGCGGGGACTTCGGCGAGTTCGATCGTGCGATTCTCGAGCGCAAAGGGTTCGTCGGCGGCAAAGTGAATGCCGTCGATCTGGAGCGTGTCGGCGCCGCCTGCATTTTTGCGGCGCAGGATCGCGCGCGCTTCCCAGCGATAGGATTCACCGCGCGCGGCGATCAGCTCGGCAAGGTCGGGTACGGTCATCACCGCCGAATGCACCGGCGGATGCGCGACGAACGACCCGGCCTTGCGGCGCCGTTCGACCAGTCCCGCCGCGACGAGTTCGGCCAGCGCCTTGCTGACCGTTGCGCGCGCACAGCCGTAGCGTGCCGCGAGCTCCTGTTCGATCGGGATGCGCGTGCCGGGTTTCCATTCGCCCGAGTGGATGCGGCCCTCAATATCCTCGCGGATCCGGCGCGCGGGGTTCGGCGCCGCGCGCGTCACGCGACGATCCGCGCGACGCTTTTGCGATAAGCGGCGGCGATGGCGGCGCGATCGACATGGCGCCCCTGCACGACGCGCTTCACCCCGGCGCGCCAGACGCAGTCGATCGTCCCTGCCCCGCCCGCAAAAATCCAGCGATCGAGCAGCGTCGCATCGTCGGTCCCTGCAAAGCTCGGGTGACCGAGGTCGAGCGAGACGATGTCGGCGGGCTGGCCGACCGCGAAGCCCGCTTCGACCCCCAGCCCCTGTGCGCCACCGGCGAGCGCCCGGGCGTAGAGGTTGGCGCCGACGAAGGGCGCAGTCTCGCCCGCCAGCAGGGCGCGCGCACGATGCGCAAGCCGCTGCGAATATTCGAGCGCGCGCAGCTCGCCCGCGGCATCGATCAGGATATTGCTGTCGGTGCCGACCCCGAACGCGCCGCCCGCCGCGAGATAGTCGATCGCGGGGAAGATACCGTCGCCAAGGTTCGCCTCGGTAATCGGACAAAGCCCGGCGACCGCCCCCGCGGCGGCGAGCCGCGGCGCCTCGCGCGCATCGACATGCGTCGAATGGATGAGGCACCAGCGTTCGTTGACCCCGGCATTGTCGAGCAGCCATTCGACCGGCCGCGCACCACTCCACGCGACGCAATCCTCGACCTCTTTCACCTGTTCGGCGGCGTGGATATGGACCGGGCCGGTAGGCGACATGGCGAGGAGCGCCGCCAACTCGTCGGGTCCGACGGCGCGCAGCGAGTGCGGTGCAATGCCGATATTGGCGTCGCCGGCCAGCTTGGCGCGCGCGCCGTCGAGCAGCCGTGCGAAACCGTCGATGTCGCAGAGAAAGCGGCGCTGGCCGGGGCTTGGTGCTGCCCCGCCGAAATTGCCGTGCGCGTAGAATACCGGGAGCAGGGTCAGGCCGATCCCGGTCGCCGCGCTGGCCTCAACGATCGCGCCCGCCATTTGAGCGGGGTCGGCGTAGGTCGCGCCCGCCGGATCATGGTGCAGATAGTGGAATTCGCCGACGCGGGTGAACCCGCCCTCGAGCATTTCGGCATAGGCCTGCGCGGTGATCGCCGCGACATCCTCGGGCGTCAGCCGGTCGAGGAAGCGGTACATGATCTCGCGCCAGCTCCAGAAATTATCGTCGGGGCGGCTGCGGCGCTCCGAAAGCCCCGCCATGCCGCGCTGGAACCCATGACTGTGGACATTGCACAAACCGGGCAGCGCCGCGGCGTGGCGTTCGTCGCCGGGCGCCGCCGCGATACCCGCTTCAACCGCGGAAATCCGACCAGCTTCGATCGTCAGGCGCACATCACGCTGCCAGCCATTGTCGATCCACGCGCGCTGAAACCAATAAGCCATCATCGTCAACCTTCATATTATGTCTAGACATAATGACCCATTCGGGAGATGTTGTCCAGATGAAGCATAGCTGGACCAACGCGCGACTCGCGACGATGACCGATGACGGGCTGGGGCTGATCGACGATGGCGTCGTCACGGCCGAGGACGGGCGCATCGTCTATGCCGGACCCGCCGACGGCGCGCCGGGCAAGGCGGCGGACAGCACCGATTGCGGCGGCCGGTTGATCACCCCCGGGCTGATCGATTGCCACACGCACCTCGTCCACGGCGGCAATCGCGCGAACGAATGGGCGATGCGGCTCGACGGCGCGAGCTACGAGGACATTGCCCGCGCTGGCGGCGGGATCGTGTCGACGATGCGCGCGACGCGCGACGCGAGCGAGGCCGAGCTCGTCGAAAGCGCGCTGCCGCGCCTCGACGCGCTGCTCGCCGAAGGCGTCACGACGATCGAGATCAAGTCGGGCTATGGCCTGTCGACGGAAGACGAGATCAAGATGCTGCGCGCGGCGCGCGCGCTCGGCGAGCAGCGGCGGGTCCGCGTCGCGCCGACCTTTCTGGGCGCCCATGCGCTACCCCCCGAATATAAGGGCGACAGCGACGCCTATATCGACCTTGTCGTCGATGCGATGATCCCGGCCGCGGCGCCGCTCGCGACCGCAGTCGACGCTTTTTGCGAAGGCATCGGCTTCTCGCCCGCGCAGTGCGAGCGCGTGATTGAGGTGGCGAAAGCGCATGGCCTCGCGGTGAAGCTCCACGCCGAGCAATTGTCGGCGCTGCACGGCAGTGCGCTTGCGGCAAGGCATGGGGCGCTATCGGCCGATCATCTGGAACATGCGACCGACGACGACGTCCGCGCGATGGCGGCGGCGGGGACAGTCGCGGTGCTGCTGCCCGGCGCCTATTATTTCATGCGCGAGACGAAATTGCCGCCGATCGCCGCGATGCGCCGCCACGGCACGCGAATTGCGCTGGCGACCGATTGCAACCCCGGCACCTCGCCGGTGACCTCGCTGCTGCTCATGCTCAACATGGGCGCGACGCTGTTCGGGCTGACCGTTGTTGAGGCTTTGCGCGGGGTGACGGTGAACGCTGCCGCGGCGCTGGGTCTTGGCGCCGAGATCGGCACGCTCGAACCCGGCAAGGCCTGCGACCTCGCGATCTGGGACGTCAGCGACCCCGCCGAGCTGGTCTATCGCATCGGTTTCAACCCGCTTTACCAACGCATCAAGGACGGCCAATGACATTTGTGACGATCACCCCCGGCGCAATGACGCTGACCGACTGGCGCGCCATTTATGATGGCGCGGGCGCGGCGCTCGATGCCGCGGCATGGGGTGCGATCGACGCAAGCGCCGCCGCGGTGGCGCGGATCGTTGCTAAGGGCGCCCCCGTCTATGGCATCAACACCGGTTTCGGAAAGCTGGCCAGCGTACGCATCGCGAGCGATGATCTGGCGACGCTCCAGCGCAATATCCTGCTCAGCCACGCGGCGGGGACCGGCGCGCCCTCGCCCACCCCCGTCGTCCGCCTGATGATGGCGCTCAAGCTCGCGAGCTTTGGCGTCGGTGCCTCGGGGGTGCGGCGCGAAACGGTGGCGATGCTCGAGGCGATGCTAGACCGGGGCTTGATCCCCGTCGTCCCGTCGCAGGGATCGGTCGGCGCGAGCGGCGACCTTGCGCCGCTGTCGCACATGGCCGCGGCGATGATCGGGGTCGGCGACATCGAGTTTGGCGGCGAAACGAAGCCCGCCGCCGAGGCGCTGGCACAGGCGGGCCTGGCGCCGCTCGAACTCGGCCCGAAGGAAGGGCTGGCGCTGCTTAACGGCACGCAATTTTCCACCGCCAACGCACTCGCGGGGCTGTTCCGCGCCGAAACGGTGTTCCGCTCGGCGCTGATCACTGGCGCGCTCTCGACCGAAGCCGCCAAAGGCTCCGACGCGCCGTTCGACCCGCGCATCCACGCGCTGCGCGGCCATGCCGGGCAGCGAGAGGTGGGCGACGCGCTGCGCGGATTGATGGCGGGATCGGCGATCCGCGCCTCGCACGCGGTCGACGATCCGCGCGTGCAGGATCCCTACTGCCTTCGCTGCCAGCCGCAGGTGATGGGCGCGGTGCTCGATCTGCTCCGCCAAGCCGCGACAACGCTCGGCGTCGAAGCCAATGGCGTCTCCGACAATCCGCTGATCTTCGCCGACGCTGGTCCGTTTGGGGACGAAGCCCTGTCGGGCGGCAATTTCCACGCCGAACCCGTGGCATTCGCCGCCGACATGATCGCCATGGCGCTGTGCGAGATCGGCTCCATCTCCGAGCGCCGCATCGCGATGCTCGTGGATCCGGCCTTGTCGGGCCTCCCCGCCTTCCTCACCCCGCGCCCCGGCCTCAACTCGGGCTTCATGATCCCGCAGGTGACCGCCGCCGCACTCGTCAGCGAGAACAAGCAGCGCGCCTATCCCGCCAGCGTGGACTCGATCCCGACGAGCGCCAATCAGGAGGATCATGTGTCGATGGCCGCGCACGGCGCGCGCCGTCTCCTTGAGATGGCCGACAATGTCAGCGCGGTGCTGGGGATCGAGCTGCTCGCGGCGTGTCAGGGCGTCGATTTCCACGCGCCGCTCGTATCGAGCGACGCGCTGGAAGCGGCGCGCCGGCATCTCCGCGCCGCGGTTCCGACGCTCGAGGACGACCGCCATTTCTATCCCGATATGGAAGCGGCGACCGCACTGATCCGCGACGGCAGCCTAGTCGCCGCGGTTCCTGCCGACCTGCCGGGTCTCGGCTGATGGAGTGGCTGCGCGTCCATCGCGGCGACGCGCCGCTCGTCATCGCCTTCCCGCATGGCGGCACCGACCTCGCGGGTCTGGACGCGCAATTCGTCTCGCCCTGGCGCGCGCAGATCGACACCGACTGGTGGATTGCGGACCTCTACGCCTTCGCCGCCGATTTGGGCGCGACATTGGTCGCGACCGATATTTCGCGCAGCGTGATCGACATGAACCGCGATCCGTCGGGTGCGTCGCTCTATCCCGGGCAGGCAACGACCGAACTCTGCCCGACCACCACCTTCGACGGCGAGCCGCTCTATCGCTTCGACCAGCCCGACGAGGCATCGATCACCCAGCGGCTCAATCTCTATCACCGCCCCTATCATGACGCGCTGAGCGAAGAACTGAGCCGGCTGAAAGCCGCGCACGGCCGCGTCGTGCTGTACGACGCCCATTCGATCCGCAGCCACGTCCCGCGCCTGTTCGACGGCGAGCTGCCGCAGTTCAACATCGGCACCAACGGCGGCACAACCTGCCATCCAAGGCTGGAAACGATTATCGCCAATATCTGCGGCGCGAGCGGGTACAGCCATGTCGTCAACGGCCGCTTCAAGGGCGGCTGGACGACCCGTCACTACGGCCAGCCTGAGGACGGCATTCACGCCATCCAGATGGAACTCGCCCAGCGCGGCTACATGGCGGAACCCGACCCAATCACCCACGCCAACTGGCCGTCCCCCATCGACCCCAACCCCGCGATCCGGCCCGTGCTGGAGCAAGTGATCGCCGCGACCCTCGACTTTGCGAAAGGACAAGCATGACCCGCCTCGACAACAGCCGCGTGATCCGCCCGGCGACCGGCCCCGAAATCACCGCCAAAAGCTGGCTGACCGAAGCGCCGATGCGGATGCTGATGAACAACCTGCATCCCGACGTCGCCGAGGCGCCGCACGAGCTGGTCGTCTATGGCGGCATCGGCCGTGCCGCGCGCGACTGGGAAAGCTATGACCGGATCGTCGAGACGCTGAAGCGGCTCGAAGGTGACGAGACCCTCCTCATTCAGTCGGGCAAGCCAGTCGGCGTTTTCCGCACCCACGAGAATGCCCCGCGCGTTCTGCTCGCCAATTCGAACCTCGTCCCCGAATGGGCGAATTGGGAACATTTCCACGAGCTCGATAAAAAAGGGCTGATGATGTACGGCCAGATGACCGCGGGCAGCTGGATCTATATCGGCAGCCAGGGCATCGTTCAGGGCACCTACGAAACCTTCGTCGAGATGGGGCGCCAGCATTATGGCGGTAGCCTCGCGGGCAAGTGGTTGCTCACCGCGGGCCTCGGCGGCATGGGCGGCGCGCAGCCGCTCGCGGCGGTGATGGCGGGCGCGAGCTGCCTTGCGATCGAATGCCAGCCGAGCCGCATCGAAATGCGCCTCAGAACCGGCTATCTCGACAAGCAGGCATCGAGCATCGACGAAGCGATCGCGATGATCGACGCCAGCCATGCCGAGGGCAAGCCCGTCTCGGTCGGCCTGCTCGGCAACGCTGCGGAGATCCTGCCCGAGATGGTGCGCCGCGGCATCCGCCCCGACCTCTTGACCGATCAGACGTCGGCGCACGACCCCGTCAACGGCTATCTCCCCGCGGGCTGGACGCTCGACGAGTGGTTTTCGAAGCGCGAGAGCGATCCCGCTGCGGTCGCCAAGGCGGCAAAGGCGTCGATGGCCGTCCATGTGCAGGCGATGCTCGACATGCAGGCCGCAGGCGTGCCGACGACCGACTATGGCAACAACATTCGCCAGATGGCGAAGGACGAGGGCGTCGAGAACGCGTTCGACTTCCCGGGCTTCGTCCCCGCCTATGTCCGCCCGCTCTTCTGCCGCGGCATCGGCCCGTTCCGCTGGGCCGCGCTGTCGGGCGATCCCGAGGACATCTACAAGACCGACGCCAAGGTGAAGGAGCTGCTTCCCGACAACACGCACCTCCACAACTGGCTCGACATGGCGCGCGAGAAGATCCAGTTCCAGGGTCTTCCCGCACGCATCTGCTGGGTCGGGCTCGGCGACCGTCACCGGCTCGGCCTTGCCTTCAACGAGATGGTCGCGAACGGCGAACTCAAGGCGCCGGTCGTCATCGGCCGCGACCATCTCGATTCGGGCTCGGTCGCCTCACCGAACCGCGAAACCGAAGCGATGCGCGACGGGTCCGACGCAGTTTCGGACTGGCCTTTGCTTAATGCCTTGCTCAACACCGCGTCGGGCGCGACCTGGGTGTCGCTCCACCATGGCGGCGGCGTCGGCATGGGCTATTCGCAGCACAGCGGCATGGTGATCGTCGCCGACGGCACGCACGAAGCGGCGAAGCGGCTGGAGCGCGTGCTGTGGAACGACCCCGGCACCGGCGTGATGCGCCACGCCGACGCAGGTTATGACATCGCGATCAACTGCGCGCGCGAAAAGGGGCTCGACCTGCCCAGTTTGGGGTGAGGGTTCGGGGGCAGCGGAGCGATAGGAGCGGCTTTGGCTGGATCCGAACGCTTCGCGCCGCACCCACGACAGCATCGCGTGACAAACCGCAAAAAATCGCTTATGCGCGCCCGCAATCATGACAGTCACAACGCTCCCCACCCAGCCGAAGGTCGGCATGGTTTCGCTCGGCTGCCCCAAGGCATTGGTCGATAGCGAACGGATTCTGACCAAGCTGCGCGCAGACGGTTACGGCCTGTCGCCCGATTATGCGGGCGCCGACGTCGTGCTGGTCAACACCTGCGGCTTCCTCGACTCGGCGAAAGAGGAAAGCCTCGAGGCGATCGGCGAAGCGATGGCGGAGAATGGCCGCGTCATCGTGACCGGCTGCATGGGCAATGAAGCCGAGGTTATCCGCGCGCGTTTTCCCAACGTCCTCGCGGTCACGGGCGCGCATCAGTATGAGCAGGTAGTCGATGCGGTCCACGACGCCGCGCCGCCGACGCAGGGGCCGTTCGTCGACCTCGTTCCCGAGGGCGGGCTGAAGCTCACCCCGCGGCACTATAGCTATTTGAAGATTTCCGAAGGCTGCAACCACAGCTGCGCCTTCTGCATCATCCCGGATCTGCGCGGCAAACTCGTCAGCCGCCGCATCGACGCGGTGCTCCGCGAAGCCGAAAAGCTCGTCGCCGCGGGGACCAAGGAGCTGCTGGTGATCAGCCAGGACACCTCGGCTTACGGCGTCGATATCAGGCATGATCCGCGCCAGTGGCATGGCCGCGAAGTCCGCGCCCATATGACCGACCTCGCCCGCGAACTCGGCCAGCTGCGCACCAGCGAAGGCCGCGCCCCATGGGTGCGGCTGCACTATGTCTATCCCTACCCGCATGTCGACGCGGTTATTCCGCTGATGGCCGAGGGATTGCTTACCCCTTATCTCGACATCCCTTTCCAGCACGCGAGCCCGAGCGTCCTCAAGCGCATGAAGCGCCCCGCGAACGAGGCGAAGGTGCTCGAGCGGCTGAAAAGCTGGCGCGCGATCGCGCCCGACATCGCAATCCGCTCGAGCTTCGTCGTCGGCTTCCCCGGCGAGACCGAAGAAGATTTCCGATATCTCCTCGACTGGCTCGACGAGGCGCAGCTTGACCGCGTCGGCGCCTTCCGTTTCGAACCCGTCGCGGGAGCGCAGGCGAACGCCCTGCCCGACCCGGTGCCCGAAGAGGTCAAGGAAGAACGCTTCCAGCGGATCATGGCGAAAACCGCCGCGATCAGCGCCGCGAAGCTCGACGCCAAGATCGGCCGCACGCTGCCCGTGATCATCGACGAGGTTGGCGAGGCGGACGAAGATGGCAGCATCGGTGCGACGGGCCGGTCACAGGCCGACGCCCCCGAGATCGACGGCCATGTCTACCTCCGCGACGTCGCCGCGACGCTGAAGGCGGGCGACATCGTCGATGTCGAGATCGAGGACGCCGACGAGCATGACCTGTTCGGGGTGATCGCCGCCTGACCCGGAAATTGTTGGAACAACCTTTACCGACTGGTGTTACCATGGGGGCATCAATCGGGGGCTGAGACATGCGGGCGATCAACTTGTTGGCCGTGGCCATAGCGTCGGCAAGCATGCTCACGGCATGCGACCGCGAGGTTGAGGTCGAACCGCCACCGCGATCCACCGATAAAGCCCCTTCCCCGTCGCAAAAATCGCTGATCGCGGTCCCTATCAACGCCGATACCAGCGCGCTCAAACGGGCGCTGGAGCGTGCTGTCCCCAAGACGCTGTGGACGATCAACCGGCGCGAGCGCGCGTGCGTCAAGCCGCAGCGGGTCAAGGTGTTTGGCAAGAAGGTCAAGGTGACGCCGCCGATCGCCTGCACCATCGTCGGGCGCGTCACGCGCGGGGCGTTGCGGCTGCGCGGGGTGGGCGACGAAATTATCGTCGACGTGCCGCTCAATGCCACGATCGCGGCGCGCGACGTCGGCGGGGTGCTGAAGGGCGAGACCGCGACCGGCGCCGCGATGGCGCATGCGCGCGTGAGGATCGACGTCACCCCCGACTGGCGTACGCGCGGCACGGCGCGGATCAGCTATGGCTGGACCAAGGCGCCCGGGATCGATTTCCTGGGCAAGCGCATCACCTTTACCGACGAGGCCGATGCCAAGCTCAAGCCCGTCGTGCGCGACGTCGAGCGTGAGGTGAACCGCGAAATAGCCCGCATCGACATCCGCAAACAAGCCGCCGATGTCTGGCGGCAGAGCTTCACCGCGCTCGAGCTTAATCGCGAAAACCCGCCGGTGTGGATGCGCGTCACGCCGCTGCGCATCCTCTATGGCGGGTATCGGATGGAAGGGCAGCAAATGCGGCTCAACCTGGGGCTGGAGGCGATCACCGAAACCTTTGTCTCGGGCCGACCCGCCGATCCCACCCCGACGCCCTTGCCGACCATGGTTCGCGAAAAACCGACGCCGCACTTTGACGTGCGGGTGCCCGTGCTCGCCGACTATGCGCAGTTGCAACCCGTCGTCGATCGCGCGCTCAAGAAACGGTCGGCGCGGCCGTTCGACCTGCCCAAGGTCGGCCCGATGATGGTCAAGTTCGGGCCGTCGACAATCTATGGCGCGCCGGACGGGCGCGTCGCGTTGGGCGTCGATGTCGCGATGCGGCTCGCCAGTCGCAGCGGCGAACCGACCCATGGCCGCATCTGGATGACCGCGGTACCGGTCAACAAACCGGGGTCGGCCGAGGTGCGCTTTACCGACCTGCTGATCACCGGCGATACCGACGGAGTCGGCGGCGACCTGCTCATCGCGCTCGGACAGAATCCCGGCTTTGCGCCGCTGATCGCTGACGCCCTGACCCAGAATTTCACCCGCGACCTTGGCGAGTTGCAGGGCAAGATCAAGCGCGCGGTCGACCAGCGCCGCGAAGGCGCCTTTGTCATTCGTACCCAGATCGACGGGTTCGAAATCGGCGCGATCAAGGCCTATGGCAATGGGCTGTATCTGCCGGTGCGCATGGTCGGTGGCGCGCGCGTCGACTACCGCCCGGCGCGCTGATCAGAACAGCCGCGTGATGCCGTAGAACGCCGCCGCCACCACCGCGCTCGCGGGAATGGTGATGAACCACGCCGCGACGACGTTGCTCGCCACGCCCCAGCGTACGGCGCTGGCGCGGCGGGCGACGCCGGCGCCGATGATGCTGCCGGTGATCGTGTGCGTCGTCGACACCGGGATGCCAAGCAGGCTGGCGGTGAACACCATGATCGACCCGCCGGTCGAGGCCGCGAAACCCTGATGGTGCGACAGCTTGGTGATCCGCCCGCCCATGGTCTCGATGATCTTCCACCCGCCCGACAGGGTGCCTAGCGCGATCGCGACATAGCAGCTGAACGCCACCCAGTGCGGGACATGAAACTCGCCCTGCAGATAGCCGGTCGAATATAGCAGCACCGCGATTATCCCCATCGTCTTTTGCGCGTCGTTCAGCCCGTGGCTGACCGAATAGGCAGCCGATGACAGCAGGTGGAGGCGGCGAAAGGTTTTTTCGGCGAATTTGGCGGTGGCGCGGTGCAGCGCCCAGCTGCTGACCAGCATCACCAGCATCGCCAGCAACATGCCCAGCATCGGCGAGAGGAAGATCGCGATGACGGTTTTGTTGAGCCCCGTCCACTCGATTCCCTCGAACCCCGCGTGCGCGACCCCTGCGCCGACGATGCCGCCAACGAGCGCGTGGCTCGACGACGACGGAATGCCCTTCAGCCAGGTGACGATGTTCCAGAACATCGCGCCGACCAGCGCCCCGAACACCACCGCCGGGGTCACCAGATCCTTGTCGATGATCCCCTTGCCGATCGTCTCGGCAACCTTGTGAAGTTCGGGAAAGATGATCGACAGGAAATAGGCGGCAAAATTGAAGAAAGCGGCAAAAACCACTGCCTGCACCGGACGCAATAGGCGCGTCGCAACGACGGTCGCGATGCTGTTCGCCGCGTCGTGGAGTCCGTTCAGGAAATCGAACGCCAGCGCCAGGATGATCAGGCCGACGAGGAGCGGGAAAGCGAGTTCGTGCATGGTTTGCGCCCCCGCTTATGCGTGGTCGATGACCAGGCCGTCGATCTCGTTCGCGACATCCTCGAAGCTGTCGGTCACGCGCTCCAGATGACGATAGAGTTCGCGCCCGATCAGGAAGCGGGCGCTGTTCGACTGCCCATGTTCCTTGAACAAGCGCTTGAGCCCCGCCGCGTGGATTTCGTCGGCATGACCTTCCATCCGTACCAGTCGCTCGGTCAGTTCATGCAGGCGCGTCGCGTTGGCCGAAATATTGCGCAGCAGAGGCAGCGCCTCCGCGGTCAAGCGCGCCGCGTCGACGATGATGCCGCCAATGTCGCGCATTTCGGGTTCGAATTCTGTGACATCATACAGATCGACGGCGCCCGCGGTCTTTTGCATCTCGTCGATCGCATCGTCCATCGACGCGATCAGATCGGTGATCGCGCTGCGGTCGAACGGGGTCAGGAAGGTGCGGCGAACCGTCTGGAGCACTTCGCGGGTGATCGCATCGGCGTCATGTTCGCGCTCGATGATTTCCTGGACATGGTCGGCCATCCCCTCGCCGCCCTGCAACATGCGCGACAGCGCATTGGCGCCGGCGACCAGCGTCGCGGCATGGCTTTCGAACAATTCAAAGAAATTTCCCTGTCGCGGCAGCAATCGCTGAAACCATGCGAACATTCGGCTTACCCCTGCTTTTTCGGCTACATCCAGGACGACGCTGCGCGGTGCGGCGACGGCGCGAAAACCGCCATCGCCGAACGAGCGGATCAACGCCTGCAAATCGGGTTCCTCGACCGCCGAAGCGGCATCGCGGAACGAGAACCATTTGCGTTCGCGTTCGTCCATTTCCTTCCACTCGGCGAGCTCGTTGGTCACGGCGAGCGGAAAGACTTCGACATTGTACATGATCGCCGCGCCGTTCGCGCGGCGCTTGCGATATTCATAACTGCCGATCGGGGTCGGACAGACAGAGCCGGTTACGCCCGCTTCCTCCTCCGCCTCGATCGCCGCCGCGGCATGGCGCGTCATTCCGGTCAACGGATTGCCCTTTGGTACCACCCAGCGCTTGGTCTCGCGCGACGTGATCAGCAGGATTTCGGTCGGGCCATCGTGCGCCGCGCCGCTGAAGCGATAGGGAAGGACAGCGATCTGACGCACGGGCTCTATCCTTTCCTGCAAGGGCGGGCGCGGCGGCCCAAGGTGACAAAATCGTTACGCCCCTATGACAATATTGTGACAGCGACAAGCGGGCTTCACCGCGTCGCTGCTTTCCGTAAACGTCAATTCGATTGCAAAATGCAACGCGGTGCGTAATCTGCCTTCAAACATAGTCGGGAGACAGGATGATGGCAGGCACGGCGACGATGGAACGCCCCGCGAACGCGAACGCTGCACCAGTCGATCAGGATGTGCTGATCGTCGGCGCGGGCATCTCGGGCATCGGCATGGCGGTGCATTTGCAGATGCATTGCCCCGATCGCAGCTTTGCCCTGGTCGAGCGCCGCGCCAATCTGGGCGGTACCTGGGACCTGTTCCGCTATCCCGGCATCCGGTCGGACAGCGACATGCATACGCTGGGGTTCGTGTTTGAACCCTGGAAGCATGAAAAATCGATCGCCGACGGTCCGTCGATCCTGGAATATCTGAACCGCATCGTCGACGAACGCCATATCCGCGAGCGCATCCGTTTCGACCGCAAGGTCGTCGGGGCCGATTGGGACAGCACGGCTGCGCGCTGGACGGTGACGCTGGAGGATGCCGCGGGCGGGACATCGACCACCACCGCGCGCTGGCTGTACCTCGGCGCGGGCTATTATGACTATGACGAGCCGTTCGACGCCAATTTCACCGGGCGCGAGGATTTCCAGGGGCAGATCATCCATCCGCAGTTCTGGCCCGAAAATCTGGACTATGCGGGCAAGAAGGTGGTGGTGATTGGATCGGGCGCGACCGCGGTCACGATCGTCCCGTCGATGGCCGACAAGGCCGCGCATGTGACGATGCTGCAACGCACCCCGACCTGGTATTTCATCCGTCCGGCAAAGGACGGGCTGGCAAATTTCCTGCGTAAATTCCTGCCCGAGGAGCTGGCGTACAAGATCACCCGCTTCAAGAATGTCCGCCTGCAAGACATCGCCTTTCGGCGCGCGCGCGAAAAGCCCGAAAAGGTCAAGGAATTCCTGACCAACAAGCTGAAGGCGAGCCTCGGCGACCGCTATGATGCCAAGGCGTTTACCCCGCCCTATAACCCATGGGATCAACGGCTGTGCCTCGTCCCCGATGCCGATTTCTTTGAGGCGATGAAGGCCGATAAGGCGTCGGTCGTCACCGACCATATCGAACGCTTTGACGCGACGGGCATCCAGCTGAAATCGGGCCAGCATCTGGACGCCGACATCATCGTCACCGCGACGGGGCTGAAGCTGGCCGTCGCGGGCAAGATTCCGGTGCGTGTCGATGGCGAAACCGTCAACTGGCACGATCATTTCTATTACAAGGCGTGCATGTTTTCGAACGTGCCAAACTTCTCGGCGGTATTCGGCTATCTCAACGCCAGCTGGACGCTACGCGCCGACATCGTGTCGGAATATGTCTGCCGCGTGCTCAACCATATGCAGGCCATCGGGACGACGGTCGCAACCCCCGCGCTCGCCGATCCGGCGAGCCTGGAGGAAGAGAATGTCTTCGACTTCTCGTCGGGCTATATCCAGCGTTCGCTGCACATCATGCCCAAGAGCACGGTGGCGCTGCCCTGGCGGCTCAGCCAAAATTATGTGCAGGACCGGATCGACATGCGCAGCGGAGCGATCGACGACGGCGTGCTGACCTTTTCCAATGCGCGCGAAGCGGCAGCCGCTGCGAGCGAACTCGAAGCCGCCGAATAGCGTTTGGCGATGCAGCGCGGGGCGTGCGGCCACCTCAGTTGATGGGGAGCAGGTCGCGCTTGAACTCGTCCTTCGCCGCCGCGACGACCGCGCCGGTCATTGGCACGTTCACCCGATAGCTGCCCTCGGCAAAGGGACCGATTTCATAGGGGGCGATCGCGATCGTCATGCGGTCGAGATAACGTCCGTCGGACGATCCGATCCACACCGTCTGCGCCGATGCCGGGGGGCAGCCCGCGAACGGGCTGTCGGGCGCCTCTTCGCGGACGATGCCCTTCGCCGCTTTGGCGCGTTTGATCGCTGCGCAGAAAGGCTCGCGGATCGCGGCATCGAACGCCTCGCCGCTGGTGAACAGGTCGAGCGGTTGCAGCCGTTTGGCGCGATTGCGATCCCACAGCAGCGTCGCAAAGCTGGTCATGCCATGGGCGCCGCCGGTATAAGTCTGGATCTCCGCCGACAGGCTCAGGAAGCGCGGCGTGTTCGACACACGTTGCCATGTCTGCAAATGGCTATGCTTGCGATAGGGAAAGCCCGCTTTCTCGGCTGCGGCCTTGTCACGCCCCGCCGCCGCGATCAGGGCATCGCGCCTCGTCGCGCGGTCATTATCCAGCCACGCGGCGAGATCCGGAATCGTCGCGGCCTCACGCGGATAGGCGTAAGCAAACTCGATCAGGTCATTGCTTTCGCTGACGTTGGACGCTGCCGCGTTTTTCGCCTCCACGTCGGCTACGCCGTCAGGCGGCGCGCCGGGAACCGCAGCTGCGGCCGCCTGCTCGGCGGGCGTCGGCGGATCCTCGGCACAGGCGGCAAGCAGCGCCGCACCGGTCAGGAGCAGCAGGGCGGAACGGGGCCGAATTTCTGTCGTCATGTCAGCATAACGCCGGGAATCGACAAAATATCCCCGGCGGCCTAGCACCGTCGGCATGACCGACTATTCCGACCTGATCCAGCCCGACAAGGGGCAGGACGCGCGCACGATCCATCTTGTCGACAAAAAGGGCTATGACGAATGGCTCAAGAGCCGCAGCGCCCGCGAACGCGCGCACCTGGCCGCGGTCGGCTTCAAGCCCGACCCCTATGTCCACGCGATCCTGCCGGGTGACGACCCCGACAATTGGGCGGTCGTCACCACCGTCGCGAAGGTCGACAGCCTGTCGGCGTGGTGCCTTGCCAAACTGGGCCAGATCCTGCCCGCCGGACGCTATCGGCTCGAAGGTCAGCAACCCGGCAAGGCGCTGTTCGGGTGGATGAGCGCGCAATATCGTTTCGACACTTATCGCACGAAGGTCGAGAGCAAGGGGCCGCGCGTGCTGCTGACCAGCGATGTCGGCGCGATCGCACCGATGGTGGCCGAAATGCGCGCGGTCGCGCTGGTTCGCGACATGGTGAACACCCCCGCCGCCGATATGGGGCCCGCCGCGATCGAAAAGGCCGCCGAACGGATCGCCAAGGCGCATGGCGGCAAGCTGACCGTCACCAAGGGCGAGGCGCTGGAACAGGGCTATCCGATGATCCACGCGGTCGGACGTGCCGCCGCCAAGCACCACGCCCCACGGCTGATCGAGATCGAATGGGGCAAGGACGGCGACCCGCGCATCGCGTTGGTCGGCAAGGGGATCAGTTTCGACAGCGGCGGGCTCGACATCAAACCGGCGTCGGGCATGCGGCTGATGAAAAAGGATATGGGCGGCGCGGCGCATGTGCTGGCGCTCGCCGAACTGGTGATGGCGAGCGGGCTGCCGGTGCGGCTGCACTGTCTGGTCGCCGCGGCAGAAAATGCGATCTCCGCCGACGCCTTCCGTCCCGGTGACGTGCTGAAGAGCCGTCTTGGCCTGACGGTCGAGATCGGCAACACCGATGCCGAGGGCCGATTGGTGCTGGGCGACGCGCTGGCGAAGGCGGGCGAGGACAAGCCCGAGCTGATCATCGATTTCGCGACGCTGACCGGGGCCGCGCGCGTCGCGCTCGGTCCCGACCTCCCGCCGCTGTTCGCCAATGATGACGCGCTGGCCGACGCGATGCTGGCCGCCGGTACCGACCGCGACGATCCTTTGTGGCGAATGCCGCTATGGGACGGCTATGCCGAGCTCCTCGAAACCGACGTCGCCGACCTTGGCAATGCCGGCAGCTCGGCCTTTGCCGGGACGATCACCGCCGCGCTGTTTCTCAAACGCTTTGTACCCGATGGCGCGCTATGGGCGCATCTCGACACCTTTGCCTGGCGCCCGTCGGCCAAGCCCGGGCGGCCCAAGGGGGGCGCCGCGCTGGGGCTGCGCGCCGCATGGGCCATGCTGCAGGCGCGATACGACCGGCGCGGCAGGGGTTGAACATTCTTGATATGCGGACCCCGGCTGGTCTAATGGCGCGCGACTGTCCGCGCCCAGCGGACGTCGGATGACAACAGGACGGCAAGTGACAGGTCAGAGCGGCGACAATTCAGCGGCAAATCGCGTTCGCATGGGGCGCCCCGGCGCCGTGGGCGCGGGTCGCGATCGCTTTGGCCTGACCGGCACATCGCAGGCCTATGACCCGCGCATCGTCGCGATCCGCCCCGACCTGGCCGACATCGCAGTCGCCGGCCAGCATTTCGCCCCGCATTATGCCGCGCCGATGATGCGCAGCGGCGTGCTGCCCGCCGCGGTGCTGCGCGGATCGCCGTCGCTCGACGCCGACCAGACGAGCGAGCTGCTGTTCGGCGAAGGTTTTGCGCTGCTCGACCTCACCGGCGGCTGGGCGTGGGGATATTGTCTTGCCGACCATTATGTCGGCTATCTGTCGGCGGACGCGCTCGCCGCGCCGATCGCGCCGACGCACCGCGTCGAGATGATCGAGGCGATCCTGCACAATGCGCCTGACGCCGCGAGCGGCGGCCCCGCGGTACTGCCGCGCGGCGCGCTGGTGATGGGCGAGATCGAGGGCGAATGGCTGGCGACCGCGCACGGTTATTTGCCGCTGGCCGCGCTGGTCGAGGTTGGCGCCGAAGACAGCGACCCCGCAGGACGCGCCGAGGAGCTGATCGGCACGCCCTATCTGTGGGGCGGCCGCACGTCGAAGGGCATCGACTGTTCGGGCCTCGTCCAGCTGAGCTGGGCTGCCGCGGGGGTCCAGTTGCCGCGCGACAGCGACCTGCAACTCGCATCGCTCGGCGCGGACAAGGATGTCGACCCGGCGGCGCTCGCGCGCGGCGACCTCGTATTTTTCCCCGGCCATGTCGGCATCATGGCCGACGAGCGCAACATCATCCATGCCAGCCGACGATGGATGGCGGTGAAAGCAGAACCGCTGGCCGACGTCATCGCGCGATCGGCTGCCAAGGATCATGATCCGCCGGTGAGCGGATATAAACGACTGCGATAAGATATGACAAAGACGGTTTTCATCGACGGCGCGGCGGGAACGACGGGCCTCGAAATCGCTGAGCGGCTTGCCGGACGGCGCGAGTTTTCGCTGCTGACGCTGGACGATACGCGCCGCAAGGATGCCGATGCGCGGCGCGAAGCACTGAACGACGCCGATTTCGTCATCCTCTGCCTGCCCGACGATGCCGCGCGCGAAGCGGTGGAGATGATCGCCAATGATCGCACCCGGGTGATCGACGCGTCGACCGCGCATCGGGTCGCACCTGGCTGGGTCTATGGCTTTCCCGAAGTCAGCGGACATGACGCCGTCGCCGGCGCCGCGCGCGTGTCGAACCCCGGCTGTTATTCGACCGGTTTCATTGCGCTCGTCGCACCGCTCGTGCGCGCGGGTCTGCTCCCTGCCGACTGGGCCTATATCTGCTACGCGGTCAGCGGCTATTCGGGCGGCGGCAAGGCGCTGATCGAACGCTTCGAAGCGGACCGCGACATCGCTTGGCGCGGCTATGCGCTGACGCTCGGCCACAAGCATGTGCCCGAGATGCAGGCGCAGTGCGGGCTCGCGATCGGCCCGCTCTTTTCGCCCGCAGTGATCCCCGCGCATCGCGGGATGGTGGTCGAGGTTCCGTTGCCGCTCGGCGCGATGCCCGGTGCCGCGTCGCCCGACGCCTTGCGCACGGCGCTCGCCGATTTTTACGGCGCGAGCCCGGTGGTCGTCATGGGCGAAGCGCCGACCGACGGCGAAATGCTGCTCCGCGCCTCCGACGCGGGTGATGACCGGATCGCGCTGTTCGTCTTTGCCAATGCTGATGCCAGCCAGGCGCGCCTCGTCGCGCGGCTCGACAATCTGGGCAAGGGCGCAAGCGGTGCCTGTGTCCAGAACCTCAACATCATGGCGGGATTGCCGGAGACGGCAGGGCTGCGGATTTGACCTCCTTCCCCCTTGATGGGGGAAGGATACGTCGCCTTATCGCGCAGCGATTAGGCAACGTTGGATGGGGGTGATGGTGCGTCTTTGCACGGTCATCTCAGGCCGATACAGCACCCCCACCGCTGCGACTAGGCCAGCAAGCTGGCAAGTCTCGCTGCCTCCCCCATCAAGGGGGAGGAAGGATATTCAATGCACCGTGTCGAGAACATCCTCGGCCGCCAGATAGGTGATCAGCCGTTCGATCTGCCGCCAGCGCGCGAAATGGACGTGATTGCCCAGCACGCGATATTGCTCGGCGCGCGCGGCGGCGGCGAAGCCGGCCTCTTCGCCGTGCATGCGGATCAGCGCATGGGCGTCTTCGACCGCGGCGCGATCGGACAGAAATGGTGCAGGCAGATGCATGGAGTCCCCGTCCGTTGCCTTGGAGCGCCCCTCCTAAACCGCGCCCCTCACCGCGCCGTTCCCAACCATGATGAAGATTCGGGTAAGGTTAATCGCGATCGCTCCGCTGTTAACCGCGTTCGTCGCCGCGCCGCCGATGTTTCAACCCTTTGCCGCCGCGCATCAGCCGTGTAGGTAAGAGCGATGCGCAAGATCCTGAAATATGTCGCCCTCGCCCTTTTGCTGCTCGTCGTGATCGGTGGCGTCACGCTCTACATCATGTCGCGGCCCGATGTGGCGCGCTTCTCGACCGCCGAACTCAGCGGCCGAGTGCCGGTGATGGCGTCGCAAAAGACCGAGACATTCCCGACGATCAACGTCCCCGAAGCGACAAGCTGGCCCGCGGGGCAGGCGCCGCGCGCCGCACAGGGGCTGGCAGTCGCCCGTTTTGCCGAAGGGCTCGACCATCCGCGCACGATGCTCGTGCTGCCCAATGGCGACGTACTCGTCGCGGAATCGCAGAGCCCGCCGCGCGATACGTCGGGGATCGAAGGCAAGATCATGAACCGCCTGATGACCAAGGGCGGCACCAGCCGCCGTCCGTCGGCGAACCGCATCACCCTGCTCCGCGATGCCGACGGCGACGGCAAGGCCGAGGTCCGGACTGCCTATCTGACCGGGCTCAACTCGCCCTATGGCATGGCGCTGGTCGGGACGACGCTCTACGTCGCCAACACCGACGCGCTGCTCGCCTTCCCCTATGTCGCGGGGGAAACGAAGATGAGTGGGAAGCCCACGAAAATCGTCGACTTGCCCGCCAAGGGCACCAATCGTCACTGGACGAAAAGCCTTGTCGCTGCCCCCAACGGCTGGCTCTATGTCGGCGTCGGGGCTGACAGCAATATCGGCGAAGCGGGCATGAACCGCGAATTCCGCCGCGCCAGCGTGCTCGAAGTCAGGCCCGAACAGAAATATATCCGCACCTTCGCCGGGGGCATCCGCAATCCCGTCGGGCTCGGTTTCCATCCGGGCAGCGAGCGACTGTGGGCGGTCGTCAACGAACGCGATATGCTCGGCAGCGACCTCGTCCCCGACTATCTGACCGATGTCACCGAAGGCGATTTTTATGGCTGGCCCTGGTATTATTGGGGCGGGTTCGTCGACCCGCGCGTCGAACCCGAGGCCGAGGATCGCCGCCAATATGTGAAGCGCCCCGAATATGGGCTCGGCGCGCACACCGCGCCGCTGGGCATGACCTTTACCCAGGGGCTCGACCTCGGCGAGCGCTGGGCCAACGGCGCATTGATCGCGCTGCACGGGTCATGGAACCGCGAGCCGGTCGCGGGTTACAGCGTCGTGTTCGTGAAATTCGGTGCCAACGGCAAGCCCGTCGACGCGCTGCCCGTCACCCTGCTCGACCAGTTTCTGGGCAAGGACGGCAAAACCACCCGCGGCCGTCCGGCCGACGTCAAGGTCGCGAAGGACGGCAGCGCGCTGGTCGCCGACGACACCGGCGGGGTGATCTGGCGGGTCGCGAAGGCGGGGTAAAAAAGTTCCCTCCCCCTTGATGGGAGAGGCAGCGAGACTTTGAAGCTTGCTTCCTAGTCGCAGTGGTGGGGGTGCGCTGTCGGCCTGACATGACGGCGAAAGGGCGCGCCGTCACCCTCATCCAACTCCGCCTAATCGCTTCGCGATAAGGCTCCGTATCCTTCTCCCATCAAGGGAGAAGGAAATTGCGTCAAACCCGCATCGGCATCAGCACGTACAGCGCCGGGCTCTTCTCGCTTTCGCGGATTAGCGTCGGGGCGTTCGCATCGGCGAGGTGCAGTTCGACGCTGTCGCCGTCGACCTGGCCGAGGATGTCGCTGAGGTAACGGGCGTTGAAGCCGATCTCCATCATGTCGCTGTCATAGGCCGCCGCCACTTCTTCAGCCGCGGTGCCGTTTTCGGGGCTGGTCACGCTGAGGGTGATGCGGTCCTTGTCGAGCCCGACCTTGACCGCGCGCGTCTTTTCGCTGGCGATCGTCGAAACGCGGTCAACACCCTGATAGAGGCTCTTGGGATCGACCTTGAGCAATTTGTCGTTCGCAGTCGGAATGACGCGGCTGTAATCGGGGAAGGTGCCGTCGATCAGCTTCGAGGTCAGGATCGCGTTGCCAAGCTGGAAACGCACCTTCGACGCCGACAGGCTGATTTCGACATTGCCCTCGGCCTCGTCGAGCAGCTTGCGGATTTCGGTGACGCATTTGCGCGGCACGATGACGTCGGGCATCGACGCCGCGCCATCGGGGCGCGTGACGGTGTAGCGCGCGAGGCGGTGGCCGTCGGTCGCCGCGGCCTTCAGCACTGGGCCCGAGGCATCCTCGGCGACGTGCAGGAAGATGCCGTTTAGATAATAGCGCGTTTCCTCGGTCGAAATCGCAAAACGCGTCTTGTCGATGATCTGGATCAGTTCGGCGACCGGCAACTCGAAATTCGTCGGCAGGTCGCCCTCGGCGATCACCGGGAAATCGTCGCGCGGCAGCGTCGGCAGGTTGAAGTTCGAACGGCCGGCCTTGACCTGCATCTTGCCCTCGGCGGCGGCCAGGCTGACCTCGGCGCCCTCAGGCAGCTTGCGGGCGATTTCGAACAGGGTGTGCGCCGACACGGTGGTCGTCCCCGCGGTTTCGACCTTGGCCGCGATCGTTTCGACAACCTGCAGGTCGAGGTCGGTCGCCATCAGTTTCAGCTGGCCGGTGCTGTCGGCTTCGATCAGGACGTTCGAAAGGATGGGAATGGTATTGCGCCGCTCGACCACCGACTGGACGTGGCCAAGGCTCTTCAACAACACCGCGCGTTCGATCGTCGCTTTCATTCTAATCCGCCATCCCTGTGTTCCGCGGGAAAAGTCCCTGAGGGACAAGGCGTCGGCGGCGATTCGCTGCCCCGATTCCCGGCCCCTGAAAATGCCCACCTTCCTTAACGCACGCATCAGCACGTGCAAGCCATGCTTGCAAAGCATCCCCAATCGCGCGAACGAAGGCGCGATGCGGCTCCGGGCTTTCTTAATTGCGACATTGGCGGCGCTGCCGGCCACGACGCTTGCCGCCACCCCGACCGCGCTCGGCATTTTCGATGGCTGGGGCGCCTTCCGCGACCCCGCCACGCCGCGCTGCTACGCGCTGGCGGCACCCTCGGCAACGATCGGCACACCAACGGTCAAGGGCTATGCCAGCGTCGGTTACTGGCCGAAATCGCGGATCCGCGGGCAATTCTATGTCCGCCTGTCAAAGGCGCGCGCGCCAGGGCGCGACCTGCGCCTGACGATCGGTAGCCGCCGCTTCATCCTGACCGGCAACGGCGCGCATGGCTGGGCCAGCGACGCGCGGATGGACGCCGCGATCATAGCCGCGATGCGATCGGCCCCCAGCATGAGCGTCACGAGCAGCACGGCGACCGGCGGTGCGATCGCCGATACCTATCGGCTGCGTGGTGCGGCGACGGCGATCGACGCCGCGGCATTGGGGTGCGCCAAGATCCGTTGATCGCGAGACGGGCGGCGACGCCTAGGCGCGCGCTAATTTCGTCAGCTCGACCGCGAGGAAATCGAGTACCAGCCGTACGCGCGGGACATGGCGCAATCGTTCGTGCGTCAGCAGCCACAGCCCTGTAGTGTCTTCCTGCTTGGGCGGGATGCAGCGGATCAGATCGGGTTCGCGGTCGGCAATGAAGGCGGGCAGAACGGTAAGCCCCATCCCCGATCGCACCCCGGCGAGCAGGCCGGTGGCGCTGTCATATTTCATCACCACCGCCTCCTCGAGCCCATATTGCCTGAGCCAAGCCAGATAGGGTTCCCACACCCCGCCGCCGCCGCCGATGAACGGATGCGCGGCAAGTTGCTCACGACTGTGCGGGATGCCGTGGCGGTCGGCGTAATCTCGGCTGCAATAGACCGTCCACGGATTGTCGGCGATGCGGCGCCCGACCAGTCCCGCGCCGGTCGGCTGCTTGCTGCTGCGGATCGCGATGTCGACGGCGCCGCTCGCCAGATCGCGCGCCTCGTCCGAGGTATCGAGCTGGATATGGATGCCGGGATGTGCGGCGCGCAAATCGCGCAGGATCGGTGGCAGGATGGTGACCGCAAAAATCTCCATCGTCGTCAGGCTGACCGTGCCGCCGACTTCGCGCGATGAAGCACTGGCCGCTTCGCCGAACCGGGCCGCCGCGTCGCGGACCGCCGCGGCGCTGCCCAGCATCGCCTCGCCCACCGGGGTCAGCGCATAGCCCGCCTGCCGCCGTTCGAACAGGTTGAGCCCGGTCGCTTCCTCCAGCGCCGCGATGCGCCGCGCGACGGTGGTCTGGCTGACGCGCAGCGCCTGCGCCGCGGACAGGGTGCTGCCCGTTTCGGCCACCGCCAGAAAGGCTTTCAGGTCGTTCCAATCATACATGGCGTCTTGTGCGTCATAAGCGTGGCCGCGGCATTCTGCAATTTTGCAGAATGGCCGCGCAACATCGTTGCTCCTGCCGCGCCGACCAATCGCTTATCTCTCCGATACCGGCTTCCTCCCCTCCTCTTCAGCCGGTCGATGGAGACACAAGATGAAAAAGCTTCTGATCCTCGCCGCGCTGGCTGCCGTATCGGTGGGCCAGCCAGCCTTCGCCCAACCGGCGCCGCTCGCGAACCCGAGCGTCACCGTCCAGCATCGCGACCTTGACCTCAGCACCGAGGCCGGGGCCAAGAGCCTCGATCGCCGCATCTGGCGCGCCGTCGTCGAAGTGTGCGGAAGCGCACCCGATTACGACCTTCAAGGCAAGAATGACGTCCGCCAGTGCCGCGCCGACACGCGGCAGCTTGCCTCGGCACAGGCCGAACAGGTGATCGCCGACGCGGCCCGCCCGCAGATGATCCGGGTCTCGTCGATCCGGAAATAAGCCGTCACAGCGGCATGATCGCATATCGCGGGCGTTGCCCCGCCACCCATTTTGCGGTGGCGGTGCGGCGCCCGCGCTAGCTGACCAGCCCCTGCCCCGGCACCCAGCGCAGGTCGCAACTGCTCGTCTGCCCCAGCAGGATACGGCTCCACACCGCCTTGTCGGCGTCATTGCCCTTGATCCGCGGCTGGGCCAGCGGTCGCCGGTCGATGTACAGGCCGCTGATGAACGCGGTGAGCTGTTTGCCCTCGATCAGCCGCGACGCCTTCGAATAGATGGCATAGATTTGCGGCGTGTGGCCGCGACGGACGACCGTTTGCGTCTTGTTCGATGCGACCGGCACGTCGCCCGCACCGGGTGCGGGCAGCCCGTTGTAATCGACGAAAATCCACTGCCCCGCGGGGCCGGAGATCAGCAGTTCGACCCCGCTCGCCCCCGCGCCATTGACCTCCGCCTTTTCGCCCGGTTCCAGCACGATCGTCGAATGGCGGGTACATATCTTCTGCCCCGTTGCAGACGATGCGGTTTGCGGAACGATCACGGCCAGCCCGATTGCGGCCAGCGAAATTGTGCGGTGCATGCTGATAACCCTTCTGACCTCGTCGATGCTCTAGAGAGCACAGCAGAGGTCGCCATCCTCGGCGATGTACCGGTTCATGTGAAACCACGGGCTGGCGAAAAGTCCAAGGGCAGCCGTTTGAACTCGATTATTGGAAGATAAGCGCCGACCCTATATCCGCGGCAAGTCATCAGGCTTGACGATTCGAATAGTGCTTGAACATAGAACAATAGTTTTTATCGGAACAGGGAATCGAATGCCGAATAGGTTTGCGCGCAGCATTGCTTTTTTACCGCTATTGGGACTGACTTCAGCATGCGGCGGGGGTGGACCAAGCGACGGCAACCCGCCGCCCGTGATCGTGGCGCCAACACCAGCACCCACGCCTACACCGACCCCAACGCCGCCGCCTGCCGTCTTCTATGACAGCGCGATCGCGTTCGACCGCAACATGACTTTTCAGTCGCCCTACGTAGAAGTCAACTACCGTGAACGCCGGGACGTAGCGGCCCCGGCGCCCCAGCCGTTTCTTTATGACCGGGCGACGGGTCAGTTCGACCTCTCTCCGGGTGCAGCGACGCTGAGCTGGAACGCGGATAAGAGTGCGACGATTCGGGCTGGCAACTCGTTCCGAGCCTATCCGTCGACGTCGCTTAGCGCTGCGCTTCCCAATGGCATTGCATTTTCGGAATGGAATGGCACCGAGGGCAACCTCATGAAGTGGGGCATTGTGCACGAGCAAGCCCGATATTTGGCCGGCGCCTCGGACTTCCACCGCTTGGTCGGTCCGGACCCAGAAGGTGGTTTTTCAAATCTGCTGCGATATCGATTTTTTGTGATCGGTAGCCGAACTCAAGATGCCGATCTGCCGACGTCCGGTTCATTCGATTATGCCGGCAGGGTTGTTTACTCACCCACGACAGCATTCACTCAATCAGTGGGCGAAGGTAATGAACAGGCCAGTCTGTCGATAGACCTCGCAAGCGGACGAGTTACCGGTCGCTGGAAGGTCGGCCCACATCTGTTCGATCTCGTCGGCACAGTAAGTCGCAGCGACACCCTGCGATTGAGCGGGACCATCAAAGATTTCAATGGTCTGTTTAACGGAAGCTTCACCGGCAACCTCTTTGGCCCGCAAGCGAAGGAGGCTGGCCTCGTCCTGCTAGCGAAGAGCGAAGATTTCGTAATCGGCGGCCAGTTTATGGGAGTCAGGCCTTAGCTAGCCCGAATGCACCCCGACATTGACACCGGGGCTGGCGCAAACGCCCCTTCCCCCCTATATGCGCGCGCATCATGCAGATTCCCGGCCACATCGACCCCGTCACGACGGGCACCGTCCCCTTGCGCGGGGGCAACCGTATCGACCTCGTCGGGCTGAGCCGCGACGCGATCGGCGGGGTGCTGGTCGAGGCTGGGCTGGATGCAAAGGCCGCCAAGCTGCGCGCCAAGCAGATCTGGCACTGGATGTACCACCGCGGGGTCACCGATTTCGAGGCGATGACCGACATCGCCAAGGCGATGCGCCCGTGGCTGACCGACCGGTTCATCATCGGCCGTCCGACGGTGCGCGAGGCGCAGGTGTCGAGCGACGGCACGCGCAAATGGCTGCTCGCCGCTGCTGACGGGCAGGAATATGAGATGGTCTTCATCCCCGACGCCGATCGGGGAACCCTCTGCGTGTCGAGCCAGGTCGGCTGTACGCTCAATTGCCGTTTCTGCCACACCGGCACGATGCGGCTCGTGCGAAATCTTGGCGCGGGCGAAATCGTCGGACAGGTGATGCTGGCGCGCGACGAGCTGGGCGAATGGCCCAAGGGGACGATGGCGGGCTTCGGCCCCGATCCAGAGGATGACGATGAAGAAGATGGCGGCCACTACACCGCCGACGGCCGCATCCTGACCAACATCGTGATGATGGGTATGGGCGAGCCGCTGTATAATTTCGACGAGGTCAAGGGCGCGCTGAAGATCGTCATGGACGGCGACGGGCTGGCGCTGTCGCGCCGCCGCATCACCCTGTCGACCAGCGGCGTGGTGCCGATGATGGCACGCGCGGGCGAAGAGATTGGCGTCAATCTCGCGGTATCCTTGCACGCGGTGTCGAAGGAGATCCGCGACGAGATCGTGCCGCTCAACCGCAAATATGGGATCGACGAGCTGCTGAAAGCCTGCGCCGACTATCCCGGCGCGGGCAATTCGCGGCGGATCACCTTTGAATATGTGATGCTGAAGGACAAAAACGACAGCGACGATGATGCGCGCGAGCTTGTTCGGCTGATCCGCGAATATGGCCTGCATGCCAAGGTCAACCTGATCCCGTTCAACCCCTGGCCCGGAGCGATCTATGAATGTTCATCGCCCGAGCGGGTCAAGGCGTTCAGCAACCTGATTTTCAAGGCCGGAATTTCGGCCCCGATCCGCACCCCGCGCGGGCGCGATATCATGGCGGCGTGCGGCCAGCTGAAAAGCGCCGCAACCAAGCCGACCCGCGCCGAACTCGACCGGATTGCGGAAGAGAAACAGGCGGCGTTGGGCTGATCGCCCTTCGCTGCGCCAAGCGAACATCACGAAAATCCGAGCTTTTCCGCCACATTTTTGGCCGCGCTTTTGCACGTCCATTATATACCGTGTGGTAAAAATAACACAGGTAAGAAAATTGTCACATTCTGAACGATCCGTTCATTGAAGCGACAGCTGCGAACGCCATTTAGGCGGTGGACCGCGACCCAAAGGGCGTGGCCATGTAAAAGCAGAAGGAAAACAAAATGAAGAAATTCGCAGTTGCAGCCGCTCTCCTGACGGCCATCGTTGCAACCCCCGCCATGGCAGCCGAAGGCGGCGAAGGCCGCGTCGAACTGCGCGGTGGCCTGATCACCGGCAACGGCATCGACGAAGGCACCATCGGCCTCGCCGCCGGTTATGACTTCGACCTTGGCTCGGCCGCGTTTGTCGGCGCCGAAGTTGCCGGCGACAAGGTACTGATCGACGGTGCGGACGTCCAGTTCTCGGCCGGCGGCCGCGTCGGCGCCAAGGTTGGCGCGAACGGCAAGGCCTATGTCACCGGTGGTTATACCTTCAGCGACATCGACGATCCCTATGTCGGCGCCGGTTACCAGCACAAGCTGGGCCAGAACATCTATGCCAAGGCCGAATATCGCCACCAGTTCATCAACAACTTCGGCGATTTCGACACCTTCGTCGCAGGCGTCGGCTTCGCTTTCTGATTATTCGGAAGCGACATGCCAAAACGGGGAGGGGCGGCCTGCGGGTCGCCCCTTTTCTTTTGAACGCCAGCTGCCGCTAACCCCGTGTTCAGTCGATATTTACCCCATTGCACTAGGGTCGTCGCCAACGGAGGATGGGGATGAAGAATCTTGTTTTCGGTCTGATTGCAGGCGCGGCGCTCGGGGGCTGTTCGGCGGGCGGCGTGGCGGAAAAAACCTACGCGATGCCCGCCGAGGACGCGCGGCGCATTTTGTTATCGGCCGATTTTGAGCGCGGCATTCTGCCCGGATGGTCGTTGCTGAAACCCCAGGTGCGGGTGAACTACGAACAAACGCTGGAGTGGCAGGTTCTCGACGACAGCCAGAACGGCAGCGGCTGGTGGTGCCCGCTTGCAATCGAACCGGTGGGCGAAGACGGCAAGGCCAGCCGTGTGGTCAACCAGTGCGCCGGAATGATGTCGGCAGAGCGGAACCGGCATCTGGACGAGCTGGTCGATGCCGCGCTGACCGGCCGCGAACCGAAGTTCGAGCAAGCGGCGGGATAACACCCTTCCCTTTCGGCCGGCGCAGCGCCACGATCGGCGCATGACCGCTCTTGCCTATATCGCCGCCGCGCTCGCCGAAATCGCGGGCTGCTTCGCCTTCTGGGCATGGCTCAGGCTCGACAAGCCAATTTGGTGGCTGGTTCCCGGCATGGCTTCGCTGGCGCTGTTCGCTTATCTGCTCACCCTGGTCGATGCCGAACATGCGGGGCGGACCTATGCGGCCTATGGCGGGGTCTATATCGTCGCGGCGCTGCTGTGGCTGTGGGTGGTTGAGGGCGCGAAGCCCGACCGATGGGACCTGATCGGCGCCGCGGTATGCCTCGGCGGCGCCGCGATCATCCTGTTCGGGCCGCGCGGCGGTTGAGCCCTTGTTCCTCCCTGTGGCGAAGCCATGGGGAGGTGGCAGCGCGGAGCGCTGACGGAGGGGCTTTGGCGCTACCGTCGCGGCCCCTCCACCATCCGCTTCGCGGACGGTCCCCCTCCCCATGGCTTCGCCACAGGGAGGATAGGCCTACCCCGCATCCGGCAGCGCCTGCTCCACCAGCGGCGCCAGCGCTTCCGCCACCACCGTTACCCCTTTTGCATTGGGGTGCAGATTGTCGCTCAGCATCAGCGTTTTGTCGGTGACAACATTGTCGAGGATGAAGGGATAGAAGCTCGCATCATATTTGGCGGCAAGTTCCGAATAGATCGGATTGAATTTCTTCGCATAATCGCTGCCAAGATTCGGTGCAGCCATCATGCCGGTCAGCAGCACCGGGATCTCGCGCTTTTTAAGCTCGGCGAGCATCGCGTCGAGGTTGGCGCGCGTCTGGTCGGGGCCGATGCCGCGCAGCATGTCGTTGCCGCCCAGTCCGAGCAGCACCAGCGCCGGCTTCACCTTGGCATTGTCGAGCACGTAGGTCAGCCGTTGACGCCCCGCCGCCGTCGTGTCGCCGGACACGCCCGCATTTTGTACCCGCGCGACAACGCTGTCTGCGGCCAGCGCGGCCTGCAGTTGCGGCGCCAAGCCCTCCTTCGGACCAAGCTGGTAGCCCGCATAAAGGCTGTCACCGAACGCGATGACGAGCGGCGCGTCGGCGGGGATTGCGGGGGACGCCTGGGCCGCTACCTTGTCGTTGGTCGAAGCCGCCGGGGTTTCCGCCGATCCGCACGCAGCAAGCGGTTGGCAAAGCGCCAGCGCGCAACCATATATGGCGTAAGAGCGCCATCCGGCCGTTCGTTTTTCCAAAGGGTTCTCTCCTTGCCCGACACTCGACCCCCTCAGGCCGCGGCGCCTGATATGGCGATCGCCGCCCATAATGTGACGCTGACGCTTGGCACCGACAAGTCCCCGGTGGAAATTTTGCGCGGCGTCGATCTGGAGGTACCGGCAGGGGCGTCGGTCGCGCTGCTCGGGCCGTCTGGTTCGGGCAAAAGCTCGCTGATGGCGGTGCTCGCCGGGCTGGAACGCGCCAATGGCGGCAGCATCCGCGTTGCGGGCCTCGATTTCGCCACGATGGACGAGGACGAGCTGGCGCGCGCGCGGCGCGGGCGGATCGGCATCGTGCTCCAGGCGTTCCACCTGCTGCCGACGATGACCGCGCTGGAAAATGTCGCGGTGCCGCTGGAACTGGCGGGGATCGCCGACCCGTTCGGGCGCGCGGCGGCCGAACTCGAGGCCGTCGGGCTTGGCCACCGCCTGACCCATTATCCGGCGCAGCTGTCGGGCGGCGAGCAGCAACGCGTCGCGATTGCGCGCGCGATGGCGAGCGAACCCGCGATCATCTTTGCCGACGAGCCCACCGGCAACCTCGACACCGCGACGGGCCATGCGATCATCGATCTGATCTTCGCGCGCCGCGCAGCGCTCGGCGCGACCTTGCTGATCATCACCCATGACCCCGAACTCGCCGAACATTGCGACCGTGTTGTCGTGATGCACGATGGGCGGATCGAGGAGCGGACGGCGTGAAGTCGAGGCTCACCAAATCCTCCCTGTGGCGTAGCCATGGGGAGGTGGCAGCGGCGGAGCCGCTGACGGAGGGGCTTTGCCGCAATCGTCGCGGCCCCTCCACCATCTACTTCGCCGACGGTCCCCCTCCCCATCGCTTCGCGACAGGGAGGATCAGCTGATGCTCCCCCTCGCCTCCCTCTGGCGGATCGCGCGCCGCGACCTCGCGACGCGCATCCGCGGGCTGCGCCTGCTCGCCGTCTGCCTGTTCCTCGGCGTCGCAACTCTGGCCGCAATCGGCAGCCTGACGCGCGGCATCACGTCCGAGCTGGAAGTGCGCGGACAGACGATCCTGGGCGGCGACATCGAATTCGGTATCCCGCAACGCGAAGCGACCGCCGAAGAAATGGCGGCATTCCGCAAGGCAGGAACGACATCGTCCACCGTGCGCATGCGCGCGATGGCCAACGCGCCAGAGGGCGACGCGCTATTGTCCGAACTCAAGGCGGTCGATGACGCCTATCCGCTCTATGGAACCTTGCGGCTGGAAAGCGGCGCGCGCCGCGGCCCACCCCCCGCGGGCAGCATCTGGATCGGTCAAGATCTTGCGTCGCAGCTCGACCTGAAAGTCGGATCGCGCGTAAAGTTTGGCGAAAAAGCGTTCCTGATCGATGGCGTCATCGCCGACGAACCCGACCGGCTGGGCGAAGGCTTCACCCTTGGCCCCGTCGCGATCATCGGTATGGGCGACCTGCCCGCGACGCAGCTGATCCAACCGGGCAGCCTGTTCGAAAGCAAATATCGTGTCCGCCTGCCCGCCAGCGCCAACGCGCAAGCCGTCGGCGAGGCGCTGACCGCGCAATTCCCCGGCGCCGGCTGGGACATCACCGACAGCAGCAACGGCGCCCCCGGGACCCGGCGCTTCATCGAACGCATGGGGCAGTTCCTGTCGCTCGTCGGCCTCGCCGCGCTGGTCATCGCCGGGATCGGCGTCGGCAATGGGGTGGCAAGTTATCTGGCGGGCAAACGCCCCGGCCTGGCGACGCTGAAAGTATTGGGCGCCGACAGCGCGACCGTTCTGCGCATCTATGGCTTGCAGATTTTGGCGGTTGCGGCGGTGTCGATCTTTGCGGGTCTGGTCGTCGGCGCCTTGGCACCGATCGCGATCGGCGCGATTGCGGGTGATGTTTTGCCCGTGCGCCCTGGCTTCGCGCTCTACCCGCTACCGCTCGCGGTCAGCGCCGCTTATGGGCTGTTGATCGCCATTGCCTTTGCGCTGCCGCCGCTCGCGGCGACGAAGCATATCCCGGCGGCGGGACTGTACCGGGCGACGGTCGATAAAGCGGCGCGGATCGACCGCCCCGCGCTGATCGCTGTCGCGGTCGCGATGCTCGCCATCGTCGCGCTTGCTGTCGGTACCGCGCGCGAGCCGCTGTTCGCGCTCGGCTTTATCGGTGCGGCGATCGCTTTGCTGCTCATCCTCGTCGGGCTCGGCTGGCTGGTGCGCCGCACCGCGGGCCGACTGCCGCGTCCGCGCCGCCCATTGCTGCGCCTCGCGCTCGCCAACCTCCACCGTCCGGGCGCATCGACCGGCGCGCTGGTCGTGGCGCTCGGGCTGGGGCTGACCCTGTTCGTCACCCTCGCGGCGATCCAGACCAGCATCACCAACGAGATCGCGCGCACCGTGCCGCAGCGCGCGCCAAGCTTTTTTGTGCTCGACGTCCCACGCGGCGGCGCGACGCAGTTCCGTTCGATGGTGACCAAGGCCGCGCCCGACGCACAGATCAACATGATCCCGGCGCTGCGCGGCAGCGTCACCGAATTTCGAGGGGTACGCGTCGACGAGCTCGCCGAACTGCCCGAAGGCGCGTGGGTGCTGCGCGGCGACCGCGGGCTGACCTATAGCGCTGCGCCGCCGAACGGCAGCGAACTGGTTGGCGGCCAATGGTGGGCGCCCGACTACAAAGGACCGCCGCTGGTCAGCGTCGAGCAGGAGGTTGCGACGTCGCTGGACCTCAAGATCGGCGATACGCTGAGCGTGAATGTGCTGGGGGTCGAGGTGCAGGCAAAGGTCGCGTCGTTCCGCACCGTCAATTGGGACAATTTCGGGCTGAATTATGTGATGGTCTTTTCGCCCGGCACCTTTGACGCGGCGCCGCACAATATGGTCGCGACGGTGGCGGTCGACGACAGGGCCGAAACCGAGCTGGCGCGCAGTATCCCGCGCGCCTTCCCCTCGGCATCGCTGATCGCGGTGCGCGATGTCGTGTCGCAGGTGACGATTTTGCTGACCCAGATGAGCCAGGCAATCGCCGCGGCGGCGAGCATCGCGATTCTCGCGGGCATTGCAGTGCTGATCGGCGCGATCGCCGCCAGCCGCGAACGGCGCGTGTACGACAGCGTGATCCTGAAACTGCTCGGCGCGACGCGGCGGCAGATACTGGGTGCGCAGGCGATGGAATATGCGGTGCTGGCCGCAGTGCTGGCGGTGTTGGCGCTCGGTCTGGGCCTGATCGCGGCGCGCTATGTCGTGGTCAGCCTGTTCGACTTCACCTTCGCCCCCGACCCGCTGATCGTCGGCGCGACGCTGGTCGGCGGGGCGGGATTGTCGTTCCTGATCGGGATTGCGGGCAGCTGGCCGCTGTTGTCTGCGAAACCGGCGCAGGCGCTGCGGAGCCTTTAATTCAGGATCCGTACCACCGCCGCGACCGCCGCCACGCCCAGCACAACCGCGACCATCGCCTGCCACACATGCGGCGCGACGCTGCCGAAGTGGCGCCCGCCGATGCGGTTACCGAGCCACATCGGCGCGAACAGCAGCAGCGACAGGATGAACAGGCGTCCGGTGGCGATCCCGACCCACAGCGCGGCGAGCGTCCCGGCAATCGCGGTCGCAAAAAAGATCAGCATCATCGATGCGCGCGCGACGCTGGGGGGCAGCGAGCGGCGCAGGTAAAAGGGAACGACCGGCGGCCCCGGCATCGCGGCAAAGCCGGTCAATATGCCCGAGGCGATCCCCGTGCCCCCGATCGCGGCCCGGCCGGGGCGATGTCCCTCGGGCTGTTTGGGCAGCAGCACCGCAACAAAGGCGCCGACCGCGATCAAGGTGATGAGCAGCCGCGCCACGTCCGGGGTCGCCAGATCGAGCGCGACCATGCCGATCGGGGTTGTCACCATCGCGATCAGCGCTATCGGCACCGCGGTCGCGCGGTCGGCATCGGCGAGGATCACCTTCAGCCCGACCGGCCCGATCAGCAGTTGCAGCAGGATGCCAAGCACCACCGCCTCGCCCGGCGTGATGATCAGCCCCAGCAAAGGCACCAGAATGATCGCCATCCCGAACCCGGTAAGCCCGCGCACATAGGCCGCGCCAAAGGTCATCGCCGCCGCGCCAACCAGCGTGAGCGGCGCGATGCCCGTGAGACTTTGCAGATCGTTCATCGGGCTGCGGCCATACCGCACAGGGTTGAATTGATGGGCAGTCGAGTCCTCCGCGCGCCCGAACGGGCTGCGTTGGCCGATAGGACATCAAAGCGATGCCGCCTAGCCCCTGGAGATCGGTTCAGGCCAGCGGCCACAGCCCCGTCACCGGGCGCTCGAGCACCTGCGCGGCGACGGCGTGCAGTTGGCCCGGGGCAAATCGTCCGCCGCGCACCGCATCGGCCAACCAATCTTCGATCGACCCGCCAGTGTCGATCCACCGGTCGCGGCGCAACATGCCATAGATGGCGCCCGCAAGGACATGGATGCCATCGTCGGCCTTGCGCCAGCGGTCCGCGGGATTGCGCGCGACGCCCAGCGCCTCGGCAATCAGCTGATCGAGCGCCTGGGCAATATCCTCGTTGAGCAGGCCTTCGAGCGTGGTGTAGCCCCATTTCGGGTCGTGGTCGG
Source organism: Sphingopyxis sp. 2PD (assembly GCF_005503695.1). Taxonomy (GTDB): domain Bacteria; phylum Pseudomonadota; class Alphaproteobacteria; order Sphingomonadales; family Sphingomonadaceae; genus Sphingopyxis. Next base: position 81,549 of record NZ_SCMU01000005.1, read on the forward strand.
CGACTATGCGCGGGATCAGCGGGTCGCGAGCCAGCACCGCCAGCGCAGCCTGTGCCGCGGCACCATCCATCGGCACCGGCGGATGGAGCATTTCATGGGCGGCGTTGCGCACCGTGGTCGGCGTGTTCCAGTCCGCTGCCTGCAGAAAGGTCTGCCCATGTACCTTGATCCCATGCGGTTTGCAGAATTGCAGCAATACCACTTCAATCAGCGGATCGAAAACGCGCCCTGTGAGCTTTTCGTGCCAGCGAATGACGTCATAGTCAGCAAGATCGCGGTCGAGTTCGGCGATACGTCGTGCGATACCCCCGGCCCGCTCGTCGCGAAAGGCGGCAAAGTCGGCGGCCTGCATCGCTTCGAACACCGTCCGCAGCCGGGGAACAGCCGCCATGAACCAGCGCCAGTCCTTCTCGTTCCAATAGGGGCTGGCGCGGTAGGCCGGTAGCAGACGTGCCTCGGGCGCGGACATATTCGCAATCAGACTCCCCAGATCGCCGTCCGCCCCGTTCGAAAACAGCACCGACAAATTGGGTCCGAGCAACCCGAAGCCACTGCGTTCGGCCTCTTGCGCCAACGCCGGGACATCGGCGCGGACTGCGGCGGCAAGGCGCGGCGCAAATGCGTCCACGTCGGCTTGGTAATAGGGCAGATAAAGCTCGCCGCCCGCCAACGGACCAAGAAAGGCCAGCGCATCGAACCCCTCGGAAGCCCGGACTTTCCAGCGCGTGCGCATCGGTGGACGCTGTGCATAGGCAAGCGAGGGAATGGCGAAGCTGCCGAGCGATGCGGCGAGGAAGAAACGGCGATCCATGGGGCCGGATTAACCGGTCTGTTTGCCCCGCGCTTGAACGGACTTTGCCCGTATGACGACGGGCGGAACCCCGGTCATCGCGCCAACCGACCGGGTGAGATGCGCCTGATCGGCAAAACCCTGATCGGCGGCAAGATCGGCAAGGCTGCCGTGCCAATCTGCGAGCGCAGCGATCGCGCGCCGCGTCCGCGCCTCGAGCCGGAAGCGCTTCGGGCTGACCCCATATGCGCGCGCGAAACCGCGGCTGACCGAGGCCGGATCAAGTTTCATGTGCCGCGCCCATGGCGCCAGCGGCGTGTCAGGGTCGCACCGGAGCACTGCCGCGAGCAGGTCGGGCCAGTCATTGGATAGGCCGACGTCGGCGCAGCAATGCGCGCGCACATGCTCGGCAGCAGCAACCGGATCGCGTTCGGCGATCCGCGCCACGATGTCGACGTCAGCGATCGTTCCCGCTCCCGGCGCCAGCCCGGGAATGGCGGGCAGGTTGAGCACCCGCGCGCCGCGATTGCCAAAATGGTCGAAATGCGCGGTCCAGCGACCGTGAACGACCACAGTTCCCGGATGGGCAGCAAACCGTCCCTCGTCGCCCGCCTCGTGATAACCGCCGCCGAGCACGACAGCGATATAGCCGTCGGCGTGGCGGTGGCGCGGCAGGCACTCGTTGGCCGCGTGCACACCGATGCCCAGCCCGCTCATCTGGGCATTGTCCCGGCCGCCGATGATTGCGGCCCCACCGTCACCAGCCAAGCATCGGGCGGCGTCAGGTAGCGGAGCGGCAACAGGCTGGTCCCGAGCCCTGCCCCGACGAACACGCGCTGGCCCTTGTCGGTCATGTCGCCGCACGCAAAGCGATTACCGTAGCGCGAAACATAAGTGAGCGCGCCGACGAAGGGGAAGCGGATCTGGCCGCAGTGGGTATGCCCGGCGAAGATCGCGGCGACCGGGCGCTCGACGTCGGGGATGATGTCGGGGCTGTGCGTCAGGAGCAACGGCACGCCCGGCCCCGCGCGCTCCATCGCCGCCAGCGTCGCGGGAACGTCGTCATGCCCTGAATAATTGTCATCGACCCCGCCGACAATGAGCGGGCCGAGCTTCACCGCGTCATTCTGCAACACGCGCAGGCCGTGCCTTTCCAGTTCGCCGCGCAGCGCGTCGGGTTTGAACCAATGGTCGTGATTGCCCGGCGCGACCACCACGCCGAGCGGCGCGCGCAGCTTGCCGAGCGGCGCAACAACCTCTGCCGCCGAATAGATATGCGTCGCGCTGCTCTTTTCGCTGACCAGGTCGCCCGCGATCAGCACCAGATCGGGGCGCAGCTGATTGAGCTTGGCGACGATGCGCGTCAGCCGCCCGGGCGGCATGTCGGGACCGGCGACATGGATGTCGGACAAGAGCAGCAATTTCAGCGGCGACTGCCCGGCGGGCCAGTCGCCGACCGAAATCGAAGCGGTGCGGATCAGCGGATCGCGCGTCGCATTCCAATAGCCCTTGGCGAGGAGCGCCACCCCGAACAGCGCCAGCAGCAGCAGCCAGCGCCGCCACCGGCGCGGTCGACGTTCAGGCGTGGCGATCAATGGCGCAGGTCGGGCGGGGTCGCTTCGCCCTTGAGCAGCGCAATCGCCTCAGCCAGCGGCATGATACGCTGACCTTCCTGCCCGAGGGTGCGGATCGCAACCGTGCCTTCGTCGGCCTCGCGCTTGCCGACGACGAGCAGATGCGGAACCTTGGCCAGGCTATGCTCGCGGACCTTGTAGTTGATCTTTTCGTTGCGCAGGTCGGTTTCGACACGCACCCCGGCGGCGGTCAATTGCGCCGTCACGTCGCGCGCATAGTCGTCGGCATCGCTGACGATCGTCGCAACGACCGCCTGCACCGGCGCCAGCCATACCGGCAGCTTGCCCGCGAAATGCTCGATCAGGATGCCGATGAAGCGTTCGTAGCTGCCAAAGATCGCGCGGTGGAGCATCACCGGGCGGTGACGTTCGCCATCCTCGGCGATGTACGACGCATCGAGGCGATCAGGGAGGACGCGGTCGGACTGGATCGTCCCGACCTGCCACGTCCGCCCGATCGCGTCGGTCAGATGCCATTCGAGCTTGGGCGCATAAAAGGCGCCCTCGCCCAGCAGCTCTTCCCAGCCATATTCGGGGGTGTTGAGCCCCGCGGCGACCACGGCGGCACGCAGCTCGGTTTCGGCCATGTCCCACATCTCCTCGGTCCCGAAGCGCTTTTCGGGGCGCAGCGCGAGCTTGATCGAGTAGGTGAAACCGAATTCCTTGTAGATGCGGTCGGCGAGCGCGCAGAAGGCTTGCACCTCGCTGACGATCTGGTCCTCGCGGCAGAAGATATGCGCGTCGTCCTGGGTGAACTGGCGCACGCGCATCAGCCCGTGCAGCGCGCCATGCGGTTCGTTGCGGTGGCAGCAGCCGTTTTCATAGAGGCGCAGCGGCAGGTCGCGGTACGATTTCATCCCCTGCCGGAAAATCAGCACATGCGCCGGGCAGTTCATCGGTTTTAGCGCCATCCACTCGGCCTCGTCCGAGATGATGGGGCCTTCATCCTCGACGTTCGGCACCTCGTCGGGGATCACAAACATATTCTCGCGATATTTGCCCCAATGGCCCGACTGTTCCCATTGGCGCGCGTCCATCACCTGCGGGGTCTTGACCTCACGGTACCCCGCGCCGTCGATCGCACGGCGCATATAGGCCTCGAGCTCGCGCCAGATCATATAGCCCTTGGGGTGCCAGAACACCGACCCATGCGCTTCGGCCTGCAAGTGGAACAGGTCCATTTCCTGCCCCAGCTTGCGGTGGTCGCGCTTAGCGGCTTCCTCCAGCCGGACAAGATGTTCGGCGAGCTGCTTTTTGTTGAGCCAGCCAGTGCCGTAGATGCGCGAGAGCTGGGCGTTCTTCTGGTCGCCGCGCCAATAGGCGCCCGACACGCGAGTCAGCTTGAACGCCGCGGGATCGAGCTTGCCCGTCGAGGCGAGGTGCGGGCCGCGGCACATATCCATCCAGCCGTCACCCGAACGATAGACGGTCAGTTGCTCGTTCGCGGGCAGTTCGGCGGCCCATTCGGCCTTGAAGGTCTCGCCGTCGGCCTGCCATTTGGCGATCAGCTTGTCGCGCTCCCAAACCTCGCGCGTCAGCGGCAGGTCGGCGGCAATGATCCGCCGCATCTCTTCCTCGATCAGCGGCAATTCCTCGTCGCGGAACGGGCCATGCTCGGCCGTCGGTGCGAAGTCGTAATAGAAGCCGTCGCCCGTCGAGGGGCCAAAAGTGATCTGCGTTCCGGGGAACAGGTTCTGCACCGCTTCGGCGAGGACGTGCGCATAGTCGTGTCGCACCAGCTCAAGCGCGTCGGCCTCGTCGCGGCTCGTCACCAGAGCGAGATTGGTGTCTTCCTCCAGCGGGCGCATGATGTCGCGCAGCTCGCCGTCGATCTTCGCAGCGAGCGCGGCCTTGGCGAGACCGGGCCCGATGTCGGCGGCAATCTGCGCCGGGGTAGTCCCGCGCGCGACTTCTCGGGCAGAGCCATCGGGAAGGGTGACGCGGATCATCTGGGACATCGGGAAAATCGGCCTTTCTGGGCAAAATTGCCGGGTTCCTTTGCCAGCATGCGGTGGGGGCGGCAAGGGGCGGATTCACAATCGGACTTGCAATGATACATTGTATCACTATCTCGCACCGCAAGCCCCTCCCGCGAAAGTTTCCCGCCATGTGTATCCCCGCCGCGCGCCCGCGCCTTGCCGACCTGCTGGGGATCACGCTGTCATTGACCTGCCTGATCCATTGCCTCGCGCTGCCGCTGCTGATCCTCCTCGCGCCCGCGCTCGGCACTTGGATCGCGATGCCCGAATGGGTGCACGCGGCCATATTGATGCTGGCCTTGCCCGCCGCGACCATTGCCATGAAGGATGGTTGGCGGCGGCACGGTCAGGCGCTGCCTGTTCTGCTCGCCGGAGCGGGGCTTGGCCTGTTGGCGGCAGGGCTGGCGGCGCACGAGGGATGGCTTGCGCTGGCCGATCCCGAAACCGCCGACCGGTTGCTGACGTCATTGGGCGCGATAACGCTTGCCACCGCGCATGTGCTCAACTGGCGCTGGCGCCACAATTTTCGCGAGCATCTTCGCTGATACCAGCGCGCGCACCGGCGCAACAACGGGCTTCCGTGACTGGCGAGCTTGCCAATTAGTCAATGACACTTGACAGTCGCGAATCATCATGTCAATGTTCCTTGACTGATTAACAAGGGAGCTTGACCAATGCCACCGATGTTGCGCGCCTTGCCTTGGGCAATCGCCATCCTCGCCATCGCCTTTTTGGGTGCTGTCGACGTGATCCCCGCCGACGTGGCAAGCACGCTGGTGACGGTCCTTCCGCTGATCATGGTGACGACAGTCGTCGGCTCGCGGCGCTGCCGCCCGCTGGAGCGCTGAACGGTGGCCCGCAACCCTGCCCAGCGCCGCTACATGCGCCGGATGATCGCGCTGTCCCTCGCCTATATCGCCACGGTGATGCTGGCGAGCTGGCTCATCCCCGATGATGCGGCGGCCACGCCGCTGACCGTGGCGATCGCGCTCGTTCCCGCGCTGGCAACCTCGGGCTTCATCTGGGCGATGGCGCGCTATATCGCCGAGTTGAAGGATGAATATGTCCGGATGCTGGAAATCCGCAAGATGCTGGTCGCGACCGGCCTGACGCTGGCGCTCGCTAGCGGCTGGGGCATTTTGGAGCTGTTCACCAACGTGCCGCGGGTGCAGCTGTTTTATGTATTCCCCGTCTGGTGTCTGGGGCTGGCGGTCGGATCGCTGGTCAACAAGGTCACGATCGGCGACGCGGGACCGTGCGCGTGAAGAACCGCCTGAAAGTTCTGCGCGCCGAGCGCGACTGGAGCCAGGGCGATCTGGCCGAGCGACTGGAGGTGTCGCGCCAGTCGGTGAACGCGATCGAAACGGGCAAATATGACCCCTCCCTCCCCCTCGCCTTTCGCATCGCCGACCTGTTCGGGCTGCCGATCGAAGAGATTTTTCTGAAAGACTGAAGAACATGAAACGCCGCATTGCGATTGCTACAATTTTCGCCCTGTTCGTCGGCCTGATCGCGAGCCCCGTCGACGCCACCGAACCCTGCCCCGCGGGGTTGGTCGAGGGCAAGCGCATCACCGTGCAGATCGAGGGCGACGGACCCGACGTCGTGCTGATCCCCGGTCTGTCGAGCCCACGCAGCGTGTGGGACGCCACCGCCGACCGGCTGAAAAGCTCGCACCGGCTGCACCGCGTCCAGATCCGCGGCTTTGGTGACGCAGCGGGGGTCAACGCCGAGGGGCCGGTGCTCGGTTCGACGATGCGCGAGCTTGCCGACTATATCGACGATTGCATCACCGATCAGGGCCGCGCAGCGCCCGCAATCATCGGCCATTCGATGGGCGGCCTTACCGGGCTGATGATCGCGGCGCGCGCGCCGGACGAAGTCGCGCGCCTGATGATCGTCGACGCGCTGCCCTTCATCGGCACCCTGTTCAATCCCGCCGCGACGGCAGAAAGCACGAAGCCCCAGGCCGAGCAGATGGCCGCGATGATGCGCGCGCAATATGGCCAGCCGGTGCCGACAACCCCCGTCACCGATCCCGGCCCGGCCAGCATGGCCGCCAGCATGTCGAACAGCGCCGCGGGACGCACCGCGATCGCCGGCTGGATGCGCCAGGCCGACCCGCGCGTCACGGCGCAGGTCCTTTACGATGTCATGACCACCGACATGCGCGGCGAACTGGGAGCGGTCGCAGCGCCGGTCACCTTGCTCTATGCACAGGACGATGCGCTGATGACGCCGGAGCGCGCAAAGACGGCGTTCGAACCTCAATATGCAGGGCTCGTCCGTTTCTCCGCGCACATGGTACCGGGCAGCCGCCATTTCATCATGCTCGACCAACCCGCGGCCTTTGCCCGCGCGATCGATGCTTTTCTCGCCGAATGAGCGTCGATCGGCACCCTGGCCTTGCGAGCCGGTCGACCGCCCGCTAGGGCGGCGGCAGCCGGAAAGGGAGACCTCCATGTTCAAGCGCCTGTTCGTCGACCATCCCAAGAGCGTCGATGAAAATTATATCGAACATTTCGGCGTCGCGTCGAAATTCGGGGTGACGATGATCTATGGGGGGCTCTGCGCGCTGGTTCACGCGGTTGTTCCCGGCTGGTGCATCACCACGGGCAGCGACACGATCAAACGGCTCAACCATATCATGGTCGAGCAGCGGCGCGCCAAGGGCCAGGCCGTGATGCAGATGAGCACGATCGACTGGGTCATCTGATCCCGGTGCGCTTCGTCCACGCGCCCCATTTTGCTCTCGCGTCGAGCGGGATTAGAGAATGACGGCGCCCGCCGCCCCCGACTATCTCGACCGCGCGGGCCGCCCGCGGCTCGCTTGTCGCCATACGCCGGGCACCGGTCCGACGATCATCTTTCTGCCCGGCTATATGTCCGACATGGCGGGCGGCAAGGCGACCGCGCTGTTCGACTGGGCCGTCGCGGAAGGCCATGCCTGCCTGCTCCTCGACTATGCCGGATGCGGATTGTCGGACGGGTTGTTTGCAGAGCAGGATTTGCTCGACTGGCGCGGCGATATACTCGACGTCATCGATGCAAAGGTCGATGGGCCGGTCGTCATCGTGGGATCGTCGATGGGCGGCTGGTTGATGCTGCTGACCGCGATCGCGCTGGTCCAGCGCGACGGGCCAAGCCGCGTCGCGGGGCTCGTCGGCATCGCCGCGGCGCCCGATTTCACCGATTGGGGTTTCAGCGACGCGGAGAAAGCGATCATCCTTGCCGAGGGCGCGCTGGTCGAGGAAACCCCATATAGCGACCAGCCCTATGTGACGACACGCGGCTTTTTCCAGTCGGGCGAGGCGAACCGGTTGCTGGATGCCGAGATCCCCCTCGCCTGCCCGGTGCGCTTGCTGCACGGACAAGAGGATGGCGACGTGCCCCCGGACATCAGCATGCGGCTGTCGGCGGCGCTTGCCAGCGACGATGTCCAGGTGACGCTGGTCAAGGGCGGCGACCACCGCCTGTCGCGCGATACCGACATCGCGCTGCTGATCGACACCGTCGCGCGGATCGCGACAAATTAGAGGATTGTCATGGCCCGGAGCGACTTCAAATTTCACGTCACCAAGCGCGTCCGCTACGCCGAAATCGACGCGCAGGCGGTGGTGTTCAACAGCCGCTACCTCGAATATTTCGACATCGGCATCACCGAATATTGGCGCGCCGCGGGGGTCTATGACCGCTGGCCGCAGCGCGACAGCCCCGAATTTCACGTCGCGCGCGCCGAGGTCGATTACAAGGTACCGATCCTGCTCGACGAAGAGATCGACATTTGCGTGCGCTGTTCGCGCGTGGGCCGAAGCTCGATGACATTTCTGTTTGAACTGCACGGCGCGGGGCAAGACGATCTGCGCGCGACCGGACTGGAGGTCAGCGTCCATGTCGCCGAAGCCCAAGGCGCGCCGACACCGGTACCCGATGAATTCGTAAATCTGTTCGAAGCGTTTGAAGGACAGAGCCTGCGCGCGTAGGATGGCCGCATGACCCAATATCTCCATACCATGATCCGCGTGTCGGATCCCGACGCGACCGTCGCCTTTTTCAAGCTTGTCGGGCTGGAAGAAGTCCGCCGCTTCGACAGCGAGCAGGGGCGCTTCACGCTGATCTTCCTCGCCTGTCCGGGGCAGGATGGGGTCGCCGAGGTCGAACTGACCTATAATTGGCCGCCCGAAGACGGCAGCGCGCCCGAACAATATGCGGGCGGCCGCAATTTCGGCCATCTGGCGTACCGCGTCGACGATATCTACGCGACGTGCCAGCGACTGATGGACGCCGGGGTGACGATCAACCGCCCGCCGCGCGACGGCCATATGGCGTTCGTCCGGTCGCCCGACGGCATTTCGGTCGAACTCCTCCAAAACGGTCACTTACCGCCGCAGGAACCCTGGTCGTCGATGCCGAACATAGGCAGCTGGTAAGACGGCGCGACCAAGGCGGCGGCGCGGCGCCTCCGTCTTGCAGGCATGAGGCCGGTGAACGAAAGGAGCGACGCATGACTGCACTCGAAATCGCCCGCATCCCGGTGCTCAGCGATAATTATGTCTGGCTGGTCCATGATCGGGAAAGCCGGGCGACGATGGTCGTCGATCCCGCGGTTGCCGATCCGGTACTCGAAGCCGCAGCCATGCGCGGCTGGACGATCACCGACATCTGGAACACCCATTGGCACCCCGACCACACCGGTGGCAACGCCGCGATCAAGGAAGCAACCGGCTGCACGATCACCGGTCCCGCCGCCGAATATGCTCGTATCCCGACGCTCGACATGCAGGTACAGGGCGGTGACACGGTGCGACTGGGCAATCATGTCGCGAGCGTCTGGGACGTCCCCGCCCACACCGCGGGCCACATCGCCTATCATTTCGCCGACGATGCCGCGATCTTTGTCGGTGACACGATGTTCGCGATGGGCTGCGGTCGCCTGTTCGAAGGCACCGCCGAGCAGATGTTCGCGAACATGCAGAAACTCGGCTCGCTCGACGATGCAACGCGCGTCTATTGCGCGCACGAATATACGCTGTCGAACGCGCGCTTTGCGGTGACCGTCGATCCCGACAATGCAGCGCTGGCGGCGCGGCTCGCGGTAGTCGAGGCGGCGCGCGCGGCGGGGGAAGCGACGGTCCCGACGACGATCGGCGCCGAACGCGCGACCAATCCCTTTTTGCGCGCGACGAGCGCCGCCGAACTCGGGCGTATCCGCGCGCTGAAGGACGCGGCCTGATGCTGCCCCTTCAGCGCCCGTTCATCTGGCAGCAATATATTCAGCAATCTCAAGGAGCAATGCCATGGCCATGCTGAACCCGATGCGCGCCGTGCTGCTGATCGCAGCGGCGCCGCTGGTCGCCAGCTGCGCGCCTGCGGGCACCGCCGAACCGGGCGCCGCGGCGCTGACACCCAAGCAGGCCGAGCGGCTCGACAAACAACTGGCGGGAAAGATTCCGGGCGAACCGATGCGGTGCCTGCCCAATTATCGCAGCAACGACACGATCCGCGTGTCGGACAATATTCTGCTTTATCGGTCGGGCGGCAATCTGGTGTATCGCAATGACCTGAAAAGCAGCTGCCCCGGCCTCGCGCGTGACAGCGACATCATGGTCGTCCGCCAGTTCGGATCCTCGACCTGCGAAGGCGATTTCTTCCATCTGGTCGATCGGTCGAGCGGCATTCGCGGTCCGACCTGCGTTTTTGGCGAATTCGTCCCCTATCGCAAACCGGCGGGGGACGCTGGCTGAACCCACGGTTCAGCCGCAGGCGGGGACCGGTTTGCGCCGAGCCCTTCGGGTCGCACCCCCGCCTGCCATTAAATTAGCCGCCCGCTTTACCGGCGAACAGATTCTGCTCGCCCCCGTCGCTCCTGCTCGGCCCTGAGCGCCGGTGACGGCTCGCCCTTCAAATCGCCATAGCCCAGCGTTTCGCCGCACCCCGGACACACCAGCGCGGTCCCCACGTCGCTCCCGCAGGCACGGTGGATATAGCGCATCGCCGATCCGCCGCCGGTTTCGCCGTCGCGATACGCCCAGCGTTCGGCCCAGCCGCGCATCGCATAGAGCACGTCGAACAGATCCTTGCCCTTGGCCGTCAGCCAATATTCGTGGCGAACGGGGCGCTCCTGATACGCGCGCCGCTCGACCACGCCCTCGCTCTCGAGCCGCTTGAGCCGCGCCGATACGAGCTGTGGGCCGAGCCCGGTATTCGCGGCGATAACCTCAAACCGCCGATTCCCGAAAAACAGATCGCGGAGAATGAGCAGCACCGCGCGGTCGCCGAGCAATTCGGCCGAGCGGCCAACGGGGCAGAAGGTGTCGGATAGATCGGTGCGTTTGGGCAAACACTGTTCTCCTTTGCCGTACCCCGGCGAAAGCCGGGGTCCAGAGCGGCAACCACGGCTTTTGCCTTCTGGACCCCGGCTTTCGCCGGGGAGCAGAAAGGAAGGAAGCCGCCAAAACTTCTTGTAACTATGATTATCATAGTTACCATGGGCTGCAAGAGGAGAGTCGCTTATGCCCAATCCTGCAGCCATCATTATCGGGGCCGGCGACGCCACCGGGGGCGCCATCGCCCGCGCGTTCGCCGCCGAGGGTCTGACCGCCTGCGTCAACCGCCGCGAACGCAACGCCGATCAGCTCGAAGCGCTGGCGCAGTCGATCCGCGACGACGGGTATCAGGCCCGCGCCTTCCCTGCCGACGCGCGCGACGAAGCGGCGATGATCGGGCTGTTCGATCAGGTCGAAGCCGAGGTCGGCCCGGTCGAAGTCGCGGTGTTCAACATCGGCGCCAACGTCAATTTCCCGATCACCGAGACGACGGTGCGTGTTTACACCAAGGTTTGGGAAATGGCGTGCCTCGGCGGCTTCCTGATGGGGCGCGAGGCGGCGAAGCGCATGGCTCCGCGCGGCCGCGGCACAATCATCTTCACCGGCGCCACCGCGAGCCTGCGCGGCGGATCGGGCTATGCCGCCTTCTCGGGCGCCAAGGGCGCGCTGCGTATGCTCGCCCAGGCCATGGCGCGCGAACTCGGACCGCAGGGCATCCATGTCGCGCACACCGTGATCGACGGCGCGATCGACACCGACTTCATCAAGGGCCGCCATCCCGATTTCGACAATGCCAAGGCGCAGGATCTGATCCTCAATCCGGCCGCGATCGCCGCCAATTATGTGATGCTCCACAAGCAGCCGAAAAGCGCCTGGACGCACGAACTCGACCTTCGCCCCTGGGGAGAAAAATGGTGACAAGGACCTTAGAACTCATCTTCGATTTCGGCAGCCCCAACGCCTATCTGTCGATGAAGGCGCTGCCCGAACTGCTCGACCGGACCGGCGCCGACCTTGTCATCACCCCCTGCCTGCTCGGCGGCATTTTCAAGGCGACCGGCAACAAGGCGCCAATGATCCAATATGCCGACGCACCCGCCAAGCTTGCCTATGAAAATCTCGAGATGCGGCGCTTCATCGAAAAGCATGGCCTGACCAAATTCCGCCTCAACCCGCACTTCCCGGTCAACACACTGACGATCATGCGCGGCGCGATCGTCGCCGACGATGAGGGTGTACTCGACGACTATATCGACGCGGTGAACCGCGCGATGTGGGAGGACGGGTTGAAAATGGACGATCCCGAAGTGATCGCGACCTTCCTGTCCGCGAACGGCTTCGACGGCCCCGCGCTGCTCGCGCGGACGCAAGAGCCTGAGATTAAGGCAAAGCTCGTCGCCAACACCGAATCCGCGGTCGCGCGCGGAGTGTTCGGCATCCCGACCTTCTTCGTCGGCGACGCAATGTTTTTTGGCAAAGACCGGCTTGGTCAGGTCGAAGAGGCACTCGCCTGACCATCAACTCGCCGCCCTCGCTCGCGCGGGGGCGGCGGCGCTTGCTTCAGCTGAAGTCCAACTGGATGATATCGCTCGGCGTCGCGCGGCAATACATTTCGATGGGCTTGGTGCCGTCGGGATAGGTCGCGGTCATCGCGGCGCGGATTCGCCAGCCGCCATTGCCCTGTTCGAGCGAGACCAGCTTGTCGTAGGACAGCTTAGTCCCGCCGGTCACCCCGATCTGACGCGCCGCATCGGTCATGCAATTTTGCACCGACGCTCGTGCTGCACTGGGCAGGCCGCTGAGGTTCGCACTCAGTGTAGCGGGCCCGCGCGGAGGGTGCGTCGTCGCGCTCTCCTCGGTCGTCCCGTCCGCCGATTTCTTCTTTTTGCTAAGCAGCAGCGCGAGCAGCCCGCCCGCGACGACGACGCCGCCGATGATCAGCCCGGTGCTCGGCCCCTTGTCCTTGTCGGGCCGCGTCGGCTGCACATTGCGATAGCCATAAGCGAATTCGGCGCGGCAGCCCTTGTCGACCCAGATATAATCGCCGGTGTAGCCCCATTGGCGCCCCGCGTTACACTTGCCTGCGATCTTGCGGGTCAGTTCGACGCGATTGTTCGTCGGCACATTGCATTGCTGATATTTATAGTTCCACGATTCACAGCGGAGCGTCCCGGCATAATCATCGACCGGCTGCGGCAGCGGCGTCGGATAACCGCCATTATTGGCATAGCCATAGCCGAATTCGGCGCGGCAACCGCCGGACACCCAAATCTGGTTCGCGGTGAAACCCCAATCGCGGCCTTTCGAACAGCGCCCCCCGATCACCCGGATCAGGTCGACGCGATTGTCGGTGCGGACATTGCAGCGCTGAAGCTTGTTGTTCCGCGACTCGCAGCGCAGCGTACCCGCATAGCCGCCGTTATAGGCCGGGTCCGCCGTGGGGGGGGGATAGGGATAGGTCGATTGCGGCATCGCCGGAACGACCAGCTGGCTGGCAATCAACGCCGAAGATGTGATGATCGTGACGAACCTGTTGCGCATGACGCTCTCCCCCGTGAAAGCCGCTTCGGTTCGCCCTGCCCGGATCGATCCGAACTCGTCCGGGATAGTTTCACATTTCTGACCGGAAAGCCACGGCGAAAGGTGCCCGCGCTTGCGCGTCCGCGCCCGTGCGCTAAAGACTGGCCATGGATCAGATCGTCATTCGCGGCGGCCAGCGACTCAAGGGCCGTATCCCCATCTCCGGCGCCAAGAATGCGGCGCTCACGCTGCTGCCTTGCGCGCTGCTCACCGACGAACCGCTGACGCTGCGCAACCTGCCACGGCTCGCCGACGTCGATGGCTTTGGTCATTTGCTCAACCAGCTCGGCTGCTCGACGACGATCGAAGGATCGCGCCCCGAAGATTTCGGCCGCGTGATGACCGCGCGGACAACGACGCTGACTTCGACCGTCGCCCCCTATGACATCGTGCGCAAGATGCGCGCGTCGATCCTCGTCCTCGGTCCGCTGCTCGCGCGCGCGGGCGAAGCGACGGTGTCGCTGCCCGGCGGCTGTGCGATCGGCAACCGCCCGATAGACCTGCACCTGAAAGCGCTGGAGGCGTTCGGCGCCGAGATCGAGCTCGCCTCGGGTTATGTCAAGGCGAGCGCACCCGGCCGCGGACGCCTGCCCGGCGGCAAATTCACCTTCCCCGTGGTGTCGGTCGGCGCGACCGAAAATGCGCTGATGGCGGCGGTGCTCGCCAAGGGCACCTGCGTCCTTGAGAACGCCGCACGCGAGCCCGAGATCGTCGACCTGTGCAACTGCCTGGTCGCGATGGGCGCGCATATCGAGGGTATCGGCACCGAAACGCTGAGCATCGAGGGCGTCGACCGCCTGCACGGCGCAACCTACCGGGTGATGGCCGACCGTATCGAGGCGGGCAGCTATGCCTGCGCCGCCGTTATCACCGAGGGCGATGTCGAACTGGTCGGCGCAAAGGCCAGCGAAATGGAGGCGACGCTTTCGGCGTTGCGCCAGGCCGGTGCGACGGTCGAAGAGAGCAAGACCGGCATCCGCGTCGCGATGTCGGGGCGCGCCGAACCCGTCACCCTGTCGACCGCGCCCTACCCGGGCTTTGCGACCGACATGCAGGCGCAGTTCATGGCGATGGCGACGCTCGGCAAGGGCGCCAGCCTGTTCACCGAAACGATCTTCGAAAACCGCTACATGCATGTTCCGGAGCTCGCTCGCATGGGCTGCGACATCGAAGTGCGCGGACGCAGCGCGGTGGTGCGTGGGGTCGATCATCTGGTCGGCGCGCCGGTGATGGCGACGGACCTCCGCGCATCGATGAGCCTGATCATCGCCGGGCTCGCGGCGCAGGGCCAGACCGAGGTCAACCGCGTCTATCACCTCGATCGCGGCTACGAGCGGTTGGAGGAAAAACTCCAGGCGGTCGGCGCCGACATCGAACGGATCAGCGCGGGCTGACGGTCTTTGTCAGATGCTCGGCGCGCCCGTAAGGCCCGCGCGCGGCACCCTTGATCCAGTCGCCGAGCAGCTTCAGATAGCCGTCGGTAATCCGCGTTCCGCTGCGCGACCCATCGGCATTGGTTCGATATTCGAACATGCCATGGTCGGTGTCGGGAAACAGATAAACGTCGACCGGCTTGCCGCCCTTGGCAAGACCGAGCAGCGCACCCCGCGTCGTTTCGATCGGTGCCTCGCGATCCTCGCCCGCTAGAACCCATAGCAAGGGCGCATCGAGCTTTTTCAGCGCCGCCAACGCGTCATAGTCCCAGATCAGCTCCAGATTATCGAAACGCGCGCGGCCCACGCGGCGCATTTCGTCATTCGACATGCGCAGCATCGCGCCGCTATGCTCCCCCGCGATCGTCGCCGCCCACGGTTTGCCGGCCATGTCGCGCCGCACGGCGTCCAGATCATCATAACCCGCGGCAAAATTCGACAGTAACAGCTTGCTGGTCGCCGCAGACAGCCGGTTGACGAGCCCGACGGCATCATCGCCCAGCCCCGCTGCCCGCACTTCCGAAACCAGCTGTTCGCGGTCCTCCTCGATCGGCGATGCGACAAGGCCGAAACCGATCGCGACAAAATCGGCCTTCGTCAACGTCGCGGCGCGCGGCGCGACCCACCCGCCCTGACTGCCGCCGAAAAATCCTGCGCGGCCGGCCCGGCCCGGCGTCATGCTGCGCGCCTGATCGAGCGCATGCACGGCATCGGCGGCGAGCAGTTCGAAATTCTGCGTATATTCGCCTTCCGATGCGCCGGTGCCGCGCTTGTCATAGACGAATACCGAAATCCCCTGCGCCGCCATCGCATAGCCATAGACCCCGCCGATCGGCGAATTGCGCTCCGACCCGTGGACCATGACCACGAGCGGGCGTTTGGGATCGGCGGTTGGCGGCTCGATCAGCACCCCGGACAGCTTGGTCCCCACGCTGTTGAATGTCGCAGGCGTTTCGCGAAAAACGATCGGCTTCCACGTCGCCCCGCCGATCATTACGCCATCGTTGCGGCACGCGAGCGGCGCCGTCGCATCCGTGGTTGCTCCGCGGCGGCCGTCGCGGAACAGGTAGCGCAGCCCCGGCGCCGCGATCGACGGCAAGGGAGCGAGGACAACAAAATCGCCATCGGGTGCGGCGTAAGTGCCGGGCTGGCAGGAAGTTTGGGCGAGCGCCGGTGCGGACAGGCAGGCAGCGAGCAGGACGAACGGAGTGGCGAGACGTTTCATGTCGCCGTCCTACCGAAACAATACACCCGTGACAACCAAGGGTCGCGAACCTACGCGTCGCGCTCCACCGGAACCGCGACCATATTGCCGCTGACCGACGGGCGATCGGGCCTTTTCGCCACCGCGATCACCAGCCCGACCAGCGCCACCGCACCGCCCGCGATCGACAGCGGCGCCCAGCGATACCCTTCGAACAGTGTCGAAAAGCCCATCGCGATGATCGGGATCAGCACGCTCGACCATGCCGCCTGTCCCGGTCCGACCGCGCGGATGATGTTGAAATAGAGCGGGAAGGTCACCGCGCTGGCGACGACCCCCAGATACAGCACGCCGCCCAGATAGGCCGGTGTCGCCTCGATCACCGGCGGGCCGGTGGTCGCCCAGGCAAAGCCGGCATCGCCCAGGGCGCCAAACAGCATCGCCCACGCGATCATTACCGCCATTGACTGCTCGCGCGCCACGCTTGATCCCTGCATCACATTCGATGCCGACGCGCTGATCACGCCGCACAGGGTGAGCGCGGTGCCGATCAGCACTTCGGCGGCCCCGACGTTGGCGGCGCGATATTCGTGCAGGATCATCATCCCCACCCCGACGATCGCGATTCCGGCGCCGAGCAGAAAGCGTCCCTCGACTTTCGTCTTCAGGAAGATGCGCCCGAGCAGGGTGTTCGGAACAATCAGCAGCGCGAACAGCACCGCAACCAGTCCCGAGGTGATGTGCAGCTCGGCGCGATAGACGAAATTGAAGTTGAGCGCGAACTGCGCGAGCCCGAGCAGCGCCGCAAACCCCCAGCCGAACCCCGAGAGCGTCAATCGTTCGCGACGCCAGGCCGCATAGGCGAACATCGCGGCGGCGCCGACGAAAAAGCGGTAAGCGACCGACCAGCTGGGGGGCACGACGCCGAGTTGCCCGGTGATCACGATCCACGTCGATCCCCAGATCAGGGTGATGAAGAGGAAGGGGAATAGGACGCGCGGAGCCAGCAGGCTGGGCGGCGCGCTCATAGCGCGGCGATCGCGGCGGCAAATGGCGCGACCGCCTGCGCATCCTGATCCCAGCTCGCCACCAACCGCGCCGCGCCTTCGCCCCAATCGTAGAAATCAAAACCGGCGCCGCGCAGTTTCGCGGCCTCGGCAGGCGTCAGCCGGACGAACAATTCATTCGCTTCGACGGGGTGCATCAACCGGTCGCCGCACGCCGCCGCCAGCGCCGCCGCCCCGGCGTTCGCCGCGCGCGCATTGTCGAGCCACAGGTCGTTGGTCAGCATCGCGCGAATCTGCGCCGCCACGAACCGCCCCTTGCTGAGCAAATGGCCGCCGCGTTTTTTCAGCTCGCGGACCCCCGGCCCGCCGCTGCCGCCAAAGAAGACGATCGCCTCGGCCATCATCGCACCATTCTTGGTGAAGCCGAACGACAGCGCGTCGACCCCGGCGCGCCAGGTCACATCGGCGGGGGCGCAATCGAGATAGGCGACGGCATTGGCAAAGCGCGCGCCGTCCATATGCAGCTTCATGCCATTGGCGCGCGCGACCTGGCTGATCTCGCCAATCTCTTCGGCGCGCCACACGAGGCCATATTCGGTCGCGTTGGTGATGCTGATCGCCGCGGGCTGCACCTGATGGACATCCTGGCGAATCCCGGCGATTCGTGCTTTCAGCGCCTCGGCGTCGATTTTCGCTCCGCGCCCCGGCAAGGTCATCAACTTGGCGCCGCCCGAATAAAAGGTCGGCGCGCCGCATTCATCAACTTCGATATGCGCTTCCTCGTAACACAGGATGCCCTGCCACGGTCGCACGAAATGGGCGAGGATGATGCTGTTCGCGGCGGTTCCGGTGGGGATCCACACGACTTCGCAGTCGGTTTCGAACAGCTCCGAAAAGGCCGCGTCGAGCGACTGGCTCAGCGCATCGCCATCATAGGCGGTGTCGACATGATTGGCAGCCGCCATCGCTTCCATCACCACCGGATGAACCGTTGCAGCATTGTCGGAGAAAAAGCGGGTAGCAGTCACGAATCGCGCCTTAGCGCAGGTCTCGCCGTCTTGCTAATTCTTCATTTCACAATGGCTATTTGCGCCCGGTTTAACGGTGCCGATACATCCATTTGCGTAGCGTGCGCGATTTGCGGACCATATATTGTCCCGGCCAGATGACACGCGTTCGAACGCCGTGGCGGTCGAGCACCAGGCCCGTACGGGGAAACCAGATGTGGCATGGCTGCCAGTCATAATCGGCTGTATGGGGGGTAGGTTCGATCGGCATGGCTGATCCTTGCAATAAGCCCAACCCGCACCATCGGCTTTTACATCTTCCCCGCTTTTCAACCCTTTCTCTAACACATATCCGCGCCCGAGTCAGGCAAGTGCCGCGGCGGCGCGACGCACCGACAGGGCATCTTGGCCCTCGCCGCGCCGCAATCGACGGCGCCGCCTTAGCGGTCGCGCTTCGCCAACAGCTTGAGGCGTAGCGCGTTCAGTTTGATGAACCCCGCCGCGTCTTTCTGATCATAGGCACCCGCGTCATCCTCGAACGTCACATGGCGCTCGCTGTAAAGGCTATTCGGCGACTTGCGCCCAACGACGTTGGCGTTGCCCTTGTAGAGCTTGAGCCGGACGGTGCCCGACACCTTTTCCTGGCTATGGTCGATCGCCGCCTGCAACATCTCGCGTTCGGGCGCGAACCAGAAACCGTTGTAGATGAGCTCGGCATATTTGGGCATGAGCTCGTCTTTCAGGTGCGCGGCGCCGCGGTCGAGCGTGATGCTTTCGATGCCGCGATGCGCCCGCGCATAGATTTCGCCGCCCGGCGTCTCGTACATGCCGCGCGACTTCATGCCGACGAAGCGGTTTTCGACGAGGTCGAGGCGGCCGATGCCATGCTTGCGGCCGAGGTCGTTGAGCGCCGCGAGCAAGGTCGCGGGCGACATCGCTTCGCCGTTCAGCGCCACCCCGTCGCCGCGTTCGAAATCGACCGTGATATATTCGGGGGCGTCGGGCGCATCCTCGGGATTGACGGTGCGCGAATAGACATAGTCGGGGGTCTCGTCCCACGGATTTTCCAGCACCTTGCCCTCGCTCGAGGTGTGCAGCAGATTGGCGTCGGTCGAGAAGGAGCTTTCGCCGCGCTTGTCCTTCGGCACCGGAATCTGGTGCTGTTCGGCCCAGGCAATCAGCGCGGTGCGGCTCGTTAGATCCCATTCGCGCCACGGCGCGATGACCTTGATGTCGGGGTTCAGCGCATAGGCCGACAGTTCGAAGCGGACTTGGTCATTGCCCTTGCCCGTCGCGCCATGCGCGACCGCGTCGGCGCCGGTTTCGCGCGCGATTTCGACCAGCCGTTTCGAAATCAGCGGACGGGCGATCGACGTGCCAAGCAGATAATCGCCTTCGTACCGCGCGTTGGCGCGCATCATCGGGAAAACGAAGTCGCGAACAAATTCTTCGCGCAGGTCGTCGATATAGATATGCTCGGGCTTGATCCCCATCAACTCGGCCTTGGCGCGCGCGGGCTCCAGCTCCTCGCCCTGCCCCAGATCGGCGGTGAAGGTCACCACCTCGCAGCCATAGGTGACCTGCAGCCACTTCAGGATGACGCTGGTATCGAGGCCGCCCGAATAGGCAAGGACGACGCGCTTGATGGAATCGGACATGGCGGTACCTTTGGCGAGGGAATATCGCGGGCGCGGCTAGCAGCCTGCCCGCCCCCGCGCAACCGCGATGCGCTACGACAACATTCCCCTTGGCCGCGCGGACGTCGACCGCTAGTATCAGATGATACCATATCTCACGGACGAGGATTTTTGATGCGCCTGACCCTTGCTTTCGCTTCTGCCGCCGCCGCGGCGTTCGCCGTCGCCACCCCCGCTGCTGCCGAGGAAGGTATGTGGACGTTCGACGGCGTCCCGACCGACGCGATCCGCAACGCCTATGGCTGGGCGCCCGACAAGCAATGGCTGGACCGGACGCAGGCGGCGGCGGTGCGGCTGACCGGCGGCTGTTCGGCGTCGTTCGTGTCGGGCGAAGGCTTGATCCTGACCAACCATCATTGCGTCATCAGCTGCCTGCAGAATCTGTCGACCGCCGAAAATGACCTGGTCGCGGGTGGCTTCAACGCCGCCGACCGCGCGCGCGAACGCCAATGCCCCGGCCAGCAGGCCGAGGTCGTCACGTCGATCACCGACGTCACCGGCGATATTCAGGGCGTGATCGGATCGCTGACCGGCGAGGCGCTGGTCAAGGCGCGCGACGCACGCATCGCCGAACTCGAATCGGCGGGCTGCACCGACCGCGCCAAGACGCGCTGCCAGGTCGTGACCTTGTTCGGCGGCGGCCAATACAAGCTGTATCAATATCGCAAGTACAGCGACGTCCGCATCGCTTGGGCGCCCGAATTCCAGGCGGCCTTCTTCGGCGGCGACCCCGACAATTTCAACTTCCCGCGCTACGCGATGGATGCCGCCTTCCTGCGCGCCTATGAAGGCGGCAAGCCGGTCGCGACGCCCACCCACCTCAAATGGAATCCGCGCGCGCCGCAGGAAGGCGAGATCACCTTCGTCGTCGGCAACCCCGGTTCGACCCAGCGCCTGCTGACCGAAACGCAGCGCGAATTCCAGCGCGCCGAGCGCCTGCCGCTGACGCTGATCCTGCTGTCTGAGTTCCGGGGCCGCCTGATCGCGAGCATGGAAGGCGATGCCGACAAGACCCGCGAAGGCGGCGACGAGCTGTTCGGATATGAAAACAGCTTCAAGGCCTTGTCAGGGCAGCTGCGCGCGCTCAACGATCCCGCCTTTACTGCCAAGCTGGCCGCCGAGGAAGCCGACCTGCGCGCCCGGGTCAAGGGCAATGCCGAAATCGGCGATCCCTGGTCCGAAATCGACAAGGCGATGGCCGAACGCCGCAACACCTACCTCGACAGCGTGTTCCTGCAGAACGGCCCCGCCAGCTATTCGACGTTGGTCGGTTATGCGATGACGCTGGTGCGCGCCGCCGCCGAACGCGGCAAGCCGAACAGCGAGCGCCTGCCCGGTTTCACCGACTCGGCGCTGCCGCTCACCGAAAAGCGGCTGACCGATCCGGTGCCGACCTATCCCTGGCTGGAAGAACTGGGCGTCAGCTTCTGGGCCAGCAAGGCGCGCGAATATCTGGGCGCCGACAATGCCGACGTCAAAATGCTGCTGGGCAAGGAAAGCCCCGAAGCGCTCGGCAAGCGGCTGGTCGAAGGGACGAAGCTCGCCGATCCCGCCTATCGCAAGCAATTGTGGGAGGGCGGCGCCGCGGCGATCGCGGCGTCGGACGACCCGATGATCCGCTTCTTCAGCCAGCTCGATCCGCGCGCCCGCGCAATCAAGACGGCGTTCGACCGCGACTATGATGCGCCGGTCACCGCGGCGCAGGCACGATTGGCAAAGGCGCGCTTCGCCGCCTATGGCGACAAGCTCTATCCCGACGCGACCTTCACGCTGCGCCTGTCCTATGGCCAGGTGAAGGGGTGGACCGAGCGCGGCAAGCCGGTGCCGGCGACGACCGTGATGGGTGGCACTTACGACCGGGCGACGGGGCAGCTGCCCTACAAACTGGCCGACGGGTTCGTGAAGGCGGAGTCGCGGATTAACAAGAATGTCGTCTATGACTTCGTCACGACCAACGATATCATCGGCGGCAATTCGGGGTCGCCGGTCATCGCGCGCGACGGCAGCGTGATCGGCACCGCGTTCGATGGCAATATCCACTCGCTGGGCGGCAATTTCGGCTATGACGGCACGCTGAACCGCACCGTCGCGGTGTCGACCGCGGCGATCCAGGAAGGGCTGGAGAAAATCTGGCCCGCCCCGGCGCTGGTCGCCGAACTGAAGGGTGGCACGAAACGGCGATAATCGCCCGCCGGGAGGAACCGCGATGGCCAAGAGTGAATTGAAGACCAAGGCTACCGAGGCGTCGGTCGCCGACTTCATCGCCGCGGTTCCCGAAGCGCGGCGCCGCGAGGAGGCGGCGGTGATCGACGCGATCCACCGCCGCGTTACCGGGCTGGAACCGAAGATGTGGGGGCCGTCGATCATCGGCTATGGCAGCTATGACTATGTCTATGACAGCGGCCGGTCGGGAACGATGTGCCGCGCCGGGTTCAGCCCGCGCAAGGCGGCGATGACGCTGTATCTGATGGGCCATTATTGCGACCGGCAACCCGAGGCCGACGCGCTGTTCGCGCGGCTGGGCAAGTATAAGACGGGCAAGTCGTGTCTTTACGTCAACAAGCTGGCGGATGTTGATTTGGACGTGCTGGAGCAGCTGATTGTGCTCAGCTGGGATGTCATGAACGAGCGTTATCCGGGATAGATATTGCGGACATGGCCAATGGCCGGTTGCGACCGGAAGGGGACGTGTCTTCTCCCCTCCCTTTTAGGGAGGGGCTGGGGGTGGGTAGCCGCCGAAGGCGGCATTCTGCCTCGGCTCGCTTCGCTCGCACCCACCCCTAACCCCTCCCTGAAAGGGAGGGGAATGGCTTAAAACCACCCCAAAGCCGCCATCCCTTCCGGCCCAGAGGGGCCAACCGGTCAAATCCCCGCATACCATTCATAATCGATGCGATCTTCCCAATAGCCGCCCTTGCCCGCGCCGATGCCGTCGAGGCTGGCGACTGCTTCGATCGCGTTCACATATTTGGCGTGTTTGTAGCCGAGCTGGCGCTCGATCCGCAGGCGCAGCGGCGCGCCGTTGGCGATTGGCAGCACCGCGTCGTTGAGCGCCCAGGCCAGGATCGTCTGCGGGTGCCGCGCGTCGATCATGTCGCAGCTTTCATAATAGAGCGCGTCGCCGAGCCGGTCAGCGCAGCGAAAGACGATATAGCGCGCATTGTCGCTGACCCCGGCGGCGGCGAGGATGCGCGACAGCTGGACCCCGGTCCATTGCCCGATAGCGCTCCACCCTTCGACGCAGTCGTGGCGGGTGATCTGGGTGCGCTGCGGCATCGCGCGGATGTCGGCCATCGACAGCGATAGCGGCCGCGCGACCAGTCCGGTGACCGCGACCCGCCAGTCGCCGAAGCCGCTCGCGGCATGCGCGGCATAGGCGGCGCCCGCGGGCAGCCGCGTGCCATTGGGCCGGAAGTAAGGCGACAGGTCGGCGCGGCTATATTCGCGCGCCAGAGCGTTGCGGTCGATGAGCGCGCGCTGGCTCGCGCGGTTCATCTCCTCGCCCATCGACAAGATCTTGCGCACTGCGGGCGCGTCGTTGATCGCGTCGCAAGCCGACAGCAGCGGCAATGTTGCAGCAAGGCCGCCGACGCGGGCGATCAGCTGGCGGCGCGGCAGAATGATCTCGTTCATGCGTCCTTCTCCGGCGGCAGGCGGAACCAGCCGGTCACCATCGACCGCACCTCGTTCACTGGCCCGGCGAGCAAGACCATCAGGTTATGGACAAGGAAAAACGCCACCAGCGCCCAGGCCGCGATGAAATGGATCGAGCGCGCCGACTGGCGGCCGCCGAACAGGTCGAGCAGCCACGGCGCGCCGGCATTGATCCCCGGCGACATCGTCAGCCCGGTCGCGATCATCAGCGGCAGCAGGATGAAGATCACGCCGATGTAGCTGAGCTTCTGCAAAATGCCGTAGCGCGCCGCGGCATCGCCCGTCGGGAAGCGCAGCCGCGCATGATCCTTGATGTCGTCCCAGATATGGCGCGGCGACCATTCGGTGCGGCGGACGTGCAGGTCCTTTTTCAGATGCCCGCCGATCGCGGTCCACAACATGTAGAGCGTCAGCCCCATCGCCATTACCCAGGCAAAGAACAGGTGCCAGCGCCGCCCGTCGGCAAGGCTGTAGCTGGTCGGGATCGTCGCCCAGCCGGGGAAGGCCCAGGTTTTTTGGATCCCTTCGGCATCGGTCCAGCGGCCGAGCACCCCGGTCGTTTCGACCCGCCAGTCGCCGATCCGCAAATAGCCCTCATCCGCGGTCGAGCCGATCACCAGCCAGGCACGGTCGAAATTGGCGCCATATTCGCCCCAATAGAGCCGCGGGTGCGCGTTGAAGATCGTCAGCCCGCTCATCAGCAGGACGAGCAAGGTGACCGCGTTCACCCAGTGCCAGATGCGCGTCGGCAGCCGGTGGCGATAGACGTGCGGCGGTGGCGGGGTGGGAGAAGGATCAACGTCGCTCATCGCATCCGGCACTCCCTCTACACGCCCTCCCCTTCAGGGGAGGGCAGCGAGACTTGGCACTTGCTGCCTAGTCGCAGCGGGTGGGGGTCAGCGGCATTGCACAAGGTCGCTGACCCCCACCCCAACCCCTCCCCTGAAAGGGAGGGGCTTAAGACGGTTCGCTCGCCACCAAAAAAAGGTTACGCTAGCTCCGCCGCATATTCGTCGCGATATTTGTTGCGCAAGCTGACCTTGTCGATCTTTTCGCTGCCGAGCTTCGGCAGCGCGTCGTTGGCCATCCAGATCTTGTACGGCACCTTGTAGGGCGCCAGCCGCTGGCTGAGGAACGAGCACATATCCTCGGCGGTGACGCTGCTCCCCGGCTTGGTCCAGATCACCGCGCCGACAACCTCGCCCAGCCGCTCGTCGGGCAGGCCGAACACCGCGCATTCGTTGGTGTCGCCATGTTCGTAGATCGCCGCCTCGACCTCCTGGCAGCTGATATTTTCACCGCCGCGGATGATGATGTCCTTCTTGCGGTCGACGATGAACAAATAGCCGTCTTCGTCGAGATAGCCGAGGTCGCCCGAGCGGAAATAGCCATTGTCGAAAAAGGCCGCCTTCGACGCCGCTTCGTTGTTCCAATAGCCTTCGAAATTGCACACCGAGCGGATGCAGACCTCGCCGACCTTCCCCTGCGCCAGCTCGTTTCCGTCGTCGTCGAGGATCGCGAGGTCGACCAGCGGTTTCGACGCCGGGCCGGTTGACAGCGGCTTGGCGAGGTAATTTTCGTTGATGATGCCGCAGCCGACCGCATTGGTTTCGGTGAGCCCGTAACCGAGCAGCGGCTTGCCCTCGCCCATTTCGGTCGCAAGGCGTTTGACATGCTCGGGCGGCCGCGGCGCGCCGCCGCCGGCGTAGCTTTTGCACGTCGACAGGTCGTAATTCTTGCGGTTGGGGTGGATCAGGATTTCATAGCTCATCAGCGGCACGCCGACGAAATAATTGCATTGTTCGTCCTGGATCAGCCGCATGGCTTCCTCGGCATTCCATTTCGGCATCAGCACCAGTTTACGCCCGAGCGCGAAGCTTTGCAGGAACACGGGGATTTCGGCGGTGACGTGGAACAGCGGGGTACAGATCAGCGTCGCGGGCTGGATGTCGGACATCAACCCGTCTTCGGTCAGCAAATGCACGATGCTGGCGGTTTGCGTCACATAGTTGAAGATCGCCTGCACCACCGCTTCGTGGCGCGAATAGGCGCCTTTCGACTGGCCGGTCGAGCCCGAGGTGAACAGGATAGTGGCCAGATCCTGCCCGGTCAGCGTCGGCAGCGCGGTTGCGGCATTGCCGCCGGCGCCGGTGATCGGGGCGATCGCCAGATCGATCGGCTGCGCGATGTCGAGCGTGACGACCTTGGCGCCATGCTCGACCTCTTCGAGCCGCGCCGCGCGCTGGACGTCGGCGATGACCAGACCGGTTTCGCTGTCCGCGATCGCCGCCGCCAGCTCGCCGCCCTGCCACCACCCATTGAGCAGCGTCGCACAGCCGCCCGCGAGCAAGATGCCGATGTAGGAAACGCACCAGGCATTGGCATTGCGCATTGCCAGCCCGACGCGGTCGCCGCGCTGGACGCCATAACCCTCGATCAGCCCCGCCGCGACCTGCCGCGCCGCCATATAGACCTGTTTGAACGACAGGCGTTCGTCGCCCTCGACCAGAAAGGTCGCGTCGCCGTGCTGCATCGCGAAATAGGCGACATAGTCGGCCAGATTCGTCGGCGCATTGGTGATGAAGGGAAGCTGTCGGCCGAAGCGTTCGACGGACCCGACCTGGATCGGTCCGCCCGGACCGGTGATCAGATTATAGGCGGCTTCCAGGCGCAAATCGAGCGCAGATGGCATCTTGTATCTCTCCTCTTGGTCTCGCTGGCCTAACCCCTTATGGGGAGGCCTCTCCTGGGGAAGGACCGCGCGACTTTATGTTTCTTT
This sequence comes from Sphingopyxis sp. 2PD, assembly GCF_005503695.1. Taxonomy (GTDB): domain Bacteria; phylum Pseudomonadota; class Alphaproteobacteria; order Sphingomonadales; family Sphingomonadaceae; genus Sphingopyxis. Next base: position 107,639 of record NZ_SCMU01000005.1, read on the forward strand.
TTGCAACCCTAGCCGAAGCAACGCAATATGTGAACTTCCATGACCTGATGGGAGAGAATAGCGAAATTGCGTTCAGCATCTTCGGCCTGCCGATCCGCTGGTACGCGCTCGCCTATCTCGCCGGGATCTTTGTCGGCTATTGGTATCTGCTCAAGCTGATCGCGCAGCCCGGCGCCCCAATGGCGCGGCGCCACGCCGACGACATGATCTTTTACGCGATGCTCGGCATCATCATTGGCGGGCGGCTGGGTTATGTGCTGTTCTATAATCTGGGCGAATATATCAAGGAACCGCTGGGCGTCTTTCGTCTGTGGGACGGCGGCATGTCGCTCCACGGCGGCGTCATCGGCGTGCTGATCGCGATATGGTATGTGACGCGCAAGGAGAAGCTGAGCTTCCTGCGCTTTTGCGATTATGTTGCCTGCGTCATCCCGTTCGGCCTGTTTTTTGGCCGCATGGCGAATTTCGTGAATGGTGAACTGTGGGGTCGCGCGACCGACGTGCCTTGGGCGATCATTTTTCCGGACAGTGGCACAATGGACCCGCGCCACCCCAGCCAGCTGTACGAAGCGGGTCTGGAAGGGCTGCTGATGATGGCCATCCTCACCTTCCTGTTCTGGCGCACCGACGCGCGCTACAAGCCCGGTTTCCTGTTCGGCATGGCGGCGATCATCTATGGCCTTAGCCGTTTCGCGGTCGAGTTCGTGCGCGAGCCCGATGTCCAGCTTGGCACATTGTCGTGGGGGCTGACGATGGGGCAGACGCTGACCGTGCCGATGCTGGTTATCGGCATCTGGCTGGTCGCGACCGCGAAGGGGCGCCGCCAGCGGGTCGAGCCGGTCGCCGGACCCGACAGCGTTGCGTGACGGACCGCCGACCCCCGAACAGCTGATCGGCGACATCGCAGCGGCGCGGGCAACCACCGTCGCCGATTATATGGCCGCCGCAAACAGCCATTATTATGCGACACGCGACCCGCTCGGTGCCGCGGGCGATTTCACCACGGCGCCCGAAATCAGCCAGATGTTCGGCGAAATGGTCGGCGTGTGGATCGCCGACCTGTGGGCGCGCGCGGGCAGCCCCATGTTTCGCTACGTCGAGCTGGGTCCGGGGCGCGGGACGCTGGCCGCCGACGCGCTGCGCGCGATGGCGCGCTTCGGCTGCATCCCCGCGGGGATCGAGCTCGTTGAAACCAGCCCGGTGCTGCGCGCTGCACAATCGGCGCGCCTGCCCGCCGCGACCCACCATGACGAGGTCGACGCGCTGCCGGACGATCTGCCGCTGCTGATCGTCGCCAATGAATTTTTCGACGCGCTGCCGGTGCATCAATATATCCGCACCATGGACGGTTGGCGCGAGCGGATGGTCGAACGTCGCGGCGACGTGTTTGCCGCGGTGCCGGGCGACGCCGATGCGGCGGCCGCGATCCCCGAAATGCTGCGCAGCAAAAATGTCGGCACGATCGTCGAGACCGCGCCGGTTGCTGCGGCGATCATGCAGCGCTGTGCCTTTCGCATCGCGCGGCAGGGCGGCGCGATGCTGGCGATCGATTATGGCTATGTCGGCCCGGCCGCGGGCGACACGTTGCAAGCGGTCAAGGCGCATCGCTTTGCCGACCCCTTCGCCGATCCGGGCGAGGCCGACCTGACGGCACATGTCGACTTTGGCGCGCTCGCAGCCGCCGCGACGGTGGCCGGCGTCCGGATCGGGGCGGTGGCGACGCAGGGCGACTGGCTGCGGCGGCTGGGGATCGACGCGCGGCTGGCATCGCTCGCCGCTGCGGCGCCGACCCGCGCCGCCGAATTGCAGGGGCAGCGCGACCGGCTGGTCGATCCGCAGGCGATGGGCGATTTGTTCAAGGTGATGACGATTTGCGCGGCAGGCTGGCCGCCACCCGCCGGATTTTCAGGAGATGTGGCATGACCGCCCCCCGACGCGCGACGGCCGACGACGCCGCCGCGATCAGCGCCTTTGCCGAGGCGACCTTTACCGAAACCTTTGGCCATATCTACGACCCCGCCGACCTGACCGCGTTTCTGGCCGAGTGGAATCCGGTGCCGCGCGTCCGCGCCCAGATTGCCGATCCGCAATTTGCCATTGCGGTGGAAGATGACGCGGCGGGCGCGATTGCGGGCTATATCAAAATGGGTCCGCTCGATTTCGACCTGCCCGCCGAACAGCCCGTCGACGATGCCCTCGAGCTGCACCAGCTTTATGTCGGCAAAGCAGCGCAGGGCACCGGGGTGGCCGCGCGGCTGACGGACTGGGGGATCACCTGGGCGCGCGAGCGTGCATCGGTGCTCTATCTGTCGGTCTTTACCGAAAATGCCCGCGCGCAGGCCTTCTACCGCCGCTATGGTTTTTATGACGTCGGTCGCAACGCGTTCCGCGTCGGCAACCATATCGACGAAGACCGTTTTTTCAGGCTCGACCTGTGAGCGCCCCTTTTGTCACCGCGCCGACGCTGGACGGCATCGCGCACGGCTTTTTCGGCCGCCGCGGCGGGGTGTCGACCGGCGAACTCGCGTCGCTCAATTGCGGCCTGGGCTCGGGCGACGATCCGGCGCTGATTGCCGAAAACCGGCGCCGGGTGGCGGATGCGGTGCTGCCCGGCGCTGCACTGGCCGGCGTCTATCAAGTCCATGGCAACCGCTGCATCATTGTCGATGACAAAAGCGACCTGACGGCGCGGCCCGAGGCGGATGCGCTCGCGACGCGCACCCCGGGCATTGTGCTGGGCATCCTGACCGCCGATTGCGTGCCGGTGCTGTTCGCCGACCGCGAAGCCGGAGTTATCGGCGCCGCCCATGCAGGCTGGAAGGGCGCGCTAGCTGGCATCACCGATGCGACGCTTGCCGCGATGGAAAGCCTTGGCGCGGACCGCGTGAACATTGCCGCCGCGATCGGCCCGTGCATCGGACGCGCCTCCTATGAAGTCGATGACGCATTTGTGGAGCGCTTCACCGCCGACGATCTAGCCAACGAACGTTTCTTTGCCGCGGGGAAGCCCGGCCATGCGATGTTCGACATCGCCGCCTATGTCGCCGCGCGCCTCGCCGCCGCCGCGGTCACCCGAATTGCCATCGGTGGACAGGACACCTATGCCTTGCAGCAAGATTATTTCAGCTATCGCCGCGCGTGCCACCAAGGGGAAAATTCCTATGGCCGTCAGTTGTCGGTGATCGGTCTGAGCTAGTAAGCGTTTGGGGGACGGATGACACGGACGCGCCTGTTTGGACTGATCGGCGGCCTGCTGACCTTCATCGTCATGCTCGCCCTGCCCGCACCGGCGGGCATGGAAACCACCGCCTGGCACGTCGCGGCGCTGACGGTGCTGATGGCGATCTGGTGGATGACCGAGGCGCTACCGCTGACCGTCACCGCGCTGCTGCCGTTCCTGCTGGTCCCGGCGTTCGGGGTGATGGACGCCAATGCGATCGCCAAGGAATATTATTCGCCCATTCTGTTCCTGATCCTCGGCGGCGCCTTTCTGGCGCTGGCGATCGAGCGGGTCGGCTTGCACCGACGGCTCGCGCTCGCGTTGCTCAAGCGCGCCGCGCCGACCGCGACCGGGCTGCTGTTCGCCTTCATGGCGGCAACCGCGCTGCTCAGCATGTTCATTTCGAACACCTCGACCGCGCTGATCATGGTTCCGATCGCGCTGGCCGTCGTCCGCGCCGGTGGCATTCGCGAGGGCGAGACCGAGGGATTTGCCGGGGCGGTGATGATGGGGATCGCCTTTGCCGCGTCGATCGGCGGGCTCGGCACGCTGGTCGGCAGCCCCACCAATGCGATCGCCGCGGGGCTGATCGAAAAGACACTTGAGCTGCGGATCTCGTTCCTCGACTGGATGCTCTACGGCGTCCCCGTTGTGCTGCTCGCGACCCCGGCGGCGCTTTTCATCATCGCGCGGGTGCAGCGACTTTCGGCGCATGCGTTCGATGGCCAGGGCGCCGCCGCCGCGCTCGGCAAGCAGGCGATCTGGTCGATCGCCGAGCGCCGGGTCGTCCCGGTCTTTCTGCTCGTGTTCCTCGCCTGGGTGGCGCAGCCGTGGCTCGAACCCCTGCTGCCCAAGGGAGCACTGACCGATGGCACGATCGCCATCGCGGGCAGCCTGCTGTTGTTCGTCCTGCCCGACGGCACCGGGCGGCCGCTGCTCGTCTGGAAAGAGGCCGATCGCGCGCCGTGGGGCGTGATCATGATGTTCGGTGGCGGGCTGGCGCTCGCCGCGGCGATCACCGCCAGCGGGCTCGCGGCGTGGCTCGGCGCCGTGCTGGCGCCGCTCGGCAGCATCCCGACGGTCGCACTCGCCGCGATCATCGTAGCGCTGACCATCTTGATCACCGAATTCGCGAGCATCGTCGCGACCGCCAGTGGCATCATGCCGGTGCTCGCGGCGCTGATTGCGGCGACCGGGGTCGATCCGGTCCTGCTCGCCCTGCCGGTCGCGATGGCGGCAAGCTGGGGCTTCATGCTACCGTCGGGGACCGGACCGAACGCGCTGGCGTGGGCGACGGGCCATATCGCCCTGCCCCGCATGTTACAGTCGGGACTGGCCCTCGACATCATCGGGGTGCCGCTGCTCATCGGGGTGATCTGGGCGATGGCTATGATCGCATAGCTCGCAGTCGCGGGCATCACCGTAGCCCTGAGCTTATCGAAGGGCGCTTCTCGTGGATAGCCGTCCTTCGACAAGCTCGGGGCTACGGTCCCTTCCTACCGGCACTTGCGATCGCGGGGTGACGCGCGGAGCAAAGGGCGCTAGTTGCAAGCGAAACTAATCTGGCCCCAAGGAAATCTTCATGCCCCCGATCGACAATAGCGACCTCACCGGTACCTCGCCGCGCCGCAAGCCCAAGCAGGACGTCACCGAGATTGGCGGGCGTCCGCTGTCGCCGGCGACGCTGATGATGGGTTATGGCTATGACCCGATGCTGTCCGAAGGATCGCTGAAGCCGCCGGTGTTCCTGACATCGACCTTCGCCTTTGAAAGCGCGGCGGCAGGGAAGCGCCATTTCGAGGGGATCACCGGCAAGCGTCCCGGCGGCGCCGACGGGCTGGTCTATTCGCGCTTCAACGGGCCGAATCAGGAGATTCTGGAAGCGCGGCTTGGCGTCTGGGAAAAGGCGGAGGATGCGCTGGTGTTTTCGTCGGGCATGTCGGCGATCGCCACGCTGCTGCTTGCGCATGTCAGCATGAACGACGTCATCGTCCACTCGGGACCGCTCTATGCCGCGACCGAGACGCTGATCGCGCGCATCCTCTCGCGCTTCGGTGCGACCTATGTCGATTTCCCCGCCGAAGCGTCGCGCGAGGACATGGACGCGATCCTCGTCCGCGCCAAGCAGATGGCGGCCGATCAGGGCGGCAAGGTCGCGATGGTCTATCTGGAAAGCCCGGCCAACCCGACCAATGCGCTGGTCGATGTCGAAGCGATGCGCGCCGCGACCGACGCCGCCTTTGCCGCCGATGCGCGGCCGCCGATCGCGATCGATAATACTTTCCTTGGCCCCTTGTGGTCAAAGCCGCTGGCGCATGGCGCCGACATTGTCCTTTACAGCCTGACCAAATATGCCGGCGGGCACAGCGATCTGGTCGCAGGCGGGGTGCTGGGATCGAAGCATTGGCTCGGTCCGATCCGGATGATGCGCAACACGATCGGCACGATTTGCGACCCCAACACCGCGTGGATGCTGCTGCGCAGCCTGGAAACCGTCGAGCTGCGCATGAGCCGCGCGGGCGAAAATGCCGAAAAGGTTTGCGCCTTCCTCCGCGATCATCCCAAGGTCGAGGGGCTGGGCTATCTCGGCTTCCTGCCCGACGGGTCGCAAAAGGACATTTTCGAGCGCCATTGCACCGGCGCCGGCTCGACCTTTTCGCTGTTCATCAAGGGCGGCGAGGCGGAGAGCTTCCGCTTCCTCGACGCGCTCAAGATCGCCAAGCTCGCGGTGAGCCTGGGCGGAACCGAAACGCTGGCCAGCCACCCTGCCGCAATGACGCACCTGTCGGTCCCCGACGCGCGCAAGGCAGCGCTGGGGATCACCGACAATCTGGTCCGCATCTCGATCGGGATCGAGGACGCCGACGATCTGATCGCCGACTTCGCGCAGGCGCTGGACGCGGTTTGACTGATAACTCCCCTCCCGCCTGCGGGAGGGGTTGGGGGTGGGCGCGAGCGAAGCGAGCTTCCAACGTCGAGCAGACCCACCCCCCTGCGACTAACGAGCAAGCTCGTAAGTCTCGCTACCCCTCCCGCGAGCGGGAGGGGCTAACTACCTCTTCCCCCGCCAGTCGACCACTGACCACCCCATTTGCGGCGCCAGTTTCTTCAGCCCGCGCGATGGCGTCGTTGCGACCGCTTCATCGGCAAATCGCAGCATCGGGTGGTCGGACACATGGTCCGAATAGGCGCGGATATGCACGGCATCGCGCGTGATCGCATTGGCCGCCATCCAGCCGTCGATCCGCGCGAATTTGGCGTCGCCGTAACAATTGTCGCCCGACAGCCGGGCGTGGATGTGATCGGCACCGTCGGGCTCGTCGAGCCGCGTCGCCAGCACGTCTTCGATGCCGAGTCGCTTGGCGATTTCATCGACGTAAAGATGGAAAGACGCGGTCGCGAGCAGCAGCCGGTAACCCGCCGCGCGGTCGGCGGCGATCTGTTCGAGCGCCGCGGGATGCAGCCCGCGCGCCACCACCTTGTCGGCATAGCTTGCGGCGAGCGGCGCAATTTCGGCGCGCGCAAAGCGCCGTCCCACCAGCAGACGCAGGTTGATCGCCTTCAGCCGCGACCGGTCGATCAGGCGCAGTGCATAGGCGGCGCCGGCCAGCCCGACCAGCGGTAGCAACAACAGCCGCCATTGCTGCCGCCGCCGTGCAACATGCATCAGAAACCCGCTGTAAGTCCCTGATCGCGTTATCGTCCTGTCCATGTCGTACATCGCCACACGGTGCGCATAGTCGGGTGGCGGAGCGATCGGCGGGGTTTCCATAGGGCCAGCATAGTGCGCCGCCGCGCGGCGGCCAAGGGGGCGGGATTCGCTTGCCGTCATGGGGCAAATAATACAATGTCCTCCGCACGATGGTGGCCAAAGCGGATTTCGAACAGAGCGAGGGCGCGGACGGCGCCGACATCCGCTTCACCGGTCGGCTCACGCTGGCGCGGCTCGGCGATCTGCCGGCGCGACTCGATGCGCTGGGTCCGATCGCTTCGCTCGATTTGTCGGCGCTGGAACGGATCGACACCGTCGGCGCGTGGATTGTCACCCGTACGGTCAAGGAACATGGCGCGAAAGTCACCGGTGCCAGCCCCGAAGCGCAGCGGCTGCTCGATGCGCTGGCGAGTGACAAAAGCGAATACCGCATCCACCGCGACCGCCGCCCCCCGCTGATCCGCATGCTCGAACAGGTCGGCGTCGCCAGCCGGGCGGTGTGGCACGAACTGCTCGGCATCGTCGGATTCTTTGGCGCCATGATCATGGCGCTCGGCACCCAGCTGCGCGCGCGGCGGCGCCTGCGCTGGCACGCCATCGTCACCCGGTTCCAGACCGTCGGCGTCGATGCCCTGCCAATTATCGGCCTGATGACGTTCCTGATCGGGATCGTCGTCGCGCAGCAGGGCGCGGTGCAACTGCGCCAATTCGGGCTGGAGATATTCACCGTCAACCTGGTCGGCCGCGCATCGATCCGCGAGCTCGGTCTGCTGATGACCGCGATCATGGTCGCGGGCCGGTCGGGATCGGCGTTCGCCGCGCAGATCGGCACGATGAAGCTCACCGAGGAAATCGACGCGATGCGCACGATCGGCGTGTCACCGATGGAGGCGATCGTGCTGCCGCGCGTCGCCGCCGCGACGATCCTGATGCCGCTGCTGGGCTTTTACGCCAGCATTTGCGCGATCGTCGGCGGCGGCGTGTTCTGCTGGATCGGACTCGATATTCCGCCGCTCACCTATATCCAACTGCTGCGCGACATCATCCCGATGACCGATTTCTGGGCGATGCTGATCAAAGCACCGGTGTTTGGCATATTGATCGGGGTCACCGGCTGTTATGAGGGCATGCAGGTGCGCCAGAACGCCGAGGAAGTCGGACAGCGCACGACCTCCGCGGTCGTTGCCGCAATCTTCCTCGTCATCGTGCTCGACGCGATGTTCGCGGTCTTCTTTTCGTCGATCGGATGGAATTGATGAGCAACGAGATCGACGAACAGGTTGCCGAAGAGCTCGCCGCCGCCGACGCGGTGCGCCCCGACGAGTTCGATTATGCGATCCGTATCCGCGGCCTCGTCAACCAGTTTGGCGACGCGGTGATCCACGACGGGCTCGACCTCGACGTCCGTTCGGGCGAGATTTTGGGCGTCGTCGGTGGATCAGGCACCGGCAAATCGGTGCTGATGCGTTCGATCATCGGCTTGCAGACCCCTACGGCGGGCGAGATCGAGGTCTATGGCAAGACGCTCGACGCCATCGCCGACGAAGAGGAATCACGCGACCTGCGTCGCCGCTGGGGCGTTATGTTCCAGGGCGGGGCTTTGTTCTCGACGCTCAGCGTCGCCGAAAATATCCAGGTGCCGTTGCGCGAATATTATCCGCGCACCGACCAGAAACTGCTCGACGAGATCGCGGCCTACAAGGTCGCCATGGTCGGCCTGCCCCCCGACGCCGGGCCAAAATATCCCGCCGAGCTGTCGGGCGGCATGGTGAAGCGTGCGGGCCTGGCGCGCAGCCTCGCGCTCGACCCCGCGCTCTTGTTCCTCGACGAACCGACCGCCGGGCTCGACCCAATCGGCGCCGCCAAGTTCGACGAGTTGATCCGCGAGCTCGCCGACACGATGGGCCTCACCGTCTTCCTGATCACCCACGATCTCGATTCGCTCTATGCAACGTGCGACCGGGTCGCGGTGCTCGCCGAAAAGAAGGTGATCGCGGTCGGCACTATCCCCGAACTGCTTGCCACCGAGCATCCGTGGATACAGGATTATTTCAACGGCCCCCGCGGCCGCGCAGCCGCCGGCTGCAACATTGCCGCCGAACGGCACGATAGGAAAAGCTGATGGAAACTCGCTCGAACAACGTACTGGTCGGCGCCTTTGTCCTGTTCTTTACCGCGGCCCTCGCCTTTTTCGTCGTTTGGCTGGCCAACGACACCGGCGGCGAGAAGCGCGAATATGACATATTTTTCAAACAGTCGGTCGACGGGCTGAACAAGGGAGCCGCGGTGCAATTTTCGGGCGTGCCATCGGGGCAGGTCCGCGAAATCGCCCTGTGGCCCGAGGATCCGCAATTCGTCCGCGTGCGGATCGAGGTCGATGAGGGCGTCCCCGTTCTGCAAGGCACGACCGCCGCGATCGAGGGGGTCGGTTTCACCGGCGTCTCGCAAATCTCGCTCGACGGCGCGGTCAAGGGCGCGCCCGCGATCACCGACAAGGGTCCGGCGGGCAAGCCCGTCATCCCGACCCGCGTCGGCGGCCTCGGCGAATTGCTCAACACCGCGCCGCAATTGCTCCAGCGCCTGTCGACGCTGACCGAGCGGCTGGCCGAACTGGCCGACGACGAAAACCAGGCGAGCATGCGCGGCATCCTGAACAATGTCGAAGCCTCGACCGCGATTCTGGCGCGCAATGGTCCCGCGATCGAACGCGCGCTGGCCGACACGCGCATCGCGATCCAGCAGACCGGGGTCGCCGCCGAACAGATCGGCAATCTGGCCGCGGCAACACAAGGCACGATCGACCGCAACGTCGACCCGGCGATGCGGAACCTGCGCGATACGCTGGCGTCGGCAAATGAATCGATGAAGACGCTGGAGGGCGCGATCGCCGACGCGCGGCCCGGCCTGCAAACCTTCAGCCAGACGACGATCCCCGAAGCCAATGCGCTGATCCGCGACCTGCGCCGCACTTCCGCCTCGCTGTCCAGCCTGACGGACAAGCTCGACCAGCAAGGCGCCGGCGCCGTGCTGGGCGGCAGCAAGCTGCCCGATTACAAGAAATGAGGACGATCATGATCCGCCACCTCCGCACCCCGCTGCTCGCCGCCACGCTCGCCGTATCGCTGTCGGCGTGCATCGGCCTCGGCGGCAAGACGCCGCCCTTTCTGTTGACACTCGATGCCGCAGCGGCGCCCGCAGCAGGCGCGGCGCGCACCGCCGCCGACGCATCGACGCTGACCATCCTGATCCCGACCGCGCCGCAGAAACTGCGCACGACGCGCATTCCGGTGCAGCAGGACAACAGCAGCGTGACGTACGTCAAGGACGCGCAATGGGTCGAAGCGCCGCAGCGGCTGTTCCAGCGGCTGGTGTCCGAAACCGTCGCCGCGGGTACGGCGCGCGTCGTACTCGACGAAGGGCAATATCTGACCGCACCGGGCGAGCAGCTCGCCGGGCAGCTTATGGAATTTGGCGTCGACGCGCGAACGGGCGAAGCGGTCGTCGTCTATCAGGCTATGCTGGTGTCGGCGGGCGGCAAGACGGTCAGCCAGCGTCGCTTCGAAGCGCGCGAGGCGATCGGCGGCGAGATCGAGGCGAAGCCGGTCGGCGAAGCGCTGGCGCGGGCGGCGAACAAGGTGGCGGGTGAGGTGACAGGGTGGTTGGGCGGCTGAGCACCACGCTTTGAATGGCAGGAAACGGCCGATTGCGGACATAGCCGATCCTCCCCCAACGGGGGAGGGGGACCACCCGAAGGGTGGTGGAGGGGCACAGGAGGTTTACGCAGCGCTGGGCTGGAAGAACCAAGCTTCCCGGGACCCTAGCAGTGGAGCACGACTTCGGCGGCAAGGCAAACCGATGGTGCCCCTCCACCAGCTTCGCTGGTCCCCCTCCCCGTTCCGGGGAGGAGCGGCTCCGTCTGCTCACCACCCCAAAGCAGGCAAACAAAAGCCCGCCCGAACGCACGCTCCGGCGGGCTTTTGTTTCTTCGAAGCGCTTTATTCCGCCCGCGCCGGAATCCCCGCCATAAGTGTGTGAAGCTCGCCCGCTTCCCACATTTCCATCATGATGTCGCTGCCGCCGACAAATTCGCCCTTCACATAGAGCTGGGGGATCGTCGGCCAGTCCGAAAATTCCTTGATGCCTTGACGGATTTCCATGTCCTGCAGCACATCGACGGTTTCATATTCGATCCCCAGCCGATCGAGCATCGCGATCGCGCGCGACGAAAAGCCGCATTGCGGGAACAGCGGCGTGCCCTTCATGAACAACAGCACGGGATTGTCGGCGACCAGCTTGGCGATGCGGTAATGCGTGGGTTCGGTCATAATCGTCTCCGGCGGCGCAGCGCGCCAAATTTTTGAGCTATCCCTTATGAAGGGACGGCGGTCGTCAATTGCAAGGCATGAAGTTCGCCGCCCATGCGTCCGCCGAGCGCGGCATAGACCGCCTTGTGCTGCGCAACGCGGGTCATGCCGCGGAAGGATTCGCTGACGACATGCGCGGCATAATGATCGTTATCGCCCGCGAGGTCGGTGATTTGCACCACCGCTTCGGGAAAGGCGGCGACGATCATCGCCCGCAAATCGTCGGCGCGCATACCCATCGGGTCAGCCCTGCGCGTCGATGAACTGGCGCCGTGCCTCGACGGTCTTTTCGTTCAGCACCGCGCGGATTTCGGCGTCGCTGATCTCCACCTTGGCGGCGGTCAGGTCGCCCGCCAGCTTGCGGATCACATCCTCGTCGCCCGCTTCCTCGAAATCGGCCTGCACGACCGCCTTGGCGTAGGCGTCGGTTTCCTCGGGAGTCAGCCCCATGCGTTCTGCGGCCCATTCACCAAGCAGCCGGTTGCGCCGCGCCGTGATGCGGAACTGCAGCTCCTGATCGCGGGCAAATTGGGCCTCAAAGGCGCGTTCACGATCGTCGAATCCGCTCATAATGTCCTCATGGGTTTGAAACAGTCGCTCTGCAGATAGGTTGCGTGTCCCATGGGCGCAAGCGGCCTGTGCCGCTGATCACTTCCCTTTTTCAGGCGAAGGGTTTAGGGTCCGCCGCGGGGAATGGGTCGCACCGCAGCCATGAAGACTGCGCCTAGCCACGATCGCGTCGGCATGGCGCCTCTGACCTTAGGTTTGGGGAATTGGTGATGACCGTGCGACGTCTATTTTGCTTGCCGATTCTGACCGCGCTCTGTGTCGCGTCGTCCGGAACCGCTCAGGCGCAGGTCACCGACCCCACTTTGCGCGACAGTTTTTCTATCGGCGACCAAGGCGGCTCGCTGTGCGCCGTCCAAGCGACGGTGCGCGACAATGTCATCGTCGGCATGTTCGATCGTGCCTGGGTGATCCTGTGCCGCGATGCCAGCCAGCCGGTGGGATATGTCCGCATGCTGCGCGCCAGCCCCGACCAGGCGCTCGCCCGGATCGAACGCGGCCGCGCCGACAGCATCACCTGCGCCGCCGACGGAACCTGCATGGTCAAGAACAGCAGCGTTGCGTGGCAAACGCGGGTCGAAGCGGACGGAAACACCGCGTACACGGTCGAAGGCTTTGCCGCCTATGGCGACGCGCTCAACCTCGCGCTCGAATCGGTCCGTCAGCGCAGGGTCGTCCCTGGCGTGATCAAGGTTGCGACGACATCGGTCGGCGCCAACGACGGTTTCGCGCGCACGCTGGCCGGCGCCATCGACGTCGACAAGGCCTTGGCCGAGGGATATCGGCGCAACCACAGCGGCGATTATGCCGAAGCCGCCGAATTTTTCGAAACCCTGTCGCGCCGCGCACAGGGGGACGAGGCCGCCGCCGACATCGACCCGACCGAATTCACCCTGAACCGCGCGCTGCAACGATCGAACCTCGGCGAATTTGGCGAGGCGGAGCGGCTGTTTGCCGAAGCCGAGGCGGTGCCGACCAGCGATCCCGTCCAGCTCCGCCTGCGCCGCAATTTCCGCGCCATTCATGCGCTGAACCAGCGCGATTACGACGGCGCGGCCGAACTGTTGCAGCAACCGATCGCGCCGCTGACCAGCGCCGTCACGGTCGATGGCGCCAGCGTCACGCTGACCCCGGCGATCGTCGCCGGGGTGAACAGCGGCAGCAACGCCCGCGCCGTCCAGCAGGCATCGGACCGCGAACGGCTGACTCCGATCGAACGCGCCCAGATCATCGACGCGCAGGCGGTGCACCTGCTCGGCACCGTCGAGCGGCTGCGCGGCAATGGCGCCGCGGCCAAGATGGCGCAGCTCAAGGGGCTGACCGACGCGCTCGCGGTGCGCGAAGGCCGAGTCACCTCGATCGTCCGGCTGCGCTCGCAAATGCTCGGCGAGCTCGCGCTGGCCGAAGAGGCGCTCGGCGACATTGCCGCCGCCGATGCGCGTTTTCTGGAATCGGTGAACGCGCTGGCGGTCGAATATCCCGAAACCAACGCGCTTGCCTCTGCCCGCGCGCGCTACGCCGCCTTTCTGACCCGCCACGGGCAGGACGACAAGGCGCTGGCTATCTATCGCGACGTTGTTGCCGCGCTTGCCGGATCGCAGCGCTCGACCACCGGCATGGCCAATATGATGGCACCCTATTACCGGTTGCTCTCCAGCCGCGCCGCCACCGATGCCACCGCGGTCAGCGACTTTTTCGTTGCCAGCCAGTTGCAGGTCCGTCCCGGCGTCGCCGATACCCAGGCGGTGCTGGCGCGCGAACTGTCGAGCGGCAGCGACGATGGCGCGCGGCTGTTCCGCCAGGCAACGACGCTGAACCGCGACATCGAGCGCGCCCGGATCGAGGATGCCCGGCTCGGCCAATTGCCGGTTTCGCCCGAAATCAATGCGCTGCGCGCCGACCTCAAGACCCAGATCGACAATCTGTCGTTCCAGCAGGCCGAAACGATCGTCGCGCTGAGCGCCTTCCCGCAATATCGCGTCGTCGCGCCGGGCAAGCTCGACCTTGTCGAACTGCAACAGGTGCTGCGCGCCGACGAAGCCTATCTCAAAATGCTGGTGGTCGGCGATTCCGTCTATGCGATGCTGATCGAACCGGGCAGCGCCCAGCTCTGGAAATCCGACATCAGCGCGGCAGGGCTCGACACCGCGGTCGACGCGATCCGCTCGACGATCTCGATCGTCGAAAATGGCCGCCGCGTGACCTATCCGTTCGATGCGGCAACCGCGTACAAGCTCTATGGCCAGCTGTTCGGCCCGGTCGCCGCCAAGCTGCCCGGCGTTGCCCATCTGATCTTTGAACCCGATGGCGCGATGCTGCGACTGCCGATCAATCTGCTGATCACCGCCGATACGGGGCTGGCCGCTTATGAACAGCGACTGCTCGATCCCGATGCCGATCCGTTCGACATGCGCCAGGTCGCGTGGCTTGGGCGCACCTCGCGGCCTAGCACCGCGGTATCGACCTTGGCTTTCCGCAACGCACGGCAGGCGGCGCCGTCGAAGGCCGCCAACCAATATTTCGGGCTGGGCCAAAATTTGCCGGTCGACGGCACCACCCTGCCGTCGCTTGGTACCCGCGGCGCGGCGGGCAGCGCCATCGACAGCGACTGCCAGTGGGACATCGCGCAATGGGCGCGGCCGATTTCCGCCGACGAGCTCGTCACTGCGCGCAACGCCATGGGCGGCAACGTGGGGACGCTGCTGACCGGCGGCGCCTTCACCGACAGCGCGGTCAAGACGCGCACCGACCTCGATGACTATCGCATCATCCATTTCGCGACCCACGGCCTCGTCACCGCGCCGCGCCCCGCCTGCCCTGCGCGCCCCGCACTTGTCACCTCGTTCGGCGACGGTGATTCGGACGGGCTGTTGACCTTTCAGGAAATTTTCGACCTCAAGATCAACGCCGACCTGGTCATCCTGTCGGCGTGCGACACCGCGGGCGCCGCATCGGTCGCGGCCACCCGCGAAGCGGGGCTGTCAGGCGGCGGCAACGCGCTCGACGGGTTGGTGCGCAGCTTCATCGGCGCCGGGGGCCGCTCGGTGATCGCCAGCCATTGGCCGGCCCCCGACGATTTCGACGCGACGAAGCGCCTGATCGGCGGCCTGTTCGGATCGGGTCAGGGTACCAGCGTCGCTGACGCCATGTGGGGAACGCAGCTGCGGCTGATGGACGATCAGCAGACGTCGCATCCTTATTATTGGGCGGGCTTTGCGATCATCGGTGACGGCGGCCAGCCGTTGCTGCACGGGACCACGGCCACTGCCGCCGCGCCCGCGCAGGAAGGTATCGGCCGCGCTGCCCGCTGAATCCATGCCCTTGCCCGAAGCCGGCCTCACCGCGGACAACCCGGTCGCGCCCGATGACCAGCGCCCCGCTGTGCCGCTGCGCAAGCAGGTGCGGCGTCTGGTCATGCAGCTTGGCCCGTCGCGCATGGCGGCAACGATCGTCTTCCTGCTCGTCGCGATCCTGATCGCGCGCTTCAGCTGGCAGATGCCGTTGATCGATGCCGCCGAGCGGGCACTTTATGACGCGCGCGCGACACTGATGGCGCCGCATGTCGAACAGGACAAACGCATCGTCCTGATCACCTATAATGATGAAACCCTGTTCAACACCGGCATCCGGTCACCGCTCGACCGCACCCTCCTTGCCAATGCGCTCGGCAATATCGACCAGATGGGGGCAAAAGCGATCGGCATCGATATCGCGTTCGATTCGCCCCGGCCGGACGACGAGGTGCTGAAGACGCAGTTGCGCGCCATGACCACCCCGACCTGGCTCGCCTATGCCGAGCAGGCGAGTAATCCGAACACGATCTTTTACGAACAGCAGAAGTTTCTCGAAGCCTTCATCGCTGCGGTCGCGACCGACAAGACCAAACCGACCAGCGTGCTATTTCGGACCGATGACGACAGCGTGATCCGCACTTGGCCCGACCGGCCCAAAAACCTGCCGCCGCTCATGTCGAACGCCATGGCGCCGGTCGATCCGGCCTTTGCGAATTTCCAGGGCAATATCCGTTTCCTGGTTCCCGCGCGCGCCGCCGCGGGACAGGAGGAGCCCGTTTTCGCCAATATCCCGATCGACACCTTTGCGATGCCCATGGACGCCGACATGCGCGCCGGGTTCGCCGAGCTGGTGAAAGACCGTTACGTCCTGATCGGCGGCGACATCATCGACAACGACCAGTTCAACACCCCGCTCAGTCGTTTTACCGATCCGATCACCGGCCAACACGAAACGATGATCGGGCTGGAAGTTCACGCGCACATGCTGGCGCAGCAGCTCGACAATGCGTGGTCACGGCCCCTGTCGGTTCCGGCGCTGTGGATCCTGGCGATCCTGATCGTGCTGGCGGGCGGGCTGACCAGCCTGATCGACCTGCGCGCGCGCTGGGTCGCGCTCGCCTTTTTCGGGCAGATGGCGTTTTTTGTCGCCTTCCCCTTCTGGTTGCAGGGACGCGGGGTTGATACGACGACGCTGCCCACCTTTGGCTGGGCGATCGGTTGGCTGTTTGGCTATGCGGCGGTCGGCACGGCCGCGCGCACAATCGGGTCGCGCCAGCGTGCCTTTGCCCAATCGGCGCTCGGCAAATATCTGCCCGCCGACGTCGCGGCGCAGATCATGCGCGATCCCGACCAGCTGTCGCTGCACGGCGAACGGCGCAACATATTCTGCGTCTTTACCGACCTCGAGGGCTTCACGAAACTCAGCCATGCGGTCACCCCGGAAACCGTCGCGCGGTTGCTGAACGAATATCTCGATCGGCTGTCCGACATCGTGCTCGAACATGGCGGCACGATTGACAAGTTCGTCGGCGACGCCGTCGTCGCCTTCTGGGGCGCGCCGCTCAGCCGTCCCGACGACGGGCCAAAAGCCGCCGCCGCTGCGCTCGCCATGTATCAGGCCGGCGAGAAATACCGCGTTGACCTGGCCGCCGAAGATGTTCCGCCGATCGGCATGACGCGCGTCGGGTTGCACGTCGGCGATGCGATCGTCGGCAATTTCGGCGGCGAAGGGCGCATCCAATATACCGCGCTTGGCGACAGCATGAACACCGCCTCGCGGCTCGAAGCCGCGAACAAGAGCCTGAAGACGGGTGTCCTGATCTCCGCCGAAGCCGCGGCGCGATCGGATCGCGACGATCTGGTACCGATGGGGCGGGTGACGCTGCGCGGCCGCGCCCAGCCCGTCGACGTTCTCTCTCCGCGCCCCGACCTTGCGCCGGAACAACGCGCGCGGATTGCGGCCATGGTCGCGGCGCACAGCGCGGGCGATAAAAATGCCTATGTGACCTGTGCCACAGCAGCACAGGCCGAATTCGGTCAGGATCCAGCCATAATGTTTCTGATAGAACGTCTGAACAATACGAAGAATGGAGAAAGCTATGTCCTTTCCTGATCTGCCAAAGGGCCGCATTGCCCTCTCTGCCGCCGCGGCAATCATGGCGGTTGCGGTGGTCGGCAGCGCTGCCGCGCAATCGATGGTCGTCCGTTCAACCGGCCCGTCGGCGAGCAAATATCCGACGGGAGCCAAGCTGAAATCGGCCGACAAGCTGACCCTCGTCGCAGGCGACAAGGTCGTATTGATGCAGGCGGGCAAGACCCGCACCCTGTCCGGCCCCGGCACCTTTGGCGCCAGCGCCACGATCCAGACCAGCCAGTCGATGAGCGGAACCGTGACCCGGATGCTGGCCAAGGGGCCGACGATGCGATCGCGCGGCGGTTTTTCCCGTGGTCCCGGCGACACTGCACCGGTCGAGGCGCGCGCGCCGAACCTGTGGCTGCTCGACTATCGCGAAGGCGGCACCTTCTGCGTCGCCAACCCGGCCACGTTGATGCTGTGGCGCCCCAATATGGAAGGCGACACCGCGCTGGAAATCGAAAGCGCGGGCAAAAAATCGACCGTCGCGATCGTCGATGGCGCCAATTTCCGCAAATGGCCGACCGATGTGCTGCCGGTGCAATATGGCGTCGACTACCGCTTGTCGGGTGGCGGCCTCGCGGCGCCGGTGACGGTGCGCTTTACCGCGCTCGAAAACGCGCCCGACACGGTCGAAGGATCGGTCGATATGCTGATGGCAAAAGGCTGCACACCGCAGCTCAATCGGCTGGTCGACGCAATGTCGGAATCTGAAGCAGGTTGAGGCAAACGGATTTGGCCGGGCATTGAACCCGGTCGAGCCATCTGATACTAAACGGGCGAAAATCTGCCGCTAACAATCGGCAGAACCTTTCCTTGGGTCGAACAATTCGCGCTGCCCGGCTTTGCGGCAGAGCCATATGAATTTCCGCACCGCGATTTCGCGGTCGCGTTCGTACTTAAGGGGTGGTGATGATCAAGGGGGATGTGGGATATATTGCGCGCGGGCGGCCGAAACGGGCGGGGCTGCGGCGAACGCTGATCGGTTCGGCCGGACTGGTCGCGGCAGCGATGCCCGCCGCGACGCTGGCGCAGGTCACCCCGCAGATCCCGACGCGCGAGGAAATCCAGCAGCCGACCCTTGCGCCGCTGACCCCGCCCAACGAACAGGTGGTGACCGCCGACGACGGCATCGAGCGCGCGCCCTGCCCGCTTGCCAACCCCGAATTCGCCAATGTCCGCATCACGCTGCGCGGGGTCGAATTTTCCAGTGTGGCGGGCATCGACAATGCCATGCTGGCGTCCAGCTGGTCGGATAAGGTCGGGCAGGATCTGCCGATTTCGGTCGTGTGCGACATCCGCGACCGCGCCGCGACGATGCTGCGGTCGCAAGGTTACCTCGCCGCGGTTCGCGTTCCCCCGCAAACGATCGACGATGGCGTCGTGCAGCTCGAGATTCTTGCTGCGCGGATGTCGCGGATCGAGGTGCGCGGCGACGCCGGTGCCAACGAACCGCTGCTACAGCGCTATCTGTCGCGCCTCGACGATCAGCCGGTGTTCAACATCATCGATGCCGAGCGCTATCTGCTACTCGCGCGCGATATTCCGGGCATGGATGCGCGGCTGACGCTCCGTCCGGGCGGCGCCCCGGGCGAGGTCGTCGGCGAAGTTACCGTCGCGCGCACCCCGGTGCTGTTCGATTTCAACGCGCAGAATTTCGGTTCGCGCGACGTCGGCCGCTGGGGTGGGGTGGCGCGCGTCCGCCTGGCCGGGCTGACCGGCATGGGCGATCTGACGACTGCCAGCTTTTATTCGACCCCCGATTTCGACGAACAGCAGGTGGTGCAACTGGCGCACGAATTCCGCGTCGGCGGAGAAGGGTTGCGGCTGGGGGCCAGCTACACTTACGCCTGGACGCGCCCCGACATCGCGGCGTTCCCGATCAAGTCGAAAACCCAGATCGTCAGCCTGTTTGCCTCCTATCCCGTCACGCTGACGCAGGCGCGGCGCTTGACCGTCGGCGGCGGGCTCGACCTGATCGATCAGGACATCGGCCTTGGCGGGGTGCCGATCAACCGCGACCGGCTGCGCGTCTTTAACCTGCGCGCCGACGCAAGTTGGATCGACCCATCGTCGGTGGCGGGTCGCGGCGGCTTCAGTCCCAGCGAACCTCGCTGGGCGCTGTCGACGTCGATCGAAGCGCGTCAGGGCGCCAGCTTCCTTGGCGCGAGCGACGATTGCGGTCCCGGCGGGGCAACCTGTTTCCTGCCCGGCGCAGTGCCACTGACCCGCGTCGAGGGCAAACCCGATGCGTTCCTGCTGCGCGCCAATGCGCTCGCCGAATGGCGACCGCACAAATTATTCACCCTGTCGGCCGCCCCGCGCGCGCAATGGTCGAACGATCCGCTGCTGGCTTATGAGGAGTTTTCGGGCGGCAATTTCACCGTCGGGCGTGGGTTCGACCCCGGCACGATCATCGGCGACAGCGGCGTCGGCGTCGCGCTCGAGGCGCGCTACGGGTCGTTCGTCCCCGCCAATACCAAGGCGTTCGCGGTGCAGCCCTTCGCCTTTTTCGATGCGGCATGGGTGTGGAACAAGGATACCGCGTTCAACGGCCTCAATCCGCAGAAACTCTATTCCGCGGGCGGCGGGGTGCGCGTTGCCTATGGCGATGTCGCGCGGCTCGACGTGACGGTCGCGGCGCCGCTGAACCGCGGCGGTTTCCTGGTCAAAAAGCCCGACCCGCGGCTGCTGGTGTCGCTGACCACCCAATTTGGCGTGAAGGCGCGCTGACCCATGACGACGACATCGAGGACCACAGACATGCGTGCCACGGCCAATCCCGCACCGACCCGTAACGGCAAGCGCCGCCTCCTCGAAAGCTGCGCGATCGTGGCCGGGCTTGCGGCGCTGGCCTACGGCGGACCGGCGCTCGCGCAGGTCGCGGGTACCGGGCAAGCCGTCACCGGTCCGGGGCTCAGCACGCCGACAATCTCGCCGCCGGGACCGGGGCCAACCACCGTCGACACGACGGGCGCCCAGACCATCATCAACTGGACGCCGTCGAATGCGCCGGTCAGCGGGGTGATCGACTTTCTGCCCGCGGGCAATACGCTCAACTTCACCGGTACCGGCCAATATATCGTCCTCAACCGTCTCATTTCCGGCGCAGGCCTGCCGATTTCCGACCAGATCGCGATCAACGGCACCGTCAACAGCATCGACTTTGCCACCTCGGGCGGGCGCGGCGGCAATATCTGGTTCTATAACGCCGGCGGCATTCTGATCGGCGCGAGCGGCGTGATCAATGTCGGCAGCCTGGTGCTGACGGCGAACGACATCCTGACCACCGACGGCCTGCTCGGCCCGGCGGGCGAAATCCGTTTCCGCGGCGCGGCGGGCAGCACTTCGGCGATCACCGTGAACGGCGCGATCAATGCCAACACCGCGCTCAGTCCCGGCAGCAGCTATGTCGCGCTGGTGGCGCCGCGCGTCGTCCAGGCAGGCGCCGTCCGCGTCGACGGATCGGTCGGCTATGTCGCCGCCGAGCAGGCGGATATCCGGATCAACGGCGGGCTGTTCGACATCAATGTTCAGGTCGGCGCAGAGGGCGGCAACGTCATCACCCACACCGGCACCACCGGCGGTCCGGGCCATCTGGACAGCAACCCGAACGACAGCCGCGTCTATATGGTCGCAATCCCGAAAAATCTGGCGGTCACGATGCTGGTGTCGGGCCAGATCGGTTATGACGCGGTGTCGGCGCAGGTCGATCCCAACGGCGCGGTGCGCCTGTCGGCGGGGTATAATGTCACGAACGGCGAAGTGAACGATACGCCGGTGAACGGCGTCGCGGCGAACATCACCGTCGGCGATACATTGTTCAACAGCAGCGTCGTTGCGCGCGCCAGCGGCACCTTTGCCGGTCGGCCCGACAATCTGATTCCGGCCAGCACCCCGCCGACCCCGCAAACCGGCAAGATTATCGTACGCGGCGATGCCGATTTCGGCGGGGATGCGGGTGCGACGCTGACCGTCGGGGCCGACCAGGCGATCGAAGTCGACGGCGCCTTGGCGCTCCAGTCGCTGGGCCAGCTGCAAACCGACGGATCGCGGCAGGGCGGCAATGCGACCTTGTCGGTCCTCGGCGGCTCGGTCACCGCGGGCTTCATCACCGTCGCGTCGATCGGCGCAGCGGGTATCGGGACCGGTGGCGATGGCGGCGACGGGTTCGGCGGCGATGCGACCGTCCTGATTTCGGGCGCGGGCAGCACCCTCACCGCCAACGGCCTGAATGTCCAATCGACGGGGATCGGCGGCGGCGTCACCTTTGATTCGAGCGGCGTAGGCACGGCGGTCGACAACAGCGGCGACGGCACCGGCGGCAACGCAACACTGACCGTCGAAAACGGCGGCGCGCTCGCGATCAACGGGTTTGTGAATGTCGCAGCGACGGGCATCGGGCAGACCGGCAACATCCAGTCGGGCAGCGGCACCGGCGGCACCGCGCGGATCGGGGTGACCGGCGCCGGAACGTCGCTCAATGCGCTGGGGACCGGGGTCAGCGCCGATGGCTTTGGGGGCAGCGGCATTTCGCAGTCGGGGACTACCATTTCGACCCAAAACGGTGGCGCAGGCGCTGGCGGCACGGCGGCGATCGACATCAATGCCCCGGCCGCGACGCCCGTCGATCTGGGCGCAGTCAACATGTCGGCGAGCGGCAGCGGCGGCGACAGCAGCGGGATCGAGGGCGCGTCGGGCGCCGACGGCAGCGGCGGCAACGTCAGCTTGACGGTCGATGGCGGCATCGCGGTCAATATGAGCGACCTGTTCCTCAGCGCGGCAGCACGCAGTGGCGGCGCGACCACACCCAGCAATCTGACGTCTTCATCGGGCGACGCCGTCGGCGGCTCCGTCACGATAGCGGTCGCGAACGCCAGCGGCATCATCAACGATGGCAACACGTCGATCAACGTCAGCGGCGTAACCGGGGTCGCGAACAACATCGGCAGCGGCACGGGCGGCGATGTGATCGTACGCGCGACCACTGGCGGCCTGCTTTCAACCGATGGCAATGTGGACATCAATGCCGTTGGCGGCAATTTTGTGTCGTCGGGCGTTTTCACCGCCGGCATCGCGCGGGGCGGCAACGTCGATCTGACTGCCGATGGCGGCACGATTAGCGCAGGGTCAATCTTTGTCGACACGACTGCGCAGCGGCCCAATGCCGAAACCAGCGGCGGCGCGGTGACCGGGGGTACGATCGACCTGCTGGCAACCAACAACGGTACGATCATCGCGACGAACACCGGCGGCTTCAACGAATTTTACGCATCGGCATCCAGCGGCAGCGCGCCCAGCGACGTCGCCACCACCGGCGGCACGATCCAGGTGATTGCCGACGGCGGCGCCATAACGATGGCCAATTTTGCCAACTTCTCCGCAACCGGCGTGTCCGGTGGCAATTCGGTCGTCGGCGCTTCGCCGGTCGAATCGGGGATCGGCGGGACCGTTCTGGTCCGGGTGCGCAACAGCGCCACCGGTGCAGGCAGCATGACTTTCGATGACATCTTCTTTGAAGCAAACGGTGCCACCCAAAGCTTTTCCGAAGGCATCACGGCAGGCAATGGCGCGGCAGGTGCCGTCGGCGGCACTGCGACCTTCGACATGCAAAGCGGCACCTTTATCGCCAATCAGCTGTCCGTCAGCGCCGACGGCTTTGGCGGCACCGCCGCCGGAATCGGTCGCGGGGGAACGGCGACTTTGACGCAAACGGGCGGCACGATGACGGTCGGCACGCTGTCGGTTTCAGCATCGGGTCGCGGCGGCTTTGATCCTGCCGTTTCGGGCAACGGGATCGGCGGCACCGCAGCGCTCAACCTGCTCGGCGGCACGCTGAACGGCGGCAATGTCTCGGTTTCCGCCAACGGCGAGGGCGGCAACGGCGCCAACGGCGATGACGACGATCCGGCCAACCCGACCCCGACCGGTGCCGGGGGTACAGGACAGGGCGGGACTGCGATCATCAACATCGACGGTACGGCGGTGATCAATACCGCCACGCTCGCGGCCTATGCCAATGGCGAGGGCGGCGAGGGCGGCAGCTATTTCGCGTTCAATGGCGTCGCCGGCAATGGCGGCAACGCGGGCGACAGCGTCGGCGGCACCGCGACGATCAATATCGTGTCGGGAACGCTGACCACCGGGGATCTGATCGCCGACGCCGGTAGCATCGGCGGCGCGGGCGGCAACGTCTTTGCGTCGAGCAGTTCGGGTTCGGTCACCGGAATCGGCGTCGGCGGCAATGGCGGCAACAGCCAAGGCGGCACCGCGACGATCAATTTCGCGACCGATTTTACTGCCACCGGCACGGTCGCCAGCACGTCGCGCGGATCGGGCGGCGTCGGCGGCTTTGGCACCGTCGGCGGCAATGGCGGCGCCGGGGCGGGCGGTCTGGCGCAGGTCATCGTTTCCGATTTCGATGCGGGCGCGCTCGCGCTGACTGTCGATGCGTCGGCGATCGGCGGCAATGGC
Organism: Sphingopyxis sp. 2PD; assembly: GCF_005503695.1. Classification (GTDB taxonomy): domain Bacteria; phylum Pseudomonadota; class Alphaproteobacteria; order Sphingomonadales; family Sphingomonadaceae; genus Sphingopyxis. The sequence goes on from NZ_SCMU01000005.1 coordinate 131,403, forward strand.
GGCTTTGGGGATGACGGCGCCGGCGGCGACGGCGGCAACGCGGCGGGCGGCATCGGGCGGATTGAAGCCGATGGCGCCAATGCCAATATCAGCGTCTCGCAGGCCAATTTCGTCACCGCGGCGACCGGCGGCAATGGCGGCGGCGCCAACAGCAGCTTCTTTTCCGAAGAACTTGTCGGTGCTGCGGGTGGCCGCGGCGGCGATGCCACCGGCGGGACGCTTGAGATTGCGGCCAGCAACGGTTCGACCGTCGCGATCACCCCGGAAACCAGCGGCATCATCGCGCTCAGCAGCGCGGGAACCGGCGGCAACGGCGGCAGCGGTGCATTCAACGGCTTCGGCGGGATGCGGGTTGGCGGCGACGGCGGCCGCGGTGGCGGCGGCACTGGCGGCACCGTGCGCCTGTCGGCCAATGGCGGCACCATCACGTCGAACGGCGCGGCGGTCGACATCAACGTCAGCGGCCTGTCGGGGATCGGCGGCGCTGGCGGCACGGGAAGCGCCGGGAACGGCGCCACGGGCGGATCGGTCGGGACAACGGGGGGCCGCGCCGTCATCGACGCCTCGGCCACGTCATCCGGCGTTGGCGTGGTCGATCTGGGGACGACGACGATCGCCGCGAACGGCGACGCCGCGGGCCGGATCGAGGTCCGGAGCAACGGCGACATCACTTTCGCCAGCTTGACGGCCGACGCGCTCGGAACGGCACCCCCGACCAACAACGACACCGACGAAGCCCCGGCGGGGATCTTCTTTGCCGTAACGGGCGGCACGATCGCCACCACGGGCGACATGACGCTGACCACCGACAGCTCGTTCGGCACTTATGGCCAGTCGAACGGCAGCGTCGCGGTGGATGGCAACCTGCTGATCACCGCCGCCGACCAGATCGACATCCGGCACGACGGGCGCGAAGGAACCGCGCGCACAATCGGCGCGACCGGCAGCCTGTCGGCCACCGCGGGGAGCATCAGCGGCGCGCCGGGCAGCTTGCTGGGCGCGGACGGAACCTTGTCGCTGACCTCGACCCTTGGCGGCATCGGCGTCGACCGGCTCGACGGCAACAACATCGTCGTCACCGCGGCAGGCGCGGCGTCGGTCGAACATGCCGAAGCGGTCAATGATTTCACCGCCACCGGCGCCAGCTTCCGAACCGGGCTCAATTCGATCATCACCGGCGGCGACATCTTCGTGACCTCGCCGGGCGCAGTCGATCTGGGTAATTCGACCGCGGGCGGCTTCGTCCAGGTCAGCGGCCAGTCGATCCTGTTCAACAATATCGATGCCGGGTCCTCGGTCTTCCTGACCGCGACCGGCAACACCCCCGGCGCCGAAGGGATCAGCGGCGGATCGATCGATGCAGGCGGCAGCGTCGACCTCAACGGAACCCGCATCGCCATCAACGGCGAAATAGCGGGCGGCGGCGCCCTGTTTGCCAATGGCAGCGCCGGACCAGTGGCCATCGCGCTTGCCAATATGGGCGACTTCATATCGGTGTCGGCCACCGGCGACATCACCGGCACCTACAACACGCCGAACAGCATCCGACTGACGTCCGACGCCAATATCAGCGCATCGGCGAACGCGACCGGGTTTGAAAGCTCGAGCAGCGGTACCCCGATCGCCGCGAGCGTCTATGTCGATGCGGGCGGTGACGTCGTCCTGACCAATAACAGCGCCACCGGCATGTTCGGGGTCCACGCGGGCGGGTCGGCATCGGTCAACGGCGCCAATGTCGGCGAAGACGTGCTGGTGCTGGCGGGCACTACCGCAACGCTGGCCAACATCACGGCGGGCGACGACCTGACGGTCACGGCACCGGGCGGGATTATCGCCAACGGCCTCGCGACGACCGGCACCGGGCCCGATGATCGGACGCTCAGCTACGGACCATTCAGCCCGTCCGGCCCCAGCTTCTTCCAGGCCAATGCTTCGCCCCCCGACCTGTCGAACATCACCCTCACCGCATCGGCGGGTACCATCGGCGGCGGCAATATCGCAGCGTTCAACAATCTCAGCCTGACAGCATCGGGTGCGGTGACGACAACCGGCACGCTGGCGTCGGGCCAGGCCACCAGTGTCAGCGGCGACAGCATCGCCTTTGCCGCGATCGATGCGGGCAGCACGGTCAACCTGACCGCAACCAATGCCATCACCGGCGCGAACATCGCCGCAGGCAGCGACATCAACCTGATCGGCGACAGCATTGCGCTGACCGGCACGGTAACCGGCGGCGCAAACTTCTTTGCCTTCGGCCTCGGCGGAACGGTCGCGGTCAATCAGGCGGACGCCGCCGGGACGATTTCGATCTTTGCCGACGGCGACCTCACCGGAACCTATGTTGCTGGCGGCGATATTCGGTTGAATTCCAACGCGAATGTCGATGCTTCGGCGACCGCTAATGGCGGCTTCCCCGATCCCAGCGGGATTCCAACCCAAGGCAATGTCTTTGTCGAGGCGGCGGGCAATGTCGTGCTGGCGAACAGCGCCGCCGCGCGCATGTTCGGGGTCAGCGCAGGCGGATCGGCGACGATCGCGGGCGCCAATGCGGGCGAGGATATGCTCGTCCTCGCAGGCACGACCGCAACGCTCACAGGAATCACCGCGGGCGATGACGTTGATGTACGCACGGTCGGCGATCTCTCGGCAACCGGGGTCAGCGCGACGGGCGCCGGGGCCGATACCGCCATGTTGGGATTTGTTGCGGGCAGCGGCTTCACGATCAATTCGGGCGAAGGGGTGTCGGCAACCGATGGCTCCGATGTCCGGTTGTCGGCTGGCGGGGCGATCAGCGCATCGGCGCTATCGGCAGGCGACGACATCGTCGCGATAGCACCCGGGGCCATCGCGATCGACGGAGCGACGACGCTTGGCCTTGGCGCGACCGGGGGCAGCAGCGACATTCGGACGCAGGGCGGCGACACGACGCTGGCGGGGCTCAATGCCTTTTCCGACGTTCTGGTCACGTCGACCGGCATCTTCAGCGCGACCGGCACCGTCGCCGCGGGGCGCGACATTGCCGTCACCGCTACGGCCGCCAATCTCGAAACGCTGGCCAGCCCCGGCGGCTCCTTTGTCAGCACCCTCGACGCCGGAGCGAATCTGACCGTCACCACCGCGGGTGCCATCATCGGGGGCCGGGTGCGCGCCGGGGGCGATCTGACGCTGACCGGCGCCAGCATCGACATTACCCGCGCCCAGACCACCGGAACCGGACAGTTGACCCTCGACGGAACGAACGGCGTTAATTCCACCAATATCCAGGCCGGCGGGGCCACCCTGCTCAACGCAAGCAACGGCGCCGTGACCTCCGACGGGCTCATCTCGACCGGTCCGGTGACCGCAAGCGGCGACAGCATCAACCTTCGCACCGGTGGCAATATTGTCTTCGCCAGCCTGACTGCCGATGTCGGCGATGCGGTGGTGCGCACCAGTTCGGGCACATTGACCGTCACTTCGGGCGTCGTTGCCGGACGCGCCGCGCTGAGCGCGGAGAGCGGCGATGACATCATCATCGACCAGCTCACCGCGAACCGTGCCGATGTGACGACGCAGGGCGACATTACCGTCAACACATTGCTGACCGCCCGGAACATCTCACTGCAATCGAACGACATCATCATCGCCGGCGGCGCACGGGTCGGTACCGCGGGCAGCACCGACACGCTGTCGATTGAAAATAGCGATGTGTTCAGCCAGACGTTCGTCGGCGGCACCGGCGCGCGCAATGGCTTCCATCTCGACGCGAACGAGCTTACCCGGCTGTTCGGTACGAATATCGAGGTATTCGCGCCCGAAGTGCAGGCGGCGAACAATACGTCGGTGGGCAGCAGCTCGCCGCCCGACATCATCGTCGACAGCTTCACCCTCGTTGGAGGTGCCGCCGGGTCGAACCTCGGTGCCAATGGCGCGCTGACCATTCGCACCCCGGGCAAGATGCGCGTTATCGGCAATGTCCAGCTGACTGGCCTGTCCGACACCAACGCGCTCAACCTGTTCGCCGACGACGCGCTCGAAGTCATCCTGGGACAAGGCACGGTGCGACTGGTCAACGGCGCCAACGCCGCCGGTCAGCTCAACATGGTATCCGACGACATCATCGTCGCGACCACCGCCGCGATCAACGACGTCGGCGCGGCAACGACAACTGATGCCATCGAGGCGCGTCTGGCGCAGAACGACGGCGTGCTGATCGACGAAGGCGCCTTGTTCGCACGCGGCATCCGCGCCGAAGTCGTCGGCGGTTTCTATGTCCAGAACAGCGGCGTCGGCACCGATTTTGCCAGCCGCCGCGGTCTGAGCTTTGGCGCAGGCGGGCTCAATGTGGTCACGAGCGGTCCGTCGCGGATCGTCATAAACGGCGTCCACATCGGGCCCAATGGCCAGGTGACCGGACTCGACACCATCCCGCTCCTCACTATCGGCGGGGCAGCGCCCGTCGCGGGCAGCTTCGATCCGCGCTCAACCTTTAACGGCTGCCTGATCGCCAATGCCAGCGCCTGCGCCTTCATCGACGTACAAAGCAACTTCCCGGTCCAGGACGTCATCGAAGAAGAAGCCGACGCCGTCGATGAGGATGGCAACGGCCAGAGCCTGCCAGTACCGCTGATCACGATGCGCGACCTTGATCCGCTGAGCGGCGAGCCGCTGCTCGACGATCCGGTGACGGGGGCGGGCAACGACGATCTGTGGACGCCGACCGAAGGTCCGTAGCGGGCTTTGCGACAGGCTCAGGGCTACGGTTCTTCAATCGGGTTGACGCCTCCCCATTGCGCAAGGCATGGGCGCGAACATGACCGACGCCCCTGCCTCGCAGCCGCTGATGCTGTTCAACAGCCTGACGCGCCAGCTGGAAGAATTCCAGCCTGTCCATCCCGGCGAGGCGCGCGTCTATAGCTGCGGCCCGACCGTCTATAACTACCCGCACATCGGCAACATGCGCGCCTATGTCTTTGCCGACACGCTGGGCCGCACCCTGTCGTTCAAGGGCTATAAGCTCACCCACGTCATCAACATCACCGACGTCGGCCACCTGACCGACGACGCCGATGCGGGCGAGGACAAGATGGAAAAGATGGCGGCGGAGAAAGCGCAGTCGATCTGGGACATCGCGCGCCACTATACCGAGGCTTATTGGGCGGACGTGAAGGCGCTCAATATCCGCCAGCCGGCGCACTGGTCGATCGCGACCGACTATGTGCCGCAAATGATCGAATTTGCGAAGGCGATCGCCGACAAGCATTGCTACGAGCTGGAGGGCGGCCTCTATTTCGACACCTCGACCGTCGCCGACTATGGCGCGCTGGCGCGCGCAAAGACCGACGAGGGCGAGGGCCGGATCGAGGAGGTCGAGGGCAAGCGCCACGCCGCCGACTTTGCGATCTGGCGCAAGACTCCGGCGGGCGAAACGCGCCAGATGGAATGGGACAGTCCTTGGGGCCGCGGTGCACCGGGCTGGCACCTCGAATGTTCGGTGATGTCCGAAGCCCTGCTCGGCTTTCCGTTCGACATCCACACCGGCGGCATCGACCACCGCGAGATCCACCACCCGAACGAGATCGCGCAGAACCAGGCGCACAGTTGCTCGGACGCGAGCGGTGCGCGCATTTGGATGCACAATAATTTCCTGATCGAACGCAGCGGCAAGATGAGCAAGAGCGCGGGTGAATTCCTGCGCCTGCAACTGCTGATCGACAAGGGCTACCACCCCCTCGCCTATCGCCTGATGTGCCTGCAGGCGCATTATCGCAGCGAGCTGGAATTTTCGTGGGAGGGGTTGGGTGCTGCGCTGACGCGGTTGAAGCGGATGGTGATGGCGGTCGAGCGCGCCAAATCAAAAAACAACGCGGCAATCCTGACAGTTCCAGCCGCCGTCGAGTCCCGGATGGCCAACTTTGATCAGACAATTTCTGATGATCTTAACACCAGCGTCGCTTTGGCTCAGCTGGAAGGCACTATCGACGCATCGATGGGCCTTGGCGACGTCTTGACGATGATCGAAATAATGGACGCCGTCCTCGGACTGCAACTCCTAACACTGTCCCGTACCGACCTCCGCATCCGCCCGAAAGCCGCCACCATCACCGAGGCCGAAATCGAAGCCGCCCTCACCCGCCGCAAGGAGGCGCGTGCGGCCAAGGACTTCGCGACCTCCGACAAACTCCGTGACGAACTTACCGCTGCGGGGGTTGAGGTGATGGACGGCGATCCGCTCGGCTGGGATTGGCGGCTCGACGTCAATTGAGCATCATCGGGTTGGGTCGAAATACCACCTTCCCTAGTCCGGCTTGGATAGTCGGGATCACCGATCACCGTAGCCCTGAGCTTGTCGAAGGGCGCATATCGCCGAGAAGCGCCCTTCGACAAGCTCAGGGCTACGGTTCAATCCGAACAGGATGCTCCCTCTCGTCATCCCGGCGAAGGCCGGGATCTCACCGTGTCGGATTGACGTACCGGCGAGATCCCGGCCTTCGCCGGGATGACGATTCAAATGGGACTGATCGCGCTTTAAAGGCTTGTTCCGGCTCGCCGGGATGCTAGCTTCGTTGCATGTCGCAACTGATCTGCTGGCTTCTCCTCGGGCTCGTCCATCTGGTCCCCGCGCTCGCGCTGGTCCGGCCCACGTTGATCACGCAGCTCTATGGCGTCGCGCCCGACAGTCCGCTCTTTCTGTTGATGCACCACCGCGCCGCGCTGTTCTTTGCGGTGCTCGTCGCCTGCGTATGGGCGGCCTTCGATCCCGGCGGGCGCAAGCTTGCGACCTTGCTCGCCGCGATCTCGATGCTCAGCTTCCTGTTTCTCTATCAATCCTATGGGCGCCCCGCTCAGCTCACCACCATCGCGCTCGTCGATCTGATCGGCCTTGTCCCGCTCGCCTGGGCGGGGTGGCACGCATTTCAGCAATAGGGATTTCATGACCAAGACCGTCACCGTCCTGTCCGGACTCATCCGCCCGCTCGTCGAAAACCGCCTGCCCGAATGGGTCGAACCGCGTTTCTTCGCGTCCAAGGACGAGGCGCTTGCCCTCGCGCCCGACGCCGAGATCGGCTGGTTCGATATGTACGATAAAAAGGATATGGCCGCGGTCATCACCGCCGCGACGCAGCTCAAATGGCTGAACTCGATCTATGCCGGGGTCGACGGCATGCCGCTCGACCTGCTGCAGCAGCGCGGCACCGTCGTCACCAACGGCGCGGGGATCAACGCGATCACGATCGCCGAATATGTCGTGATGGGGATGCTCACCATCGCCAAAGGCTATCGCGAAGTCGTCCGCGCGCAGGAGCGCCGCGAGTGGCTGATCGATTCGCCGGGCAAGGTCGAGCTGTTCGGGTCGAAAGCCCTGCTGCTCGGCTATGGCGCGATCGGCAAGCTGATCGAAGAGCGGTTGAAAGCGTTTGCGGTCGACGTCACGGTCGTCCGCCGCTCGCCGGGTGCGAACACGCTGACTCCCGACCAGTGGCGCGCGCAGCTTGGCGATTTCGACTGGGTGATCCTCGCGGTCCCCGCGACCCCCGAAACCGATGGCATGATCGGCGCTGCCGAACTCGCCGCGATGAAGCCGAGCGCGACGCTGATCAACATCGCACGCGGCAGCGTCGTCGATCACGACGCGCTCGTCGCCGCGCTCGACAGCAGGCAGATCGCGGCCGCCTTCCTCGACGTCACCACCCCCGAACCGCTGCCCGCCGACGACCCGCTGTGGAGCCTCGACAATGCGCACATCACCATGCACCTGTCGGGCCGCGCGCAGGACAAGATGTTCGTGCGGTCGGCAGAGCGGTTTCTGGAGAATCTCGAGCGGTGGAATAAGGGTGTGGCGGTCGAGCCGCGGGTGGATTTGACGCTGGGTTATTGAGCAGGTTGTCGCCCCCGCGGAGGCGGGGGCCGCTGTCGGTTTACACAGCGAGGCACGACAAGGCCGATTGCGGCCCCCGCCTTCGCGGGGGCGACGGCTTTTAACTAGGCCGCTCGGCCTTCAACTCGCGCACCAGCGGCTGCAGATTGGCATCATATTTCGCCAGCATCGTGTGCGCCCCGGCGAAATCGTAGAAGCTCACCAGCTCGCGTCCATTCCAGCGGTGGAGCGCATAGGCGGGGTCTTCGGCGACGATCATCGGGCGGTCGTCGGGCCGGTCGGCGTCGATCGGGCGCAGGTCGAGCGAGACTTGCGGCGCGGTCGATGAACAGATGGCGACGGTGCGCCCCTCCCACGCCACCGTGACGCTGCGATGCAAATGGCCGCAGATCAGCCCGCGCACCTGCGGGTGCCGCCGCACGACGTCGGTAAAGGTCGCCACCCACGGCTCGTCCGGATGGGTGTTCATCCACTCGATGCCGCTTTCGATCGGCGGGTGGTGCATCACGATATAGGTCGGCTTTGCGGGCTCCTTCGCCAGCTCGGCGTCCAGCCACGCTGCGCGTGCCGTACAAAAAGCGCCGCCATGACGCCCTTCCTCCAGCGTATCGATCGTCACTAGCCGAAGTTCAGGCAGCTCGATCGCATATTGGACAAAGCCATTGCCATCGTCGAGCCCCGGGAAGCGCGCATGAAAATTATCGCGCAGGTCGTGATTGCCGACGCTGACCCACACCGGAAAGGGGCAGCGCGAAAAGGCGTTCGCCAGACGCCGATAACTGTCCTCGTCGCCGCGGTCGGTAACGTCGCCGGTGGCGAGGAGCAGATCAGGGCGGTTCGGCCCTTCGATCAGCACGTCGAGCACCTCGTCGAGCCGTTTGCGGTTATATTCGGCCGGATTGTCCGGATCGAACCCCAAATGGATATCGGTGATCTGCGCGATCAGCACATCCGCCCCCTGCTCCGGCCCATTCTGGCCCCGGTCCTGAACCTATCCGCCCCGACTTGCCGCGTGCAAAGCAGGTGTGCGCCATGTCACTTTGTAAAGTCCCCGCCCCTCGGCGCCTGTGATCAAGCTCACACCATAGGTAGCACGCAGGGGTTTATTTGTGATTGCCGCGCTATTTACCTTCCGCTGACGCTTCGGCGCCCACGGCTGGCCGCCGTCGGAGTGATATTCGTGGCACATCGCGCAGGGCGATTCGGTCGCGGTTTCGACCTTCACCAGCCGCGCGCCGCTTTCGCCCACATGGCAGTCGCGGCATTGGCGGAGGCCCGGGACGAGCAGGTCGGTGGACGTCTTCGACCCCGGTGCCGCCGTGTGGCAATCGGCGCAATCGGTCTCGCGGTGCGCGTCATGGTCGAACCAGCCCTTTTGCAGATAGCGCGCGGTCTGGTTTACCGCCGCGACGCGCCAGTTATTTCCTGCGGCGGGCGCAAAGATCGTGTGACAATCATAACAGGCGCCGCCCTTTGAAAACACCGCGCGCACCGCATCCTGCGCGCGGCTCGGCCGCACCGCCACCTCGTTGAAATAGATATTGTAGACCTGCCCCTCGGCATAAGCGCCGGGGCGGCGCCGCTGCATCCCGCCGAGCTGCAGCGGGCGAGCAGGCGGGGTCGAGCGGTAATAGGCGGTGAGGTCTGCAATGACCTGATCGGGCTCGCCGTGGCGCAGCGTGCGCGTCACCCCGCCCACCGTCTCGAACGCCAGACTGTGGCACATCGCGCAGTCGCGTTCCATCTCGACCGGCTTGACGCGCACCCCGTCGGCCTCGACGCGGTGGCAATTTTCGCACTCCAGCTTTTGCCCGAAATCATGGCGTCCGCGGAAACTCGCCGCCATGCGCGCGACGCCGCCGGTGGCCTGCAAGTGAACATCATGCGGGAATTTGAGGCCGTTGTAATCGACCGTCCCCTTGCCCGGCGCGGCGCGCGCCAGCTTCGCCCCCGGCGCAGCGCGGACGAGCGGACGGAATTCGGGGTGGCCGGTGCCGAAGTCGGCAGCATCGGCCAGCAGCGTCGGATGCCCCGCCGCCTTCAGCCGCCCCTGCATCCCGTCGTGGCAGTCGACGCAGAATTTCTGCGGCGTCGCCGCCATCGGCCCGGCGCCCTCATGTTCGGTATGGCAATCGACGCAGCGGCCCTGCGGCCGGTTGAACACTTCGCCGACATTGGCCAGCAATTTGTCGAACCCGCCATCGGGTGCGCGCGCCGCGAGCAGCATCGCAGTCGGCGCGCCCGCATGCGCCGTGCTCATCGCCTTGTGCTCGCCGGTGTGGCAGCTGACGCACGCGGTGTCGGTGACCGCCACGAACGGTTCGACGTGGCACGACTGGCAATCATCCTTCAGGCTCGCGTGCGCGCTCGACAATGGTCCCGACGACCAGCTGCTGTCGGCGTGAAAACCGTCGGGGCGCTCGTCGACGCTCTTGTAGCTGTACCAGGCCCAGATCGGTCCGATCAGGAACGCCGCCAGCATCAGCACGGCGAACGCCCACGCGCCGACGCGCTTGCCGAGCATCACGCCTTGCAGCGAGAAGGCCTTGGCCTCGTCGACATCCTTCGACGATTGCGACAGCTCGTCGATGCGTTCGACCAGCAGGATGATCTTGTCATCCTCGCGCGCGATCGTCAGCCGGTGGCCGCCGAAACGCAGCTCGCCACCCGCCGCGCTGTCGATGTCGGCGACGGTTTCGCTGCGGCCGTTGAGGTCGAACCCCAGCCCCTCCTGCGCGGTCACCCGCACTGTCCGTCCGTCGGTGCTGCTGATTGTCGCATGCTGCGGATTCACCGCCAGGTCGGCGACGTGGATGATGTTCGAACTGTCGCGGCCCAGCGTGATCGTGTCGCCCGGCAGCGGTTGATCGCGGACGATCTGCTTGCCCGTCTTGGTCGTCGAAACGCGGCGCAGGATGAAGCTCATGATCCCCGCCTCACCAATAGAAAAAGACGCTGATGATATGCGCCGACAGCGCCGCGATCAGCGCGAAGGTCAGCGGCACATGCACATAGAGCCAGATTTCGAGCAGCGCGCGCAGCCGCAGGTGTGCGCGCAGCCGCGCCAGCGCCGCGACCTTCTGCTTCAGCAGCCCGACGACCTTGTCGCGCGCCGCCGCATCGCTGCTCTGCGACGCCGCCAGCGTGCGCAGCGCCGCTGCGGTCGCGCAGTTCGGATAGCGGCCCGACAGGCGCGCGCCGATACCACCCGCGAACGGATCTTCATCGAGCGCCGCGAGCACCGGCGCGGTGTCGGCGGGGGTCAGCGGCTGCGCGGCGCTGTGCAGCTGGCGATCAAAGGCGCGGATCGCCTCCAGCATCTGCATCTGCGTCATTTCGTCGCGATTGTTCGACAGCGCCGCGGGCAAGGTCGCATAGACGATCACCCCGTACAGCCCCGACAGGATGACCAGCATCATCAGCGCCCAAGCGAGCGTATGGACGTTCCAGCCGAGCTGGAACCCGGTGTGCCAGGTGCCGATGACGATCAGGCTGAGCCCCAGATAGACATGCGCCGACGTCCACGCTTTCAGCGACCAGTAATCACTCGTCATCTTGCGCTTGCGATAGCCGAGCGCGGTCAGCCACAGGATCAGCCCGGCGCCGATCGTGCCGAGCGTGTAACCGTACCAACTGCCGCCATTGTGCCGCGGCGTCACATCGACCAGCGCGTAGGAGATGATGATCAGCAGGCACAGCCCGCCCGAAATCTTCGCCCAGCGAAATCCCGCATAACGTAGGAACCCCTCATGCTTGCGCTCGCGCACCCGCTCGGTCTGGGTCGCCCTGTTGCGACGCCGCTGAAAAAGCGAGGCCATCAGTCGGTCGCCTCGTCGAGCCGCGCGATCGACAGGAATTCTTCGGGCGAGACGCGGATCGCAGCACCCGTCGGACACGCGCGCACGCACGCCGGGCCACCCGCGATTCCCTTGCACATGTCGCATTTGACCGCGATTTTCTTGGGCTTTTCGTCGCCCAACTGTTTCTTGGTCCATTTTGGCGACGGCTCGCCCGGGCCAGGGCCGAAACCGGTGAGCAGCCAGCGCAGCAAGCTGGGTTTTTGCGGTGGCGCCGCTTCCATCCGGATCACGCCATAGGGGCAGTTGCGCATACAATTGCCGCAGCCGATGCACCCGGGCTCCATGAAGACTTCACCGTCGGGGCCGCGATGGATGACGTTCGGCGGACAGTCGGCCATGCAGTGCGGATGCTCGCAGTGGCGGCAGCTCGTCGGCACATGCAGATGCGCAAAGGTCTTGCCCGCCTCGCGGTCGAGCCGCGACAAGCCTTCATGGCTGTCGGCGCAAGCCTTTTCGCAATTGTCGCAGCCCACGCACAGATTTTCGTCGATCAACAGCGCGTCGGTCGCCTCGCCCAGCCCCTCCTTCATGATGAAGGTCGCGGTGTCCGAATAAAGATCGACCGCGCTCGAATAGCTGGCTTTGCGCGATTCGATGAAGTCGTTCATCGCCGCGCGCTCGGCGACCGCCGCCTCGGTCGCGGCGCGCACCTGCGGCCGCGCGGCGAGCATCTTGCGGAAACTCTCGCCGGTCAGCTTGATGAGCTCAGCGCCGACCGCGGCCTTGACCGTGGCATTTCTGGGTTGCCCGCTCAGCACCCCCATTTCGCCGAAAAAGCTGCCCGCGGGCAGATAGCGCAGGAAGATCGGTTTGCCGCCGATGTCCTTTTCGACCACCATCGACCCCGAGCGGATGACATAGACATCATCGCCCTGTTCGCCCTCGGTCAGCACGACCTTACCTGCGGGAACGCGCTCGACCTCGGCGGCATCGACGACCTCCGCCAGATCGTCGACCGTCAGTCCGCCCTTGAAGATCTGGAGCAATTGTCGCTCGAGCGAGATGCGATTGATCACGCGCTTGGCGCCCGGCACCGCCGCCATCAGTTTCAGCGCCGCGGTGCGCGAGACTTCGACGAAGATGCTGTCCTCGCCGGCGCGGATCGTCGCGCCGCGCTTGCGGCCCGAAATCAGCCCGACCTCGCCAAAGATCGACCCCTGCTCGATCGGTACAGTGATGTCGGGACCGACCTCGACGACCGCATGGCCGTCGGCGATCGCGAACAGCGACGAGCCCGGCTCGCCCTTTTCGAACACGACGTCGCCCTTGCGATAAAAGGCGACCTTCGAATCGAGCATGAATTCGCGCATCTGCAGCGGCGACACATCGGCAAAGATGCGGATGCGGGTGCGCAGATATTCCAGCCATTCGCTGACCGACTTTTTCTGGGGCAGATCGGCAAAGATCGCCGCCAGATCCTTTTCGTCCGCCGGGGTCAGCGCGCTGTTACCATTGATGAACTCGACAACGTCATAACCCTGGTTCATGCAATGCTTGATCAGCGGATAACCCGCGAGCGCGCCGATGACGTAAAGGCCCGGCACGGTCGTCTCGAACGTCGGCGACAGTTTGGGAAAGGCTTCGCGGTCGGGGCCGGTGAATTCGATCCCCATCGATTCGACAAAGCCGCGCGGCGCGACCGACCCCAGCCGCGCGACGATCACGTCGCATTCGATCTTTTCCTCGCCATTCGGGGTTTCCAGCGTCAACCAGCCCGGCTCGACCTTCTTCGGCTGCGTCTCGGTGCGGATCGACATGAAGCCATTCTCGCCCGCCTCCATCATGTCGGCGACATTCTTCGCCTTGGCGCGCGCAAAATCCTTCGACCGGTTCAGGATCGTGACGGTGTTTTCCAGCGCCTCTTCGGCCACCCCCAGCGCATTTTCGATCCCCGCGTCGCCCGATCCGACGACGGTGATATGCTTGTCCTTGAAATCCTCGGGATCGTCGACCTGATAGATGATGTGCGGCAGGTCGGCGCCTTCGCAGCGCATCCGGTTCGGGTTTCCCTGCGTGCCGATCGCCAGCACGATATTTTCGGCGGTATAGACATCGCCTTTGGTGGTCTTGATCGCGAACGCGCCCTTGGCGCCGGTCACTTCGGCGACCTCGGCGTGATAGGCGACATTCACCTTGTTGTTCGCGGCATCCTCATCCCAATTGCCAAGGATATATTCGCGCGCGCCCTCGGCAAAGCGGCAGTCGGAGCGCAGGTCGAGCCGTTCGGGCGTCGCCAGCACCCGCTTGCCCTTCTGATATTTGAAGATCGTGTCCGACAGATGGTCGGTCTTTTCGAGCAATATGTGGCTGAGCCCCAGCTGCGCCGCGCGCGATGCGGCGCTCAGCCCCGCCGGACCCGACCCGATGATCGCGACCTTCACGGGTTCACTCATGCGCCCGTCACCGCGCGGCCAAGGCCGGTGTCCCTGTCGCTGGCCGTGATGCTGACGAACGCGCGCACGGGCATCCTACCCCCCTCTCGCCAGCCCCCCGGCGAATACATAACGGATGCGACCCGGACTTATGTCCTGGACGCAAAGCTATGCCCTTGAAAGCGGGGAAAGGTCAACCGTTCGCGGCTGTCCGGCGGCGGCGGGCGGCGATGGCCGGGGGCAAATCAACCACGCGCGCGCCGCGCGACGCATTGTTTCAGCCGATCGCGCGCCGCATGTCCGCCCGTCCAGTCAACCTTTGCGACCGACTTACCCTTGATCTGCAAGTCGAAGCCGTGGGTGTCGAGCATATTGTCGAGCAGCGCTTCGACCGACGGCACCGCCAGCGCGATTGCGCCATAGGCTTCCCCGGGCAAACCGTAATTATATGCTTCGACCGTCTGCGGCGGGCTGCCGTCCGACTGGACCAGCGTCACCTTGATCTTTTCGACTCCGACCGGCTGCGGGATGTCGTCGCTCCAGAAGGTGAGCAGCGCCCCATTATAGTCGCCCCCCGGCCCGGAAACACGGACCAACCCGTCCTTTTTCCAGTAAAAGGCGGCACAATATTCGCCCGGCGCCGGTTTGGCATGATCCTGAAAAAAGTCCCAACCGCCATTTTCGTACCGGGCGTAACGCGGGTCTTTCATCATTTCGGCTCGCCGTGCCATGTTGTCGACATTCTGCTGCATCAGCGCGATCATGCCCGTGGCGACGCTCATCCGATCGCGCATCGGGTCCGCCGGCGGCTCTGCATAGCGCGGGCCGCCGTCGTCTGGTCCGCCCTGCTGCGGTGTCGCCGCAATATCCATCATCTGCCGGTGATGCTCGGCATTGGCGGCGCAGATGTTGGGAAGATCAGAGCAGGCGGCGGCCGGTGCGCTGACCGACAAAGCGAACGCCGCAGCGCCGCCCCGCACCAAGGGTTTGATCAAATCGGCGCGAAACATGACAATTCTCCGAAACGCAAAAACTGACAAACAAGGACAAGGCGAGTCGGACGATCATCACGGAACGTCCGCGACGACATCCAGTCGCGAAGTACCGGCGTCGTATGTGGCGACAACGCGGCACGGCGCTGCGGCCGAGGGACAGGCCCGCGCGATCCTGGCCGCGACCGACGTGTCGTCGGACACCAGCGACTTCTTTGTCTTTCGTTTGGGCTTGGCCGCATTGGGTACGGCGCTGGTCCAGCCGACCTTTCCCTGCGCATCGACAAATTGAACCAGCACGCCGTTCGCGGCAAAAGCAATGATTGCGCAGGGGACCCCCGCGTCGGCCTGACACCGCGCCAGCAATTCCGCTCGCGCAGCTGCGGATTTCTGTTGGCCGCTGCTCAGCCAGCTCTTGTTCTGCCACGCCGCAATCGGCGTTTTTTCCGGTCTGGCGACCAAGGCCCAACGATTCCATGTCAACGGACCGTTGGGAAAGGAATCGGAGACATATTGCGCATCGGGATTGTCATTGAGCGGCATCCGGCCTGTCTGGGTATAACCCAGGAATTTGCACCCGAATGCGTTGCGCGAGCATAGTTCGATCGACGGATTCCAGTCGACGACAGTCCGGGACGCTGTGGCATTTTTTTGTGTCGTATCGTCTAATGTCGTCATCGCCTTGATCCACAACAGGCCCATGGCGTCTTCTGCGACATAGATAAGCCCAAATTCCGACAGCGTGTCGGCGACATAACATTCAGCACCGGTCCCCGCTTTGCAGCCAGCAAGCGCGCGCTGTTTCGCTGCTTCCATCGTCTTGTGTCCCGCCGACATCCACACCGATGAGGTGTCGATATGATAGGCAGCCGCCATGAAGCCCGCTTTCTGGGGTTCATAATGCTTTGTCGGTGCGCGAAAAGGCGACTCGTTCGGATTATCGCCACTCTCACCACCGCCAACATATTGGCACAGCAGGATCGGCGCATGCCCCGCCCCCCCGCCCGTCTGGCCGACCACGACCTCGCCCGGGCCCGGGCCGTTACCCCACGGATATTGCGCCTGCGCCGCCTGGGGCACGGTCCACGATAGTAGTAGAACGGCGAATAATGCCGCCGACACGCGATTAAAACCATTAACAATCATTTGCTTATCTTCCATCGCGGGGGTGCAAGCGAGACCTCTCCAGCCATGAGTCTAGAGGCTTCGGGCGCGCCGGTCATCGCTCCGCATGACCCGGGTCGATATCGGGGGGGGCATGGCAAAATAGCGTGAAACGCCAATAGCGTGTGTCGTGCGGTTGCAACGCATAAGACCAGGGTATGGCGCGCGTCACGCGGCCACTGTGACCAAAATCACAACCAGTACACCGCGATGGGCGGCGCCAAGTCAGGCGAGTTCGAACATCGCCGCAATGCCGCTCGGAGCGGCGGGTTCGAAGCGCGACCAGCCATCGGGGCCAAGCCGCTCGATCGGGCGGAAACGCGCCTTGTACGCCATGCGCGCCGACCCCTCGATCCAGTAACCGAGATAGACATAGGGCAGGCCCGCCCGCGCCGCGCGCTGGACATGGTCGGCGATGATATAGGTGCCCAGCCCTTCACGCAGCGGGTGCGCGGCGTCAAAGAAGCTGTAGATCATGGACAATCCGTCGCCCTGCCGGTCGGTCAGGCAACAGCCGACCAGGCGGCCCTTGCTGCCGTCGGTGGTCGGCTCGCGATACTCGATCATATAGCTGTCGACGGGGGTCTGTTCGACCATGTCGGCGAAATCCTGCTCGTCCATGTCGGCCATGCCGCCATTGGGGTGGCGCGAGCCGAGATAAGAGCGCAGCAACGCATATTGTTCCTCGGTCGCCCACGGCTTGCACGCGGTTGCGACCAGATCGCCGTTGCGGCGGATCGTCCGCTTTTGCGACGTGCTGGGGGTGAACTCGGCGGCGCAAACGCGCACCGACACGCAGGCCGCGCAATCGGCGCAGCTGGGACGATAGGCCACCGACTGGCTGCGCCGGAATCCGATGCGGCCCAGCGCGTCGTTCAATTCGTTGGCCGTATTGCCGCTGAGTTCGGTGAACACCTTGCGTTCGGTCTTGCCCGCCAGATAGGGGCAAGGTGCCGGGCTGGTGACGAAAAAGCGCGGAAAACGGAACGGTGCGGACACGCGGCTTAAACCTCCAGATATGCGATGCGGAATCCCCCCAACGCGGGTCCGACGCTCACCACCCACCAACTATGCCGCGCGGCGTCAATGGTGCAAAGTCCGTTTACCATTTTTAGTCGTGCCGTTCTGAATCACCTCGAAAATTATCTGAATCGGGCGGTAAGGATTGTGCCGATTTGAATCGACTATGGTCTCAACGATCCTCCCTGTGGCGAAGCCATGGGGAGGTGGCAGCGGCGAAGCCGCTGACGGAGGGGCCATGGCGCTGACGGCGCGGCCCCTCCACCATCCGCTTGGCGGACGGTCCCCCTCCCCATGGCTTCGCCACAGGGAGGATTCTCTATTCAGCTATACCCGCGCAGTTCGTCGCCGGTCAGCGTCGCGACGTGCAGCACGTTGGTCGAACCCGGCGTGCCGAACGGCACCCCCGCCATCATCACCAGTTTCGACCCCGCCGTGCCGATGCCGTGGCGCAGCGCCATGCGCTTGCCCTTGGCGATCATTTCTTCAAAGCTGCCGATGTCCTTGGTCGATACGGCGTGGGCGCCCCACAACAGGCCCATGCGCCGCGCGGCTTCCTTTTTCGGCGTCAGCACCAGCAATGGCGCCCCCGCCCGCTCGCGCGCGACGCGGCGCGCGGTCGAGCCCGAAAAGGTGAAGCAGATGATCGCATCGGCGTCGATCGTGCGCGTGATATCACCCGCCGCCTCGGCCAGCGCGTCGGCCGTGGTCGCGTCGGGTGTCGTTTCGGTAAAGTGCAGGCGCCGGAAATAATCAGGATCGCTTTCGACCGAGCGCGCAATCGAATCCATCATGGTCACCGCTTCCACCGGCCACGCGCCAGCTGCGGTCTCGGCCGACAGCATGATCGCGTCCGCCCCGTCGTACACCGCGGTCGCGACGTCGCTCACTTCCGCGCGCGTCGGCGACGGCGAGACGATCATCGATTCGAGCATCTGCGTCGCGACGACCACCGGCTTGCCCATCCGCCGCGCGGTGGCGACGATGCGCTTTTGCAACGGCGGCACCGCCTCAGGAGGAAGCTCGACGCCGAGGTCACCGCGCGCGACCATCGCCGCGTCGGCGAGCTCGAGGATTTCCTCGATCCGCTGCACCCCCGACGGCTTTTCGAATTTCACCAGCAGTGCTGCCTTGCCGCCGATCAAGCGCCGCGCTTCGGCGACATCCTCGGGCCGCTGGACGAACGACAGCGCGACCCAGTCGACATGCTGCTCCAGCGCAAAGGTCAGATCTTTGCGGTCCTTCTCGGTGAGCGCCGCGAGCGGCACCACCACGTCCGGGACATTGACCCCCTTGCGGTCCGAAATCTTGCCGCCGACCTCGACGACCGTGTCAATCCGCGTCGGCGAGACGGCCTGGACGCGCAGCACCAGCTTGCCGTCGTCGATCAGCAGCCGCGTCCCCGGTTCGAGCGCCGCGAACAATTCAGGGTGCGGCAGGTGGACGCGCGTCGCATCACCTGCCGCCTTGTCGGCATCGAGCGCGAACGCCGCGCCCTTCATCAGCTCGGCGGGGCCGTCCTTGAACGTCCCGACGCGCAGCTTTGGCCCCTGCAAGTCAACCAGGATCGTCGTCGGGCGCCCGGTTTCCTTCTCCAGCGCGCGGATCGCGGCGATCACCTTGGCGTGCCCCGCATGGTCGCCATGGCTCATATTGACGCGAAAGGCGTCGGCGCCGGCACGGTGCAGCGCCGCGATCATCTCGGGATTCGCGCTCGCAGGACCAAGCGTCGCCAGGATGCGCACCTTGCGCTGGCGGGGGGTAAAACTCTGGACCACAAATGCTCCGATATGGTTTCGATCATCGCCGGAGCCCTGAGCCTGTCGAAGGGCGCCTATCCACGATAAGCGCCCTTCGACAGGCTCAGGGCTACGGTTTTGTCCGAACAGATAGACACCTCTTGCCTAGTCTCACTGCCCCCGGCAAGGCAAGCCGCGTATAGCTATTCATGCCCCCAGCAGAAGGAAATCCGCCATGTCCTGCAGCGACGACCAGGCCGCCCCGAACGATGCGCTCGATACGCTGGACGATGCGGTGGCGGCGGCCGCCTTCCGCCGCCTCGTCCGCCTGCTCCAGCACCGCCATGACGCCGCGAACATCGACCTGATGGGGCTCGCGGGTTTCTGCCGCAATTGCCTCGGCGACTGGATCGCCGACGAGGGCGGCATGGACAAGGAAAGCGGCCGCGCGATCGTCCACGGCATGCCGACCGCCGAATGGAAAGCGCTGCACCACACCGCCGCTACCCCCGAACAGCTGGCGCGGATGGAGTCGAGCATGGCAAGAAACCCGCGCGACTGAGCTTGCGACGCCCCGGCTTTCGCGACATGATCGGACGACAAGGCGGAGAGCCAACAGGGAGATAATCGGGATGCGCATGACATGGGCCGCAGCGACAATCGCGGCAGGGCTGATCGCGAGCACGCCGCTGGCCGCTCAGCCGTCCGCCACGACCTATATCCACGCCGGGCGCCTGCTCGACCAGCCGGGGCGCGAGCCGCGCGGGCCATCGACGATCGTCGTCCGCGACGGGAAGATCGCCGAAGTACACGACGGCTTTGCGACGCCCGAGGCCGATGCGCGCGTCGTCGACCTGAAGAACGCCTTTGTCCTCCCCGGCCTGATCGACATGCACGTCCATATTTCCAGCGACGACAATCTGCTGCGCAGCCGCCTCGAAAGCTCGGGCCGCGACGTCGAGGATATATTCGTGATCGCGCAGGGCAATGCGCGCAAGACGCTCGAGGCGGGCTTTACGACGGTACGCGATCTGGGCGGCGATGGCCGCACGACGACGACGCTGCGCGATGCGATCAACAATGGCGTCATCGTCGGGCCGACCGTGGTCCCCGCCGGAACGATGATTTCGGTGACGGGCGGTCATGGCGGGGTCAACGGCCTCAACCGCACCCTGACGCACGCGGTCGCGGCCGAGCGGACCAATATCTGCGACGGCCCCGACGGCTGCGCCAGCGCCGTCCGCGCGCAGATTTCCCTCGGCGCCGAGGTGATCAAATTCGCCGCAACCGGCGGCGTACGCTCCAATGTTGCGGGCGGGCTGGGCAAACAGATGTCCGACGCCGAAATGAAGTCGGTCGTCGACACCGCGCATAGCTTTGGCCGCAAGGTGACCGCCCATGCGCATGGCAAGGAAGGCATCGACGCCGCGCTGCGCGCCGGGGTCGATTCGATCGAACATGGCAGCTTCATCGACGATGAGACGGTCAAGCTGTTCAAGGCGTCGAATGCGGCGCTGGTGCCGACTGCGGTTGCGCCGATCGCCGCGCTGGCACAGACGCGCCGCGGCGATGCCCCGGCGCCGCAGCTCGCCAAGGCCGAGGAAGCGGCGGCAGCGCACGCAAACAGCATGGCGCGCGCGATCCGCGGCAATGTCCGCATCCTGTTCGGCACCGATTCGGGCGTCGCGCCGCACGGCGACAATGCCAAGGAGTTCGCGTTGATGGTCAAGGCGGGGATGACGCCCGCGCAGGCGATCAAGGCCGCGACCATCGACAATGCCACCGAACTCGACCGGCCGATCGGGGCGATCCTGCCGGGACGCGAGGCCGACATCATCGCCGTCACCGGCGACCCGCTGGCCGATGTCACCGCGCTGGAAAAGGTCGATTTCGTGATGCGGCGCGGCGTGGTCCACAAGGATGGCGGCAAGCGCCAGCCGTTTCCGCCCGAATAAGCGATTGAGTCCAAGAAAGCATGGCGAAAACGCAGCGGGACGATTAGGGACGCAGCAGCCGCGATTCTCGCGCCGCATCATCCCAATCACCGGAGCCCAAAATGAGCGAAGCCACCGTATCCGACGAACAACTGCGCCTTTTCATCGAGCGCATCGAGCGGATGGAAGAAGAAAAAAAAGGCGTCGCCGACGACATTCGCGACACCTATAACGAAGCGAAATCGCAGGGTTATGATCCCAAGATCATGCGCCAGATCGTTCGCCTGCGCAAACTGCCGCCGAACGACCGCAAGGAAATGGAAGCGATCCTCGACGTTTACAAATCGGCGCTCGGCATCGACTGAGCACCCTTTTTATCAGCCTAGGAGAGTGACGATGTTCAGCACCACCACAAATACGATCGAAGGCCGTCCGGCCCGCGAATATCTGGGCATCGTCACCGGCGAAGTGATCGTCGGCGCCAACCTGTTCCGCGACCTGTTCGCCAGCATCACCGACATCGTTGGTGGTCGGTCGGGCAAATATGAGGACGTCCTCTCCCGCGCCCGCAAGGAAGCGATCGCCGAAATGGAAGCCGAAGCCGCGCGCCTGGGCGCCAATGCCGTCGTCGGCGTCGACCTTGATTATGAAGTGCTGGGCCAGAACGGGTCGATGCTGATGGTCAGCGCCTCGGGGACCGCAGTCGTCATCTGACGCGGTTGTCTCTTGTCGGCCGCCGCTGTAGGGCGGCGCCAGCTTTCAAATTCACCGATGGAGGGTGGCTTGGCCGGCCATAGTAAATTCAAGAACATCATGCACCGCAAGGGTGCGCAGGACAAAAAGCGCAGCAGCCTGTTTTCGAAGCTCAGCCGCGAAATCACCGTGGCGGCGAAGATGGGCCTGCCCGATCCCGACGCGAATGCGCGTCTTCGGGCGGCGGTCAACGCCGCCAAGGCGCAGTCAATGCCGAAGGACAATATCCAGCGCGCGATCGACAAGGCCGCGGGCAATGACGGCGATAATTACGAGGAAATCCGCTACGAGGGCTACGGCCCCGGCGGCGTGTCGCTGATCGTCGAAGCGCTGACCGACAACCGCAACCGCACCGCGACCAACGTCCGCACCGCGTTCAGCAAGAATGGCGGCAACCTCGGCACCTCGGGCAGCGTGTCGCACGGCTTCGACCGGCTCGGCCTGATCAACTATGCCGCGAGCGCGGGCGACGCCGACACGGTGTTCGAAGCCGCGCTCGACGCGGGCGCCGACGATGTCGAGTCGTCCGAGGACGGCCACGACATCTGGACCAGCGTCGACAGCCTGCACGAAGTCGCGAAGGCGCTCGAAGCGAAGCTGGGTGAAGCCGAAGGCGTGAAGCTCGCATGGCGCCCGACGCTGAAGAGCGAAGTCGCCGACGAAGCCATCGCGCAGACGCTGTTCAAGCTGATCGACACGCTAGACGACGACGACGATGTGCAGACCGTGTGGGGCAATTACGAGATTCCCGATGCGGTGATGGAGAAATTGGGTTGAACCCAACCCTCCCCACTCGTGGGGAGGTGGCAGCGCAAAGCGCTGACGGAGGGGGGGTGCGACCTTTAGCCTCGCTTGAGGTCGCGAGCCCCCTCCACCACCCTTCGGGTGGTCCCCCTCCCCGTTCCGGGGAGGAACGATGATCATCCTTGGCCTCGATCCTTCACTCAGCTGCACCGGCTGGGGCATCATCCGCGCCGAGGGCAGCCGGATCAGCCACATCGCGAACGGCCAGATCAAGACCGACGCCAAGGCGCCGCTGCCCGACCGCCTCGCGCATCTCGACACGGTGCTGGCGGCAGTCATCGCCGACCACGCCCCGACCCACGCCGCGGTCGAGGAAGTGTTCGTCAACGACAATCCGCAATCGACGCTGAAACTCGCGCACGCACGCGGCGTCGCCCTGCTCGGCTGCGCGCGCGGTGGGCTGGCCGTCGCCGAATATGCCCCGCGCCTCGTCAAGAAAGCGATCGTCGGCACCGGCGGTGCGGCAAAGGAACAGGTGCAGGCGATGCTGCGCATCCTGCTGCCGGGCGCAAAGGTCACCGGGCCGGACGCTGCGGATGCGCTGGCGGTCGCGATCTGTCATGCGAACCATCGGCCGCGCTACTAAACCCTCGTCACCCCGGACTTGATCCGGGGTCCAGGCGGCGCGGCTGGAATGGATGCCGGATCAAGTCCGGCATGACGAAGCAGGGAAACTGTTCCCTTTTCATTCCCCCCGCGCTACGCAGGGTGAATGATCGCGAAACTCACCGGACGACTGGACTCCAGCGGCGCAGGCCATGCGGTGATCGACGTCGGCGGCGTCGGCTATCTGGTCGAGGCATCGGCGCGCACCCTCGACGCGCTCGGCCCCACCGGCGGCGACGTAACCATCCACACCGAAATGCTGGTCGGCGAGGATTTCCTGCGCCTGCTCGGCTTTGCCAAGGCTGAGGAACGCGACTGGTTCCGTATGCTCACCAGCGTTCAGGGCGTCGGCGCGAAGGTCGCGCTCGCGATCCTCTCGGCGCTGGAGATCGCCGACCTGCAACGCGCGCTGGCGAGCGGCGACAGCGCGATGATCGCGCGCGCCAACGGCGTCGGGCCGAAGCTGGCGCAGCGGATCACGCATGAACTGAAGGACAAAGCGGGCGCGCTCGGCGGCATTGCTGGCAGCGGCACGACTTATGTGCCAACCACCCCCGGCCCCCTCGCCGACGCCGTCACCGCGCTCACCGGCCTCGGTTTCAAACCCGGCGAAGCAAGCGCCGCGGTTGCGGCAGCGAATGAAGAATTGGGAGCGGAAGCTAGTCTCGATGCCTTGGTCCGGGTGGCGCTTAAGAAGGTCGCAAAATGAGAAGGCAGAAATCTCCCTTCCTCGTCATGCTGAACTTGTTTCAGCATCCATGGCCCTAAGTTCGCACCCATGCGCGATGCGTTTCACCCTTGCACCTACATCCTCGTCAGCCATCGGGGCGGCACGCTCTATATCGGCGTTACCTCCAACCTCCTACAGCGGATGTGGCAGCATCGGAATGGCGCAACTAAGGGCTTTGCCGGGCGCCATCGCATATATCGGCTCGTCCATTTCGAGTTTTTCGGCACCATGGCGCTGGCCATCGCGCGGGAAAAACAGCTCAAGAACTGGCATCGCGCATGGAAGATCAACCTCATTGAGGCAGCCAACCCCGAATGGCGCGACCTCGCCTTCGACATCGGCGCTGGACCAGTCGGCCGGGCCATGGATGCTGAAACAAGTTCAGCATGACGAAATTCAGGAACACCGCGCAACCGTGACCGAAACCGCCTCTCTCACCCACCACGCCTCCTGCCGCTGCGGCGAAATCCGCATCGCCTGCTCCGGCGAGCCGATCCGTGTGTCGGTGTGCCATTGCCGCGAGTGCAAGGCGCGCAGTGGCAGTGCCTTTGCCGCGCAGGTGCGCTTCGCCGCCGAGCAGGTCCGCATCGAGGGCGAGGCGAACGCAAGGATGTGGCAATATACTGGCGAGAGCGGTCACACCGCCGATTTCTTCTTTTGCGGCACCTGCGGGTCGGGCGTCTGGTACCGCGCGCGGCCCTATCATGATGCTTTCGCCATCCCGCTCGGCAATTTTGCGCCCGGCCACGGCTTCGTCCCCAATTATTCGGTGTACGAGGACCGCATGGAGCCTTGGGTTTCGATCAGCGGCGAGGCAATAGAGCATCATGACTGAGCCCACCGCCGCCCGCCGCCCCAAAGCCTTCGCCTTCGACGTCTTCGGCACCGTCGTCGACTGGCGCAGCAGTATCGCGCGCGAGTCCGCGATCTTCCTTGCCCGGATCGACCGTACCGACATCGACCCGCATGATTTCGCCGACCAGTGGCGCCGCCGTTACCTGCCCGCGATGGCGGCGGTCAGCGGCGGCCAGCGCGGCTTCGTGAAACTCGACATCCTGCACCGCGAAATGCTCGAAGCGGTGCTGCACGCGCAGGGTATCGACGCCGCGACGCTCGATCCTGCGCTGCTCGCCGACTGGACCAACGCCTGGCACCGGCTCGATCCCTGGCCCGATAGCGTCGCGGGGATCGCGCGGCTGCGCACCGCCTTTCCCGTCGTCACGCTGTCGAACGGCAATGTGTCGCTGATGATCGACATGGCGCGCCGCGCCGGGATCGTGTGGGACGCCATCCTCGGCGCCGAATATGCCCGCGCGTACAAGCCGCAACCCGCCGCCTATCTTGCGACCGCCGACGCGCTGGGGCTCGCGCCGCACGAGCTTTGCCTTGTCGCTTCGCACCACAGCGACCTAGCCGCCGCGCGCGGTTGCGGGCTGATGACCGCCTATATCGACCGGCCCATGGAATATGGCGGCGCCCGCGCGCCCGATGCCGACGCGGCGCAGGATTGGGCGTATAGCGCCGACAGCCTGACCGACCTGGCGGCGCAAATGGAATGCTGATTTGACCGACCTCACCACCCCCATCCGCACCCCCGAGGACGCCGACGCCGCGCTGCGCCCGAAAACGCTCGCCGAATTCGTCGGGCAGGCGGCGGCGCGCGAGAATCTGCGGATCTTTATCGAGGCCGCCAAATCGCGCTCCGATGCGCTTGACCATGTGCTCTTCTACGGCCCGCCCGGTCTCGGCAAGACGACGCTGGCGCAGATCGTCGCGCGCGAACTCGGCGTCGGTTTCCGTTCGACCAGCGGCCCGGTGATCGCCAAGGCGGGCGACCTTGCGGCCTTGCTTACCAATCTCGAAGACGGCGACGTGCTGTTCATCGACGAAATCCACCGGCTGTCGCCTGCGGTCGAGGAAATCCTTTATCCGGCGATGGAGGATCGCGCGCTCGACATCATGATCGGCGAAGGACCGTCGGCGCGCAGCGTGCGGATCGATTTGCCCAAATTCACTCTTGTCGGCGCGACGACGCGGCAGGGGTTGCTCACGACGCCGCTGCGCGACCGCTTCGGCATTCCGGTGCGGCTCAATTTCTACACGCATGGCGAGCTGGAGCAGGTCATCACGCGCGCCGCGCGGCTGCTCGCGCTGCCGATCGCCCCCGATGGCGCGCTGGAGATTGCCAAGCGCTCGCGCGGGACGCCGCGCATCGCCGGGCGGCTGCTGCGCCGGGTGCGCGATTTCGCGACGGTTGCGGGGCATGCGATCGTCGATGCGAAGGCCGCCGACGCCGCGCTCAACCGGCTCGAGGTTGACGCGCTCGGGCTCGACGCGATGGACCGCCGCTACCTGACGATGATCGCCGACATCTATCGCGGCGGGCCGGTCGGGGTCGAGACGATGGCCGCGGGGCTGTCCGAACCGCGCGACACGATCGAGGATGTGATCGAACCCTATCTGCTGCAAGTCGGCCTGATCGCGCGCACCGCGCGCGGGCGGATGCTGAACGCCAGCGCGTGGAAGCATCTGGGGCTGAATCCGCCCGCAGGGTCGCAGGACGGTTTGTTCGACAACGGGAAATAGGCGAAAAACCGCCGCTTCCTCCCACCAAATGGCCCCCATCTGCGACGAACCGTTGGTTTGGGGTTTGCGACGAGTCGAAGGGCGGCTATCGATCAACCCCATGGTAAACGCCCCGCCCCCCTTCATCCCCGGCGCCTTCGTCGGGGCGGCGCATCATTACCGGGCGCGCGTCTATTTTGAGGATACCGACCTCAGCGGTATCGTCTATCACGCCAATTACCTGCGCTATATGGAACGCGCGCGGTCGGACATGCTGCGCATCGCCGGGATCGACCAGCGCGCGGCGATGGAGGCGGGCGACGGCAGCTGGGCGGTCACCGACCTCGCCATCCAATATCGCCGCCCCGCCAAGCTCGACGACGACCTGCTGGTGGTCAGCACCGTCGAAGCCGTGCGCGGCGCGAGCGTGATCATTGCCCAGCGCATCCTTCGCGGAACTGACACGTTAAGCGGCGAGACATTGACGGACGGGCAAGTCACCGCCGCCTTTCTGTCACCCGACGGTCGGCCGCGCCGCCAGCCCGCGGGATGGGCCGACCGCTTTACCGCCATCATGAATGGAGAGAAAATCCCTTGCTAGACAATATCTCGCTGGCCGCCGACGCGGCGACCCTGTCCCCGGTCGCGCTGTTCCTGCAGGCCGATATTATCGTGAAGGCGGTGATGATCGGGCTGCTGCTCGCGTCGATCTATGTCTGGGCGGTGATCTTCACCCAAGGGCGCGGCGTCGGCAAGCTGATGCGGGCATCCGAAAATTTCGAGCGCGATTTCTGGCGCGCCGACAATATCGACAAATTCTATGACAAGAACAGCAGCGAGGATCTGCCGAGCGCCAAGGTGCTGGGCGCCGGGATCAGCGAATGGCGCCGCTCGACCAAAGGCAAGGTCATCGACCGCGACGGCACGCGCGAACGGCTGGGC
This sequence comes from Sphingopyxis sp. 2PD, assembly GCF_005503695.1. Taxonomy (GTDB): domain Bacteria; phylum Pseudomonadota; class Alphaproteobacteria; order Sphingomonadales; family Sphingomonadaceae; genus Sphingopyxis. Next base: position 158,742 of record NZ_SCMU01000005.1, read on the forward strand.
ATCGCGATGAACTCGGCGATTGCGGGCGAGGTCGACCGGCTGGCGGACAAGATCGGGACGCTGGCGACGATCGGCTCGGTGGCGCCGTTCGTGGGTCTGTTCGGCACCGTATGGGGCATCATGCGCAGCTTCACCGCGATTGCCGCGAGCAACAACAGCAGCCTGGCCGTCGTCGCGCCGGGTATCGCCGAAGCGTTGTTCGCGACCGCGATCGGCCTGTTCGCTGCGATCCCCGCGGTGATAGCGTACAACAGTTTCTCGCAGCGCCTGAACCGCCTCGAATCGCGCCTCGGCCGCTTCGCCGACGGGCTGCACGCGACGTTCAGCCGTGAGCTGGAGGTGGACGCCTGATGGGCATGACCGGTCCCTCGAGCGGCGGTATCGGCGGACGGCGCGGCCGCGGCGGGCGCCGCGCGCCGATCGCGGACATCAACGTCACCCCGCTGGTCGACGTCATGCTGGTGCTGTTGATCATCTTCATGATCACCGCGCCCTTGCTCGCCTCTGCCGTGCCGATCGACCTGCCCGAAAGCCGCGCCAAGCCGATCGAGACCGAGGAGCAGGAACCGGTCCAGCTGTCGATCAACGCCGACGACACGCTCTACATCGGCGAAGAGGTTGTGCCCGAGGCCGAACTTCCCGCCCGTCTCGACGCCATCGCGCGCGAACGTCAGGGCGAGGACAAGCCGCGCCAGATCATGCTGCGCGCCGACAAGGGGCTCGATTATGGCCGCGTGATGCGCGTCATGGGCGAACTCAACCGCGCGGGGCTGACGCGCATTTCGCTGGTGACTACCGGTGCCGAAGGCGCTGCCGACAGCGCACCGACCGCCGAGGCCGCGGTCACCGACGGTTCAGAAACGGGGCAATAGGGTCGCATCATGGCCGCAGCACGGGCATTGGGGGGAAAGGAAGGACGCGGCTTTGCCATCGCGGTGGCGGCGCATGTCGTGATCATCGGCCTTCTTTCCGTCCAGTGGACTGCGGGCGAGCGCCGGTTCGACAATCCACCGATGGAGGTCGATCTGATCGCCGAAACCGCGGTGCAATCGACCGCCCCGGTGATCAGCGAAACCCCGCCCGCGGCGCGACTGGGCGAAGAGGATATGACCGACATCGCCGCGCCCGAACCGATGCCCGCGCCGCCGCTGCCCGAACCGATCGTCCGCCCGACGCCTGCGCCGACCCCGAAACAGGTCGCGCGGCCGAAGGCGCAGCCCAAACAGACCCCGCCCGCGGCCGCCAAGGCTCAGCCCAAGGC
>NZ_SCMU01000006.1:0-122500 GCF_005503695.1 Sphingopyxis sp. 2PD
AGCAGAGGCAGAATGTCGCCTTCGGCTGCTACCCACCCCCAGCCCCTCCCTAAAAGGGAGGGGAGAAGACACGTCCGCAATCGGTCGAAACTGGACAAAGCGTTTTTCATCGTCCCCCCCCCACCTCGCGCAAGCCCACCGATGCACGCCCGATTGTCGCGGCCTCGCCGCATCGCTATGGGAACGCATGTGACCGCGCTCCTCCCCCGCATCGCCGCTTTCGCCGACCGCTGGCCCAAGCTTGTCGCCCTTGCGCTCGGCGCCGTTTCGGCAACGGGTTTTGCGCCGCTCAACCTCTGGCCGCTGACCCTGCTCGCGTTCGCGGGCTGGATGGCGCTCGTGGCGCGCAGCCCGAGAGGCTGGCGGACGTTCGGCGTCGGCTGGGCGTTCGGAGTCGGGCATTTTGTCGTCGGACTGAACTGGATCGCGACGGCGTTCACCTATCAGGCGGCGATGCCCGCGTGGCTGGGGTGGATCGCGGTCGTGCTGCTGGCGCTGTATCTGGCGGTGTATCCGGCGCTGGCCGCGTGGGGTGCTTGGGCGATGACCAAATTCGTCGCCCCCGCGAAGGGTGTCGGGAGGCACGTGACTCCCGACACGGCCGCTCGCAGTTTACACAGCAGCCAAGGCCCAACACTGACAACGGCCCCCGCATTCGCGGGGGCGACGCTGTCCTTCTTCCTCGCCTTCGCCGCGCTTTGGACGCTCACCGAATGGCTACGCAGCTGGGTCTTCACCGGCTTTGCTTGGAATCCGCTGAGCGCGATCCTTGCACCGATGACGCCGATGCTCTCACCGACACGGCTGGTCGGCACCTACGGAATGTCGGCGATCGTCATGCTAGCCGCCGGGTTCATTCTTGTCCAAGCGATGCGATGGCTTCCAGCATGGCGGCGAGCGCTCGGCCCGTCACTGAGGGATGGCACATTTCCGACCATCATACTCGGCGGCATATTGGTCGCAGCGGCAGTGATCACTCTGGTTTTTGCCCAAGCGAGCGCCGTGGGAAATTTCGTCGATACCGCCGTCAACGCTACGGCCACACCGCAACCCAAGGCCGTCCCCATCACCGTCGTCCAGCCCAATGTCGGGCAGGCCGACAAATGGGTCGGTGCCAAGGCCGACGCCAATTTTGCCAAACTCGCGGGGTTGACTGCGCCGAAGGACGACACCCCGCGCCTGATCCTGTGGCCCGAGGCGGCGGTGCCCGACTATCTCGAATGGGGCTATCCCGCGGTCTATTATGACCGCTCGCCCGCCGCGGCGCGGGCGCGGCTGACCGCGCTGATGAACCCCGGCGACCTGATGCTGCTCGGCGCGCTCAAGCTCGAACTCGACAAACAGGGCGACGTCGTCGGGGCGCGCAATGCGGTGATGACTGTCCATGCCAACGGCACCCTCGGCGCGCGTTACGACAAAGCGCATCTGGTGCCTTATGGCGAATATCTGCCGATGCGCCCGATCCTGTCGGCGATCGGTCTGTCGCGCCTTGCCCCTGGCGATATCGATTTCTGGCCCGGCCCCGGGCCGCGCACCCTCGACCTCGGCGCCTTCGGCCGCGCGGGGCTGCAAATCTGTTACGAGATCATCTTTTCGGGGCAGGTTGCCGATCGCGACCACCGGCCTGATTTCATCTTCAATCCGTCGAACGACGCCTGGTTCGGCAGCTGGGGTCCACCGCAGCATCTGGCGCAGGCGCGGCTGCGCGCGATCGAGGAGGGTCTCCCCGTCATCCGCGCCACCCCGACCGGGATCAGCGCGGTGATCGACGCCGATGGCCGCATCCGCGAATCGCTGCCGATGCACGCCGCGGGACGGATCGACACGACGATCCCGCCCGCCCACGCCCCGACGCTGTTCGCACGTTATGGTAATATTCTGCCGGTCGGATTTGCGCTGCTATTGCTTGCCGCAGCCATTGCCTTTCGCCGCCGCGGACGCTAACAGCGCCCTCACATAAAGCTTCCTTTATATCCGATTCACAGAAGGTTTCCCATGCGCAACAGCTTCCTTTTCACCTCCGAAAGCGTGTCCGAAGGGCATCCCGACAAGGTTGCCGACCAGATCAGCGATTCGATCGTCGACCTGTTCCTGTCGAAGGATCCCGAAGCGCGCGTCGCCTGCGAAACGCTGACCACGACGCAGTTGGTGGTGCTGGCGGGTGAAATCCGCGGCAAGGGGATCATGGATGAGGACGGAAACTGGGCGCCCGGCGTTCCCGAGGAAGTCGAAGCGACGGTGCGCGCCACCGTCCGCGAAATCGGTTATGAACAGTCGGGCTTCCACTGGCAGACCTTCCGTTTCGAAAACAACCTGCACCCGCAGTCGGCGCATATCGCGCAGGGCGTCGATGCCGGTGAGAACAAGGATGAAGGCGCCGGCGACCAGGGCATCATGTTCGGTTACGCGTCGGACGAAACCCCCGACCTGATGCCCGCGACGCTCGATTACAGCCACAAGATCCTCGAGCGCATGGCTGCTGACCGCAAGGCGGGGATTGCACCGTTCCTCGAGCCCGATGCCAAGAGCCAGGTGACGCTGCGTTACGCCAATGAACGCCCGGTCGAAGCGACCGCGATCGTCGTGTCGACCCAGCACGCGCCCGGCTATTTCTTCCACAACGGGGACGGCGACGAAGCGAAATATAGCGAGCTGCGCAAATATGTGCTCGGCGTGATCGCCGATGTGCTGCCCGCCGAGTTGCTGACCGCGAACACCGTCTATCACATTAACCCGACCGGCTGTTTCGAGATTGGCGGCCCCGACGGTGACGCCGGGCTGACCGGCCGCAAGATCATCGTCGACACCTATGGCGGCGCATCCCCGCACGGCGGCGGCGCGTTCAGCGGTAAGGACCCGACCAAGGTCGATCGCTCGGCGGCGTATATCACCCGCTATCTCGCCAAGAATATTGTCGCAGCCGGGCTCGCGCGCCGCTGCACGATCCAGCTCAGCTATGCGATCGGCGTCGCCGAGCCGCTGTCGATCTATGTCGACCTGCACGGCACCGGCACCGTCGAAGAAGGCCGCATCGAAGCCGCGATCCCGCAGCTGGTGCGCCTGACCCCGAAGGGTATCCGCACGCACCTCGGCCTCAACAAACCGATCTATAAGCAGACCGCCGCCTATGGCCATTTCGGCCGCACCGCCGACGGTGACGCCTTCCCGTGGGAGCGCACCGACCTCACCGACAAGCTGAAGGCCGCGCTGGCCGCCTGACCGCGATCGGGGGCGCTTGCCGCCCCCGTGTTGCGCGGCTAGGGGCGCCGCATGACTGCTTATAAATCTGGCGATCCGACGACGATCAACCGCCTTTATGGCCGGTCGAAGGGCAAGCCACTGCGCGCCGGGCAGCAGGAACTGGTCGATACTTTGTTGCCGCAGATCGCGGTGCCGGATGCTGGCGAAGTTTCCGCGCAGCGTCTGTTCGGACAGCCATGTCCGCTGCATTTCGAGATCGGTTTCGGCGGCGGCGAGCATATGGCGGCGCGCGCCGACATGCTGCCCGATCATGGTTTTATCGGTGCCGAGCCGTTCATCAATGGGGTTGCGCAGGCGCTGGTCCATGTTGCCGGCGATCATGGCGCGAAACTGCCGCTGGGCAATGTCCGCATCCACCATGGCGACGCGCTGGAGGTGCTGCAGCGAATCCCCGACGGCGCGCTGAGCTTTGCCTATCTGCTCCACCCCGATCCCTGGCCCAAGGCGCGCCATGCCAAGCGGCGAATGATGAACGACGGCCCGCTCGACCTGATCGCAGCCAAGCTGAAGCCGGGCGGCGAGTTCCGCTTCGGCACCGATCATCCGATCTATCTGCAACATGCGCTGATGGTCATGCGCCGCCACCGCCACCAGTTCGAATGGCTGGCGAAGGACGCATCGGATTTCCAGAACCGCCCCGGCGGCTGGCCCGAGACGCGCTACGAAGCCAAGGCGCGGCGGCTGGGGCACGAAGTCTGGTATATGCGCTGGAGGCGTAGATAAGAGTGCTATAGAGTTGAAAAGGCTAGTTTTTTCTAGGCCTTCCCTATGCTATCTTTTCTCCAATTACGCGGCAATTTCCGTCACGGTGATTGCCCGGTGATTGCTGGAAACGCCGTATTGGGAGACCCATTTATGGCACGCGGAAAGATCACAAAACGCTCTATCGATGTTCTCATCGCAAGTAGCGAAAATGACATCCTCTGGGATGATAGCATAAGAGGCTTCGGCGCCAAGCGAACAAAATCGGGGGCCGTTTCATACGTCCTGCAATTTCGAATGGGCGGACGAGAATCAAAGACCCGCCGATATACGATCGGCAGTCACGGCTCGCCTTGGAGCCCAAGCACGGCGAGAGCCGAAGCGGAACGGCTGTTCATTCTAGTCGCCCAAGGCACGGATCCAGGAGAGGCGGAGCGGCAGCGCCGGCGTGAGGCGGTCGATCTGGCATTCGACAATTATGCCGATCGATTTGTCGACTCTTGCGTTGGCAAAGGTTGGAAGCGGCTCGCGGAGCAAGGCCTGAGACTCCATGTGAAGCCGGTGTTGGGCTCAAAGCCCCTGCCGCGGCTTGTTCGGTCCGATATTATTGCGGTGATGGACCGAATGCCGAGGGAGCAGATCGGCAATATCCGAAACGTCTTTGCAGTGATGCGCCGGCTCTTTCGCTGGGCGGTGGGCCGTGGGGACATCGACCGCAGCCCGATGGAAGGGATGGAGACTCCGCCTGCCGTTACCCCGCGCGACCGCTGGCTGTCGGACCAAGAGCTCGCCCGCGTTTGGCTCGCGGCGCCGCACACGCACCATTGCTTCGGCCCAATCATTCGGCTGCTGATCGTCACTGGACAGCGACGAGAGGAAGTTTCGTCGCTCCGCTGGGAGGAAGTCGACCAAGTCGAACGTATGTGGACCTTGCCAAAGGAACGGGCAAAGAATGGCAAGTCGAACCAGATACCACTGAACGATCTGGCCGTAGCCGTTCTGGATCAGGTGGCTGGCGCAGCAAAATGGCCGCGTGCCGGGAAGCTGTTCGCGACGGCGCGCGGAGGCGCTTTCACGGGCTACAGCAAGGGCAAAGACAAGCTGGTTTTGCTCTTATCGCAGGACGGCGGCGAGCCTGTGCCCGACTGGCGTCTGCATGACCTGAGGCGCACGCTCGCAACAGGGTTTCAGAGGCTCGGGATTCGCTTCGAGGTTACCGAGGCTGTGCTGAACCATGTGGGAGGTTCGCGTGCGGGTGTAGCCGGAATATATCAGCGCCATGATTGGAAGGAAGAAAAGCAGGAAGCGCTAAAACTTTGGAATGATCATGTTTCCTCGGCCATCCAGGCAGCAACGAATGCCTTGCGAGCTTTTCCGCAGCCTGCTCCAGCTTCGGACCCGACGGACCGTCAAGATGCTCGCGCCAACGACGCATCGCGCAATGGCGAAATACAACGCCGAATGGTCTCTAACACCAGGAAGGTTGAAAAAGTGCCCGCCCGACGAGGACGCGGGCGGGCAGGAATGAAGGTCTAGCCCTTGCAAGAAAGGCGAGCTCTTCTGGGTCGCCCAGCGCCCTTAGGCGCCGCCCTTGCCTGCCGATTGTATGAAAACGCCAAAAGCGACGCGCATGATGCGGAATGCAGCCCTCAGCGCTGCCGCCGCGCACTCGCGAACCCGCGGTCAGCGGAAATGAAGCGCTCGATCATTGGGACCGCAATCTTCTCGGGCGCCAGCGGCTCGGCGAGGCCCGTGGCCTTCGCGTGGATCTCGGCATAGACAAGCAGATCGCGGTGCAGCCGTCCCGGAACCTCGATCGTCAATTTGACCGGCTTGTCATCGGCGATCGGTCCAAGGCGAAGCGCGCTCATCCTTCGCTGCCCTTGTTCTCGAAGACGAGGTCGCGCGTCACGATGACGCGCAGCGTGTGGCCGGGGCGGATCGTGAGCGTAGGCGGCACCTTCATCTCGCGCTCCACGATCCGCTGACCCGCCTGGTTCACGCTGTCCTGCGCCCCGTCCCGGAGCGCCCGAAGGAGGGCGTCATCGCCGCCCGATCCCGTTTCGACACCGATGCCGAGCAAGGTCGATATCAGCGCGGCGCGCAAGACCCGACCCCAATGATGGTCGGTGCGATCGGCGAGGCCTGCCCGGCCCGACGCGTCGGCCCCTGGCTGGCGATCGAGCGCGAGCGAACGGCCGCCCGGAAGGATGAGCCTCTCCCAGACGAGCAGCACCCGGTTCTGCCCGTCAGCGATCTCGCTGTCATATTCGCCGATCAGCCGAGCACCCTGCGGGATCAGCAGGATGCGCCCGGTGGGGCTGTCATAGACATTCTGCGTCACCTGCGCCGTGACCTGCCCCGGGAGGTCGGAGCGGATGCCGGTGATGAGCGCGGCCGGAATCACACTGCCCGCCTGAACCACATTGGGCGACGAGGGCGCGACGATCCGCGCCGCGCTTTCCGTCGGCCGCGCACTGTCGCCACCGAGGAAATCCCTCCGCTTTCCGGCCAACGTTTGAACGGCTTGGGGATTGCCGGGCGCAGGTGGCAGTGCCGTATCGCCCAAGACCGGCACAGGCGATGGAAGAGATGCCCCGCCACCAAGAAATATCTGGCTGGCCCGAGCACTGTCGCGCTCCTGTGCTACCCTCGCGCGTGCCTGTTCGGCGGCAGCTGTCCGGGAGTCAGTATGCGGCGCGCCTATCGGGGGCATGGGTACCGCCTCGCCTTTCTCGCGCGCCGAGAGAATCGGTCTCCCGAGGTCGCCGGGGAGCGGGTCGCCGAGCTTTGGAATCTTGTCATAAGCACCCGGCGCACCGGTCACGAGTTCGGACCGGTTTGCGCGATCGCTGTTATGGAGGTTTTCTGCTACCTTCGGTTCCGTCGACTGCAGCGCGTAGAGCAGCGCGCCGCCAATCGCGATGCCCGCGGTACCGCCCATGATGGCAAGCGCCTTGCGAGAAAGACGCACGACCTTCGGAGGTTCAGCGCCGAGCCGGAAAGGTTCGGCACCGGAGGGGGGGGCTGCTGCGGGCCCCGTCACAATCGCATCGTCTCGTTCCGGCGCGCTCATGAGCGGCCCCCGCCGCGCGAGGCGCGTTCGATGATCACCTTGCGCGCCGCGCGGCCGGCACCCATCCGCAGTTCGCCGCGCTCGAACAGCCGGTCGACGATCATGTAGCGTCCCTGGACACGGTAGTTGAGAAGCTCCGCCTCTCCTTTCGCACCGGTGGCGAACAGCGGCGGCATCTCACCTGTCGCGATATCGTCGCCGAATTCCACGAAGGTCTGCCGTCCGTCGTCGAAGACCCTTACCGGGCGCCACCCGGGCTTGTCGCCAGAGAGCCGATAGCGAAAGTTGAGGGCGCCGAGGTCGAGCCCCGCCGCGACCGGGGCGGTCCGCTCGCGCTCTGCTTCGGCCATGCGCAGCGCGATGAGCTCGGCTTCCGGATAGGACCAGGACACCGATGCCATATAAGTTGCGGGCGTTGCGCGCAGCTCGATATGATAGGTCCGCCTGCTCGTGTTGATGACGATATTCGTCACGATGTCGGGCCGCGTTGGTTTCACGAGGATATGCACGCGGCGCGCGGAGCCGCTGCCGCTCACCGTGTCGCCGATGATCCAGCGCACCGTATCGCCGGCGGCAACGGGCCCCGGCCCGACGAGCTCCTCACCCTCCTGCAGCACGATATCGGTGACCTGCCCCGGCGATGCGTAAACCTGGTAGAGTGCCCCTTCGGCCCAGGCATATTTCTGGATAGCATTGAGGAAGGTGGCCCGCTCGGGCTGGACACGGGCGGCATCATTCGCGCGCCCGACATTCTGGCGCGGATCGCGGCTTTCAGCGGCAAGCGAAGGCGACGCGAGACCAAGCAAGGCGGCGCCGGCGAGAAGAAATTCGGAGGAAACTGGCTTCATTGATTGAGCTCCTTGGACCATGAAATAGCGGACACAAAAACGCCAAGCGGATTGCGGCGCAGCGCGTCCGGGGTGCGCGGCGGTACATGGGTGACGGTGAGGATGGCGGACCAGCGCGATGTCTCGATCAGGCTGCCGTCCTGATAGCGGCGCTCGGTCCAAGCGATCCGAAAGCTGTTCTTCGAGGCGCGGATCACGCTCGACACATCGACCGCGACCTGGACCTTGCCGACCTCGGCGAAGGGGTCGTTATTGCGCGCATGGTCGTTGAGCGCCTGGGCGCCCGTCGCCGTGGTGAAATCATAGGCCGAAAGCCAGTCCTTGCGCAGCACGACCGGATCGGCGGGGATCGAGCGGACATGCTCGATGAAACGCGCGAGGTGAAAGGCGGTCTGCGGGTCAGTCGGCTTATAATCCCCGTCCGCCGGGGCGACCGCGCGAGCCTCGCCGAGTTTGTCGACTTCGACCACCCAGGGCGTGATCGTACCGCGCGCCGAATGCCAGACGAGGCCGCAGGCGAGACCGCCCGAGAGGAGGAGCGAACCGAAAAAGGCGAGGCGCCAGTTCTTCGCCTGCACCCGCGCCGAACCGATGCGATCGTCCCAGACCTGCGCGGCGCGCTGATAGGGCGTGACGGGCTCCGGCGTGCGGCCATAATGATTGCTGGGTCTTCTGAACATGTTCGATCAGTCCTTTTCGCTGATGTCGGGAGCCGAGGCGCCGCCGTGGCTGTCGCCGCCCTTGAGAGTATGGGCACCGATGGTCGCACCCTGCGTCATCACCTGGCGGCGGCGCATTGTGGCCGCCCATGCGGGAGGGCCGTCGGCAGGCCGGGAAGGCGCAGCGCTCTCGGCGGACCCGCTGCGCCCGGCCTCGAAGTCGGCCCGCAGCTTCTCTGCGGCGCGGCGGAGCGGCGATGCGGCGCCGCTGGCGGCACTGCGCGCGACATTGGCCAAGCCGGAACCGACCGCCCCTGCCCCGCTCTTCCCGGCCTCTCCCGCGGAATAGGCCGCCGAGGCGCTGCCGGCCCCGCGCGCGCTGGCTGAAGCGGCGCCGCGTGCCGCGGTGGCCACCGCGCCGCCGGCGAGCGTCGCGCCGGCCGCACCGGCGGCGAGCGTGGCGCCCGCCGCGACGGCGGTCCCTGCAGCCGCACCGGCGCCGAGCTGCGGCCCGCCCGCGACGATGCCGTTGGCGACGCTGGGGCCGAAGATACCAAGGCCGAGAAGCGTCAGCGCGCCGAGCGCGATCGCCATTGCCTGTTCGATATCGGGTTCAGGGCCGACGCTGGCGTCGAGGAAGCGGTCGAACAAGGTCGTTCCGATGCCGGTGATGACCGCGAGCACGAGCAGCTTGATGCCCGAGGAAATGATATGACCGAGCACGCGCTCGGCCATGAAGGCCGTCCGCCCGAAGAAGGCGAAGGGGATGAGGACGAAGCCCGCGAGCGTCACGAGCTTGAACTCGAGGATCGTCACGAACACCTGCACCGCGAGGATGAAGAAGGCGAGCACGACGATGATCCAGGCGACAAGCAAGATCAGTATCTGCATAAAATTGACGAACAGGCCGATCGGCCCCAACAAATCGGCCGATGCATCGAGCAGCGGCTCGGCGGCTTCGAGCCCGGTCGCCGCGACGAACCCCGGACGCATGAAGTCGCCGATCGCCATGGCGCCGCCGCTCGCTTTCAGGCCCAGCCCAGCGAAACTTTCGAGCATGATCGTCGCCAGGCTCTGGAAATTGCCGATGATGAAGGCAAAGACGCCGATATAGAGCGTCTTCTTGACGAGACGCTGGAGGACATCCTCGTCGGCGCCCCACGCCCAGAAGAGCGCCGCGATCGTTACGTCGATGACGATCAGCGTCGAGGACAAGAAGCCGACTTCACCTCCGAGCAGCCCGAAGCCGCTGTCGATATAGGTCGAGAAGACCGACAGGAATTGATCGATTACCCCGGTGTCGTTCATTTTTCGTCCTTCTCTTGACCAAAGAAGTGGCGGCGCTTCGTTTCCCAAGCCGCCTCGCATTCGGGGTCCGCGACCGTGACGGTTCGGCAGCGGCGGAGCGTCTCGCCAAGCTCGGGCCCTGCATCCGCTCTGGAAATGTGACCAGAAACGGACGCACGCGGCGCGGGCGGGTCGACCGCCGCCAGAAGCGCAAGCGTCAGCGCCATGCCGCCCACGATCGCTCCGGCGACGAGCTTCCCCGCCCGGCCCATCTCAATTGCCCTTGCGGAAGCGACGGAAGCGCTCACGCCCTTCGGCCTCGGCCGCCGCCGCGCGCGCGGCATCCAGCATTTCGGCGCGGCCCTGCGCCGCGATCGCGGCGGCGAGGTCGCCGAGTTGCTGCGACTGGAGCGCGAGCAGTTGGTTGCCCGCCTGCGCCGCCTGCAGCGCGCCGGTCGCCGACTGGCTGGCGGTGACCAGCGTCGAGATCGACTGGCGGGCCGCGCCCATATGGCAGCACAAAAAGGACGGCCCGTCGGACCGCCCTTCGATGTCTTGCAGCGATCGGCTCCGCCCGAAGGCGGAGCCGGGGATCCCGTCAGGCCGGCGGGTTCCAGATGATGACCTTTTTCATCGGGTCGTCGCCAGGGGCGTTGGCGACATTGCCGTAGATGGTCCCGAATTCGGGGGCCGACATCGTCACCGACACATATTCGGCGCCGTTGCTCTGCGAGAAGCGCTTCCAACCGGCGCCCAGTTCGAATCCGTTCTTGCGGCTGAGGATGCGATAATCAGGCTCGTTTTCCTTGATCTTGCGGCCATTCGGCACGATCGCGATCGGCGCGGTGACGTTGAGGGTGGCCAGCGTACCTTCGAAGCTGCCGTCGGCCTTGACGTGGAGATTGGCGATGGTGGGCATGAACTTTCTCCTTCGGTTGCTCGGGGACTTTCCCGATGGCGCCGGAAGAAGGGACCGCGAGCTGCCGTCACCGAGCGGCACGCGAGGGCGAACCCCGCATGGGGTTGACGGCCAGAGGCGAGCCGGGCCCGCAGAAGGGCGACAGGAAGGGACAGGCCTCGAGCGACGGAGACAAATGCCCTCACGGCCATCGAGGGACGGGCACCGACAGAATTGGCGGGCCACTCCCAACTACCGCTCCCGATTCCGTTCGATCAGTCGCAGCGATGCGAGCCCCAATATTTGGCCCACTGCGCCGTGAGACCGCTGCGGACCATCGCGCAGGAGACATCGCCCGAGCGGGGCGACGTGCAGAAGGCGGCGGTACGGGTGCCGCCGGCCCCGCCGCGCGACACACAGCGCATGGCCGGCCCGCGAACAAGAATATGGCCCGTCCGGTTCCGCCCCTGCGGCTCCCCCAGCAGACGGGCGAGATGATCGCGCGCCGCTATGGGGTCGGCATCGGGACAGGGATGGCCTGCGCTGCAGCTGCCATCCATCTCGCGCGCCGCGACGCCCGAGAGACGGACATGCGGCCCTTCGGCGCACCAGATCGGCCCGTCGCCGTCCCACACTGCGAGCGGAGTACATGTGAAGGACTGGCCGGACGGAACGACCGAGGCGAGCAGGAACAGAGCGAACATCAACCCGCCCTAACGCTGAGGATCGACCGATTCAAACGCCCAAACCGACCCAAGCGCCAAAGGATGGCGCGAAGCGCCCACAAGAAACGCGCTCTTGGCGAGCCCGCCGCCGGGCGGCGTGCGCGCGGGCTTGGGGGCCAGCCGCCGCCCGGCAAGGATGGCGAGCCAAGTGCGCTGCGCGGCCAGAACATCGCGCGGCCCCTGGCGCCGCGTGCCGGCGCCAGAGCACGCCCAATCGAGCCGCGCTCGATCCGGCAGCGGCAACTGCCCGGCGTTCAACTCTTGGAGCGAATGACGTGTCGCGGTTCGCCGCACAGGCCGCATGGGGCTTTCAACAATTCGAAGCCGCGAGCACCGCCGGCAGCCTGCGTTGCGGTGCCGGCCTGCGCAACGGACGAGAGATCGAGCCGATCCGCGATGCATTCGTCGCAGAGTGGCGTTCCGTCCATGCGCCGGACCAGCGCCTCGACACGTTCTGCCGTTGTTGATCTTGTAGCCATGCGTGTGCCGTAGAGATGTATCGGGATTCGCGAAAGCCACGAGCGTGCGACTGCTAGTGGCCGGAAGGAGACGGTCTTCTGTGGATGGCTCCCGCGTTGCAAGCATAAATTGACGTTCGGCGTTCTGGTCGGTTGCAGTCGTCTGTCCGGCCTGTTGATGCAGTCGGTAGGGACTGCTGGCCCTGATGGAGTCCGCGAACCGGGTCCCGATCGGCTTATCAGGCTATAGCGCCTTTGACTGTCCATGGGTTGTCCCGGCTCCCGGTCTGACCGGTATCGCCATCACATCGCATCGCGCTTACAACATCGTAAGGCTGATCTCCTCAGCCAAGCTCCTTCTATTATCCTGCCAGCATCGGGGCATGATGGCGCTGATAAACTTGCCCGCGCGTCATGAGCGCCCAAGCGATCCGGGCCATCTTGTTCGCCATGGCGACCGTGGCGACCCTCACCGGCTTGCGGGCCAGCAGGGCGACAAGGCGCGGGTCTGCCGTGTCAGGCTTGTATTTCGCGCGGCGGACCAATGAGGTCGCGCCTATGACCAGCAGTCGGCGCAGATATTTAGCCGTTGACACTCCGCTGGCATGCTAACGGAGCGCCCGGCGCCAACTCGCCCAGACCGAGTTCCGCGGCGAACGAACTTCCCAAGGCGACATATTCAGGGTTTCCGACCGGCTTGCGATGGCCTTGATACATCATGATCCCAAGGACCGCCGTCGCGCCCAGCGCGAGTAACAACGCCGCTCCAACAATCGATCGTTTCAGACCGCGGGGCATGCTCGGTTCTTTCGCCAATACCGGATGTTCGTTCGTCATAGGGCGGCGCGACACGTGCGACGGCGACCTCGGACGCGCCTAGGCTGCTGATAGCGGAGCGACCGAAAGACAATCCGCGTAACGTCCGCGCAAAGCCTTCTTGTCGATTTTGCCCGTAGCGGTGAGCGGAATGTAGTCGAAAATGACCCGGTCGGGCAGCCACCAGCGCACAAGCCTGGGCTCGAGCCAGGCCCGAACAGCCTCCTCATCCAAGACGGATTCGGGCATGCGCTCGATGACGAGGAGCGGCCGTTCCTCCCACTTGGGATGAAACACGCCGACAACGGCCGCGATTTTGACGCCGGGGCAAGCGACGGCGACATTTTCGATGTCAATCGAACTGATCCATTCGCCGCCCGATTTGATGACGTCCTTCTTCCGGTCGGTGATGCGCATAAAGCCATTCGCATCTACAGTGGCGATGTCGCCGGTATCGAACCATCCGTCGGCGTCGAGCGCACTGACCGACTGCCGGTAATACCGTTCCAGAACCCAAGGCCCACGGACGAGCACGTTGCCTGCCGCGACACCGTCGTGCGGCAAGTCCTGACCATCATCGTCGACAATCTTGAGCTCGACGCCGAACTGGAGCCGGCCTTGCCGCGTCCAGATGATGTCGTTCATTTCATCATGGCCTAGCGCTGCAACCTTGGGCGTCGGCGTTGCGAGCACGCCGAGCGGCGACATCTCGGTCATGCCCCAGATCTGGCGAACCTTGACGCCATATTGGGTCTCGAACGTCTCCGCCATCGCGCGCGGCACGGCCGACCCGCCAATCACGACACGCTCGAGCGTCCCCGTGTCCTCGCCCGTGCGGGCGAGGTGATCGAGATACATGGTCCAGATTGTCGGCACGCCGCCCGAGAAGGTGACGCCCTCGGACTTGATCAGCTCTTGCAGGCTCGCTCCGTCGAATTTGTCGCACGGAAATACGAACTTCGCTCCGTTAATCGCTCCCGCGAATGGGAGGCCCCAGGCCGTCGCGTGATAGAGCGACTGGCACGGCAAGATCACGTCGAAGGCAGAGAAACCGAGCGCGCCCGACAGACCGGCGACAAGCGCGTGCAGCACCACCGAGCGGTGCGAGTAGAGCACGCCCTTCGGATCGCCGGTGGTGCCCGATGTGTAGCAGAGAAAGGCCCCGCTGTTCTCCTCGAGGTCGGGCCAAAGGGTTGTCCCGGAAAATTCAGCGATGCGCCGATCATAGTCATCCCCGGTCAGCATCACGAAATGCTCGATCGTATGGAGCGCGGGTTTCAGCCGCTCGACGATCTCGTGCAGATTGGCGTCATAGAGAAGCACCCGGCTTTCGGCATGGTTGATCGTAAATGCGATATGTTCGTCCGGGAGCCTCGGATTGGCGGTGTGGAGAACAAGCCCCTTCCCGGGCGCAGCAAAAAACAGTTCGAAATGCCGGTGCGTATTCCAAGCGAGCGAGCTGATCCGGTCCCCCGGTTCGAGCCCGAGGCTCATGAGCCACTCGGCCCCCGCCGCCGCTCGCGAGAGCGCACCCGCATAATCGTAACGAAAGAGCTTGCCGTCGCAGTCCTTCGATACGATCTCGCGATCGCCGTGCGCTGTCGCTGCAAAGCGCAATATCTGCGAAATGTTGAGCGGCAGGTTCTGCATCAAACCCGGGATTGTCATCTAGCATGTCCTCAACCTGATCGCGGCCAGCCGCAGTCTACCCATTCGCCAGCAAAGCTTGCAGCCGCGCGACGACCTCATCGGTCGCCTCGGCGGCAGCCGGTATGATCCCGGCAAAATGCACGAAACCATGCGTCAGATGATCGAACTCCAGGAGTTCGGAGCGAACCCCCGCATCTCGCAGGCGTCCGGCGTAGGCAACGGCCTCGTCGCGCAGCGGATCGACCGATAGGACGACCGTCAACGCACGCGGCAAGCGCGAGAGATCGTCTGCCTTGAGAGGCGAAAGGCGCGGATCGGCGGTGTCGGCGCCCTGCGCATAATCGGCGACACACACCGTCAGACTCGCGCGGCGGAGCGTCGGATCAGCGTCGCGAACGCGGGACGGATAGTCATTCTCGCCGGCGTCGAGGTCGACGGCCGGGTAGAGCAGGAGCTGTGCATCAAAGGGCCGTCCCTCTTGGGGCTCGTCGCGCATAGCGATGCAGATTGCGGCCGCTAGATTGCCGCCGGCGCTATCGCCGCCGATGATCGCTGGCAAACTATCACCGCCGAGGGACGACCGATTGGCGGCAATCCAGCGCGCGGCCGCGAGGCTGTCGTCAAATCCCGCCGGGAAGGGATGCTCGGGGGCGAGACGATAGCTGCTGGCCACCACCACCATCGAGAGATCCCGGCATAGCCGGCGGATGGTATGATCGACGGTGTCGAGGTCGCCGATGGCCCAGCCGCCGCCGTGAATATAGTGCAGCGTCCCCGTCGGCTCGGTCGATGGACGGTAAATCCGGAGTGGGACCTTGGCGTCGCGCGTTTCGATCTGCCGGTCTTCGATCGAAGCAACGTCTATGCGGCCGCCCGGCCCAACGATCATCGGGATCATCGCGGCAGCCTGCGCCCGAAGCGTCGGATAGTCGACGGGCCCCGGCGGCACGGAAGGCAGTTGGTCGACAAGTTGCTGCAATACTGGGTCGAGCGCCACGATAAACTCCGTCAATAAGTTGGAATGGAAAGGCCGAGGATGCGCGCCAGCGCATCGACGACGCGGTACACTTGTGGGTCCCTGACGCCGGGTTGGCCGGTGCGGTTGCGGACATAGGCAAAGCTGACACCCGAGGATGGGTGGGCAAAGGCGAGCGAGCCCCCCGCCCCGTCATGGCCGAACGATCCCTCGCCGAGCATCGGCTGGATCGCCCATGGCAGCATGAGGCCCGCGCCCCAGGTCGGACCGGCGAAGTCCTGACCGAAAGGCGTTCCCGAAGACACGGTACGACAGGCGTCGCGAAGGCAATCCTCCGAAACAAGCGGAGCCTGGCCGACGCTACCGATCGCCTTCGAATAGAGCCGCGCGAGCGAGCGCGCGTCGGCGACACCATTTGCGCCCGCCAGTTCGACGCGCTGCACGGCGGGATCGTTCATGGCGTCGGCGAGACCGCTCATCCGCGCGGGGAAAAGGCCATTCAGCGATATCGCGCGCGCTGCGATCGATGACGGGTCAAGTTCGGGCGTGTCATATTCGGCCGGAACCTCGACGGCGGCAATGGGCGACTGCGCGTCGCCGCTGCGGCCAATCTGTATGTTGAGTTCCAACGGCCCAGCAAGATTGGCGCGGAACCATTCTCCGATGGTCTGGCCGGTCACCCGCCGCATCAGTTCCGACGTGATCCAGCCCACGGTGATCGCATGATAGGCGTGTGCCGTGCCCGGTTCGAACAGCGGAGCTTCCGCCGCAAGCCTTGCTGCCATCGCGGCTATATCGGCCAGGCCTGCGATCGTGATCGGTCCGCTTATCAGGGGAACGCCAGCCTGATGTGCGAGCGCCTTGCGGACACTGATATCGCCCTTGCCGTGCGCCGCGAACTCGGGCCAGTAGTGCGCGAGCGGCAGATCGAGATCGATCCTGCCGTTCGAGACCTGCGACAGGACGCACAGTGCCGATATTCCCTTGGTGACCGAGAAAACGGGGACGGCGGTATTGCGATACCAGGGGGTTTGATCGCTGGCATCTGCCGAGCCGCCCCAGAGATCGAGCACCGGCTGGCCGTCACGATAGATGGCGCAGGCGGCCCCGCGTTCGCCGCCCTCCTGGAAGTTCGCTTCGAATGCGTCGCGGCACGCCGCGAATTGCGGATCGACGGTGCCCTGAATTTGGGAACGGTTGGTCAAAATTTTCCCTCCTTGGTTCGGGCATCGATCAACACGGCTTCGCCGAGCGCGACGGCGCCAAGCGGCCCGGCCCGGTCTCCGAGCGCCGGAAGCGTGACCAGATCTTCGGCCGCGTCGCCCGGGACGAAGGGAAGATAGCCAGCCAGGTCCGCGACGACATGCTGCCAGGCGCGTTCGAGCAGAAAGGAGCGGCCCATGCCGATCCCGCCGCCTATCAGGATTTTCTGCGGGCTCGTTACCAGCAGAAGAGCACCGATCAGCTGGGCCAGGTCGTGCGCGACAAACGACCAGCGCGGATCATCTGCCCGTATTTCCTCGCCCGCCCTGCCGAACCGCGCCTGCAGCGCAGGACCCGACAACAGGCCCTCGATGCAGTCGCCATGAAACGGGCAGCTACCCGAAAACTCGTCGCCGTTTGCGCGCCGCAATCGGAGATGCCCGATCTCGGGATGGAGCGCCCCGTGCACGGGGCGCCCTCCGAGCAGCAAGCCCCCGCCGACGCCGGTGCCGAGCGTCAGATAGCAGAGGCTGTCGAGGCCCTGTCCAGCGCCCCAGCGCCATTCGGCAAGGGCCGCGGCATTGACGTCGGTATCGATACGCCACGGGCAATCCGCGACCGCGCCCAGCGCACCCGCGATATCGGCTCCGCTCCAGCCTGCCTTGGGCGTGGCGAGCATTGTGCCAAAATCCGTTGCACCCGGATCAAGCCGCAGCGGACCGAAAGAAGCTATTCCGAGCGCGGCAAATCCTTCGCGCCGCTTCCACCCTTCGAGCGTGTCGACGAGGGCGCCGAGCGTTTCATTTGGCGTCGTCGTCGCAAATCGCGCGCTCGCCAGAATTTCGCTCCCGCGGGCAAGGACAGCCAGCGCTTTCGTCCCCCCCAGTTCGATGCCGGCGATTGTCTTCATAGGGACCATAGCTATCGCGCGATCCCTGCCTTGTCGCCTGCCAGCCACAGATGAACGAACGGCGCAAACGCGCCGCCGAAGTTCCGGTCATCGCCGCCGCTCCAGTCATCGACAAAGCTCGTGACGGACAAGTCGGGCAGTACGAACCAGCTATAGGCCTGCGCCGGCGCGGCTTCGGGATTGGCGAACACCAGCCCGCTACCATTGACCGGGCGCCAGCCCTCGAAGAGCGCGGGGGATACCATTGCGTAGAGCCCGGTCGGGCCGGCAGGCCCCGACGGCGCAAAAACATGACGCTGCGTCGACCAGAAGAGATAATAAAGGCCGGCGTGGAAAATGATGTGCGGTCGCTCGAGTTCGTTGTTGAGCGTGTCTGCGCTGACGATCGGCGGAAGGAGGGTCCAGCCCTGCTCGCCGCATTGTCGGCGAACAATTCCGATGACGCCGTTATATTCGGACCGCGAGCGCGCCTGCGATCCCGCGAACAGCAGATAATCATCGCCTCCCGCCGGATCACGGAAGAAGGCCGGATCGCGGAACGCCTTGATCTTCCCAACCTCGCTCGGGCCGCCGCAGGTGGACATATAATGCTCGAGGTCGATCGGGACGATTTCTTCCAGCTCGCGCCAATCGCCAAGCCTGGGTGCCTCGCCCGACAGGTCGAGCGTCGCCAACGCTGAAAATAAACGCTGCTCGAAGGTCAAAATCTGCTCGCCGCGACGCCCGGTAGCGGTAAAATATAGGGCGACGGTCGCAAGGTCCGCGGAAGCGACGGCCGACCCCGACCATTCGCGGCTACCGGGTGAAAAGCCGTCTGGCATGGCCGGCCCGAGGTGCCGCCATCCTTCCGCGCTGTGCAGCAGCAGGTGGATGCGTGCATGCCCGTGGCGCTCGTCCGGGTCGGCGAAGCGCGGCGCGCCGAGTGCCATCCACAGCTGCCTGCCACCGGCCAGGATGATCGGCTTTCCGGCCTCGTCCTGCACAGGCCAGGCGTCCCAGACGCCGAGATCGGGAGCGATCGGTGCGAAATCTTCCTCGCTGAGCAGCGGCGCCCGCAGAACGGGCGCTGCGTCGATCGCCTCGATATGATCACCCGTCCAGCGAGCCGGAACCATCATGATAATTTCACTCTCAAATATTCGAAAACCGGACGGACGCGCCGTCGAACATCGGAATCAAATGAGGGGGCGAGCGCCGCTGCGCTCGCCCCTCCTGATCAATCGATGGTGGTGCGCAAGCGCAGGCCGATGGTGCGCGGATAAGGTCCGGCGAGCAGCAGACTGTTGCGAACGAAAGACGGACCGCGTTCGTCGGCGAGATTCTCGCCGAAGATCGAAAGTTCCCAGCGGTCCGTGCGGATTCCCGCACTGGCATTGTAGAGCGAGTAGGGCCGGACGACATAGCCGTCGTACATGACCCGGCTGCTGGTGCGGCTGGCCGCACCGTTGAGGAAGAAGCGCAGGTCGCCGCTGCCGAGCGGCCGCTCGAAATCGGCATCGAGACGATAATTATACTTCGCTGTGCTCGAGAGGCGCTCGCCATTGGCGACGTTGGGAAGCGAGGCGGTGACGGCGGGATAGATGTCGCGGAATTCGCTGTCGTTCCAGTTGGCGACCGCGCCGAGATTGAGGCCATCGATCGGGGTGCGCCACCGCGCTTCGAGATCGACCCCCGTCGTGCGGGCTTTGCCGACGTTCGCGAACGCGGAAACGCCGAACGGCGTGAGACCGAATTGCAGATCCTTGAAGTCGATGCGGTAGACGTTGAGCCCGAGCTGGACGCGGCCGTCGGCGAGCTTCGCCTTGATGCCCGCCTCATAGTTGGTGAGCGTATCGGGAGCGAGCGCGATCGAGGACGGAATTCCCGAGGCCTCGACCAGCGAGGCCTGGAACGGCGTCTGGGTAATGCCGCTCCGGAATCCCGTGCTGACCGTCACGAAGGCGGTCAGATCGTCGGTCGGGAACCAGGAAAGGTTCGCGCGCCACGTCACCTTGTCGGGTTTGGTTTGCCCCGAGCCCGTTCCGGTCAGGATCGAGTCCGCATCGAAGCGTCGATTGTCCTTGTAATAGCGGATGCCGACCAGCGGCACGAGCTTGCCGCCGAACAGATCGTAGCTGATTTCGCCGAAAGCGGAATAGTTGCGGGTCCGCGTATCGTTGAACCCACTGATGGTGAGCGCGGTCAAGTTGGCATCGAAGCTGAAGAGCGCCTTAGCATTCTGGTAGAAACCGCCGACCAGCCAGTGGAACGGACCATCGCCGTTCGAGCGAAGCTGGATTTCCTGCGCGAAGCTGCGCGCATCATAACCGTTGAAGAGCGCGCCGGTGCCGAGCGGTCCGAAGGTCTGTCCGGTCAGATAGCCATATTCGGCATCGAGATAGCTGGTCGAACTGCTGAGGATCGCGGCGCCGGCGTCATATTCGACCGACACGCTGTAGAGATCGAAATTCCCGTTCTCATATCCGCGCGTGGTTCCGCTGAACCACTGCTGGGCAGGCTCAAGCTGGTTGATGCTCTGCGTATAATTCTGGCGCGGTTCCCAGTGCGCGGCCTGCGCCCGGATGCGCAGCGCGTCGGTCGGCTGCCAGAGCAGGACCGCCCGCACGTCGCGGTTGGTGACGTCGTTGGCATTCTTGAACGACGGCCCACCGGTCGCCGGCGTCTCGCTGAAGATATCGACATAGCCGGCACGCTTGTCATAGCCGCCGCTGATGCGGATCGCGAGCCGATCCTTGATCAGCGGCACCGAGATCGCTGCCGACACCCCGTAGTTCAGCGCGCTCGCATCATCCATCTTCGCGATCGTCGCCTCGCCGCGCATCTCGAAATTGTCGAGATCGGGCTCGCGCGTATGGTAGATGATCGTGCCCCCTGCCGAACCCTGCCCATAGAGTGTACCCTGCGGCCCGCGCAGGACCTCGATGCGGTCGATATCGATGAAGCGGAGCGGCGGCGCGATCGGCGAATTGGGAATCGCGAAGGGAACGTCGTCGATATAGTAGCCGATCGGCGAGTCGCCGATGCCGCCCGCGGCTCCCACGCCGCGCAGCGAGAAGGTCTTGATCACCGAGCCGACCTGTTCGCCCGGCGAAGCACCCGGGATCGAGTTCACAAGATCGGTCGTCTCGCGGATTCCGCGCTCTTCGAGCTGCTCGCCGCTGAAGGCCTGGATCGCGAGCGGCGTGTCGATCAGCGACTGCGAGCCCTGGCGCGACGCCGTCACGACGATGTCGCTGTCACTGCTTTCCGTCGTGGAAGCTGCATCTTGCGCCATCACCGGAGTGATCAATGCGATATGTGCAATGCCGGTAAAGGCGGCGGCGGTCAGGCGGCGTGTCATAGGTCCTCTCCCCATAAGCTGCGAATCCGCGATGGAATACGCAATCGATTGCGTGCGGTTTACGCAATCGATTGCGCAGTTGTCAACTCTCTGTTACCCGGCGGCAACGAATGTAGGTGGAGAGCACGCATGACAGGACCGACCGACCTTCCGAAAGGCGCCAAAGTCGGCACTTCGACGAAGCTTTATTACGGGAGCGGTCAAGCCGTCGACGCCATCGTCCAGGCGATCGTCAACACCTTCCTCCTCTTCTATCTCACCGCCGTATGCGGGATGTCGGGGGCTGCCGCCGGCAGCATTTTCCTGATCTCGCTTGGCGTCGACGGGTTGCTCGATCCGTTCATCGGGCGGCTCTCGGACAATTGGCGGTCGCGCTGGGGCCGCCGCCTCCCCTTCATGACGATCGCGCTTCCGCCCATGATGATCGCCTCGGCGCTGCTGTTCACGCTCCCCGCCAATCTCGCCGGCGGCGCCCTCTTCGCTTATGTGCTGGCGCTCAACATCGTCCTGCGTGTCGGCCTGTCGGTTTTCGCGCTCCCTCATTCGGCGCTGACCGCCGAACTCAGCGACGATTATGGCGAGCGCTCGATTATCAGCACCTACCGGGCCCTGTTCATCGTGCTGGGCACCGCGGCCGCGCTTCTCCCCGCCTTCGGCTTCCTGTTCGCCGAAGACGGCGCGCTCCAGACCCGGCCGCCCTACCAGTGGCTCGGGCTCATGACCGCCTGCCTGATCGGCGGGTTCGGGTCGGTCTGCGTGGGGGGGATCTTCAAGACCGTGCGCAGGCTGCCGATGCCGCCCGGCGAGGCGACGGGCACCGGCTTCCTGTCGGACATGGCACAGCTGTTTCGCAATCCGTCCTTCGTGCCGATGTTCGGCGGCGCGGTGCTGGTGCTGGTCGGCCAGGGCGCGACGACGGCGCTCAACCTTCACGCGTACCGCTATTTCTGGGAGCTGCCGACCGCCTATATGCAGCTGCCGCTGCTCGTTCTGCCGCTCGGCATGCTGCTCGGAACCCTCGCCGCAGGCCTCTTGCTGCGGCGCATCGAAAAGCGCGACGGCGTCGTCGGCGCGATCACGCTGCTCGGCGTCTACCAGATCGTCATCACCCTGCTCGCCGTCACCGGCGTCATTCCCGCGGGGTCGATGATCGCGGTCGTTCTCGTCGCGATCAGCGGCTTGCTCTTCGGCGGCTGCGGCGCGCTCTGCTTCGTCTGCTTCTACTCGATGATCGCCGACGCGGTCGATGAGCATGATCACCTCTTCGGCGTGCGCCGCGAGGCCCTCTATGCCGCGGCGCTGATGGTCGGAGCCAAGGCTGCCACCGGTCTCGGTGCCTTCCTTTCCGGACTCGGTCTCCAACTCATCGGGTTCGTGGCGCCGGCGAAAGCGAGCGGGATCGTCCCGCCGGATATCGCCACGTCGGTGGGTCTCCTATGGGGCCTCGGCGGCGCGCTGGTCGTGCTCGCGGCCATCCCCTTTCTTCGGCGATACAGGATCGATCGGTCGCATCATGCGGCGGTCCTCGAAAGCCTTGCGGCGCGCAACGCCGATCACAACACGGCACCGAATTTGACGCCGGACCTTGCGCAGGCCTGATCGGCGGTGCAATCGATGGCGTAACGCAGACGGGCGAGTGGAATGGAACTGGAAAAGGTGCGCCCAAAGTCGGGCCGGGCAGTCAAGATGACGGACATTGCGCGGATCGCGGGGGTATCCTCGTCGACCGTGTCGCGGGCGCTTGCCGATCATCCCACCATTCCCGAGGCGACGCGAAATACGATCCAGGCGCTGGCGAGAGAGCATGGCTATGTCGTGAACCGCGCCGCGCGGAACCTGCGCCAGAGCCAGACGCAGACGATCGCCGTCGCGGTCCCGCTTGGCCACGAGCGCGAGCAGCTGATTTCAGACCCCTTCTTCCTGCGCCTGTTCGGACATCTCGCCGACGAGATTTCGCAGCGGCGCTACGACATCCTGCTCGTGCGCGAGCCCTCGCCCGACGCGCATTGGCTAGGGCGCCTCGTTCAGTCGCAGCGCGCCGACGGCTTCATCATCGTCGGGCAGAGCGACCAGCATCAGGCCCTTAACCTTGCGGCCCGCGACTACCGCCCGCTGGTCGTCTTCGGTTCAGAACTGCCAGATCAAATCTATTGCTCCGTCGGCTCCGACAATTTCGAGGGCGGCCGGCTTGCCACGGACCATTTGCTCCGATCCGGCCGCAGGCGCATCCTGTTCCTCGGTCCCGCCGAACTGCCGCAGATCGACCTCCGGCTGGACGGTTACCGGCAGGCGATCGGCGATCATGGCCTGTCGGTCGACGAGAGCTTCGTCCTGCCCGCGCATTTTACGGGACCCTCGGCCCATGACGCGGTGCGCGATCTTCTCGCGCGGGGGGTGGAATTCGACGGCATCTTTGCGGCCTCTGACGGCATCGCGCTGTCCGCGATCCGCGCGCTTGAGAGTGCAGGCATGCGCTGCCCTGACGACATCTCCGTCGTGGGTTTCGACGACAGCGATCTCGCCTCGCAATCCCATCCGGCGCTAACCACCATTCGGCAAGATGTCCCCGGTATCGCGGCGACGATCGTCGATCATCTGTTTCGACGGCTGGAAGGGGAAGGCACCTATTCGTCGACGCTGCCGGTGAGCCTCATCCTCCGGGAATCCGCTCCCGGCTGAAAACACAGATGGCCGAAACCAGACTTTCCGCTAAGCGATGAGGCGACGGCAAAAGCGGCCCATAAGCGCTCGCTATCGCGGCGCGTCGAGCTGGATGATCGTCGCCATCCGCACCAGATCGGACAATGTCTTCGCCTGCATCTTCATCATCGCATTCGCGCGGTAGACCTCGACCGTCCGCGCGCTAATTGAAAGATCGAAAGCGATGGCCTTGTTCGCCTTGCCGGCAACAAGACCGTCGACGACTTCCCGCTCACGCGCCGAAAGCGCGGCCATCCGTTCGAGGATTGCCTGCCGTTCGGCCCGCGCACTTTCGCTCCCGGCCTGCACCGTCAGCGCGCGCCGGATGGCGCCGAGCATGACCTCGTCATCGAACGGCTTCTCGATGAAATCGGCGACACCCGCCTTCATGGCCTGAATGGCGAGCGGAACATCGGCATGGCCGGTGATCATGATGACCGGGACTGCCGCGCCTCGCGCCTTCAGCGCCTCGACCAGCTCGATACCGCTCGTGCCCGGCATCCGCACATCGGTCACCACGCACGCGCCTTCGAGCGGCGGCGAGGCTTTCAGGAACGCATCGGCGGACGCGAAACCCCGGACGCGAATTTCGGCACAATCGAGAAGAAACTCGAGCGAGCCTCGAGCGCCGTCGTCATCGTCGATCACATAGACGATCGGATCACTCGCCATCATATAACTCCTCTTGACCCATCCTCGGCAAGGTGAAGCTGAACTGTGCCCCGCCGCCAGGTGCCGGATCGACCCAAATCTTTCCGCCATGCGCTTCGATGATCGTGCGCGAGATCGACAAGCCCACGCCCATACCGGTCCGCTTCGTGGTTATGAAGGGCTGAAACAATTGCGCCGCGACGGCCGGGGCAATGCCGGGGCCATTGTCGGTCACGGTGACCCGGGCCATGTCACCATCGGCCTCGATCGCTATCGTCAGCTTGCGGTCCCCGGCAGCCGTTTCGGCAAAGGCGTCGACCGCGTTGCGGACGAGGTTCAGCACCACCTGCTGTATCTGTACCTTGTCCACGAGCACCAGATCGACGGCGGTATCGAAGGCGAAGCGAATGCGAATATCATGTTCGCGCGCGCCGACCAGCGCAAGCGCGCTCGCTTCTTCGACCAGCTTGGGCAGGCTTTCGACGGCGCGCTCGGTTTCGCCGCGCGCGACGAAATCGCGCAGCCGCCGGATGATGTCGCCCGCGCGTAGCGCTTCCGCGGCCGCTTTTTCGACGGCGTCGGCCAAGCGATCGTGCGGGACATCGTCGCGCGCAAGCAGCATCCTGCTGCCCCTGAGATAGTTGGCGACCGCCGACAGCGGCTGGTTGATCTCGTGCGCCAGCGCCGATGCCATCTCGCCCAGACTGGTAAGGCGGGAGACGTGGACCAGTTCGTTCTGCAGTTCCTGCAATCGCACCTCGGCCTCCTGACGTTCGGTGAGGTCGCGAATGAAACCGGTGAAGAAGCGCTCGCCGCCGGCTCGCATCTCCCCGACCGATAATTCGATCGGGAAGGTCGATCCGTCGCGCCGTTCGCCGACGACCACCCGACCGGTTCCGATGATCCGCTTCTCGCCGGTCCGGTAATAACGATCGAGATAATCGTCATGCGCGGCGCGATAGGGCTCGGGCATCAGCATCCGGACATTCTTGCCCACCGCCTCTTCTGCCCGCCAGCCGAACATGCGTGTCGCCGCCGGACTGAAATCGCGGATCGCTCCCGCCTCGTCGATCACAACCATGGCGTCGGGGACGGTTTCGAGGATCGAACGCAAATGAGCCTCGCGTCCCGCCAGCGCCGCGGCTCCCTCCTCGGTTTCGACGCGGGCGTGTTGGAACCACTCGCCGCCCAGCGAGATCGCGAGCGAGATCACAAAGAAGGATCCGGCGGCGATCAGGCTGCCGCCCTCGACGGGTCCGATGCGGCTGTCGCACCATAGGCCGGCGGCCGCCCCAGCAAGCGCGGCGAGCGTGCCCGCGCGCAGCCCGGAAAGCGCGCCCGCGACCACGACCCCCGGCACGAAAAAGATGAAGGTCGCGCGCTGACCAAGCTCGGCCGCGAATAGGAGGCGAACCGCCATGCCGGCCGCGACGAAAAGCAGGGCGATGCCAAAGGCGGCCAATACCGGAAGGCGCGGAAGAAAGCGGCTCGTCAGGCGGGCACGGCGGACCTCCGGTAAATCCCTTAGGGGAGATACGGTAGGGACATCATCCAAATTTCCGTGCTCCTCGTTCAGGCCTATTTCGTCTCCATCGACGGCATCTATGAACCCCTGCCGCCGGAACGGAGATGTTCCAATGACTGCACCTTTCATCGATCTCAGCGTCCATCACAACCCCAAGGGCATGTCCGATCGCGTCGCTTATGGCTTCACCAAGGTCCTGCGCTGGTGCGCCGACACCTTTTTCGCCGAGCGTTACGGCCACCGCGCTGTCGTTCTCGAAACGGTTGCCGCGGTTCCGGGGATGGTCGGCGCAACGATCAACCATCTCGCATGCCTGCGCCGCATGTGCGACGACAAGGGCTGGATCAAGACGCTCATGGACGAGGCCGAGAATGAGCGCATGCACCTGATGACCTTCATCGAGATCTCGAAGCCGACGCTCTTCGAGCGGGCCGTGATCATCGGGGTGCAGTGGGTGTTCTATGTCTGCTTCTTCGCGCTCTACCTGATCAGTTCCAAGACTGCGCACCGCGTCGTGGGCTATTTCGAGGAAGAGGCGGTGATCAGCTACACGCATTATCTCGCCGAGATCGACGAAGGCCGCAGCGCCAATGTGCCGGCACCGAAAATCGCGAAGGACTATTGGGGCCTCCCCGCCGATGCGACGCTACGCGATGTCGTCCTGGTGGTTCGCGCCGACGAAGCGCACCACCGCGACGTCAACCACGGCTTCGCCAACGAGCTTGCCGGCCTGCCCGTCGGCCCGGTGGCCGAGTGCCCGCCGCACGTGACGCTGGAACCCAACTGGAAGAAGGCTGCCTGACCGCGGCTCCGGGCAACGGAGGAAGGACATGGACCACCCTGTGATACTCTTCGCGAGCGATCCTGCCCTTCTTTCCGCACTCCGGTTTTCGCTGACGCTCGAAGGGTTCGACGTTCGCGGCGACGCCGAACGCCCCACAAGCCGAATGTGCCTGGTCATCGACCAGGGTTTTCGCGGCGACGGACTGGCATGGCTCGCCAGCCTCCGCGCGGAGGGGAACGCGTCGCCGGCCATTCTGCTTGTGACGCACCCTGACCGCACCCTCCGCGCCTCCGCCGCGGCGCTCGGCGCCCGGCTGATCGAAAAGCCGCTGACGGGCGACGAACTGACGGACGCCCTGACCGATATCCTGACCTATCATCCCGCCGCCTGACAGCCGCGGCACCAATCGAGACAAAGGAACACAGCATGCGCACCGCCTCTCCCCATGCCATGACCATCGTCAAATCGACCGCGCCGGCACTTGAGAAGCATGGCGTCGAGATCACTACCGCCATGTACGCGCGGCTCTTTCGGGATCCCGCCATCGAGGCCCTGTTCGACAAGGCCGCGCAGAGCAGCGGCGAGCAGCCGCGACGGCTTGCCGGTGCGATCCTTGCCTACGCCCGCAACATCGACAAGCTCGCGAACCTTGGCCCGGCCGTCTCGCGAATGGTCGCGCGCCATGTCGAAACCGGCGTCAAGGCCGAGCATTATCCCTATGTCGCCGAAGCCTTGCTTCCTGCGATCCGCGATGTACTCGGCCCCGATGTCGCGACCGACGAGGTGCTGGCGGCCTGGGGCGAAGCCTATTGGATGCTCGCCGACATTCTCATCGCCGCAGAGGCGCAAGCCTATGAAGACGCCGTGGCGGCCTGATATGGAAGACAGGATGAGACTTGAGCTCTCGGAGCAGGACCTCACGAAACTCGTTCCGGAATTTTACGCGCGCGTCAGGGCCGATCCGGTTCTGGGTCCAATTTTCGATGGCGCAATCGACGACTGGGACGAGCATATTGAAAAGTTGCAGGCCTTCTGGTCGTCCGTCATGCTCACGAGCGGGCGGTATAGAGCTCGATGCTCTTTTGGGTTCGCATCAGATAGGCTGCATGAACGGTCTTTCCGGGCAGAATGTCACGCGGCGGCCGGAGCCAAGGGTGCGTGGCCCCGGCGGCCCGTGCCACCCTCGCGGCGTCCGGCTGCAGCCCCGCTGCGTTGAACCGGATCTGATGCCGTCCCCCGTGGCGGCGATGGCGATCCCAGGCATGGCGCAGGACCGTGCGTCGGTCGGCGCCGGTCAGCAGGC
Organism: Sphingopyxis sp. 2PD; assembly: GCF_005503695.1. Taxonomy (GTDB): domain Bacteria; phylum Pseudomonadota; class Alphaproteobacteria; order Sphingomonadales; family Sphingomonadaceae; genus Sphingopyxis. Next base: position 27,773 of record NZ_SCMU01000006.1, read on the forward strand.
ATATGTCGCGCAGCGTGGTTCCGAGCCGTGCGGACGGGCCCTCCGCCAGGACGCGATCGAGAAGGGGAATGGTGCTCCGCAGGCTGCACAGAACAGCGTCGCCGCCATTGCCGGTAAAATAAGCATCTACCGGCATTTCTCTGGCTAACCGTTCGTGGATCGCCTCGTTCGTCTGGCGCCCGATCGGCACGATCGGCCAGGGATGATTGGGCGCGGAGGCGCGGCCGACGTCGATATCGCCAATTTCGCGCTGCACTTCGCGAATATTGAGCCCGAGATGCGTCGCCATGGCCAGCGCATATCGTCGTTCGTCGCCATCGGCATCGGGCCCGAACAGGGTCAGACACGTCAGCCCGCGCGCGGCAGGTGCGGCGCCGGCGGCGACGATCGATGAGTCGAGACCTCCGGATACGCCCAGCAATATCGACGAGAAGCAGCGCGACCATGTCCCCGCGACCCCGCAAACGATGTTGCGCAGGTCCTCAGCGAAAGTCTCGAAGTCCTTGTTCGCGCGCGGCGTGACATGGTCCCATGGGGTCCACCAGCTCTCGAGTGCCACCTTGCCATCGGCAACGGCAAGGCATTCGCCGGCTATCAGTTCCTCGATCCCCTCGATACATGTGCGACGCCCGCGCGCGTCGCCGCTTGAAAGCACGCGCGCGACTTCGCCCAAATCGACGGCGCCGGAACCCGGCGAAGCGAGTTCCGTGATATCGCCGGCGATGCTTATTCCGTCGGCCTCCCGTTTTACGTAGCAGGGCAGCGCGCCGGACGGGTCCCGGAATATCGTCACCGCCCCGTTCCGGCCGATATGAACAAAAACATAGCCGCCCCAAAAATCCGTCAGCAGCTTTCGTCCTTTTTCGGCCGTGAGGACTTGGCCGGGGCACTCAATGGCAGGCGGCACCGCGCTAAATTTTTCGAACAGGCGACCAATGATGATGCTCCGCGCATCCACGTGCTGCAGCGGCTCGCGCGACCAAACCGCCACATTTCCGCAACTGAAATCAGCCGCACCGCGAGCTTGCGAGCGACGACGCAAACCATCCTCTGCGAAAGCGATCTCGATGCGAAATCCACCGGTCATCAGACCGCCAAGATCGGCTTGTAGCGAAGGATGACATCGAGCGGGTCGGTCAGCACCGCTTCGCCAGCCTGAACCCAGCAATGGGCAGCAAAGGGCAATGTCACGCCAAAGACAAGACGGGCGTCGCACCTCGCGCGCGCAAGGATCCGGCGCATCGCAATGCCCCGCTCGAGGCACCGATCCGTGGCAAGCGCGTAACGCCGGGCACGGTGAAACGCGGCGGCGACACGAATATAGGTCTCTTGCCGACTCTCGGGAGAATGTTTTTCGAGGCGCTCACCCATCCGCCGCGTGATCTCGAAAACCGGAATACGGCCAATGTCAAAGCGCGCTCGCCTTTGGGCCGCAATCGCCCTGAGGGTATCGAGCCAAGGCGTATCGGGGAGAGGCTGGTCGATGAGGCTCGCTGTGACGGCCGGCGGCAGGGGCAGATTCCCGATAGCCAATCCGCCAGCGGGACCGATGAGCTGCTGATCAAGCAGAACAGCCTGTTCGTCGTCGCTGGCGCGCTGGTCGAGGAAATGCGCAAAAGCTTGCGACGTCCGCCCCTGGATCAGGAAATAGCGGCCAGCAGGCAAGTCCAGAAACACATATTCGCTTTCGAAGCGGCAAAAGTGCAGCCCTGGCCGGATGTCGTAAGATGGGTCCATGCGATGGCTGTGCCAGAGGTACGGCGCGCCGCAGCGCGGCGCGCCGCCCTGAGGGTCAGTCTTCAGCGGTGATGCCGCCGACGAGCAGGAAGTGCTCGTTGGTATCTTCATCGCGGGGACCGACCGGTTCGATGCCTCGGGTCTCGACGCCGACGGCGCCGAGGTCGATCAGGTCACTGCTGTCCTGCTGTTTCATCACATCTTCCTTCCGAAATCGCGACCGAAATGAGTCGCACTTGGGAAGTTATGCCTCGGAAATTCCGGCCGCTATTTAATAATCTGAAAATAATCGAGCATCGTTTTCAAAAAAAGAGTGACCGCGCAAAGGAAACGCACATCGGGGCACGAACCGCTACCTTTAGCTTGCGCCTGGACATACGTAGCGGAACCCGGTCACACGCCTGCAAATGTGGCGTGACCGCGATCATGCGTTTGATCGGGAGATGTGCAACTCCAACTGGCACCGGAACTGGATGTATCTTTGCCGCACAGGGTTACGTACAAACGCCGAGGCGCGCATCGAACCTCGGTCCCGAAAACGCCTCTGCGATCATCAAAGGAAGCATGATTTCGGCACAGGCCCGTTTTGACAACGGCCAGTTGCGCGCGTCCTTTCTGACTACCGACGATGGCAAAGAACGCAGTGCTGCCGTCCATCATCGGTACGCCGGCGAACCGGGCGGACATGCCGGATGCTGACCTGAGCGACTGGATTTCGCCCCAGGCGGCCGCTCGCGTCGTCGCCTTTCTGCTTTCAGACGAGGCGGCGAGCATTACCGGAGCCCAGCTCAAACTCTCCATGGGGCAATGAGCCAATCGCACGGCGGTGTGCCGGTTTGGCCGGCGCAGCGGCGCGATCAAGCCGCATCGATCTTGCCGGGAGTGCGAGCCTTGCGCGGCAAGGTCAGAGCTTGGCGGCGATCGTCATCAAAATGGCGCCCCAAACGAGGAAGGTGACGGCGTAAACCGCAATACAGTCAGCCTCTTGGCGCAGTCTGGCGCGCATGATCTTCTCTCCTGCTCCTTGCCCCGCCCTTGTTTCGGGCGGTGGCTTCACACAATGCCGTCATCGCGCGGAATCTGGCTTCGGATGCGGGATTCGAGGCCCGCACCAAAAGCGGTCATCCGGAGATGGATCGGCGGATTTCTTCGCTCTGTTCGCCTATCGCCGGGGCGACCTTGCCGGCTCCTCCCAGCGATACGCCAAAGCGGACAGGATGCCCCATCCGGAAGCACCGTCCTTCGGTGGGATGCTCATAGGCTTCGAAGAAGCCGGTGGCGGCAAGATGCGGATCATTCATGATGTCGGCGAGGTCACGGACAGGCTGAGCCGGGATTTGCGCGGCATGGCAGCGCGCAACGAGGTCGGCGGTCGTGAAGCCTGGCGTCAACCTTGCTATTTCGCGGTAAAGGAGCGGGAGATTGCGCCCCCGCGCCTTGCGGGTTGCGAACGCGTCCTGATCGAGGAAGCCCGGATTGCCAAGCAGTTCGAATATCCGCGACCAGCTTTCGTCGGTGTAAGCGACGATGCTCACGTAGCCGTCGGAGGTCGGGAAAGGCTGGCGATCGGGATCGATCTGGCGAAAATAGCCAACCGGAGCATTGGGAGGGTCGAAGGCCAGACCGCCGAGATGCTCAAGCAGCATGAAATTGGTGAAGACCTCGAACATCGGAATTTCAACGAGCTGACCCTCGCCAGTCCGCATGTGATGGATAATGGCGGCGAGCACCGCGTGCGCCCCATGAAGACCGGCGACCTTGTCGGCGATCAGCGAGGGCAGATAGCGCGCGCGCGGATCGCCATCGACGCGGGGGAGAAGCGTTGCCGTCCCCGACGCTGCCTGGATGACGTCGTCATAGGCCTGTAGATCGGCATAGGGGCCATCCTGACCGAAGCCGACGCAATGCGCATAAATGATATCGGGCTTGATCGCCTTTACCGCTTCATAGTCCAAGCCGAGACGTTCGGCGGCTTTGCCCCTGACATTGAGAACGAACACATCCGCATCCGACAGAAGCTTCTTCATCGTCTCGAGGTCGGCAGCGGTCTTGAGATCGAGGGCGATCGATTGCTTGCTGCCGTTGATTGCCATGAAAGCAGGCGCCATGCCGTGGGTCGCGGCCGCCTTGCCCGACCAGCGAAAAGAGTCCCCGCTTCCCGGCACTTCGACCTTGATGACGTCGGCGCCGAGCTCAGCGAGAATATGGGTGCAATAGGGTCCGAAGACGACGGTTGTGAGATCGACGACCTTCAAGCCCGTAAGCATCGCCTTGCCGTCCGCCATTCCCATCATATGCTATTCTCGCTGCCATACCGTAAAGTCACAGCATTTTAATTACCCAATTAATGATGCGCGATCAAGCTGAACCGTCGCGCCTCCCGGCGTGACATGCGCCGAAACATGACGGCACGGAGCGCGACCGACGCTCAGCGAGCGGAGTCGATGGCGCGCCAGACCAGATTCTTCTGAATTTCCGTGGTCCCCCCGTAGATCGTTTGCGCGCGCTCGAAGAAATAGGAAGCCGTGGCGACCGCGGCAAACTCGGGAATGAGCGGCGTCGCCTCATGCCAGTCGGAACGAGAGCGATCGAAAAAGGGCGCCGCATGCTCCCCTGCCCGGTCGATATACAGCTCGGTGATCAACTGCGCGGCCTGCGTGCAACCGATCTTCAGACTTGCGACGGTGGCCGCATCGCTTCCATGCACAAGCGCCTTCAGAACCTGCTGTTCGAGCACCATCACCGTAAATTCTGCATCGGCAAGCCGCCGGGCGAAGGCGCGGTCGCCCGCGACCATCGTGCGGAGGGTCGCAAGGTCGCGCTTCTTGCGGCCAACATGCGCGTAAGAGAGGCGCTCATTCTTGAGAAGGACGTTTGCATAATGCCACGCGCGCCCCTCCTCCCCGATGCGGTTTGCGGCGGGAACACGGACGTCGGTAAAGAAGACCTGGTTCAGCTCATGCGCGCCATCGATCGAAACGATCGGCCGCACGCTGATGCCTTCGCAATTCATCGGGGCGCAGATGAGCGATATGCCGTCCTGCTTTCTTTCTTCGTGCGAAGTCCGGCAGAGGCAGAAAATCCAGTCCGCGATGTGGGCGCCGCTTGTCCATATCTTGGAGCCATTCAGAATATAATCGTCGCCATCGCGTACCGCCGAAAAGGCGAGACTGGCGAGGTCGGACCCCGCGTCGGGTTCCGAATAGCCTTGCGCCCAGAAGGAGCGCGACGAGAGGATGTCGGGCAGCCAGCGCTGCTGTTGTTCGGGCGTGCCGAACGCACAGATGATCGGCCCGATATAGATGAGGCCCATCGGAATCAGGTTCGGCGCGCCCGCCAGCTCCATTTCCTCTTCGAACAGATAGCGTTCGACCGGCGTCCATCCCGTGCCTCCGAACTCGCGGGGCCAGCTGGCAGCCAACCAGCCACGGGCCTGGAGCGCCTGCTGTGCGGCTTCATAATCCTGACGGCGGAGAAACTGACCGGTGCGAACCTTGTTCAGGACAGAAGGCGGGAACTCGGTTTCGAAGAAGCGGCGAACCTCGGCCTGGAACGCCCTGTCGGCGCGGCTGAACTGCAGGTCCATGGCCTCACTCTCCTCACTTTTTCAATTGCGATGGACCATCAATTAATCGCATAGATAATTTCAGGCAAGCGTCGCGCAGGCCATCTATATCTGGCGAACGCTGTGGAGGTTATCGCCTGGACCGGCTGGCAAATAGGACCAGCGCCGCCGCCACAGGGCGTGGGAATATATTGTTCAATCAATTAATTTACGCCATATCCGAACGGCTAGCCGCAAGCTGCGGCGGGCCGATTGCAGGGGATGGTCGTGCCGGGACGACCACAGGGAGTGACGAATGAAGGTGCAGATCGAGGCGGAAGGCGGTTCGTCGACAGCGGAGTCTCGCGAGCGACTGCTGGAAGCGGCGGGACAATTGATGGCCGAGCGGGGTACGACCGATATTTCGTTGAGCGAAATTGCTGCGCGGAGCGGGGTCAATTCTGCGCTGGTCAAATATTATTTCGGCAACAAGGCGGGCATGCTGATGGCGCTGCTTCGCCGCCGGCTGGGTCAGGGAATGGCGGACCTGCAGCAGCTGCTGAAAATGGATATTTCGCCGCAGGACAAGTTGCGCATCCACATCAGCGGCATGGTCAACACCTATTATCAATATCCCTATGTCAACCGGCTGATGCACGAGCTGGCCAACGAGCCGTCGGGCGATTATGGCAAGCAGATCGCCGAGGAAATCAGCCTGCCGGTCGCCAAGGCGCAGCGCGCGATTCTGGAAGAAGGCCGGGCCAAGGGCATCTTCCGCGAGGTCGATCCTCTGGTCTTCTATTTCATGATCGTCGGGGCCTGCGACCAGCTGTTCCATTCACGCCACCAGGCGCGACATGTGTTCGGCCTTGAGGAGATCAACGACGATCTCAAACGCCGCTACGTATCGGAGCTCTGCAACAACCTTATCAGGGGAATCTCGGCCGACCCGCGCGCGAACTGACGGCGCGCCGCCCCGGTTGAGCTGCGCGGGAAGGACGCAAGGCGCCGCGGCCCAGGCGTGGCGCCTCCAGCCGCAGCCGCACGATTCTGCCCCCTCGCGCCGAGACCGACGCCAAGCTCCGCTGGACCTATTTGGCGATCGTAATCGTCTGGGGCACCGTGAACTCGAGCAGTCCCTCCTTGCCGTTCTCGACGCCGATCCCCGATTGCTTGTGACCCGCGAAGGGCGTCCAGGGCATGATGTAGAGCGTGTCGTTGATCCACACGGTTCCCGTCTCGAGACGCGACGCGATGTCCGCTGCGGCCTCCGTGTCGGCTGACCAGATCGAGCCGCCGAGACCATATTCGCAGGCGTTGGCACGAGCGACCACCTCGTCGATGTCGCGGAACTTCAGCAGCGGGAGGACCGGGCCAAAAGCCTCCTCCTGCACCACGCGGCTATCCTCGGGTGGGTTGTCGACGATCGCGAGTGGAACGAAGAAGCCAGTTCCTTCGGGAACGTCGCCGCCGGCAAGGAAGCGCAGCCCCTGCTGCTTGGCGTCCTCGATGAGATTCTTGACACGTTCGAACTGGGGGCGGTTCTGGATCGGTCCGAAATTGCTTCCCTGGTCGAGCCCGTCGCCGACCTTCGCGGCGCGCGCGCGCGCGACAAGTGCATCCGCCACCTTGTCATACACATCTTCGTGCACATACATCCGCTTCGTCGCGATGCAGATCTGGCCGCTGTTCGCGAAGGCCGAGAAGAAGAGCTTGTCGGCCACCTCATCCAGCGCCACATCGGGCATGACAATTGCCGCATCATTGCCCCCGAGCTCGAGGGTCACCCGCTTGAGGCCTTTGGACGCGGTTTCCATGACGCGCTTGCCAGTCGCGGTCGAGCCTGTGAAACTGATCTTGTCGATGCCCTCATGCGCGGTCAGCCAAGGGCCAAGGCGATCGCCGCCGCTGATCACGTTGAACACGCCTGGCGGAAGATGCTCGCGAAGAAGCTCGGCCAACTTGAGCATCGTGAGCGGTGTAAAGGGCGAAGGCTTGAGCACCAGGGTATTGCCGGTAAGCAGCGCCGGTGCGATCTTCCATACGGCGAGATTGACCGGGAAGTTCCAGGGTACGATGCCCGCGACCACCCCGAGCGGGACGTGGCGCGTTTCGGACCGTTTTGAAGCGCTATCCTCGGTGACGGTAACCGGAATGTCCTGCTTCGATACCTCATTGGCCCAATAGGCGGCGAAGGCGATCTCCTGCGCCGCGCCGTCGAGCGGGCGTCCCTGCTCAAGCGTAAACAGACGGGCGAAGTCGGCCTGGTGCTCGGTCAGAACCTCGCCAATCCTGGCCACCGCGCGCCGCCGCTCCTCGATCGGTGTAGCACGCCAGCCGGGAAAGGCCGCGCGGGCGGCGGCCACGGCGTCATCCAACTGCTTTTCCGAGCAGTCGGGAGCTTTGGCAACGATCTCCTCGGTTGCCGGATTGATGACATCGATCGTCTCGCTCGACGAGACGGCCTTGCCGCCGATCGTCATCGTGAAGCTATCGAAAAAGCTCATCCGGATTTTCTCCCATCAGGTGGCCGCAAACAATTGGCTCTATTTAATCATTCAATTGATTATGCGACGAGGCAAGCGTTTTTTGCATGCAGCCTCGCTGCCGGTCGGGCTCCCGAGCCCTCCGTCCGCACCGACCAATTCGCTTGATCGAAGCGAGGGATTAAATTAATCGCTCGACTAATTCTGGATCGGACCAACTTCTTGCAAGGATGCTTTCATGACTGAAGCCTATATCATCGACGCCGTCCGCACCCCGCGCGGGATCGGCAAGCCCGGCAAGGGCGCGCTTTCGCACCTTCACCCGCAGCATCTTGCCGCGACGGTGCTCGCTGCGATCCGCGACCGCAATAATCTCGACACATCAACGGTCGACGACATCGTCTGGTCGACGTCGAGCCAGGTCGGCAAGCAGGGCGGTGACCTCGGCCGCATGGCGGCGCTTTCGGCGGGCTATGACATCAAGGCGAGCGGCACGACGCTCGACCGCTTCTGCGGCGGCGGCATCAGTTCGGTGAACTTCGCGGCGGCGTCGGTGATGTCGGGTATGGAAGATTGCGTGATCGCCGGCGGCACCGAAATGATGAGCTTTACCGCCAGCCACGCCGCTGAGCAGGCCAACGCCGGCCTTGCCCCCCAGATGATGGGATCGGGTCATGAAGCGCTCGACACGCTCCACCCGCAATCGCACCAGGGAATTTGCGGCGACGCGATCGCGACGATGGAAGGCATCAGCCGCGAGGCTCTCGATGCGCTCGCGCTCGTCAGCCAGCAGCGCGCCGACAAGGCGATCAAGGAAGGACGTTTCAGCAAGTCGGTCGTCCCCGTCCTTAACCCAGACGGCAGCGTTGCGCTCGACCGCGAGGAGTTTCCGCGCCCCGAAACGACCGCCGAAGGGCTTGCCGCGCTGAAGCCCAGCTTCAGCGGCCTGGCCGATTTCGATCTTGGCGGCGGGGTGACCTTCCGCAAGCAGATCAACCGCCGCTATCCCGACCTCGAAATCCAGCATTTCCATCATGCGGGCAATTCGTCGGGCGTCGTCGACGGCGCCGCGGCGATCCTGCTCACGTCGCAAGCCTATGCCGAGAAGAACGGCCTGACCCCGCGCGCGCGCATCGTCGCTTATGCCAATATCGGCGACGACCCGACGCTGATGCTCAACGCCCCGGCCCCGGCGGCGAAGAAGGTGCTCGAAAAGGCGGGGCTGACCAAGGACGACATCGACGTCTGGGAAATCAACGAGGCCTTCTCGGTCGTTGCCGAGAAGTTCATCCGCGACCTGGATCTGGATCGTGAAAAGGTCAACATCAACGGCGGTTCGATGGCGCTCGGTCACCCGATCGGCGCGACCGGCTCGATCCTGATCGGCACCGCGCTCGACGAACTCGAACGCTCGGGCGGCCGCTATGGCCTGGTCACCATGTGCGCCGCCGGCGGCATGGCGCCGGCGATCATCATCGAAAGGCTTTGACGTCGAAGCTTTGGCTGACGGATTGGAGCCGATAACAAATAGCGGCGGGCGGCGCATTCGCCCGCCGCTATCCATTGCTGATGATGTCGTGCCCCTGAACCCAGAAGATGGGCGAGTTGGGAAGGTCGATGAACCTTTTCTCGTCGGCGAGCAGCAGCCTGCCTGCGGCGCGTCCTGCCTCGGTCATACCCGCCGCTCGCACGGCAGCCGCGCTATCGTACCAAAGCTCGGCAATACCGTCGTAGGGCGGAAGCTCGCAGCCGCGGCCAGCCAAAGCACGGGTAAGCCCGTCGTCGTCAAGGGCGTGCGACTGGACATAGCGGCGGATGCCAAGCGTCTCGGCAACGCTGCGAACAAGCGGTGCATGTTGATTGAGCCAATAGTCCTGAAATTCGGACAATGTGAGAGCGGGCAACCGCCGCAGGCAGAATTTGATGGCAATCATGGTCAGACTTTCTTGTGAAAGGGTCGCCGCGCGCCCCGGATGGGAATTGGCTCTGGTCGCTGTCCCGCGCTTAAGGAGATAGGATATGAAGAACCGCCAATGGATATTGAAGCGCCGTCCGCAAGGCGCGCCTGGCGCTGCGGACCTGGAACTGCGGGAAACGCCCATAGGCCCGCTCGCGGACGGAGAGATATTGGTTCGCAACCTCTATCTTTCGCTTGATCCGACGAACCGGCTCTGGATGAGCGATCGCGACCAATATCTGCCTCCGGTCGGTGTGGGCGACGTCATGCGCGGCGGCACGATCGGGGTCGTCGAGGCTTCGCGCTCGGACCGCTTTCGCGTCGGGGACCTCGTCCTGCCATCGACCGGCGGTTGGGAGCTTTACTCGATAGCGAATGAGCGCGGATCGCGTCGTATCGCGCCGCAGGCTGGAGTTCCGCTGACGGCCTATTTGTCGGTCCTCGGGGCGACGGGACTGACGGCCTATTTCGGGCTGCTGGACATCTGCAAGCCTCGGGAAGGCGAAGTCCTGGCGGTGTCCGCGGCGGCGGGTGCCGTCGGCTCGATCGTCGGTCAAATCGGCCGCATCAAGGGCGCGCAAGTGGTCGGGATTGCCGGCGGCCCGGAAAAATGCGGCTGGCTTACCGAGACGCTGGGGTTTGATTCGGCGATCGACTATCGCAACGAGGATGTCGGTGTCGCGCTCGACCGGCTGTACCCGACAGGTATCGACATGAATTTCGAAAATGTCGGCGGTCCGATCATGGATGCCGTTTTCTCGCGTCTCCGCAAGGATGGCCGCATGGCGCTGTGCGGAATGATCTCCGCCTACAATGAGGACGGGCCAATGCCGGGGCCGCGCGACTTCGGGCGAATCCTCATGCAGCGCCTGACCGTTCGAGGCTTCATCGTGATCGATTATCTTCGCCAGGCGCCTGGAGCATTCGCCGACCTCTCGTCGTGGATTGCCGAGGGCCGGCTTGCCTGGAAGGATCATGTCGTCGACGGGCTCGAGGAGGCGGTGGCCGCGCTCGACCTGCTGTTTACAGGGGGCAACGACGGAAAGCTCGTCGTCAGAGTTTCGCCGGAGCCCTGACGCCTGACGCCTGACGCCTGACGCTGCGCACAGCCCCTTCATCGCATCGCTTCAAGTCCGACATCGCCTTCTGCGAACTGGAAGAGCGCCTCCGGCAGCACCTCGCCGGTGAGGCCAAGCTCGCCAAACCGGCAAGCTTCCGCGGCCAGCCTCTCCCGGTCTTCGTCAGTGGCCGTCAGGCGCAGGATCGCGGACACCGCGGCGGTCGAACGGCCGGCGAACATGCCGGCCAATTCGAGGGCACGATCGAGCGCACAGGGGACCACTTCATCGACAAGGCCGGCCGCCAGCGCCTGGCTGGCCGTCATGACGTCGCCGCGGAGCATGAACAGGCGGGCCCGATGGCGTCCGACCAGTCGCGACAGCCGCTGCGTTCCCCCTCCGCCGGGGAAGATGTCGAGGCGAATTTCGGGAAGGCCGATCGCGGTGGCGGCGGGCGATGCGATCCGCATGGTGCAGGCGAGTGCAATTTCGAAGCCGCCGCCCATGCACAGGCCGTCAATCGCGGCGATCACCGGCTTTTCGGCGGCGTCGAGCATCGCGCCGAGTTCGGCGAATGCGCTGGTCGCAAAGGCTTGCGGATCGACGCTTCCCATGCCTACGCGTTCAAGCGAAGTTGCAATTTGCCGGACGTCGGCGTGGCGGATGAAGATGCCGTCCTGACCGCCTGTGAGAATGATCGCTCGTGTTTCGGCCGCCGCGAGGAGGGGCCTGATCGCCGCGACAAGGTCCGCCGCACCGCCGTTCGAGACGGTGCCGTGCGGCGGATTGGCGAAGCGCACGACGGCTACGTCTTCGGCGCTTTCGACCTGAACGCGAAGCGGCTTGCCTGTCATCCGCGGACCTTTTCCATTGCTGATCCGGTGAGCTAGCATCCCCCGACCGGGTTGCACAATCAATTAATCAATCACATAATAAGGCTGGGGCGGGTTCTTCCGGTCTAGCATGAGCGGGGATGGAGCCCGGGCACCGGGCGATGACGCCAAAGTCGAAGGGAATGGCGTCACAGATTGGAAACCCGAGACTGGTTGATAAACGCGGCGCACGGGCGCACCTTTTTGTGGGATATCATATGACCGAGACTGTCGTGATCGAAGAGGACCGGCTGGTCGCACTTGCCGGCGGCCAGAACTTTCGGGAGGTCGGCGGCTATCCGGCCCGCGATGGCAGGGTTTTGAAGCGACGGCTGATATGGCGGTCCGCCCGGCTGGACGAGTTGACGAGCGACGATATCCGCAACGAATCGCTCGACGCGATTTCCACGATCGCAGACCTGCGCCTGGCCAGCGAGCGCGCGCTCCATCCGACCGTTCCGGCTTTTGCGGAAAAGCGCACTACCTTGGTCTGGGACGAGGGCGATATCGATCTTTCAGGCGATCAGCGGTTGTTTGCGCGCGACCTCAAGCCCGATGATTATGCCGAAGCAGTGCGGCATTTCTACCGAAGCCTGGCCGACAGGCACGCGACGCATCTCGCCAGCCTGTATCGCCATATCGCCGCAGGCAGCCTGCCGGTGCTCATCCACTGCTCGGCCGGGAAGGACCGCACCGGCATCGCCATCGCACTATTGCTCGATCTCATCGGAATTCGCCGGGAATATATCATCGCGGACTATTGCAAGACGGCCGAACTGCTCGACTGGAAACGCCTGACCGCGAGTGCGGCGGCGGCGGGCATGCAAGGAAAGTGGATGGAACGCCTGGCGCCCGATGCGCTCGAAATCCTTATGCGCGCCGATCGCAGCTATATCGAGGCTGCCTTTCGCGAACTGGAGTGGCGGCATGGCTCGATATCCAGCTTCGCGAAGGACGTCCTCGGCCTCTCGGATAGCGATCTTGGCCGGCTACAGGACAACCTCCTCGAAGGCTGAGCGGTCCTTGCCTATCGCGGCGGGACAGTGAGGGCGTCTGCCGACGCGTCACCGAGCACAGAACCTCCGTCACAATCGAGAATTGCTCCGGTGATATATTTTGCATTGGGGGTGCAAAGAAATACCGCGAGATCGGCGATGTCGCGCTTGACGCCATAGTCGCGCAGCGGAATCCGTTTCTTCAACGCCGCGGTCGCAGCCTCCGATGCGGTCAGCCTGCGCATGCCTTCAGTATCGCCGATCGGCCCCGGAGCGATGGCGTTTACGCGAACGCCGGTTGGCCCCCACTCCATCGCGAGCGTCTGGGTCAGATTGTTGATCCCTGCCTTTGCCGCGCCGGCATGCGCCTGGAACATCGTCGGGCGAATGGCTTGTCCCGCCGTAATCGAGATGAGCGACGCGCCAGGTTTGCGCAAATGGTCGAACGCAGCGCGCATCACGTTGAAAGTGCCCAGAAGGTCGATGTCTATGACCGTCTTGAATGCGTTTGCGGACATGCCAATCACCGGTGCCAGAAAATTTCCAGCAGCACCGGAAACGACGAAGTCGATCTCCCCGAACCGTTCGACCGTCGCAGCGAAGGCTGCGTCCACCGCCTCGAAATCGCGAACATCGGCGGCGAGCCCCATTGCGCGCGCACCACCCGGATCAATGCTCCTGGCGGCTGCACACACCCGCTCGGCATCGCGGCTTATGAGGCTTATGTTCGCCCCGAGTTCGGCGAATCGCTCGGCAATCGCGAGATTGATGCCACCTGACCCTCCGGCGACGAACAATGTCCTGTTCTTGAAAATATCCTCACGAAACGCGTCCCCGGCCACTGTCACTCTCCCTCACACTCTTCGCGTCAGCGCCCATCACGAGCATCAGAGAATTTCATTAGTTGATTGATTATTTTTTTGCCAATTGATAATTCCACGCGAGCAAGGATCGCCGCTGCCCCTTTCGACAATGGACGAACGGCGACGGCGCATGGGAGATGGAGCATGGCCAAGCAAGCATTCGCCGCGGTAGCCCGCACCCCGGGGGGGCGGTGGGATATCGAGGATATCATGCTCGAAGATCCGCGGCCGGGCGAGATATTGGTCCGCATCGCGGGCGTCGGCCTCTGTCATACCGACCTTGCCTTTGGCGGAAGTCTCCAGATCATGAAGGCGCCGGCGGTGCTTGGCCATGAAGGGTCGGGTATCGTCGAGCGCGTCGGCGAGGGGGTGTCGAAGGTGCGCCCTGGCGATCATGTCGTACTGACCTTCAACAGCTGCGGCGAATGCCCCCGGTGCGATGAGGGCCGGCCGGCCTATTGTGTTCGCTTCGCACAAATGAACTATGGCGGCTGCCGAGTGGACGGAAGCCGGACGCTCTGTGTCGGCGAAGAACCCGCAAGTGCGAACTTCTTCGGCCAGTCGTCATTCGCATCCTATGCACTTGCCAATGAACGCAACACCGTCCGCGTCGACCCAGCGCTGCCGATCGAGTTGCTTGGCCCGCTGGGTTGCGGTGTCCAGACGGGCGTGGGCGCGGTGATGAACTCGCTCGCCTGCCCCAAAGGCTCGTCGCTTCTTGTGATCGGCGCCGGCGCGGTGGGGCTGAGTGCGGTCCTCGGCGCCAAGGTCCAGGAATGTGCCACCATCCTCGTTGTCGAGCCGCGGGAGGAACGCCGGGCCCTGGCGCTCGAACTTGGTGCGACGCACGTCATCGATCCGGCCTCCGCCGACTTTGCGACGGCAATCCGCGAAATCGTCCCGGTCGGGGTCGATTATGCGTTCGACACGACAGGCCGGCGAGAGGTCATCGAATCCGCGATGACTGCATTGGCGCCGCGCGCGACCTTCGGACTTGTCGGAATCGCAAGCCCCGCCGACGATCGGCTGGGTCTTTCGATCAACCAACTGGTCGGTGCGGGTCATATCGTGATGGGCATCATCGAAGGCGATAGCCTACCCGATATGTTCATCCCCCGCATGATCGAGCTCTACAAGGCGGGAGAGCTGCCTTTCGACCGTCTCGTTCGCAGATATCCGCTATCGCAGATCAACGAAGCCATTGCCGACCAGCACGCCGGACGGTGCGTGAAGGCCGTGATGATCCCCTGAGAGGACGGACACTATGCATCCCTCGATCCATGCCCGCTCGACGCCCCACAAGCCCGCCCTGATCATGGCCGAAACGGGCGAGGCGCTGCGCTATTCCGATCTCGACCGCCGCTCGAACCAGGGCGCGCAGCTATTTAGGGCCCTCGGACTGGCTCCCGGCTCGACGATCGCGATGTGCCTTCCCAATTCGCCCGCTTTTTACGAGATCGCCTGGGCTGCCCAGCGTGCAGGCCTCTACTTCGTCACCATCTCCAACAAGCTCCAGGCTGACGAAGTCGAATATATATTGCGCGACAGCGGCGCCCGGATCTTCATCATTTCGGCCGCGCAAGGCGAGGTCGCGGCGGAAATCGCGCGGCGCGACCTCGATATCGACCTGTTCGCAACAGGCGGCCGGATCGCGGGCTATCTCGATTTCGAGTCCGAGCGCAGCGCAATGCCCCCAGTCCCGGTCGCCGACGAACAGGCGGGCTATGACATGCTCTATTCGTCGGGCACGACGGGACGGCCGAAAGGCATCAAGCCGAGCCCGATCTGCGGCGAGCCCATCGACAAGCCGGACTCGGTCGTCATGGTGGCGACGCAACTCTACGGCGCGTCGGCGGACAGCATCTATCTCTGCCCTGCCCCCATTTATCATGCGGCACCGCTCCGCTGGACGATGGCGATGATGCGCCTTGGCGCCACCGTCGTTCTCATGGAGCGCTTTGCCCCCGAGACGGCGCTCGCCGCCATCGCGCGATACAAGGTGACGATCGCGCAATTCGTGCCGACTCATTTCATCCGCATGCTCAAGATGCCGGAGGGCGAGCGCGCCGCCCATGACGTCTCGTCGCTGAGCACCGTGGTCCACGCCGCCGCCCCCTGCCCGGTCCCGGTCAAGGAAGCGATGATGGACTGGTTCGGTCCGATCATTCATGAATATTACAGTGGATCCGAAGGCAATGGCGGGACCTTCATCGGGCCTCAGGAGTGGCTCGCTCACAAGGGCTCGGTCGGCAGGCCCCTGACGACGAAGCTCCACATTTGCGACGAAGAAGGACAGGAGCTTCCGCCTCGGCAGGAAGGCACGATCTATTTCAGCGGCGGGCCGCGGTTCGAGTATCACAACGACGCTGCCAAGACCGACGAGTCGCGGCATGCGGAGGGATGGACGACGCTCGGCGACATCGGCTGGGTCGACGAGGAAGGCTATCTCTATCTCACCGACCGCAAGAGCTTCATGATCATCTCGGGTGGGGTGAACATCTATCCGCAGGAGATCGAGAATCTGCTGGTGACACATCCAAAGGTCGCGGACGTCGCCGTGATCGGCGGACCGGACGAAGAGATGGGCGAGCGCGTGATCGCGGTCGTTCAGCCCGTCCACTGGTCCGACGCCGGTGACGCGCTTGCGGCTGAACTTACCGCGCTCGCGCGCGAGAAGCTCAGTCACGTCAAGGCACCTCGTCAGATCGACTTCTCGAAAGCGCTCCCCCGGCTCGACACCGGCAAGCTCTACAAACGCCTCATCCGCGACGAATATTGGGCCAGGGACAAATCTGCCGGAGCCACATCGCGATGACCGCCGCGCCGAAGGATGCCTCGCTTCTCGCGGGCCAGTCTGCGATCGTCACCGGGGCCTCGTCGGGGCTCGGCCACCGCTTTGCCAAAACGCTCGCAGCGGCGGGTGCCGCCGTTACGGTCGTCGGCCGACGTATCGAACGCCTCGAAGCGCTGGTCGCCGAGATAGAGGCGGCGGGCGGCAGAGCGACCGCCGTCGCAGCCGATGTCGCTGACCCGGGGCAAATCGTCGAGGCTGTCGATAAGGCGCAGGCGGCTTTCGGAACAACCGGGATCCTCATCAACAACGCCGGCATTCCCGATGCGCAGCTCGCAACGCGCATGCCGCTCGATCTCATCGATCGCGTGCTCGACGTGAACGTGCGTGCGCCCTTCCTCTTCGCGCGCGAGGTTGCAACGCGGCTCATCGAGGCCAGGCAACACGGGCGGATCGTCAATATAGCCTCGATAGCGGCCTTTGTGGCGCCCAGGCAGGGTGCCGCCCTTTATGCGACGAGCAAGGCTGCGGTCGTGCGGATGAGCGAAGCCCTGGCGATCGAATGGGCGCGCTTTCATATCAACGTCAATTGCATTGCCCCGGGCTCGTTCGATTCCGAGATGATGGACGGGATGCGGTCACGGACCGGCGACGCCTTTATCGGCACCTTTCCGCGCAAGCGGCTGGGTTTGCCGGAGCAACTTGATTCAAGCTTGCTCTATTTGGTGTCGCCCGCCTCGGAAGCGGTCACCGGGACGATCCTCAAGGTCGACGACGGCCAGTTTCTGCGCTGACCGGAGGCTAACGCCCCCTCCGGAGCCAAAGCGGGAGAGGCAAGTCGCAAGGATGTCTTATAGCGATTGTCCATCATCGACGGTGATGACCGTACCGGTTATCCCGAGCGATGCGTCCGAGCAGAGAAACAGCAGCGGCGCGTGGAGATCGCTCGCCGGGCGCAAGCGGGCGCGCGGAAAGGAAGCGATATAGGCCTGCCCCGCTTCACTTCCGACCATCTCCGCCGTCATCTCGGACTCGAAATAGCCAGGCTGGATGACATTCACATTGATGCCGCGCCGCGCCCATTCGCGCGCAAATGCCTTGGCCATATGGCGCGCAGCGGCCTTGGTCGCGCCGTAAACGGACGCCGCGGGCAGCGCCCGCTCGGCCGTGATAGAGCCGATGATGACGACTCGGCCATGCTCGCGCTCGCGGCTTCCCGCTGCCACGAGCCGCCGCGCTCCTTCGGTGGCGGTCAGGAAGGCGCCCCGGACGTTGACAGCGAGCAGATCGTCGACATGCGAGGCGGTGAGGTGCAGGGCGGCGTTGTCGCTCGCGATACCCGCATTGGCGACAATCGTGTCGACAGTTCCGAAAGCTGCCTCGGCTGCATCATAGGCCGCTATTGTCGAGGCTTCGTCCGTGACATCGAGGGCCACGGCGAGCGCCTCGCCGCCCTGCCCCCTGATCGCATCGACCTCTGCCTCGAGCCGGTCGACACGCCGCGCCGCAAGGACCACCTTAGCGCCGGCCTCAGCGAGCACGCGCGCAAAGCCCGCGCCAAGTCCGGACGAAGCGCCGGTCACGAGCGCCACGCGCCCGGTCAGATCAAAAGCTGTCGCCACACCCATTCCCCCTCTCCTTCCCGGCAGACCCCGAGAAAACCTATCGGCCCTTCCAGACCGGTGGCCGCTTCTGGGCGAACGCGAGCGGCCCCTCGCGCACATCGTCCGACCGGAAAAGCGCTCCGATCGCCGGATATCGCGTCTGGTTCCCATAGGCGGCCGCGAGGTCGCTTTCGTCCAGGCCTTTCATGACGGCCTCCTTGGAAGCCCGGATCGACATCGGGCTGCACGCGGCGATGTCATCGGCCCAACGCCGCGCCGCTGCGAGCAGTTCGTCTTGCGGCACCACTTCATTGACGAAGCCAAGCGACAGACCTTCAGCGGCCGATACGCGGCGGGCGGTGAGGATCATGCCCATGGCCTGCTTGAGGCCGATCTGCCGCGGCAGACGGTGGAGCCCCCCCGCAAGAGCGGCGAGGCCAACCTTGGGCTCGGGAAGAGCGAAAACGGCGCCTTCGGCCGCGATGATGAGGTCGCAGGCCAATGCAATCTCGAAGCCGCCACCCATGGCAATACCATTTACCGCGGCGATCACGGGCTTGTTGTTGTCCCAGCGCGCGGTGAGGCCGGCAAATCCCTTGGTCGGTGTCTCGAGCGGCAACCCCGCAGCCATCGACTGCGCGGTGAACTTGAGGTCATTGCCCGACGAAAAGGCTTTGTCGCCGGCCCCCGTCAGGATGGCCACCCACTGATCGGGATCAGCCTGGAAGTCGTCGAAAACCTCGGCCAGCTCCTCGTTCGCATATGGCGTCAACGCGTTCATCGCGTCGGGGCGATTGATCGTGACCAGAGTGATCGGCCCGTCGCGTTCGACGAGACAGAAGCGGTGCGGCGCCGCGCGCCGGTCGCGCTTCTCGCCTACCTCCCATATTCGGGCGCCAAAGGCATCGATGCGAATATGGCCGGACGTGCCGATGGGATTGGCGTCGAGCGAGGAGAGGACCAAGATCGATCGATCATCGTCACGCCGTACCTTCGCGATCGTTCGCTGGCCATCTGCGGTGCGCGCGATCACGACGCCGTGGAGGACCTCGCCCTTCGGCGTATAAATGATCGTGTGCGTTTCGACGGTGGCAGCGCCCTCATAGGTCTCTGTAAATTCGGGCACGGAGCCGCGCAACGCGTCCGCCCTGGCCTGAACCGAATAGTCCGGCCTCAAAGTCTTCTCCGGTGGCCGCGTCGAGATCAACAGCGCATGATGTTTGGATACGACGCCGCCCTGGCCGTAGAGAAGGCCTGTGGTTCCCTTTCCGGCCCGCATCTCCCGGACCATCGCGCAGACGCCGTGGCTCATATAATTGTTCATCGGGCCGCCAAAGAAGGTCAGCCCGCCGGTCACCGTCGGCTTGACGTCCGGCCGCAGCTTCAGCGTCTCGAGCGCCATCTTGGGCACAATCGGAAAGCAGCTGTACATTTCCGCCAGATCGATCGCGGAGGCATCGCCGCCAGCGATCTCGACTGCCTGCTCCAGAACCACGCGCTGCGCGGTCGACTGGTCATAGCGGTCGCGTTCCAGATAATCCCCGGGCTCCTGCGCTGCCGCGCCATCCCAGATATAGATCAGCCGCTCTTCGGGAATCCCGTTGGCGAGGGCCCATTCGAGGCTTGCCACGACGATCGCGGCCGCTTGGTTGACCGAAGGGTTCGCGACCATCAGCTTGGGATAGGGAAAGGCCACCAGCCGGTTGCTCTCCGAAGGCGTGCCGATCTCTGCCGCTCCCGGCGCGGAACGCAACCATGCGGTTTCATTGGACGCGGCTACCTTGGCATAGTCCGCCCAGAGTTCGGCGGCAGCGGCGCGGCCCTCGGCCGGGGTCTGCCCGCGGGCGGCTTGGAAGGCGTTCTCATAGAGCGGGTAGATATGAACGGGCGCAGTCATTCCGAGCTTTTTCGAGGCCTTGCGCATCGGAAGCGAGGCGAAGTCGACCGCGACGGTTTCCTCTTTGGGAGCGAGCGGGGTCCAGTCGAGCTTCGCCTTGGCCTTGCGCGCCTTGCCCATCGCATTGACGGCCTCACCGCCGACGATCGCGGCAACGGCGCTGTCACCCCGCGCGATACGGAGTGCTGCCTCGTGCAGGAGGCGAATAGGCGTTTCGCCGCCCATGCTGGCATTTTGGGCACGGGCGGGGCCGATCGAGAGCTTCTCGCAAAGAAGAGCTACGGGGTCGCGGTAGCGCCAGGTGACCTGTCCGACGAGATCGATCGAGTCCAGCGCGCCGAGAACGGCCGGCGTTTCCGCCGCCGCGCGGCGCAGCGCTTCTGCCATCAGCGCCACAGGTTCGAGCGCCTTGCCCGGGTCATCCGGGCGGTCCACAATCTCGCCGACGGCGATGATCACGGGCGTCTGCGCTGCTGCTGTCCCTTTCATCTCAGCTGTCTCCCATCCTTATACGTCCGGCTCGCCACTTGCGCGCGCAGCGTCTTCCTAAAACCGATCGATAGGCAAGCGGACGTCAGGTGGCAAGTTAATTGGTCAATTGATTATTATCGCGGCCCGTCTTAGGATACGACGCTGCCCGCTTCCAAACGACAGCCCGTAGCAGCCGAGCATTCCAACTTGATGGAGAAGAGCATGCACCTTGAACCCCTGCTGCGCATGCGCGTCGATCTGGGCAACCGCTATCCGATCGGACCGATACCAAAGGGTCGCCGCAACGTGTGGCAGCTGGGCGGCGGCACCGTCGAAGGCCCACGTATCAAGGGCACGGTCGCGCCTGTCGGAGGCGAGTTCGAGTTGATCGACCAGGAGGGCGTCTTTCACATCGACGTTCGGCTCGTCATCGTCACCCACGACATGGCGAACATCTTCGTCCAATATTTCGGGGTCGCCAACACGACGCCGCAGGCTGCGGCCAAATACAAGGCCGGCGAGACGGTCGATTTCGGCGAGACCTATTTTGCGACGCAGCCCCGCTTCGAAACCAGCCACGCGCGCTATTCCTGGCTGAACCATGTGATGGCGGTCGCCGAGGGTCGGGGGGACGGGAGGGCCGTCGAATATCTCATGTACCAATGCGTCCCCGATCAGTCGATTGGTCTGGCGCGCGCGGACAGCGTGTTCAAATTCGACGGCTAGCTCCTTCTACCGGGCGCCCGCTCCGATCTGCTTGTCGACGAAGGCGCGAAGCTTGGCGCCATAGGGCGGCCTGAAAAGCTTCATCGGCCCCAGATCCCTGCCGAGCTGAGTGTGGATCGCCTTGCGATGGCTGAATTCGCGAAAGCCGTCGATCCCGTGATAGGCACCCATACCCGAAGGCCCGATGCCGCCGAAAGGCAGATTTTCCTGCGCGCAATGCATGATCACGTCATTGACGCACACACCGCCCGAGGTCGTGGCATCGATGATGCGATCGCGTTCGCCCGCTTCCGATCCAAAATAGTAAAGCGCAAGCGGCCGGTCGTGCGCATTGATCTCCGCCACAACCTCCTCGGCGCTGTCATATGCAACGACCGGCAGAAGCGGCCCGAATATCTCGTCCTGCATCACCGCCATGTCGCGGGTCGCATCGAGAATGAGTGTCGGAGGTATCCGGCGATGCTCCTGCTGTTCGAACGTCTCGCCAGCGGGGTTGATCTCGACGATCGTGGCACCCTTCTCACGCGCGTCCGCGACATAGCCGCGCACGCGCTCGAAGTGCCTGTCCGATATCATGGCCGTGTAGTCAGGATTATCCTTGAGGGAGCCGAACATCGCCTCGGTCGCCTGCCGTGCCTCGGTGACAAAGCTGTCGCGTAGCCCACGAGGCACGAATATATGATCAGGCGCCAGGCATATTTGACCGGCGTTCAGGGTTTTTCCGGCCATGATCCGCGCTGCGGCGACGGGCATGTCCACGCTCGCACCGAGGATCACAGGGCTCTTCCCGCCAAGCTCGAGCGTCAGGGGCACGAGATTCTCCGCGGCAGCGCGCATCACATGCTTTGCGACCGAGCCGGCGCCGGTGAATATCAGGTGATCGAAGGGCAACGCCGCGAAGGCGGCCCCCACATCGGCACCGCCTGTCACGACCGCGACCTCGTCAGGCGCGAAATATTCGGCGATCGATTGCTGGAGCAGATCCGACGTTCGCGGCGTGAATTCCGACGGCTTGATCAGCGCCCGGTTCCCGGCAGCCAGAACGCCGGCAAGCGGAGAGAAGACGAGACCCACCGGAAAGTTCCACGGCGCGATGATGCCGATCACGCCTTTGGGCTGGAACCGGATTTCCGACCGGGCGCCGAAGAGGCCGAGCAACCTCGGTTCGACCGGCCGTCGTTCGCTGCGCATCCATTTGCGCAGATTGGCCCGACAGTCGCGCAGCGCGCCAAGCGGACTCATGATGTCGGTGATAGCCGATGCGTGGCGCGACCGGTTGCCGAAATCGGCATTGATTGCCTCTTCGAACCGCGCGGAATAGTCGCGAAGCAAGGCAGCACAGCGATCGAGCCGGTCAATTCGCAAATCCGCGCTCGCCTGACCGTCCGCAATATGGGCCTTGCGCTGACGCTGCAGCAACTGCTCGAGAGCAGCGCTATCGGTGGCCATCGTGTCAGCGCGTAAGCTCTTGGTCATTTTTGGTACCTTCCATAGCTTCTGAAACGGGAAGCTGACGCTTCCCCCCTGTTCACGCAGCGGCGACTACCCTGCCGATTTCACGCAGATGATAGTCCGTGTTGCCGAACAGACCGTCGATCGTGAGAATATGTTTGAGATAATGACCGACCGGAAGCTCGTCGGTCATGCCGATGCCGCCGTGGATCTGTACGGCCCCCTGCGCGGTCTCGCGCCCCAGCCTGCCAACCTGCGCCTTCAATACCGAAATATCCCGGCTCGTTGCCCGTCCGCTGTCGGCCAGCGCCGCGATATAGAGAAGCGACGCTCGCGCCTTGACATAGGCAATCTTCATATCGGCGAGCCGGTGCGCGATCGCTTGAAAGCTTCCGATCGGCCGACCGAATTGCTCGCGCGTGCCCGCGAAGTCTGCGGTGGTTGCCATCAGGACGGCCATGGCCCCGACGGCTTCGGCGGCGAGTGCGAGCCGGGCATCCGCGAGCAAGGCCTCCAGCTCCGCATCGGCGCCCGCCATGATGGCAGCCCTGTCGACCGCGACGTCATGGAGCAGGATATCCGCAACGGGCCTGCCATCGAGCGCGCGATATCGCCGCACTTCGATGCCTTCGGCATCGGCGGGCACTGCGGCCAGGCAGACCGCCTTCGTCTCCGAGAGCGCCGAGATGAGCAGCACCCCTGCTTCTCCGCCTCCAAGAACGAGTTTTTTGCTACCCCGGATGCGCGGACCGGCCTCACCTTCATAGAGTTTGGTCGACAGCGTCGAAGAGGCGCCGGTGCCGCTACCTTCCTCATGGGCGAAGGCGCCGCGCAAAGCTCCGGTGCCAATATCGGCAATCCATTGCGGCACCGGTCCCGCGGGATCGAAGCGAGCGAGCGCCCGGCCCGTGAGGATCACCGAGGGAAGCAAAGGCTCGATGACCAGATGGCGACCGAAGAGCTCCGATATCGCCACAATGTCGGAGGCCGAACCGCCCAGTCCCCCGCAGGCTTCGGGAAGCGGCATCGCGACAATCCCCATATCGACGAGTTCGCTCCAGATTCCGGTTTCCGCCTGACCAGCCATGATGCGTCGGCGCAATTCAAAGGCGTAACGCTGATCGAGCAGCCGGGAGAGGCTGTCGCGGAGCATGACCTGCTCATCGGAGAATTCGAAATTCATGGGCTCTGCCTCAGGCGCGAAGGGTCTGGAGATTGCGGGAGATGAGGTCCCGCTGGACCTCGTTGCTGCCGGCATAGATGGAAGCGGCCCGGGTATTCAGATAATAGGGCATCGCCACGAGGCTGAAGGGATCGCCCAGGGGTTGAACGCCGGACCCGACCTCAAGGGCTTCCAATTGCAACGGCAGCGCGTCGATCCCGGCAACACGCGTCATCATGATCGACAGCAGCTGCGAGAGTTCCGAACTCATCACCTTGTTGAGCGACGGCATCGCGGGATCGTCGGCGAGGGCGTGGCCGCTTAGCACCAGCTTCTCGACATGCTCGAAGGACGCGACTTCGGCTTCGAGTTCCCCAAGGTCGCGCTGGAATACCGGATCCTCGCTGAGGGGTCCGCCAAAGGACGCCGTTGCATCCCTCGCCGCGGCCCGGATCGCATCGAGTTTGCGCCTGATCGCCGGGCTATGCGCAGCGCCGCCCCGCTCATGCTTGAGCAGCGCCTTGGCGACGCTCCAGCCTTCATTCTCGGCGCCCACGCGGCCCGCCTGGGGGACGCGGACGTTATCGAAAAATACTTCGCATTGCTCGGCCACACCATCGAGGCCGATGATGGGACGGATGTGCATGCCGGGATAGTCGGTCCGGTCGAGGAGGAGAAAGGTAATGCCCTGCTGCTTCTTGCCGTCCCGGTTCGTGCGCACGAGCATGAACATCTTGTTGGCCTTGTGGGCGAGGGTCGTCCATGTCTTCTGGCCGTTGATGATATAATCGTCACCGTCGGCCAGGGCCGAGCATGACAGGGCGGCAAGATCAGAACCGGCACTCGGTTCGGAATAGCCCTGGGTCCAGTAATCCTTGCCCGAAAGGATCCCGGGGAGATGCCGGCGCTTTTGTTCGGGCGTGCCAAGCTCCATGAGCAGGGGGCCGACCATGATCAGGCCGTTGGGCAGGAGCGGCGGCAGATCGCGCTTCCAATGCTCCTCGGAGAAAATATAGCGTTGCTCAAGCGACCAACCGGTCCCGCCATATTCGACGGGCCAGGCCGGGGCGGCCCAGCCGCGCGCATATAGAAGGCGGTGCCATTCCATTGTCGCCTCGAACGGCGCGAAAACGCTTGTGGTCTTCCGCCCCGCCTCGCGGATCGCGTCGGTGGGTGCCGTATCGAGAAACGCGCAGACTTCCTCGCGAAACGCTTCGAGCGATGGATCGAAATCGACGTTCATGACGTGAGCGCTCCAGGCATCATCGCCGCCAGCCGCTTCGCGATGATCGACTCGGCCTCGCCCATGATCCGGTCGATGAGTTCGTGACACGTCGGGATATCATGGATGAGACCCTGAACCATGCCAGCCGTCCATATCCCATGATCGGGATCGCCGCGGTCCAGCCCTTCCTTCCCGCGCGCGCCCTTGACGAGATGCGCGATCGCTTCGAAGGGCTTTCCTTCCCGTTCGGCCGCAATGACTTCGGCTGAAACGCTGTTCTTTGCGACGCGCGCGGTGTTGCGATAGCTGCGGAAGATCAGGTCGGTCCCCCTCTCGTCGTTATCGACCATGGCGCGCTTGATATCGTCGTGGATGGGGGCTTCCTTGGTCGCACAGAAGCGCGTCCCCATGTTGATACCGTCAGCGCCGAGCGCCAAGGCTGCCACCAGCCCGCGCCCATCGCCGAATCCGCCCGATGCGAGCATAGGAACCTTGATCTTGTCGGCAGCGGCGGGAATCAGGATAAGCCCGGGAACATCATCCTCGCCCGGATGCCCGGCGCATTCGAAGCCATCGATCGAAATGGCATCGACGCCCATGCGTTCGGCGGAGAGGGCGTGCCGGACAGCCGTGCACTTATGGAGCACGATGATGCCATGCGCCTTGAAATCGTCGACATGCTCTTGTGGCTTGTAGCCTGCGGTTTCGACGATCCTGGTGCCGCTGTCGATGATCGCCTTGCGATAGTCGGCATAGGGCGGGGGATTAATCGACGGCAGGATCGTCAAATTGACGCCGAATGGCTTGTCGGTAAGCTCCCGGCATCTCTCGATCTCGGCGCGCAGCGCATCGGGAGACGGCTGGGTGAGCGCGGTGATGATTCCGAGGCCACCGGCATTGGAAACCGCCGCAGCCATCTCTGCGGTTCCCACCCACATCATGCCGCCCTGGACGATCGGATGCTCGATCCCGAGCAAGTCGGTTATGCGTGTTCTGATTCCCATTCCCGTATCCGTCCTGCGAATATGCTGTCGTCTCTCTGCCACGCCGCCGCGCGTCGACCCGCCGATCAACTCTGAGTGAAGCGGATCGGAAGGCGTTTCGGCCCGCTGACCAGCGTCGCCTGGGTCCAGGCCGGTTCGCCGGCGATTTCGAGCGATTCGATCCGGGGCAGAAGTTCCTCGAACAGGGTCTTCATCTCGAGGCGCGCGAGATGCTGGCCGACACATAGATGGGGCCCGTAACCGAATGCGATCTGCTTGTTTGCCGGGCGGTCGAGCCGGAACTCGAACGGATCGTCGAACACCGCCTCGTCACGGTTTGCCGACATATAGGACAGCATGACCCAGTCCCCGGCCTTATACTGGTGGCCATTCACCTCATGATCCCGGGCAACGGCGCGCATGAAATGCTTCACCGGCGTGACCCAGCGAATCGCCTCATCGACGAGAGCCGGGATCAGGTCGGGATTGGCCTTCACCTCGGCGAGCAAGGCGGGCCGCTCCGCGAGGGCCCAGATCGCACCGGCCGTCGAGGCGGAGGTGGTGTCGTGCCCGGCGGTCGCGACCAGGATGTAAAAGTCGTTGGCAGCGCGCTCGTCGATCGGCTTGCCGTCGATCATGGCGTTCGCGATGATGGTCGCTAGATCGTCGCGCGGCTCGGCGCGGCGGCTCGCCGTGATATTGGAGAAATAGGCGTGGAAGTCCGCCACGACGGCCCCGAACACCTTTATGGCGGTATCCGGATCGGCCATGGCATCGGCTTTTCGACTGAGTTCCGGATCGCGGGCGCCGAAAAGTTGCTGGGTCAGCATCAGCATGCGCTGTTCGTCCTCTTCGGGAACGCCAAGGATGCTCATGATGACGTGCAACGGATAATGCAGGGCCACATCGGCGACAAAGTCGCATTCGCCGCCGAGCCCCATCATCCGATCGACATGCGCGCGCGCGATCTCGCGAATGTCGTCCGTGAGCTTCTTGACATTGCCTGGCATGAACCAGGATTGGACCAGCGATCGATAGGCACGATGCTCTGCTCCGTCCATGTTGACCATGTTACGGGTGAGGTGCGGACAGCCGGTCGCATTCTCCACCGCCTTGAGCATCGGACTTCCGATGAGAACCGTCGAAAGATCGCCGTTGCGGAAAATGTCGGGCTGGCGCTCTATGTCCATGATGTCGCCATGTCGGCTCACGAGCCAGAAGGGATCGACACCGGCGGTATCGACAAGCGAAACGGGCTGGTGGCCACGAAGCCAGGCAAGGTCGGCGTGCAGGGTCGCGGGGTCGCCGAACGACGCCGGGTTCACAAGCCGGGCCGCCATTTCGGCTGGCGCGGCCAGGTCTTGGGTTTCATTGCTCATCGTCACTCACTCCCGATCGACCAGCGCTCCAGATGGCGCGGTCATGCTTTGCGTTTTGAAAAGGCCGCGATACGTTCGCCCATGTCGGGTCCGACGCCTGCGCTGTTGCGGACTTCGTGTGCGAGGCCGAGATGCAGCGGGACATTGTCCGTTTCAGCGAGCAGTCGCTTATAGGCGGCAATGCTGAAAGCCGAATTTTCAGCGATCATCGACGCGATCGCATCGACCCGCTCCAGAAACTCAGTATCCTCGAAGCAGGACGCCGCCAGTCCGATCTCCGCCGCCTCCCGGCCATCGATCGTGCGTGCGGTGAACATCATCTCGCGCGCCTTGGCCTGGCCCACCAGACGGGGCAGCCGCTGGCTCATTCCCCACACAGGCGTGAGCGCCCATTTGGCGTGCGTGTCCGCGAACCGCGCGCTCCGGGCGGCGAGAATGAAATCACTGGCCAGCGCCAACTCGAGCGCGCCGGTGTAACAATGACCGTGCACCGCCGCGATAACCGCCTGGGGCAGATTCGCGAGACGCTCGAGCACCGAAGATTGAAAAGAGACATCATGCGCTGCATCGCCAGACGCGATGTCCTGCAGATCATGCCCCGCAGAAAAACATTTTCCCGCGCCACGCACGATGACGCTGCGAACAGTTTCGGCCTCGCCCGCGAGCCGCGCGACATGATCTTCAAGCCGCCGAAACATGTCGTTGTTGATCGCGTTGAGCCGGTCCTCACGGTTGAGGATGATATGTGCGGTTGGCCCGTCGACCCGCAACTCTACCGACAATCCCGATGCCATGGCGTCCTCTCCGCGAGCGATTCGACAATTAATTAATTGCTCGATTATTAGATACACAAATGCGTTCGCCCGATCAACTGCATAGCTCTGCGGTCAATGCGAACGGTTTTGCCGGCGAAGCGCCGCAAGCAGAGGCGCGCATTTTTTGCCGTGTCGCCCCCCCCTTTCCGCGTGCGGTCAGCAGGGGCGCGCCGGACTCAGATCCAGCCAGTTGCGTCTTCAGGGCTCGAGGATGATCTTCAGGGTTCCCGCCTCCCGGCGGTCGAACATCGCATAGGCTTCGGCGCCGTCTCGCAGCGGCAGCCGATTGGAGACATAGGTTTCCGGCTTGAGACGCCCCGCCTGGACAAGTGGAAAAAGGGTCGGCAATTCTTCGGGGACCGAGCAGGTCCCGACCCGGAATGTGAGCCCTGCCGCGAACGCGCGTTCGAGCGGAAAGGCGAAACGGCGCGATTGCTGCACACCGATTACCGAGACGGTGCCGCGCGCCCTTACCAAGCGTAATGCCATATCGACCGTCGCGTCGCTCCCGACCACCTCGACGACGGAATCGAGTTTACGTCCTTTCGTCGCCTCCCGGATCACGGCGACGGCTTCGTCAGGGTGCAGAGCGACGGCGCCCGCCGCTGCCGCCAGCGCGCGCCTTTCTGGAACGGGATCGATGGCATATACGATATGGGCGCCCAGCACGAAGGCGGAGTCGACCGTCATGAGGCCGATCGGCCCCAAACCAATTACGGCGACGCTGCTCCCCGGGGCGATATCGGCGCTGCGCGCACCGAACCAGGCGGTCGAAAGGGCGTCTGTCATCAGCAGCGCCTGCTCTTCCGATATCCCTTCCGGGATCAGCACCGCATTGGCGTCCGCGCTGGGGACGCGAACGGCCTCGGCCTGCGAACCTTGAAGCGCGGCGGACAACCCGTAGCAGGCCGCTGCGCCATTCTCGCACCCGATCACATTGCCCGACAGGCAGGGTCGGCAGGCGCCGCAGCCCGCTGCTGCGGGGATCATGACCCGGTCACCGACGCGGAGCCGCGAGACGGCGCGTCCGGTTTCGACCACTTCGCCGACCGCTTCGTGACCGACACAAAAGCCCCGATCCTCGGAAAATCCGTGACCATGATAAATGTGTAGGTCGCTTCCGCAGATCGAGCAGGCGGTGACCCGAACGATGGCGTCGCCCGCCTCGACCGGCATCGGATCGGCCATGCTTTCGTAGCGGATATCCCCTGCCCCGTGATAAAGCAGCGCCTTCATGCCGGCCTCCTACTTCGCCATCGCCGAATATTCGGCGATCTTCTGCTTCCCGAGCTGCGACATGTGCACCTCGTCGGGACCGTCCGCGATGCGCAGATAGCGATTGAGGGTGAAGAAGTAGGCGATCGGGGTGTCGTCGCTTACGCCCATTCCGCCATGAACCTGGATGGCCCGATCCGCGACGGTTTGCGCCATTTGCGGAGCGATCACCTTGATGGCCGCGATCAGATCCTTGGCAACCTTGTTGCCATAGCGGTCCATGGCGTCGGCAGCCTTGAGCGTGAGCAGGCGCGACATCTCGATTTCACAGAAGCTGCGTGCGACGTCCTGGCGGATGCTACTTTGATCGGCGAGCTTCTTTCCAAAAGCGACGCGGCTGTCCGCGCGGCGCGCCATGATCTCGAGCGCGCGCTGCGCCTGGCCGATCGAACGCATGCAGTGGTGAATACGTCCCGGCCCGAGACGCCCTTGCGCGATCTCGAACCCCCGCCCCTCACCAAGAATGAGATTTTCCTTCGGTACGCGTACATTGTCGAAGCGCAGTTCGCACTCGCCGCCCGGCGAGTTCATCGATCCGAAGACGGTCTGGTTGCGCACGACCGTGATCCCTGCCGTATCTCGCGGCACGAGGATCTGCGAATGTTGGGCATGGCGGGGAGCATCGAAGTCGGTCTTTCCCATCACGATGAAGATCGCGCAATCGGGGTGCATCGCATTCGAAATCCACCACTTCCGGCCGTTGATGACATAGTCGTCGCCGTCGGGCTTGATGGACAGCTCAAGATTGGTGGCATCGGATGAGGCGACCTGCGGCTCGGTCATCACATAGGCCGAGCGAATCTCCCCGTCGAGCAGGGGCTGAAGCCACTGCTGCTGCTGATCGGGGGTCCCGAATTTCGCGAGCACTTCCATATTGCCCGTGTCGGGCGCGGAGCAATTGAACACCTGGCTCGACCACGGCGATCGGCCCATCACCTCGGCAAGTGGAGCATATTCAAGATTGCTGAGCCCGGGCGAGAAGCGGCCATATTCGTGTGGGAGGAAGAGGTTCCACAAGCCCTGAGCACGCGCCTCGGCCTTGAGGGCGGGCATTCCAGGCCACTCCTGCCACAGATTCCTCTGGTCGTGGATGAAGTGGTAATACTCTTCCTCATTGGGGTAGATATGCGCATCCATGAACGTTTCGACCCTCTGCAGGAGGTCACGGACCTTTTCGCTATGTTCGAACTGCATGTGTATCTCCTGTCAGAATGGCAAATCAGAGCGTCAGGCCACCATCGACGACCAGCGTGTGGCCGGTGACGTAGGAAGCGAGCGGGGATGCGAGGAATATGGCGGCACCCGCCATATCGGCGGGCGTCCCCATGCGTCGCTGCGCGATCGTGGCGAGCGCGCCGTCGAGACGAGCGGAATTCTGGGTCGTGATCCGTGTCAATTTGGTATCGACGAGCCCCGGAGCGAGACCATTCACCCGAATCCCGTCACCGGCAAAAGCCTGGCCCAGCGTTTTGGTCAGACTGATCGCGGCCGCTTTGGACGCGGCATAAGCCGGGTTTCCGATATTGCCGCGCAAGCCGGACGTCGAGCTCACGATAATAATCGACCCGCCGGACGCCGAAAGCAGTGGCCGGAACTTGCGCGCGCAATGCATCAGGCTGTCGATATTGACCGCCATGACACGATCCCACCCTTCGCGCTCGAACTCCTGGCGCCGATATAATACGGTTCCCTGCGACAAAATGAGGGAGTCCAGCGTGTCGAAGGGAATCTCCGCCGTCTCGATAGCCTCGGGCGTCCCGACATCGACGCAATGATAGCCCAGTCCTTCAAGGTCGGACCCTTCATCGGCGCTGTAGTCGGACGCAGAGGCGCGCGTCCCCCAGATATGAACATTGGCGCCGCGGGCGCGAAACCCTTGGGCTATGCCGTTGCCGATCCCGCTCGATCCGCCGACGACGAGAATATTGCGTCCGCTAAAATCGGTATCGTCGATCATCATCTTTCCTTTTCAACGAATGATGCTGAGGGCGCGCTCGAACAGAGCGAGCGTGTGCGCGTGAAGCCGTTCGCCGGTTTCTCGCGGCGCCTTTCCGGCACAGGCCCGCGCAAAGCTCCCTTCCAGAATGATGCCCAACTTGTAGCAGGCGAGCACGATGTACCAGTCGAGAGCCGCGAGATCCCGGCCGCTTGACGCTGCGTAATGCGCCGCGAGGTCGGCAGGAGATGCAAGATCGGTGAGCTGATTTGCCATGGCGTCCGTGGCGAAGGATGAGCCATCGGTCGGCCATGTCGCGATCAGCCAGCCGAGGTCGAGCAGGGGGTCGCCAATCGTGCTCAATTCCCAATCAACGAGGGCTGCGAGTTCCCCGCTGTCCGGCCGGATCATCACATTTGCAAGATGCGCATCTCCGTGGATGATCCCCGGTTGAAATGCGCTTGGGCGATGGCGATCGAGCCAGGCCGCCACCGCGTCCACCCCCGGGATGGCGCCAGGCCCCGGCCACCCGGCTAGATCGGCATAGCTTTCAAGCTGGCGGCGCCAACGCCCCACCTGGCGTTCCAGGAAATTCTCGGGCTTTCCAAAATCCGCGAGGCCGACCGCCCGATAATCGAGCGCGCCGAGTGCGGCGATCGCCTCGACCACGGCGAGGCCCATGCGGCGGCGCAGCAGCGGCTCGCGAGCGTGCAAGGCGGGGAGCCCGGACATCGGGTTGAAGCCATCGACCGGCTGCATGAGATAGAAAGCAGCGCCAAGGATCGTCTCGTCGCTAGATCCGGCGATGAAGCCAGGGTGAGGAACATCGCTACCGCGCAGTGCCTCGAGGACGCGCATTTCGCGGCGCATCGTCTCATTGGATCCCGCGCGCAGGACCGGCGGCGGCCGGCGGAGAACAAATTCGGACGGCCCGCGATGGAAGCGGAGGAGAATATTCTGGGTTCCGCCAGCCAGAAGCCGGACGCCGGAAATCGAGCCACTTCCAAGGCTCCGGGCTTCCATCCAGCGATCAAGCGAAACAAGATCGACACCCTCCACCGCGCCCTCCGATATTTAATTAATTGCTTGTATAATCGCATTTGACGGCCGCGCATGTCAATGCCAATCCGGAGGCGCGAATGGCGGCGAAGCACGGAAGCGCGCGCGCAATTTGCGCGACGCCGTCGATTGGCTCGATGGCGCTTCTCAGTTTTCGATCATGGAGGTGATGGTGAATTCGATCGAATTGGAGGGCCGCGTTGCGATCGTGACGGGCGCGGGAAGCGGGATAGGCCTTGCCGTGGCAAAGCAATTGCTTGCCGCCGGCGCCGAGGTACTTGCGACCGATATCGATGCCTCTCGCCTTGAGTGGTGCGATGGCACCAAGGGAACGCACGCCTGCCGGCATGACGTGACAAGCGAAGCCGATTGGGAGACGGCGATCGGCTTCGCCGAAAAGCTCGGCCGGCTCGACATTCTCGTGAACAACGCCGGCATCATGCTCGACACGCCTTTTGCGACCGCTCCTCTCGACGATCTGAGAAGGCAATATCGGATCAATGTCGAGGGTCCGTTCATGGGGATGCAGATGGCACTGCCGCTTTTGTCGATGCGTCGTCAGGCGGACGGCACGTCAACCGCCGCCATCGTCAATATCTCATCAATCTATGGGACGGTGGCAGGGGACCGTTATGCCGCTTATAGCGCGAGCAAGGGCGCAATCCGTATGTTGAGCAAGGCTGTCGCGGTCGAACTGGCCGAGCGTGCCGTAAGAGTGAATACAGTGTTGCCGGGTCCGACGGCAACCAGGCTCGGCGCCCATCACGAGAGACCTACCGCCGCGAACGGCGAACCAGCGTGGGTGGAGCAGGTTGTTGCCGCATGGAACAGCAAGATTCCCGTGGGCCGGATGGGCAATGTCGATGACATCGCGCCGTTGGTCGCGTTCTTGGCAAGCGACGGCGCACGCTACATCACGGGTTCCGAGTTCATCGTCGATGGTGGCTACACCGCGGTTTGAGCATCCCGTCGGCGCATCGGCCTGCCCCTTTCGCGCAAAGGGAGGGTCGAAACGCCATCAAGACAGTCCAGACCGGCCATGACATCATTTCCCATTATATTTGACTCAATGGTGGATCGCATAATATAGATACTTGCATCATTTTTGTCGAATTTGAGAACCAAATGCCGACCATAATGTCGAGCAACACAGAGAGATGGGAGAATGGGATGCCTAAGTTTGACACGCTCATCAAAGGTGGCACGATCGTCGATGGCACGGGCTCGCCGCGGTTCGTGGGCGATATCGGAATCAAAGACGGGATCATAACGGACATTGGCGCCGGGATCAGCGGCGACGCGAGCGATGTCATCGACGGCACCGGGAAGATCGTCGCGCCGGGGGTGATCGACGCCCATACGCATTATGACGCTCAACTGCACTGGGATCCCTATGCCACAAACTCTGGCTGGCATGGCACCACGACAATCGGCGTGGGGAATTGCGGTTTTGGCTTTGCCCCCTGCCATCCGCAGGACCGGGAGCGCTACATGCAGATGATGGAGACCACCGAACAGGTTCCCGTAAATGCGATGCGGACAGCGCTCGGCTGGGACTGGGTCAGCTTCCCCGAATGGATCGAGCATCTCAAGCGGGTGCCCAAGGGGGTCAACGTCGCCAGCTATGTTCCCCTCAATCCGCTCCTAATCTATGTGATGGGCCTCGAAGCAGCGAAAAGCCGTCCGGCAACTGCGGAAGAGCGGGAGCGCATGAAGCAGGAACTGCACGCCGCCATGGACGCGGGCGCAATCGGCTTCGGCTTTTCCTACCAGGGCGAGCATAACACCCACATCGACTGTGACGGCACCCCGATGCCGAGCGACACGATGAGCCGCGAGGACATTCTGGCGCTCGCGGAAGTGCTTCGCGAGCGCGGCGAAGGCTCGATCCAGGCCCTCGTCGATACCCCGGGTGCGCGCTTCGGTGAGATCGCGCTAGAGGTTGCACGGGTGTCGGGCCGGCCCGTCCTCCACAATGTCGTCATCGTCAACGACTTTCTGCCCACTTATCATGAGGAAGTCCTCGCTCTGGTCGACAAGGCGCGGGAAGAGGGGCTGGAAATCTTCACCCAGACCCTGACCACGCGCGGCTGGAACGAATTCAAACCGATGGACTGGGATATCTGGAACATCATCCCCGAGTTCCGCGAATTCACCTTCGCGGGCGATCGCGCGGCAAAAGTCGCAAAAGCGGCGGACGAGGATTATCGCACGCGCTTGCGCAACGTGTACAGGCCTGAACTGCTCGCACCGGCCGGCGGACCGCTCGAGCATTATGTCCTGAACGACGCTTGCGGCGTCGCCCCATGGAACCAGTATGAAGGCAAGTCGGTCGGCGAAATCGCGGCCGCCGTTGGCAATCGGCCCACGATCGACGTGTTTATGGATATCGTGGTCGATACCAATGCCGACAGCGATTTCCTCGTGGCCGAAGGCATGAGCTTTGACGACGAGAAAGTCGCACAGGTTCTCAAACATCCGTTCACCATTCCGGGAACCTCGGACGGCGGAGCGCATGTGAAATTCTGGGCTGGCGGTCAATATTCGACGGACGCGATCATCTGGATGGTTCGCGAGACCGGGTTGATGACGCTTGAGGAAATGCACTACAAGCTCAGCGCGGTTCCGGCAGAAGTGCTCGGACTCCACAACCGGGGCACGCTGGCAGCGGGGCAAGCGGCCGATCTTTTCATCTACGACTATGAGGCGCTCGACTATCCGCGGCTCAAATATGAGATCGCCCATGATCTTCCCGATGGCGACTGGCGGCGCGTCTGCAAGCCCCAGGGCATCGAGCGGGTGATGGTGAATGGCGAGACGACCTTCGTCAATGGCACCGAGTGCACTGGTGCGACACCGGGCCGACTGGTCGGGTCGGGCGGTGCCGACATGGATGAGCAGCTGATGCATCCAATGGCGATCGCCGCAGAATGATAGTGAATCTCCGGAAGGGGGCGCAGGCCGTCCCCTTCCACAGGGTCGCTAGTGCGGAGCCCGTGAGCCCGAGTCCCGGCACCTCGGCCGGGTGGGGTCAGCGTTTTCTGGAGACCAGGGCGATATCGAGATTGTGCTTGGCGACCGAGACGATCTCGACCGTTTCTACCCGGTGTACGCCGGATCGCCGCCGTAAATGCATGTGAATAATATCTGCCACGGCCTGACGACTTTGCGCCGCCACGAGCAGAACGATATTGAAGCGTCCTGTCATCAAGGCAGCAAAACTCACTTCGTCGAAACTGGCCATCGCCTCGACCACGTCGCGCGCCGTTTCGGGAGATGTCTGAACCCGCACCAGAACAGCGGTGGTCATTCCCAACGCGGCTGAATCAGCCACCGCCGTGATCTTCGCAGCGCCCGAATCGGACAGCTTCTTCAGGCGTTTACGGACCGCAGTGTCCGAGATACCCAACAGGCGCGCCGCTTCGCGGTTACTGATGCGCGCATCTTCGGCGAGGAGGCCAATGATACGCTGGTCCAGATCATCGAGGCGCATCATTCGGATCCCAGCTTGCCAAAGCGGGGATCCAGTTTCACGATCTCCAGCGCCGTATTGACCTCGTAGGAGGCGATGCCTTCGATCTTCGCAATCTGCTCGTCGACGATCCGCTGGAGCGCAGCGCCATCGGGCGCATTTATATTGGCGAAGATGTCCGGGCTGCTCATCGCCACCGAAACACTGGTGCATGCATCGAGCTTGGCGAGGTCTTCAGCGACATTTTCGGGCGTGCGGCCTTCAACATTGAGATCGACCAAAGCGAACACCGAATAACCCAGAGCGCGCATATCGCGCTGCATCATGACGCGCAGGATATTGGCATCTTCGAGCGCCCGGATCCGGTTCGCCACAGTAGGTTCGGAAACGCCGAGTGTTTCCCCGATGTCCTTGTTCGTTCTGCTCGGATTTTCCTGAAGCGCGGCAATGATCGCCCGATTGAGATCGTCGAGGATGTCGCTGCTCATGGATATCGCCCGTTTCCAGTTAGCCCGCTCCGGCGGATGCCGGCCACGTCTCCGTATCGGTTGTCAGCGCAGCACGCCAGCCCGGAAGTTTGCTCGCAATTCCCGGAGCCGAGCACGGACTTGGGCGGCTCCGGCTTAACGGCCCTCCCCAACCGCCCAAATCGCTTCCATACCAGCGAGGAATTCATCGCGCAGACCATCGGGAAAATTGCGCGACATCGACAGTTGGACGACCAGAAGCGGCAGCGTCACCGCCCTGCGGAAAAACTCGAAATGCTCGACCCTGCGACCCGTCACGCTTTCATAATGGGCCACCCAGCTCGCGTCATCGGGAATCCTGGCGGCGACTTCGGGCGCCGACACAGCTCGATAATAGGAATTTGCCATACATTGCATGGCAATGTCGTAAGCCGGAGCAACGATACCCGCGAGTTCCCAGTCGATGATCGCGCGTACCTCGTCGCCTTCGAGCATGTAATTGCCGAGACTTGGATCGCCATGGATCAGCGCCAGGTCATCATGATGAATATCGGGCTGGTTCGCAAACAGCCAGGACCGCAACCGCTCGAGCCGCTCGCGATGCGGCGGCTGCACCCACTCGACGGTTTCCCAATACCAGTTGATATAGCGTTCGAAATGGGTCCGGCCCGCAGCCTGGCGAACGCAGGACGCGACCGCGCTGCCTTGCCAGTCGGCGCCATGCACGCTGCCCAGGGCCCGGAAAATCGATGCGATCCGCCGCTCGCGCACATCGGGCGCCGCGTCGCCGATCAGCCCGGCGCTGAAGGGCGACGCGTGCGCGACATCGCCTTCGACCTTCTCCATGATGAAGCCCGGCAGCCCGAGCACGGCGCCGTCGGGATCGATCCAGCGCGCGCGCGGAACCGCAAGCCCGGCATCGGCCAGACGCGCCTGCAGTTCATATTGCTGCCTGATGCCATAGTCGAAGAATATGCGGCCCTCGTTGCGGAGCGGCGCATAGCGCAACACGAGCGGCTCGACCTTGCCCTCCAATATTGCATCGAACACGACAACGCCGCTCGACGCGCCCGCATTGGCGCCGCCACCGCGAACATTGGCGATTTCCACCGGCCCCGCGATGTCCGGCTGCTGTGCCAGGAAGCGGGCAATGTCCGCCGGGTCTATATCGGTAAAGTCCG
Organism: Sphingopyxis sp. 2PD; assembly: GCF_005503695.1. GTDB lineage: Bacteria > Pseudomonadota > Alphaproteobacteria > Sphingomonadales > Sphingomonadaceae > Sphingopyxis. The sequence continues at coordinate 65,180 of NZ_SCMU01000006.1, forward strand.
GCTTGGTCGCCCGCATCACGCTCGCGATAACGTCCGGTTTCGGTGTCTCCGCCATCGCGCGCCTCAGTTCGCGCCGAGCTTCATCGACAGGCGGATGCCATAGGTCCGTGGCGGCGAGAATTGTCCGGAAACATAGGCCCCCGTTGCCGCTGCGACGCGGCTGTAGGCATAAAGCTTGTTCGTGATATTCTCGGCGAACAATTGCGCCTGGAACCGATCGCCCGGCGACGACCAGCTCAGGCGGGCATTCAAGATCCAATAAGGCGCTTCGCGGGTTTGCGATTGGAAGGGCGCCTCCCCATTGAACACATCATGGAAGATTTGGCTGGTGTAGGCCGCTTCGCCCCGGAGGGTGAAGGCGCCGGCGTTCGCGGTCTCTATCCGCTGCTGCGCTCCGAAGTTGAGCTTCCATTCGGGGGCCCGGATAAGGCGGTTCCCTTTGATGTCGAGCGTCGCAAGGCCGAGCGGGTCCTGGAGAAGCTGGCTGCCATATTCGCTGTGGATCCACGAACCGGACCCATCGAGCGAGAATCCGGCAAGGCCGCGCGGCGCGAGCATATACTCGGCCTCGATGCCGTAAAGCGTCGCATCGGCGGCATTCCTGATCGTCGAGGAATTGTTGAGATAGGTCGTGAACTGGATGTCGCTGAAATCATAATAGAAGCCCGCCAAATTGACGCGCAGCTGATTGTCGGCGAGCGTCGACTTGAGCCCGGCTTCGTAGGACCAGAGGATTTCGGGGTTGAAACTCCCCGTGCATTCCGCCGGATTGAACCCCCCGGCCTTGTAGCCCCGCGACACCTTTCCGTAGAGCATCGCGCGATCCGAGAGGTCGAAATCCACCCCGGCCGTTCCGGTCCACGCGGTCCAGCTCTTCTTCGACTGGGTTTCGCACAAGGCCGCAGTCGGTACGAAGTTGGAGTGGAGCCGCCGGAAGACGTCCTTTTCATCGCGCGTGTAGCGAAGGCCCGCGGTCACCCGCAACCGATCCGCGATCCGGTAGGTGACTTGACCGAAGCCCGCCAGCGAGGAGCTTTTCTGCTCGGCACCGAAGCCCAGAAAGGCGACGGGCGTCGGTTGCCCGCCATAAAGGGTATTGCCGAGCAGCGGATCGGACCCGAGGAGGAGGAGATTGGGGATGAGAGGCTGCGACAGGTCGAAGACCGGTGGCGGTGCCGCGGTGCCCAGGCTGGCGGAGGCAATGATGAGATCGCCGAGCGAGGGCAGATAGATGTCCGCTTTCAGACTTGCGCGGTCGTGCAGGTAAAAGACTCCTGCGAGCCAGTCCAGCCGGTCGTCGAACGCCTTCCCCGAGATATTCACTTCCTGCGTGAACTGCTTCGAGGTTTGCTGGATCGGATCCTCGTAGAGAATGGCCGCACTGCTGCCGTCATTGTCGGTCTGGATGAACAATTTGCTGAACCGATAAGCCGTGATCGACTTCAGCGATACATTCCCGATGTCCCAGTCGAGTGTCGCACTGGCCCCGCGAAGATTGACTTCGGTCCGCGACGGAAAGTCATTGGCAATGCGGGTCGATTTGGTGGGATCGCCTCCACGCAGCCCGGGCTCCGAGAGGCCAAACAGGTCGGAGATGCTTCGATTCCCCAGCAGCGCGAGGTCCGAGGGCGACAGGAGGCCGGGAATTCCGGCGAGCGCGGTTCCCGGAAGGGAGAAAATTCCGGTCGGCGTTTCGGGTGAGATGCTCGACGGCGTCGGGAGCGCATCGATGAACTGCTGTACCGCGGACGTAACCTGCCGTGACATGTCGCCGCGCAAGGTCAGCTTGATGTCGCTCGACGGCTCGATAAGCAGCGCAGCCTGGCCGCTCAGATGGTCGTTGGCATCGTACCGCTTGCCGTCGAAGACATTGAAGCGGTAGCCGTCTCTCCGGTCATATTTCACCGAGACCCGTGCTGCCACCTTGTCCGGCACGATCGCACCGGTTGCCCCGGCTTCCACCGCGACGCGATCGTAATTTCCATAAGTGAAGGCAAGATTGGCAGCCGTGTCGTAGGACGGCGGCTTGGTGATGTAATTGATCGTCCCGCCGGTCGAATTGCGACCGTACAGGGTACCTTGCGGGCCACGCAGAACTTCGATGCGCTCGAGGTCGAAGCTGGGGACGCTCTGGGCAAAGAGCTGACCCATGTAGACGCCGTCCTGGAACGTCGCGACCGTCGGCTCGCCGGCCGTAACCGTCAGGTCGGAGCCGATGCCGCGCATCGAAAGTTGCGAGTAGCCGGTAAGCTGGGCGAACACCAGCGACGGAACATTGTACTGCAACTGCTGAACGCCGTTGATCTGCTGCTGCTCCAGCGTCTCGGATGTGAAGGCGCTGACCGCAACGGGCGTGCGCTGGAGCGACTCGCTTCGCTTCTGGGCCGTGACGATGATTTCGCCCAGCTGCGACGGTTCGTCGGCCGCAGGCGCTTCGGGCGCCGTTTGGGCCCGCGCTGCCCCAGCCCATGCCAACACGCCGATCGACGCACAAAGTGCCAGTGCCTTGCTCCGCATTCCAATTCCCTCCAGGAAGCCGTCTCGCGGCTCGCCGTCGGCAGCGCTGCTGCCGCGTCGATGGAGCCTGAGACGCGATGATGAGGGGATGAGGCCATCCGCGATAGCGCGCGCCGATCGATGCATCTGCCCATCCGGTCTCTTGCCGTAGCGCATTGTCAGCCTCCTCCCATTGACCGCCGGAGATTGCCTCCGTGCATTCGCGACCCCGAAGGTTCGCGAGCTTCATAGTGGTGGCATCATTAGGATTAATGTCAACGCAAAATATATATACGATCGTCCATATAGTTATAATTCGACCTTAGAGCGCCATCAGGGGTTGGGGCAAGCTTCTCCCGCGGCGCGTTCCTGCGCCTTGCTGTTCCGGGCATGGCAAAAGGAGACGTACGGCACGGCCGACGCCTTCGATATCGATCGGGCCAGTGCTGACCGGCAGTCGGCTAAGTTGCGGGACGCAGGCTCTTCACCACGGCGTTGGCGAGATAATTCGAATATCCTTGCTTCATGGGCTCGTCGATCGCGCCGATGCCGAAGATATGCTGCATTTGATAACGGCCATGGAAGAATTGATCGCAGGCACCGACGATGTGAAAATAAAGATGAAGCGGATCGACCTTTGCGAAAACTCCCGAGGCCTGCCCTTCGGCGAGGATGTTCCGGAGAATCGTTGCCGCCCGCTTGCTGAACTCCTCCGCGATCAGCGGACCGTAGGTTTCGGGCTCTTCGGTGACGAGTTGGTGGGTCAGCGGGTTGATGAACGGGTAAGTGAAATAGCTGTCGATCATCCCGCGAACGAAGCCCGACAGCTTCTCTTCAGGCGACAATTGTCGCTGCGAGAAGGCATCGAGCTTTGATATGTCGCCGCCCAGAACCGAGCGAAGCAACTCCATCATCAGCCCCGCCTTGTTGCCGAAATAGTAGCTGATCAGAGCAGAATTGAGATCGGCCCGCCGTGCAATATCGGCGAGCGAAACATCAATTGATCCTCGCTCAACCATGAGATTGGCCGTTGCCTCAACCAGCCGATCGCGCGGCGGGGTTTCCGGCTCGGCTGTCTTGGCCCGTCGGCCTCTTGGTTTCATCGCAGGCGCCCTCATCGATCTCCCCAGCGCTTCCTGAATTCGGTCCCGTCGTGCCGACAGGACTCAAGCATACCAGCCGCACCGGCTTTAACAATGGCATAGCGACCGCCTGGGCCGCGCGGCGATGCCAGTATTGCACTTGGAGACCGCGGCGCAGTCTCGCAGGTAGACCAGGCTCGAAAATGGCTTGAGGCGATAAAAACATCTCATGCTCTGTATCAGCGGTTCCCCGAGCCGCTCCGTCCTCGCTTTGCGCCACATCGCAAGATTGCCCACCTGGAGCCCTTGGCGCGCGGAATGACCGCACCGCCGAGATGCAAACTTGTCATCGTTTAATTAATCGAGTAATTTTAGGCTCGGACCGCGGCCGGCTCGATCCTGCGAAGATCGGGTTTTGATCCCGAATCCTGAGGCCTCGAGATGTTGAAGGTAAAAAAATAGTGGAGAGACCGATGAGCCTGTATTCTGCGATTGATTTGCCCCATCACCCTGGAAATCATCCGTTCTGGCAGGAATCCTGGGTATTGGTGTTTCGTGATCCGGACACTGGCCTCGTCGGCTTCCTGCGCACGGGATCCTATGTGAATCAGAAGACCACGCAGACGCATTGGGGGATGGCATTCCCCGACGGAACCCGCTTCCGTCGCCACCTGCTCGACCGTCCTCTGGAGGCAGGCGATCGAACCGATGTCATGGCCAGTTCCGGAACGATGCGATTCACGATTCCCGATATGGAATATTGTCGCTTCGAGGCGTTCGACGACGATGCGGAAGCGGACCTGCGCATCTATGATTGGTATCCTTCGCAGGAATGGGAGGTGGTCGGAGGACCGGGTCATGGAACATTGACTTCGGGAGGCGACGATCATGGCCACCCGGAAAGCGCCGGCCGGGTGGAAGGCCGCGTCCGGATCGGCGACCGGGTGGTCACGATCGAGAATGGCATCGGCTACCGCGATCATGGCTACGGACCGCGCCCGCTACCGATGTTTCGCTCGGCGCGCTGGCATGCCGGCACGGTGGGCGAGAAGCTGAGCTACTCGCTGCTCACGATGCAGGCCGAGGATGGCGCCTTCGCCAAGATGGGCTATGTGATGCTCGATGGAAAGCGCGAGCCTATCCGGGATTTCCATACCGTCAATTGCACGCTGGGCGACGGCCTCTCGTCGATCGGCGGCTGGACTGTGGCGCAGCTCGAGAACGGCCAGACCCTTCGTATCGACGTCGAAGCTGTCGATGGCGTCGTGACTTCCACAGACCTCAACAATGGCGGTCCGAACTCTTCTCCGGCAGGGATCGAAGTTCTGTCTATCCCCAGGTGGCAAGGCCTGGAGGGCGTGTGCGATTTCAACATGATCGATAATGCCCATCGCGGCAATCAGGCGGTGTCGCACCTCTTTCTCGCCAACACGAACGACGGAATTTCCCAGCGGGGATTTGACCCCTCCTGGCTCCGCTAAAAAAGGCAGGCGACCGCGTATGTAACTGCTGCGGTCGCCGCAGCCGCAAGGACTCGCGATCTCGCGAGCGTCGCAGTGCGGAGAGGACGCTCGGGGTCGAGCGAACAAGTGGACCCTAAATTTCAGTCGATCGTGCCCGACGGCGGCAGCAAAATCTCCAGTCCGACCCTGGCGGCCAAATCCGCGGCGATCTTCGGCCCGCGTTCGATGACTGGCAACAACTGGCGCAATATGGGCTCCGGGAAATGCCGGAACGTCAGCACGTTGATGACCGCCAGCCGATAGGCCGTAAACAGCTCGAAATAGGGCATGTTGCGAAGCTTGCGCCCCGACAGTCGCTCATATTCTGCAATCCGCTGCTGATAACTCAGCGTCCCTTCCAGAGCCGGGACATCATTCTGGATGATCTGGTCGCCCATATGCGTGAAACAGACATCGCATTCGGGCGTCCCGAGAAAGCTCATCTCCCAATCGACCACGGCCGACACCGCAGTCCCGAGATAGAGATAATTGCCGAAGTTCGCGTCGCCATGACACAGGACCGTATCAATGTCGGCCGGCTCATTTGCGACGAGCCAATCCCGGAGCGGTCGCAGCGCTTCGAGATAGGGCTTGCAGTCGGCATATTCGAGCGAATCCCAATACCAATTTACCTCGCGCTCGATCGGACGCGCACCCGCCGCGCGCTTTTCCAGCCATTCGAGCCCGAGCGCCCGCCAGTCCAGCGCATGCACGCGCGCGAGCGCTTCGAGATAGCCCAGTTGCATCTCGCGCCGCGCTGCCGGCTCAGCGTCGGCGATGATGCCCGAAGTCATCCAGGTCATCGGCGCGCTCGCCCCCTCGACCATTCCCATCACATAGCCCGGGCGACCGAGAAGGTTGCCGTCCGGATCGAGCCAGATCTGTGGCGGAACCGGCACATCGGTGGCTTCAAGCGCGCGCTGCAGGTTGAACTGCGCGGTGACGTCATAGGCGTGGAACAGGCCGCGCGTCGGCATGAAACGCAAGACGAGACCCGACGAGCGCGGCTCGCCGTCTTCGGTCCAGCTTGCCTCGAACAGAAGAGTTCCGTTCGAACCACCCGCAGCTGTGCCGACTTCGCGCACGTTGGCGACTCGGACGTCCGAGACTCCCGCCTGCGCGCCGATAAACTGCATGAGCCGGTCGCCCCATTGATCGGGAGTGGTTTCGGCGAACCGCGCACCACGCTGATGCTTGACGATAGCTGCGCCAATCTGATCGACATCGAGTTCCGACATGACTCTCCCGTTTCTGTTCTGCCGCGCGGCCGGCTCTCGACCGCAGGTTGGCGCCCATCGCCCAGGCGGGATCCTCGGGCGATCATCCGCGGTGCTCGAACGATTGTGCCATGTTTCGTGACCGCAGACGACGCTCCCGCAACGAGGGCGAAGCACCATCGGGCCGATTGAGCAGCGAAAGTCAACGGATAATTAATTGAATACCTAAAAAATTCGTGGCGCGTGCCCGCTGCCCGTTCCTCCGCCGCAACGCACCGTTAAACCCGCCGCAGCAGCAGCCCTGTTGACGGCGGAAAGAAAATATAATTAGATGAGTAATTAATGAACGAACGATTTCCCGGGTTTCGAGGAATCGCGCGCAATGCGCAATGAAGGGACGAGGCCATGGAAATTTCGAAACTGTCACCGCTGCCGGATGATGTCGAGCTTCCGCACGATCCTGGGGAAGATCCGCAATGGCAGGAAAGCATTGTCCTTGGCTGGGCCGATCCCTCCCAGGAAATCGGCGGCTTCATCCGGATCGGCCATCAACCGAACCTCGGCCTTACCCGGTCCTGCTTTGGCGTGACCTCGCGTAACGGGCTCAACTATTCCCGCACAGCTGAAGGGCTTCCCCTTCGCGAAGCCGACCGGTCCGTCGACACGTTCCATGCCGATGGTTTCCAGTCCGCCACATTCGGCGTCCGCTCAAGCCGGTGGCGTGCCAGCGACGAGAATGTCGATCTCGATATCCAGGTCCGCGATGTGCACGCACCCTATGATTTCTGGGACCTCACTGGCATGCGGAACGAAACGAGCCGCGTGATGGCAGCCAATCATCTCCAGGCCGGCGGCACTTTTTCCGGGTCCGTTCGGATCGGCGACGAGCCCGAGCGCGCCATTTCGGGCTTTACCTATCGCGACCATAGCTGGGGCCCACGGCACATGGATAACCCCAATGCCGACATGTCTGCCGCCTGGTGGCTCGTGGGCTCGCTTGGTGAGGATTTTTCTTTTGGCTTCGGCGGCGGGCGTATGCGCTCCGGGCTCGAAAGTCTTTTCGGCTATATCGTAAAGGATGGCGAAGTGGACACCGCCGTGATCGAGGATGCGTCCGTGCTGATGGCATTTGACGGGCTATCCAATCGGGGCGGAACCGTCGTGGCCGTTTCGGAAAAATTTGGCCGGCTGACGTTCGAGGCCGAAGGATATGGCAATGTCTGGCTGGAACTTGGTCAGAAGCATTTCGAGATGGCGATGCCATGCACAATACGTTGCGGCAATCGCACGGGCGGTGGCCTCATCGACACGATCTTGAACCCACGCAATGGAACCGATCGTCCGACCTTCGTGGCGAGCGGCAGACTCGACAACGGTCTTTACCGCAGCCGGGCCGGGTTGAATCATCCATGAGCGGCTCGCAGACGATCGACCGCGAGGCGATGCGGAAAGGCCTTCGGGCCTGGCTGCGGCAGAAATTCGCCGAACTGGGCGACCTGACCTTGTCGCCCCTGCGTTTTCCCAGCGGCACGGGTAACTCCGCTGAAACGATGTTCGCTACCATGGCTTATGAAGCCGATGGCGAACATCGTGAACGCGCACTCGTCATCAGGCGACAACTCGCCGGGACGGACCTTTTCCTGGACGCCGATATCAGGCTGCCGCACCGGATGATGGAGGCGCTCGCGCTCCACCCCCATATTCCTGCCCCGCGCGCGCTCGGTGTCGAACCCGACCCGGCGCCGATCGGGAGCCCCTTCCTCGTGATGGAGGCGATCGAAGGACGGGTCGTTGACCAGGTGCCGAATTATAACGTCGAAGGGTGGCTCGCCGATTTGCCGATCGAACAGCGACGCGACATATGGCTGCGAGCGATCGGAACGCTGGCGCGGCTCCACCGGATCGACTGGCGGCAAGGCTTTTCCTTTCTGGACGACCGCCAGCGGGGCGAACCCGGCATCGATCAGTTCCTTGCCTGGACCAGAGACTGGTATATCTGGGCCAAAGCTGGTCGCCGGCTCGAAGTTGCCGACGCCGCCCTCGACTATCTCATGGCAAACAAGCCCCGGGACACCGATGTCAGCGTCCTTTGGGGCGATCCGACACCTGCCAATATGATGTTCGGACCCGACCTCAGCGTAGCAGCCCTGATCGACTTCGAAATGGCTTCCCTCGGTCCCGGCGAAGCAGATCTCGCATGGTGGCTCGAGGCCGAGGAAAATTTCTCGACGCTGTCGGGGGTAGCGCGGCTCGAGGGTCTGCCAAGCCGCGCCGAGATCATCGCCCATTACCAAGCCGAACGCGGTCGGCCGGTTGCCGATCTGGACTATTATTCGATGCTCGCCTGGTTCCGCATGAACATCGTGGGAATTCGCTTCTCGGATCGCCTCGTCGGCGAAGGGCGGATGCCAGCGGGGACGGACGTGCTGACAAACAATCCCGCGACGATGCTGATGGCGCGCAAACTCGGTATGCCGGACGCATCGCCGGGCGAAGGTTTCATGGCGATGGTCAATGGCATGGCCGGTGCGGGGGCGTGATCTTTAGTCATTACAAACAGAAAAGAAGGGATTGAGGTAATGGAAGCCGTGTTCTCGGATCATTGGGATTGCCCGCACCAGTTCAGCGACGAACCTAGCTGGCAGGAGAGCGATTGCTACTGGTTCTATGATGTCAAATTGGGCGTGGGAGGCTTCCATCGCATCGGCCAGAAGCCGAACAAGGGCACGGGCCAGCTGATGCTGTTCGTCTTCAAGACGGGCGGTGAACGCTTTGTCCTCAACAGCGCCCCGCGCAACGAGGTAAAATTAGGTGCGGACGCGCGCCAGTCCCGCAAGCAGGTCGTTGGCAGCCACACGGCCGAGGCTCTCGGCGACGGCAGGATGCGCTACACCTGGGACGAGCCTGAGTCTTCGGCTGATATCGAATTTTACGAGAGCTTCTATACACCGCGCAACTGGCCGTCGGGCAAGAATACAGAGCATTTCGAAGAAGCTACCAATTCCGATGGTCACCTCGAATGCGGCGGCCGCATTCGCGGGAAAGTCCGAATTGGCGACAATGAATATGAAATTGACGCTCTTGCCCATCGCGACCGGTCATGGGGGAAGCGCAGCGACAGCGCGCCCATGATGCATCGATATCGCATGTATACCGGCACCTGTGGTTCCGAACTCAGCTTCGCGGGCTTCTTTCTCGATTTCAACGAAACGACCCCGATGACAATGGGCTTCGTCGATCGCAACGGCAAGCAGGAGGCGATCACCAACCTGCGGGTTGCCGTGACCTTTGATTATGATGGCCTGACTCCGCTCGGGAGCATCGGCATCATGACGCTTGAGTCCGGCGAGCAGCTCAGGATCGAATCCAAGGTCGTTCAGGGGTTCCTCACACCTCTGCCGGCGATGGGCACATTCTCGCAGGACAATATCTCGACCTTTGAATATGGCGGGAAAACAGGGTTCGTCGATCTCGAAATGTGTACGAATCCTGGCCGGGGTTCATATATCCCGAACCAGGCGGACGTCAGTTTTCTTGCGATTGCCGAGGGGCTCAGCAAGGCCGAGGATTATATTATTTGAATCGACGTGGGTTGCCGGCGCCCGGAAAAGGCGCCGGCACGGCGACGCCCAGCCGGCAATCGCGTTTGAGAATGCGCGAAAGTGCCGGACCCGATGCTAATGATAGAGGGGCCGCGCAGCTGGCAAGCTGCGCGGTCCCTGTCCATTGTGTTGCTTCTCGGGCCGGGTGCTGTCCGCCATGCCCCGATCCGCGGCGTCAATCGCCGTATATGCGTTTCGCGTTGGCGAGTTCGGCATGAAGGTGGGCGAGATAATAGGTCCAGACCTGTTCGAAGGCTGGCTGGAAGCTCCGCCCCGATAGCAGGATGCACTGCGTCTTGAAGAGAGGAAACAGTTTGAAAAAGTCATAATGTTCCGCCGGAGCGCCGGCCTCTTCCTCGAACCGAGCAAGATATTCTGCCTCGGTCGGTGTCCCGTCGACATGCTTGTCGAGCTGTTTCATCGTCTCGGTGAGGAAGACGATGAGCGCAAGGTCGGCCTCATTATGGCCGAGATAGGCGAGTTCCCAATCGAGCACCGCCGCAAGCCGCCCGTCGCGAAACATCACATTCGCGATCTGGGAATCGCCCTGTACAAGCGTTCCCTCGCGAACGGCTGGCTGGTGCGCGACCATCCAGCGGTGAGCCTCGACGATGGGCTCGAGCTTCGGATCGTCCGGCTCGGAGCTTAGCCTTGCTTCCGCGAGGAACCAGTTGAGTTCGCGTTCGATATCGGTTTCACCGCTTCCGCGCGCGAGCAGATGCGGCAGTTCGTCGCGTCCGATCGCCTCGCGGCGCAGGCGACCATGAAAGCCAGCGGCCTCGAGCATCATCGCCTTGCGCGCTTCCGGACTGACGTCGGCGAGCGGCCCCTTGGAGTACATTGCGGACGCGGGAGGCGTGCCCTCGATCCGCGCCATGACGAAAGACGGATAGCCGACAGCGGAACCGTCCGCGTCAAGCCATAGCGGCTCGGGCACGGGCAGACCGCGCTTGTATGCCGCGACGAGAGTCAGGAACTCGTCAGAAAAGCTCTTCTGCTTGATCATGGTCGTGCCAGGTGCGTAACGCGCGACCATGTCTTCCCGGCGACGCTCGCCGCTCCGCCCGAACTCGGCCGTGAACAACAGAATGCCGTTACTGGCACCGGATGATTGCGGGACAATGAAATTGCTGAGCGTGACGGGGGGTTCGATGCCGGGCTGCGCAGCAATGAAGGCTGCCAGCCGATCTGCGTCAATTTCCGGGTAGCCCGACTTCGCAGCCGCGACCGACTTGTCGTAGAACCCCTGCAATTCTTCAGTTTCCGCACTCATTTCAAATCAACTTTCCGTGTTCAATATTCTTCGGCGACGGGCCGGCCCGCAGGCCGGCCCTGGTGCCTCAGCGGATTTTCAGTGCCAGTTCCACACCATAGGTGCGTGGCGGATTATAGACCCCCGTGACCCCATTGAGCTGCACCACAGTCCCCTGGATATAATTTGTCTTGGTGATGTTCCGGACAAAGCCACGCACGGTGACCAAATCATTGGGTTCGTACGTCACGAATGCATTATACAGTTCATATGCCTTCTGCCGCAGCGAGGGATCATTATATTCGCGGAGGCGGTATCCGCTTGTAAAATAGGCCTCGCCGCGAAGCGTGATCTTGCCCGAACCGACGGGAAATTCGAGTTGCGTGCCGATCGTACCGGACGCACCCGGAGCCTTGTTGAGAGCCCGTCCCGCCAAATCGGTACCATCGGGCTCGCCAAAGATCGCGCCACCCGTCGACAGGAAGCGCTTATATTCGCTGTGTACGAAGCTCGCGTTGCCATCGAAGCTCAGCATATCATTGACCTGCAGCCGCCCGTCGATGTCCAGCCCGTAGATCTCGCTTTTCGGAGCGCCTACGACATTGGTCCCGAATATCGTCGACTGCTCGACCGAGATATTCTTGTAATCATAGTAGAAGGCCGAGAGGTTAAGCGTCGCACGCCTGTCAAGAAACCGCGTCTTGAGTCCCGTCTCGATGGCGTTGACCGTTTCCGGTTTATACTGATTGCCGCAGGTACTGTTGGAAAAGCCGCCGGACTTGTACCCACGCGACAACTGCCCATAGGCCATGACATCGTCCGACAGATCATGCTGCAGGCCTATGCGTCCCGTAGCCGACCAGTCGGTCACGCGCTGAAGCGGTGCGCCCGGACTGCAATCGGTCTGAACGACCGTGCCGCCGGGAAGCTGGAACGTCACCAACAGATCATTTTGCGACCGCTCGTAAAGACCCCGGACGCCACCAAACAGCCGGGTAGCGTCGCTCACGCTGATCGTGGCATCTGCGAATATGGAGGCGCTTTCGCGCTTCGAGCGGCCGTTGGACACACGGATGAGTGCGGACGGGCTGCCAAGCAGCCGTCCGTCGAGGGTAACTGAGCCGGTCGTTCGGTTGATTTCATTATAGTAAAAGGCCCCCACCAGCCAGTCCACCGGCCCACTGTCGCCCTTGAGGTTGAATTCCTGTGAGAAGGTCGAAACCCGGACACCCTGGGCGATCGGAATGGTCAGATTTGCAAAGATCGGGTCATTCGGATTTCCTTGCGCCAACGAGTCCAGCGAATTGTAATTGACGCGCAGGCGAGAAGCGCCGGTGATCGAGACAAGATTTACGTTGCCGCCGAGATCGAACGTGTTTTTCAGCGATGCCAGCGCGATGGACCGATTGCCGTCAAAAATGAGCGGTGAGTTCAACCGGCGAGGGGTGACGATCGTATCCTGGATCGGCAAGGACAGGCGGTTGAGGTCATAGGGCTGACGCACCGGGCCGTTGCTGGCTTCGCGCCGGTAGGTCAGGCGCGCTTCCATATCCCACCCGGGCGACACGTCGGCGTCGATACCGAAACGGCCACCGATGTAGCGCAGATCGTCGAGATCCTGGCCGGTCTGGAGATTCTTGACATAGCCATCGCGTTGGCCACCTTCGATGTAGAGCCGCGCGCGCACTCCGTCGCTAAGCGGGCCGCTGACATAAGCCGAGCCTTTGAGGTCGTCATAATTCCCGTAGCCCGCCGTAACGCCCGCTTCGAACTCGCGGGTAGGCGCCGCCGATATGAAGTTGACGATACCCGCCGTGGAATTCTTGCCGTAAAGTGTCCCTTGCGGGCCACGCAGCACTTCGATCCCGCCAAGGTCGAACTGGCCGAGGCCAGCGCCCTGAGGGCTCGAAAGATAGACGCCGTCGAGATGCAAGGAGACCGAATTTTCGCCCGCGCCGGTCGTGAAGGTGGTGCCGACGCCGCGAATGGAAATGTTGGAGTTGCCGGAAACAGGGTCGAACTTGAGGCCCGCAACCGCCCCCTGAAGCTCTTCAAGACCGCCAATCTGGCGATCCTCGATCATGCCCGCGTCGAGCGCGTTAATTACTGCAGGAACATCTTGGAGATTCTGGGACCGCTTCTGAGCTGTCACAATAATTTCGTTTAGCCCCGTCGAACTTCCATCGGTGTTGGCCGAGGCATCACGGCTTGCTGGCGCCTCGCTTCCCTCGATAGTGTCAGCCGCGCTGGCAGACGTCGATACACCGAGCATGATGCCCGCCATTGCCAACGCGGACACTGTGGCAAGCTGGTTTGATCGATTAATCACTTCAGTCTCTCCCTTCCCATTCGCGCGTCTCGGCGCGCATCCTTATTTTTGCGGGCTGTGATCTTTGAGGCGCAGACATGCAGCGTGCCCAGCGGCTAAGCGGTAGGCGCCGCACACCCGGCTAAAATCTTCAAAAATATATGATTTTCCATCCTCCCGTCGACTAGCTCAAGCCAGCCCCGAAACCCGCATAGTTTCAACTGGTCTGCGCCAGCATTCAGGCATAAATCCCCCAAGTGGTCATAATTGTCAATATAATAACGTTTTCGCCCAGTTTGCTTTTCAATTCGCCCCTTGAGTTGGGCTGATTGATCGGAAAATGAAGTTTGATCGCACCCCGCAAAGCGCTCGATCCTGATTTGCCGGCAGACTTGTCCGCGCCGGAAACGCAGCATCCGCCACATCAGAAATGGCAACACGCCGCTAAGAGGGACCTGGGCCGGCAAGATCGGGACCTTGGCAAAGCAGTTGTTACGGCTCGACCTGATGCTGCTCGATAAGCTTGGATATCCGCCCTTCAGACGAAGGGAGGGCGCTGCTCCCTCTGATCAGCAAGGCCTATGAGCGCTTCAGTGTGCACATCACTACAAACCCCGCGTTAGCAGACTGGCCCATCATCTTCGGTGATCCCAAGATGACTACGGCGCTGCTCGACCGCGCGATCTCGTCAGGACCGGGGAGGAAAGCCAGCGATGTCAAACGGCGTTCAAAAGGGACCCCCGATCGGCGTCGAAGAGGGACCCCTTTTTCGGATATGATGCTGGTTAGTTGAGGGTCGCCTTGCGCTGCGTGCGGCGGAGGGCGGGCGTAGCCCGACCGGAGGCGCGCGCAGCGCAAGATAGATTTTTGAAGGCGCCGAAGGTGGCGGTCAGCTGCGGTTTTTGAAGCGCCAGCTGTCGTTGCCCGTCTCGATGATATCGCAGTGGTGGGTGACGCGGTCGAGCAGCGCCGTAGTCATCTTGGGATCACCGAAGACGGTGGGCCACTCGCCGAAGGCGAGGTTGGTGGTGATGATGACGCTGGTGCGCTCATAAAGCTTGCTGTTGAGGTGGAACAGCAACTGCCCTCCGGAGCGGGCGAACGGCAGATAACCGAGCTCGTCGAGCACGATCAGGTCGAGCCGCGACAGCTGCGCCGCCAGGGTCCCCCCCTTGCCGATCCGGGTCTCCTCTTCGAGGCGTGTCACCATCGACGCGAGCCTTTGTGCCGTGGGCACGAGGTTTTTACGCCCTAGAATCCGGTGATTGCTGGGTGATTGCTGGGTGATTGCTGGTTGGATTACCACTGGGATTATTCCCCATAAAATCTATATTTTACAATATTTTAATTGAATAGGGGCATGAAATCTGGTATTTTCGCTACCGGCGCCGCTAATCACCAAATTCGCGACGCACATACAAATGGGGCGGCCTCGTTATGAGTGCCGCCCCAGTTTAGTGGAACCGTCGGGGAGAGGGAGAGGACGGTCCGGAGATTGGTGTCAGTATGTCTTAGCGCGAAGCCATGCGGCTTTCGGTTTCGACTTCGGCGACGCCGGCAATCTTCAGCGCGGCGCGGAACTGCTTGGCGGCGGCGCGTTCATTGCCCGCTTCGCACAGCTTCTTGCCGGTCGAAACGAAGCGCTTGGCGCTCGCCTGCTTGCCGCCTTCGACGCCGGTCGCGGCGACATGGGCCTGTTCGGCCAAGCCAGCGCAACGATAGTCGCCGCCCGACTGGGCGTAAGCGGGGGTTGCGGTTGCCATCAGGCCGGTGAACGCCAGCGCCGAGGCGGCGACAATGGCGAAAGCGGCAGGAAAGCGGCGGAAAGAGGAGATCTGATAGGCCATGGGAGAGATTCCTTTCGTTTTGTTGTGCAACCTTTTTAGGCGCGGTTGCGCAGATAGATAATCCTCTATAATCTGCAAGTGCTTTGAAGCAGGATTTAACAATCCCCCATGGGGCGCTCGACGGGATCGAAGCTTTCCTGCGCGTCGCGGAAAGGCGCAGCTTTTCCGCCGCCGCATCCGACCTCGGGGTATCCCCATCGGCGATCAGCCAGACGATCAAGGGGCTGGAGGCGCGCGTCGGCGCGCCCTTGTTCATGCGCACGACGCGCAGCGTCGGGCTGACCCAGGCGGGCGAGATGTTCTTCGAGCGCGCCGCCCCTGCCTATTCGGGACTAGCCGAGGCCTATGAAGCCGCCCGCAACCTGGGCAACCGGCCCGCCGGACGGCTGCGCATCAACCTGATGCGCGGCGCGATCCAGCCAATGTTCGAGCCGATCCTGGCGGGTTTTTGCGACGCGTACCCCGAAATCGAGCTGGAGATTTTTGGCGATGACGGCCTGAGCGACCTCAGCGCCGGGGGCTTCGATGCCGGAGTGCGGATGGGCGAATCGCTCGACGCCGATGTGATCGCGGTGCGGCTGACGTCGCCGTTCCGTTTCACCGTCTTTGGCGCCCCAAGCTATTTCGAGCGGCATGGCCGTCCGCGCGATCCGGCTGACCTGCGCCATCACCGCTGCGTCCGGTTGCGGCTCGCGAGCGGGGGATTGCTGCCCTGGTCGTTCATGGAAGGCAATCGCGAAGCCGAAGTGCCGGTAACCGGCCCGGTGATCGTCAACGAACAATCGGCGATGATCATGGCGGTGCGCAGCGGCGTCGCGCTGGGCATAACGGCCGAACCGGTGCTGAAGGAACATATCGAACGCGGCGAACTGGAAGTCGTCTTGGGTGAACGTGCCGTGTCGACCGCGGGGCTGTTTCTTTATTACCCGAGCCGCAAACAGGTCATGCCGAAACTGCGCGCGTTCATCGACTACGCGCGCGACCATCTGCCCGACGACCTGAGCCGCTGACCCGCCGCCGACCGCTCCATTGGGCGCGCAAACAAATCCCTTCATCGGCAGCAGAAAAATTGGACTCGCATCGCGCGCCGAATCCCGGCAGCAGGTTGTCAACTAAAAGGGTTGGGATGATTTGATGAGCGAATTTTTTGCGACGATCGACTTTACCGCCCTGCTGCCCTTCATCCTGATTGGCTTTGCCGCGCAGCTGGTCGATGGCGCGCTGGGCATGGCGTTCGGCGTGATCTGTAACACGCTACTCGTCGCAGTCCTTGGTGTACCCCCGGCGACCGCGTCGGCGCGCATCCATGTCGTCGAGATTTTCACGACCGGCGCGTCGGGGCTGAGCCATTTGTTCCACCGCAACATCGACTGGCCGCTGTTCTGGCGGTTGTTGATTCCGGGCGTGATCGGCGGGGTGCTGGGCGCCTATGTCCTGACCTCGCTGCACGCCGATGTCGTGAAGCCTTTCGTCCTTGGGTATCTGGTGCTGATCGGCGTGTGGCTGCTGGTGCGCGGCCTGCTTTACCCGCCGAAAATCTCGAAGCCGAAGGTCGTTGCCCCGCTGGCGGTCGTCGGCGGCTTTCTCGACGCCGCGGGCGGTGGCGGCTGGGGACCGGTCGTGACGTCGAACCTGCTGGTCCAGGGCGGCGAACCGCGCAAGATCGTCGGCACCGTCAACAGCGTCGAATTTTTCCTGGCCGTCGCGGTATCGGTCGCGTTTATCGCCAATCTGGGGTTCGAGGAGATCCTGGGCCCGACATTGGGCTTGATCATCGGCGGCGTCGCCGCAGCGCCGCTGGGCGCCTATATGGCCAAGCGTTTTTCGCCCAAGGTGATGCTGGTGATGGTCGGGGTGGTGTTGACCGCGACGAGCGCGTTCGGGTTGTACCGGGCGTTGATTTGATAGAGCCGTCGGTTACGGAACCCTGATCCTCCCTGTGGCGAAGCCATGGGGAGGTGGCAGCACGAAGCGCTGACGGAGGGGCTGTTGCGCTACCGTCGTCGCCCCTCCACCGTCGCCTGCGGCGACGGTCCCCCTCCCCATCGCTGCGCGACAGGGAGGATTTAACATTCGCTACCCGTTGGCCCGCCAACCACTCAATTCGCCGGCTTCGTCTCGTCGATCTTTTCGACCCATTCCGGGTAAAAGCTCGGTTCGCGCGCCGACCACCCGGGGGCGGTTGCGGCGGCTTCGCTGATCGACTGGAGCAGCAATCGCCGCTTGTCGGGATGCAGGTGCGGCAGCGAGGCGGCGGCGCAGAAGGCGCCGGGCAGCCAGGGCCGCGCATGTGCGCCGAGCAGGCGTTCGTAAAGGAAACGATACGAGGCAAAGCCCGGCAACCGGTCCTGCCCCAGGTCGAACGCCGACACCGCGACGAGCGGCGCCATGAAGCCTTCGAGCGCGTCGAGGCCGCTGTCGTCGGGAATATGGGCGCGAATATCGGCGATCCGCTGATAGACGCGCGCTTGGACGCGGATCGCGGTTTCCTCGACCATGTCGCGCGACCAGCGGGCGATCGCATCTTCGCGTTCGAGCCCGATGTCGAGCGAGCGGCGGATGTACCGCTGCGTCGCCCCAGGGAAGCCTGCAAATTCCTTGATTTCCGCAATCGACAGATCACCGGCTGCCGGTCCCGAACGCGTCGCCATGGTCGTGCTCCTGCACGGCGCCCGGGGAGCCATCCCCCCGGAGGCCTGCAACTCTGCAATGTGCCACTAAAATGGTTAGCGGCGGGTTAACCATGGTGTCGGCGATCGTTCAGCCAGTCGAGGGGCGTTGCGCGGCGGCGCGAGCGGGCCTAATCAGCGTGCCTTGAAACCATAAGACACTTGCAGGTCCATCATGTCACACACACCGCAGCCGGTCATTTCCGCAACCGGCCTTTTCACCCCCGCCGAACGCATCGCCAACGAAGAACTTGTCGCGAGTTTTAACGCCTATGTTGCGTTGCACAATAGGGAAAATGCGGCGGCGATCGCGGCGGGCGAAATCGCCGAACTGACTGAGTCCAGTGTCGAATTTATCGAAAAGGCGAGCGGCATCGGATCGCGCTTTGTCGTCGACAAGGCGGGCATATTGGACCCCGAACATATGGCGCCGCGGCTGCCCGAACGCAGCAATGACGAGCTGTCGATCCTCGCCGAAATCGGCGTCGCGGCGGCGAAGGACGCGCTGGCGCGCGCCGGGCGCAACGCGGCTGACGTCGACGCGGTGCTGTGCGCGGCGTCGAACATGCAGCGCGCCTATCCCGCCATGGCGGTCGAGATCCAGGATGCGCTGGGCATCGACGGTTTCGGTTTCGACATGAATGTCGCCTGCTCGTCGGCGACCTTCGGGATCCAGACCGCCGCCGATTATATTCGCGCCGGGCATGCGAAAAGCGTGCTGGTGGTGAACCCCGAAATCTGTTCGGGGCACCTCAACTGGCGTGACCGCGACAGCCATTTCATCTTTGGCGATGTCGCGACCGCGATCCTGGTCGAGGACAAGGATATTGCACCCGCGGGGCATTGGGACATTCTTGGCACCAAGCTCAAGACCGTGTTTTCGAACAATATCCGAAACAATTTCGGCTTCCTCAACCGCGCCCACGGCGGGATCGAGCAGGACGGGCCGAAGACCGACAAATTGTTCGTCCAGGAAGGCCGCAAGGTGTTCAAGGAAGTCGTGCCGATGGTCGCGAACATGATTGTCGAACAGATGGAAGTGCTGGGCCTCGAGGGCGCCGACATGCGGCGGCTGTGGCTGCATCAGGCGAACACCAACATGAACCGGCTGATCGCGCAGCGGGTGCTCGGGCATGAGGCGAGCGAGGACGAGAGCCCGACGGTGCTCGACACCTATGGCAACACGTCGAGCGCCGGGTCGATCATCGCCTTTCACCTGAACCATGACGACATGGCCCCCGGCGACACCGGGCTGATCTGTTCGTTCGGGGCAGGGTATAGCGCCGGGACGGTGTTTGTGCGGAAGACGTGAGGCGTCATTTTTTGCATCGTCACCCTGAACTTGTTTCAGGGTCCATGGTCCGACCTCGCATAGAGCGCGGCGCCGAACGAGAGCTTTGACCATGGATGCTGAAACAAGTTCAGCATGACGAGAATGAGAGGCGGCGGTTCTACGGCACAAACGTCGTGAACAAATAGATCGCGAACAGCATCAGGTGGATCACCCCCTGCAGCACCGTGGTGCGCCCGTTCGCCAGCGTCTGTGACGCGACGATCAGCGACAGGAAGAGCAGCACGGTCGACTTGGCATCGAGGCCGAGGCTGATCGGCAGGTCGGTGACGATCGACAGCACCGCGACCGCGGGAATCGTAAGGCCGATCGTCGCGAGCGCCGAGCCAAGCGCGAGGTTGAGGCTGGTCTGGAGCCGGTCAGCCTTCGCCGCGCGCACCGCCGCCAATCCTTCCGGCGCCAGAATGACGGCGGCAATCAACACCCCGAGCACCGCGGGCGGCGCGCCCCAATCGGCGAGCAGCGCGCCCATCACCGGCGACAGATTCTTGGCCAGCAGCACCACCGCGAACAAGCTGGCGAGCAGCAGCGCGCCCGAAATCGCGGTGCGCTGAAGCGTCGGCGGTTCGGCATGGGTGTCGGGCACGCCGTCGCCGTCGATGTCGATATCGGCATCAGGCAGGAAATAGTCGCGGTGGCGGACAGTCTGGACCAGCGCAAAGGTGCCGTAGAGAATCAGCGACACCCCGGCGACGAAACCGAGCTGGGTGGCCGAATAATAGGATCCCGGCGCGCTCGACGTGAAATTGGGCAGCACCAGCGTCACCACCGTCAGCACCGTCAGCGTCGCCAGCGCGGCGCCCATTCCGGTGCGCTGGAACCGCTGTTCATGATGGCGGATCGCACCGCTCAAGAGGCAGAGGCCGAGGATCAGGTTCACGATCACCATCACCGCCGCGAACACCGTGTCGCGCGCCAGCGTCTGCGCCTTTTCGGGTTCGGCCTGCATCAGGGTGAGGATCAACCCGACCTCGATCACGGTCACCGCGAGCGCGAGGATCAGCGTGCCGAAGGGCTCGCCGACGCGATGCGCGATAACCTCGGCATGGTGGACCGCCGCGACGACGGCACCCATCAGGATGATCGCCACTATCCACGCGTTGAGCGGCATAGCGAGGCTGGCCATCGCGGTGAGGAAGCCAAGGATCGGGAAGAGATCGTGGGTCCGGTCGGCGAGGCGGATTTTCGAGGTCATGGGGCTTCTATTGCAGCCCGATTCGGCCTGCGCCACCCCCGTGAGCAGATTAATGCGCGCGAACGGGCAATCCCGCAGCTGCGAGCCGCGCATGGGCATCGGCGATCGTCGCTTCGCCGAAATGGAAGATGCTGGCGGCGAGGACCGCGCTGGCGCCGCCGTCGATCACGCCCGTGACGAGATGGTCGAGATGGCCGACGCCGCCCGACGCGATCACCGGGACGCTGACCGCGTCGGCGATGGCGCGGGTCAGCGCGAGGTCGTAGCCGTCCTTGGTGCCGTCGCGGTCCATGCTGGTAACGAGCAGCTCCCCCGCGCCGAGTTCGGCAAGGAGGACCGCATGATCAAGCGCGTCGATCCCGGTCGGCTGGCGCCCGCCGTGGGTGAAAATTTCCCACCGACCGTCGGCCACGCGGCGCGCGTCGATGCTGCCGACCGCGCACTGGCTGCCGAAGCGGTCGGCGATGTCGGCAACGAGCTCGGGGCGCGCGACCGCGGCGCTGTTCACGGCGACCTTGTCGGCGCCCGCCAGCAGCAGCGCGCGGGCATCATCGGCGCTGCGCACGCCGCCGCCGACGGTGAGCGGCATGAAGCAGACTTCCGCGGTGCGGCTGACCATGTCGAGCAGGGTGCCGCGACCTTGGTGGCTGGCCGAAATGTCGAGAAAACAGAGCTCGTCGGCGCCGGCGGCGTCATAGGCGCGCGCGGCCTCGACCGGGTCGCCCGCATCGCGCAGATCGACGAAGTTCACGCCCTTGACGACGCGCCCGTCGGCGACATCGAGGCAGGGGATGACGCGGACGCGGACGGTCACCGGCCCCCCTCCCATTTATGGGAGGGGTTGGGGGAGGGCATGTTGGTGAAGGTGGGCTTATAAAACATGCCCTCCCCTAACCCCTCCCGCCAGCGGGAGGGGAATTTCCCACCGCGATCGCGTCGGCGAGATCGAGCCGCCCGTCGTAGAGCGCCCGCCCGGTGATCACCCCCTCGATGCCGTCGGCGACATGCGGGCGCAGCGCATGGATGTCGCCGATGTCGGCGACGCCGCCCGATGCGATCACCGGAATGGCGACCGCCTTCGCAAGTGCGACCGTCGCTTTGACATTGCAGCCCTTGAGCAGCCCGTCACGACCGACGTCGGTAAACAGCAAGGCGGCGACTCCGGCATCCTCGAAGCGGCGCGCGAGATCTTCGACGCGAACGTCCGACACATCGGCCCAGCCCTCGGTCGCGACCATGCCGTCGCGGGCGTCGACGCCGACTACGATCCGGCCGGGCAAGTCGCGCGCGACGGATTTGACGAATGCGGGGTCTTTCAGCGCCGCGGTGCCGATGATGACGCGCTCGACCCCGAGCGCGAGCCAGCGGTTGACACCCGCGCGATCCCTAATCCCGCCGCCGACCTGCACCTTGCCGGGGAAAGCCGCGATGATGCTTTCGACCGCGGCGCCGTTGATGCTGGCGCCCGCAAAGGCGCCGTCGAGATCGACGACGTGGAGGTGGGTCGCGCCTGCATCGGCGAACAGCCGCGCCTGCGCCGCCGGGTCGTCGCCATAGACGGTCGCGCGGTCCATATCGCCCTCGGCCAAGCGCACGACCTGCCCGCCTTTAAGGTCGATCGCCGGGAAGATGGTCAGGGCCGCCACTTCAAAAACCTTTCGAGCGTTGCGAGGCCGTAGGCCTGGCTTTTTTCGGGATGATATTGGACGCCGACGATATTGTCCTTTGCCACCGCGGCGGTGAACGTCGCGCCGTGGCTGCTGGTGGCGGCAACGTCGGTGGTGTCAGCGAAATGATAGCCGTGGAGGAAATAGGCCTCGCCCGCCGCGATCACCGGATGCGGCGCCACCGGCACGACGTCGTTCCAGCCCATGTGCGGGATGCGGAGACCCGGCGCGGGGTCAAAGGCGCGCACGGTACCGCCGATCCAGCCAAGCCCCGCGTGCCGCCCATGCTCCTCGCCCGCGTCGGCGAGCAATTGCATGCCCACACAGATGCCGAGGAACGGCGCGCCGTCGGTCCGGACGCGGCGGTCGATCGCCTCGACGAGGCCAGGGATTGCGGTCAGCCCGTTCATGCAGGCAGCAAACGCGCCAACGCCCGGCAGCACAATGCGGTCGGCCTTGGCGACGGTATCGGGATCAGCAGTCACCGCGACATCGGCAGCACCCGCCGCGACGAGCGCATTATGCACCGAGCGAAGATTGCCCGCGCCATAGTCGATCAGGGCAATAGCGCTCATGGACGGCTCCTAGAGCACACCCTTCGTGCTGGGGATCGCATCGCCCTTGCGCGGGTCGATTTCGACCGCCTGGCGCAGCGCCCGCGCGAGCGCCTTGTACATGCTTTCGGCAATGTGATGGTTGTTCTCGCCGTAGAGCGTCTCGATGTGCAGCGTGATCCCCGCGGTCTGCGCGAAGCTGTGGAACCAGTGCGGGAACATCTCGGTGTCCATCTCGCCGAGCCGCGGCTGCGAGAAGCTCGACTTGTAAACGCAGTGCGGGCGCCCCGAAATGTCGAGCACGCAGCGCGTCAGCGTTTCGTCCATCGGTGCATGCGCCTCGCCATAGCGGGCGATGCCGCGCTTGTCGCCGAGCGCCTTCGCGACCGCCTCGCCGAGTGCGAGTGCGCTGTCCTCGACCGTGTGATGCTGGTCGATGTGGAGATCGCCCTTCACCTGCATCGAGATGTCGATCAGCGAGTGGCGCGACAATTGTTCGACCATATGGTCGAGGAAACCGATGCCGGTCGACACGGCATAATCGCCGGTGCCGTCAAGATTGACGGTTATGGCGATGTCGGTTTCCTTGGTCGTGCGCTGGACGGTGGCGGTTCGCATGGACTGCCCCATAGCAGCCACTTTTCACCATGCAAGGCGACTCTCCCCCCTTGACCCATCGGTTCCGCCCGTTCATCCCCCTGCCCCATGACCGATGACGTTCGCGACAGCCTGATTCCCTATGACGAAATCGTGCAGGACGCGCTGCGCGCCGTGGTCGGCCGCGTGCTGCGCCAGATCGAGGGTTATGACAGCCTGCCGGGCGAGCATCATTTCTACATCACGTTCAAGACGCAGGCGGCCGGGGTGTCGATTCCGGCGCATCTGATCGCGAAATTTCCCGACGAAATGACGATCGTACTGCAGAACCGCTTTTGGGATCTGAAGGTCGCCGCCGATCATTTCAGCGTCGGCCTGTCGTTCAACCAGACGCCGTCGATCCTGACGATCCCCTATGCCGCAATCACCGCCTTCGTCGATCCGTCGGTCGATTTCGGGCTGCAATTCCAGGTCAGCGACGACGAGACGAGCGCCCCCGAGCCGCATGACGAAGCCGACAATGATCGCCCCGACATGGCGAGCGAGGACGGGTCGAACGTCGTGACGGTGGATTTCGGCAAAAGGAAGTAGAGGGGCCAGGCTCCGCCCGTAACGCCTTCGAGGTTTGAGGCGATTTTGTTCAGGGCGAGGAAGCGAGGCGTAGGCATATGATTATATTCCAAGGCTCGCTGACGCGGCCATGGACAAAATCGGTCAAATCCCGAAGGGACGACGAAATGGCTTCGATCTCGAGTTTGCGTGGCCTGACGGTTAGAACCACTAACCGCTGCGGCCATCCAAACCCGATATCTTCGCCATTTCGACGCCTCGAAGGCGTTACGGGCGGAGTCTGGCCCTGATGGCGTCGCCATGGCCCCCCAGCCGGTTCTGGCAATATTGGGCGCTCGCCGGGATGCTGGTCCTGACCGCCGCATTCTGGTGGAGCATCGAAGGCTTTACCCTGTTCGAAGAGGCAACGTCGCGCGGCCAGATTGCCGATGGATTGCTGCGCTTCAGCCTGTTGATCCTGACCCCGATGCTGGTGATCGTCTGGCTGCTCGCCGCGTGGATGCGCCGCCGCGTCGGTGAAACGGGATATTGGAAGATGCTGGGCCTGGTCGCGATGATCTGGGGCGGGTCCGTTCTGGTGACGCAGTTGCTGGTCGGATGAGCACGCGAACGGAAAGCGACAGCATCGGCGCGATCGAGGTTCCAGCCGAAGCCTATTGGGGGGCGCAGACCGAACGCAGCCGCCACAATTTCGCTTTCCCCGCCCATGAACGCATGCCGTTGCCGATCGTCCATGCGCTCGCCCGGATCAAGGCCGCGGCAGCGCGGGTCAACCGCGCGCACGGGCTGGATGCCGGGCTGGCCGACGCAATCGCCGATGCGGGCGATGCGGTCGCGGCAGGGCAATATGACGATCAATTTCCGCTCGCCATCTGGCAGACGGGCAGCGGCACCCAGTCGAACATGAACGCCAACGAGGTGATCGCAGGCATCGCCAACGAAAGGCTGGTGGGCACGCGCGGCGGCAAGACGCCCGTCCACCCCAACGACCATGTCAACATGGGCCAGTCGTCGAACGACAGCTTCCCGACTGCCATCCATGTTGCGGTGGCGGTGGAGACGACCGCGCAGCTGCTACCCGCTTTGACCCGATTGACCGACGCGCTGGCCGCCAAGGCCGACGCCTGGCGCGACATCGTCAAGATCGGCCGCACCCATTTGCAGGATGCGACACCGCTGACGCTGGGGCAGGAGTTTTCGGGCTATGTCGCGCAGCTGATCGCGTGCCGCGCGCGCATCGAGGGCGCGCTCGCGCACAATGTCTGCAAACTTGCGCAGGGCGGGACCGCGGTCGGCACCGGGCTGAATGCGCCCGTCGGTTTTGATGCCGCGATGGCGGCGGAACTCAGCCGCGCGACAGGGATCGCGTTCGAACCGGCGCGCAACAAGTTCGAGGCGCTGGCGTCGAACGACGGTCTGGTCTTTTTCTCGGGCGCGCTCAGCACGCTCGCCGTCGCGCTGACCAAGATCGCGAACGATATCCGCCTGCTCGGCTCAGGCCCGCGCGCGGGCCTCGGCGAGCTCGAGCTGCCCGCGAACGAGCCCGGCAGCTCGATCATGCCCGGCAAGGTCAACCCGACCCAGTGCGAGATGCTGACGATGGTCGCCGCCCAAGTGATCGGCAACCATCAGGCGGTCACCGTCGGCGGGATGCAGGGGCATCTGGAACTCAATGTGTTCAAGCCGCTGATCGGAGCCAATGTACTGCGATCGATCGACCTGCTCACCATCGGCATGGCAGGCTTCACCGAGCATTGCGTAGCCGGGATCGAGCCCGATCGGGCGCGCATCGACGAGCTGATGAGCCGATCGCTGATGCTGGTCACGGTGCTGGCGCCCGAAATCGGTTATGACAAGGCGGCGAAGATCGCGAAGCACGCGCATGAGAGCGGCGGTACCTTGAAGGAGGCCGCCCTCGACCTCGGCTATGTCGATGCCGCGACGTTCGACCGGCTGGTCGATCCGCGAACGATGCTGGGGCCGGAACCCAACCCCCTGTCCGCGGATTGAGAGGGGAGAAGGAGATATGGGCATGATCGGCAGGATCGTAGGCGGCGTGCTGGGCAGCGCCATCGGCAGGCAAAAAGGCAATCACCCGGTCGCGGGCGCCGTGATCGGCGCGGGCGCGCTGTTCGCGGCGCGGCGATTGTTCCCGCAACGCTATGCCGCGCTCGCAGCGACGGTCGCCGCGGGATACCTCACCAAGAAATGGGCCGAGCGCGCCGAAGCGCGGCAGGCCTCGGAAAAGGCGCACGCCGCCGATCCGCAGCTGGCACAGGCGGGCGTGGTCGACAGCTATGCCGGCACCGCGGGTCCGGCGCCCGATGGCCAGACAATGGGCGACGCATTGCCGCCTGCGATTCCGATCGACAATGATCGGCCGACCGCCATCCACTGACGGGTGAACCGGTACCTTGTCATCGCCGCCACGAGCTGTATTGCATAGACAATACACAGGTGAAACGGGGTGTCCAATGGTACGGAATCGATGGGTTTTAGCGATGCTGGCAAGCGTCGCCGTCGGCAGCGCGGGTTCGGCGAACGCACAAGTGCCTGACGCCGATCCGCCTTTGGCCACCGCCCCCCCGTCGGCAGAGGACCAAGCGTTTGCCGCCGATTTCGAGCGTTTTCTGGATCGGGCGATGGCGCGCTTTCCGTCGATGCCCGCGATATCGGTCGCGATCGTCCATCGCGGCGTGCCCGTGTTCGTCGACGCAAAGGGGCGCGCCGACGTCGAAGCGGGTATTGCCGCAACGCCCGACACGCCATTCTATATCGCGTCGTCGACCAAAAGCTTTGTCGGCACCGCCTTGGCGTTGCTCGATGCGCGCGGGACGATCGACCTCGACTGGACGATGCGCGAACTGGCGCCCGATATCGCCTTCGCCCCCGATGTTCCCGCCGACAAGATCAGCTTGCGCGACCTGCTGGCGCATCGCCATGGCCTCGCGGGCGACGCGATGGCGTTCCGGCTCGCCTATAGCGGCGAATATGATGACGCGACGCTGCTCCGCTTGCTGGCGCAGATCAGGCCCGACCCCGGCACCCCGCCGGGCAGCTTCCGCTATGGCAATATCGGCTACAATATCGCCGCGCTGCTGGTCGAGCGGCGCATCGGGCGGCGGTGGCAGGACATCGTGCAGGATGAACTGCTCGCGCCGCTGGCGATGACAGAAACCCTGACCGAAGGGATCGCCGAGCGCCGCGGAGCGCCCGTTGCCGCACCCTATCGCGGCGCCGAGCGCCTCTATTTGGTCAAGGACGATCGCACGATGCATGCCGCAGGCGGCATGTATGCGAGTGCCAGCGACATGGCGCGCTGGCTGACGCTCCAACTTCAGGACAAGCGCGAATTGGCGCAGGCGGCGGCGACGGCGCGGGCGCCGGTGGCGACGCTTGATGGCGCTTTCGGGCCGTTTCGCCGGACAGGCTATGGGCTCGGCTGGTACGCGGGACCCTATGCCGAACAGACGCTGTACCACGCCTTTGGTTCGTTCGTCGGTGCGCGCGCGCATGTGTCGGTGCTACCCGCCGCGGGGCTGGGGGTTGCGGTGGCGACCAATGACGAGGGCGCGGGGTTCCGGATCGTCGACCTAGCCGCGCTCTATACCTATGACTGGTACCTCCATGGCGCGGCGCACGCCGACGCCAAAGCAGCGGAGCAAATCGAAAGCCTTGCCGGACAATGGGCGCGGCAGGTCGAAAAGGTCGCGGCGCAGCGCGCCGAACGCGCCGCGCGCGCGTCGCAGCTGACCCTGCCCGCCGCCGCCTACACGGGTGATTATTGCAACGCCGATTACGGTACGATCGGCGTCACGCCGCAAGGCGCGGGGCTCTATCTGACGATGGGTCGGCTGCATGCGAGCACCGAGGCCGGTGCCGCGCCCGACACCGTGCGTGCCGAACTGATTCCCGGTCAGGGCGAGGAATTTCGCTTTGTCGTCACAGGCGGCGTGGCAACCGCGATCGAAGCGTTCGGCAGCCGGTTCGACCCCTGCATCGATAGTGGCGGAAAGGCTATGCCGCCGCCTGCCATTCCTTGATCGCCTCGACCGGCGAGACGAGCATGAGGACGTTGAGGGTCAGATTGTCGCGGATCGTCCACAGGGTGAAGAGTTCGAAGGCGATCGCGATGATCAGCGTGACCCACCAGCGCATCCGGCTGGCGGCGAGGAAGCCCGCGATCATGAACAGCGCGTCGCTGACCGAATTGAGGATCGAATCGCCGCTGTAGCCGAACGCCATCGTCACCTCGCGGTAGCGGTCGATGATGACCGGCGAGTTTTCGAGGATTTCCCATGCGGCCTCGATCCCGATCGCGAGCGCGAGCAGGATCCAGAGCGGCTGGCGCGGCAGCAGCCAGCGACCGAGCCCGAAGAAGATGAAGCCGTGAATGATGTGGCTGAAGCTGTACCAGTCCGAAATCTGCTGGCTGTTCTGATCGGATTGCACGACGCCGTGCCACAGGCTGATCGTGCCGCACGGGCAGAGCGGCGGGCGGCCCATCGCGAACAGGATCGCGGTGAAGACCGCGAGCAGGCCCGCGGCGACAATCCAGCCGGTGCGTGAAATCCCCATCATATGCCCCGCCCTTCGCGCTTGACCGTTGCCGTCCGTCAGGCGAATAGCGCGCATGGCTGAAAGCGTCCATCTCGACCGCCGCGGCGTGTTGTTCGTCCTCTCCTCGCCGTCGGGCGCGGGCAAGACCACCATTTCGAAAAAGATGCTGGGGGTCGACCCCGACATCGCGCTGTCGATTTCGGCGACGACGCGGCCACCGCGGCCCGGCGAGGTCGACGGCAAGGATTATCATTTCGTCGACACCGAGACGTTCAAGCAGATGGCGGCCGATGGCGAATTCCTGGAATGGGCGCATGTGTTCGGCCACCGTTATGGCACCCCGCGGGCGCGGGTCGAAGAGCTGTTGGCGGCGGGCAAGGACGTGCTGTTCGACATCGACTGGCAGGGCGCGCAGCAGTTGTATCAGGAGGCCGGCCCCGACGTGGTTCGCGTGTTCGTGCTGCCGCCGACGATGGAGGAACTCGAACGGCGGCTGCGCGCGCGCAAGACCGACAGCGACGAAGTGATCGCCGCACGGATGGCGCGCGCCGCGAACGAGATCAGCCACTGGGACGGTTATGACTATGTGCTGATCAATGACAATGTCGACGAATGTTATGGCGAAGTGATGGCGATCCTGCGCGCTGAGCGATTGAAGCGGCGGCGACAGATCGGGCTGATCGGCTTTGCCCGCGACCTGATCCGGTCGGTGCCCGAGGGCGATACGGCGATTTAGAGTTCGTTTGGTTGAGGTTTAACCGTAGCCCTGAGCCTGTCGAAGGGCGCTTCTCGGTGAAGCGCCCTTCGACAGGCTCAGGGCTACGGTGTCATGTTTCGGTCGGCGTCACCAGATTGGCGGTCAGTTCGGCGACCATCTCCGCCCGCAGCGGTTTGGCCTGACCAGCGGTGCGGCACACGACCACGGTGTCGCACGTCGCGATGCAGCGGCCGTTCTGGAACATCGCCTGGACGATCGTCCAGCTCGAGGTGCCGAGGCGGCCGATGCCGGTCGCGATCTCGACCGGATCGGGGAAATTGCCCTCGGCCAGATAATTGATCTCGACCGCGGCGACCATCGTGCGTTCGTTCGCCGGACGCTCGCCGAGCGGACGCACCTGCCGGTTGAGCAGCACCCGCCCGCTTTCGAACAAGGCTGCAAAGGCCACATTGTTGAGGTGGCCGTTGATGTCCATATCCTGAAAGCGCGTCTGGAATTCGGTGCAGACGGGGTAGCTGGCGGCGTTCAGCCGCCAGCTCTCCGGTTTGGCCATATCAGCGCGGACCCATGCGGATGCCGCCGTCGAGGCGCACGTCCTCGCCGTTGAAATAGCCGTTCTCGATCATGCACAGCGCCAGGGCCGCATATTCGGGCGGATTGCCGAGGCGCTTCGGGTTGAGCACCGACGCGCCGAGTGCGTCGCGGACATTCTGCGGCGCGCCCGCGAGCAGCGGGGTGTCGAAGATGCCCGGCAGGATCGTGTTGACGCGGATATTTTCCGACGCGAGGTCGCGCGCGATGGGGAGCGTCATGCCGACGACGCCGCCCTTCGACGCCGAATAAGCCGCCTGGCCGATCTGGCCGTCTTCCGCAGCGACCGACGCGGTGTTGACGATCGCGCCGCGCTCGCCGTCTTCCATCGGGTCGAGCGTCATCATGCCCGCCGCCGACTTGGCGATGCAGCGGAAGGTGCCGACGAGGTTGATCTGGATGATCCAGTTGAACGCATCGAGCGGGAAATGCTTGATGCTGCCGTCTTCCTTGCTGCGGCTCGCGGTCTTGATCGCGTTGCCCGTGCCGGCGCAATTGACGAGGATACGCTCCTGCCCGATCGCTTCGCGCGATTTGGCGAAGGCGGCGTCGACCGATGCGTCGTCGGTGACGTTGCATTCGCAGAACACGCCGCCGAGTTCGGCGGCGAGCGCTTTGCCCTTTTCTTCCTGCAGGTCGAAGATCGCGACCTTGACGCCCTTTGACGCGAGCAGGCGCGCGGTCGCGGCGCCGAGGCCCGAGGCGCCGCCGGTGACGACGGCGGATACGGTGGAATCGAGTTTCATGAGGACATCCTTTCCAAAAAATAGATGTGCATTCCGGCGAAAGCCGGAACCCAGGGCGTCAGAACGCAACGTCGGCG
Source organism: Sphingopyxis sp. 2PD (assembly GCF_005503695.1). Classification (GTDB taxonomy): domain Bacteria; phylum Pseudomonadota; class Alphaproteobacteria; order Sphingomonadales; family Sphingomonadaceae; genus Sphingopyxis. The sequence goes on from NZ_SCMU01000006.1 coordinate 95,781, forward strand.
CCACATCGCCCTGGGCTCCTGCATTCGCAGGAGCACGAAGCGAGGCTAAAGCCGTTCGATGATCGTGACGTTGGCCTGACCGCCGCCTTCGCACATCGTCTGGAGACCATATTTGCCGCCGGTGGCATCGAGCACGCCGAGCAAAGTCGCCATCAGCTTGGTGCCGCTGGCGCCGAGCGGGTGGCCGAGCGCGATCGCGCCGCCGTGCTGGTTGATCCGCGCGGGGTCGGCGCCAAGATATTTGAGCCAGGCGAGCGGCACCGGCGCGAACGCCTCGTTGACTTCATAGGCGTCGATGTCGCCGATCGACATGCCCGCCTTCTTGAGCGCGCGCTCGGTCGCGAACAGCGGCTCCTCGAGCATGATCACCGGGTCGCCCGCGGTCACCGAGACGTGATGGATGCGCGCGCGCGGGGTCAGGCCATGATCCTTCAGCGCCTGTTCGGACACGACCAGCGCGGCGCTCGCGCCGTCGCAGATCTGGCTGGCCGACGCCGCGGTGATCGCGCCGCCTTCCTGCAACAGCTTGACGCCCGCGATACCCTCGAGCGTCGCATCGAAGCGGATACCCTCGTCGACGAGGTGCATTTCGCGACCTTCGGGGGTGTCGATCTCGACCCCGACGATCTCGCGCTTGAAATGGCCCGCTTCGGTTGCGGCGGCGCCGCGGCGATGGCTTTCGAGCGCGTACGCGTCGAGGTCGGCCTTGGTCAGCCCGTGCTTCTTGACGATCATTTCGGCGCCCATGAACTGGCTGAACATGATGCCGGGATATTTTTCCTCGAGCCGCTCCGATTTATAGTGGCCGAGCCCTTCCTTCATGAACAGCGTCGCGACGCTGCCCATCGGCACGCGCGTCATGCTTTCGATGCCGCTGGCAAGCACGATGTCCTGCGTGCCCGACATCACCGCCTGCGCGGCGAACTGGATCGCCTGCTGCGACGAGCCGCACTGGCGGTCGATGGTGACCGCGGGGATCGAGTCGGGCAGCTTCGAGGCGAGCACGGCGTTGCGGCCGACGTCCATCGTCTGCTGGCCGCCCTGGCTAACGCAGCCGGTGATGACGTCGTCGATCTTCGACGTGTCGAAATCATTACGGTCGGCAATCGCGTCGAACACTGCGGCGCCAAGATCGACGGGGTGGACGCCGGCGAGCTTGCCGCCGCGCTTGCCGCCGGCGGTGCGGACGGCGTCGACAATATAGGCTGTGGCCATTGGAGAGTTCCTTTCACTTCACTCCCCTCCCGCAGGCGGGAGGAGTTGGGGGTGGGCGCGAGCGGAGCGAGCATCCGGGGGTGAGGAAGCCCACCCCGCTGCGACTAGGGAGCAAGCTCCCAAGTCTCGCTGCCCCTCCCGCTTGCGGGCGGGGAAATTACAGTTTCCGCCCGATCAGTTCCTTCATAATCTCGTTCGTGCCGCCGAAGATGCGCGTCACGCGCGCGGCGCGCCACGCGCGGGCGATCGGATATTCGTTCATATAGCCCGCGCCGCCGTGGAGCTGGAGGCATTTGTCCATGACCTCCCACTGCAGGTCGGTGTGCCACAGCTTCGCCGCGGCGCCTTCCTCCGGGGTCAGTTCCTTTTTCAGGTGCCGCGCCAGCGCCCAGTCGAGGTGCGCCCAGCCGACCTGCAATTTCGCCTTGAGGTCGGCGAGGACGAAGCGGCTGTTCTGGAAATCGAGGATCGGCTTGCCGAACGCCTTGCGCTCGCGGGTGAACTCGACCGTGTCGTCGAAGGCGCGCTGCGCCGACGCCTGCGCCGACACCGCAATCGACAGGCGTTCCTGCGGCAATTCGCTCATCAGATAGATAAACCCTTGCCCCTCTTCGCCAAGGCAGTTGGTGATCGGCACGCGCACGTCGTTGAAGAACATTTCCGACGTGTCGGCCTCGTCCTGCCCGATCTTGTCGAGGTTGCGGCCGCGCTCATAGCCTTCGCGGTCGGCCTCGACGAGGACGATCGACACGCCCTTCCACGCGGGTTGCACTTCGGTGTCGGTCTTGACGCAGACGAGGATCAGGTCGGCATTCTGGCCGTTGGTGATATAGGTTTTCGACCCGTTGATGACATAATGATTGCCATCCTTCTTCGCCGTGGTCCGCATCCCTTGCAGGTCGCTGCCGGTGCCGGGCTCGGTCATCGCGATCGCGGTAATGACTTCGCCCGCGACCATCTTGGGCAGCCAGTGCTTCTTCTGCTCCTCGCTGCCATATTTGACGATATAGTTGGTGACGATGTCCGACTGGAGCGAGAAGCCGGTGGTAGCGCGGCCGTAATAGGCGCTTTCTTCGTCGACGATCGCGTTGTAGCCAAAATCGAGGCCAAGCCCGCCATATTCCTCGGGGGCCGTCGGACATAGCATGCCCAGCTCGCCCGCTTTCGGCCAGATCGATTTGGGGACGATGCCGTCCTCGGCCCATTGCGCGGCGTTGGGCGCGACCTCCTTTTCCAGGAACTGGCGGACGGTGGCGCGAAACGCCTCATGATCGTCGGTGTAGGCAGAGCGCGACAACGTATCGAGCGACATGGCTTTCCTTTCCCTTGCGGCGGCCGAACGCAAGCGGGGAGTCGACCGCAACTTTTCGGTCGCCAAAAGACCTTACGTTTACGTGCACGTCAAGTAGAAAGACGTTACGGCAGGAAACTCTTTTGTCGCTACCGCGAAGGCGGGGGCCGCTGTCGGTTAACGCGGCAGCGCCGCATAAGGCTTGCAGCGGCCCCCGCCTTCGCGGGAGCGACGGATAGCCTGAGCGACGAATAGGTTTGCAGCCGCTGGGCAGCGCCCCCTCGCCGCGCTACGACAGGCGCCATGGTCCAACTCCTCCTCGATGCCGGCGCGCTGCTCGGCGAATCGCCGCGCTGGAGCGTGGCCGAACAGCGTCTGTACTGGGTCGATATTGAAGGACGGTCGATCCACCGCACCGACCCCGCAACCGGCGCGGACGAGGTGATGCAGCTGGACCAGCAGGTCGGCTGCGTCGCCCCGCGCGCGGGCGGCGGGCTGGTCGCGGCGTTGGAGGATGGCTGCGCGCTGATCGACGCGTGGGGTGCGGCGCCGCGTCCCTTTGGTCCGGCGGCGCTGGCCGACAAACCCGAACAGCGTTTCAACGATGGCTGTGTCGATGCCGCGGGCCGACTTTGGATCGGCAGCCTGACCAGCGACAAGGCGCATCCGGCCGCGACGCTGTATCGGCTCGATCCCGACGGTTCGCTGACCGAAATCTTTGGCGGCCTCACCACCAGCAACGGCGCGGCGTTCAGTCCCGACGGTCGCATATTCTATCATGCCGACACGCCGACCCATGCGATCCGTGCCTTTGACGTCGACCCCGTGACCGGAACGCTCGGCAATGGCCGCGTCTTCCACCAGTTTCCGTTCGGCAACGGTCGCCCCGATGGCGCGGCGGTCGATGCCGAAGGCTGTTACTGGTCGGTACTTTGGGACGGGTGGCGCGTCGTCCGCCTGTCGCCCGCGGGCGAGTTGCTCCAGACCGTCGAGCTGCCGGTGCAGCGCCCGACGATGATCGCGTTCGGCGGACCGGACATGCAGACCGCCTTTGTCACCAGCGCGGGCAAGAATTTGTCCGACGAGGAGCGCTTGGGCCAGCCGCATGCGGGCGGGGTGTTTGCGTTTCGGGTCGCGGTGCCGGGGTTGGTGCCGACGCTGTTTGGGGAGTGATGATCAGGGCTACGGTGAACGAATGCCGACGCAAACGTGCGACCAGCCCCCGCCCGCCAACCTTGCACATCGTCGTCACATAAGGTTAAGACGTCCGCAACATGGTTTCCGCCGAAACCGTTTCCCCGGGGAGATTCACCTATGCCGCGCCACGCGCTTCCTTTCCGCCGCCCGCTGTCGCTGTTGCTCGCATCCAGCGCGCTGCTCGCGGGTTGCACCAATATGGACCGACCGATGACCGCATCCGCCGAACCCGTCGGCGCCCCGGCGCCCGCCCCGACCACCGTCAGCACCAACCCGATGCTGGCTGAATGGACCGGCCCCTATGAAGGGGTGCCGCCGTGGGACAAGATGGACCCCGAACTGTTCCCCGACGCCTTCACCAGGGCGATGGCCGAGGTGAAGGCCGAGGTGCAGGCGGTGATCGACAATCCGGCAGCGCCGACGTTCGAGAACACCCACGTCCCGATGATGCTGGCGGGAGAGACGATGGAGCGCGTGTCGGCGCTGTGGGGCGTGCAGACGTCGAACAAGTCGAACGACCGCGTCGAGGATATCGACGCCGAATGGAGCCCCAAGCTTACCACTTTCTACACCGAGCTGTTCCTCGATCCCAAGCTGTTCGCCCGTTACAAGGCGGTGTACGACGCGCGCCAGACGAGCGGGCTCAATGCCCAGCAGATCCGGATCGTCGAGCGCGCCTATGACGAGATGGTTCGCGACGGCGCCAATCTGTCGGCGGCCGACAAGGGCAAGCTGGTCGCGATCAATTCGAAGCTGGAAAGCCTGTTCTCGGCCTTTTCGTCGAAGCTGCTGGGCGACGAGAAGCTGTACACTTTTGTCACCAACAAGGCCGACCTCGCCGGACTCGACGCAGGCTTTATCGCCTCGCTTGCCGCCGCCGCCGAGGCCAATGGCAAGCCCGGTCAGTGGGCGATCAAGAACACGCGGTCGTCGGCGCAGCCGGTGCTGCAAAATGCCAGCAACCGTGCGCTGCGCGAAAAAGTCTACAAGGCGTTCGTGAGCCGCGGCGACAATGGCGATGCCAACGACACCAATCAGACGATCGCCGAAATCCTGGCACTCCGCCAGCAACGCGCCGAGCTGCTGGGGTTCCCGACCCACGCGCATTACCGGATGGCCGACACGATGGCCAAAACCCCCGAAAATGCGATGGCATTGATGATGAAGGTATGGCCCGCCGCGGTGGCGCGGGTGAAGGAAGAGGTCGCCGACATGCAGGCGATCGCCGACGCGGACGCCAAGGCTGGCAAGGGACCGAAAATCACCATCGAACCCTGGGATTATCGCTTCTATTCGGAAAAGGTCCGCAAAGCGAAATACGACCTCGATGAAAGCGAGGTGAAACCCTATCTCCAGCTCGACAAGCTGGTCGACGGCATGTTCTGGTCGGCGGGGCAGCTCTATGACATGGGCTTCCGCGAAAATACCGGCACGATCCCCGTGTTCGACCCCAAGGTGCGGACGTTCGAGGTGTACAACCTCAAGTCAGGCAAGAATATCGGGGTCTTCTACCTCGACAATTTTGCGCGCGACGGCAAACGGTCGGGCGCGTGGATGACCACCTATCGCAGCCAGCAAAAGCTGGGCGGCGCGCGCAACGTGCTGGCGTCGAACAACAATAATTTCACCGAAGCGGCGAAGGGCGAACCGACGCTGATCAGCCTCGACGACGCGTCGACGCTGTTCCACGAATTTGGTCACGGCATTCATTTCCTGCTCTATGACATCAACTATCCCGCGCTCGCCGGGGTGCCGCGCGACTTTGTCGAATATCCAAGCCAGGTGAATGAAAATTGGCTGATGACCCCCGAGGTGCTGTCGAAGTTCGCGACGCACTATAAGACGGGGGCGCCGATGCCGCAGGCGCTGCTCGACAAGATCGAGGCGTCGGGCAAGTTCAACCAGGGCTTTGAAACGGTCGAATATCTGGCCAGCGCGATCGTCGACATGAAGCTGCACGATCGCAAGGTACCGCCGACCGACGTCGACAAGTTCGAACGCGAGACGCTGGCCGCGATGGGTATGCCGCGCGAAATCGTGATGCGCCACCGCCTGCCGCAATTCGGGCATCTGTTTTCGAGCGACGCCTATTCGGCGGGCTATTACAGCTACCTCTGGTCGGAAACGATGGACGCCGACACCTGGGCGGCGTTCATGGAAGCGGGCGGCCCGTGGGATCGCACCGTGGCCGACAAGTTCCGCACGATATTGCTGATGACCGGCAACGAAACCGACCGCGCCGAAGCGTACCGCGCTTTCCGCGGACGTGATCCGGACGTGTCGGCGCTGCTGAAAAAGCGCGGCTTTCCGACCGACTGATCTGGACAAAACCGGGGAGGCAAAGGGGGTCTTTATGGCCCCCTTTGTTTGCCTGGCGCGCCGGGGTGACGAATGGCGGGAAACGAACGGTTGCGGACATAGCCGATCCTCCCCCAATGGGGGAGGGGGACCACCCGAAGGGTGGTGGAGGGGCACCGGCGGTTTACGCGGCGCTGGGCGAGAAGAGCCAAGCGTTCCGGGAACGTAGCAATGGAGCACGACTTCGGCGGCCAGGCAAACCGATGGTGCCCCTCCACCAGCTTCGCTGGTCCCCCTCCCCGTTCCGGGGAGGAGCGCTCCGTCCGCTCGCCACCCCAAAGCAGACGCCGCCCCCTCCCCATCCGATTCCGATTGACCACCACCCAAAACGATATAAATATGATATCATCTTTATATCGAATCGGAGGGTAAGATGGTTGAAGGAGGGACACCGGCGCTGAACCGCAGCCGCGAGACGCGCGCGCTGACGCAGAGCGGTTATCTGATGCTGCTGGTCTGGGTGCTGTTGCTCGGCCTGGCCCTGTGGGCGGGGATCAGCAATGCGACCGCCGAATTTCAGCTCGCTTGGAAATGGGTGATCGTGGCGGTGTCCGCGGTCGTCGGTTTCCTGATCCTGTGCGGCTTTTACCTGATCAATCCCAATGAAGCCGCGGCGATCCAGCTGTTCGGCGCCTACAAGGGCACCGACCGCGAGGAAGGGCTGCGCTGGGTGCTGCCGTGGCTGACGCGCAAGAAGATTGCGGTGCGCGCGAACAACGTCATCTCGGACAAGATCAAGGTCAACGATCTGCGCGGCAACCCGATCGAGATGGCGGCGCAGGTCGTGTGGCGCGTCACCGACACCGCGCAGGCGCTGTTCGACGTCGACGATTACAAGGAGTTCGTGATGGCGCAAATCGAGGCTGCGGTGCGCTCGATCGGCTCGCGCTATCCCTATGACGACATCGAACATCAGGAAATCACGCTGCGCGGCAACCATGACGAGGTTGGGGTCGAGCTGCGCAAGGCGCTGATCGAGCGGCTGGAAGTCGCCGGGATTACCGTCGACGAATGCGGCCTGACGCACCTCGCCTACGCTCAGGAAATCGCCGGCGCGATGCTGCGCCGACAGCAGGCCGAAGCGGTGATCGCGGCGCGCAAGAAACTGGTCGAGGGCGCGGTGACGATGGTCGAGATGGCGCTGACCCAATTGTCCGAAAAGCAGGTTGTCGACCTGGACGACGAACGCAAGGCGGTGATGGTATCGAACCTGATGGTCGTGCTGTGCGGCGAACGCGACACCCAGCCGGTGGTGAACGCCGGATCGCTCTACTGAGCCTGCCGGTGCTTTAGTCGATGCCCGCGTCCGCCAAAAAGGCCTTTGCCCTCCGCCTCGATCCCGCGCTTTACGCGGCGATCGAGCGGCTGGCGGCGGACGAGCTGCGCAGCGCCAATGCCGAGATTGAGATGCTGCTGCGCGAGGCGCTGGCGCGGCGCGGGGTCAGCCCCAAGGTCGCTGCGCCGCCACGGCGCGGACGACCGCCGAAAGAGGAGAGCGGATCATGATGCATATGTTCCTGCGCGAAGGGCCGTGGTTCCGCGCCAAACGCCGCGGCTATGGCACCGGGATGCCGATCGTCTGGCAGGGCTGGTTTTTGCTGGCGCTGCATATCGCGTTGATCATGGGGGTAGCGGTCGCGCTACAGGGCCGACCTGTGGCGATGACCATCGCGGTCATCGTCGCGGGGCTGGCGCCGATGCCGATCTATCGCGCCAGGACCGAAGGCGGGTGGCGCTGGCGGTGAGTTTGGCCGAGGCGACGGCGGCTTTTGGGGTAGGGAGCGGATGCCAAATCCTCCCCGGAACGGGGAGGGGGACCAGCGAAGCTGGTGGAGGGGCACCATCGGTTTGCCTTGACGCCGAAACAGTGCTCCGCCGTTAGATTGCCGGGAAATATCGCTCACCAAGTCTAGCGCGACGTAAACCGCCTGTGCCCCTCCACCACCCTTCGGGTGGTCCCCCTCCCCCGTTGGGGGAGGATCGCTGACGCCCCAACAAGCTTTTCCACCGCTAGCGCCGCGACCCCGCTTGCCCCCCAAGGGGTTGATGGTTAAGGCCGATGGTGATGACTAGTACGCCCGCCCCCGTCCGCATCGCCCCGTCGATCCTGAGCGCCGATTTCGCCGCGCTGGGACAGGAAGTGCGCGCGATCGAGGCGGCGGGTGCGGACTGGGTGCATATCGATGTCATGGACGGCCATTTTGTCCCCAATCTGACGATCGGCCCGGCGGTGGTGAAGGCGCTGCGTCCGCATAGCGCCCTGCCCTTCGACGTCCATCTGATGATCAGCCCGGTCGATCATTTCCTCGACGCCTTTGCCGCGGCGGGCGCCGACATCATCACCGTCCACCCCGAGGCGGGGCCACATATCCATCGCAGCATCCAGCACATCAAATCGCTGGGCAAACAGGCAGGCGTGTCGCTGAACCCGGCAACCCCGGCCAAGATGCTCGACTATCTGATCGACGATATCGACCTGGTGCTGATCATGAGCGTCAATCCGGGCTTTGGCGGGCAGAGCTTTATCACCAGCCAGCTGCGCAAGATCGAAGCGGTGCGCAAGATGATCGACAAGAGCGGCCGCGACATCCGGCTGGAGGTCGATGGCGGGATCGACGCGGGCACCGCACCGCTGGCAATCGCGGCGGGCGCCGACGTGCTGGTCGCGGGCACCGCGACCTTCAAGGGCGGGCCCGATGCCTATGCGGGCAACATCCGGCGGCTGCGCGGCGAGGACTGAGCGATGGAGGGGAGACCGTTAAATTCGGCCCCTGCCGACCCGCCGCTCGATCAGGCTGACGACGCGCCGCCGATCGACGATTCGATCGAGCCCGGCAAGCGGCTGATCCGCCTGCCCGCCGACAAGGGGCTGTCGCTCGGCGACCGCGTCGCCAATGCGATCACCCGGCTGACCTGGCGCACGCCCTTGCACGCCTTTCGCCTGAAGGGCCGCTTTCCGCTCAAACTGCTGGGCGTTCCCGTCGACCCGGTCCCGGGCGACACCCGCGCCGGGACGGCGATCCGCGCCGGCCACTTCCTGCACCGCGGGCTGAAGCTGCCGCTCGGCGAGCTGGATTTTGCCGCGCTCGACGTTGCGCCGACCTTTGCCGATTATCTGCACAGCTTTGCCTGGCTGCGCGATCTCGCCGCCACCGGCACGCGCGCCGACGGAGTGCCGATCGCCGAGGCGGTCGTGCGCCACTGGCTGGGCACACACGGCGAGACGGTCAGCGAACCGGCATGGAAGGCCGACAACACCGCCTGGCGCATCCTGTTCTGGGCGTGCCATGCGCCGCTGATCCTGTCGTCGAGCGACCTCGTCTATCGTTCCGCGGTGCTGAACCACCTCGCGCGCGCCGCGCGGCACCTCGACCGCGTCGCCGACAAGACGCGCCCGGGTACGGGGCAGATGGTTGCGTGGGTCGGGATCGTCGCCGCATCGCTGCTGATGCCCGGCGGCGAGCCGCGGCAAGTGTTCGGTGAGGCGGGGCTGCGCAAGGTGCTCGAGACGAGCTTCTACGCCGATGGCGGCAATATCTCGCGCTCGCCGCAGGCACAGCTCGACGCGGTGATGGCGCTGGCGATGCTCGCCAAGGTTTATGACATGCGCCGGATGGAAGTACCGCCGTTTATCCAGGAAGTGCTGGCGCGCGCGGTCCCGGCGCTGCTCGGGCTGCTCCACAGCGACGGCGGCATGGGCAGCTGGCAGGGCAGCGGCGCGACGTCGGCTGCGCATGTGCAGGCGATCGTCGCCGCGAGCGGGGTGCGCACCCGGCCGCTGAAACAGGCGCGTGACTGGGGCTATCAGCGGCTGGTCGCCAACAAGGTCGTGCTGCTCGCCGATGCAGCGCCGCCGCCGATCGCGCGCGTCACGGAGGCGGGCTGCGCATCGACGCTGGCGTTTGAACTCAGCGATGGCGACGAACGCATCGTCGTCAACTGCGGCGGCGCAGCGCTGACCGGCGCGACGATCCCCGCCGATCTGGCGCGCGGTCTGCGCACCACCGCCGCCCATTCGACCCTGATCCTGGCCGACAGCAATTCGACCGCGATCCTGGCGAATGGCACGCTCGGCAAGGGCGTGACCGAAGTCGAGCTCGACCGGCGCGAGACGCCGCAGGGCAGCCGCGTCGAAATGAGCCACGACGGCTATGCCCGGCGCCACGGGCTGATCCACCGCCGCCTGCTGATCCTGTCACCCAATGGCCGCGAGCTGCGCGGCGAGGACATGCTGCTTCCCGCCCCGCGCACCCGGCGCAAGGGCGACAAGGGGTTCGCACTGCGCTTTCACTTAGGGCGCAACATCTCGGCCAGCCTGACCGCCGATAAATTGGGCGCGCTGCTGCGGATCAACGGCGGCCCGCTGTGGCAATTCCGCACTTCCGAGGGCGCGCTCGACGTCGAACAGAGCCTGTGGGTCGACGGCGAAGGCCGCCCGCACCCGACCGAGCAGCTGGTCGTCACCGGCACCGCGCCCGCGGGCGGCGTCAGCATCGGGTGGATTTTCAAGCATATCGGGTAGGCTGCGAGCTTACGACAGATCCTCCCTGCCGCGAAGCGGTGAGGAGGGGGACCATCCGAAGAATGGTGGAGGGGCAGCGACCTCGCGTCCTTGCCCCTCCGTCAGCGGCTTCGCCGCTGCCACCTCCCCATCGCTTCGCGACAGGGAGGATTGACCAGCAACCGGCGCCCCAGGGACTGAGCGCCGGTCACCGAAGCGTTAGAAAGCGTAGCGCGCCATCAGCTGGAACACCGGACCGGCCTTTTCGCTTTCGAGCTCATATTCGTCGAATTCACCGGGACCGCGTGATTTCTGATCGCCAATCGTGGTGAATTTGTTGAACGTCTCGCGCTTGGCACCGTTGAGCAGGTTCGAACCTACGGCGCGGATCGTGAAGCTTTTACCAAAACGCTTTTCGACGAAGATTTCGAGGTCGGCGCCATAGCTGGTGAATACCTCTTCGCCGACGGTGCGGTCGAACGCGCCGCCCTGTTTGCGATAGGTGGCGCCGAAAGCCGCGCCGACCGAGGGGATGTCCTGGATCACCCCGAAATTATACACATATTCGCTCTGGCCGTTGAAGCGGCGCTTGCCGAATTCGTCGATGATCTTGCTGTCGAGCCACGAGATATTGCCGAACACCCCGGTGTCGGGCAGGCCGACGAAGCCAAGGTCGGTCGACAGGTCGAATTCGATCCCCCACACCTTGCCATCGCCGATATTCTGCGGCTGGTACACAAAGGTGCCCGCACCTTCCGACCCGGTGACGCCGGTGTTCGTCAGCTCGATGAGGTCGTTCACCTTGCGATAAAAGACGTTGATCCCGGCGATGCCGGCGCGGCCGAGGCGCTGTTCGAAGCCCAGATCAACGCCCCATGCGGTTTCAGGATCGAGCAAGGGATTGCCGAGCAAGTCATTGTCGCCGAGCTCGGCGTCGAGCTGCGCCGGCGAAATGAAGTTGAATTCGGGACGGCGGCTGGTGCGCGCGATCGATGCGGTGACGCGGCCGCGGGCGCCGACGTCGATCTTGACCGATGCCGATGGGAGCAGCTTTTCGTAGTCATTGTCGATGCGCGTTGCGGGCGGGGTCAGATCAACGATGGTGAGGTCGGTGGTTTCATAGCGTACCCCCGCTTCCCATTTGACCCCCGGCATGTCGCCCTCGACCAGAATAAAGCCGTCGAGACGCTTTTCTTCGATCGTGTTGATCCCGCCAACCGCCGGGACAAAAGTGCCGAAGGGACGAACAAATTCGGTCGGATTGCGGGTGAACTGGTCATAACCCTGCCGATTGGCCGCGGTCAGATTATAGCGGTCGCGTGGTGCCTCGGTAATCGCGGTTGATCGGTCCTTGTCCTGCCACAGGCCGCCGAACAGCAGCTTGGTGTCTTCCCCCAGCGCGATTTCATGCTCGACTCTGACCGAAAATTCCTTGTCGGTGATGCCGGTCAGCGTCTGGTCGCCGGTAAAGCGCGGCAGCGCGCGGTCGAATTCGACCTCATATTCGGTTTCGAACCGATCTTCGTCGAAATAGGCGTAACCAACCTTCAGGCTCGTTTCGCCCGCCGACCAGCGGTGTGCGAGCTTGCCATTGACGCTGTAATTGTCCTGGTCAATCGTCGCGATATTGGCATTGTCGACGGTCAGATTGCCCGGCGGCGTCGCGCGGATCGGGCCGTTGATGTTGGTCGGGTGATTATATTCAAAGCTGCGCTCAGTTTCGGTGCGATCGGTGTGGACGTAAAAGCCGTTCAGCGAGAAATCGGTTGTATCGCCCTTGATGTCATAGGTCGCGTTGAACGAATAATCCTTGCCGTCGCGCGTATCGACCTGGTCTTCGCGATTCTGGAAATTGTTGGTGGCGAAGTTAGGGTCATTTTCGGGCGACTCGTCATAGCGCAGCGAGAATTTCTTCTTGGGATTGTGGCGCCCCTGGAAATTGCCGCCGATCAGGAAACGCCCCGGCCCGAGCGCGCCGCCGATCACGCCGCCGACACTGGGTTCGAGCTCCTTGTCGTCATAATAAAGCCCGCCGGCGCGCAGGTAACCGCCGTCGAGTTCATAGCCGTCGCGCAGCTTGATGTTGAGCGTGCCCGCAACCGCGTCGCCGGTGCGGCGCGCCGACGACGAGCGGACGATTTCGACACGGTCGATCAGCTCGGCGGGGATGCGATCAAGGAAAAAACTGCGGTCGGCGTTCGATCCCGGCACCTTTTCGCCGTTGATCAATATCTGGGTGTAGCCGGGCGGCAGCCCGCGCAGGCGCGCCCCGTCGCTTTCGATCACGTCGGACAGGAAGGTCACCGACGGCACGCGCTTCAGTGCGTCGCCCGCGGTCAGCGGTTCGAACCGCTGGAAAAATTCGCTGTCATAGGACAGCACGGGTTCGGCCTGATCCTCGCTGCGGTTGCGGTACCCGATGCTGCCCAGCACGACGATGTCCTGCGACGTGGTGATCGTGCCGTCGGCATTCTGGATCGGCGCCATATCCTGCGCGGCGGCGGGCGCAGCGATCATGGCGGTTGCGAGCGCAAGCGCGGCGGCGGAATGCAGGCTGAAAATACGAATCATGTTGGTCGAGCCCCCTTTGTGGTTGCCGGGCCTCTAGGGTGGTCCTGTGACAGTTTGCGACGAGCATCATGACGTTTGCATGACAGTTAAGTGACGGAAATATTGTGGGATTGACGCAGCGCAACTTTGCTGGAACGGGGCGCGGCCAACCGCGCTGCGGCGCGTCCGCAATCAGGGGAAAGACGATGTCGGCCATCCATCATGCGAAGCTTTTGTCTTCGTTCGCTTTTGCGATCGCGCTCGCCGGATGCGCGGCTAGCCAGCCTGCGATCAACGGCCTGCCGCCAGTGCAGGTGACCGCGAGCGCCGAGACCGCGCCGGTCGGAACCGGCCGCGCCGATGCCGCCGACGACCCGGCGGTGTGGGTCGACCCCACCAACCCGAACCGCGCGCTGATCGTCGCAACCGACAAGAAGGCGGGGCTGCACGTCTATGACCTTAGCGGCAAGGACATCGCCTTCACGCAGGCGGGTCTCGTCAACAATGTCGATGTCGTCGGCGACATCATCGTCGCGAGCGACCGCAACGACGGGGTGAGCGCGCATCTCGCGCTATTCCGCCTCGACGCCGACAAGCCCGCGATCACCCCGCTGGGCCGCGCCGCGGCGGGCAGCGGCGAAGCCTATGGCCTCTGCCTGAAACGGACCGCGCCGGGCGCGCCGATCACGGCCGCGCTGATCGTCAAGGATGGCACGGTGCGCGTCGGCACGCTGGCGGTGAACGGCACGCCGACCTTCACGGTCGAGTGGGAGCACAAGATCCCGACCCAGTCCGAAGGCTGTGTTTTCGACGGCGACACGCTCTATGTCGGGGAGGAAGATGCCGGTGTGTGGCGGCTCGAGCCGAACGGCAAGGCGGCGACTGCGACGATGGTCGCGCCGGTCGACAACCAGCGCCTCGTCGCCGATGTCGAGGGACTGGCGACGATCGACCACAAGGGGCAGCGCTACCTGCTCGTGTCGAGCCAGGGCGACAACGCCTTTGCGGTCTTCAAGCTGCCGTCGATGGACTATGCCGGGCGTTTCGCGGTCGCCGCAGGCCCCTTCGGCGCGGTGAGCGAGACCGACGGGATCGAGGCAGCCGCGGGCAATTTTGGCGCCGCTTTCCCGGACGGGCTTTTCCTCGCACAGGACGGGCATAACGAGCCGCGTGCCCAGAATTTCAAGCTGGTACGCTGGGACCAGATCGCGGCGGCGCTGGGGCTGTAGCCTTCGCTGCTTGAAAAATTCAGTGTCCCCGCGAAGGAGCATCGGGTCGGGTCGTCCCCCGGACGATCCTTGAACATGCGGGGCATGTTCAACCCGATACTGACCCATCTCCGGCCGGTTCAAGGTCGCACGCACAGATGATGTGCTCCCGCCTTCGCGGGAGCATACGGCCCGTTAACCGGTGGTCGCACTTGCCCTGACCGCCCTTCGCGCCTAGGGGAGCCGCGTCTTTCCCTTCCTGCAAAGGCCGCCCTTTCCATGACCGACCTGATTCCCGTCCGCCGCGCCCTCTTGTCCGTCAGCGACAAGGCGGGGCTCGCCGAGCTTGCCGCCGCGCTCGTCAAGCATGGCGTCGAACTGGTATCGACCGGCGGCACCGCGAAGGCGTTGCGCGAGGCGGGGCATAATGTGCTCGACGTGGCGGATCTCACCGGTTTCCCCGAGATGATGGACGGCCGGGTCAAGACGCTGCACCCGACCGTGCACGGCGGCATCCTCGCGGTGCGCGACGACGCCGCGCATGTCGCGTCGATGGAGGAACATGGCATCGGTGCGATCGATCTGGTGGTCGTCAACCTTTACCCCTTCCTTCAGACGGTCGCATCGGGCGCCGATCGCGACACCGTCATCGAGAATATCGACATCGGCGGCCCCGCGATGGTGCGATCATCGGCGAAGAACCACGCATTCGTCGGCATCGTTACCGAGCCTGAAGATTATGCCGCGGTGATCGAAGAGTTGGACGCCAATGGCGGTGCGACCACGCTCGCGCTGCGCAAGCGCCTTGCCGCGACCGCCTTTGCCCACACCGCAAGCTACGACAGCGCCATCGCGCGCTGGTTCGCGATCGTCGATCAGGGCAAGACTTTCCCCGACACGCTGCCGCTGACCGCGAAGCTCGCCAGCGAATTGCGCTACGGCGAAAATCCGCACCAGAAGGCGGCGCTCTATATTCCGGCGGTCCCCGGACCGCGCGGGATTGCCGGCGCCGAACAGGTGCAGGGCAAGGAGCTTTCGTACAATAATATCAACGACGCCGACGCAGCGCTCGAACTCGTCGCCGAATTCCGCGACGCCGATCCGACCTGCGTCATCGTCAAGCACGCCAACCCGTGCGGGGTCGCGAGCGCGGCGACGATCGCCGAAGCCTATGACGCGGCGCTGAAATGTGACGATGTGTCGGCGTTCGGCGGGATCATCGCGGTCAACCGGCCGCTCGACGGCGCGACGGCGGAGCTGATCAGCGGTATTTTCACCGAAGTCGTCTGCGCGCCCGACGCCGATGCCGACGCGCGCGCGGTGTTTGCGAAGAAGAAGAATCTCCGCCTGCTGCTCACCGGCGAGTTGCCCGATCCATCGCGCGGTGGGCTGATGCTGAAGGGGATCACCGGCGGCTGGCTGGCGCAGAGCCGCGACAATGGCCGGATCAGCCGCGACGAATTGAAAATCGTCACCGACCGCGCGCCGACCGACGAGGAACTCACCGACGCGCTGTTCGCTTGGACGATCGCCAAGCATGTGAAATCGAACGCGATCGTCTATGCCAAGGGCGGGTCGACCGCAGGCATCGGCGCCGGGCAGATGAACCGCCGCGACAGCGCGCGCATCGCCGCAGTGAAGGCGCGCGAGGCGGCGGAAAGCCATGGCTGGGCCGAGCCGCGCACCGTCGGCAGCGCGGTCGCGAGCGACGCCTTTTTCCCCTTTGCCGATGGCTTGCTGGCGGCGGTCGAGGCCGGCGCAACCTGCGTGATCCAGCCGGGCGGGTCGATCCGCGACGATGAGGTGATCGCCGCGGCGAACGCGGCGGGGCTCGCGATGGTGTTCACCGGCATGCGCCACTTCCGGCACTGATCGAGAGGCGCATAAATGGCTATTCAGATCGACCCGACGGCGCGCCCCACTGCGCGCAGCATGCTCGCCCATCTCTACAACTGGACGATCGCCAAGGCGTCGCACAGCCATGCCCAATGGTGGCTGTTCGCCATCGCCTTCGTCGAATCGAGCTTCTTTCCCATCCCGCCGCATCCGGTGCTGGGGCTGATGTGCCTCGCCGATCCCAAGCGCGCGGTGCGCTATGCCGCAATCTGCACCATCGGATCGGTACTCGGCGGGCTGTTCGGCTACGCCATCGGCTATTTCCTCTATGAAAGCATCGGCTTGTGGTTGCTCGGCGCGCTGGGACTGACCGAGAAATTCCCCGTCGCGGTGTGCTTCCTCAACCAATATGACGCGGAGGCGATCATCATCGCGGGCGCCACGCCGATCCCGTTCAAGCTGATGACGCTGACCGCGGGCTTTACTGCCATGGACCTCGCGACCTTCATCGGGGCGAGCATCGTCGGGCGCGGCATGATCTTCATGGCCGTCGGCATCCTGTTCCGCGTCTTCGGCGCGCCGATCAAGGCATTCATCGAGAAATATCTCGGCATGGTGACGACCGCCTTCGTCGCGCTGGTCATCGGCGGCTTTGTCGTGGTCGGGCTGCTTTCGGGTGACGGCGACAAGAGCACCGACGCGTGCAGCGGCGCGACGTGGGAAAGCATCCAGCGCCGCTAAAGCGAGACGGCGTGCAACCCGGCGGCGCGCCAGGGATTAGGGGGTTGCCGCGTCGGCCGCAGCACGGAGCATCCCATGACCAATACCCCCGCGCGCAGGAACCAGGCGTCGGCCACCCGCCACCGCGATCTGCGCACAGGCCAGTCGATCTGGTCAGCGCGGCGGCGCCCGCATGTTCCGACCCAGCCATTGACGCGCGACATCCGCTGCGACGTCGCGATCATCGGGGCGGGGATTTCGGGAGCGCTGATCGCCGAAACCCTGACCGAAGCGGGACTAAAAGTCGTCGTCTTCGATCGTCGCGGCCCGCTCGACGGATCGACCGCCGCATCGACCGCGATGCTGCAATATGAAATCGACACGCCGCTGTCGCTGTTGGCTGAGCAGATCGGGCGTGACCGCGCCGAGCGACTGTGGCGCCGCTCGCGCCAGTCGGTCGACGCGCTGCGCGAGCGGACCGAGCGCTTGGGGCTGAGAGTCGACGCCGCGACGCGCGGGTCGATCTATCTGCACGGCAATGTGCTCGATGCCGAGGGCTTGGCGCGCGAGGCCGAGGCGCGGCGGCGCGCGGGGTTCGAGATCGAGCTGCTGAAGCCCGCCGCGGTGCAGGGTCGCTATGGCATCAAGGGGCGGCACGCGATCATCGGCTTCGGCAATTATTCGGCCGATCCGCGCCAGATGGCGGCGGGGTATCTGAATGTCGCGATCGGGCGCGGGGCGCGAATCTACAGCCCGGTCGACATTTGCGACGTCGTGCCGAGCGAGAGCGGCGTGACACTGCAGAGCGCCGACGGGCAAGAAATCCGGGCGCGCACGCTGATTGTCGCGACGGGGTACGAGATGCTGAAGGGCATCCCGCGCAAGGGGAACAAGATCATTTCCAGCTGGTCGATCGCCACCAAGCCGCAGCCGCGCGCGATCTGGCCGACCGCGGCAATGATCTGGGAGGCCGCCGACCCCTATCTCTACATCCGCACCACGCCGGCGGGCGAGGTGATCTGCGGCGGCGAGGATGAAGAGATCAGCGACGCGGACGAACGCGATGAGAAGATCGCCGCCAAAACCGCGACCCTGTCGCGCAAGCTCGGCGCGCTGCTGCCGATGATCGACGCGACGCCGGTGCATGCCTGGGCGGGCAGCTTTGGCGACAGCCGGACCGGGACGCCGACGATCGGACGCATCCCGCGGATGCCAAACTGCTACGCCGCGATGGGCTACGGCGGCAACGGCATCACTTTTTCGATGATGGCCGCGCAGATGTTGCGCGGGCTGATCTGCGGCGACGGCGACCCCGATGCCGACCTGGTCAGTTTTTCGCGAAACTTCTGAGCGCGGCGCGAACGAGCCACGGCTAGCGCAGCTAGCGCGGCGCTCAAATACTCCGTTCGTGTCGAGCGAAGTCGAGACACGCCGCGTTTGTGCGCGTCATCGCGTATCTCGACTTCGCTCGATACGAACGGGCGAGAGAGGTCGGCTCATTCGTTCGCGGCGGTGTGCAGCCAGTCGGCGTGTCGCGGGGCTTTCTTCGTCTGGCTCCATTCCTCGAGCATCAGCGGCGCGACGCGTTTCAGTTCGGCATATTGTTCGTCGGTGCCGATATCGCACGCCAGTTCGACGCGGTGGCCGTTGGGGTCGAAGAAATAGATCGACTTGAAAATGCCGTGATGCGTCGGGCCGAGCACGTCGACGCCTTCGCTTTCCAGATGCGCCTTGGCCGCCACCAATTCGTCATAGCTGCCGACCTTGAACGCCAGATGCTGGACCCACGCCGGGGTATTCTCGTCGCGCCCCATCACCGGCTGGTTGGGAAGCTCGAAAAAGGCGAGGATGTTGCCGTTCCCCGCGTCGAGGAAGACGTGCATGTACGGATCATATTCGCCGGTCGACGGGACATGATCCTCGGCAAAGGCAGTGGTGTAGGTCATGCCGAGCATGCGTTCGTACCACTCGACCGTCTCTTTCGCATCCTTGCAGCGATAGGCGGCGTGGTGGACACCGCCCAATTTGATGGGAGACTGACTGGTCATTTTACCCAACTCCATTTGTGCTGCGCTCGCCTTTCACCGTAGCCCTGAGCCTGTCGAAGGCGCCTATCGGCGATAAGCGCCCTTCGACAGGCTCAGGGCTACGGCAAACAAATCAAGCGGGTTCTTTGATTTCCAGCGCGCCGCGGCGGATCTGGTCCATTTCCATCGATTTGAACAAGGCGGTGAAATTGCCCTCGCCAAAGCCTTCATCCTTCTTGCGCTGGATGAATTCGAAGAACACCGGGCCGATCACCGTCTGGCCGAAAATCTGGAGCAGCAGGCGCGGGTCGCCATCTTCGGTCGAGCCATCGAGCAGGATACCGCGCGACTGGAGTTCTTCGACCGGCTCGCCATGTCCCGGCAGGCGCTCATCGAGCATCTCGTAATAGGTTGCCGGCGGCGACGGCGCGAACGGGTTGCCGAGCGCTTTCAGCCTGTCCCACGCGGCGTAAAGATCGTCACAGCTGAAGGCGATATGCTGGATGCCCTCGCCATTATAGGCGCGCAGATATTCCTCGATCTGCCCCTTGCCGCCCGCACCTTCCTCGTTGAGCGGGATACGGATCTTGCCGTCGGGGGCGGTCATCGCCTTTGACGTCAGGCCGGTATATTCGCCCTTGATGTCGAAATAACGGATTTCGCGGAAGCCCGCGATACGTTCGTAGAAGGCCGCCCAATGCGCCATGCGGCCGCCATAGACATTGTGGGTCAGGTGATCGATCAGCTGCATCCCGGCGCCGACGGGGTGGCGATCGACGCCCTCTTCATAGATAAAATCGATGTCGTAGATGCTGAGGTCGTCGCCGTAACGGTCGATCAGATAGATGATCGAGCCACCGATGCCGCGGATCGCCGGCAGGCGCAGTTCCATCGGGCCGGGGGTCGTCTCGACCGGCTCGGCGCCGCGTTCGATGGCTTCGGCATAGGCTTTGGCGGCATCGCGGACGCGCCAGCCCATGCCGCACGCCGACGGCCCGTGCTCGGCGGCGAAATAGGCGGCGGGCGATTTGGGTTCGTAATTGGCGATCAGGTTGATGCCGCCCTGGCGCCACAACTGGACGTCTTTGGAGCGGTGATGCGCGATCTGGGTAAAGCCCATCGCCTGAAAAACCGGTTCGAGAATGCCCTTTTCAGGTGCAGAGAATTCGACGAATTCAAAACCGTCGAGGCCCAGCGGATTGTCGAACAGGTCGGCCATGATCAATTCCCATCTAGTTTCAATTGAAACTAATATCGCTGACCCCACGCGATGAGTCAAGGTCCGCTGCGAACGGCTCCGGAAGGCTGCGCCAAGGACCGGTCATCCGACAGGCCAGCCCGCGTTACTGAAAGCTGCTCGGCCTGCCCGATCCGTACCTGGACCTGATAGTAATATTTGTCGGTCGGCTTTCCGTCGTCGCCGAAGAAGCCGATCTTCACGCGCTGCGCGACGCCGCGGACCAGCACGGTTTGGCCCGTGAAGCGCTTTTCCGCCGCTGCCAGCCCTTGGCCACCGGCCAATTCGGCCATTACCGCCGCCGGCATGGCGATGGTCAGGCAATTGCGGTCGCGATAATCGGCTTCGGAATTGAGGTAGTAGAAGCCCTTCTGCTCACCGACCGCCTTTACCTCCATCCGGAACGTCCCGGCGATCCCCGCCTTTGGGGCCAGATAGGACGCAAAGGTGACCGCCTCGACGGGCGAAATACAATCGTCGCTGCACTGGATAGGGCGCGGCCGAGCCGCCACCGGAGACGTCGCGGTGGCGACCGGATTGTTCAACAGCAGCAGCGTGGCCGAAAGCAACATCATTCTGGTCCTTCACGCGATTCGAGCGACATCCTCGCCGGTTCGTCGACTTGCCGCAAGCCTAGGCCGCCCCCTCAAACGCCTCCAGCGCTTCGCCCGCCGCGATCCAGCGTGCCTCGGCGGCTTCCTGCGCGGACACAATCTTCCCGCGGCGCTGTGACAGCTCGCTCATCGTCAGGCCTTTATATTCGTTCGCGGCGCCCGCGGGGTCGAACATCGCGCGGTCGATGGCGGAGAGGATGACCTGATATTTCGCGAGATCAGCCTCGGCATCGGATACCTGCTTGCGGATTTTCGCCGCCGCTTCGCGCGCCGCAGCGGCGGCCTTGCGGTCTTCCTTCTTGTCGGTTTTCGACACCTTGTCCTTGGACGGCCCCTTGCCCAGGATCAGGTCGACATAATCGTCCATGCTGCCCGAATATTCGCGCGCGGTGCCGTCGTCGACCAGCACCAGCCGGTCGGCGGTGAGTTCGAGCATATGCCGGTCGTGGCTGACCAGCACCACCGCGCCGTCAAAGCCGTTCAAGGCCTGGACCAGCGCCTCACGCGCGTCGACGTCGAGGTGGTTCGTCGGTTCGTCGAGGATCAGCAGGTGCGGCGCGTCGCGGGTGATCAGCGCCAGCGCCAGCCGCGCGCGTTCGCCGCCCGACAGCTTCTTGACCTCGGTCGTCGCCTTGTTGCCCGAAAAGCCGAAACGGCCAAGCTGCGCGCGGATCGCCGCCTGCGTCTTGCCCTCCATCACCCGCGTCATATGCGCGAGCGGGGTGTCGCTGCCGTCGAGTTCTTCGACCTGATATTGAGTGAAGTAACCGACGCGCATCTTGCCGGACGCCGCCATCGCCCCCGCCATCGGCGCGAGCTGCGCCGCGAGCAGGCGTGCGAGCGTCGTCTTGCCATTGCCGTTGCGCCCGAGCAACGCAATGCGGTCGTCGGGATCGATGCGCAGGTTAAGCCGCTGAAGCACCGGCTTGTCGGCATAGCCGACGCTGGCAAGGTCGAGGGTGATCAACGGCGGTTTCAATTCGTCGGGGCTCGGGAAATCGAACGCCAACGTCTGATCCTCGGCGAGCGCAGCGATCGGCTGCATCTTGGCGAGCAGCTTCGCGCGCGACTGCGCCTGTTTGGCGGTCGAGGCGCGCGCACTGTTGCGTGCGACATAATCCTGAAGCTTCGCGCGCTGCGCATCCTGCGACGCCTTCGCCGCCGCCAGCTGCGCGGCGCGTTCGGCGCGCTGGCGCTCGAACGCGTCATAGCCGCCGGCGTAAAGCGTGACCTTGCCGCCCTCGAGATGCAGGATATTGTCGACGACATTGTTGAGCAGGTCGCGCTCGTGGCTGATCACGACGAGCTGCCCCGGATAGGCGCGCAGGAAATTTTCGAGCCACAAAGTCGCTTCGAGGTCGAGGTGGTTCGACGGTTCGTCGAGCAGCAGCAGGTCGGGTTCGGAGAACAAGAGCGCGGCGAGCGCGACGCGCATCTTCCACCCGCCCGAAAAGCTGTCGAGCGGCTGCGCCTGCATATCCTCGTCGAACCCCAGCCCGATCAGGATACGCGCGGCGCGCGCAGGCGCGGTATAGGCGTCGATCGCAATCAGCCGCTCGTGAATATCGCCGAGCTTGTCCGGATCCTGCTCGGTCTCCGACGCGGCGAGCAGTTCGGCGCGCTCGGTGTCGGCGGCCAGGACGGTGTCGAACGGCGTCGCGGTTCCGCTCGGCGCTTCCTGCGCGATATAGCCGACGCGAGTCTTGCGCGGCATGTCGATGCTGCCCTCGTCGGCCTCCAGCTGGCCGATCATCACCTTCATCAGAGTCGACTTGCCCGCGCCATTGCGCCCGATTAGCCCGACACGGCTTTTCGCCGGCAGGCTCGCGGTGGCGCGTTCGAGGATGGCGCGCCCGCCAAGGCGTACAGTGATTCCGTTGATGGTCAGCATGGCCGCGCGCCTAGCATGTTCGGCGTGCGAGCCCAAGTCCCGCACTGGCTTTCCGTGCATAGGTGCGGCACATGCAGGGAATGACCGACCTTGCCCCCTTTCATATCGCCTTTCCCGTCGACGATCTGGACGCCGCGCGCCATTTCTATGGCCGCGTGCTCGGCTGTCCCGAAGGACGCAGCGATGCCGATTGGATCGATTTCAACCTCTATGGCCACCAGATCGTCGCACACCGCGTCGATCGGCGCGAAGCGGCCGCGGGGCATAATCCGGTCGATGGTCATGCGGTGCCGGTGCCGCATTTCGGCGTCGTCCTGCCACCCACCGAGTGGCAGGCGCTCGCCGACCGGCTGGTCGCGCACGACGTCGCGTTCGTGATTGAACCGCAGACGCGCTTTGCCGGACAGCCGGGCGAGCAATCGACGATGTTCTTTCTCGACCCCGCGGGCAATGCGCTCGAATTCAAGGCGTTTGCGGATATGGAGCAACTGTTCGCTCGCTGAGAGAGATTGGCGCCGTCACTTCGATTGCGCCCTTCCTCATCCGAAACGCAAGAGGCGCATTTGCGAACGATTTTGGAAGGTGCTTTGAGAGAGATCCCGAACGAAGACTTGCGGCCCATTGCAGTCGATCGATCAAGTTAGTTGGACGCTAACTTTCTCTGACACGAAACTCGCCCGGTCTGGAAACCAAAGCCCCGCACAAACAAAAAAACCCCCAATCCCATCGGGAAAGCGGGCTTTTTGTTGGTTGCGGGAGTAGGATTTGAACCTACGACCTTCAGGTTATGAGCCTGACGAGCTACCGGGCTGCTCCATCCCGCGCCACCAATATCGCGGCGCCAAAAGCGATCCGCGAAAACAGCAAAAGGCCGGCATTTCTGCCGGCCTCTAACTTTGTGAATGGGTTTTTCCGTATTCGTCCTCACGTCGGCTGCAATGCCTGGCGACGTCCTACTCTTCCAGGGCTTGAGCCATAGTACCATCGGCGCTGTCAGGTTTCACGGCCGAGTTCGAGATGGGATCGGGTGGGTCACTGACGCCATGGTCACCAAGCAATGAAGCCGGCGTGGGTCGAATTTGGGTTTCAATCGAATGCCCGTGCAATTTGGACTTTGTTACAATCATCCACTTCGCGGACAACCTTCAGGCTTTTCGCCGTTCAGGACTGTCGTTGATGGTGGGACTCTTAAGTGCGAATAGAGCAATTAGTATCGGTTAGCTCCACACGTTACCGCGCTTCTACATCCGATCTATCAACGTGGTGGTCTTCCACGGCTCTATGAAATCTTATCTTGAGGGAGGCTTCCCGCTTAGATGCTTTCAGCGGTTATCCCGTCCATACATAGCTACCCTGCTGCGCCACTGGCGTGACGACAGGTACACCAGAGGTATGTTCAACCCGGTCCTCTCGTACTAGGGTCAACTCCTCTCAAATTTCGACGCCCACGGCAGATAGGGACCAAACTGTCTCACGACGTTCTGAACCCAGCTCACGTACCACTTTAATTGGCGAACAGCCAAACCCTTGGGACCTGCTCCAGCCCCAGGATGTGATGAGCCGACATCGAGGTGCCAAACGATTCCGTCGATATGAGCTCTTGGGAATCATCAGCCTGTTATCCCCGGCGTACCTTTTATCCGTTGAGCGATGGCCCTTCCACTCGGGACCACCGGATCACTATGACCGACTTTCGTCTCTGCTCGACTCGTCAGTCTCGCAG
Organism: Sphingopyxis sp. 2PD; assembly: GCF_005503695.1. Lineage (GTDB taxonomy): Bacteria > Pseudomonadota > Alphaproteobacteria > Sphingomonadales > Sphingomonadaceae > Sphingopyxis. Next base: position 120,149 of record NZ_SCMU01000006.1, read on the forward strand.
TCAGGCAGGCTTATGCCATTGCACTCTCGCAGACGGTTTCCAACCGTCCTGAGCCTACCATCGCGCGCCTCCGTTACTCTTTAGGAGGCGACCGCCCCAGTCAAACTACCCGCCACAGAGGGTCCCTGATCCAGTTTCATGGATCGAGGTTAGACATCAGAAAACAACAGGGTGGTATTTCACCTATGGCTCCACACCGGCTGGCGCCAGTGCTTCAAAGCCTCCCACCTATGCTACACAGTTCTTTCCTAATGCCACTCTGAAGCTGCAGTAAAGGTGCACGGGGTCTTTCCGTCTAACCGCGGGTACTCCGCATCTTCACGGAGAATTCAATTTCGCTGAGCATCTCCTGGAGACAGTGGGGAAGTCGTTACGCCATTCGTGCAGGTCGGAACTTACCCGACAAGGAATTTCGCTACCTTAGGACCGTTATAGTTACGGCCGCCGTTTACCTGGGCTTCATTTCGCAGCTTGCACCACTCCACTTAACCTTCAGGCACCGGGCAGGCGTCAGGCCCTATACGTCGTCTTGAAGCCGACTTAGCAGAGCCCTGTGTTTTTGCTAAACAGTCGCTACCCCCTGGCCTGTGCCCCCCACAACTGGTTGCCCAGAAGTGGGGCCTCCTTCTTCCGAAGGTACGGAGGCAATTTGCCGAGTTCCTTCAGGAGACTTCTCTCAAGCGCCTTGGTATACTCTACCATCCCACCTGTGTCGGTTTAGGGTACGGTCTATAATGGAGGGGCTATTTCCTGGAACCTCTTCAAAGCCTGACCAATCCAATAAGGTCAGACAATTTACGAGATCCGTCACACACCTCCAGGCCCACGAATATTAACGTGGTTCCCATCGACTACCCCCTTCGGGCTCGTCTTAGGGGCCGGCTTACCCTGCTCAGATTAGCTTTAAGCAGGAACCCTTGGGATTTCGGCGACAGGGCATCTCACCCTGTTTATCGCTACTCATGTCAGCATTCGCACTTCCGATACCTCCACGACCCATTACCAGATCGCTTCATCAGCCTACGGAACGCTCCGCTACCGCGTGTATTGCTACACACCCTAAGCTTCGGTGCACGTCTTGAGCCCCGTTACATTTTCGCCGCAGGAACCCTTATTTAGACCAGTGAGCTGTTACGCTTTCTTTAAAGGATGGCTGCTTCTAAGCCAACCTCCTGGTTGTTTTGGGATTCCCACATGCTTTACCACTTAGACGTGACTTGGGGACCTTAGCTGTAGGTCAGGGCTGTTTCCCTTTTGACGACGGACCTTAGCACCCGCCGTCTGTCTGCCAGATATTACTCATGGGTATTCGGAGTTTGGTTAGAATTGGTAGATCTCGCGACCCCCGCATCCATCCAGTGCTCTACCCCCCATGGTATTCGTCTGACGCTCTACCTCAATAGATTTCGCGGAGAACCAGCTATTTCCCGGTTTGATTGGCCTTTCACCCCTAAACACAACTCATCCGACAATTTTTCAACATTGAACGGTTCGGTCCTCCAGTGCGTGTTACCGCACCTTCAACCTGGTCATGCCTAGATCACCGGGTTTCGGGTCTAATGCAACAAACTCAGTCGCCCTATTCAGACTCGCTTTCGCTGCGCCTACACCTAACGGCTTAAGCTTGCTTGTTACACTAAGTCACTGACCCATTATGCAAGAGGTACGCTGTCAGGTCTCAAGGACCCTCCAACTGCTTGTAGGCGTTCGGTTTCAGGTACTGTTTCACTCCCCTCATCGGGGTGCTTTTCACCTTTCCCTCACGGTACTAGTTCACTATCGGTCATGCAGGAGTACTTAGGCTTAGAGGGTGGTCCCCCTACGTTCAGACAGGGTTTCACGTGCCCCGCCCTACTCAAATCCTTCAACATCAGTTTCGCATACGGGACTGTCACCCGCTATGGTCACACTTTCCAGAGTGTTCTGCTACTTGAATTGAAGGCATTGGCCTGGTCCCGGTTCGCTCGCCACTACTACGGGAGTCTCTGTTGATGTCCTTTCCTCCGGGTACTGAGATGTTTCAGTTCCCCGGGTTCGCTTCACCAAAGCTATGTATTCACTTCGGTGATACCCTTCCCATTTAACCTTCGCTGTCGTCGAAACGGCAGCGAAATTAAATGGTGAGGGTGGGTTTCCCCATTCGGAAATCGTTGGATCAAAGCTTGCTCACAGCTCCCCAACGCTTATCGCAGCGTGCCACGTCCTTCATCGCCTCTGCATGCCAAGGCATTCACCAAACGCCCTTACCTCACACTTGAGAGTCCACACCACCAACGACAATCCTGACATCCCCGCGGTGGGAATGGCATTCAGCGTCGCAAATGATGCGGATGATTGTTTTCTTTCTCAGCC
>NZ_SCMU01000006.1:125000-144082 GCF_005503695.1 Sphingopyxis sp. 2PD
CTGGCGTTTTTCGATGTCCTCGATCGTTTGAGCTCTGCATAGCCATCTGGTCGAAGCCGCCTCACACGCGCCATCGCGGGGTCGAATCGAGTCGGCGAGGCGGAAAAAGCGCCGCAAAATCCGGCCTTTCCGCGTTCGACTCACCAAAGATTAGCGGATGCCTGTTAGGAACGGCGTGATGAAAAGCCCGAGCGACCAGCCTGCCCCCCAGATTTCCGTGATCGTCCCGGCCTATGGGGTGGCCCGGTGGCTGGGCGCCGCGCTGGATTCGCTAATCGCGCAGGATTTCGCCGACTGGGAAGCGATCGTTATCGACGACGGCGCGCCCGACGACGTCGCCGGCGCCGTGCGTCCCTATCTCTCCGATCCGCGAATCCATTTCCTCGCGACCGCGAATCACGGCGTGTCGGCCGCCCGCAATCGCGCGATCGCCGCCAGCCGCGCGCCGCTGATCGCGCTGCTCGATGGCGATGATCTGTTCCGGCCGTCATATCTGGGCTCCATGGTCGCGGCGATGAACGATGATCCGCTCGCGGTCATCGCCGCGTGCAACGCGCGCGTGTTCGGCGCGGTGGCAAAAGAGGAACTGGTGATCGGCGACGACCAGAATCGCGGCGCGACCGCGAGCCTCGCCGATGTGCTGGACCGGCGCTTCATGATCTATATCGGCGCGACATTCCGGCGCGCCGCGTTCGACCGGGTCGGCGGCTTCGACACATTGATGACGAATTCGGAGGATTTCGACCTGTGGGTGCGGCTGCTGATGGACGGCGGCCATGTTCGCTATGTCGATTCGGTGCTCGCCGACTATCGGGTCCGCCCGCGATCGGCGTCGGTCAGCCTGCTGCGGAACATCCGCGGCAACATCCGGGTGTATGACAAGGTCATCGCCGCCATGCCGGGGAGCCATGAAGCCACCGTCGCCGCCGCCGTGCGCGCCGCCGACCTCGACCGGCTGGAGGTCGAGGAAGCGCTGGCGGCGGTCATTGCCGGCGACGTCCGGCCCGGCCTCGCGCGATTGCGCGCCGGGCGCCAATATCTGAACAACCCATTGTGGTCCTTCGCCTTCGCACTATGGAATGTCTTTCCGTGGCTCGCGCCGCCGATGCTGGCCTGGCGCCAGCGGCGACATCAGGGGTCAAGCCGCCGCCGCCCGGTGCGCGGCGCGGCGCAAGGACAGGTGCAGCGCGTTTGAGCGATTTCAACGGTCAGGATGGCAAGGTCGATACGGCGAAATTCGGCGATCGCGTCCGCTCGGCCGTCATCTGGCGGTCGGGCAGCCAGATATTGGCGCAGATCATCACCTGGTCGTCGACCCTGCTGGTGATTCGCCTGCTCGACCCGGCCGACTACGGGCTGTTCGCGATGACGCAGGTCGTGCTCGCCTTCCTCGCCTTCCTGAACGGCTGGGGATTCGCCAGCGCCCTCGTTCAGTCCGATTCGGTCGATCCATTCCGGCTGCGACAGGCCTTCGGGCTGCTGCTGCTGCTCAACGGGATGCTCGCGGCGATCCAATATTTTGGCGCCCCGGTGGCCGCGGCCTATTATGGCCAGCCGATCGTCGCCGACCTGCTGCGCGTCCAGGCGCTGATCTTTCTCGCCACCCCCTTTATCGCACTGCCCGAAGTGATCATGAGCCGCGCGCTGGATTTTCGGCGGCAGGCATTGGTCAATCTGGTCGCGGCGCTGGCCGGCGCCAGCACCGCGCTCGCCTGCGCGCTCGCGGGCTATGGCGTGTGGACGCTCGTCTATGCCCCGATCGCCCTGTTCTGGACGCGCGCGATCGGGCTGACCCTCGTCGCGCGGCTGCTCGTCTGGCCGAGCTTCAATTTCAAGGGCTGCGGCCAGATCATCGGCTTTGGCTCGGCGATCCTGTTCAGCCAGCTGTTCTGGCTGGTGCAAAGCCAGTCCGACATCCTGATCGCGGGCAGCCGCTTCGATCCGCACGCGCTGGGCCTCTATGCCGAGGCGCTGTTCCTCGCGCAGATCTTCATGGCCAAATTTGTGCCGCCGCTGAACGAGGTCGCCTTTCCCGCCTATGCGCGGATCAAGCACGACGGCGATGCGGTGCGGTGGAGCTTGCTGAAAACCGTGCGCCTGCTGACCCTCGTCGCCGCGCCTTTCTATTGCGGCCTCGCGGTCACCGCGGCGCCGATGGTCGAAACGGTGTTCGGCACGAAATGGCTGGGGATGGTGCCCTATGTCCAGATTATCGCGCCGGCGCTGATGCTGATGACGGTGCAGATATTGTTCGCGCCGCTCGCCAACGCGCTCGGCAAGCCGTCGCTGGCGATGTTCAACGCGCTAAGCGGCGCCATCCTGTTTCCGACCGCCTTTCTGATCGGCGCACAATGGGGCCTGATCGGCATGGCGTGGGCGTGGCTGGTCGCCGCGCCGCTGCTGTTGCTGATCACGGCGTATCGCACGGCGCCGCTGATCGGGGTGTCGGTGTGGGAGGTCGGCCGCGCGATGTTGCCGGGATTGACCCCGGCGCTGGCGATGGCGGTCGGTGTCGGGCTGGCGGCGCAGCTGATGGCGCCGCTCGGGATTGCCGCGCCGCTACGGCTGGTGGCGCTCGTCGCCTTGGGCGTGGCGCTCTATGCCGGGCTGTTGTGGCTGCTCGAACGCGACGCGATCGCCGAAGTGGTGCGGCTGGTCGTGCGCCGCCAGCCGCCCGCCGCAGAGGCCGCGACTCAGGAAGCGATATAGTCGCGCATCGCCGCCGCTTCGGCTTCGATGCGGTCGATGCGATATTTGACCAGATCGCCGATCGAAATAAAGCCGACGAGTTTTCCGCCTTCGACCACCGGCAAATGGCGGATACGACGCTGCGTCATCTGCGACAGCGCGCCCATCACCGCGGTCGACGGTTCGCAGGTCACGGGCGATTTCGTCATCACGTCGTCGAGTTGGCGATCCAGCGCCTCGGGGCCATAGGACGACATCAGCCGGACCAGGTCGCGTTCGGAAAAAATGCCGACGATCGCCTCGCCTTCCATCACCGGCACCGCGCCGATGCGATGCTGGGCGAGCAGATCGAGGACGGCGCGGACCTTATCTTCCTTGCGCGCCGCGATTACCGGGCCCGTACGCCCGCGGAGAATCGCTCCGATCGTCATGCCATGCCGCTCCCCATGTCGATTCTGTAGGGACAAAGTCTATCATGATTCGCGGCAAAGCCGAAACATTTGGGCGCATTCCATTCGCGCTTGGCCTTGGCCCCCGCTTGGTTCATGGAGGCGCGATGGTCAAACCCTCCCCGCTCGACAAGGACGCCACCGCGAAAACCGCCTGGGCGCGCTATCGCCGCCTGATGCGCGGCATGGTGATGGTGTCGCTGATTGCGGTCGTCGGCGCCCTCGTCTGGCTGCGCTTCAGCATGGGCGAGGCGCTGAGCATCCACATGATCATCGCGACCGCGGCCGGTGTCGGCCTGTCGGTCATGCTCGGCGCCGCGCTGATGGGGCTGGTCTTTCTGTCGAGCGGCAGCGGGCATGACGAGGCGATCGAAGATCCGTTCGAAAATGATCCGGATTTGAAGCCATGACCGAAAGCAGCGCCTCCAACGCGGCGCGCGACCCGATCCTGCGCGTGGTCCCGGCTCCCGCCGACATCAACAGCAATGGCCACATCTTTGGCGGCTGGGTTTTGAGCCAGATGGACATTGCAGGCGGCATCGTTGCCGCGCGGATCGCCCAGGGCCCGACCGCGACGGTGGCGATCGAGGCGATGGAATTCATGGCGCCGATCCTGCTGCGCGACATCATCTCGGTCTATGCCCATCTCGAACGGCGCGGGCGCACGTCGATGGGCATCCGCATCGACGTGATCGCGACGCGCGGGCGCGGACAGGAAGAGGTGAAGGTCACCGGCGGGCTGTTCACCTTCGTCGCGCTCGACGAGAATCACCGACCGCGCGCCTTGCCGCCGGTCTAGCGTCGCAACGCTATTCGGGCTCGACAAACCGATAGTCGAAACTGCGGCTGTCGTTGGCCGGAACCCGGATCGCCCAGGTCAGCAGGCCATCGCGACGCGGGAGCTTGCGCAGTCGCTTGTCGAGCTTCGGATCGGGATCGACGTAAAAGCCCAGCTCAAAATCGACCGCGAACGGATTGGCGTTGGTCACGGTGACGCGGTAGTCGTTGTCGGCCATCTTTGGTGCGACCCCCCGGGCAATATCGACGCGCACCTGGCTGCTTTCGCCGATGACCAGGTCGACCTTCTCGCCGACCGCATGATCGCGCACCGACCCTTCGCCGACGAGCAGCGATTCGTTGCCGCGTGGCGCGAATACCGCAACCTGGCCGCTGGGCAGCGGCACGCCCAGTCGCGCTACTTCCTTATTCTCCATCCGCAAGACGCGCTCGGTCTCCATCGACTCGAACCGGTCGTCCGGCGAGCTGCGCAGGCGATAGATGGTCTTGAACGGCACGCGATCCTTGATCAGCAGCGCGACCTGTTTCTGCCCGTTGGCCGCTACCGTGACCGGGACCGGAACCCGGTACAGTTTCAGATCGCCCAGATCTTCCTGACTGGCCATCACTGCAATGGGCGCTGACATAAACTCGTAGCGGGCGATGCGCGATCCGGTCACGACGATGTCCGATGCGTCGGCGACAGACATCATCGCTGGCGGCGGCGCGGGGGGTGGCGGCGGCGTGCCATAACGGCCGGTCCCGAGCGGAAAACAGCTGAGCCGCAGCGGCGGCGCCTGCGGCACATCGGCCAGCGCCTTGAAATCGGAAACCTTGTTCAGCGTCCCGGCGATCGCCGCCAGCCGCGCGTCGGCAAAGCTTTCGGCGTTGCTGTTCGCGACGGTGAGCCAGGCGAACAGGTCGAGCGTGCGGCCATCGGCCGCAACGCGCGCGACATAATTGCTCGCCCAGTCGAACCCCGTCGCGAGGTAGGTCAGCGTCACGGTCACCCGCTGCGCCGCCGGACTGCGCGTCGTCACCGACAGCGTCGGCTTGGCGGTCAGCCCCGCTGGCACCCCGTCATAGACGATCGATTCGGGCAGCCCGGTGCAGCGCAGCGATTCGAACCCCGCGGCGGTTTGCAGCACCACCGCGCCCTGCGGTCCCGACCGGATGATCGCCTCCTGCTCGGTCACCTGTCCCGTGGCGCGGTCGGTGCGGCGGAGATGCACGCGGTTGCCCAGCGACCCGTCGAGCAGGCTTGCGGGCGAGAGCAGCGCGGCGTCGCGATTCTTTTGCACGACGCCGCCGGGCAAGCCGGTGACGATCGCCGACACGGCGATCATGCCTTCGGCAACGCCCTCGAACCGCACCACCGATTCGCCCGCGGCCAGGTCGATCGTGCGCGTTTCAGAGATCAGCGCAAAGCCGTTCAGCCAGCCCGGCTCGATTTCGCCGCCCTCGCCGCGCCCGGGATCGCGAAAGACGCTGACCGCCACCGCATCGGGTGCGACCGAGGTCACCACCGACTGCGCCGCGGCGGGCGATGCGGCGAGCATCAGCAGCAAGAGCGGCCAGCGGCGCATCGCTCCGCCGTCAGTAACGTGTTTCGAAGGTCGCGGTGATCGTCACCTCGCCATTGGCGGGCATCGCGACGCGCCACTTCGTCCCGTCGCTGTCGAGCCGTTCGCTCTTCTGGCTTTCGGTGATGATGCGCGTGTCGTCCCAATACCAGTCGAGCCCGCGCTGGACGAGGTCGATCGTCACCGGCTGCGCGCGCGCGTTGGTGAGCAGATATGACATCGAGGTACGCCAGATGCGCGGCGACATGCGCTCGCGTTTGACGACTGTCGACTGCACCTTCACATCGAACGCCTCGCCGGTCGCCAGCCCCAGCTCGCTGCCCATCGGGGTGTGACCAATGCTGTTCTCGCCGATGAACTGGGGATCGCCGCGCAGGTCGCGCTGGTAAAAGCGCACGGTCCCGGCCGGGAGCGCATCGCCCAGCCCGCCGCCCTTCGCACTGGTGTTAAACTTGATGACGCTCGCGGCGCTGCGCGGCTCGGTCATCGAGTCAAAGCCCGACACGCTATATTCATAGATTTTCTGCGCCGGCACTCCGCTGACGTCGAGGAAGCTGACCTGTTTCGTCTGCGCGTTGGCGATCGTCGTGCGTTCGGCGAGCGGATAGAGATAATAGTCGCCAAGCTGTTCGCGCGGCGCGGTCTCGGTCCCGGCGCGGCGGATATTGCCCGGCGGGGTCGGGCGATAGCGGCTGTTGGCCGCCTGTCCCGACGGCGTTCCTGCCACCAGCAGCGTGCGCGCCTCGTCAAAGGTCGTGCCGGTGCTGTTATTCAGCGTCACCCACCCCTGGACATCGACCGTCCCCGCCTTTTCGTCATAGAGCGAGACATAGTCGGCCGACCAGCCGAGCCCACCGGTCAGATAGGACAGCGTGGCGGGACGCGTACCGGCGCGCTGGCTGTCGACGGTGATCGACAGCGTCGGCTTGGCGCGCAGGTTCGTCGGAATCTTGTCGAAGATGACGCGCACCGGCATGCCATCGTCGCGCAACACCTCGATCCGCGGCCCGATCTGCAGCACCACCCCGCCATTGACCGCCAGCACCTTGGCGCGCTCGCGCGTTTCGGCGCCGGTCGCGACATTGGTGCGCAGCAGCGTCACCGTCTCGCCGACCGCCTTTTGCATCAAGGCATTGGGCGACAGCAGGTCATAGTCGAAATTCTGTTCGACGATCGCAGTGGCGTCGGCGGCAAAGGACACCGTCTGCGGCCGGATCTGCGCCGAGACGTCGGGAAATTCCTGGCGCGTGCGCCCGGTCGGGAAGGCGATCTGGCGGATGTCCTGCACCAGCGCCTGCCCGCCGTTATAGATGGTGACCGACAGCTTGCCCTGCGTATTGCCCGCCGTGGGGTCCTGCGCCGTCGCCGGTTGGCCTGCCCACGCCAATGCGACGACGATCGCCCCGCAAGTCCTTGCCAAAGCGCGCATAAAAAAGCCTCCCCGCAGATGGTTCGGCGGGGAGGCTATGGCATGTCGCGGTCGATGACCAGCGCGAAGATGTACTTCTATTCGGCCGCTTCGACACCGGGATTGCGCGCCGCGAGCGTGCGGCGGGTGCGGCGCGGCTTGGCGGCGGGCGCTTCCTCGTCGCCGGTCGCGGCGTCGACTTCGGCGCCGCGTTCGGGGCGGCCGATGGCGGGGGGCAGCACGGCCGTGTCGATACCGGCATTGCCGCCATCGTCATTGCCGCCCGCCTCGACCGCGCGCGGACGGCGCGGGCTGCGGCGACTGGCGCGCGGCGCCGGGGCTTCCTCGGCGACGGTTTCGCCGTCGTAACCGCTCGCGTCATCGCTATCGCTGTTCCGCGCATCGCTGCGCCCCTCGTCGCGATCGCGGCGCGGGCGGTCCTGCGACTGGCGGTTGCCGCGATGATCATCGTCGCGGTCGCCGCGCGTGTCGCGATTGCCGCGCGCTTCGCGCTGGCTGCGTTCGGGGCGGTCCCCGCGATCGTTGCGGTCATTGCGGTCATTGCGGTCATTCCGCTCGCCGCGATTGTCGTCGCCATTGTCGTCGCGGTCGGCGTCCATATCCAGATCGCTGTCGTCATGGCCGTCGAAATCTTCGACGCCGCGAATCTCGCGCTGGCGGTCCGGCCCGCGTTCCTGGCCGTTCGCCGCCGCCTTTTCTTCCTGACGCGCGCGAAAATCGCTCACAACGCGGAAATAATGGTCGGCGAACTGAAGATAATATTCGGTCTGCACGCGATCCCCGGCCAGCTGCGCGTCGCGCGCCAGGTTGCGGTATTTCTCGATCATCTGGGCGCCGTTGCCGCGCGCGCGGCTGTCGATACGGTTCGCCTGATCAACCCCACCGCGGCCGCCCGATTGCGACCGGTTGTTATTGCTGTTGTTGTTATTGTTGCGGCCGCGACGGCGACCGCTTTGGCGGTTGTTCATGTTCAACTGAGACATCCTGTCGAAAAGCTAAATAAGCTATGCCAACCCCTTTTGGCCGATCGCGCTGTTGACGCGTCGTGCCCGCGCGCCGTGCGCGGTTCTTGCCCTTTACCGCTCGCCTGGGCCAAGGCCCGGTCGAACATCGTAAGTGGGAAGCAGATCCGCCGGACCAGTATCGATGCAGTGCATCGCCAAAGGTGTCCCAGCCGGGTCTGTGTCCGGCCCCTAACCCGCTTTGCGGCGAAAACCAAGCGATATTTGCGCGGGCCGGTCAGCCGCGGGTCAACAAAAGCGCCCGGTCACGGCCTGCCAGATCCTGGCGGCACGCCACGTCAAACCCCGCCGCTTCGGCGAGTTCGCGCACCGAAATATGCTGGGCCGCGCCGATTTCAAGCACCGCTATGCCACCGGGGGCCAGCAGGCGCGGCAGATCGGGAATGATGCGGCGATAGTCGTCGAGCCCGTCGAACCCTGCAAACAGCGCGCCCGCGGGCTCGTGATCCGCGACATCGGGCATCAGCGGCTCATCGGCGCCGATATAGGGCGGGTTGCACAGGATCAGGTCGAACGGCCCGTCGATACCCGCCCCCCAATCGCCCGACTGGAAGGTAGCGCGATCCGCCATCCCCAAATCCCGGGCATTATCACGCGCATAGGCCAGCGCCTGTTCGGATGCATCGACACCCAGCCCTGTTGCCCCCGTAAACTCGCTGAGTACCGCAAGGAGCAATGTCCCCGGCCCGGTCCCGAGGTCCAGGATTCGCAAAGGCCAACCCGCCTCCCGTTCGTGCCGCGCGAAGTCCAGACACGCTTCGACCAATGTTTCGCTGTCGGGGCGCGGGATCAGCGCCCCCGGCCCGACCGCAAGCCGCAGCGTCCAGAAATCGCGGTAACCGACGATGTAAGCGATCGGCTCATGCGCCACCCGCCGCGCGACCAGATGCGCATAAAGCTCGGGCACGTCGTACCGCGCCGGATCGAGCAGCACGTCCTGCCGCTCGACCCCCAGCGCATGCGCCATCAGCAGTTCGGCATCGAGCCGCGGGGTGTCGCTGACCCCGGTCAGCAGGTTGGTCGCGGTGCGGAGCGACTCGGCCGCCCCCACATAAGCCGGGCGGTCAGTCACCCAGCCCCGCCAGCCGCTGCGCCTGGTCCTCGGCGATCAGCGCGTCGATCAGTTCGTCCATCGCCCCCTCGATGATTTCGGGCAGGCGGTGGAGGGTCAGGTTGATGCGGTGGTCGGTCACCCGGCCTTGCGGGAAATTATAGGTGCGGATGCGTTCGGAACGGTCGCCCGATCCAACCATCGACTTGCGCGCCGACGCCTCGGCGCTATGAATCTTTTCGCGCTCCAGATCATAGAGCCGCGCGCGCAGCACCTGCATCGCCTTGGCGCGGTTCTTGTGCTGGCTGCGCTGGTCCTGCTGGATCACGACCAGACCCGACGGAATATGGGTGATGCGGATCGCCGAATCGGTGGTGTTGACGTGCTGCCCGCCAGCGCCCGACGCGCGGTAGATGTCGATCTTGAGGTCGCTGTCGTTGATCGCGACGTCGACTTCTTCGGCCTCGGGCAGCACCGCGACGGTCGCCGCGCTGGTGTGGATGCGTCCCTGGCTTTCGGTCGCGGGAACGCGCTGCACCCGGTGGACGCCGCTTTCGAACTTGAGCTTGGCGAACACGCCCTGCCCCGTCACCGACGCGACGACTTCCTTGTATCCGCCCATTTCGGCCTCGTTCGCCGAGATGATTTCGACCTTCCACCCCTGCCCATCGGCATAGCGGCTGTACATGCGCAAGAGATCGCCCGCGAACAGCGCCGCCTCGTCGCCGCCGGTCCCGGCGCGAATTTCGAGCATCGCGGCGCGCGCGTCGGCGACATCCTTGGGCAGCAGCTGGAGCGCGAGGTCATGCTCGGCGGCAGGCAGCGCCGCCTCGACCGCGGCGATTTCCTCGGCCGCCATCGCCTTCATCTCGGGATCGGTCAGCATTTCGGTCAGCGAAGTCAATTCGCCGCGCAGCCGCACGACTTCGCGCGCCGCCGTGGCGACGGGCTCCAGCTCGGCGAATTCTTTCGACGCCGCGACGAAATCGGCGGGCACCATATCGCCGGTCGCCATGCGCGCCTGCAAGGCGGCGTGGCGTTCGATGATGGCGTCGATCTGGCGGGCGGAAACGGAGGTCATCTACTCACTGTCATTTCAAATCTTCGTCATGCTGAACTTGTTTCAGCATCCATGGCCAGCTCTTTCGGTCAACGCAGCGCCTGTTTCGAGGTCAGGCCATGGACCCTGAAACAAGTTCAGGGTGACGAGAAAAAGGAATCGAAGACGGCGTGGGCGGCGGGCGACCGATTATAACGCTCATCCAGAAGCTTGATGCTGCGCGTGTGAACCCCATCGCGAACGTCGAGGGACACGATAAGTGCGGGATCAAGCTTACGTGCGCGGTCGAAACGCTTTCGAGGACTACCAGTCGCCACCAGTTCAGCCCAGAAACCTGACCGGCGGAACACTGCAGCCAGGCTGCAAGCCGTAAGCTCGCAATCGATATTTTCCGCGACCACGGCAATGTCCGGCACATGAGTTCTAAACGAACCGGATTCTTGCACCAACATCGCCAGCCGCTCGATCCCCGCGGCCCAGCCGACCGCCGGCGTCGGCGGCCCACCGAGCGCCTCGATCAGGCCGTCGTAGCGTCCGCCGCCGAGCACCGTGCCCTGTGCGCCCAAGCGGTCGGTGACGAATTCGAACGCGGTGTGGCGATAATAGTCGAGCCCGCGGACCAGCCGCGCATTGCGCTCCCACGCCACACCGGCGGCGTCGAGGCCCGACGTGACCGCGCCGAAGAAATCCTGCGCCTCGGCGGTCAGAAACGCGTCGATATCGGGCGCGCTGTCGGCGATCGGGCGGTCGCGCGGGTCCTTGCTGTCGAGGATACGCATCGGATTCTTGTCGAGCCGCGCGAGACTGTCCTCGCTGAGGGCGCCGCGATGGCTTTCGAAATGCTCGACCAGCGCCGCGCGCCACGCATCGCGGCTTTCCGCATCGCCCAATGTGTTGAGCGTCAGCGTCACACCCTCGGCAATCCCCAACTCCTTCAGCAGCTGATCGGCGAACACCAGCAATTCGGCATCGGCGAGCGGGCTGTCGCTGCCCAGCACTTCGGCATCCAGTTGGTGAAACTGGCGATACCGCCCCTTTTGCGGCCGCTCGTAGCGGAACAGCGGCCCATGCGTCGCCACTTTGAGCGGCGCGAACTGCTGCCAGCCGTTGGTGATATACGCCCGCGCGATCCCCGCGGTGAATTCGGGGCGCAGCGTGATCGATTCGCCGCCGCGATCGTCGAACGAATACATTTCCTTCGACACAACGTCGGTGGTTTCGCCCAGCGACCGCGCGAACACCGCGGTCGGTTCGATCACCGGTACCTCGACCCGCTTGTAGCCATACAGCCGCCGCACCCGTTCGAACGTCTCGACCACATGCGCGAAACGGTCGGCGAAATCGCCCAGCATGTCCTGGGTGCCGCGCACGGCCTGCGGGGTCGGGATCTTGGCGGATTTGTCCTTGCTCATGCGCGCGGCGTCTAGTCGATTTTCGCGGAGGCGCAAAGTCCCCTCTCCCGCCGGGAGAGGGTTGCGCAGACTTACCAGCTTGCTGGCTAGTCGAAGCTGGGTGAGGGGATCGAACGGCGCGCGCGCAGCCGCTTTCCATCCCCTCATCCAACTCCGCCTAGCCGCGTGCCGCGGCAAGGCTGCGTATCCTTCTCCCGACGGGAGAAGGATGTCCACGTCTGGACCTCACGCCCATTTGCCGTCACAACCAACCCATGAAAAAACAACTGCTCGTCGCCACCGCCCTCATCGCCATCACCCCCGCCGCTTCTGCCCAAACCGGCAACAGCCGCCCGCAGCCGGTGGTCCAACCGCACGTCATCCCGCTGCCCGCCGACAAACCCTATCCCGGTACGATGCAGCTTCGCGTCGATGCCACCGACGTCGCGCGCGGCATCTTTCGCGTGCGCCAGACGATCCCGGTCGCCAGGCCCGGCAAGCTGACCCTGCTCTATCCCGAATGGCTGCCCGGCAAGCATGCGCCGCGCGGCGCGATCGCCGAAATGGCGGGGTTCAAACCGACTGCGGGCGGCAAGCCGCTGACGTGGACGCGCCAGCCGACCGATGTCTATGCCTTCGACGTCGATGTCCCCGCGGGGGTGAAGAGCATCGACGTCGCGTTCGACTTCCTGTCGCCGACGCGCACCAGCGAGGGGCGCGTCGTTGTCACCCCGGCGATGATGAACCTGCAATGGGAACAGGTCAGCCTCTACCCCGCGGGCTATTTCACCCGGCAAATCCCGGTGCAGCTGGAAGTGACCTTGCCCGACGGGTGGACCGGCGCCGCGGCGCTCGATGGGCTGAAGGTCAGCGGCAACCGCTACAGCTTCGCCCCGACCAATTACGAGGTTCTCGTCGACAGCCCGATGTTCGCCGGGCGCCATTTCCGCAAATGGGATCTGGGGCAGAATGTCACGCTGAACGTCGTCGCCGACGAAGCAAAATATCTCGACGCCCGCCCCGACCATATCGCGCGCCACGCGGCGCTGGTGTCCGAAGCCGTGGCACTGTTCGGCGTCCGCCATTTCGACCGTTATGAATTCCTCCTCGCGCTGACCGATGAACTCGGCGGCATCGGGCTGGAGCATCACCGGAGCAGCGAAAACAGCCGCAACCGCGACTATTTCACCGAGTGGGACGAGAATGACAGCGAACGCGGGCTGCTCCCGCACGAGCTGGTCCACAGCTGGAACGGCAAATATCGCCGTCCCGACAAATTATGGACCCCCGATTTCCGTACCCCGATGCAGGGCAATCTGCTGTGGGTGTACGAAGGTCAGACGAGCTATTGGGACCTCGTCCTCGCCGGCCGATCGGGGATGCAGTCAAAGGATATGGTGCTCGCCGAATGGGCGACGCACGCGGGCTTTTACAGCGTCCAGCCGGGGCGCGAATGGCGCGCGGTCGAGGATACGACGCTCGACCCGGTCATGGCGGCGCGCAAGCCCAAGCCCTTCGCCAGCTGGGCACGCGGCGAGGATTATTACAATGAGGGATCGCTGACCTGGCTCGAGGCTGACCTGCTGATCCGCCAGGCCACCAACGACGCCAAAAGCCTCGACGATTTCGCGAGCGCCTTTTTCGGCGGGCGCGAGGGTGATTGGGGACAGCACGCTTATGATTTCGACGATGTCGTCGCGGCGCTGAACGCCGTTCATCCTTATGATTGGGCGCGTTTCCTGCGCGAACGGTTGCAGACCCCGGGGCAAGGCGCGCCGGTCCGCGGCATCGAACGCGCGGGATACCGGCTGGCGTGGCGCGATACCCCGAATGTGTATGACCGCGACCGCATGGCGCAGGCAAAAAACCTCGACCTGACGCACTCGCTGGGGATGACGATCGACAAGGACGGGGTCGCGGGTGCGATCCTGTGGGACAGTCCGGCGTTCAAGGCCGACATCGTCAATGGCACCAAGATCGTCGCGGTCGACGGCACCACCTATAGCCGGGAGCGGCTGGAGGCTGCGATCCGCGCCGCCACCGACGGCAAGACGCCGGTGCGGCTGCTCGTCGAGCGCGGCGGGCGCTATCGCCAGATCGATCTTGCCTATCATGGCGGGCTGCGCTGGCCGCACCTCGAAAAGGTTGGCAGCGGGCCGGACTGGTTCGACCGACTGCTGGCGCCGAGGCGGCAGCTCTAACTCCCCTCCCGCCCGCGGGAGGGGCAGCGAGACTTGCCAGCTTGCTGGCTAGTCGCAGCGGGGTGGGCAGGCGCAGCATCGCTTGCTCGCTACGCTCGCGCCCACCCCTAACCCCTCCCGCAAGCGGGAGGGGAACCAAGCTCTCACCTTCCCTCCCTCGCCCTCAGGGTCTAAGGCGCCCGGCGAATCAAAACCAAAAGGACTCCACTCTCCCATGCGCATCGACCTGATCCCCGCCGGCGACAATCCGCCCGACAGCCTCAACGTCCTGATCGAAGTGCCGATCGGCGGCGAGCCTGTGAAGTACGAGTTCGACAAGGCGTCGGGCGCGCTGTTCGTCGATCGCTTCCTCCACACCCCGATGCGCTATCCTGCCAATTACGGCTTCGTCCCGCACACGCTGGGCGAGGATGGCGATCCGCTCGACGCGCTCGTCGTCGCGCGCTCGCCGATCGTCGCGGGTGCGGTCGTCAAATGCCGTCCGATCGGCGTGCTGCTGATGGAAGACGACGCGGGCGGCGACGAAAAGCTGCTGTGCGTCCCGGTCAACAAGACCTTCCCCTATTATGCCGATGTCGCCAGCTACACCGACATGCCGCCGATCGTGCTGCAACAGATCGAACATTTCTTCACCCATTACAAAGATCTCGAACCCGGCAAATGGGCCAAGCTCAACGGCTGGGGCGATGTCGACGAAGCGAAGCGCATCATCGTCGAATGCGTCGAGCGCGCGAAGAAGGTGGGGTTCTGATCCCGCTCGCCGCTCCCGCACCGCGGGGGCGGCGGTTCAGCCTTTCGGCTTGACCGGCTTGGCTGCAGCGTCGGGCCAGTCACGGACGCGCAGGTCGCGCTGCGGATAGGGAATTTCGATCCCCGCCGCGTGGAACTTGTCCCAGATCCGCAGGAACACATCGCCCTTGATGTTGCCGATCCCGGCCTCGGGATCGGTGATCCAGAAACGCACCTCATGATCGACGCTGCTGTCGCCGAACCCGGTGATCCAGCACACCGGCACGGGTTCCTCCAGCACGCGCTTCGATTCCTTGGCCGCTTCGATCATCAGCGTCTGCGCCAACCGCAGGTCGGTGTCATAAGCGACCCCGACCGCGATCTTCACGCGTACCGTGCGGCTCGAATAGCTCCAGTTCTCGACCTCCTGCGTCATCAGGATTTCGTTCGGGATCAGATGTTCCTTGCCCTCGCGCGTGATGACCGACACCGCGCGCACCCCGATCTTGTTGACCCAGCCGAAACTGTCGCCGACAACGATCACGTCGCCGGGCTTGATCGAGCGGTCCATCAGCAGGATGATTCCCGCTATCAGGTTGCCGACGGTCTTTTGCAGCCCGAAACCGATCGCCAGCCCCAGCGCGCCCGAAAACACCGCAAAGGCGGTGAGGTCGATGCCAAGCAGGTCGATGCCGACAAAAAACGCCGCAACGATAATCACGACGCCGGCGATCTTTTCGATCAGCAGCCGCTGGGTCGGGTCGAATTTGTCGCTGCCCTTGATCATCCGGCGCAGCACCCGGTTGGCGACGCGCACGATGGTGAACAGGATGATCACCGTCAGCAGGATGTTGATCGCCGACAATAGCGAGAAATGGCGCGCGCCGACCGAAAGGCCGACGCTGTCCAGCCGTTCCTGCAACATGGCGAGACCGCCGACCGCGCGCGACAGCATCACGACGAGCGCAACAAACGCACCCGTCAGCGCGATCGCGTCGTTCAGCCCGACCCCGACCAGAATGTTGCGGATCAGCACCGCCACGCTGATCGCCAGCACAATGTCGAGCAGCAGCAGCGCAAAAGGATCCCACGGCCACACCGCGATCGCGATGCCGACGAACAACAACGCGGCGAGCCAGCCGAGCATCGCCGCCGCGCGCGCGGCCAGCGGTCCGGGGGCGCCGAATTCCTGCCCGTGCAGCCAATCGGCGAGGCGCGTGCCCAGCCCGCGTTTGACCAGCCAGCCGATGCCGAGCGCGAGCGCACCGAGCGCCGCGGCGATCGCAAGCTCCACCAGCCGCGCGTCAGCGAGCGAAGGAAAACCCATCCGGGCGGCGAGATCGTCGATGCTGATCATGCGTCGGCCATCGCGCCAAAGCCGCGCTCGAGATCGGCGGTCAGGTCCGCAGGGTCTTCCAGCCCGATCGACAGCCGCACCAGCGGGTCGGGGTCGGTCCATTCAGTCGCGGTGCGAATCGGGTTGCCCGGCACGACCAGGCTTTCAAAGCCGCCCCAGCTGAACCCGATGCCGAACAGCGACAGCGCGTCGATAAAGCGCGCGCGGCCCGCACCGTCGGCACCCCTCAGGGTAAAGCCGAACAGCCCGCTGGTTCCCGAAAAGTCGCGCGCCCAGATCGCATGACCCGGATCGCCAAGCAGCGCCGGGTGCAGCACGCGGCCAACGTCTGCCCGCGCCGCGAGCCAGTTCGCCACTGCCAGCCCGTTTTCGCCATGCCGCGCCATCCGCACGTCGAGTGTGCGCAGCCCGCGCAGCATCAGCGCGCAATCGTCGGGCGAGACCGCCTGCCCCAGCTGATACGCCGCGCTGCGCAACCGCGGCCATACCGCTTTCGTCGCGGTCAGCGATCCCATCATCGCGTCGCTGTGGCCGCCGACATATTTGGTCAGGCTCATCATTGTCACATCGACCCCGTGCGCCAATGCGGGGAACAGCAACGGCGTCGCCCAGGTGTTGTCGAGCATTGTCAGCACCCCGCGCTCGCGCGCGAACGCCGTAATCGCGGGAATATCCTGCACCTCAAAGGTCAGGCTGCCGGGCGATTCGAGAAAGATCAGTTTCGTTTCCGGCCGGATCAGGTCGGCGATGCCAGCACCGACCAGCGAATCATAATAGGTCGTCGTCACGCCATAGCGCGCGAGCAGCCCGTCACAAAAGGCGCGCGTCGGCTCATAAGCGCTGTCGACCATCAGCAGATGGTCGCCGGGCGCGAGCAGTGCGAGCAACCCCGCCGAATTGGCCGCAACGCCCGAGGGATAGAGCAAAGTCCCCGCCGCTCCCGGCTCCATCCCGGTCAGCGCATCGGCGAGCGCCCACACCGTCGGGGTGCCGCGACGGCCGTAATACAGCTTGTCGTGCGTCGCATGTCCGCGCGCGTCGAGGTCGGCGATATTGTCGTAAAGGATCGTCGAGGCGCGCCACACCGGCGGATTGACCACGCCGCCGCCCAGCCGCGGATCCCCCGTCCACTCGGGCCGCCGCCCGCCCTGCACCAGCCGGGTGGCGGGGCGGTGGCTCTCGTCGTCGCTTTTGCTCATTCAGCCTTGTTAGCGGAGCATGGACCAAAATCCAGTGCGCGGATTAACGTCGCCCCCGCGAAGGCGGGGGCCGTTAGCAGCCTTGCTCAGCAATGAAGGTTCGAACCGCCAGCGGCCCCCGCCTTCGCGGGGGCGACGGTTTTCGCTGTCAAGCCGCGCCGGTTGCCTTCGGTGTCGCCGGGTCGGCGCCCCATTCGGTCCAGCTGCCGTCATACACCGCGACATCGTCCTTGCCGAGCAGATGCGCGCCGAATGCCAAAACGGTTGCGGTCATGCCGCTGCCGCAGGTCGCAACGAGCGGCTTGTCGAGGTCGATTCCCGCGGCGTCGAACGCCGCCTGCAAATCATCGCCACGCTTCCACGTGCCGTCGGCGTTGAACAGCGCGCTGTGCGGCAAGCTGCGCGAGCCCGGGATATGCCCCGGCGCCACGCCCGGACGCGGATCGCGCTCTTCGCCGGTGAAGCGCGCCGTGGGGCGCGCATCGACGACCTGTTCTGCGCCGCTGGCGAGGTTCGCCAGCATCTGATCCTTGGTCCGCACCGCTTTCGCGTCGCGCCACACGGTGAAATGGCGGTGGCGCAGCGTCTGCTTGCCCATTTCGAGCGCGCGGCCCTCGGCCTTCCACTTTGCCAGCCCGCCGTCGAGCAGCGCAACATCATGCGCGCCGAACAGTTTGAGCAGCCACCACGCGCGCGCCGCGCTTTTCAGCGGGCTGTCGTCGTACAACACGATGCGGCTGCCATCACCCAGTCCCAGCGATTGCATGCGGCTGGCGAATTTTTCGGCGGGCGGCGCCATATTGTCGACGGCGTTCGACGCGTCGGTCAGCTCGGCCAAGTCCATGAATACCGCGCCCGGGATATGCCCCGCCTCATATTCGCCGCGCGCGTCGCGGCCCGCGTCGTCCATGAATTTCGTCGCGTCGACGACCCGCAGGTCCGACGCCCCCAGTTCGCGTTCCAGCCAGTCGGTTGAGACCAAGGCGTCCATGTCATGCTCCTGTTGCGACCGATCGGAACTTTACCCGTCCCTTCGCCGGTCATCCTGCGCCGTTCTTTCCGGGGAGGCCAAGCCTATGCCCCACCGTGCTCTTTTTCAAGCACGGTGGCGCTGTGCCTCAGCCCATGCTGCGCTGCAACAATAATTCGCGGTTCGACACCGCCGCGCGCGATTCTATTGGGCGCGCTTGATCGCGGTCGCGCGCGCGCCCGGCGCATCGACCTGATAGGATGGGCGGTCGAGCGGCAACGGCGCCAGCTTGTCGCTCGCCCCCGTCCCCTGTTCGCGGCCCAGCACGAAACTCCCGGCATTCTGGCCGAAAGCCTCACCCTCGCCATCCCAATGATAGGTGACGTCGAACGCGATCACCGGCACCAGCATCGGTTTGCCGCCGATCATCAGCGGTTCGATCGCGGCGCGCGGCAGCATGACTTCGGTCGACAATTCCTCGCCCGCCCCGGCATCGAGCGTCATATCATCGCGCAGCACGCTGCCCCCCGCCCCGTCAAAGAAACGGCTCAGCACCGGCTCGGGCATCGCCGAGCCCTGGTTGAGCGCGATGCGGACCATCAGGCCGGTCGCGGGCATGATGCCCTGGTTGATCAGGTGGAGCGAGAAAGCGACCACGACATGATCGGGGGCAAAGCGGATGCCGCGAATATCGAGCGCCATGCCGACCACCGCGCGGCGTTCGCCCGCGGCGCGATTGACCAGCGGCGACGCGGGGCGTGGCGTCGGCGGCGCGGGAACGCGCTCCGGCGTCGGCGTCGGCGCGGGCGGCGTCGCGGCGCGCGGCGCGGGCCGCGGGGGGACCGGACGCGGCGCGTCGGCGACGGCATCGTCAACCCGGCCCGCCAGCGCCGGACGGCGGCGCCAGTACCAAAGCCCGGCGCCCAGCGCGGCGAGCACCGCGAGCGCCCAGGCCCACAGCGGCGTGTCCGACGACCCTCCATCGGGCGCCGCGACGGCTGCGGTATCGTCGGCTTCGGGCGCGGCCGCGAGTGGCGGTGCCGCAACCTCGGGGACCGTCGTTTGCAGCGGCGGCAGGTCGGCGGCGCCCTGCCCCGGCGAATCGGGCACCGCATCCGCAGTCGCGGGCGGCACCTGCGCCGTCTGTGCGGGTGCCGCCCGCGACTGCGGATGCGG
>NZ_SCMU01000007.1 GCF_005503695.1 Sphingopyxis sp. 2PD
GGCAAGGGTCAGCGCAAGACCCAGGACGATTGCCCCCATCACCAGCCCGCCCGCCCGGCCCATCTCAATTGCCCTTGCGGAAGCGGCGGAAGCGCTCGCGGCCTTCGGCCTCGGCGGCCGCCGCGCGCGCGGCATCGAGCATCTCGGCGCGGCCCGCCGCCTTCGCTTTCGTCTCCATCGGCTGCTGTACCCGGTCGGCCATCCAATCGTGGCCGGCGGGAAGACCGCGACCGGGTGCGGGCGGCGGAATGACGCGGCCGGCCAGGCGCCGGTCGCCATAGTAGCGCGCCTTCTTGGCCCGGATCGGTGCGAGGCCGGCGGCCATCACGATCTCGTCGTCCGGGGGGAGCTGCATGACTTCGCCGGGGGTGAGCAGCGGCCGGGCGGTTTCGGTGCGCGACACCATCAAATGGCCGAGCCAGGGCGAGAGCCGATGGCCGGCATAATTCTTCATCGCGCGTTGCTCGGTCGCAGTGCCAAGCGCATCGGAAATCCGTTTGGCGGTGCGCTCATCGTTCGTCGCGAAACTGACCCGGACGTGGCAATTGTCGAGGATCGCATTGCTCTGGCCATAGGCCTTCTCGATCTGGTTGAGCGACTGGGCGATCAGAAAGGCCTTGATGCCATAGCCCGCCATGAAGGCGAGCGCGCTTTCGAAGAAATCGAGACGTCCGAGCGCGGGAAACTCGTCGAGCATGAACAGCAGCCGTTGCGACCGTGCCTTGGGATTCAGCTCCTCGGTCAGCCGCCGCCCGATCTGGTTGAGGATCAGGCGCATGAGCGGCTTGGTCCGGCTGATATCGCCGGGCGGCACCACGAGGTAGAGCGAGACCGGGCGCTCGCTTCCGATCAGGTCCGCGATGCGCCACTCGGAATGTCCCGTGACCTTGGCGATCACCGGATCGCGATAAAGACCGAGGAAGGACATGGCGGTCGACAGCACGCCGGACCGCTCATTCTCGCTCTTGTTGAGCAGCTCCTGCGCCGCCGCGGCGACGACCGGGTGGACGCGATCTCCCAAATGGCTGGTGGTCTTCATCCGGTGGAGCGTCGCCTCGATCTTGCGCTCGGGGTTCGACAGAAAGGCCGCGACACCGGCAAGGCTCTTTTCCTCCTCGGCGTAGAGAACATGGAGGATCGCGCCGACGAGCAGGGCGTGGCTTGTCTTCTCCCAGTGGTTTCGGCGCTCGAGGCTTCCTTCGGGATCGACCAGCACGTCGGCGACATTCTGCACATCGCGTACTTCCCACGCGCCGCGCCGGACTTCGAGGAGCGGATTATAGGCGGCCGATGCGGGGTTGGTCGGATCGAAGAGCAGCACCCGGCCATGCTTTGCGCGAAAGCCCGCAGTGAGCTGCCAGTTCTCGCCCTTGATGTCATGGACGATGCAGCTCCCCGGCCAAGTCAGCAGGGTCGGCACCACGAGGCCGACGCCCTTTCCGGATCGGGTCGGCGCGAAGCAGAGGACATGCTCGGCGCCATCGTGACGCAGGTATGTTCCGGCCATGCGCCCGAGAATGACGCCATCGGGGCCGAGCATGTTGGCAGCCCGTATCTCACGCTCCTGCGCCCAGCGTGCCGATCCGTAGGTCTCGGCCCGCCGGCGCTCGCGCGCACGCCACACCGACATGCTGATCGCGACGACAACCGACAGCAGCCCGCCCGACGCGGCGATCGCGGCACCGCGATAGAAGATCGGCGGCGCATAGGCGTCGAAGGCAAACCACCACCAGAAGAAGGCGGGCGGGGGATAGCCGCGCACCGCGAGGCGCGTCGCGACCGCCTCGGGCGGGTGGAAGAGGATGAGGTCGCCGACCTCGGGATCGGCGCCGACATCGACGCGGTAGAAGCCGATCGGAACGCTCGGGCTCGCGTTCCAGATGAGGCGCGGTTTCGGCGCGAGCGCTGCCGCCGCGACGAACAGCCCCGCGAAGAGCGTAGCGCTCGCCGCGGTTGCGCGGAACCAGCGGCGGTTCATGGCGCGATCGCCTTGCGCTGGAGCCATGCCCGGTGCCGCTCCGGACCATAGGGCCGGAACGGCAGTCCGGCGGCGATATGGCTGCCGATGTGGCGCCAATGATCGGGCGCCGTCTCGCACGGGTCGAGCCCGTCGGCCTCGATCGCATCGATCGCCGAGAGCACCTGCTGGACCTTCGGCCAACCGTCGACGCGGAGCAGGATGTCGCCTCCGGGACGCACGTAAGCATGAAAGTCACGAGCGTCCTCCCTGGGGACGCGCTCTCCACCACCACCACAGCGCGGTCTGCACCGTCAATCTAGCAGACAGCCGCCCGCGACGGAACCGGAACTGGAACCATCGCGGGGCAAATTTTGCGGGCTCAGCGGTTGAACGGGTCATATTCGCACACGATGTGTTCGGGGTCGCCGTCGAACTCTTCGATGGGCATCACCGCATAGCCTTTTGTCGTTTCGATAAGGACGATGATCGTCATCATCGTGCGGGCGAGGCTCCAGCCGAGCGATTGAGCGGTGGAAAGCGGCATGGGTTTGGCTCCTGTCCTTTCGGAGCGGGACCGTTCCCGCTCGACAGTCGCCCCGCCGGCCGGGGGCGGGCCGCAATCACCGCAGCAAGGCTGCGGCCGCACGCGAAGCGTAGCGGACCCTTCACGGGTTGATTGAAGGAGGCCCGGCTTCGAGCCCAGGGATCAGCGGCTATCGAGAGCGGGTATGGTTTCGCGGGGACTGGAGGCCCTTGCGCCTTCCTCCCGGACCACAATCTGCGTGCGCCGTGGCCCCTGTAGTGGGACTTGGCGATCGTGCCTCTCCACACGAGGTTGCTTGCCTTCTGCCTTGGGTAGGGGTAGGGGGTATCCCTATGGCACATCTTTCAGGCGATAATTCCGAACTCATTGCGCGCGTCCGCCGCATCAGCGGACAGGTTGGCGCGATCGAGCGAGCGCTCCAGTCGCAAGCGCCGTGCGCCGAAGTCCTGCATCTTGTTGCGGCAGTCCGCGGCGCGGTCGCCGGGCTCATCGAGGAAGTGATCTCCGATCATCTCGAGGAGCATGTCTCGCGCCCGGGGCTGACCGACGCCGAGCGCGCGGCCGGTGCCGAGGAGTTGCTCACCGTTATCCGCCGCTACAGCAAATAGGATCGCATAATGGCCACTACCCCCATCGCGGACGCGCGTGTCCACGATCATATGTTCCTGGGCGCGTCACATGACGAGAATGCCCGGCGCACGCTGCTCGTCGTCGTTTTGACCGCGCTGATGATGGTCGGCGAGATCATCGCCGGCTACATCACGGGATCGATGGCGCTGCTCGCCGATGGTTTCCACATGGCGACGCATGCCGGTGCCCTCGGCGTGGCGGCGATCGCTTATGGTTATGCGAAGCGCAATGCGCACAACGCGGCCTATAGCTTCGGAACCGGCAAGGTCGGCGATCTCGGAGGATTTGCCTCGGCGATGGCGCTCGGGCTTGTTTCGCTCGGCATCGGCGTCGAAGCGGTGTCGCGACTGTTCAATCCGACCAACGTCGCTTTTCTCGAGGCGACTGTCGTCGCGGCGGTTGGCCTTGGCGTAAACATTGCGAGCGCCTTCCTGCTGTCGGGCGGGCATCACCATGGTCATGGGCACGGACATCACCATGGTCATGGCCATGGCCATGGCGACGATCATCATCACAACCATGGGCCAATGGCGCAGAGCGGCGACAATAATCTGCGCTCGGCCTATGTGCATGTGCTTGCCGATGCGTTGACGTCGGTGCTCGCCATCGCAGCCCTGCTTGCGGGACGCTATCTCGGATGGGTGTGGATGGACCCCGTAATGGGGATCGTCGGCGCGATCGTGATCGCGCGCTGGTCGTGGAGCCTGATGCGCGACACGGCCGCGGTCCTGCTCGACCGGAGCGACGATCATGTGGCGGAGGAAGTCCGCGAGCTGGTCGAGGCGCCCGGCGATGCCCGGATCGTCGATCTTCACGTATGGCGCCTCGGACCCGACGCGCATGCCGCGATCGTCAGCGTCGCCGGGCCTGCCGGTCTCACCGGCGCGGCGATCCGCGAGCGCCTCGCGCCGGTCCACGAGCTGCGTCACGTCACGATCGAGTGCAACTGAGCGATGCGTTCGCCCTGCATCGAATTATGTGCGTTCGACGGTCGGACGGGCTGGTGCCCCGGCTGCGGCCGCACCCAGTCCGAATGCCGGAGCTGGAAGAAGGCCTCGCCATTCCAGCAGCGCAAGCTGGCCTCGGAGCTTCCGCGCCGATTGGCGAAACTCACGCAGGAAAAATGACGGCCCCGCCCGAAGGCGGGGCCGCTGGGGTCAGCTCGGCGGGTTCCAGATAAGCACCTTCTTCATCGGATCGTCGCCGGGCGCGTTCGCGATATTCGCGTAGATCGTGCCGAATTCGGGGGCCGAAAGGGTGACCGAGACATATTCGGTGCCGTTCGACTGCGACGTGCGGGTCCAGCCGGCGCCGACCTCGTAGCCGTTCTTGCGCGCGATCACGCGGAAGTCGGGCTCATTGTCCTTCACCTTGCGGCCGTTCGGGACGATCGCGATCGGCGCGGTGACCAGAAGGGTCGTCAGCGTGCCTTCGAAGCTGCCGTCGGCCTTGACGGTGAGATTTGCGATGGTGGCCATGTCGTGTCTCCTTGGGTTGCTCGGGACCATCCCCGATGGCGCCGACCGAAGGGCCCGCGAGCCGCCGTCACCGAGCGGTACGCGAGGGCGAACCCCCGCAGGGGGTTGACGGCATGAGGCGAGCCGAGGCCCGCAGTCAGGCAGCCAAGGAGGGAGTGGTCCTGCAACCGGAGCATTTGGCCACCATCAGTGAAAGTCATGGCTCCGGACGCGCAACGCAGGCTCGCGGCTGTCGGGCCCGCCCCCGTTCCGCGCCCCGTCCCCGCGTCCCGGCGCAATGGAAAGCGCGCTGCGCCCGACCTGCCGCAGCATCGCGTCATGGTCGGTTATCCGGTCACAGATGACATGAATGATCTCGCCTTCCTTCTGGACGCGGCCGCGCATCGCGATCATCGACGCCGCCATGACCTGGCGCCGATAGATGTCGAAGCGATCGGGCCAGAGGATGCCGTTGGCGATACCGGTCTCATCCTCGATCGTGACGAACAGCACGCCCTTTGCCGAGCCGGGGCGTTGCCGGACGAGGATCACCCCGGCGACCTCGATATTCCGGCCATCGCGGATCGAGCCGAGATCCGCGCAGCGGACGATCCCCATCCGGTCCAGCTCCTCGCGCAGGAAACTTAAGGGATGCGCGCGCAAACTCAGTTGAAGCGTGCGATAATCCTCCACCACCTCGCGTCCTTCGGTCATCGGCCGAAGCGCGGTCGGCGGTTCGAGCCCTTCGGGCGAGAAGTTCGCCTCGCGCGCGTCGGCGGCCGCGAAGAGCGGCAGCGGCGCCTCGCCGAGGCCGCGGACCTTCCACAGCCCCTGCCGCCGGTCCTCGGACAGAGAGGCAAATCCATCCGCTTCGGCGATCCGCTCGATCGCGGCGCGCGGCACGCCGGCGCGCCGCCATACATCCTCGACGCAGTCGTAGGGCACATCGCCGCGCGCCCCGACGATCGCGGCACCATGTATGTTCGCGAGCGATCGAACCTGGCGGAAGCCGAGGCGAACCGCGAGATAGCGCCCGTCGCTCCTTTCCAGCGTGCAGTCCCAATGGCTGTCGTTGATCGAGACCGGGCGCACCTCGACGCCGTGATTCCGGGCATCGCGCACGATCTGCGCGGGCGCGTAGAAGCCCATCGGCTGCGCGTTGAGCAAGGCCGCGCAAAAGACGTCCGGATGATGATGCTTCATCCAACATGAGGCATAGGCGATTTTCGCGAAGCTCGCGGCGTGGCTCTCGGGAAAGCCATAGCTCCCGAAACCCTCGATCTGCTTGAAGGTACGCTCGGCGAAATCCTTGGGATAGCCGCGCTCGACCATGCCGCCGACGAGCTTGTCGTAGAAATGTGATACGCCGCCGGTGAGCTTGAAGGTCGCCATCGCGCGGCGAAGCTGGTCGGCCTCGACCGGCGTGAAGCCGGCACCGACGATCGCGACCTTCATCGCCTGCTCCTGAAAGAGTGGCACCCCCAAGGTCTTCTCGAGCACGGCGCGAAGCTCGGGCTTTGGATATTCGGGCTTCTCCTTGCCTTCACGCCGCCGAAGATAGGGGTGCACCATGTCGCCCTGGATCGGGCCGGGGCGGACGATCGCGACCTCGATCACGAGGTCGTAGAAGCATTTGGGCTTGATCCGCGGCAGCATCGACATCTGCGCGCGGCTCTCGATCTGGAAGACGCCGAGCGTGTCGGCCTTCTGGATCATCCCATAGACCGCCGGGTCGTCGTCCTGCAGGTCGGCCATGCCGACATCGATGCTCTTGTGTTCGCGGAGCAGGTTGAACGCCCGGTTCATGCAGCCGAGCATCCCGAGACCCAGCACGTCGACCTTCATGAATTTGAGGACGTCGATATCGTCCTTGTCCCATTCGATGATCTGGCGGTCCTCCATCCGCGCCGGCTCGATCGGCACAAGATCGTCGAGCCGCTCCTCGGTCAGCACGAAGCCGCCCGGGTGCTGGGAGAGATGCCGCGGCGTCCCGATCAGCTGCCGCGCTAGATCGAGCGTCAGCCGAAGTCGATAGTCATTGGCGTTGAGGTTAAGCTCAGCGATGCGCTCCTCGGGGATGCCGTCGACCGACCAGCCCCAGACGAGGCCGGTCAGCATCTTGGTGAGATCCCGCGGTAGCCCGAGCGCCTTCCCCACCTCGGCGACCGCCCCGCGGGTTCGGTATCGCGTGACCACGGCGGTCAGCGCGGAGCGATGACGGCCGTAGGTCTCGTAGATCCACTGGATGATTTCTTCGCGCCGCTCATGTTCGAAGTCGACGTCGATATCGGGCGGCTCCTTGCGTTCACCCGACACGAAGCGCTCGAAGAGCAGCTCGTGCTTGATCGGGTCGATCGAAGTCACGCCGAGCAGGAAGCAGACGCAGCTGTTCGCGGCTGACCCGCGCCCTTGGCACAATATGCCGCGCCGCCGGCTCTCGGCGACGATCGAATTGACGGTCAGGAAATAGGGCGCGTAGCCGAGCTCGCCGATCAGGCGCAGCTCGTGATCGATCTGTTTCCGAAAGGCAGGCGGCACGCCGCCCGGAAACATCCGGTTCGCACCTTCCTCGGTCAACGCCGCCAACGCTTCCTGCGCGGTGCGGCCCTCCATCACCTGCTCATAGGGATATTGGTAGCGGATCTCGGCAAGGTCGAAGCGACAGGCTGCCGCGATGTCGGCGGTCGCCGCGATCGCGTCGGGGAACAGCGCGAAGCGCCTTTCCATCTCGGCCGGGCTCTTCAAGGCCCGGTCCATGAAGCGTTCGCGCTTGAACCCGAGCGCATCGACCGTCGTCTTCTCGCGGATCGCGGTCAGCACGTCCTGCAGCGGGCGCCGTTCGGGCGCATGGTAGAGGATGTCGCCGAGCGCGACGCTCCGCACCGCCACTTCCTGCGCCAGCGCATCGAGCGCGCGAAGCCGCGCGAAATCGCCGGGCCGGCGGCGCAGCGCGAGCGCGAGAAAGGCGCGCGGGCCGAAGGCGCCGCTGAGCTCGGCGAGATCGAGCCGCGCCCGTTCGTCGGCTTCACCGGGCAGGAGGATCGCGACGAGGCCCTCGGCCGAGGCCGCGACGTCGGGCCAGTCGAGCCAGCAATTGCCCTTGCCGCCGCGCCCCTTGCCCAAGGAGAGCAGCCGGGTCAGCCGCGACCAGGCCGCGCGGTCCGTCGGATAGAGGAGGATCGAGCGACCGTCGCGAAGGTCGACGCGCGTCCCCGCGATCAGCCGGACGCCGGTTGCTTCCTGTCCCGACAGACCGCGCACCATGCCGGCGACGCTGCCCCGGTCGCAAAGCCCGAGGGCCGAATGGCCGAGGGCAGCGGCGGCCGCGAACAATTCCTCGGGCGAAGAGGCCCCCCGCAGAAAGGAAAAATGGCTCGTGGCGTAGAGTTCGACATAGGTCGTAACGGGGTCCGTCATCCGAACACGCCGTGCATGTACCAGCTGAGGTCACCCGTCTTGTCGGTGATCGCGTCGCCGCGGCGGAAGAGCCAGAAGCGCTCGCCGCTTGTCGCCTCGACCCGGAAATAGTCGCGAACCGCCCACATCTCGCCCGGGCGGCGCCACCATTCGCCATGGATGCGCTCGGGGCCATCGCCTGCGACCACCGCATAGCTCCGCCCGCGCCACGCGAAGCGGCGCGGCGGATGGTCGGGAAGCAAGGCGACGACGCCCGACAGCGCCTCGGGCCGCGCGAGCATCCGGATCGGCCGCGGCCAGACGGGCCAGCCGGCAGGCTGGGCCAAAGGCCCGGCGCGCACGATCGCGCGCTCGGGGACATCGCTTTCGATCGCGGACAGGCGGAACAGCGCGGCATCGCCGGCGCGGCCGGCCAGCGCATCGACGAGCGGAGCGAGGTCGGGCGCCTGGCGTGCCGTGTTGAGCACGGCGGCGATCGCCTCGGGCGCCAGCGCTTCGACCTGCGGCGCCGCGAGAACCATCGTCTCGATCCCGAGCCCCGGCTCGATCCGGTCGATCCGGAGCCTGAACAGGCGCAGCAGATGTTTCGCATCGCGCGTCGCGCGCGCCGTGCCGACGGTGACGAACTGCGCGCCCATGTCGAGCCGGTCGCAGCGCAAGACGAGGCTCCGCACGCCAAGACTGCGCTCGCGCAGCGCGAGCACGAGATCGCCGAGCAGGTCGGCGATGACCTGCTCGATCGCCTCGGCGGTCCCGATCGGCTCGAGCAAGGAACGGCGCGCCTCGGGCATGTCGAACGGGACGACGGGCACGATCGGCTCGGGTACGAACCCTCGCGCCTGGTCGAGCCGCTCGACCGCGCCGCGCCCGAGCCGCCGGGCCAATGGCCCGCGCGGCATCGGATAAAGATCGGCGATCCGCTCGATCCCGAAGCGCGCCGCCGCGGCGAGCGCCTCCGGCGCCAGCCGGAGCGCCGCCAGCGGCAAAGGCGCCAGCGCCTCGCTCTCGCCTCCTTCCGGCAAGATCCGCACGCCCGCGCCGCCATCGCGTGCGAGCGCGTGAGCGGCGCCGGGCGTGCCGGCGATCGCGACACGCGCGGTGAAGCCGAGGCGCCGTAGAAAACCGAGCAGACGCGCCGCGAAACGCTCTTCGCCGCCGAAGAGATGCGTCGTGCCCGACAGGTCGAGCCACAGCCCGTCGATGCCCGACACTGCCGCCGTCGGCGTCCAGCAGCGGGCGGCGTGGAGCGCAAGGCGATCGAGCCACGCGCGATCGGCGTCGGGTGCGGCATCGAGTATGTCGAGATCGGAGACCAGCGCGCGGGCATGGGCGGCCGCCATGCCGGGCACGAGGCCGAGATCGAGCGCCGCCGGACAGGCGGCGGTCACGACGTCGCGCTGGCCGGTTCGCGCGACGACGATCGTCGGACGGAGGCCCCAGAGCGGCGGCAGCGGCGCAGCGATCCCGCCCGACGTCCCGTCGTCCGAGCGCAACGCCCGGAACACCGGTGCGGCAGCTTCGCTCCGCCGTCCGAGCTCGCGCATCGTCGGTCGCTGGTGCGCCGGGAGGGCGTCGAGCGACGGCTCGCCGGAGTGCGTGCCTTGCGCCCAGCGCGCGCCCGGACGCCAGCCGCCGCCGCGCGGCACCGAACAGGTGCCGGGATTGTCGTCGACAGGCTCGGGGAAGCGCGGACCCGCCCGCGCCCGATCAGGCGGCGTGCCCGAATGCGACGGTGTCCGTTCTGCCCGGCGCAACCGCTCGATCGGCAGTTGCGGCAGGAAGAGCGAGGCGACCCTGGTCATCGCACGCCTCCAGTTCGAGGGAAAAAGGCGGCCCGCCGCGCTGCCGGACCAGCTCGACATTCCAGCGCCCGCGCCCGACGCCGGGCGAGGCGAGGCGGCCCGACGACAAGGTGCCGATGCGCCAGCGGGTCATTGCGAGCGACGGATCGGCGAGCGGGCATTGGCCATAACGCCGGTACCGGCGATAGAGGATCATCGGCGTGTTGCCCTCGGATGCTGCCAGTTGCAGCCGGCGCGTCGCGGTCTGATCGGCCGCTTTCACTTCGGCAACGACGCAGGCGAGCGAACCGTCGCGCAGCGCGTCCTCGCACAGCGCCAGCAGTTCCTTGTCGGTCCTGCCTTGAGCATAGAGCACGCGGTCCGGACCGAGCCCCGCCTGTTCGAGACCGGGGGCATAGAGATCGAACCGCGTCAGCGCCCAGAGCGCCGACACGTCGGGCGCCGCCGCGAAGCGCGACGCGATTCCAGCCGCGAAGAGCGTTGCCGCAGCGTCATCGCTCCAGCTTGCCGAGGCGCCCGTGACCTCGTGCAGGCCTGCGCCATCGAGCCCGCCGCCAGCGAGAAGATGATCGACCGGCCCGACGCCGAACGGCAAGACCGGCCCGCGCGAGGCGGCTACACGCGCCACCGCCGCGCGAAGCACGTCGATATCTCTGGCACTTGGCCGAGGTGCAGATTGGGGCGTCGTGCTCATGGGAAATATCGACTCAAATGTTCCCTTTATGTTCCACCGAGTCAAAGGGCGCGTCAAGCGGGCCGCGACGAACCGCCGGGAATCGGTGCGCGCCTTCCGCCCGGCCTCTGTAAAAGCGAAACAAATTGGGCTCATGATCGTGACGGCTGCGTCCTGCTGACGGAACGAGGATCGCCGCCAAAGCATTGGAAGACCGGTGACGGACCTATTGCGAGGCGAATCATGCGTGAGAATCACAGCCGCTATTCCACCGTCTCGATCGTCCTGCACTGGACGATCGCCATCCTGATCATCGCCAATGCCACCTTTGGCGGCTGGATGGAGGACGCCTCGGACAGCGAGAAACTTGGCTATTATCATCTGCACAAATCGGTCGGGATCACGATCCTCGCGCTCAGCATTATCCGGCTCGGTTGGCGCTTCGGCCATCCCTGGCCGGCCTTCCCCGGCGGCATGCCGTCATGGGAACGGATGCTCGCGCGCACGACCCATGTCCTCTTCTATGTGCTGATGATCGGCGCCCCGCTTCTCGGCTGGGCCGCAGCGTCGGCGGGCGGGGCGCCTGAAGTGCCGCTTTACGGCGCCGTGCCCGCGCCCAATCTTCCGCTACCGCTGAACGAGGATCTCGCCGAAGAGCTCGGCGACATACACAAGCTGATGGTGAAGGCCATTTACGTCGTGCTCGCGCTGCATGTTCTCGGCGCGCTCAAGCATCATTTTTTCGACAAGGACGAAGTGCTCCACCGGATGCTGCCGCTGTTTCGCAATCCGCGCGGCTGACACGCGTCGGCGTCACGGCATGCTGTCGTCGCGGCTGAGCAGGCCGAGGGTGCGCTCATCGCGCTCGCCGCCGAACCAGCGGATGAGCGCGGCGGAGAAGAGCGGCCGCCGGCTCACGGCCTCGAACAATGTCAGCGATGAACGCAGCTTGACGGCGTCGACCTCGCCGAAGACCGCCACCGGGTCGCTTGCCGGCAGGTCCTGGATCGCTTCGACGCATTCGGCATAGCGCGCGCCGAGAAGCGGATGGGCCAGATAGGCCCGCGCCTCATCGGCTCCCGCGAGACCGTAGAGCTTCGACGTCGCGCTTCGGCCAAGGCCTGCCAGCTGCGGGAATATGAACCACATCCAGTGCGAGCACTTCTTGCCGCGGCGAATCTCGCCGAGCGCGCGCGGGTAGATTTGCTCTTGCGCGGTCACGAACAGATCGAGTCCCTCTTCGTTCGTCATAAGGCAAGAGCGCCTTGTGCAGGCGGCTTACCATATACCTGCGTCACCTCGAGGCTGCCTTCGGGAAGCCATTTCAATATGTCCTCGGCCGGAACGCGCGGATCGAGCCAAGCGGCCCATTGATCGCGTGGCAGCGGAATGATCTGGCGATGGTGATAGGGTGCGATGTCGGGACCTGCGTCCATGGTCAGGAGGCTGAAGGCTTCGCCGACATGGCTGTCGCGCCAGACGCCGGCCATGCAGAACCAGCGATGGTCCTTCAGCGTGAACAGCCACTTGTCGAGCCGCTTCTGCGCAGGGTCGGTGGGATCGGTGAACTCATAGAAACCGTCGCAGAGGACGAGGCATCGCTGCATGCCGAGATCGCGGCGCTCCGAGCGCACATTATAGACCGGTTTGCCGCCCTGTCCGGGCCAGCTCCAGCGCCGGTTGACGAGCGATCCGGCGGCGGCGCCGTCGCTGCTCTTCACGATCGGCGCTGTATCGGTGATGCGGACATCCTCGCGCGCCGGCACGTTCGGTGCGCCCTCGGGCATGTCGATCTTGATCTGGAGGTTGTCGAAGTCCTCGGCGATCGACGCGATGTCAATTTCGAGCCGATAATCATTGCACATGCGCGTCGGCCCCCTCGCCCTTGCGACTCAACATCGTTCCCATTATGTTCCACATATGGGTATCGCGCCAACCCCTTTCGATCCCGACGCCCCGAGCGGAGGCGTGCAAGCGCTCGTCCGGCGCAATCCCGACAATATGACCGAGATCGAAATGGTCAAAGCGGTTTGGGGTTCCGACCCGCGGTTTAGCGACGGGATCAATTATCGTTTCGTGCGCGCCGAGGGCCGCGCCTTCCCGGCGCGCCGCTGCCTGATCCCGGCGTCCGAGTTTCGCATGGGAACCGGCGATCACCGCTACCGGGTGACGCTCGACAGCGGCAATTTCTTCTATCTCGCCGCAGTGTGGGACCCGCCACTCGCCGACTGGCCGCTGTCCTACCGCATCCTCACCATCCCGGCGGGCGCCGATGTCATTCCCTATCAGTCGCGCCACGGCGTGATCATCCAGCGGCGCGACGCGAACCATTGGCTCGACGGCAGCCTGCCGAACGAGCTGCTGTTCGAGGAACCGCCGCGTCGCACGCTGTTCGTTGAGCCTTTGCGCAAACAGGCGGAACTTCCGCTCTAGGTCATGATGTCGCCGGCCCGCAGGGCCCGAACAACCGCACTCTTGGCGAGCCCGCAGCGGGGCGGCGTGCGATGCGCTCCCGTGCCTAGCCGCCGCCCCGCAAGGATAGCGAGCCGAGTGTGCCGCGCGGCCAAAACAAAAGTGCGACCCCTGGCCGAGCCTGCGAGGCCAGAGCGCGCTCATCAGATGCCGCGCCCGACATGCCGCCGCGCGGCCGTCCCGCCGGGCACGCCGGCGGGACGTACCGGCTCAGCCGTTCAGACGATCCTTGACGGCCTTCGCGGCGCCGAAGGTCAGCTTCTTCGAAGCCGCAATCTGGATGGTTTCGCCAGTCGAGGGATTGCGGCCTTCACGCGCGGCCGATTCCTTGACCTTGAACTTGCCGAAGCCGTTCACCGAGACTTCGTCGCCCTTGGCGGCGGCGTCGGTGATCGCAGCGAAAACGGCATCGACAGCCTTCTTCGCATCGGCCTTGCTCAGACCAAGTGCGGTTGCGACGCTGTCCGACAGTTCGGCGTGGTTCATAAAATCATCTCCTTGAGCGGCCGGAAGGATCCCGGCCGGGCGGGCGCTATAGCGCCGCGGACGGATCGGCGCCATCTGCGCCGCGCCAAGGCGCGGCACGGCGAGTTGCACTCGGTGGCGGCGTGCGGCAGTAGCGGCGGATGCTTCCCCACCGCCTCATCGCATCCGCCCTGCTCCTGCTGGCTGCCGCCTGCTCGCCCGCGACCTCCGCACCCGCGAACCCGTCTGCTCCATCGAAACCGCTCAAGCTTGCGAGCTGGAACCTGGAATTTCTCGCCGCGAGGAACGGCGAAGGCTGCAACCCCAGGGATGACAGCGATTATGCCGCGATGCGCCGCATCGTCGACGACCTCGACGCCGATGTGATCGCCTTTCAGGAGGCCGAGAATGAGACCGCCGCGGCGCGGGTCTTCGACCCCGCCAAATATGTCGTGATCATGGAAGCGCGGAAGGGCGCGCCGGGCGGCACCTGCGGCGGCAAGTTCCCGTCGCAGACGGTGATCCGCCAAGCGGTCGGTTTTGCGATCCGCAAGGATATGGCCTTCGATCGCCATGCCGATGTGACGTCGCTGATGCGCGGCAACGAACAGCTTCGCTCGGGCGTCGACATCACGCTCCGCCCCGAGGGCCGCACACCGATCCGCCTTCTCGGCATCCACCTCAAGTCAGGCTGCTTCTCCGGGAACGAGGCGAAGGCCTGCCCCATATTCCAGGACCAGATTCCGGCGCTCGAAGCCTGGATCGACGCGGCCGCCGCCGGGCCCGAGCGCTTCGCGGTGCTGGGCGACTGGAACCGGCGGCTCGCGCTTCCCGGCGACGCGATCTGGACTAAAATCGACGATGGCGATCCGGCCAACGCCGATTTGATGCTCGCCGACGCGGGCCAGCCGCCGGCCTGCGATCCGCGTTACGACAGTTTCATCGATCATATCGTGCTCGACCGGCGCGCCGCCGCCGACCGGACGGGGTTCAGCGAAACGCTCTATGCGCCCGGCGAGAAGCATTATTCGGACCACTGCCCGATCGCGGTCACGCTGCGGCGATAGAAAAATTCCGGGCCTCGAAGTAGCCCACGGAACCATCGCGCGCCCGGCACGTTTCACTTACCTGTCCAGACGAAAGAATGGCAGAATTTGATCGCATCTTCGGATGCAATCTAGGGAAGCCCCGCTGCAGCGATGTAGCGGGGCTTACCATTTCCGCTCCGCAGATATGCGGGCGCCATGCCGCAGGCGAGAAGCCAAGCGGCCCGACGATCATTCTGCGTCAGGCACGTCCTCGACACTTTCCCGACCGTCGTCATCAGGAAGGGGAACCTGCTCCGGAACTTGCTCGGGGCCGGTCGGGGGAGAATCGGGATGCGGGTCGGGCGGTGCGCTTGCCATGACAGCTCCTATGGACGTTGCCACTGGGAAACGGCCGGCAAGTCCTGCGGTTCCGGCGAGCCCGAGCCGCCCTGCGATCAGGCCGCAGGCCCCGGCACAAAATAGATCCAAAATGGTTTGATCTGGCGGCGGCACTTCCGTTTCCCCCCTGTTGACGATAGCGTGCCGCGCCATGACCGTGGGGGAAGAGGAATCGATCGGACCGGGATCGTTGTGGCTGCGATGGGATCCGCACGTCCACGCCCCGGGCACGATCTTCAACGACCAGTTCAAGGGCGATTGGGAAGCCTATCTTGCCGCGATCGAGGGTGCGACGCCGGCGATCCGTGCGCTCGGTATTACCGACTATTACGGGCTTGAACTCTACAAGGAGGTTCGCGCGCGCAAGGAGCAAGGTCGCCTCAAGGACTGCGACCTGATCTTTCCGAATATCGAGCTTCGGTTCAGCGTGGGAACCGCGCGGTCGTGGATCAACGCCCATCTGCTCGTCTGCCCCGACGATCCCGATCATATCGAGCAGCTCACGCGCTTCCTTCAGCGCCTGACCTTCAAGACCACGACCGACACCTTCGCCTGTAATCCTTCGGAGCTGATCCGCCTGGGACGTTCGCTCAATTCCGAGCTGACCGATGATCGTTCAGCGCTTCGCCACGGCTCCGAACAATTCAAGGTAAGCTTCGATCAGCTCCGTGAAGAATATAAGGGGATGAGCTGGGCGCAGGAGAATATCCTGATCGCGGTCGCCGGCGCGAAGGGCGATGGGACATCGGGACTTCAAGATGGCGCAGACCAAGCTTTGCGCCAGCAGATTGAACATTTTGCTCACATCATGTTCGCGTCGAGCCCGGCGCAACGTGAATTTTGGCTCGGCCGAAAAACCAGTCGCGAGCATATCTGCGAGACCTACGGCGGGCTCAAGCCCTGCATGCACGGCAGCGACGGGCATTCTGTGGAACGAACGGGCGCGCCCGATGGCGACCGCTATACCTGGATCAAAGGTGCGGCGACATTCGACGGACTGAAGCAGGCCTGCATCGATCCCGAGGGCCGCGCTTACGTCGGGACCGAGGCGCCGCCCGCAGCTGCGCCGTCTGAGACGATCCACCGTGTGACCCTGACGAATGCGCCGTGGGCCCCCAATTCGGTGATCGATCTCAACCCGGGCCTCGTCGCGATCATTGGTGCGCGCGGGTCCGGCAAGACCGCGCTGGCCGACATGATCGCAGCGGGCTGCGATGCCCATGCCGACCAGCTCCCTATGCAGTCTTTCCTGGTTCGGGCGAGCGAATATCTCGACGATGCGACGGTGAAGCTCGATTGGGGCAATGGCGTTGTCACCGAACGCGGCCTCGATA
Source organism: Sphingopyxis sp. 2PD (assembly GCF_005503695.1). Classification (GTDB taxonomy): domain Bacteria; phylum Pseudomonadota; class Alphaproteobacteria; order Sphingomonadales; family Sphingomonadaceae; genus Sphingopyxis. The sequence goes on from NZ_SCMU01000007.1 coordinate 16,182, forward strand.
ATGCCGCGGCGGCATGGGACGGCTACGCCCGCGCTCGATACCTGACACAGCAGTTCGTGGAATCGCTCTGCTCACCGGAGGGAATGACCGATGGCCTGCTGTCGGAAGTCGAGCGCGTGGTCTTTGACGCCCACAGCCCGACCGAGCGAGAGGGCGCGGTCGATTTTGCGGACCTTCGCGACCTCAAGGCAGCCCGGTTCCGCGAGGCGCGACGCCGCGAAGAACAGAAGCTCGAGGAATTGTCCGACCGGATCAACATCGAGCTCGAGAAGCAATCTCAGATCGTGGCCATTCGGAAGCAGGTCGACGAGAAGAAGCTCAAGATCACCCAGCTCACCGAGGACCGCGGCAAGCTTGTCCGCAAAGGCAGCGAGGACCGGATCAAGCGCCTCGAGGCCCTGACCGAGGCGGCAAACGAAGTGCGCGCACGGGTTAGGCGCCTGACCAATCGCGAGCAGAAGTTGCTACTCGTCCAGGACGAGGTTTCGGACTTCCGGACCCATCAGGCGCCCGAAAATCTGCGCGATGCGCAAGAGCGCCACAAGGATGCCGGCATAGCCGGAGAGGCGTGGGACCCGTTTCTGACGCAGTACAGCGGCAATGTGGACGGCATCATCAACGACAACCTGTCCTCCACCCGGAAGAACCGTGACGGGTGGCGCGGGATCGATATCGCAATCACCGATCCAGCGACCCCGCTCATCGCCGACGATGCCGATCTGACGAGACTTCCCCTTGGCCGGCTCGATGCGGAAATCCGGCGGCTCGGCGATATCATAAACGTCGACAAGGAAACACGCGAACGGTTCAATTCCCTGTCGACGAAAATCACGACCGAGACCGAATTGCTCTCGGTCCTGCAGGACAAGCTGAAGGACTATGAGGGCGCAGAGGAGCGCGCCAAGGGCCTGCCTACGGAAAGGCAGTCAAGCTACCGGCGGATCTTCGAAGCGGTGTTTTCGGAACAGCAGGTCCTCAACGACCTTTACGCACCCATCCGGGCGCGAATGGACGAGACGGGCGGGACGCTCGGGAAGCTTGCATTCACCGTCACCCGCCGAGCAGACATGGCGGAGTGGGCAAAGCGCGGCGAGGATCTGCTGGACCTTCGCCGACAGGGCCCGTTCCGCGGCGAGGGCAAATTGCTCGAGGCCGCGAATGACGAGCTTCGCGGCGTTTGGGAGAGTGGGACCGCCGAAGAAGTGACCGAGGCGCTCAAAGACTTTCGCCAAAAATATCAGAACAGCTTCTTCGAACATGCTCTCGCACAGCGCAGCGATGCCGCCGCATTCCGCGGCTGGCTCAAGCTGTTCGCGCGCTGGCTCTATGGCACCGATCATATCGAAGTCCGGTACAGCGTCGATTATGATGGGGTCGACATCCGCAAACTTTCGCCGGGCACGCGCGGCATCGTACTCCTGCTGCTGTACCTCGCGCTCGACAACGCAGATGAGCGGCCGCTGATCATCGATCAGCCCGAGGAAAATCTCGATCCCAAGTCGATCTATGATGAACTCGTCGGCCTGTTCCTCAAGGCCAAGGCGAAGCGCCAGGTCATCATCGTCACGCATAACGCCAATCTGGTGATCAACACCGACGCCGATCAGGTCATCGTTGCATCGGCCGGCCCGCATCCGGGGGATGGCTTGCCCGAGATCGCCTATGCGAGCGGCGGCCTCGAAGATGCACCGATCCGCAAGATGGTCTGCGACATTCTCGAGGGCGGGGAACATGCGTTTCGCGAGCGCGCACGGCGCCTGCGCGTTCGCCTGGAGCGTTAGTCTCGATATTTTGCACGGGCTCAAGGGGGAGCAAAACCAATGAGGAAAATCATTCTGGCTGCGGCGCTGATTTGCGCGCCGGGACTGGCGCAGGCGCAATCGGGCTGTGCAGCCTATACGGGCACCATGGTGCAGCCCCAGACCTTCGACCAGGCTATCGCGTCCATCAAGCCCGTCGCGCCGAAGGACGAATTCGAGACCAGCGATGCATACCGCGCCCGGCTCGCAGCAGCGGGCGGCTCCGGCCCCCTCATCATCTCGAAGAAGATCGAAGGCGCGGAATATCTGGCCTATAATGCCGATCTCGGAGCCTTCGAGGTGAAGTCCTACCTGTTCGACAATACGAACTTCAGCGCTTGGGACACCTTCTATTATGCAAAAGTCGAAAGTCCGAAGGCCAGCACCCTCAGCAACCTCGACGTGACGATTTCGAGCAGCGAGGTCACGACCGGCACCTATTCCGCGCAGAATGGCTTCGGGGCGAAGGCCACCATCAGCAAGATTACCCGGACCGAGAACGCGATCTTCGAGGGTGAACCGGCGCGCTATGGCGAAGAGCTTTTCATCGCCAACAAGGGTGGGGTCATCGGGACCATCCCCATGAGCGTCGCCGAAGCGCAAGCCTTCAAACCCCAAGCCAAGATTGCCTTTGTTGTCGTGCCGAAGCTCCCGAATGTCGTTCGCGCCACCTACCCCTATGGCAAGACGACGATCAGCAATCCGACCGATATCACGGTGAATTCGACGGTCCTGGTCGCCGACATTCAGTGCGGCCTGCTCATGGACGGGACGAACAAGGTCGTCGCAGCCTTCACGACACGATGACCGCGTCAGAAGATCCCGGAGACAATTCCGGTCATAATGCGGCCGATCACCGCGCGGAGGATGAGGCAGAACGCCCACAGCCGCCGGTCGACGAACTCCTCGTTCTCGACGAGCGCCAACTCATCCGGATCGAGGCCGTACACAGGGGTTTCCTCTACCAGCATCTTTTCGCGGCAGCGTGCCTTCTCCTCGCGGGAAAGGCGGGAGCCGAACATATCATCGTCGAGCGGGACGAGGACATTGAAGTCCAGCTTCCGGACGCCCGTATCTATGCGCAGGTCAAAACGCGGCAGGACGTCCTCAATCCCAGTGATATTTCAGGAGCACTAGAGCGTTTCGAGGACATACGTGCGGATCATCAGAACGGCCTGCGAGCTGGCGACGCGAGATTCGTGATCGCGACGAATGCGCCTCCGTCGCCAGCCCTGCTCAAGAAGATTGCCGCGGATGACTGGCCTGACGATGTCGAGCTGCATTGGCCAGGCGGTCCTGAGCCCTCCGACAATTGCCTGCCTCGACCTGCCGACAATGTTGCCGGTATGGCTGCATATTGCTCGGATCTCGCGGCGCAGCTGCCATTCGGGTTGCTCAGGCCGGAGACGCTGACCTGGAAGCTGGCCGCCATGGTCATGCTCGCATCCGCTGGCACGCCTCCGCGCGAGGATCACAGTTTTTCCCGCGAGGAATTGCCGGACCTGTTCGAGCAGCTCGTGGTCCAGATGCAGCAGCTTCCGGCGCCGCCCCCGGTGTACCGCGCCCAGGTCGACGAACCCGCCCTGCTAAGTGACCAGCCCGTCCGCATCATAGCGGGACTTTCGGGCTCGGGGAAAACCGCCTGGATGGCCGAGGCCGCGGTCCATGCTGCGCTCCCGGTCACCTATCTCGACGTTGGGGACACGCCGGGACCCGCGCTCGCGTCAGCGGTAGCGCGCGAAGTGGCGGCGAAGATGTTCGGTCGCTCCAACGACAAGCTCGGCGAAATTCTTCTGCCGGGCGCGAGCGGATTGGACATGGTGAGCGCGCTGAGCATCAAGCTCGGCGAAGACGGCCTTCACGCGGCTGTCGTCATCGATAACAGCCACCGCATTCCCGCGGCCGATATAGAGGCGCTGGTAGCACGGGGCCCCAATCTCCGATTTGTCCTGCTGAGCCAACCGGGTCGGCACATCGCCGAACTCGAAGCAGGACTAGATATTCAAGCCGAGACTCTGAACGGCTGGGACGAAGACACTATCGCGGCGGCAGTTCAAGATGCTGGTTGCCGTGCCGATTTCGGCGATTGCGAGCGGCTATCCAGAATTACCGGAGGCCTGCCATTTTATGTACTCAATGCGGCGACGATCGCGGCGCGCGAATATGGCGGCGACATTAGGGCCTTTTGTACGGATATCGAGCAGCAGACCAATATCGTCGAGACGGCTCAAGAGATTATCCTGAGGCGCGCGTTCGAAGGCTTGCCGCCGGTCGACAGAGAAACGATCGCGGTCCTGAGCCTCGCCGATGTCGCGCTCTCACGGGACGAAGCCAGTGCCTTGCTTCAAGCCGCATGCGACATCGACGCGAAGGCGGCCACGGCCCGGTTGCGCGCGCTTCCCGCAACGGGTGCGCTGGAATTATTCGGGAATAGCGGCCTAAAAATTCACGACGCGGTGAGGATACTCGGCAAAGCGGACGTCTCGGCAAAGGGTCAGGACTTCGAGCAGAAAGCCTTGGGCTCGCTGCAGCGGGTCATCGTAAGCTCGATCCGGACCAACTGGAGCCTCGCGAAGTTAGGACTGCTCATCCGTCTGTTCGGGCTTCTCGGTCAGGCGAGAATATTGGTGCAGTTTGCCACAGACGAATTGTTCCACGAACTCGGGGTCTGGCCGGAAATCGAACCCTATCTGCTGACGATCGCGGCCGATCCGAACGGAGATGCCGAGACAAGGCTGTGGGCGCTCGACGGCCTGGTCTTCAATGATCTGCGCGAGGGAGATTATGAGGCCGGCCGGGAGCGGGTCGACGAGATGGAATCGCTGCTGAGGGCGAACGAGCTCGGCGACGAGGAGTGGATGGCCTGGGGCATGAAGCGGATGTTGCTCTTGTCCGAGCTTGGCGACATTGATGGCGTCCGGGCCATGCTTGACGAAGTTTCGGATCGACTTCCCGACCAGCCCGAACATCTGCGCGTGTTTCGCTACAATCGCGCCCTCGCCCTCTTCAAGCTCGGCGACAACGATACAGCGGTAAGTGAGGCACTCGCCCTCATCGGCGAATATTATCGGGAGCTCGGGATCAGGCCCGACGATGTGATAGGACGGAACGCCCCCGAACTTCGGGAGCTTCTTCCCAAAGACGAAGATCTCACCGATCGGCTGAAACATCTGGCAGACAGTCACGATCTTTTCGCGCAGGCCTTGGGCCGGAAGAGCCAGCGATCTACTCTCGCACGCATCCATGCGATGAAATTCTACGAACTGTCGCAATCCTACCAGTCATTCGTCCGGGTTGGTCTCGATCTTGTCGAAGAACTGGTCTGGGTGAACGACTTCATAAGCGCCCGCGAGGCCTTCGAACGGAACATCTTCCCCATCTTGCAAGGCGCGGGCCTCGCGGGGCCCGTTCTCGAAGCTCGCGCTCTATATGCGGTGGTTCTTGCGTACTGCGGCGACCATGATGCGGCGGCGAACGAGGTCGAGCGGCTGCTGCCGTTCGAGGATGCGATGGATCCGAACCATCGCGCGGCATTCCAGGAGCAGAAGGCCATCATTCGCGAGGTTCGGCGCAAAGGCGGTCCCCCGCAGCGACAGGTTGTGATTCCTGCCCCTTTGCAGGCGCTGTTCGATCAGCGTCGCGGTGCCCCCAGGGAGGTTGAGCCGAGGAAAAAGGTCGGCCGCAACGAAAAATGTCCCTGCGGTTCTGGCAAGAAATACAAAATCTGCCACGGGCGATGATCGCGAGCGGCTAGAGTCGGTCGTAGATGGCGTTCGGCAGAAGTTTCATCAGGCCAGCGACGAGCCACCAGCGTTTGGTGACATAGGCATGAGACTTACGGGCGCGGATGGCGCCGTAGATCTGCTTCGCCGCCTTTTCAGGCGAAGCAACCCAGAAGAGTCCGTCACCCTTCGCCATCGCGGTGTCGACGAAGCCGGGCCGCACGTCGGTCGTTGCAATCGGCAGGCCCCGGCGCGCCATGTTCTGGCGTAGCGCCTCCATATAGTTGGAGACGAAGGCCTTGGACGCATTGTAGGCAGGCGCGTCGCCGCTTCCCCGCAATCCCGCGATCGACGAAATGGCCACCAGATGCCCCGTGCCTTGGGCGATGAAGTGCTGCATGCCGATATTGGCCGCGGCCGCGAAACCTTCGACATTCACCGCGATGGTCTCGCGTTCCGCCTCCCAGACAAGATCGGCATTTATGTGGCCGACCCCGGCACTGATCACCAGCAAGTCGAGCCCGCCAAGCCGCTCGATCAGGGCGGCGAGTCCGCGTTGCATCGCGGTCGTGTCGGCCACGTCGAACGCCTCGTAGATTATCGAACCGGAAGAATTGCCAGCGAGATTGGCGAGCAGGTCGCGGCGCCGACTGGTGACGCCAACCGAATAGCCATGATGCGAGAGCAGCATCGCCAGCTCTCGGCCGATCCCTGAACTCGCGCCGACTATGATCGCTTTGTTCACGGGCAAGCTCTTGGAATGCGCCGGAACGAAACTGCGATCACAGCCTTCGTCATCAGATTTCGAATGCCTTGAGGAAGTCGGCCATAATTTCCGCGGCATGTCGCTGCCGCAAGATCCGGGCGTTCAGCAGATCGGGGTCGGCCGAGACATCGGCTTCGTCGTCTTCGAAACTTGCCACGGCGACGGGCCCGTCGCGCAAATAGCTCTCGTCGGGATTGGGATCGCGGAAGCGAGCCGCCATGCGAGTAAGAGCCTCGCGTATCGCCTCGGCATGCGGACCGGTCAGTGCAGCCGCGAATGCGGATTGCGCCGCGCCGACGCCACCTTCCAGATTCTCGATGCAGTAGATCAGGTCGTGCGCATCCTTGCGCTCGAACCTCTGATCGAAAGCAAAGGCCTTGAGACAGGTGAAGGTGACGATATCAGCGTAGCGCACGACCTCGGTGGCACGGCCCTTACCGTTCAGCAGGTCCGCCGTGATTTCGACGGTCCCGTGATGGTCGAACACCATGGAAGCGTGGGGGATGTTCAACGCCGAGACATTTCCGTCCGAAGGAAGTTCCTTTACCTTGCCGCCTCCAAGTTCCGGCGAGTCCGCCAGAAACTCGAGGATCATCGTCGTGCCGTCCTCGATCTCGGCGCGCCACCGCCAGGATTGCTTCGCACCCTTTTCATTCTCGGCGCGCTCGAAGTTCATCGCCTTTAGATTTTCTTCTAGCGTACTGTAGGCTTCGGTCGTCGTGAGGATTCCGACGTCGACGACGATATCGACGTCACCCGTGCCCGCATGTTTCGGGACTTTCGGCGGCCTGGCGGTCACGAGATAGCGCGGCGCGAGTCCGCCGACGAGAAAGACCGAATCCTTCCATGGTCCAAGCCCGCGCAGGAGCGTGACCAGTACGCGCTCGCACGCGTCGGTGACCATGTCCTCATAGCCGCTGATCGTCTGTGGTTTGGGCATTATTTATCCAGACATTCGCTACGGAGGTGCATCGCCAATTCACGGGAACGGCCGGACGCCTGGAGCAGGTCGAGATAGACCTGCAGCGGCGGCGCATAGCAGACGCCATCGATCCGTTGGCCGACCGCGACATCGCGCCGGCTCTTCGCCTCGATGATACCGAGATTCCACCCCTCCGCCACGGGCCGGGCGTCGAGATTGAGCAGCGCCTCGATCAGCTTCTGCCCGGGCTCGATCCGGCAACGAAGCTGCGAGATGGAAGAAAGATAGGGGGCATAGATTTGAGCGGCTACCTCGCCGGTGACCGCATAGGCGGCTTTCGCCTCGTCGCACGCCTGATCAAGGCGCAGCGCCAGCGCCAGTGCGTCACTCCCTTTCGGGACATAGTAACGCCGCACTGTCGGCGCCTTCTGATCGCTCGCATAGCTGGTCCAAGCTTCGAGAAGGGGCCGTGCGGCGCGCAATCGACGCTGTTTCGACGGACCCGCCCCCTGCACATCCACCCACTCGCGCCGTTCGAGTTCCGTGAGGGTCTCGGAAGCCGTAGCGGGCGATACGCCGCTCGCATCGGCGAGATCCTTCACGCCCAGCCAGTCCTGCCGCCTCTCATAAATTTCATGGAGTGCGCGCGCCTTTTGCCCCTGAAAAATGGAATCGAATTTCTTCGTCCCTTTTTTCGGAGCCGGTTTATCGAGAAATATGAATGCCTTTTTCCCCGGAATATAAAGCGAGCCTCCGAGGTCGTAATATCCGACGCGCTCTTCCCGAAAAATCTCTCGAGCGCCCGGCGAGATCGCACGGGCGACAAAAAAAGGAATGATTTCCCGGTCGTCACCGGAATTGCTGAGATGGGCCTGATTATTCCGAAGCTGCCAGATTGCTTCGCGCACATCGCGCGGAAAAAGCTGCGCCTTGATTTCGACAAGCAATAAGAGCGGCTGGCGGCCGATATATGCGCCGATCAGGGCGTCGGCGCGGCCGCGAGGCCCGATTTCGACCTCATATCGCTCGATTTGCGCGTGCGACTGCGGCAGCGCCAAAAGCGCCTCCAAAAGCGCATCGAGCAATTCGCGCTGAGAATTTTCAAATTCGGCCATATTTTGTGCCCAGCAAAAATCACCCTAAAAGTGAATATTCGGAAAAACCTTGATATTTGCTGCGCAGAAAATTTGCATTAAAAAAATGGAAAAAATTTCATCTGAAATCTGGAAAGCGTCGAAACTGGCAACGCTCCGGTGGCGTCAACGAAGGATTTTGGCGTCACCGCGCCTCGAGGGTGATTTCACGCCTGCTGAACTGAGATGGCAATTTGATCTCGATATCGCCCGATGTGATAGCCCAATCGGTCGTCACCAAGGCTGGCTCTTCGCCACTATCGTCCTCGGACACCAGCACCTCAACATAAATAGCCGCGCTGGAAGTTGGACGAGCATGGTAAGTCCGAATATCCAAATCAGGCTCTCCCCGCCGCGAGATGACATACTCATGACCCGTCTCACGAACGTCGGCTTCGACCTCAGCCAAGACTTCGACCTCAAGGACAAAATCCTGTCCCTCCTCGGATTCGTCGACGAGAAACACGCTCGAAATCTCAAGATCGAAGAACTCGACATCTTCAACCTCGATATCGACACGGCGCGGACGATAGGAGTTAAGGCGTGCCCTCAGCCTTTCGAGCAGGGACGCGTCTCCACGGACATGCGCTTCAAGACGCTTCACCAACTGGGCTGACGCCAGAGCCAGCGAGAGAAGCTGGGCAACGGAGTCCAATTGGATCAGATCGTCCCGTCCCTCGCAGAATTTCACCAGGTCCGGATCCTTGCCAACCACATATATTCTGGGTCGACCGGGCCGGATCCAGGCGAGGAGGCTCGACAGCACAAAGGCGTCCGGAAACTCGCTCTTTTTTTTGCCCTCCCCAAAGGGCGCAGCACCAGCAAAATAATCGTCAAAAATCGCTTTGTGATCGGCAACAACGGGGATTTCGGTAAATTTTGCTGTCGCTAGGAATTCTCGAAAGCGCGCGTGAAGCAGTGCCTTCCGATCGGCTGGATCGGTATCACCAAAGGGACCGCTTTCTCCAAGCTGGCCAAAAATCGCGCCGTGCTTCTTCGCTGCTGCTTCCGCCTCCGCCAGCGCTTCCGAAAGTCTCGCTTCAACCTCCCGCGTGGTGATGGAAGTCGTGATCGGCTCGAGCGTGCTCTTCGACGCTAGATCGATCAGGCTGGACCAAGTTCGCGATTGCCAGTCGAGACCCGCCGCACGAAAAGCCTCGGTATCGATGAAAGCATATGGTGTGACGAGGCGCTGTCCGCGCGGTGCTGGTGGTTCGCTCATCGTTGCAAACTAGCTTTTGCGACGGATTTCCTCAATCGTTCCCTTGAGCCTCGCCGCCCAATGCGACGCTTGAGAGAGAGCTAAGAATGGCGCAAAACTGGCTCACATAGGCCGATGGACGGAGAACTAGCCTCAATTTGGTTCTAAATCTCAAATCGCCACTGCATGGACCGGGTCGCCGACGCTAGAGTTGATCGTCGGAGGTGACGATGATCATTTTCAAGATGCTGGCGATCGCCAGCCTGACGATCCTGACAGCATGTGCTCCGCCGGAGCCACGCAGCGTTCAATATTTCGAGGCCAATCTCGATGAGGCACGCGACGTCGTCCAAAGCTGCACGGCGGGCGACAAGCGCGGCGATGAATGCAGCAATGCCAATGTCGCGGTCGAGACTGCCGAGGGAAAGGCCAAATTCGAGCGGTTCCGCGGGAAAAAGTAGCGGGTCTCAACCTGCCTGACGCGCTGTTGTCTCAAGCTCAGCGATGCGGTCACGGCAAATAGTCTCGACGATACCGGCGAGATGCTGAACCCGCGCGCCGAGCCATTCCAGTTCGTCGGCGGTGATCGCGTAATGCTTCGAATAGCGCGCCTTGATGTACGCTTCCTTCAACTTTTCGAACCGCGACCGGTCGGCCTTAACTTCTCGCGGCCATGCCTCGATCAATCGATCATCGATCCGCTCGGCTTGGGTGCGCAGGAAAACAAGATTATGGATGTGCGGCGTGTGGAAAGTGCATACCAATAAGATGCAGTGGTAATATCGTTCCGTCGCCTGATGAAGCTGAAAGGCCGCATTGTTCAACCAACCTGCAGCGACAGCGCTTCGATAGTGATGAAGAAACTGCGCTCCGCTAGGATACCACTCATCAAAATACTCGCGCGCCATCTCGAGCGCCGCATGCGGCGTCATCGGCTTGGGTTCTGCGAGCTCCTTCCCGTCGGCCTCGTACAGCGCGATCCCGTCACGAGCGACGTCGATGAAGAAATAGCGACCCTGCGTCAGTCCGGCATTCACCTCGTCGAGACTGTGAACGATGAAATTCACCGGCGTGCGGAGCCGCTTCGTTACCGACAGCTCACGAATGAGCCGGTCGTCGAGCTTCGACCAATAGTCCGCCCGATCGGTCAGCCGCTTGTCGTTGACGATGATCAGCAGGTCATAGTCCGACTGATAGCCCTTCGCCGTGTGCGGCTCGTCGACCCACCCACCCCGTGCATAGCTGCCGTAGAGGATGATCTTGGAAATCCGGCCCTTGCGCTTCCAGTCCTGCGTCGCGAGCGCCAGCGCATCCTCGAATTCCTCGAAGATGATCTCGACGACGCGCTCGATCTCGCGTTGCTTGTGCGGGGGAAGATGTTCGAGGCTGCTCTGCATTGGGGTCACCCTAACAAGGTGGCGGCACCCTTGCACCCGGAAGATTGTTCCGATGCGCAAGGATGCCGCAAGATGGCCGCCGCTCAGTCGGCGGGTGTCCAGATGATCGCGAAAACATCGTCGCGATCCTGCCCCGCGGCCCGCCCGAGATTGGCGTAGATGCGCCGCGGCCCGAACTCGGGGGTCGCGAGCGAGAGCGAGACATAGGGACGCCCCGATTGCTCGGCGACGCGAATCCAGCCGGCTCCGATCTCGACGCCATCGGACCAAACGCGATAGTCGGGCTGCACATCGCTCGCCTTGCCGCGGTTGGGGCGTATCTCGATCGGTGCCTTGATCGACAGCGTGATGAGCTGGCCCACAAAGCCCTTCTCGATGCTGCCGCTGACGATGCCGATGCTCGCCATGTCGATACTCCTGCTGATTTGCCCGGGACCATCCCGGGCGTGCAGCCGGGCGGGTCGGCGGCTTGAGGCGCTTGCGCACCCGAAGGGCCGAAGCGCAGCGGAGGAGTGAGGCTACGCCTCGCTTGCGCGGGCGCCGCCGCCGACCAGATTGGCGGAGCGCTCTTGGGTGGGACCGGTCGAACTTCGAAAATGGAAGAGCGATCAGGGCGAGCGATCGCGCCAAGGATATGACGAAGCCGAAAAGGGAGCTGCATCGATACGGATGCTTCCCGGCCTCGTCGCGGCGATATATAGGCCTGCTCTATCGGGCGTGGTTCTTCTGAAGGCACGCGCTCGACGGTCGTAACTCTGCTGAACAGGATCGTGTCGATGCCGTGGCCCAAAGGTACGCGCGCCCTCGTGCTGCACAATGCAAAGGCGCGGCAGGGCGAGCAGGCGCTCGTTCCCGTTCGCGAGCGCCTCGCTGCCGGCGGCCTTCTGGTGACGGTCGAGCCGTTCGAGAGCTTGCCCGAAATTGCACGCGACGTGACACGCTTGCATCAGACCGCCGATATCATTGTCGTGTGCGGCGGCGACGGTTCGATCTCATCCGCCGCGCCCGCGGTGATCGAGAGCGGCCTGCCGCTGGGAATCATTCCCGCCGGAACCGCGAATGACTTGGCGCGCACCCTGTCGATCCCGCTCGACTTCGCGGCGGCGGCCGACGTCATTGTCGAGAGTCACAGCCGACGGATCGATGTCGGCATGGTCAATGGCCATGCCTTCTTCAATGTCGCGAGCATCGGGATCAGCAGCGAACTTGCGCAGAAGCTCGACCCGGCGATCAAGAAAAGGTTCGGCCGCCTCGGCTATGCCGTCGCCGCGCTGCGGGTCATCCTGGCTGCCCAGCGGTTCCGGGCGAGGATCAGGGAGAAGGGCGAGTCGAGGACCGTCAGCACCTATCAGGTCGCGATCGGCAACGGGCGTCTCTACGGGGGAGGTAATGTCGTAGAAGAGAATGCCGCGATCGACGACGGCACGCTCGATCTTTATAGTCTCGAGGTCAAAAACCTCTGGAAGCTCGCCCTCATGCTTCGCGCCTTCCGGTCCGGCACGCATGGCGCGTGGAAGGAAGTGCGCACCGCCAAATGCGTCGAGTTCGATATCGAGACGCGGCGGCCGATGCCGGTGAACACCGACGGTGAGATCGTCACCGCGACGCCTGCGCATTTCCGCGTCTTGCCTCGAGCGATATCGGTGCTCGCCCCGTGCGAATGCCCGACCACCGCACGGCAATTCCCGCTCTACCATCACTGACCGAGCGAAGGCCCAGCGCAGTTGCGGCTGCAGCGTGCGGCGACGATTTTCAGTCGTTCGAAATGGCTCTGTGACATCGCGCCGCGCGGACGTCCAAAAATCGTCTCGTTAAGTATTTGAAAAATTTGAGTTCATATCGAAGGTTGAAAAACGAGGAGGCACAGGGTAGTTAAATTAATAAATTAAGCAGTGTGACATCGACCATGACCACCATCGCGCAATATCTTTCAGAGCATGGCCCATCGCGCTCGTCGCTGATTGTCGAGGCGCTCGTCGCTGCCGGAGCGAGCCCAGAGGCAGCGCGCCAGCGCGTCGCTCGGGTCGCAAAACCGATACGCCGCTTTCCAGTCCCGATGCTGCCCAAGCGCGAAGCCTTTCTCTATCTCGACAAGGATCGGAACAGCGAACGCTTCTGGCAGAATTTCATTCGCGACATGCGCGCGACCAATTCGGTCTTCGCTGCATCGGTCGATGGCATGATCGCACGCGGCGGCCTCATCCGTGCCGACCAATTCGCGTCGATCAGCGGCGCGACGGTCATCCCGCAGCGCGGACAGCTGCCGGTCGAGACGGTCGCGCAACGCCTGATCGCCGCAGGGTTCATCAAGGAAATACATAATATCGACCACGGCCGATGTTTCGAGCTCGCGCCGTCGCTGGCTTTCGGCACGCCTGCCGGACTAAGGGCCCGCGACCTCACAGAGGGGATTCTGCTCGACGGAATGCGCGAATGGGCGAGGAAGATCGGATTTGCGAGCTACAATCTGATCCGCATCCGCGGCGACGAAGAACTCCAGCCCATCGGCCCCTTCGCCTTCGATTTCGCCGGCCCGAGCTACCTGCTTCCGCTCCAGGGTCCCGGCGGCAAGCCCGGCTTCATTGTCGCCGACGTGTTCGCTGAGGGGCGGCTTACCGCCGACGAAATCCAGTTCTTCATCCGCAAGGCGAGGATGCTCAAGGCGACCCTCAAGAATATCGGGGTGTTGTCGATCATTGTCGCGGAAGAATTTACCGGCGAAGCAATGAAGGCTGGCCATGCCGCGGGCGTGATGCTCGCCACGCCGAAAGATCTGTTCGGCAAACGGGTTGGGGTGGCGATTGCGTCACTATGCGAAGTCCTAAAAAATGCCGCCAAATATGCATCGTCCAGTCCTGAGCGGCTCACATACCTCCTCGACAATTTGCTCGACATCGAGGGACGCAGCCTCAACCTGCGCGGCATCCTATTCGAGTTAGTGGTCGGCTACCTCGCCCGGCGAAGCGCTATCTCTATCGATATGGGGGTTACCGCGCGAAATCCTGCGACCGGCCAGACCGCGGACATAGACGTTCAGGCCATCACCCAGCAGTCGAGCGCGGTGACAGCGATCGAATGTAAAGGCAAAGAGCCCGGCGGATCACTGTCGCGCGCTGAGGTCGAAATCTGGCTCAAAAAGATTCCGATCTTTCGTGCGCACTATGCGAACCATGCCGCCCTACGAGAAGCCGAACATCGCTTCGAGATATGGACGAGCGGAACGATCGATGCCGACGCTCTCTATCTTCTCAAGGAAGAAAAGGCCAAGCGGTCCAAGGCGCCGATTGACTGGAAGGACGGGGATGCGGTTCTTGCGTTGGCGCGTGCCGGAAAGGAAAAGGGTATCGCCGACGCGCTCAACCAACATTTTTTCAAACACCCGTTCGCCGAGGTCGGCAAGACGCTCGCGGCCGAAAATCCTCCAGAGTTCAATTTCCCGTCGTTCATGATGCCTGCTTTCAAGCCAGACACGGGACCCGGCCCCTCGGGGCTGCCCGCCCTTCCCGACCTTTCGGGGATGGTCACCGAATGCTCACTCGACGACGAACTAAAGGGCGCGAAATAGCCTCGCGGTCCGCAGGAATTTGACTCGATCTGGACCTATCTCCGCACAGCCGGCTTGCAAGCGACAGGGGCAAAGCTATGCTTTGAGGTGCATCGGGCAGGCGTTGTGCACATATCCGCTCTTGCGGTCGCGCCTCTTCAGCCAGTTGTCATAGCGTCGTGCGACGCGCTGGGAAGCAAGGGTGTCGTCGAACCAGCAATCCAGGATGAGCACGGCGCAGCGCGCGACGCGCGACGCCTCGCGCAATGCTCTCGGCAAATTCTCCGTATGATGTGCGACATAATCGAGCGTCACGACGTCGAAACTGCGGTCTTCGAATGGCAGCGCTTCGGCACGACATGAAATGACGTCCAAACCCCGGGATCGCGCGCGGACGCAAGCTTGGGTTTCCGGCTCGATCCCGACAGTGCGGGCGATGCCCGCTTCGCGCGCTGCGACGAGAAGATCGCCCGTGCCGCATCCGACGTCGAGTAAGGTTGCCGGCTTGAGAGCGACAATTTCGTCGAGCAATTGGCGCTTATATTCCCCATGGGGACGGGCGGCGGACGAACGCTTCGTGGACTGGATCATCATGGGTAGGCGCATAAGGTCTCCGTCGATTGCGAAGACGATGCTGAGCGTTGGAGACTATGTCCGATAGATGATATCAGGACATAATGAATTCACTATCCGACAAGAATGCTCCTTCGGTCTCGATCGAGGTGGAACGAGCCACATTCCATGCACGAAGCATCGGGGAGTGGCACCGGCACCCAGTAGTCCAACTGATATACCCGAGCAGGGGGGTCATGATATTGCACACCCGTGAGGGACAATGGGTCGTTCCGCCCCAGCAGGGCGTTTGGCTGCCCGCGGACCATGAGCATCGCGTCGAGACCTCGGGCGGTTTCGAGATGTACAGCATATATTGTTTCGGCAGCATTCTACGGAGGCTGCCGAAAGAAGCCGGGCTAACTTCCGTGAGCCCCTTGATGCGCGAGATCATTTTTGCGGCCGCAGGCACGGGCGCAGGGGCGCGTCAGCGGCATCTGGCCTTCCTCTTCGCCGACGAGATGGCGTTGAAAATATCGCCTGCCCTGACGATCCCGTCGGTCACAGCGCCCCGTATCGCGCAAATCGCCGCGGCACTCGATCGCAATCCCGGCGACCGGAGGAGCCTCGAAGCCTGGTCGGAGCAACTCCATATCTCGAGCCGAAGCCTTGCGCGGCTGTTCCAACGCGATACCGGAACAGGCTTTACCGCGTTTCGGAACCAGATTCGGCTCAAGGCCGCGCTCTTGCGGCTGGCGCAGGGCGAGGCGGTCACATCGATCGCGCTCGAACTCGGTTTTGGGACGGCGAGTAACTTTATCCGCTCGTTTCGCGAACTGACCGGTGTAACGCCGGCACGCTACTTTCCCGATCGCAAGCGGAATCGAGACAATTAGTCTCCCGCTCTCACCGAGAGTGGCTTGGCGCGCAAGTTTTTGCGCAATCGGCGCGTGACATTCTGTTTTACCTAGCTGGGAGTCGGCGAAGTTGTATAGACGACTTATGAACCCTTCGCTCACTCGAAAATCCCCCGCTTCAGAATCTCGGCCCCGCGAGGCAACCCGGCCGCCCGAAGAGACGGGAGGCGAGGTGATGCCCCGGTACGTCGCCATCAAGCAAAGCATTTGCGATGCAGTGCGGGACGGCCGCCTCAACCCAGGAGACCGGGTGCCGTCGGAAGCGGAGCTGGTTCAGCAGTTCGACGTTTCGCGGATGACCGCGAACCGCGCTCTACGCGAGTTGCAGGCGGCGGGCGTCGTCGTGCGGCGCGCCGGCAGCGGATCGTTCATCGCAGAGCCAAAGCCGATCGGCCAGATGATTGAAATCCGCAACATCGCCGAGGAAATCCGGGAGCGCGGTCATGCGTACCGCGCCCGCGTGATCCAGAACCGCGAAGAGCGCGCCAATGTAGAGACGGCGCCGCTGCTCGAGGTGTCCGTGGGCACGAAATTGTTCCATTCGATCATCGTCCATCACGAAGCCGAATTTCCGATACAGATAGAAGAGAGGTTCGTTCTCGCGTCGATCGCCCCCGACTATGGCACGCTCGACTTCACGCGGATGACACCAAATGAATATCTGACGCGCATTGCACCGCTCGAACGGGTCGAGCATCGCGTTTGCTCGACGATGCCCGACGAGCGGATGCGCGGCATGCTGGGATTGTCCGACGGCGAACCGGTGCTCCAGATGACGCGCCGGACTTGGAGCCGCTCGCGCCTTGTGTCGCATGCCTGGCTGACACACCCCGGAACACGCTTCGAGCTGTCAGCCGCCTTTTCGATCGACGATTGAGGCCGGTCAGCCGGTGCGGGTGACCACGACCGGCTTGCGGCGCCGGCGCAGCCAACGGAAGTCGGCTTTGCTGAAGCTTTTGAACAGCAGGTAGAAGCCGGTTCCCGACAGCCATAGTACACCGAAGGCGACGAAAATGATCAGCGGGTGGTTGAAGCTCGACCGGTTGATATAGTCCATATTGTGGAGCATCCAGAAGAAGTCCCATGTGCGCCAGGTATCGCCGCGCATCACGAGAAAGCGGGCGGTATCGAGCGAGACATAGGCGCTGCTGTTCTCGTCGTCCGCGAAATCGACGCGCCACATCGCCCCCTCATGATCGCGCGATTCGAGGTTCGGCTTGGCGATTACGCTCACCTCTCGGATCGGCGCCTCGTTCATCATGGAGGCGACTTCGCGCGCCATGGCCTCGTCGACCCGGATGTGCTCGCCGCTTGTCGCGTCGACGAGACGGACGCCTTTTGCGGAGCGCACTTCATAGACCGGCCGGGTTCCGAGATCGCGAAGGATCACGCCCGTGACAGGTTCGCCGCGCGGCAGGGCCGCCACGTCGAAATATTCCCCCGGTGGCAGTGGATGCGCATGCGACATCCCGCCGCCGTGCCCGCCGACCTTATCCTTGTCGAGCAGCGCCATCACCGATCCGCTGAGCGCCCAGAGCAGGAACTGGAGACCCAGGATCAGCCCGACCCATTTGTGGATGCGCCGGAAGAAGAGCGGCGTCAGTCGGATGCGTTTCATGCCTGCTTCCTCTTGCGGCGTTTGAAGGACCAGATCAGCAACCACGCCCCGCTGATCGCCATCGCGAAGACGCTCCAGGTCGCGACGCGGAGCAACGGGTTGTTGACGTCGGTCCGCTCATCATAGTCCATGATGTGGAGCATCCACGCGAAGTCGAACACGCGCCACAATGCGTGCCGGCGCGAGATAAGCTCACCGGTCGTCGGCGACAGATAGAGCGTCGGGCGGTTCCAGCCCTCGAACTCGACCTGCCAATAGGGCGGCTTGCGCGACTGCATTTCCTGTGGCGCTTCGGTCAACAGCCGCACCGACACGATCTTGCCGTCGCCGGTGTAGATGCGCCGCGCCTGCTCGCGGACCTGGGACTCGGTAAGCGCAGGCAGCGGCGCACCCGAGCGGGCATCGAACAGCCGCGCCCCTTCGGGAGTTTCAGCGCGCCAGACGGGGCGATCGAAGAACCGCTGCAAGCGAACCTCGGACGCACCGGGCGCGGCCGCAACGATCCGCGACGGCGGCGCGAGGCCCGCGAGGTCGAAGGGCTGAACCATCGGCGCGCGCACGAGATGGTCGCCATGGATGGTGTCGATATGCACGACCACCATGTAGAAGCCGGTCAGCGTCCAGAGCAGCGCCTGGACGCCGACCACCAAGGCCAGCCATTTATGCGTTCGCCGGACGAGCAGCGGCCAACGGATCGCCATATCGATTACCCTCAGAACGCGGTGCGGAAGCCGACGTAGAAACGCCGTCCGAGCAGGTCATAGGTCATCGTGTCGGTGTTCGCATCGGTGAAGCTCTGGATATAGGGCGCCTTGCGATCGAAAAGATTGTCGACACCGACCTGGAACCGGGTCTTCTCGTCGATTTCGAAAGCGACCTGGAGATTGTGGTAGAAGACATTCGGCGTGCTGTAGCCGATGTCGCCGGGGGCCGCATTGAAGTCGGTCGCCTTGCCGATCCACTGGGTCGACCAGGTCGCGCTGACCCCGTCCTTTTCAGCGGTCAGCACGCCATAGCCGCGCCATTTCGGATAGCCGCCATTGCCGCCGCCGATAAAGCCGTCGAAGTCGATCGGCGCGCCGCCGGGGAAAGGCAGGACCACATATTTGTTGAGATAGGTCACGTTGACGTCGAGCGAGACGTTCACGCTGCCGATGTCATTGTTGTAAACGAGACCCAGATCGAGGCCGTTCATTTCTTCGCGGCCCGTGTTGATCGGTTGCGCGGAGAGGAAGGTAACCTCGCCGGTCAACGGGCTGCGGGTAAAATCTTCGCAGAAGGGATGCGAAAGATTCTGGCTCGCATAACAAATGCTGAGCTTTGTCGAGCCCGGAATAGCACGGATCGCATCCTTGATCTTGATGTCGAACCAGTCGGCAGTGAGCGAGAGTCCCGGAACCAGTCCCTTCGGTGAAATCACCGTCCCGACGGTCCAGGTCGTCGAGCTTTCGGGTTTCAGATTCTCGTTGCCGCCGACCGTTGTCAGGATCGTTGTACCGAGCTGAACATAATTGGCCGGCACGCCCGACGCCTGACAATTGGCGATCAGTGTCGCATTGCCGCTGGTCGAATAGCGCGAGCAGGGGTCGGTGGTCGTCAGATTGCCCTCGGAGACGCCGCCGAACAATTCGGGGACGTTCGGAATGCGAAAGCCGGTGCCGTAGGTGCCGCGCAGGCGGAAGCTGTCATTGATGACCCAGTCGACGCTCCCCTTGTAGTTCCAGTCGCTGCCGAACAGGTCGTAGTTCGAGTAGCGAACCGCGCCGTCGAGGGTAAGCGACTGGAAGAAGGGTGTGTCGGCCAGAACGGGCACCGACAGTTCGAGATAGGCTTCCTTCGCCGTGCTCGTTCCGGAGATCGGATCCTGCTGGTTGGTGTTGGCAATACCGAGCACCGTCAGCGGATCGGGATCGCGCCAACCCTTTTCCTTGCGATAGACGACACCCGCCGCGAAGGAGACGGGGCCTGCGGGCAGCTTGAAGAGATCGCCGTTGATATCGGCGGTGACCGTCGCAAGCTCGTTGCCGCCGCGGTCGCGCGACGTGAACAGGATATAGTCGAGAACCTCCGGGGTCAGGTCGCCGAACCCGAGATAGTCGGCGCAGGGGATCGTGGCACCGGCAGCAAGACTGCACTTGGTCGTATCGAGGGAATTCGCCACTCGCTCGAGATTGGCGATGTTGGTCGAACCATCGACCGCGGTGTTGCGGCCGAAGGCGCCCGCGATTTCCCATCCCCAATCGTTAGAGAGCTTGCCGCGGAGGCCAAACGTACCCTGCCAGGTATCGGTTTCCTGGAAGAATTGGCGCGGGCCGGGCTCGGCGAGGCGGCGCTGGATGAGGACGATATTCTGCCCCGTCGGATTGGTGGGATTGCTCGCCGCGATCGAGAGGTTGCGCAGCGTTCCGGGCGTCGCGATCTGATTCGACTTGCGGAAGGTGTAAAGGAATTCGCCGAACGCCTCGATATTGTCAGTGATGTCATAGTCGGCGAAAAACGCCGTGCTCACGCGCTCGACCGGGCTCACCGCGTTGAGGAACGGGTTCGAGTTGAAGTTGTGCTTGGCAGCGCTGTACGGCTCGAAGAAGTTGCCGTTACCGCCCAGCACCTGATTGAAGTTGATCTGCTGGCCGTTCGGCAGCACCGCGCGGCCGCCGATCGTCGAGGCGCTGTTCACGCAGCTCAGCATGCCGGGCGTGGTTTCGGCAAGCGAGCAAGGCGCGCGCGTTGCCATATTGACCGCGCTCGTCTTCTGATAGGTGACCGCCGCCATGAAACCGCCGCGATCGTTGCGGACGCCCCACAGGAGGTCGGCGGTGAAGTCCGAGCCATCGCCCTTTTCGGTGATGCCTTGGCGCACGCTGAGGCCGAGGCCTTCATAGTCAGTGCGGGTCACGAGGTTGACCACGCCCGCCATCGCGTCGGCGCCATAGATCGCCGAGGCGCCGTCCTTGAGCACATCGGTGCGCGCGAGCGCCGCGACCGGGATCATGTTAAGATCGGGCGAGGAGTTCGCGCCGGTGCCGCCCGCGACGAGGCGGCGGCCGTTGAGCAGAACAAGCGTGCGCTTGATGCCGAGACCGCGCAGGTTCACCTGCGCCGTGCCATATCCATTGTTCGCCCAATAGGCGGAGGTCTGGTTGCCTGCGAAGCCGGCGTTGGCGGGAAGGCGCTGCAGCACCGTCTCGATATTGACGACGCCGGTGTTCTCGATCTGCTCGGCCGACACGACGGTCGCGGGGCCGACGCCCGCGAGATCCTGGCGACGAATGCGCGAGCCGGTCACGACGATGTCCGATCCGTTCGGAGCATCCTCCGCGGCGGGTGACTGCGTCGCAGCATCGCTCTGCGCGAGCGCTGGCGTTGCAAAGGTCGCGACCGCTGCGGCGCTGGCGAGCAAAATTGTCCTGGTCATCATAGCGAAACCCCCTGATGGTTGGCTGATTCCCCTCAGAGAGCATCAAATGTATATACAGGTCAATAGGAATTTATTGAATCATATCAATTGGTTATGAAGTAAATTCCGGGCGCACGATACCTACTAGATACGCACCCCAAAGCTCTACCCCTCATCAATTTTGAAATTTTTTCCGGCCTGAGCCTTTTCGCGCAAGGAGCCGGCGGGCCCCTCCCTCGGCTTGCTTATGAAATGACATGATTAAGTGGGTCGGCACAGCTTGGGGGCGCGACCGACTTGAGCCGCTCAATGCGAAAGTATCTGTTCGAGAAAGGTCCGTGCGCGCTCGCTTTTCGGCGCGGCGAAAAAATCTGCCGGCCTTGCGTCTTCGATGATCTGGCCCTGATCCATGAAAAGCATGCGATCGGCCGCCTCGCGCGCGAATCCCATTTCGTGCGTCACGCACACCATCGTCCGTCCTTCGCCGGCAAGGGACGTCATCACATCGAGTACCTCCTTGATCATCTCGGGATCGAGCGCCGATGTCGGCTCGTCGAAGAGAAGAATCCGGGGCTCCATCGCCAGAGCGCGGGCTATCGCGGCCCGCTGTTGCTGCCCTCCCGAGAGCTGCCCCGGATATTTGCCCGCCTGGTCGCCAATCCTCACCTTGTCCAAATAGGATATGGCGCGCGCCTCCGCCTCCGGAAGAGACAAGCCGCCGAGCAGGACGGGCGCGAGGGTGCAATTCTCCAGCACCGTCTTGTGCGGGAACAGATTGAACTGTTGAAAGACCATGCCGACGGCGCGGAGCGCCGCAACGGCCTCCCGCGACGCGTCGGTTATCCTGGTTCCCTCGATCAGGACGGCACCGGAGTCGGGCACCTCGAGCCTGTTCATGCAGCGAATGAGCGTCGATTTGCCGGAGCCTGAAGGGCCGCAAATCACGATCCGCTCGCGCGGGGCGATTTCGAGGTCGATCGAGCGGAGGGCATGATAGGCGCCATAATATTTGTCGACCTGCCGCAAGCTGACGGCCGCGTGGCCCGAGGCGTCGGTCATGACGCCTGCCCCCGGCCGCGGAGCGCTCGTACCCGCGCGAAGGCTGCGGCGAGGTCGGCGATCAGATCCTGCGGCGCTTCGAGGCCGGCGTGAATGCGGATCAGCGCCCCATCTGCCTCGCCATTGGGAAAATCGCGGATCGGAGCGGGCCACGCCGGAACCGCGAGACTTTCGAAGCCGCCCCAGCTCGAACCGAGCTGGAATAGCGAGAATTCGTTGAAAAAGGCGCTGGTTTCGGGCGGGGTCAGGCCATCGAGCTGAACACCGAACAATCCGGAAGCACCGGTGAAATCCCGCTTCCAGATTGCATGGCCGGGGTCGGCGGGATGAGCCGGATAGCGGACCGCAACCACTTCGGGTTGCTGGGCGAACCATTCGATCAGCGTCGCTGCGGTGCGCTGGTGGCGTTCAAGGCGCGCATCGAGCGTCCTGATGCCCCGGTGGACCAGATAGCAATTGTCGGGACTCGCGCAGTTGCCCCAGCGCGCCGCCGCGTCCTTGAGCTGGCGGTAGACGGCATCGCTGGCCGCCGTCATCGTGCCGAGCAGACAGTCGGAGTGCCCCGAGAGATATTTGGTTGCCGAAGCAAGCGAGATGTCGACGCCATGGGCCAAGGGCTTGAAGAAGAGCGGCGTGGCCCAGGTGTTGTCGAGAGCGGTCAATATGCCCCGGCTGCGCGCAACCGCCGCGATCGCGGGCACGTCGATCATATCGAATGTCTGCGAGCCCGGGGTCTCCATATAGATGAGCCGGGTGTTGCTGCGGCACAGCCCGGCAATCTCCGCTCCGATATCGGGCCGGAAATATTCCACCTCGACCCCGAAACGCGCGAGAACGTCGGTCAGAAACTTGCGGGTCGGCCCATAGACGCAGTCCGCGACGAGCAGATGGTCGCCCCCGGCCACGAAAGCCGTGAGGGCTAGCGCGATTGCGCTGGTTCCGGACGAGGTGATGACGGTCGCGCAGCCGCCTTCAAGTTCGCTGACAGCCTCGGCGAGCGCAAAGGTCGTTCGCGTTCCGTACAGGCCATAGATGACCTCATCGTAGAGACCCTGGTGCCGGTCCATATAGGCCTCGACGCTGTCGTAGATAATGGTGGAGGCCCGGTCGACGGGCGGATTGATGAGGCCCCGCTGATCGCACGGACGGGGACCGCCGTGCACGGCACGCGTCGGATCCTGCCAGGCGCGCCCTTTCGGGCTTGCCGGCTCCCCGGGCCATTTTCTGTCGTGATTATCCTGCATAGTTTAGTTTCCGTTCGATCTTCATGCTGAGCCGGGACAGGGAGAAACAGAGGAGGAAAAAGATTGTCCCGGTAAAAAGATAGGCTTCGGCGAAATAGGGTCGCCATTGCGCCTCGACGTAGGAGAGGCGGGTCGTCTGCAACAAATCGAAGACGCCGACGATGAGGACGAGCGTCGTGTTCTTGACCTCGCTGATCGAAGTGTTGACCAGCCCCGGCACGCTGACTTTCAGCGCCTGCGGCAACAGGATATGGCGCCGCGCCTGCCATTTGGTGAGGCCAAGAGCATGCGCGGCCTCGGCTTGCCCGACGGGAACCGCCAGCAGGCCGCCCCGGATGACCTCGGCCATATAGGCGGCAGTGAAGAATATGAGCGCGAGCTGGACGCGCGGCAGGCTGTCGATCGAGAGATAGGAGGGCACGAACAGCGGGAACAGGACCGCAGCGAGGAAGAGCACTCCGATCAGCGGCGTTCCGCGAACCAGCTCGATGAAGGCGACGCTCGGCCAGCGAATGCCGCGCCGCGCCGACCTGCGGCCGAACGCGAGGAGTATAGCCAATGGAAAAGCGCCGACCACCGCAAGGCTCGCGAGCAGCAATGTGACCGGCAGGCCGCTCCACTTCTCCATCGGGACATAGGAAAGGCCCGCGAATCCTCCTCGTAGCAGAAGTACCGCCACGGCGATTGCGCCGAGCCAGACAAGCCCGAGGCGGCTGCGCCAGAATCGCGGGACGAAGGAGAAGGCAAGGCATGACAGCAGCGCGGCCGCCGCTGCTGCGGACCGCCACTGCTCGGCTTCGGGATAGGTGCCAAACAATATCAGCCGCGCATTTTCGCGGAGGAATGGCCAGCAAGCACCGCTGGCCAAACGGCAATCGGCCGCGCCCCCGGCGAAGGTCGCGTCGAACAGCAGCCACGAGAGCCCCTTGCCGGCGAAAGCCGCGGTCATGGCGAGGATCGCGATGGTGAGTATCGACTGGCGTCCTCCTCTGAACAGATTGCGCCGTATCCACGACGGCCAGGCGGTCGCCGAGCGCAGCGGAAAGGGTTCGAGGGGCGCCGACTGGATGCTCCGGCCGGGCTGCCCGGCGACGCTCCAGCCCAACTGGCGGGCATAGAGGCCGGTGACGAACGACAAGGATAGCGAAAGCAGCAGGAAGGTCGCGACGATCAGGCCGACGCCCTCGATCGCCTGCCCTGTCTGACTGATGACGGTATCGACCACCGAGACAAATTCGGGATATCCGATCGCGACCCCCAGGGAGCTGTTCTTGATCGTGTTGAGATGCCAGCTCGTCATCGGCGGTATGGCGATGCGCAGCGCTTGCGGCATCACGATCCGTCCCATTGTTTGCGCGGGCGACAGGCCGAGCGCTTTGGCGGCCTCGCTCTGCCCTGCGGGAACGGCGAGGATCGCGCCGCGGAATATCTCGGCCAGATAGGCCGAGGCATAGACCGAAAGGCTGGCGACCAGCGTCAGAAACTCCGTGGAGAGCGACAATCCGCCGACGGTTCCGAAGCGCCCCGCCCGCGGCAGATCGATCCCGCCCCACAGCAAGAGCGGCACCAGGGAGATGCCGGCGAAGGCCAGCGCAGTGCGCGTGCGAACGGCTCCTCGCCGCACGGCACCCAGCAGGATCGCACAGGCGACGATCGCGATGAGAAAGACCGGCCGTCCCGGATCGGCCAAGGAGAGCGCGGGGAGGTGCAATCCCCGATTATCGAGGTCGAACGGTCCGACGGCGCCCGGGCCGGGTCCGGGCAGACCGAACAGCAGCGCGGCGTACCAGACGAACATCTGGAGCAGCAGCGGAATATTGCGAACCAGCTCGATATAAAGGCCGGAGAGCCTCGCAAGCAGCCAGTTGGACGACAGGCGCGCCATGCAGACCGCGAGGCCGAGCAAGGTCGAGAAGATGATGCCGAGCGCCGATATCAGGAGCGTGTTGAGAAGACCCACCGCCAGCGCCGCGGCATAGGAATCGCCCGGCGCGTAAGCAATCAGCGTTTCGCCAATCGCGAAACCCGCCCGGTCGAACAGGAAACCGAACCCCGTCCGGATGTTTCGGTCCGCGAGATTGTCCGCCAATGTCGCAAACAGGCCGTAGGCGACCACAAGCCCGCCCGCGATCAGCAGCCAGGGTAACGCAGCGATGGCAAGCCGCCTGTGTTTATGAGTCATCGCATCGGCAACGGGTAGATCAGCCCGCCGTCCCGATAGAGCTTATTCTGTCCGCGTTCGACGCCGAGCGGCGTAATGTGCCGGTCGAAGATTTCGCCATAATTGCCCGTCGCCTCGATCGCGCGATACGCCCAGTCATCGTCGAGGCCGAGCGACTTGCCGAATCCGGGCAGGCCGCCGAGCATCTTGCGCACTTCGGGGTCACGCGAGGCCATGCGCATGCGCGCTGCATTCGCGCGGGTGACCCCCATTTCCTCGGCAGCAAAGAGCGCGTTCAGCACCCATTTGTTGATCTCATACCATTGCTCGTCGTCGCTGCGCACGACGGGACCTACCGGCTCCTTGGTGAGTCGTTCGGGCAGCACAACATAATCGTCCGGATGCGCGGTATCGGCGAGACGGATCACGGTCAGCGTGAAGGCATCGGTGGTCAT
Organism: Sphingopyxis sp. 2PD; assembly: GCF_005503695.1. Classification (GTDB taxonomy): domain Bacteria; phylum Pseudomonadota; class Alphaproteobacteria; order Sphingomonadales; family Sphingomonadaceae; genus Sphingopyxis. The sequence goes on from NZ_SCMU01000007.1 coordinate 42,069, forward strand.
CGCGTCGCACCGCCCGGCAAAGAAGGCGAGCTTGGCTTCCTCGGGATTCTCGAACACGACCGACTGGAAACGCAGCCCCTTGCGCTCGAAATATTCGGCGGTGTTGAGTTCGGAGGTCGTCCCCTTGGTGATGCAGATCGATGCGCCATCGAGATCCGTCGGAAGCCGCACACCCGATCGCCGGGGCACCAGGAAGCTCTGCCCGTCATAATACATGGTGCCGACGAAATTCACCCCGAGGTCGGTGTCGCGCGTCAGCGTCCATGTCGTCGTCCGCGACAGGACGTCGGCCTCGCCCGTCTGCACGATCGTGAAGCGCTTGTTCGAGGCGACCGGCATGAACCGGACCTTGCGGGCATCGCCGAGGACCGCAGCGGCGAGCGCCCGGCAGTAGTCGACGAAGAACCCCTGCCAGCGCCCGCGCTTGTCGAGATAGGACATGCCGAGCTGCCCCGTATGAATTGCGCAATTGAGCGTTCCGCGCGCGCGAATCCGCGCAAGCGTCGATCCCTTCGCCGCGGCGATTTCATGCCCACCGGTGCCGGCGGGCTCGCGGCCGCAGCCGCCGAGTAACAGGGCGCCTGCGGCGAGCAGCGCCGGTAACCAGCGGCGCGATGCGTGCGACCTATTCATAAACGAGGCTTTCAATGCTAGCGCCATAAGAAATAGCTATAGGGAGCGATGTCCGATGAACCTGCGTCACCTCGAAGCCTTCAGGGCCGTGATGCTCTCGGGATCGGTCACCCAGGCCGCGCAGTCGCTCAACCTGTCGCAACCCGCGGTGAGCAAGATGCTTGCCGAGCTCGAGCATCAGCTGGGCTTTCAGCTCTTCCTGCGTTCGCGCGGCAGCGCGCTCACCGTGACGCCCGAAGCCGACGCCTTTTTCTACGAAGTCGAGCGGAGCTTCTCGGGCATTGCGGCCCTGAAGCGGGTAGCGGAAGACATCCGCAACATGGCGACCGGCACGCTCCGGATCGCCGCCCTTCCGGCGCTCGCGGTCAGTTTCCTGCCGCGTGTGATCGCGGCCTTTCGCGAGACACATCCCGGCGTCACCGTTCAGCTCCAGACCCGCAGTTCCTCGACGGTGCGGCAATGGATGGCGAACCAGCAGTTCGACATCGGGCTCGCGACGCCGGCGCGCGAATTGCCCGGCATAAGGATGGAGCGCTTCCTGCGCTGCCCCGGCGCCTGCGTTCTCCCTGCCGGCCACCGCTTGGCCGTCAAGGACGTCATCCGGCCGGCCGATCTCGAGGGCGAGCCCTTCATTTCGCTCGCGCTCGAGGACGGCGTGCGTCACCGCATCGACCGCATTTTCGAGGACGCGGGCGTCCACCGCGAGATGGTCATCGAAACCCAATATGCGATGACCATCTGCGCGCTTGTCATGCAGGGGGTCGGATGTTCGATTCTCAACCCCGTGACCGCAGCGGATTATGCCGAGCGGGGCCTTACGGTCCGTGATTTCGCGCCGGAGGTCCATTTCGAATATATGCTCTTCACGCCGAAGTTGAGGCCGATGTCCCAAGTCGCTGCGGCCTTTATCGCGGTGCTCGAATCCCACCGCGACGCGATGTTCGGCTCCGACGCCAGCTGAAGACACAAGACGCCGCACGGCCCTCACGGCCACCGATCAGAAGGAGGCGGTCGCGCGGACGTACCAGAAGCCCCCGTTGAACCCCGTCGGCGCGAAGCGGAGATATCGGATCCCGTTGTTGATCTGGGATTGCCGCGCCTCGACGTCGGGGTAATTGTCGAAGATATTCTCGCCGCCGACCGCGAGCTTGAGCATGTCGCTAACCTTGTAGGACAGCTCGAGATCGACCAGCAGTTCGGCGCCGCCCGTCTGGTCGGCAGCCGGTGCGGCGCCATAGTCGGTCCATTTGCCATAATAGTTCGCGCGCGCGACGAAGCCGAAGCGCTCGCCCGCATAAGTGAAGGACGCATTGCCCTTCCACTTCGGAACGAAGCCCTCGAGTTCGAGCAGCCGCTCGCGGTCCGCAGTGATCACCGGCGAGGCCTTGATGACATCGGTTTTGGTATAGTTGCCGTTGAGGCCGAGCGTGGCCTTGCCGTCGCCGAGGTCGAAGCCCACGGTGAGCACCGCATCGACGCCCTGGGTGCGGCTGTCGAAGGAATTGGTGAAGAAGCTCACCTGCTGGAAGGAATCCCCACCGGGAATGCCAAGCGCCGCGAGCTGCGCACGCTGCGCCGGGGTGAGATTGAAATTGCCCGATACGGCGATCCGGTCTTCGACCTTGATGTTGAAATAGTCGAGCGTGAAGGTGATGCGATTGGAGGGCTTCACCACGATGCCGCCGGCGACGTTGAACGAATTCTCGGGCCGAAGCGGCGTCGCGCCGAAGAATTGCGCCACCGGATTGTTGGGCGCGATAATGCCTGCGGTCAGCGGCGCCCCGGTTATCGAGTCGATGTTGGTCTGGACCTGCGAGGCGTTCGACTGGCCCGGCGTCGGCGCCCGAAAGCCGGTGTTGACCGATCCGCGCACCGCGAAGACGTCCGAGAAATCATATCGCCCGTTGATCTTCCAGGTGAATTTCGAGCCGAAGTCCGAGTAATTCTCGTAGCGGCCGGCAAGGCCGAACTGGAGCGCGTCGGTGAGATTGCCTTCGAGCGACGTATAGGCGGCCCAGTTGCTGCGCGCGAACTCGCCCGCCTGGATGGGACTGAAGCCCGGGAAGCCGTTCGAGCCGACCGGCAGTCCGACGCGGTTTCCGGTATCGGGATCGATGACCGACGCGAAAGGACCAACCTGCCATGATGCGATGTCGCCGGCCGTGATCTCATATGTCTCGCGCCGATACTCGAGACCGCCTGCAAGCGTCAGCGGATCGGAGGTGCCGATCGCGATGGGGTAAGTGAGATCGAGATTGAAAGCGAGTTCGCGCTGCTCGAGCTGCCCCGGCTTGAAGGAGGTCGGCGACGCGAGGCCAAGCGACGGATTGACCGTATTTTCGATCCGGTAGGAAGCATGGTTCTGACCATAGGAAGCGCTGAGGTCATAGGTCAGGCCCGAGGAGAATTCGCCCTTGAGGCCGGCCGCCAGCGCCGCATCGGTCACCGTGGCACCGAAATCCGGGGTGAAACCGCCGGGAAAGAGCTGGCGGAAGCTGAACCGCTGTCCTCCGGGCGTATTGGTGAGCGGAATCGAGGTGGAAATGAAGCTGGCATCGGGGTTGCGGTAAAAGAAGGCCGTCGTGCCGCGGCTCCAGCTATAGTTGCCGAAGGTGTAGAATTCCATCTCCTCCGACAGTTCGATGCCGGCATTGACGAAGATGCGCGCCGCCTCGGATTCGGGATTTCCCCAGCGCTGCGCCGGGACCGGGACATCCTGAACGCCGGCATCGATGAGCGCCTGCGCGTCGGGACGCTGAATGCCGCGCGACGTCGTGCTGGCGTTCACATATTCGCCGCTGATGTTGACGAAACCGGCGTCGGTGAAGGGAAGCCCGACATTGCCCTGGACGAGGAAATCCTCGCCGTCGCCCTTATAGAATTGGCCATAGCGGGCGATCAGCAATCCGCCTTCGCGGTCGCGGCGCAGACCGAAATTGAGGACGCCGGCGATCGCATCCGATCCATAGAGCGCCGACGCGCCGTCACGCAGAACCTCGAGCTGGCCGATCGCGATCGACGGGATCGCCGAAAGATCGGGTCCCTGCGATCCCCGGATATAGGGAACATTGGTGAACTGGACCGTCGCGCCGCGATGGCGCCGCTTGCCATTCACGAGCACCAGCGTCTGGTCCGGCGGCAGGCCGCGCAGCGAGAAAGGCCGGGTAAAAACGGCGCCGTCGTTGCTGACGAGGCGCTGGACATTGAGCGACGGGACCTCGGTGCGCAGGAGATCATTCATGTCGGCCGTGCCCTTTTCGAGCAGTTCGGCACCGGTGATGATGTCGATCGGCTGAGCGGAATCGGCCGCCTTGAGATCGTTCCGCCGCGTACCCGTCACGACGATTTCGCCCTGCGACGCGCCTGGCCCCGGCGCCTCTTTGGCGTTATCCTGCGCGAAGGCGGCGGCGGCCGACATGCCTGCCAGGACGGCGATAATCGAGCCACTCGTGCGAAGCAATTTTCTCATGGTCCCCTCCCATTTGCGAAAGCTCTCGGCTTCGCCACCGAGCTATCTTCGCGGCCTTGGCATGACCAGAAATAATCACCACTCATCGCTATAAACGAGATGGTTATTCCATATGGTTATATCTCTCGCTGCGGCATCGAGCAGCGCCCGACCGCGCGGCATGCCGGGCGCGGCGATGCCGGACACTTCGCGCAGCTTGTCCTCGACCGCCCGGGCGACATGCCGCGTCGGCACATGCTCCTTATTTTTTGTCCATATCGTGCCCGGCATGAGGATCGGGTTCGGGTTCGACAGGTTTCGGCGCTTCCGGCGCGGCCTTTGCCCGCGGCGGCACAGCGGCCTTCGCGGCGGGTTCTTGCTTGGGGCGGGATTTCTCCGGAGGCATCGCTTCTTCGGTCGGCGCCGCCGGGGCAGACGCGGCGGGCGGCTCGTCCGCTACGGGCATGGTCTCGACCATTGCGGGCGGCTCACCGGCAGTGACCTCACTCTGTTCCGGTGTGACGTCGCTCTGCTGCGCGGGCTCAGTGCCGCATCCTGCCAGAGCAAATATCAGCGCGGCGGCGCTCGCTAGGGGAATGAATCTCGTCATATCTGTCTCCTCTTCGTGTCGGCAGGTCATGCGCGGAATTCAGAAACCTTGCCGTCGCTGCCGAATGCCATCACTTCGAATGCGTCCGCGCTTCCGTCCGGCATTTCCATTCCCGGAGAACCGCGCGGCATGCCGGGCACGGCGATTCCGCGAATGTCGCGTGGCTTGTCGTGGAGGAGTCTCGCAACATGCCGCATCGGCACATGACCCTCGATCGCATAGCCGCCGATCACGGCCGTGTGGCACGACGCCAGCTGGCCAGGCACACCATATCGCGTCTTTACGGCGGCCATGTCAGCGCGGTTCTCGACAGTCACATCATAACCGGCCTTGCGTGCGATATCCGCCCAAGCTTCGCAGCAGCCGCATTCGGGATCGCGATAAACGAGCATTCGCTTGGGGCTGGACGTCTCGGCGCCCGGCGCGGGCGCCGCGCCATTCTTATCGCTGGTCGCCGCCGGGCCCGAGGCAGAATTGCATGCCGCAAGCGCCATCCCCGATCCGACCGCAATCAGGCCGAAAAGATGACGGCGCGTCATCAGATTTTTCATGTCATTTCCTCGCGAGAATGGATTTCATCTGTTCGATTTCGGCCGCCTGCCCCGCGATGATGCCGCGGCAGAGTTCGCGTATCTCGGCATCTTTGAGAGAAGCCTGTTCACACATGAGGATCGCGCCCGAGTGATGCGGGATCATCGAACGCAAGAAGGCCGTGTCGCCGATCGTCGTCTGTGTCCGGATGAGCCCGAAGCTCCCGAAGAAGGCAACTGCCGATCCCAGCAGCAGGAACGTATTGAGACGTTTCGACGGGAACATGCCCGGCATTGCGACGATCATCAGCACGACCATCGGCGAGACCATCATCAGCGTCATGTAGAGCATGTTGAGATTATTGTAGAAGCTCGAGAGGCGGTCGATCATGACGAACATCACCAGATACATGATGACGCCGCTGACGATCGTCTGCAGCGCGAGGCTGCGATAGGCTGGTTTCACGGCATTTCTCCTCGACGTGTCGCCACCCCGCGAAACTTCTAGAACCAGGCCCGCACCCCCATCACGAAGCTGACGCCGCTCGCATCCTCGCCCGCGGCGCGGGCAAAACGCGCGGTATCGCCGACCTTGCGCGCCCATTCGACGCCGACATAAGGCGCGAATTCCTTCACGACCTCGTAACGCAGGCGAAGCCCGAGCTCGAAATCCGAAAGCCCCGAACCAACGCCGGTCTCGGGGACATCCTGGAGCGCAAAATTGACCTCCGCCATCGGCTGGAGGATCAGTTTCTGGGTGATGCGCTGGTCGTAATAGCCTTCGAGCCGGGCGAGCAGATCACCCTTGTTCGAAAGAAACAGCGCGCCCTCGACTTCGAACCAATAGGGGGCGAGCCCCTCGAAGCCGATCGTCGCATAGGTGCGGTCGGGGCCGGGCCCAAGATCCTGCCTGATACCCGCCTGCGCGTTGAAATAGGGTCCGATCGCCCGGCTGTAGAGCGCCTGTACCTCGGCGCTCTCGATGCCTTCGCCGAACACGCCCTCGCCTTCGCTCTTGATCGTCAGCCGGTTAATGTCGCCGCCGTACCAAGCCTCACCGTCCCAGCGGAACCCGTCGCGGCCCTTGCGCGCCTGATATTCGGCAAGGTTGAAGCTGATGAAAGCGATGGTCTGCGCACCATTCTCTTTCATCATGTCGTGGCGCGAATGCTCCATTTCGGCTTGGGGATAAATGCGATCGGCATACCAGTCGCCGGGAGGCGCAGGCGCGGTAGCATCGCCCGGCGGCAAATCGGTGCCGCTAGCGCTGCTCGTGGTCGCCATGCCTTCCATTCCCGCCATCGCGTCCGCAGATCCGCCCTTCGGGGTGCAATGGCCCATTTTGGCATGTTCGGGCGGGCAATCGGGATCGGACGGCTGCGGTGCGCCATGATCCATCGCACCCATGTCCGAAGCGCCCTTGCCTGGAGCTTCCGCCTCAGGCGTACAATGACCCATCGCCGCATGTTCGGGCGGGCAGCTTGAAGCCTCGGGTTCCATGTCCATGCCCTGCATGTTCCCATGGTCCATCTGCTCCATCGACCCTTCGGCGGGCGCTTCGGGCGCGGACTGCGCTACGGGTGCTGGCGTTGGCGAGGGAGCGGGTGTCGGCGCGGGCGCCGCACCATGCATCGAATGATCCATCGACTGCGCCGCGGCGGGCACAGCAAAGGCCAGCGGGGCGATACCCGCGAGGAGAAGCGCGACCCGGGTCATTCGCCGTCTCCCTTCGGACGGACGCTGACGACGCGCATCATCCCCGCGTGCATGTGATAGAGAAGGTGGCAATGGAACGCCCAGTCGCCGAGCGCGTCGGCGGTGAAATCGAAGCTCGCGATGCCGCCCGGCTGGACAAGCACCGTATGCTTGCGCGGCGACCGGTCGCCCTTGCCCGTCACCAGTTCGAAAAAATGGCCGTGGAGGTGGATGGGGTGGCTCATCATCGAATCGTTGATGAGGTTGATCCGCACGCGCTCTCCCTCGATGAAGGGGATGGGCTCGTGATAGTCGGACATCTTGATGCCGTCGAACGACCACATGAAGCGTTCCATATTGCCGGTCAGATGGATGTCGAGCGAGCGCGAGGCGGCGCGGGTATCGGGGTTGCGCTCGAGCGCGACAAGGTCATGGTAGGTCAGCACCTTGTGCCCGACATTCTCCAGTCCCTGCCCCGGCTCGCCCATGCGATCCATCGGCATCGGCGAGATCGTCTGAACGCTGGGATCGCGCTTGACCTGCGGCGCGACACTGAAGTCGCGCATGCTGTGCTGCATGCCTCCGCCAGATCCATGATCCATGCCCGCCATCGCGCCGCTTTCCCCCGCTGGCGTACAATGGCCCATCTTGGCATGTTCGGGAGGACAAGAAGGGTCGCTCGCCGGCATGGGCATGGCGCCCATATCGCCGCCCGAATGGTCCATACCCGCCATCGCGCCGCCCGACATGTCGCCCATGCCCATGTCCTTCATGGTCGCGAGCGGCCGTTCGCGGAGCGGCGGCACCTCGGCGACCATGCCAGCGCGCGGTGCGAGCGTCGCGCGTCCCATGCCCGAGCGGTCATTGGCCTCGGCAACGAGCGTATAAGCACGGTCCTCGACCGGGGTCACGATGACGTCATAGGTTTCGGCGACCGCGATCTGGAACTCGTCGATTTCGGTCGGCACGACATTGAGCCCATCAGCCTGGACGACGGTCATCCTGAGGCCCGGGATACGGACGTTGAAGATCGTCATCGCCGACGCATTGACGATGCGCAGGCGTACCCGCTCGCCGGGGCTGAAGAGCGCGGTCCAGTTGTCGCGCGGACCATGGCCGTTGACGAGGAAGGTGTAGGTCGAACCATTGACGTCGGCGACGTCGGTCGGGTCCATCCGCATCTTGCCCCAATCGATCCGCTCCTTGAGCGGTTGATCCTTGCCGGCAAGCAGGCCCGCCAGCGTCTGGCGCTGCATGTTGAAATGGCCGGGATTGACCTTGAGCTTGCGGAAGATCGCCTCGGGCGACAATTGACTGTGGTCGGACAGGACGACGACATGCTCGCGGTCGTAGCCGATCGGGTCGGCGCCCGCGGGATCGATGACGATCGGGCCATAATGGCCGAGCTGTTCCTGAAGCCCCGAATGGCTGTGATACCAATAGGTCCCCGATTGAACGACCGGGAATTCATAGACAAACTTCGAGCGCGGCTTGATCCCGGGGAAGCTGACGCCGGGCACGCCGTCCATCTGGAACGGCAGGATCAGGCCGTGCCAGTGAATCGAGCTGTCCTCGTCGAGATCGTTGACGACGGTGAGGCGCGCGTTTTGTCCCTCCTTCAGCCGGACGAGCGGCGCGGGCACGGTGCCGTTGATCCCGATCGCGCGACTGACCTTGCCGTCGATGCGCATCGTCTGGCGCGCGATGCGCAGCGTTATGTCATTGCCGGATACGGTCGGAAGCGGCGCGGTGATGCCGGACGACACCGGCTGGGCCCAGGCCGGGAACCATGCGGCCATCGCCGCAGCAGCCCCTCCACCCAAAGCTCCACTGACGAACCGACGCCTTTCCATCTGCATATTCTTTCCGACCGTTACTGACTGTTCCTAAAGCTATACGCAGGCGGCACGCCTGCCCCTCAATAAAAATGCCGGACGATGAGGAGATGCCGCCTGAACGAGCGGTCGAACCCTCAACCCTCGGCGCTCGCAGATGTTCCCGCGAGCAATTCCCGGAGCCTGGTCCGCGCTCGATAGAGGCGCGTTTCGACTGTTTTCTCGCTGACCCGCAAAATGACCGCTGTTTCGGCCTGGCTGACCTCGTCGACACCGCGGAGGAGCAACACTTCGCGCAAATTCTGCGGCAGCTGATCGATCGCCCCGCGAACCCTGGCGAGCTCTCGCCTGTCGGTCGCCGCGGAATCGGGCCCAGGACCATCGCTTGCTACGTGATGCGCATTTTCGAGCGGGAGCGCGCGGGAGAAAAAGGCGCGCACCTTTCGCCGTCGTGCCCAGTCGCGACATTTGTTGAGCGCGATACGGGCGATCCATGTGCGGAAGGGGCGTTCGCCATCATAGCGATCGAGCGCCGAAAAGCCGGAGACGAACGTCTCCTGCGTCAAATCCATCGCCTCGTCGGCATCGCCGATCTGCTTTACGATGAGCCGGTAGACGCCCGTTTTGTAACGGCGCAGCAACTCGCGATAGGCGTCTTCGCGGTGCGCGCGCGCAAAGGCCGCCAGATCCTGGTCGCTACATTGCGATAGGTCGGCGCTCACCGCGCATCGGCGGTCAGCGCCTTGACCACGCTTTTGTCGAACATTTCCGCTTGATCGGGGTTGAGAACCCCGCGCATCGCGAAGAGATGCTGGAGCGTTTCCTTCTGCAATGTCCCCATCACCTCATGCGTCTCGTCGATCGCCTCGGTGACGCGCGGTCCATAGCCATGCTCGGCTTCGATCGCCTGCGCGAGCCGGACATTGGCGGCGCGCATCTCGAGTTCGAGCGCCTGGCGGCGACCGGCGAAGTCGGCTTCGATCCGCTCGAGTTTCTTTTCCTGCTCCGGGGTCAGGTCGAGTTGGCCGTGGAGAAGCGCATGAAGTTCGGTTTCGCTGGCTTTGGGCGCATCGGCTACCAGACGGCCGATGAACACGCCGGCAATCGCCGCGGCGAAGGCAATGAGCCCCAAGAGAAGAAGACGGCGCGACGGCATCGCTACTGTACATCCAGCAAGGTGGAAGGCACCAATGCGCTAGGCGGGCCGAATGGGGTCAGGGGGCTTGCCGCGACCGCCGGCTGGGAAATCGCACTCCCCGCAAAGACACCGCCGCCGAGCGAGACAAAGGCCGCGAGCGCCATCAGGCGGCGCATCGCTACCGCTTCGCGCCGGCGGATCGCCAATGCGCCCATGATGCGATCATCGAGCGCATCGAGCGCTGCGGGCAGATCGATCCTGTTCAAAATGCGAAGCTCCTTATCCATCGATCGTCTCTTCAAACCTTTCCATCATTGTACATACGCGCCGAAGCGCCTCACCCCTCACACCAGAATATTATTCCGGAATATTTGAGGGCCATGCCGATATCCTGCGTATTAGCAGGACAGACACGCATTTGGAGGTGTTCATGTTCAAGTCTCTTCTCCCCTCTGCAGCGGCGGCTTTCGCTCTGCTTCTCATGCCGGCCACGGCAAGCGCGCACACCAAGCTCGTCAGCTCGACGCCCGCCGCCAATTCGACCGTTTCGAAGGTCACGTCGGTCAATCTTCAGTTCAACGAAAAGATCGTCGCCTCGACCCTCAAGACCGAGCTGGTCATGACCGGCATGCCCGGCATGGCCAATCATGCCCCGATGAAGGTGCCTTACTCGTCGATGATGGGCAAAGAGGGCAAGTCGGCGATGCTGATGCTCAAGCGGCCGCTGACAGCCGGAACCTACAAGGTCACATGGTCGGCGGCGGGCGCTGATACCCACCGCATGGGCAGCGAATTCAGCTTCACCGTAAAGTAAAAGACGGTGGGGGACCCCGTTCTGATCGGCATCAGGTTCGCACTTTATGCGGACCTGATGCTCATCGCCGGCCTTGCTGCGTTCCCGCTTTTTGCGCTGACACGGAGCGAACGCCTTGCGCCGCAGTCGATGATGGCCTCGATCTGGCGCGCAGAGCGATGGCTCTGCGCCGCCGGACTGCTTCTCTCCATCTTGGGGATGGGCGTGCTCGCGGCTTCGATGCAGGGTGTGGGGCTCCTCTCCCTGGAACTCCAGCCTTTTTGGGACCTTGTTCGCGAGACCGAGGTCGGCACAGCCTGGGTCTACCGGAGCGCAGCGCTGCTGCTCGCGCTGGGAGTCGCGATCTGGATGGTCCGCTGGCCGACAACTTCGGCCGCCGTACTCGCGGCCGCGGGCTCGGTGGCCGTCGCGAGTCTGGTCTGGTCCGGCCACGCCGGCGCGACCGAAGGCGCCGCAGGCACCGTGCACCGGATCAGCGACATCTTGCACCTGATTGCAGCGGCGGTCTGGATCGGCGCGATCGGCGCCTTCCTGATCCTGATCTCACCACGTCGTGTCCGCGAATGGCCGGGCGGACTCCAAATTGCGGCGCGGAGCCTCGATCAATTCTCGCGCGTCGGTACGATCTGCGTCCTCGTCATCGCCGCCACCGGCCTCGTCAACAGCCAGATGATCGTCGGCGCCGAGAATCTCGGCCGTTCCCTCGGCTCGCCCTATGGACAATTGCTTCTCGCCAAGCTTGCGCTGTTCGGACTGATGCTGGCGCTCGCGGCGGCGAACCGCTGGCGGCTGACCCCGGCGCTCGCGGCCGCCGTCCCGGGGACCGATACCGACAATGTCGACGCCGACCCCGACCTCGCGATTGCAGCCATGCGCAGAAGCCTCATCATCGAAGCGTCGGCCGCGCTCGCCATACTCGCGCTGGTTGCCTGGTTCGGTACGCTCGAACCCTTCGTCACCGCCGATCCGGTTTGACCCCAAGCACCGCCTCTTGGTCGGGTTCGATCATGCTCGGGACCGGCTGGGCGCTCATTGACGCGCGCATCGGGAGCAGCCGTCCCCATAACCATGTGGCGCACCAGATCAGCCTCGCCATCGAACGCGACCTCGAAATTTCCGGTGATGCCGACCTGATAGTTCCCGCCGGACACGCCATTGCGATAGCGTCGCATGTCCGGCACCGCCTCGGGCCGCCGGGCGCCCTCGTGCGGTCATTTTATCTCGACCCGCTTTTTCGTGCCGGCACCCGGCTGTCCGCCGGATCGGCGCCTGTCCTGTTGACGCCGATAGAGACAGCCGGACTAGGTGACATCGCAAGCGGCGCGGACGCGAAGCGCTGGGCGTCCGACTATCTCGACCGCTCGCAGGCGCGTCCGGTGGATGCCCGCCTGTCCGAAGTGCTCGCGGCCCCTGACGATTTGTCGACCGCGCGCGCCTTGGCCGACGTCGCCTGCCTTTCGCCCTCGCGCCTCCGCGAAATCGTCAGCCGCGACTTCGGCGCGCCTCCGGCCAAATTGCTGCAATGGCTCCAGCTTCAACGCGCCGTGCGGACGCTGGTCGGCGGCGGAGGTCTTGCCGACGCCGCGGCGGCGGGAGGCTTCGCCGATCAATCGCACTTCACGCGCCGCTGCGCTCAATGGCTAGGCGTGACGCCTTCGGCCGGCCTTAGTGCCTTCGCGTTCGAAATCGTGCCCTGAGCCGGATGCGCCTCGCACCGCGTCGCCCCGGCGAAACATTCAAGACTGCCGCGCCTGTTTGCCCTTAAGCGTCTCGTCGAGACCGGCGATTGCGGCCGCAATCCGGCGGCAAGCCAAAGCGTCGAAAGGAGACGGCCATGCCCGACCCGAAACCCGTAGCAAGATCCTACACGCCAGCGGCAGGATATCACTTCCTGACGCCCTTTTATGATTTCGGCGTCGCGGTGACAACGCGCGAGCGCGTGTGGCGCGACCGTCTCGTTCGCCATATGGCGCTCGGCGAGGGTGACGTCATTCTCGATATCGGCTCGGGTACGGGAAATCTTGCGCTGGCGATCGCTCGCCATAGCCGGGACGTCCGCTATCTTGGTTTCGACCCCGACGAGGCAGCGACGCGAATTGCCCGAACGAAGACCGCGCAGATTGTTCCACCGCCGGAGTTTCGAGTTGGCTTTTTCGCGGCTTCGGCGATCGATGACTGGCCCCCGCCTGCCAAGATTGCGATCTGCCTCGTCCTTCATCAGGTCGGGCTTGAGGAAAAGGCACGTCTGCTACGCGAGGCCCGGCAGGTGCTCGCGCCGGGCGGCAAACTCTATGTTGCCGACTATGGGGAACAGCGCAGCCGCCTCATGCGGTTGTTGTTCCGCCTCACGATCCAGCAGCTCGACGGCGTCCAGGACACCCAGCCCAACGCCGATGGATTGCTCCCGGTGCTGATGAGAGAGGCAGGCTTTTGCGATGTTCGCGAGCTTGAGACGTTCCGCACGCCAACCGGTGCGATCGGGATCATCGAGGCCCGAAAGCCCGGGACCTGACGGCACGGGGCAAAGAAAATCCAAGGGATAACCGCTCTTCTTGCGTATCGATAGAAGCGGCTCCATTCTGGAACCGCCAGGAACGACGCCAACGGCGAACTCGACCGGTGGCGTTTGGACCGCCCCGCCGCGAGGCGGGCATCCGACACATACGGGAGCGGCGGCGATGCACGATCATCAGGGCGCAGAAAAAGGCAGCGGGAGCACGACTGATCCGGTCTGCGGCATGATGGTCGATCCGGCCACCACACCTCATATCGCGACGCATAGCGGCAAGCATCACTATTTCTGCAGCGCAGGCTGCCTCGCCAAATTCGAGGCCGATCCCGATCTTTATGCCGCAAAACGCGAGCCGGCCGCAGCCGATGCACCCGAAGGCGCCATCTGGACCTGCCCGATGCATCCCGAGATCCAGCGCGCCGGCCCCGGAAGCTGCCCGATCTGCGGCATGGCACTCGAGCCCGTCATGCCGACAGCATCGGGCGGCCCCAGCGAAGAATATCGCGATATGCGGCGGCGCTTCTGGATCGGGCTCCTTCTCGCACTCCCGGTGGTTGCGCTCGAAATGGGCGGCCATCTGACAGGCCTTCATCAATTTGTCGGTCGCCAGACGAACAACTGGACCCAGATGTTGCTCGCGACTCCCGTCGTTCTATGGGCGGGCTGGCCCTTCTTCGAGCGCGCGTGGCTCTCAATCCGCAACAAAAGCCTCAACATGTTCACCCTCATCGCGATGGGGACCGGGGTCGCGTGGGGCTACAGCATGATCGCGGCGATCGTCCCCCAAATCTTTCCGGCTGCGTTCCGCGCCGATGATGGCTCGGTCGCGGTCTATTTCGAGGCGGCGGCGGTCATCACGGTGCTGGTGCTACTCGGGCAGGTGCTCGAACTCAGGGCCCGCGAAACGACGAGCGGCGCGATCCGCGCGCTCCTTGACCTCACACCGAAGCTCGCCCGGCGCGTCCGCAGCGATGGAAGCGACGAGGAGGTCGCGCTCGAGGACGTCGCGGTCGGTGACATGCTACGCATCCGTCCGGGCGAAAAAGTCCCCGTCGATGGCATCGTCGTAGAAGGCCGCGGCACGGTCGACGAATCGATGGTCACGGGCGAATCGATGCCGGTGACCAAGGCGGCCGGGGCGGCGCTGGTCGGCGGAACGATCAATCAAACGGGCGGCCTGCTCATGCGCAGCGAGAAGGTCGGGCGCGACACGATGCTCGCGCGAATCGTACAGATGGTCGCCGATGCGCAGCGCAGCCGCGCGCCGATCCAGCGTCTCGCCGATGCCGTTTCGGGCTGGTTCGTGCCCGGCGTCATCGTCGTCGCCATTGCCGCTTTCGTTGTCTGGTCGCTTCTGGGCCCCGTGCCCGCCATGGCCTATGGCCTTATCGCCGCCGTCTCGGTGCTCATCATCGCCTGTCCCTGCGCGCTCGGCCTCGCGACGCCAATGTCCATCATGGTCGGCGTGGGGCGCGGCGCCGAAGTTGGCGTGCTGATCAAAAATGCCGAGGCGCTTGAGCGGATGGAGAAGGTCGACACGCTCGTCGTCGATAAGACCGGGACGCTGACAGAAGGCAGACCCTCGGTCGTCGCCATCGAAGTCGCCGAAGGGTTCGAGGAAAACGACCTCCTCCGGATTGCCGCGAGCCTTGAGCGCAGCAGCGAACATCCATTGGCCGCCGCAATCGTCAAAGCGGCGGAAGACCGCGCCCTCGCGCTCGTCGAGCCATCGGGAGTCGACCAGCCGGTCGGCAAGGGCATCGTCGGGGTCGTCGACGACAAGGCGATCGTCCTCGGCAATGCGAACTTTCTCGAAGAATATGACGTCGATCTGGGCGCACTCGCCGAGGCGGCTGACCGGCTTCGTACAGACGGTGCAACGGCGATCTACATCGCGGTCAGCGGCAAGGCGGCCGGCGTCATCGCCATCGCCGATCCGGTCAAGGAGACGACGGGCGACGCACTCGCGGCGCTGCGCGAAGCCGGAATCAAGGTCATCATGCTAACCGGCGACAATCGCGTCACCGCCGAGGCGATCGCGCGGCGCCTCGGCATCGACGACGTCGAGGCCGATGTCCTCCCCGACCAGAAGAGTGCGGTCGTGCAGCGGCTGCGCGAAGAGGGCCGGATCGTCGCCATGGCCGGCGACGGGGTAAACGACGCCCCCGCGCTCGCCGCCGCCGACGTCGGCATCGCGATGGGTTCGGGAACCGATGTCGCCATCGAAAGCGCGGGTGTGACGCTACTGCGCGGCGACCTTCTGGGCATCGTGCGGGCGCGGCATCTCAGCCATGCGACGATGGCGAACATCCGTCAGAATCTCTTCTTCGCTTTCGCCTATAATGTCGCCGGGATTCCCGTCGCTGCGGGCGTGCTCTATCCGATTTTCGGACTATTGCTCTCGCCGGTCATTGCCGCCGCTGCAATGGCACTCTCGTCCGTCAGCGTCATCGCCAATTCTTTGCGGCTGCGCTTTGCCAGAATCTGATCGAAACCACCGGAGGCACTCGTGAAGTGTCGGCACAACAAGGGGAAATGATATGAGACGACTGACGATTACAGCAATCGCATTGGCCATGCTGGTGGCCGTCCCGGCTCAGGCGACCGAGCCTGCGGATTATCAGGGCGCGGCGGCAGCGCTCGCGCAGTATAAATCGGCGATGGAGAAACTGGACCTGACCGGCGTCGAGGCCCTCTTTTCGCCAGACGCCCAGATATTCGAGTCCGGCGGCGTTGAAGGGAACTTCGCCCACTATCGCGACCATCACATGGGTCCCGAACTCAAGGAATTCAAATCCTTCACCTTCCGCAATTACAAGATTTCGGTTCGCGGCGAAGGAAATATCGCGATCGCAACCGAGACCTACAGCTTCTCGATTGTGCTCGCGAGCGGCGAGACCATCGAACGGGATGGCGTCGCTACGAGTGTCCTCAAACAGGACAACGGAAAGTGGCAGATCTTCAATCTCCACAGCTCCTCACGCAAGCCGAAGGTGCGGCCGGCGGGTGGCATCTGAGCGGGCAAAAAAGGGGCTAGTCCTCACGATCTCTCCGAACCCACACCTAGCAGGACGCATGAGCCCGAGCGGGTGTGGGCACCCTGAAATGGCTCGTCGCGGCAAGTACGGAAACGCCTGCCTCGTCTGTGACAAGGGCAAAGCTGTTGGGGTGCGTATCATCTGTTGCACAGCCGCCGCATTGCGTTCGGCTGCAAAGCTCAAGGCCTGTTATGCGGGAGATAGATAATGGAGCGATTTCGAACTTTCGATTTCCGAAAGCATATGCCGAGCGTGACGTTCACGCTGCTGGCGGTTGCCCTGATAGCGGGCGCGGGTGCGATCACCGTCTATCTCGGCCTATATAATATAGCGGCCGATGCCCCCCATAACCGGCTGACTTACAGCGTCATCGAAACATTCAGGGAGAAGTCCATCGCAGCGCGATCCGGATCGATCGCGGTGCCGGCAGATTTGGCGGCTCCGGCGCGGATCGCGTCGGGCGCAGGTCTCTATACCGAGATGTGCAGCGGCTGCCATCTCGCGCCCGGGATGGAAAAGACCGAAATGAGTCAAGGGCTGTATCCGCAAGCGCCCGTCTTGTTCAAAGGTTCGGAACGTTCGGCTGCGGAGCAATTCTGGATCATCAAGCATGGCATCAAGATGACCGCCATGCCGGCCTGGGGGAAAACGCATGATGATCGTCTCATCTGGGATATGGTCGCGTTTGTCCGAAAACTCCCTGGCCTGTCGCCGGCACAATATCAGGCTATTACGCAGAATGCGCCAATGGACCATGACGCGATGATGAAGGGCATGACAGAGGCGGAAGGCGCGAGTCAGAAACCAAGCGGAGCGGGCGAACACGCAGGGCACTGAGGTCGTCGACAATTATGCAGCGCCGGGCGTGAACGGGCTCGTTTCGACCTTCCATTCCCGCCCACCTTGCCGGTGGGACGGAAGGTTTCGCCTTTCGCTAAGGGCCGGATCGAGCGAACTGTCTTGGCCGGCAAGCCGCAGGTGGAAAACAGCAATTCGGAATGGATCAAGCGGGGGCTATAAACATGAAGCGCGATCTTGTTCGCGAACTGATCGAGCGCTGGCGCGGCGATTCCGGCTCGACCTATCAAAGCTGGTTCCTGTGGGAGGAACGACTGAAGAATTTTCGGTCGATCAGAAGAGGAATCTCGCAGGTCGTCGCCGAAATTGAGGCCGGCACCTTCGGAGCGGCATATCGGGGCTCGTCATTGGAGATCATTGTTCATTCAATCGCCGAGCAACGACAGATTTTCAAAGGTGCGGATCATGCTTTCTTGTGGAAGCCCAAACTCCGAATCCCGGACATCTACGAGAACGCCGACAATCAACGAGCTTTTGGCAGACTTCTTCACCATTGCTCCTGTTGCGATACCGCCGAGGAGGTCGTCGCCGGGATCCTCGCAATCGACAGACAGAAGATCAAGGGGTTGGGTCCTGCGGTAGCCAACATTCTCTATTTTCTGCATCCCACCCTTGTGCCTCCGTTCAATACGGCAATCGTAAAGGGCTACAACGCGCTGACGGGTGCGAATGTGAAGCTTGGCAGCTGGGAGCATTTTCTCGCGATGCGCGCGGGCATTCTGGATCTCAACGATTGCTACCGGGATCTTCTCTCCAACGATTTGGGCGCGATAGGAGGGCTGCTGTTCGATATCGGATCGGGACGGTTTCCAGCCCCACCGCTCAGCGGTTCGAGCGAAAATGCTCGCGATTGGATGGCCTTGCTGAATGAAACGCGCTCACAGTCCGACAAGTTCGATAAGGGGCTTGCAAATCAGAAAGAGAGCGACCGGACGCATAGCGAAGTCCAATCCTGGCTTCGGGACCTCGGCCTTGCACTTGGATATGACGTCTGGGTAGCGGCAAATGACCGGGGGCGCCTTCATGAGGGTGTACCGCTCGGGTCTCGATGCCTCGATAGCTTGCCGCATGCCATCGCAACCGCTCAAGGAAGCGATGCCATAAGACTGATCGACATCTTATGGCTCGAGCAATCGACGGCTACGGTCGCGGCGGCATTCGAAGTCGAGCATTCGACATCCATTTATTCCGGAATTGTCCGCATGCTTGATCTCGCGCTGAGCAGCGAGAATCTTCATTTGTCGACGCCACTTTTCCTGGTTGCACCCGATGCGCGAGAAGCCGATGTCCGCGCTCAGCTCCGACGCCCGGCTTTCAGCCGGATCGGTGATCTCGACATTTCCTACCTGCCCTACGCCGAGCTCGAACAGAACAGGGTCGCCATTGCCCGCTTCGGTACGGGCCTGAAGGCGATCAAGGCGATCTCCCATCCATTGCCGTGAGGCAGCCGACGACGCGTAGGCCTCCGAAAGCAGTTGGTCTTTGCATCCTCGCGGCGTCACAGGGAAAGCCGGGCATCGAAATCGCGCGCGCTACCGACGTTCAGGATGGGACTAGCCCGTATCTGTTCGTGCCATCTTACTGTCCGGCTCATCGTGCCATCAGCAGGGCCGTTCAAGTAACGGCGCCGGTGAGAACAGGGACATATCATGTCCTGCGTTCAGAGGAAGTATTCCCCCCGGGCGCAAGCGCCCAGGGGGACCGACGACCGTAGGGGAGTCGCCGGGGGACCTCGCAGGACGAGGAACCTCAGAAAAAGTAGCGCAGCTGCAATCCGTACTGGCGCGGCTCGCCGTAGATGTAGAGCGGAAGAGTAGGGTTCGAGACACCCGTCGCGTCCGTCCCGATCGTACTATAGCTCACATAGCGCTCGTTGGTGAGATTTCGGCCATAAAGCGCAATTTCCCACGCTTCGCTCGCCGGCTGCCATGCGACACGCCCATTTATAAGGGTCGTGGCGTTTCCGGAAAAAAGCGGATTGTTGCTGGGCTTGAAAAAGATGCTGTCGCGCCAGGAGATATCGGTCCGTAATGTCAGCATTCCGCCGCCCAGGGAGGCCTTATATTCTCCGCCGAGAGTGATGTTCCACTTCGGCGCGTTCGGCAGCCGCTTGCCCTTGAGGCTTGCGCCGACGTCGTCAAAATAGACATCGTAGCGCGCATCGAGATAAGCGATCGTGGATGTAAGCGTCAGGCGATCGAACGGCCGTGCCATCAGTTCCGCTTCAACGCCCTTGATCGTCGCCTTGCCGGCGTTGGTGGTACTGGCAACGCCATTATTATACTCGACCACCTGAAGATTGGTGTAATCATAATAGAAGGCCGAAAAATTAGCTCGAAGCCGGCGATCGAGGAGCGTCGACTTCAAGCCGACTTCGTAGCTCCAGACATACTCCGGGAGGAAAGGCCGCCCGTCTCCCAGCTGGAATCCACCCGATTTGAACCCGCGGGTTGCCGACGCATAAGCCATGACGTCATCGGCAAGGTCGTAATCGATCCCAATTTTCGGAGTCCAGGCGGTCCAGGATGATTTGGGCTGACCGGCATCGACCTGATTTCCGTTCAGCAGGACACGATATCCGAAATCCTTTTTTTCGTATGAGTATCGAAGCCCTCCGGTCAATCGCAGGCGGTCGATGAGTTCGTAGCTTGCTTGTCCGAAGAGCGCGAATGCATTCGTCGTATTGTTTTCCGGGATCGCGAGCCGACGACCCGGTTCGATGATCCGTATTTCGTCGTTGCCCTTTTCATTCAGATAGAATGCTCCGACGATCCAGCGCAGCTTGTCCGCATCGTTGTTGAGAAGTTGGAACTCTTGCGTGAAACTGCGGGAACGTTCGTAAAATTCGATATCGCGGAGGAAGAGGTCAGTCGAGTCAACGTCGAGCGCCTGGACGACCTTGCTCTTGCGCAGCGCCGTAATCGAGCGGAGCGTGACCGGGCCGCCGTCCCAGTTCATGGTCGAGGACACGCCCCAGGCATCGACATCGTAACGCGGCAGGCGGTCGAGTGCGGCCTCTTTGTCATTGGCCGGGATCGTCGCCCCCGCATCGACGAAGCCTTGCGGATAAAAGGGCCGAACAGACCGCGCGCCGGTCTCGCGATCACGGCTGGCATCCGCCCGCAACACGATCTCAAGACGGTCGCTCGCGTCAATCGCAAGCGTCAGTCGTCCAGCGAGATTATCTTCGTTTTGGTATCGCCGTCCCGAGACGACGTCGCGGTAGATGCCGTCGCGCTGGTTGGCAAGCAAGGTGAGGCGGCCTCGGACGCCCGCTCCAAGCGGTCCAGAAATCGTGCCGCTCAGCGAGCGCTTCTCGTAATTTCCGACGGTGAGTCCCAGCGCGCCAGTCAAATCCTCCGTAGGCATTTTGGAAATGATGTTGAGTGTGCCGCCGGCGGAGTTGCGACCGAAGAGAACGCCTTGCGGTCCGCGCAGCACCTCGATGCGTTCGACGTCGAACAAATCCTGATAGCTTGTGGTCGGGCGCGAGATGTAGACGCCGTCATAATGGACTGTCGTGCTGGGGTCGGTCGCAACGCCGAACGCCGAGGTGCCAATTCCACGAATATTGATGATCGCCATGGAATCGTTGGTGATCGACACGCCCGGCACAAAAAATTGGAGGTCTTCGACGTTTGATATGCCCGTTGCCGTAAGCGCCTCGCCGGTCATCGCTGTCACCGAGACGGGAACGGACTGCAGATTTTCCTCGCGCTTCTCCGCCGTTACGATGATCTCGGCGAGGCCGTCCGACTGGGCTTCCTGAGCCTGCGCGGGAAACGCGACCGCCACCGCAATCGCCGCCATCGAGCTTCGCTGCATTGCGCGCTTCGTCGACGAATAACAGTATAATTTGTTCATTATGCTTCCCCTGTTTCGAAGAACTGCCCTTTCGCGCAGCCCAAATGAGTTTCGGGGAAGTCGAGGACAAAAACATGCATGCCCGGAAACCGCTGCTTACGGCTTCCGAGTTCAAGCACCCAACATCCCCTACTGACATTGATTACGCACCAGAACGACTCATCCCTCAAAAATGGTTCGGGCGACGTAAAACCATCGGAATTGGGCTCCCCGATTTGTTCAGATCGCCAGGATGAAGTTGATCCGGAACGCCCAAAGGCTCCTTCCTTCATCCAGAAGCGGCGCTTTTCGCTTCTGCCCCTCGTCGGAGCCTTGGTCGGCGCCGTGCACGTGACGCAATCGCTCGCTTGACCCTATGGTCAGGTCTTCCCCGTGGAAGCCTATTTGTTCGCTCTGATGCCGGTCCTAGCCGCGGAGATTCGATGGCGCCTGACCCAGGCACTTCGGACGGCCGTCGCAACTCCGGACGCGGCAGCGGCGAGACACTGCGGCTGCGATCCGCGCTAGCCTTCAGCTCGATGTCGCAGCCGGAGTTACCATCCCATCGCTTGTAGCCGGGATGCTGGAACCATTTGCGACCGATTGACACCAGTTTGAGGGAGGTGAGACGGGCCGTCAGCACCATCCGCCCCCAAGACCAGTCGGGCTAGATCTGCTCGAACGCCGCTATGATCGGGCAGTGGAGCGTGTCGGCGGCAGCGCATTGGCGCGACAGGCCCATGAGCGCGCGCCGCGCCACATCGAGTTCGGCGATCGTCTTTTCGATCGCCGCGATGCGCGCGTCGGCCAGTTCGCGCGCTCGCGCGCGATCGCTCGACGCGTCGAGTTCGAGCAGTTCGGCGATCTCGGTGAGCGTAAATCCCGCTGCCTGTGCCGATTTGATGAAGCGCAGACGGCGCAGAACCGCCTCGTCGTAACGCCGGACTCGGCCTTCCGACGGGGCGCTGGCCGACTGAGGCGGAACGGGCAACAGGCCGCGGCGTTGGTAATAGCGGATCGTCTCGACATTGACGCCGCCCTGCCGGGCAAGCTGGCCGATGGTCATGTCACGCAAGGCCTTGACTCCGTACTATGGTACGGAGCCTATATAGCGGGAAGCGATCGGGAATCAAGAAAGGCGAATCGATGAATATGCAGGTTCAGCGCGCGAACGAAAGCGCGCCAGCGCACACTGGTGCGGCGGTTTCGGGCAAGCCGCGGGCGACCATCTATCGCATGGTGATGGAGCAGCATATCTGCCCCTATGGCCTGAAGGCGCTGCATCTGTTGCGCAGCCGCGGCTATGACGTCGAGGATGTCTGGCTGACGACCCGCGAGGAAACCGACGCATTCAAGGCGAAACATGGCGTCGCGACGACGCCGCAGACCTTCATCGAAGGCGAGCGGATCGGCGGTCTTGACGATCTGAGGCGCCATCTCGGTCTGAAAGTCCGCGATCCTAAGGCGCTTACCTATAAGCCCGTCATCGCGCTCTTCTCTATCACCGCGCTGATGGCGCTGGCCGCCAGCCAAGCGGTGTCGGGCACGCCCTTCACAATCCGTGCCGCCGAATGGTTTATCGGGTTCAGCATGGCGTTGCTTGCCTTCCTCAAGCTCCGCGACATCGAGAGCTTCTCGAGCATGTTCCTGAACTATGACTTGCTCGCCAAACGCTGGGTACCCTATGCTACCATCTATCCCTTTGCGGAGGGTCTTGCCGGCATCCTGATGATTTCTGGCGCGCTGAACTGGATATCGATTCCGGTGGCGCTGTTCATCGGGATCATCGGCGCCGTGTCGGTGTTCAAGGCGGTGTATATCGACAAGCGCGAACTCAAATGCGCCTGCGTCGGCGGCGACAGCAATGTGCCGCTGGGTTTCATCTCACTGACCGAAAATCTGATGATGATCGCCATGGCGCTGTGGATGCTGGTCGCGCCCGCCGCCATGACAATGGGCCATTCTTAACGGGTCCGGCGTAACCACGACGGGACAGTCGGCGAACAAGTGAGCGGGATCTCCACCCCGGTTTAGATTGACGCCAAGTTTGACAAGGATCATGCTTCGACCGTGAAACGCTGGCTCACCTTTCTACTTCTTGTCGGAGCCTTACTCGGCCTTCTGGCGCAGGAGACCGCATTCGCCTCGGCGCCCGCGCTCCCGTCGGCCGAGACGGCGTTCGCGGCGGCGATGAGCGACGAATGCGCGGAGATGATGGGGATTAAAAAATCCCAGAAGAGCGCTCCGTGCAAGGGCCTCACGCTCGACTGCATCGCCAAGATGGGCTGCGCGCTACCGCCCGCCGTCGTCTCTCCGGCTACCCCCCTTGCCGAAAAGACATTTGTCGCCGGCTCTTTCGATCCGCTTCCTGTCCGGCGCCTCGCCGGAAGAACATTCGGCCCCGAACCCGACCCGCCCCTATTTCTTGCCTGAATTGCCGACGCGCACCGGCTCGTCCCGGCGCGCGGTTTCACGCTTTTCAATCAAGGAATTCAACATGAAACCGTTTTTTGCCGTTGCCGCGCTCGCGGCAGCAACGCTTGCCGCTCCCGTCCTCGCCCAAGAACCGTCCGGCGGCCATCATGAATGGCAGACCCGCCAGGTGCCAGGGCCGAACAAGTCCAATACCACCTCGCGAGTCCGCGTCTGGGTCAAGGACAAGCCGGGACAGATGGCGCATTGCGACTGCGACATGATGAAGGTGAGTCCGGCGGACTGCATGAAGAATATGTCCGGCGACCAAAGGATGCCCCCGCAAGGGTAACGGTCTTTCTTCCCCGGCGTACAGACGCCGGGGAGGCTTTCGCCCAGTCCACAGCAGGGGGACATCATGCGCCCATATTTTACGGCAGCCTTGCTTGCGCTGCCCTCGGCTCTTCACGCCGAGCCGATGACGCTCGATTCGGCGCTCAGCCGAGCAGCATCGGAGGCACCCGAACTGCAAAGCCGCGAAGCGGGCGTCGACGCCGCCCAATCGGCGGCGATCGCCGCCGACCGGCTGCCCGACCCGAAACTCAATATCGTCCTCCAGGATTTCCCGGTGACCGGACCCGACGCGGGCCGGTTCAATCGCGACGATTTCACGATGCAGGTCATCGGCGTCAGCCAGGATTTTCCGAACCCCGCCAAACGCCGCGCGCGCGCGACCCGCGCGCAGGCCGACATTGGAATCGCCCGCGCCGACGAAGCGGTCACCGCGCAGGACATCAGGCTCGCGACCGCGCTCGCCTGGGTCGATCTCTATTATGCCAAGAAGGAGCTGAAGGAACTCGACCTGCTCGATAGCGGCCTCGAGGACCTTCAATCGACCGTGACGGCGCGGCTTGCCAGCGGTGCGGCGCGCCCGGCGCAGGCGCTCGAACCCGATCAGCTTCGCGCCGCGATCAACGATCGCCGCAGCGCGCTCGCCGCCGAGATCGCCCGCGCCCGCGCGCAGCTCGCCCGCTTCACCGGCGACCCCGCCGCCGACACGCTCGGCGACTTGCCGCCGCAGTCGATCGACGAACAAGGATTGCGCGCCGGCATCGACGCCCTGCCAAAGCTCAGAGCACTCGATGCCCGCGCCCTCGCCGCCGACGCCGAGACCGGTCTCGCACGCGCCGACAAGCGACCCGACTGGAGCGTCAACGCGGCCTATGGGCGCCGCGAGCCCAATTACGGTGATCTCGTCACGGTCGGGGTCACCGTCGACCTGCCCTTCTTCTCGAAAAAGCGGCAGGACCCCAAGATCGCCGCGCGCGCCAGCGAGGCGATGCGCGCCCGGCTCGACCGCGAGGCTGCCAAGCGCGACATCGCGGCAGCGCTCGACGCCGATCTCGCCGATCACCGCATGCATCATGAGCAGCTCGCCAATGCACGTACGCGGCTCGTGCCGCTCGCGAAGAAGCGCGCCGAGCTCGATCTTGCAAGCTACGCCGCCGGAAAGCTCGACCTCGGGACCGCGCTCCTGTCGACTCTCGCGCTTGCCGAGGCCGAAGTCGATGCGCTGGCGCGCGAAGCCGAGGTCGCGCGCGACGCGATCCGGATCAATTATATTTATGGGGAGGCAGGTCGATGACCGATGCAACATCAGCGGCGCGCTGGCGCGTCGCAATCCTGGCCACGGTGCTGATCGCGGGCGGCGGCGGTTATTGGTTGGGACAGAGCGGCAAGAGCGATGCACCAACCGAGACGGCAAGCGGCGGGCGCAAGATCCTCTACTATTATGATCCGATGTTCCCGAACCAGAAGTTCGACAAGCCCGGCAAGTCGCCCTTCATGGACATGCAGCTCGAGCCCAAATATGCCGACGAGGGTGGCGGCGCGGCGCCCGGCGTGTCGATTGACCCGTCGGCGCGTCAGAGCCTCGGCATAAGAGTGGTCGCGGCCGAAATGGGGAGCCTTGCCGCAACCTTCGACGTCAACGGCAGTATCGATTTCAACCAGCGCGATGTCGCGATCGTCCAGGCGCGCTCGGGCGGCTTCGTCGAACGCGTCTATCGCCTCGCGCCTGGCGATGTCATCGGCGCCGGTGCGCCGATCGCCGAATTGCAATTGCCTGAATGGGGCAGCGCCCAGACCGAATATCTGAGCGTCAAGAAGCTCGGCAAACCTGAACTCACGGCGGCCGCGCGACAGCGGCTGCGGCTGATGGGCATGCCCGAAGGCGTGATCGCCGAGGTCGACCGGAGCGGACGGACCGGCGGCAGACTGACGGTGCGCGCGCCGATCGGCGGCGTGGTCCAGACGCTCAATGCCCGTGCAGGCGTGACTCTCGCCTCGGGGCAGACACTTGCCGAAATCTCGGGACTTGGAACGGTGTGGCTCAATGCCGCGCTCCCCGAAGCGCAGGCCGGACTGGTGAAGATCGGCCAACCTGCCACCGCGAACCTCACCGCCTTTCCCGGCGAGGCTTTTACCGGGCGGGTCGTCGCGATCCTGCCGACCGCAGCGGCGGACAGCCGGACGCTGACAGTGCGCATCGAGCTCGCCAACCGCGGCGGTCGCCTACGCCCCGGCATGTTCGCCGTCGTCGCGCTCGGCGGGGACGCCAAGCCAACGCTGCTGGTGCCAAGCGAAGCGGTGATCCGCACCGGCACGCGCAGCATCGTGATGCTCGAGAAGGGCGACGGACGCTACCATCCCGCCGAAGTGGTCGCCGGACGCGAAGGCGGCGGCAAGACCGAGATATTGCGAGGGCTCGCCCCCGGCGAGAAGGTCGTCGCGTCGGGCCAGTTCCTGCTCGATTCCGAGGCGAGCCTGACCGGTCTCACGGTTCGTCCGCTGGAGCCAGCGCAATGATCGCACGCATTATTCGCGCCTCGGTCGCGGCGCGCGGGCTTGTCGTCGCTTCGGCGCTGATCCTGACCTTGCTCGGGATCGCCGCGGTGCGCACGACTCCGGTCGACGCCCTGCCCGACCTGTCGGACGTCCAGGTCATCGTCCGCACCAGCTATGCGGGACAGGCACCGCGGATCGTCGAGGACCAGGTCACCTATCCGATCACGACGACGATGCTCTCGGTGCCGGGCGCGCGCGTGGTGCGCGGCTACAGCTTCGTCGGCGACAGCTTCGTCTATGTCCTGTTCGACGACGGCACCGATCCCTATTGGGCGCGCAGCCGCGTGCTCGAATATCTGAGCCAGGTGCAAAGCCGTCTCCCCGAGGGCGCGCGCGCGAGCATCGGTCCCGACGCGACCGGGGTTGGCTGGATCTATGAATATGCGCTCGTCGACAAAAGCGGCCGCCACGATCTTGCCGAACTCCGCAGTCTTCAGGACTGGTTCCTCCGCTTCGAGCTTAAATCGGTTCCCGGCGTCGCCGAGGTCGCGAGCATCGGCGGCATGGTGCGCCAGTATCAGATCATCGTCGATCCGCAGAAGCTCGCCGCGTTCGGGGTGACTGCAACCGACGTCGCCGACGCCCTCAAGCGCGCCAACCAGGAAAGCGGCGGCGGCTCCCTAGAACTCGCTGAGGCTGAATATATCGTCCGCGCGAGCGGCTATCTGGAGTCGCTCGACGACTTCCGCGCCGTCCCGATCCGCACCGCCGCGGGCGGACTCCCGGTAACGGTCGGCGATGTCGCGACGGTGCAGATCGGTCCCGACACAAGGCGGGGCATCGCCGAACTCAACGGCGAGGGCGAAGTCGCGGGCGGCGTGATCGTCATGCGCGAGGGCAAGAATGCCCGCGAAGTCATCGACGGCGTGCGCACCAAGCTCGCCGAGCTCAAGCGCAGCCTGCCGCCCGGGGTCGAGATCATCACCACTTATGACCGCTCGGGGTTGATCGACCGCGCGGTCGACAATCTTACCTCGAAGCTCGTCGAAGAGTTCATCATCGTCGGGCTCGTCTGCGCGCTCTTCCTCTGGCACGCGCGCTCGGCACTGGTCGCGATCCTGACGCTGCCGCTCGGCATCCTCATCGCCTTCATCGTGATGCGGCTGCAGGGACTCAACGCCAATATATTGTCGCTCGGCGGCATCGCCATCGCGGTCGGTGCGATGGTCGACGCTGCGGTGGTGATGATCGAAAATGCCCATAAGCATCTCGAACATTGGGAGCGCGATCATCCGGGCGAGGAACTGAAAGGCGCCGAACGCTGGCGCGTCATCACCGACGCCGCCGCCGAGGTTGGGCCCGCCCTCTTCCTCAGCCTCCTCATCATCACCTTCTCCTTCCTCCCCATCTTCACGCTCGAAGGCCAGGAGGGACGGCTCTTCTCGCCGCTCGCCTTCACCAAAACCTATGCGATGGCGGCCGCCGCGATCCTCTCGATCACGCTCATCCCGGTGCTGATGGGCTGGCTGATCCGCGGTAAGATACCCGCCGAACAGAGTAATCCGGTCAACCGCTGGCTGACCCGCATCTATCGCCCGGCACTCGACTGGGTGCTCGAACGGCCGAAAAAAGCGCTCGTGATCGCCGGCCTCGTCTTCGCCACCAGCCTGTGGCCGATGACCCAGATCGGCGGCGAGTTCATGCCGCAGATGCACGAAGGCGACCTCCTTTACATGCCCTCGGCGCTACCCGGCATCTCGGCCGCAAGGGCATCGAGCCTGCTCCAGCAGACGGACCGACTGATCAAGACCGTGCCCGAGGTCGAGAGCGTGTTCGGCAAGGCGGGGCGGGCCGACAGCGCGACCGACCCCGCGCCGCTCGAGATGTTCGAGACGACGATCCGCTTCAAGCCGAAGGACCGTTGGCGCCCCGGCATGACCGAGGAGAAATTGATCGAGGAGCTCGACGCGCGGGTCCGGGTTCCGGGGCTCGCCAATTTCTGGATTCCCCCGATCCGCAATCGCATCGACATGCTTGCGACCGGGATCAAGAGCCCGGTCGGCATCAAGGTCGCGGGCTCGGATCTTGCCGGGATCGATCGCACCGCCAAGCGCATCGAAGCGGTCGTCAAGACCGTACCCGGCGTAGCGTCGGCGCTGGCCGAGCGGCTGACTGGTGGGCGCTATATCGATGTCGACATCGATCGCGCCGCCGCAGCACGCTACGGCCTCAATGTCGCCGACGTGCAAGCGATCGTCTCGGGCGCGATCGGCGGCGAGACGATCGGCCAGACGGTCGAGGGGCTCGCCCGCTATCCGATCAGCGTCCGCTACCCGCGCGAGCTGCGCGACAGTATCGGCGAGCTCGCGAGCCTTCCGGTCCTGACGCCGTCGCGCCAGCAGATCACGCTCGGCACGGTGGCCAGAGTCAAGGTCAGCGACGGGCCGCCGATGCTGCGCAGCGAGAATGGCCGCCCGGTGACCTGGATCTACGTCGACAGCCGCGGCCGCGATTTGCAGGGCCTCGTGCAGGACATCCAGCGGGCGATCGCGCGCGATGTCGATCTGCCGCCCGGCGTCAGCGTTTCCTACACCGGGCAGTTCGAGTTCCTCGTTCGTGCGACCGAGCGGATGAAGGTCGTCGTGCCGGTCACGCTCGCGATCATCTTCCTGCTGCTCTACCTGACCTTCCGCCGCTGGGACGAGGCGCTGCTCATCATGGCGACCCTGCCCTTTGCGCTCACCGGCGGGCTCTGGCTCCTCTATCTGCTTGGCTATAACCAGTCGGTCGCGAGCGCGGTCGGGTTCATCGCGCTTGCGGGCGTTGCCGCCGAGTTCGGGGTCGTCATGCTCATCTATCTCAAGCATGCGCTCGCCGATCGCAGCGACGGCCACATATTGGCCGCGGTTCGCGAAGGCGCGCTGCTCCGCGTCCGCCCGAAGGCGATGACCGTTGCGGTTATCCTCGCGGGCCTGTTCCCGATCCTCGTCGGGACCGGCACCGGCTCCGAAGTGATGAGCCGCATCGCCGCGCCGATGATCGGCGGCATGCTCACCGCGCCGCTGCTGTCGATGCTTATCATTCCCGCCGCCTATCTGCTGATGCGAAGGCGTGCGGCTCATCCCGTCCAACCCGAAGGAGAAACGACATGAATAAACTCACTGCGATTACGCTCAGCCTTGCGCTCGGCGCTGGACTTGTCGCCTGCGGCAAGCAAGGCGAAGCACCGAAGACGGAAGAAAAGGCCGCGATGGCCGATGACACAGGGACCATGGCGGCCCCGGCCGAAACGAAGCATGGCAAGGGCACGGCGACCGTGACCGCGATCGATACGGCAAAAGGCCAGGTCACGCTCGATCATGGCGCGATCGCCGAACTCGAATGGCCGCCGATGACGATGGGTTTTGCGGCGAAACCCGAGCTGCTGAAGGACATCAAGGTCGGCGACAAGGTCGCGTTCGAGCTCAATTGGGACGGCAAGGCCGGGACGATCACCAAGCTCGACAAGGCGCCGTAACGCGCCGCCATTGCGCGCGGTGGCCCTAGTTGCCGCGCGCAATGGCTGCTTTGGGGCGCTGGCGGAAGACGGCTGTACTCGAACCTAGTCGGACAGCGCCTCCAGAAGCGGGCAGCCCCCGGCATCGCCGGCGCCGCACGCCTCGACAAGATCGCCCAAGACAGCGGCCATCCGGTCGAGGTCGGCGCGCTTGGCGAGGACGTCGGCAAGCTGGCTCTCGGCCATATGGCGCGCCTGATCGCAGCTATGGCCGCCGCCTTCGGCAAGAAGGAGCAAAGTCCGGACC
Source organism: Sphingopyxis sp. 2PD (assembly GCF_005503695.1). Classification (GTDB taxonomy): domain Bacteria; phylum Pseudomonadota; class Alphaproteobacteria; order Sphingomonadales; family Sphingomonadaceae; genus Sphingopyxis. The sequence continues at coordinate 72,085 of NZ_SCMU01000007.1, forward strand.
GTATCGAGGGGAAACCCCAGTTCGCGCGCGCGGCGCACAAATGCAAGGCGCCGCACACCAGCTGAATCATAACGGCGAAATCGCCCGTACCGGACCGGCGCGGGCAGAATGCCGATGCGCTCATAATAGCGGATCGTCTCGATATTGCAGCCGGTAAGCCGAGAAAGCTCGCCGATGGGGATGGTGCTTGAGGGGGCCATTGCGATTCCGCTTGCATCTGTAGTCACTACAGATGGTAGACTTGCCGCTACCGCGAAACAAGGAGTTTGAATTTGGCTGGAGATGCAAGGCGTCCAAAAGGATTTGGGGCCATTTCGCTGGCGCTTGGCGGGATCGCATCGGGCTTTCTCGCAGCCACCTGCTGCGCCCTCCCCATGCTGCTGGCCTCGGCGGGGCTCGGGTCCGCCTGGCTCGTCGGCATAGCGGTCCCGGCCGCGCCCTACCGGCTCTGGTTCGTCGCATTCGGCGCAATTTCGCTCGTCGCCGGTGGCGTCCTGCTGGCGCGCCAGCAGATGCGCGCGGCGCGCTGCGGCGCCGATGGCCTGTGCGTGCCCGCGTCGCTGCGCTTTGTGACCCTGATCGGACTGCTCCTCGCCGCCGTCCTCCTCTGGCTCGGCTATCGCTATGCTTGATCCCTCGCCGGTCCTGCAATCGACGCTGACGTGTCCGCTCTGCGGTCAAATCGCCGACGAAATCATGCCCACCGATGCGTGTCAGTATTTCTACGACTGCAAGGGATGCGGCGCGCTGCTCAAGCCGCTGCCAGGAGACTGCTGTGTCTTCTGTTCCTATGGCACGGTACCCTGCCCGCCAATACAGGTTGACGGCGGCAAGGGCAGTTGCTGCGGCTGAGCCGCAAGCCGCCGACAGTCCCGATAGCGCGGCGGCTAGGCATTTCCGGCGGCGATGGCCTCGATGACCCGGCAATCCGACACCGGCCCGCCATCGCAGAGCTGGACGATACGGGCAAGTTCAGCACGGAGCCGCGCCATCCGTTCCAGCTTTTCATCGACATCGAGCAGGTGACGCGCCGCAACTGCGCGGATTTCGGCGCAGTCCTGCCCCGGCCCCAAGGCCAGCGCCGTCAACGACCGGATTTCATCGATCGAAAAGCCGAGGCCGCGGGCATTGCGGATGAATGCGAGGCGCCCGACATCCTCATCCCCGTAGGTGCGCCGGCCAGAGGCTGTGCGCGCTGCGCAAGGCAGCAATCCGATATCCTCATAGAAGCGGATCGTGTTTACCTTGGTGCCGGTGCGTTTCGCCAGGCCGCCGATCGGCAGCCGCGTGTCGCGCGCCATCTCCCTTCCTCTCAGTCTCGTTTCGATTTCAGCTTGCTTCTACAGTTACTGTAGAATGTAGAACAGGGGAATGAGCAACGACAGCAATTGCGGCTGCACGGGCGACACCGTCAGGGCCGAACGCGATCCCGCCTATCGAAGGGCCTTGTGGATCGTCGTAATTCTCAATCTCGGCTTCGGCGCGATCGAGATCGTCGGCGGGTTCATCGCCAACAGCCAGGCGCTGAAAGCCGACTCGCTCGACTTTATCGGCGACGGCACGATCACGTTGGCCGGCCTCGTCGCGATAGGCTGGACTGCGCTCGCCCGCACGCGTATCGCCTTAGCCCAAGGCCTGTTCCTGCTGTCGCTTGGCATAGGGGTCATCGGCGTCGCGCTGTGGCGTGCCCTGACCGCGGTTCCGCCCGAAGCCGAGCTGATGGGCGGCATCGGCGCCGCCGCCCTCCTCGTCAACCTCACCTCGGCCGCGGTCCTCTCGCGGTTCCGCGAAGGCGACGCCAATGTCCGGGCGGTGTGGCTGTTCAGCCGCAACGACGCGATCGCCAATGTGGCGGTGATCATCGCCGCCGGCCTCGTCGCATGGACCGGGCAAGCCTGGCCCGACCTTGCAGTCGCCGCCATCATTGCCACGCTTTTCCTGCATTCGGCCTATGAGATTCTACGCAGCGCGCGGACCGAATTGCGCGAACTGTCGACTGTGCCCGGACAATAGGGCCAATGCCCCCCGCCCGCCGCTTTCTCTCTCTGCTGATCGCGCTCGCTGCAATCTGCGGCCTCGTCGTGCCGACGGCACAGGCCCGCACTGATGCCGGCGAAGTCCAGACCATCTGGCGCCTGCTGGACTATGTTGCGGTCGACTATGGTGGAGCGGTCTCGAATGGCGCGGTGACGAGCACGGTCGAATATGCCGAGATGACCGAGTTTTCCGCCACCGTTCGCAAGGGGATCGAAGCGCTTCCGGTATCCCCGGCGCGGGCTCGCCTTGTCAGTGAAGCGGGACAACTCCAGACGGCGATCGCATCGAAGGCGGACCCCGGCAAGGTGGCTGGCCAGGCGCGCGGACTCGCGGCGGACCTCCTCGCCGCCTACCCTGTGCCCCTCGCGCCGCGCAACGCTCCAGATCCCCGGCGCGGAGCCCAAGTCTATCTGGAAAATTGCGCCAGCTGTCACGGCGCGCGCGGCGATGGCAATGGACCTCAGGCCAAGGGGCTCGACCCGGCACCTATCGATTTCACCGACGCCGGACGCGCTCGCAAGCGCAGTCTGTTCGCGCTCTATCAGGTGATAGGACAGGGGCTCGAAGGCACGTCCATGCCCAGTTTTGCCCATTTGCCCTCCGACGACCGCTGGGCGGTAGCAGCCTATGCCGGTGGATTTGCCTTTCGCGACGTCGCAGCCGGCCGGCGTGTCTGGAACCAGACCCCTGCGGCGCGCGAACTGGTCCCCGACCTGCAAGCCTTCACGAGTCTCAGCCCGGAAGTGCTTGGTCGTGGGCTGGGATCGGAGCAGGCCGACGCGCTTACCGCCTATTTGCGCTCAGATCCCCAAGCATTGACAACCGCTTCGCCCGCGACGCTTGCGGTTGCCCGTGACAAATTGGCGCAAAGCCTTGCCGCGTACCGCAAGGGAAATCGGAGCGAGGCAGAGCGTCTCGCGCTGTCCGCCTATCTCGACGGTTTCGAACCGATTGAGCCGATCCTGACGACGCGCGATTCCGCCCTTATGGCGCAAATCGAATCCGCGATGTCCGATTATCGCGTGTCCATCGCGCGAGGTGTGCCGGTCGATGCGGTCGCGGGTAAAGCCGCCGCAGTCGAAACCCTTTTCGCCGATGCCGAAGCTGCACTGTCTCCCGATGCAGCCAGCGACGCATCGACCTTTGTCGGGGCGCTTACCATCTTGCTGCGCGAGGGTCTCGAAGCGCTTCTGATCATCGTGGCGATGATCGCTTTCTTACGAAAGGCCGAACGGCCTGAGGTCCTACCCTATGTCCATGGCGGCTGGATCGCAGCCCTGGCAGCCGGCGGCGCAACCTGGGCAGTCGCGACCTATGCAATCTCGATCAGCGGAGCGAACCGCGAGTTGACAGAGGGATTTGGCTCGCTTTTCGCCGCAGTCGTTCTCGTCTGGGTCGGCATCTGGATGCACGGAAAGTCACATGCGGAGAGCTGGCAGCGCTATATTCGCGAAGCGATGGGCAAAGCGCTTTCACGTCGCTCGGCCTGGTTCCTGTTCGGGCTCGCTTTCCTCGTGGTCTATCGGGAAGTCTTTGAGACCATCCTGTTTTTCGCAGCTCTCGCCGCGCAAGGAAGCCGCAGCGCGATCGCCGCCGGAGCCGGAACCGCAGTGGTGATCCTGGCAGCAATCGCATGGGTCATGCTTCGTTACAGCCGGGTCCTGCCGATCGGAAGATTTTTCGCTTACAGCTCTTCGCTCATCGCTATCCTCGCGGTTGTCCTGGCCGGCAAGGGCGCGGGCGCGCTACAGGAAGCCGGCCTCCTCGGCATCACCCCGCTAGCTCATTTTCCCCGCTTCCCGGCGATGGGGATATTTCCTTCGCTCGAACCGTTGTTGCTCCAGCTTCTCGCGCTTGCAATCCTCTGGATCGGCTATCGTTACAACAGTCGGCAACATCGCCGCATCGAGACAGCGCCCGGTCGATGAGGGGAATCATCACGGGGTCGGCGCACTCCTCCTTGGCCGTAAGACGGCTTCCGAAAAGAGCCTCCGAGCCAGAGTGCTTACCCGGCGCCCGTTACGCACACGAGTTAGGCCTGCTATTGCGACCCGATGCCCGAAACGTCCAACTGGAACGGCCGACTTAGCCTCGGCGACTATCATGCTCTCTGGTCGGGTTCGGTTGGCGATGCCGCCGCGCACCGCCATTTTGCGGCGCAGGCAGTGTTTTGTGCCGAGCCGCTTACCGTGGTCGATGCTGATGGCGCGCGCCTGTCGGGGCGTTGCTTGCTCATCGAACCCGATACCGTGCACCGGCTGCTCCCCGCGCCCACGGCTGAATTATGGTTCGTCGAGCCGACAGTGGTCTTCGGTCCGCCGGTAGATCTGAAAGACCGGCTGATCTGCTCCGATCCGATTCATGTCGCGCTGCCGGGACAGCGGTCCTTCTGGAAAAACTGGCTCACGCGAGGCGCCCGACCCCCGCTCGATCCGCGCATCACCCGCGCCGCCGCCTCGATTGACCGCCTGATCCCCATGGGCTCTGTCCGTCTCGCGGCTGTGGCGGAGGAGAGCCGCCTTTCGCTCGGCCGCTTCCGGCATCTCTTTGCCGCCGAGATCGGCATGCCCTTCCAGCGCTTTGTGCTCTGGCGAAGGTTGATTATCGCCTTCGACGAATTGGGAATGCGCCGCAGCGCGACCGAGGCCGCACACATGGCAGGGTTCAGCGACAGCGCGCATTTCGCCCGCACGATCAAGGCGATGTTCGGTATCCGGGCAAGCGACCTTTTCATCGAATCATAGCCTCTCCGTTCAAGCCGGTGCGTGATCGCGCCTGGTAGAGGCGCATCATGTCAGACGCACACAGAGACTTCGTCCCGGCACTCGGCAAGAGCGGATCGCTCGACCGCTACGATGCCGCCATAGCCCTCATGACCAGAGAGAAAAGATGGCGAAGCGACTTGCTGCGCTTCGCCGAACCGCGGCCGGGCGAGCGGATCGTCGATATCGGGTGCGGCACGGGAACCTTTGCGATCGCCCTCAAGCAGGCGGCGCCGGAGAGCATCGTTCTGGCGGTCGATCCCGACCCCGCCGTGCTGGAAATCGCGCGCGCCAAGGCTGAGGTTGCCGATGCCGAGATTCGATGGTTCGAGGCTATGGGCGACGAGCTGGACGGCATCGACGCACTCCGGCAATGCGACAAGATCGTATCGAGCCTGGTCCTTCACCAGTGCCCGATGGCCGTTAAGGAAGCGATTGCCGCGCAGATGTTCAGGCTCCTGAGGCCGGGCGGGACCCTTTTCATAGCCGACTATGGCGAGCAGCGCTCGCTGCTGATGCGCATGCTTTTTCGACAGATCCAGCTGCTCGACGGGTTCGAATATACCGAACCCAACGCTAAGGGCTGCGTCCCGGTGATCCTTAAAGCCGCGGGTTTCGAGGCGGTCGAAGAGATGAGAGTCATCCCGACGCCGACCGGCTCGATTTCAATCTATGGGGCGAAGCGGTAGTTTCTCGCCCGGCCCGCGCGGTCGCGGCTAGCCGCGCCAGTGACGCCCGCGGTGATGGTGGTGCATCCGGCGCTTCTGATAGCGCCGCTCGTAGCGGTCCCGCCGTTCATAGCGGCGATCATGGCCGCGGTAGTAGGGATCGTAGCCACGATAGCCACGATCATAGCCATAATTGGGCACGCCGTGGCGTGAGGAACGATAGTCGCGGTCATGACCACGTGGCGCGTCATGTCCGCGGCTATATCCCCCGCGATCGCCATGGTGCTGGGCAAGCGCTGTTCCGGGGAGCGCGAAGGCGAGCATCGCGGCCGCGATCGTCATCAGTTTTCGCATGTCAGTCTCTCCTTTTCGTGGCGTTCAAAATCCCCCTTCATGTTTGAATGCGCTGTGAATATTGGCTCCGATGCTGCCGATCGGACGGTGACCCGGCGTCTCCATGCGACAGGCCGATGGCGGGAGAGACAGTATCGCGCCGCATGGTGGGCACCCGTCCCGCGTGGACGAAGCGGGACGGGTGCGGGCCCTCATTTGCCCTTTGCCGCTACCGCGGCCTGGACTCGGGCCTCGACCTGTTCGGGGCTCGGCTGGACGAGCATCTCGCCATTGACGAAGAAGGTCGGCGTGCCCCGGACGCCGACCGCACGCGCGTCGGCGATGTCCTGCTCCATCCAGGCCATCGCATCGGTTGTCGGCATCGCGCGCGCCTTCGCGACATTGAGGCCGGCCTTCTCGGCGGCCGCCCAGGCACCGTCCATCTTGCCGTCGTGCCATTCGGGCTGCGCTTCGAGCAGGGCGGCCGTCACCGGCTCGAGCTTGCCCTGGACGCGGGCGGCTTCGAGGATCACGATCGCCTCGGCCGAGCCGGGGTGCAGCGGCAGGTAGCGCATAACGAGACGCACATCCTTGGGATATTTGGCAACGATGCCCTTCACCGTGGGATAGAAGGCGCGGCAGGCCTCGCACGACGGGTCGAAAAATTCGACGATGGTGACCGGGGCATTTTTCGGTCCGATGATCGGCGAATGCGGGCGAATGAGGCTGTCGACGGGCCCCGCCACGACCTTCTTCGTGGGTTCGCCCTCGGCGGTTCCGCTGTAGAGCATCGCGCCGCCGGTGAAAGCGAGTGCGGAAACGACAAGCGTGGCCACCACTCCGATGCGTTTGTTCATGATTTCAGTCTCCTTTGGAAGTTGAGCAAGAGGGTGAGGATGAGCGCGAACGCGGTCAGCGACGGGAGGGGCAGCGGCACGCCTCCGATTGCCATGCTCTCTCCCGAGCATGATGGACCGCCGGTGCAGGGGACGATCGGGGCCGGAATGACGCCGACGTAGAGCAGGCTATGATAGAAAGCGACGAGACCACCGCCCGCAGCCAGCGCCAGCCCATAAGGAACGATGGCGCGGTCCGACCTGAACGCCGCGATGCCGAGAATGATCGCAAGCGGGAACATGAAGCTACGCTGGAACCAGCAGAGGTCGCACGGCGCCTGGCCCATGACCTCGCCGACGAAGAGGACGGCCAGGCTCGACAGGAGGGCGATTGCCCAGGCCGCGCCGAGCGGACGCCATTTGTGCGGCGCGAGCAGCGGAAAGCTCGTCATCGCCGGCCACCTTTGAACTTGGACTTGGGCCGTCGCGGCGGCGGTGGCGGCTTGCTGTATTTGGACTTGAGGTAGCTGAGCAGGATGCCGTCGATCGACGCGATCATTCGCTGGAAGCTGGTCTTGATGCCGGGAAGCCGGAGCCAGGCAAAGGGCCCGCGGCAACGATAGCGGTGAACGAACTTCGTCCCGCTCGCCGTCGGCGTCAGGATATAACTCTCCTCGAACTGGAGGATGAAGCTCGGCTTGACGTCGAGTATCAGCTCCTCGCCCGGGCGCGCGGAGAGCACCGCCGCGGAGACTTCGAGAAACTTGGGCTTGTGCGGATCCATGCGCATCGAATAGCGGATCGCGATCGGGTCCTCGGCAAGCTGCTCGATCCGGACATAGGGATTCCAGATCCGGTGGTTCTCGAAATCGCCGAGGACCGCCCATATCTGCTCCGGACTATAGGGGAGGTCATGCTCCCGCTCGAACTCCATCAGCTTAACTCCTCTATCGATCGGCCGCCGGGCTTTGCCCCGCGCCGATGTCGGTGACGCCCGCAGGCGATGGGTCGGCGTGCGCGCCGCCCGTCGTGAACCAGCGGCGCAAGCGCGGGACCATCCGGCGTTCGAAGCCCGCCGCGAGGCTGAAGGACGCCGGCACGATCAGCAGTGTCAGCATCGTCGACAGGATGAGCCCGCCGATCACCGTGACCGCCATCGGCGCGCGCCATGCGCCGTCGCCGGTGAGCGACAGCGCGGTCGGGATCATGCCCGCGACCATCGCGACCGTGGTCATCAGGATCGGCTGCGCGCGCTTGTGTCCGGCGTCGACAATCGCCTCGTCGCGCGGCACCCCCGACGCCATTTCCTCGATCGCGAAGTCGACGAGAAGGATGCTGTTCTTGCCGACGATACCGAGCAGCATCAGCACGCCGATGAACACGGGAAGCGAGAGCGGATAGCCCGTCAGCAGCAACGCGACCGCCCCGCCGAGCGGGGCGAGCAGAAGCGAGCCCATGTTGACGAAGGGCGGGATGATCTTGCGATAGAGTAGGATCAGCACAGCGAGCACGAGAAAAATCCCCGATACGACCGCGATCGCGAAGTTGCGCAGCATCTCGGCCTGCCACTTGGCGCTCCCGAGTACCAGCCGCGTGACCCCGGCGGGCAGCGCCTTGAGCGCCGGCAGCGCCTCGACCTTGTCCATCGCCTGACCGGTCACGAGACCCGGAGCCAGGTCGGCCCCGATGGTGAGCTGGCGCACCTGGTTGGTCCGATTGATCTGGGTCGGGCCGGCGCCGAAGCCGATCTCGGCCACAACCGAGAGCGGCACCGTTCCCCCGTTCCGGGTCGGAACAGGCATATTGCGCAGCGTATCGAGCCGCTCGCGCGCGGTTTCCGCAAGCGCGACGCGAACGGGGATTTGCCGGTCGGACAGCGAGAATTTCGCGCTATTCTGGTCGATCTCGCCCAATGTCGCGACGCGGATCGACTGGCTGAGCGCCTGCGTCGTCACGCCGAGCTGCGCCGCGAGCGCGAAGCGCGGGCGAATGACGATCTCGGGGCGCTGAAGATTGCCCTCGACACGCGGCGACCGGATTTCCTTCACGCGGGCCATCTCGGCAAGCAGCCGGTTGCCGACATCTTCGAGCTTCTTCGGGTCGTCGCTGCCGAGCGTGATCGAGATGTCGCGGCTGCTGCCGCCGCCGCCGCCATGCTGCGACTGGAAGTTGATTCGGGCATCGGGAACCTGCGCTAGCCGCGGCGCGCGGTCCTTTTCGAACTCGGTCGAGGTCAGCTCGCGGTCCTTGCGCAATTTCAGATAGACCGTCGCCGTGCCGACATCGATCCGCGACAGGGCGGATTCGACGAGCGGGTCGCGCTTCATGAGATCGGTCACCTCGTCGGCCACTGCCTCGGTCTGTTCGAGCGTTGCGCCCGGGGCGAGCTGGATGGCCACGCGGCTCGTGTCGGAATCGATCGACGGCTGGAAGGTCATCGGGAGCAGCGAGAAGCTGAAAATGGTCGCAAAGAGCGCCAGCACACCGATGCCGACCACCCAGACGCGATGGTCCTTGATGTAACCGAGCCATTTCCAGCGCCCGCCGCGCGCACGCGCGGCAGCGGCCCCGCTGGTGTCGAGGCTCCAGCGCAAGATGCGCATATAGGTGTCGATCAGCGGGCCCTCGCCATGCTTTTGCGGACCCTGCGCAGAGAGAAAATAGGCGGCGAGCATGGGTGTGATCATGCGCGCGACCGCGAGGCTCATCAGCACCGCGGCCACGACCGTCAGTCCGAAATTCTTGAAATATTGCCCGGCGACGCCCGGCATCAGCCCGACCGGCAGGAACACCGCGACGATCGTCATGGTTGTCGCGAGCACCGCGAGGCCGATCTCGTCGGCCGCATCGATCGAGGCCTGATAGGCCGATTTGCCCATCCGCATGTGGCGCACGATATTCTCGATCTCGACGATCGCATCGTCGACCAGCACGCCGGCAACGAGGCTGAGCGCGAGCAAGGTCATCATGTTGAGCGAGAAGCCCATGAGGTCCATGAACAGGAAGGTCGGGACCGCCGACAGCGGGATGGCGAGCGCCGAGATCAACGTCGCCCGCCAGTCGCGCAAGAAAAGGAAGACGACGACGACCGCGAGGATCGCGCCCTCGACCATCGCATTGATCGCCGAATGATATTGGCCTTTGGTATATTCGATATCGCTGAACAGCTCGGTGAATTTGACCTTGGGGTTTTCCTTCTCGAGTTTTCGCAGCTCCTCGACCGCAGCGTCATAGACGGTCACATCCGAGGCGCCCTTGGCGCGCTCGAAGCCGAAGGTCAGCACCTGCCGCCCGTCCTGCTTCGAGACCGAGCGCTGCTCGGCGTAGAGATCCTTGACCTCGGCGATATCGGCGAGGCGCACGGTCCGGTTCGTCCCGACCGAGATTAGCGTCTCGCCGAGCGCGTTGGCGCTGCTCGCGTTCCCGAGGATACGCACCGCCTGCTCGGAGCCCGCGACCTCCATCCGGCCGCCGGCCGCATTGACATTGAGCTGGACGAGCTGGGTGTTCACCGCGGCGGCGGTAAGGCCGTAGGCGCGCATGCGTTCGGGGTTGAGGATGACGCGGATTTCGCGGCTGACGCCGCCCCGGCGATAGGCGTCGCCCATGCCGGGGACCGCGATCAGCCGCTTCGCGACGACATTGTCGACATACCAGCTCAATTCCTCGAGCGTCATATCGGTGGCCGAAGCCGACCAATAGGCAAGCGTGTTGCCCGAGGTAGAGAGGCGGATAACCTGCGGTTCGAGGATGCCGTTCGGCAGGTTGCTGCGGATCTGGGTGATCTTGTCGCGAATGTCAGTCACCGCCCGGTCGATCGGCGTGCCGATCGCGAACTGGACGAAGGTCTGCGACTGGCCTTCGGTAACCGTCGAATTGAGCTCGTCGATCCCCTCGATCGTCCGCACCGCCGCCTCGACACGCTGCGTGACCTGCGTTTCGAGTTCGGTGGGCGCGGCGCCCGGCTGGGCGATGATGACGATGGCGCCCGGAAAATCGATGTCGGGATCGCTCTGGACCCCCATCATGAGGAAGGAGACGATGCCCGCCACCGTCAGACCGAAGAACATGACGAGCGGCGGGATCGGGTTCCGGATGGACCAGGCCGAGATATTCTTGAAGTTCATCCTCTCTCCCCCTTCCGGTTCGATCCCACCGCGACTGTGCGCCCTCAGCCCATGCTGCGATCGCGATAGGCGAGCAGGCGAAGCGCGTTGGCGACGACGACGAGGGTCGAGCCTTCGTGCGCCGCGACCGCCGCACCGATTCCGAGTCCGAAGATCGTCGCCGGCACGAGGACCACGACGACGCCGAGGCTGACCACCAGATTCTGGCGGATGATGCGGCGCGTCTGGCGGCTAAGTCCGATCGCGAACGGCAGATGAGCGAGGTCATCGGCCATCAGCGCGACGTCGGCGGTTTCGAGGGCAACATCGGACCCCGCGGCGCCCATCGCGATCCCGACGGTGGCGCTCGCCATCGCCGGTGCGTCATTGACGCCGTCACCGACCATGGCGACCGGCTGCTGCGCCTTGAGGTCGCGAATGGCGTCGACCTTCTGATCGGGCATCAGGTCGCCCCAGGCCTCGTCGATCCCGACCTCGGCGGCAATCGATTCCGCGACCTTCTGGTGATCGCCCGAAATCATGATCATCCGGCCGATGCCGAGCTCGCGCAGTTTGGCGATCGCGGTGCGCGCCGCTTCGCGCGGCGTGTCCATCAGACCGATCGCGCCAAGATCGCGGTCGCCCATACGAACGACCATCGTCGTGCGGCCCTGCTCGCGGAGGCCGGCGATCGCAGCCGCCACTTCGCCGCCGATCGGCGCGATGCCGTCGGCACCGAACATTTCGGCCTTGCCGATCAGGACGGTTTCGCCCTCGACCTTTGCCGTGACGCCGCGACCCGTCAGGCTGTTAAGGTCGTCCGCCACCGGTACGCGCGTCGACGTCAGCATGGCCTCGCCATCGCGCGCGATGGCAGCGGCAAGCGGATGATCGCTCAGCCGCTCGACCGCCACCGCGATCCGCAGCAGTTCCTCCTTCGGCACGCCGCTGGCCGGCAGGACGTCGGTGATGCGCGGCTTTCCTTCGGTGAGCGTTCCCGTCTTGTCGAACGCCAGCGCGGTCAGCGAGCCGAGATTTTCGAGCGGGCCACCGCCTTTGACCAGCACGCCGCCGCGCGCCGCACGCGCAACGCCCGACAGGACGGCACTCGGCGTCGCGATCGCGAGCGCGCACGGGCTTGCCGCGACAAGGACCGCCATGGCGCGATAGAAGCTGTCGCGGAACGGCTCGTCGACAACGACCCAGGCGAAGAGCAGGACGAACACAAGCGCGAGCACGCTCGGCACGAAGATGCGCTCGAACTTGTCGGTGAAGCGCTGGGTCGGCGATTTCTGCGTTTCCGCCTCGCTCACCATCTTCACGACCTTAGCGAGCGTGGTATCGGCCGCAAGACGGGTTACCGCGATCTCGATCGCGCCATAGCCGTTGATGGTGCCCGCGAAGACGCGATATTTTGCGTCGAGTGCATCGGGCTTTGCCGCGGCCTGCGCACGATCGGCCACCGGTTCCTTGTCGACGGGGACGCTCTCGCCGGTCACCGGAGCCTGATCTATCGCCGTGCGGCCAACGACGACGAAGCCGTCGGCGGCAAGACGCTCGTTGGGCTTGACGATGACGGTGTCGCCAATCGCCAGCTGCTCGACCGGGACTTCGCGAGCCGTCCCGTCGGCATCCTTCACCGTCGCGGTCTGCGGCGCCAGCTCCGCAAGCGCCTCGATTGCGCGCTTGGCGCGGCCCATGGCATAATGTTCGAGCGCATGGCCGAGGCTGAAGAGGAAGAGGAGCAGCGCGCCTTCGGCCCACGCACCAAGCGCGGCAGCGCCGGCCGCGGCGACGAGCATCAGCGTGTCGATCTCGAAGCGCTTGAGCTTCAGATTCTCGATGGCCTCGCGGACAGTGAACCAGCCACCGAAGCCATAAGCGGCAATATAGAATGCGAGCGGCACCCACTCCGGCGCCGCGGCGAGCTTCTCGATCGCAAAGCCGATGCCGAGGACGAGACCGCACAGCAGCGCGAAGATCAGCTCGGTCCGCTCGCCGAAGATGCCGCCATGATCATGGCCATGGTCGTGGCTATCCTCGCCCGTATGGCCATGTTTGTGATCTGGCCCATGCGCGTGATCCGGACCATGGTCATGGCCATCATCGCCATGTTGGTGGGCGGCTTGTGCCGGGGCAGCCGCGGCGACGGCAGTCGATTTCTGAGTGACGCCCATATCCGAGAGTGTCTTTCTGATCATTTCGATGGAGGTCTCCGAGCGCTGGAACTCGGCGCGCAGCGTACCGGCGGCGCCGACTTCGGCCTCGATCACGCCCGGCATTTCGCGAAGCTTCAGTCCGATCGTCCGCGCGCGACGGGCGTGGCCGACGCCTTCGAGGTCATCCCAGAAGAGATGCTGATACTGGCCGGTGAGCTCGGCACCGGCGCTGCGCGCGAGCTGCCGCACGCGTTCGAGCGGGAGAATATCCGGACGGTAATGGATGCAGAGCTGTGGCGGCGAACCGTCGCTTGAGCGGACAACATGGACCTTGTCGACGCCTTCGCGTCCTTCGAGTTCGCTCGTCAGGCGCGCGACGCAGCGGTCGGCGGTATCGGCGACTTCGGGGAGGAGAAGCGGAATATCGAGCCGCAACTGGTCACTCATGATGCCATCCTTCTCTGTTGGCGGTCGGCAATGCGATCCGGGCGCATGTTAAACGCGCGGCAGGATGAGGTGCGGGAGCCATTGCGGGATGCGACCCGGCTCCCGCACCTCCCTGACAGCCGGAAATCCCTGCCCGTGGTGAGGGGGGCGATTGAGAGGGGCCTCCGACGGCCAGGTTTCGAATTCAAGATCATGCGCGGCGCCCGCTTGGCCGCGCGTAGCGGGACTGAACTGTCGTGCGACGGAGTTGCTGTTCGAGCGCCATGTTCGAGCGCTTGAGAAAAACGCTGCAAACCCGCCGCAGAATGGGATAGCCGAGCCATGAGAAGAGACCCGCGCATTCCAGGCGATGGGTAACCTCCACCCCTTGGCCGAGCTTTTCGAGCCGGTAGCTCTCCTCGATGACGAGCAGCCCGCGCGTGCCTGTCCGCCAGGAGAAGCCCGTCAGCCAGTCGAGGCCGGTTATCCGCCCCTCGGATGCAAATTCCGGACCCCGCTTCCCGCGCGGAGAATAGACATAGCCTACGCGCTCATCATCTCCCGGACGATCGGTGAAACGGAGCGTCGGATGCCAGTCGTCGTACCGCTCGATATCGACGAGCAGTCGCCAGACCCGCCCGATCGGGACCGGCAAGCGGAGCGAGGTGCCTACCGAGAACATCGGAGACCTCCTCGCTCGCACGAGCTGGTCCGCGACGCAGGCCGGGGACCTGCGCCGCGGTGTAGACCGGCAAGATGCCGGTCAGCTCTGAACATCGGGGGGCTCCGCGGCGGATTTCCCGCCGAGGATTTCGACCGCTTCGAGCGTGATGAGCCCGATGTCCGGTATTTCGGTCAGCTGCGCCGCAAAGTCGCGGAGCCGCTGCTCCTCGTCGATGATCTCGATCACGACCGCCCGGTCATTCTCCAGCGCATGCTTGCGGTGGAGATGCGCCGAGCGACCGAAACCGAGAACCGCTTCGAGCACCGTAACGCCTGCCAGCTTTTGCTGGCGAGCGAGTTCGGAAATGAACTCGAAGACCCGCTGATCACCGAAGAAGGCGGATTCATCGGTGTAGATGCGCAAGAGCTTGGATGCTTTTGTCATGACAGTCTCTCCCTATTCCGTGACCGGCTGGACCGCCGACTCCGCTTTTCGCTTGAGGAACTTCGGCTGCCAGTTCGCCCCGAGGACGACTTTTGCGATCGCGGGGAGAACGAGCAGCGTCAGGATGGTCGCCGCGATGAGACCGCCGATGACGGTCGTCGCGAGAGGCTTCTGCACCTCGGCACCCGTGCCGGTCGCGATCGCCATCGGCACGAAGCCGATCGCGGGCACGAAGCCGGTCATGATCACCGCACGCATCTTCTCGGTCATGCCCTCGCGGATTGCCTCCGTGAGCGGGACATCATTCTCGAGCCGTTCGCGGATCGCCGTCATGACGACGAGACCGTTGAGCACCGCGACGCCGGCAAGGCAGATGAAGCCCACCGCCGCCGACACCGAGAAGTTGATGCCCGTAAGCGCGAGAGTGAACACCCCGCCCGCGAGCCCAAGCGGCACGGCGAGGAACACGGCGGTCGCGCGCCCGAACGTGCCGAGCGCCATGTAAAGCAGGATGAAGATGCCCGCGAAGCAGAGCGGCACCACGATCGAGAGCCGCTGCGATGCGGCCTGCAGACTTTCGAACTGCCCGCCCCATTCGAGGTAATAGCCCGCCGGAAGCTTCACATTGGCGATCTTCGCCTGCGCTTCGGCCACGAAGGATCCCGCATCGCGGCCTTCGAGGTTCACCTGCACGACGACGCGCCGCTTGCCATTTTCGCGGCTGATCTGGTTGAGCCCTTCGGTCAGCCGGATCTGCGCCACCTGGGCGAGCGGTATCTGTCCGCGATTGCCGCCCTCGGAGGGCAGCAACACGGGCAGCGCGCGGATGTCGTCGAGATTGACCCGGGTCGCGTCGGGGACGCGAACCGTGATGTCGAAGCGCCTGTCGCCCTCATAGAGCAGGCCGGATTCCCGCCCGCCGAGCGCCGCCGACACCGTATCGGCAACCTCCTGTACCGAGAGACCGTAGCGCGCGATCGCATTGCGATCGAGCTTCACGTCGAGCGTCGGAGCGCCGCCCACTTGGTCGGCCTTGACGCTGCCCGCACCCGGTATGCCCTGGAGCACGCGCACCATCTCGTTCGCCGCGAGCGACATCTTGTCGAGGTCGTCCCCGTAGAGCTTGATGGCCACGTCGCCGCGAACGCCCGCGATCAGTTCGTTGAAACGAAGCTGGATCGGCTGGCTGACTTCATAAAGCTGGCCGAGCTGGCCGCCAGCGGCTTTCTCGATACGCTCGACGACATCGGCCTTCGAATCGACACCTGCCGGCCACTGATCCTGGGGTTTCAGGATCACGAAACCGTCGGAGATGTTCGGCGGCATCGGGTCGGTCGCCACCTCGGCCGTACCCGTCTTCGAAAACATCAGCTCGACTTCGGGCAGGCTCGAGATCGCCGTCTCGACGTTGCGCTGCATGACCAGAGACTGTTCGAGGCTCACCGAAGGCACGCGCGTCGAGGCAAGCGCCATATTCTTCTCGTCGAGCTGCGGAATGAATTCCGAGCCGAGCAGTCCGAACGCCGGGATCGCAAGGACGAAGAAGGCAAAGCCGCCGGCGATGAAAGCCCACGGCTTGGCGAGCGCCTTGTCGAGCAAGGGCAGGTAGCGCTCCTTCGACTTGCGGATCGCCCAGACTTCCTTCTCGGCAACCTTGCCGCGAATCATCAGCGCGACAAGCGCCGGAACCAGGGTGATCGCGAGAATGAAGGCCGCAACGAGCGCGAGCATGATGGTGATGGCCATCGGCGAGAAGGTCTTCCCCTCGACGCCCGTAAACATCAGCAACGGCGCGAAGGCCAGTAGGATGATCGCCTGGCCGAAGACGGTCGGTTTGATCATCTCCTGGCTCGCGCGCATCGTCTCCTCGAGACGTTCGCGAAGGTTGAGCAATCTCCCTTCATGCTCCTGCCGGTGCGCCAGTCTGGCGAGGCAGTTTTCGATGATGATCACCGCCCCGTCGACGATCAGACCGAAGTCGAGCGCGCCGAGGCTCATCAGGTTACCGGGGACCCGGAAGGCGTTCATGCCCATCGCCATCATCAGGAAGGAGAAGGGAATGACGAGCACCGCGATGATCGCGGCGCGCCAGTTGCCGAGCAGGAAGAAGAGCGCGGCCGCTACGAGCAGCGCGCCTTCGGTGAGGTTCTTTTCAACCGTGCCGACGGTTGCGTTCACGAGCTTGGCGCGGTCGAGTACCACCTTCACTTCGACGCCGGGCGGCAGGGTCTTCGACACCTGCGCGATCTTCGCCGAAACATCCTCCGCAACAGTGCGGCTATTCTGCCCGATCAGCATGAGCACGGTCCCGATGACCGCCTCCTTGCCGTTCATGCTGCCCGCACCGGTTCTGAGGTCGCCGCCGATCTTCACATTGGCGAGCTGTCCAACCGTCACGGGCACGCCGCCGCGCGTCGCGACGACGGCGTTGCGGATTTCGTCGACCGAGCGGACGCGTGCATCGACGCGCACGAGATAGGCCTCGCCTGCCCGGTTATAGTAGTTGGCACCGACCGCGAGGTTGGCGCGTTCAAGGGCTTCGCCCAGTTCGCTATAGGAAATGCCGTAGCTGGTGAGGCGGGTCGGATCGGGTTCGACCACGAAGGTCTTGGCATAGCCGCCGATCGAGTCGACGCCGGCGACGCCGCCGACCGACTTCAATTGCGGGCTGACGATCCAGTCCTGGACCGTGCGAAGATAGCCCGATTTGGCGATCTCGTCGGTGAGGATATCGCCCTCGGGGGTCAGATAGCTGCCGTCGGGTTGCCAACCTGGTTGGCCCGCGACCTTCTTGGCGCCCTTCCCGTCGGGATTTTTGTAGCCGACGGTGTACATGACGACCTCGCCGAGACCCGTCGTGACGGGACCGATCTGCGGCTGGGCCCCGTCGGGAAGATTCTCGCCCGCCTGGAGAAGCCGTTCGCCCACCTGCTGGCGCGCGAAATAGAGGTCGGTTTCATCGGTGAAGATTGCCGTCACCTGGCTGAAGCCGTTGCGCGAGATCGAGCGTGTCGTCTCGAGCCCCGGAATGCCGGCGAGCGAGATTTCGATCGGATAGGTTACGAGCTTCTCGATTTCGACCGGCGAGAGACGCGGATCGATCGTGTTGATTTGCACCTGCTTGTTGGTGATGTCGGGAACCGCGTCGATCGGCAGCTTGGTGAGCTGCCATACGCCGAGTCCCGCGATCACGAGGAAGAGAAAGAGTACCGCCCAGCGCGCGCGGACGGATAGCGCCATCAGTTTCGCGATCACGGTTTATTCCTCCTCGCCCGCGCCCTTGCCGAGTTCGGCCTTGAGCAGGAATGCGTTCTTGGTCGCGACGATCTGGCCCGGCTTCAGCCCGGCGAGGATTTCGACACGGCCCGCGCTGCGCTGGCCGACGGTCACCTGCTGCGCGCGGAAGCCGTCCTTCGTGCGGACGAACACCACGTCGCGGCCTTCGAGCGTCTGGAGGGCTTCGTCCGCGATCACGATACGGGCCGGCCCACCGGTTTCGGCGCCGCGGCTCGGAAGCAGCCGCACCCGGACCGCCAAGCCCGGCTGGAGCGCCCCGGGTACGTCGAGCACGGCGGTTGCCGAGCGCGTGTCGCCCGACAGGCCGGGCGTGACGGCGCGCACGCGGGCATCGATCGTCCGTCCGTCGGGAAGTTCGATGATCGCACGGTCTCCGGGCGAGAGCCGCTGGGCATCGGCCGGACCGACGGCGGCCTCGATCTGCACCTTGCTGGGATCGGCAACGCGGAACAATTCGGTTTCGGGCTGAACGAAGGCGCCAAGGCTGGCGTTCTCGGCCGTGATCCGTCCCGAGATCGGGCTTGCCACGATGACGCTGCTGCCATCGCGCGTGACCTGCGCGGCGCTCGCTGCGGCACGCGCGCGCTGCGCTTCGGCCGCGGCGGCCGCGGCTTCGGCTTGCGCCTGCTCATAGTCGACGCGCGCCGACACCTTCTGGTCGAACAGGGTCTTCTCGCGGTGGAGATTTTTCTGCGCGAGCGTCGAGCGCGCATCGGCGGCAATCCGTTCGGCCGCAATCTGGGCGGCGTCGCGGCTTTGCACGATCGCGATCGTCTCACCGGCGCTGACCGGATCGCCGAGCCGCTTGAAGAGACGGGTGACCGCGCCGCCCGCGCGGGCGGTGACGATCGCCTCGCCGCTCGGCGCGGCGGTAACGGTCGCTTGCGAGATGATTTCCGAACCGAGTCCGCCGGCGCCGATCGTCTCGACGCCGATCTCGGCGGCCTTGATCGCTTCGGGCGTGATGGCGAGGCTGCTCGGAAGGGCTTCGCTCGCCGCTTCCTTTTCGCCTTCGGCAGCCGGCGCGGCGGCCGGGTCGGCGGTGCAGCGTGCAACGCCGAAGCCCGTGACGGCAGCGAGTATCATGGCGCCCGCGACAGTGCCGAGGAGACGCTTGTCCTTGGTGATCATATTCTATCTCCGCTGTTGATGCGGTTCGCGCGCCGACCGGCGGCGCACCCCTGTTGACTTGGAAGGACGATGGCGAAGGCGCCTCCGTCCACTGGAAGGCTCGGCGCGCTCATGGCTGATGATCCGCATCGCCGTCGGCGGCTGCCTGGCGCGATAGGATGGCGCGGGCTTCGGCCCGGGCCTGGCGCGCCGCGATCAGTTCGGCCTGCGTTGCCGCATAGGCCTGCTGCGCGTCGATATATTCGACGAGCGAGGACTTGCCGGCGCGGTAGCTGAGTTCGGCGAGCCGGACACCTTCGCGCGCCTGCTCGATGCCGCTACCCTCAAGCGCCGCGAGGCGGGCCTCTGCGGCTTCGAGTTCGGCCTGCGCATTGGCGATCTCCGCCTGAGCATTGACCACTGCATTCTCGCGCCGCGCAATGGCGGCGGCGACATCGGATTTGGCTGCCGAGATGTTGCCGCGGTTGCGGTCGAAGACGGGGAGCGGCACGGAAACATTGGCGATCAATGCGCGATCGCCGGTGTCGCGAAGCTGACGCACCCCGAAGCCGACCGACGGATCGAGCCGGCCATCGGCGCGCTGCCCCTGGAGCCGCGCTTCAG
The DNA here is from genome assembly GCF_005503695.1 of Sphingopyxis sp. 2PD. Classification (GTDB taxonomy): domain Bacteria; phylum Pseudomonadota; class Alphaproteobacteria; order Sphingomonadales; family Sphingomonadaceae; genus Sphingopyxis. The sequence goes on from NZ_SCMU01000007.1 coordinate 91,551, forward strand.
CAATCAGCTTCTCGGTTTCTGCCAAGCGAACGTCGAGCGTCGCGAGCGAGTCCACCGTCTCCGGTGCCACCCACATATCGCCTTCCATCAACTCGGCAGGCGGGACCGAGCTTCCAAGGAGCGCCGCGAGCGAACGCCGGGCGGTCCTTTCTTCGGCCTCGGCCGTGCGTAGCTCGGCGGTGGCCTGAACGAGAGCCGCATTGGCGCGGAACGCACGGAGCGGCGGCTCGTTGCCGGTATCGACCATGGCCTGTGCCACGCGGACGAGTTCGCGGGCACGCGCTTCATTTTCGCGTGCGAGCGCGAGGCTATCGCGGGCCGCGAGAGCGGTCGCGAACTGGTTGCGGACATCGAGCGCAAGATCTGCGCGTGCAATCTCCAACTTGTACTTCGCGGCCAGAAACTCGGCGTCGGCGAGCGTCATGCGCGACCGGCGCCGGCCCCCGATATCGAGACGCTGATTGACCGACACGGTCGTTTCGAGACCGTTCAGGCCCGAGTAGGGGCCGGTGCCTGCGAAATTCTCGACATCGACATTGAGCGTCGGATTGTAGCGATAGCCCGCCTGACGCTGGCGACCGCGAGCGGCCTCCACTTCGGCTTCGGCGGCAACCACGCGCGGCGAGCGCGCGTCGGCTTCCTCCATCGCCTGCGCGAGGGACAATCGAGCGGGAAGCGGGCCGGTACGCACGGCCTCGCCTGCGGAAGAAGGCGGTCCCACCAGCTCCGTCGCTGCCGACTGGGCAGCGGCGGGCGCGGAATTTGAGCCTGCAACGAGCGCCACGAGACTCGCGGCGACAACTATGGATTTCATGAAAAGGAGACTCCTGACGTTTCCAGGGAGAAGCGCACGCGAAGGGCACGCGCAGACCTAGAGCGTCAGGCGATTGGAGGGCGGAACGTCCCGATATAGGCGACGGGCGGCAAGGCGGCCGTCAGGATGCGCGTATGCGCTTCAGGGGCAGGCGTTTCGGTCGCTGCCGACAGCGATTCCGCCGGGACGCCCGAATGGTGACCGTGGCAGCCATGAGCGGCGGCAGGCACCTGCTGCTTTTCGCCGGGAGAGGATTTTTTCTTGTCGACTTCGGCGCCTTCGATCGCCGGTGCGGGAACGCAGCCGGCTTCGATCACAGCAACGAAAAGGCTCGCCTCGGCCCGATCCTCGGTCGCATGTGCGAGCGACCCCGCAACCGTTCCGGATGCAAGGAGAAGGGTCAGGAGGAAGAGGATCACCCGTCGCATTGAAACCGGCCCCTAGCATCGAAACGGCGCGGTGAAAAGTAGAAGATTTTCAATCAACTTCGGCGGCACTCTTCGAACCCCCGAACCGGCTCCGTAATTTTATCTCATGGAGGTAAGAGAGCAGTGCACCTTGCCCCTCTATAGTTGCAGATGCGCCTCAAGAAACAGGATATCGGCCGAACAATCACGCGTTAAGCACAATAATTCTACAATTGTCTTTCACTCTTATTTCTATCGCTTCGCTATTGGCTCCCGCCTCCTTTGTTCGGGACGACATTCGAGCGATATGCTTCCCGTGAGACGAGGGGGTAAATCGGACGCAGAGCGGCACAGCGTCCTGCCGGAACATCAGGGCTTGACCCTGTATCTACTACAGGGTGCAAGAGCCTGCCCTGCACAAAAAAGGGGGAAAGAGGATGGTGCCGCCGACAGTAAATCCCGTGAGCATGGCCGTCATCGAGCCGCTGCTGCGCGAGCAATATCGCCTGTTTTGCGAATCACGCCGAATCGGAGATGAAGCCGCTGCGTGGCAGGCGCTGGAATGGGAACATATATTGAGCCAGCCCTATATGGGCGCGCATCTCGCCTCCCACTGGCACATGTTTCGCTATGCGATCGAGCTCGGCGATGCCCGTGAAGCTACCGGTCAGGCAATGCGGTTCCTGCTCGTCCCGCTCGGTTCGCTGACCGGCCGCCTCCCCGCAGGGAATAATGGTCGCGCGCGGGTGAGCGCCTTCGAGCCGATGCCGATGCCGCAGGCCCTCGAAGCGCTGATCGAAACGGCCCGGTCGACGGAGAGCCGCGCTGCGCGAACCGATTGATCCGGTTTTGGACTTCCGGAACGGGTCATTCGCTGTTAGGGGCGCGACCATGTCCGGCGCTACCCTTCGCCTGTTGCTTGTGTTCATCCTGCTGCTCAGCGGGCTCCACAATGCTGCGCCGGCGATGGCGGGCATGACGCACCATGCGACGGATTCGCATCTTTCGCACCATGTCGAGCCGGGCCATGCGTCGGACAAGGACACGCAAAAAGGTCAGCAGGACGCCGACCTCCACGGCAGTCACCATAATTGCCCGGTCGCATCCGATCAGGCCCTTTCGGGTCATGACGATCTGTCCTGTTTTTCCGGCGGCCTGCACTTTGCGTTGCCCGCGACGCGCCTCGCTTCGCGCGCGCTCGCACCGCCCCTGAACCCTCCCCTCGCCTGAACGCCGCCTGCCGCGCGGCCCCTTTTCGGCCTGCGCTCAGTCGAATCGTTCAGGAGTGATCATTCATGCATATCCATATGCGCGCCGCCCTGTTGGCCGGGGCTGCGCTGCTGGCGGGGTCCGTTTGGGCCCAGCCGCTAACGCTCGACCAGGCGGTCGAGCGGGCCATCGCTGCATCGCCCGAGCTTAGAGCGGGCGAAGCGGGGGTCGACGCCGCGCGCGCCGACCAGCTGCAAGCCCGCGTCCGTCCCAATCCGACCGTGTCGGTCGACATGGACAATGGCGTCGGGACGGGCGGCTATGGCCTGTTCCGGCAATCGGAACTCACCGTCACCTATTCGCAGCCGCTCGAACGCGGGGGCAAGCGCGAGGCGCGAATGGCGCTTGCCGAGCGCGGTGTCGTTCTCGCCGAGGCGCAGTGGCGGCTCGTCCGGCTCGACATCGCCCAGGAAGTGCAGCGCGCCTATATCGACGTCCAGATCGCCGAGCAGATGGTCTGGATCGCAGAGGATCGCGTCAAACTTGAAAAGGAGATGCGGACCGAAGCGATCAGGCGCGTGCGCGGCTACAAGGATCCGCTCTTCGTCGAGACGCGCGCCGATGCCCGCATTCTCGAAGCCGAACTGGCCCTGAAGGAAGCCCAGGCGAAGCGGCAGTCCGCACGCGCATTGCTCACCTCCTTCTGGGGCGGCACGCCTGACAGCCTCGTTATCGCCGAGGGGATCGAGAAACCCGATCCGCGCGATCCGCCGCTCGCCGAAGCCGACGCGGCGGTCTTCGACGCCGCCGTCGACCGGGCCCGCGCGCAGGTCGTCGTCGAGCAGAGCCGTGCGCACCAGGACTATACGGTCTCGGGCGGCACGCGCTTTCTTCGCGAGACCAATGATGTCGCCGTTCTTGGCGGCATCTCGATCCCGCTCGGACGGTTCGACCGCAACCAGGGCAATATCGCCCGGGCGCAGGCCGAACGGCGGCAGCTCGAGTTCCAATCCGAAGCGAGCCGGCTCGAGCGGCTGCGGCGCCTCGCGTCGCTGCGCGCCGATGCCGACGCCGCACGCGTCCGGGCCGAGGGCATCATGAACGACGTCTATCCCAAGGCGGTGAAGACGCTCGGCCAGGTGCGCGAAGGCTATGCCCGCGGCGGGTTCCTGTTCGCCGACGTACAGGATGCCGCCGACGTCATCATCCAGATCCAGGGTCAGTGGGCCGAGGCCATGACACGCTACCGCGATTTGCTCGCGGAGATCGATCGCCTGACCGGCCGCTTCGATGCGGCTCCCCTTGCGGAGAATATTCCATGAAGAAGTTTCCATTTCCCGCCGCGGCTGCGGCGCTGTTCCTTGCTGTGCCTCTCGCTGCCTGCGGTGGCGGAGCCGAGGGCGAAGACAAGCATGAAGAAGGCGAAAGCCACGCTGAGGGCGAAGGCGAGGAAGATGCCAAAGGCCCGAACGGTGGCAAATTGCTCAAGAATGGCGATTTCGCGGTCGAGGTCATAATCTTCGAGAATGGCACCGAGCCGCAATTCCGCGTTTTCGCAACGCGGGACGGCAAACCGGTCGACCCGAAGGATGTCCAGCTCGCCATCACCCTCACGCGGCTTGGCGGCGACGTCGATCGCTTCACCTTCCGCCCGCAGGGCAAATTCCTCGCAGGGCAAGGTGTCGTCACCGAACCGCACAGCTTCGACGTCGAGGTTGTCGCGGTGACGGGCGGCAAGCGGCACGTTTGGAAATATGCGAACCCCGAAGGGCGCACGCGGATCGGGGCTGACGCCGCCAAGGCCGGAGGCATCGAAACCGCGGTCGTCGGACCGGCGACGGTGGGCGAAATGCGCGAACTCTACGGCACCGTCCAACTGTCGCCGACCGCCCGCTCCGAAATTCGCGGCCAGTTCCCCGGCCGCGTCGTCTCGGTGACCAAGGCGGTGGGCGACAGCGTCCGCCGTGGGGAACTGCTCGCGCGCATCGAGTCGAGCGAGAGCCTCCAGGTCTATCCGGTATATGCGACGGTCGGCGGCGTGATCGCCGAGCGCAACGCCAACCCCGGCGACGTCACCGACGGGCGCGCACTCTATGTGGTCACCGACCCGGCGCAGACCACGGTCGTCTTCAACATCTTCCCCCGCGACCTCGCGATCATACGTCCGGGCATGCGGGTGACGGTGGAGACGCAGGACGGCGCCGAAATCGCGACCGCGCCGCTCGGGCAGTTCCTGCCCGACGGCAATGTCGAGGCGGGCACTGCGCTCATCCGCGCGACCATCCCGAACCGCTCGGGAACGCTCCGCCCTGGCATGGCCTTGCGCGGCCGCGTGATGGTCAACCCCGTCACCGTGCCGCTTGCCGTGCGCACCGAGGCGATCCAGCCCTTCCGCGACTTCAAGGTGGTCTATGCCAATTTCGGGCAGGACTATGAGGTCCGGATGCTGAAGCTCGGCCGTTCGTCGCCCGAATGGACCGAGGTCCTGTCGGGCATCAAGCCCGGCACCGCCTATGTCACCAAGGGCAGTTTCCTCGTTCGCGCCGACATCGAAAAGTCCGGCGCGGGCCACGACCATTGATCGGGGAGCAGGATAACATGCTAGCCAGAACCATAGGCTTTTCGATCCGGCAACGATGGCTCGTCCTCGCGGTGGTCGCGCTCCTCTGCGCGATCGGCGCGTGGAGCGCGACCAAATTGCCCATCGACGCCGTTCCCGACATCACCAACGTCCAGGTCCAGATCAACACCAAGGCGGAAGGCTATTCGCCGCTCGAGTCCGAGCAGCGCATCACCTATCCGATCGAGACCGCGATCGCGGGCATCCCGAACCTCAACTATACCAGGTCGATCTCGCGCTATGGCCTGAGCCAGGTCACTGTCGTCTTCGAGGACGGGACCGACATCTATTTCGCGCGCCAGCAGGTCAACGAGCGGCTCCAGGCCGCGCGCGGCCAGCTTCCGCCCGGGATGGAGCCCGAAATGGGCCCGATCTCGACGGGCCTCGGCGAAATCTTCATGTTCTCGATCGAGGCCGAACCGGGCGCGCGAAAACCCGACGGCACGCCTTATACGGCGGAAGACCTCCGGACGATGTCCGATTGGGTCATCCGGCCGCAGATGCGCACGATTCCGGGGGTCGCCGAGATCAACACGATCGGCGGCTATGCCCGCCAATATCATGTGACACCCAACCCGGCCTCGCTCGCCTCGCTCAATCTCTCGCTCAACGATGTCGTCACCGCACTCGAGGCCAATAATGCCAACCGCGGGGCCGGTTATGTCGAGCGCAGCGGCGAACAGATTCTGATCCGCGTGCCGGGTCAGGCCAATAATGAGCGTGACCTGTCGCAGATCATCGTCACCACCCGCGGCGGGGTTCCGATCCGGATCGCCGACGTCGCCGATGTCGCGATCGGCTCGGGGCTCCGCACAGGCGCCGCAACCGAAAATGGCAAGGAAGTCGTCCTCGCGACGGTCTCGATGCTGATCGGCGAGAATCCGCGCGTGGTGGCGCAGGCCTCGGCCGAACGCCTCGTCGAAGCCTCGCGTGCGTTGCCGAAGGGTGTCGTTGCCAAGCCGCTCTACGATCGCACCGCGCTCGTCGAGCGGACGATTTCGACGGTGCAGAAGAATCTCGCCGAGGGCGCGCTGCTCGTCATCGTGATCCTGTTCCTGCTGCTCGGCAATTTCCGGGCCGCGCTGATCACGGCGGCGGTCATTCCGGTCGCGATGCTGATGACGCTGACGGGCATGCTCCAGACGCGGACATCGGCAAACCTCATGAGCCTCGGGGCGCTCGACTTCGGCCTCATCGTCGACGGGGCCGTCATCATCGTCGAGAACTGCCTCCGCCGGCTCGGCGAGGCTCAGCACAGGCTCGGACGCCTGCTCGACCGCGACGAGCGCTTCGGCCTAGTCGCTTCCGCAAGCGCAGAAGTGATCAAGCCGAGCATCTTCGGCATTATTATCATCACCGCAGTCTATCTGCCGATCTTCGCGCTCGAGGGCGTCGAGGGCAAAACCTTCCATCCGATGGCGATCACCGTCGTCCTCGCGCTTACCGCCGCTCTGCTGCTGTCGCTCACCCTGGTTCCGGCCGCGGTGGCGCTGTTCGTGACCGGCAAGGTCGAAGAAAAGGAAAATTGGCTGATGCGCGGGCTCGGCAAGGGCTACCGCCCGATGCTCGACCGCGTCCTCAATTGGCCGAAGGCTGCGCTGGCTGGTGCTTTGGCGCTTGTCGCGCTGAGCGGCGTGGCGGCGACCAGTCTCGGGTCCGAGTTCATCCCGGACCTCGACGAAGGCGATATCGCGATGCACGCGATGCGCATTCCGGGGACGAGCCTCACCCAGTCGATCGCGATGCAGGAGGCGCTGGAGAAGAGGATCAGGCAGTTCCCCGAAGTCGAGCGGGTGTTCGCGAAGATCGGCACTCCCGAGGTAGCGACCGATCCGATGCCCCCGTCGGTCGCCGATAATTTCATCATGCTCAAGGACCGGAAGGAATGGCCCAATCCGAGAAAGACGCGCGACCAGCTCGTTGCCGAACTCAACAAGGCGGCGAACGAGGTGCCAGGGAACAATTATGAGTTCACCCAGCCGGTGAAGATGCGCATGAACGAGCTGATCGCCGGCGTTCGCGCCGACGTGGCGATCAAGTTGTTCGGCGACGACCTCGATCAATTGCTCGAATCGGGGCAGGCGATCGAGGAAGTCGCGGGCGGAATTGCGGGCGCGCAGGACGTGAAGCTCGAACAGGTCACCGGCCTGCCGATGCTCTCGGTCACGCCCGATCGCGACAAGCTCGCGCGCTACGGTGTCAGCATGGAAACGGTGCAGGATGCGGTTTCGACAGCGACCGGCGGCCGTCAGGCCGGCGAGCTTTTCGAGGGTGACCGCCGCTTCGACGTCATCGTCCGGCTTCCCGAGGCCATTCGCACCGATCTCGCGTCGCTCGGCAATCTCCCCGTTGCACTTCCGGCCGGCGGCTTCGTGCCGCTTTCGGAGCTGGCGGAGATATCGCTCGCGGCGGGGCCGAACCAGATCAGCCGCGAAAATGGCAAGCGCCGCGCGGTGATCACGGCGAATGTTCGTGGGCGCGATCTGGGCTCGTTCATCGACGAGCTCACGCAAAAGGTCGAAGCTGAGGTCGTGCTGCCCGATGGTTACTACATCGAATATGGCGGCACATTCGAGCAGCTTCAGTCCGCGACCGAGCGCCTCCAGATCGTCGTGCCGCTGGTGCTGCTGCTGATCTTCGGGCTGCTGTTCATGCTGTTCGGCACGGTGCGCGATGCTGCGATCGTCTTCTCGGGCGTGCCTCTGGCGCTGACGGGCGGGGTCGCGGCGCTGGCGCTGCGCGACATTCCGTTATCGATCTCGGCGGGCGTCGGCTTCATCGCTTTGTCCGGGGTCGCGGTGCTGAACGGCGTGGTGATGCTATCCTTCATCAAGGATCTGCGCGAACGCGGAAAAGCGCTCGTCGAGGCGATCCGCGAAGGCGCGCTGACCCGCCTCAGACCGGTGATGATGACGGCGCTGGTGGCGTCGCTCGGGTTCGTACCGATGGCGCTCAATGTCGGGGCTGGGTCCGAGGTGCAGCGGCCGCTGGCAACTGTCGTCATCGGCGGGATCATCTCGTCGACGATCCTGACTTTGCTCGTGCTGCCGGCCCTGTACCTCCTGGTCCATCGACGGACCGCGAAGGCCGAAGAGGAAGAGCTGGCGCGCCCGAGCAGCGTCCCCAGCCCCGAAGGCTGAGACACTCCCGGATGGCCGCCATTCCCCCCTGTCGGCGGCAACCGAGAGTGCTGACTGGGGCGGAACCCAAGCGGGTTCCGCCTCCTTTTAGGGATGGTGAGGATTGAGGAGCTTGCAATGAATGAAAAAGCATCCGGGAGCGAACGCGAAAAGCGAACGCTCCAGATCGTTCTCGTCCTGAACTCGGCTATCGCGATCGCCTTCCTCGTAACCGGCGGGCTCGGCGATTCGAGCGCGCTCATCGCCAATGGGCTCGACAATCTGTCCGACGCCGCGGTCTATGCCTTGAGCCTCGTTGCGCTCAGCCACGGCCTGAAATGGAAAACCCGTGCTGCCACGGCATCGGGTGTCATGCTGCTGGTCTTCGCGGCCGGCGTCCTGTTCGATGTAGGACGGCGCTATTTCGAAGGCAGCGAACCGATCGGTCCGACAATGATGATCATGTCGGCCGTCGCTGCGGTGGTGAACTATGCTTGTCTGAAGCTCTTGCAGCGCATTCAGGATCCGGACGTCAACCTCAGAGCCGCGACAACCTTCAGCTACAACGACTTCATCTCGAACGGCGGCATCCTGATCGCGGGTGTCCTCGTCTGGTGGCTCGGTACGAACTGGCCGGACCTTCTGGTTGGATTTGCGACTGCGCTGATCGCGATCAAGGGCGGCATCGAAATCCTTCGCGACGCCCGCCAAGAGGCCAAACAGCAGAAAGATTAGAGCATGTGAGGCGTGTCGGATCGGCGGAAGAATGTTCGGACCTCTGCGAACAACGTCGCCGATCCTGCCCTAGAGGCACCCGACAGCTCGCTCCCATCATATTACGTCCTTATTACGCGAGGCAAAAATCGAGCCCACGTAACGACGCGTATTACGCCGCCATTCGGCGTAAGTGTCTGAAATTGTTAGGAAAACTGGAGCGGGCGAAGGGATTCGAACCCTCGACCCCAACCTTGGCAAGGTTGTGCTCTACCCCTGAGCTACGCCCGCTCTGGCGGCTGGAAACCGGTCGGTTCCAGCGGGTGAGGCGGGCGATTAGCACCGGCTTTTTGACTCGGCAAGCCCTGTTTGCGTTTTTTGCCGAAGGGTTGGCATATCGCCCGCAATTCCCACATAAGCAGGACAAGAGTCCTTGCTATCGGTGCGCCGACGACCGGGGACGAGCAACAGGAGCATGATTTCGTGGCCACATTGGGTCTGAATCCGCAAGAAAAGGAAGCCGTCGACGCGTTCCGCCGCGATGTCGTCGAACCGTCGATGACCAAATTGGTGATCCTGGATTTCTGGGCCGAATGGTGCGGGCCGTGCAAGCAGCTGACCCCAATTCTGGAAAAGGTCGCCACCGACTATGCCGACAAGGGCGTGCTGCTCGCCAAGATCGACGTCGATGCGAATCGGTTCATCGCCAGCCAGTTCCAGGTTCAGTCGATCCCGACCGTCTATGCGATTTTCCAGGGCCAGCCGGTTGCCAACCTCACCAACGCGCGCACCGAAAGCCAGCTGAAGTCGATGCTCGACCAGCTGCTCGCGCAGCTGCCGATCGAAAGCGAAGCGACGGCACGCGCGGTCGAGATCGCGCCGCTGATCGACATGGGTGAAACCGTGCTGGCCGAAGGCGACGGCGAGCGTGCCGCGAGCATCTTCGGGCAGATCCTCGAAATGGCGCCTGACAATGCTGCGGCACATGGCGGGTTGATCCGCGCCTTTGTCCTCGCAGGCGACCTGACCAGCGCACAAGGTGCACTCGACATGCTGCCCGCTGAAATCGCCGACGACCCCGCGATCGCGCAGGCGAAAAGCGCACTCGCACTGGCCGCCGACGCCCCCGATGCTGGCGAGCTGGCGGCGCTTGAAGCCGCTCTTGCCGCAAATCCTGCCGATCATCAGGCGCGCTTCGACCTCGCCAGTGCGCAGATCGGGGCGGGTCAACGCGACGCGGCTGCCGACAATCTGCTCCATATCGTCGCCGCCGACCGCGAATGGAACGAGGATGCGGCGCGCGCCAAGCTGCTGTCGCTGTTCGAAGCCGTCGGGCTGGAGGATCCGTGGGTGGCGGCGCAGCGCCGCCGCCTGTCGCTGGTACTGTTTGGTTGATGAACGCGGACGCGCCCCTGACCATTCAGCGGATCGCGATTTTTCCGCTGCCCGGCGCGGTGCTGTTTCCCGGGCTGCACCTGCCGCTGCATATTTTCGAGCCGCGCTATTCGGCGATGGTGCAGGAGGTGTTGGCGCGCGACCGCCAGATCGGGATGATCCAGCCGCGTATGCTGCCGGGCGAGGAAAGCCGCGAGCCGCCCGCGCTCTATGACGTCGGTTGCGTCGGGCGTATTGTCGATGTCGAAGCGCTCGACGAGGGACGTTTCAATCTGGTGCTGGAAGGCGTGGCGCGGTTTCGCGTCCGCCGCGAACTCGACGTCACGACCCCCTTTCGTCAGGTGGAGGCCGAGATCGAGGCCGAAATCGAGGATGATGCGGTGCTGTCGAGCGTCGAGCGCGCCAGTCTGGAACGCGAGGCAAAGCGCTTTGCGACCAGACAGGGTTATGTCGTCGATTGGGATTCGGTCGGGCAGCTCGATGATGCGACGCTGGTCAACGGCATCGCGCAGGTCGCGCCGTTCGACGCCGCCGCCAAGCAGGCGCTCTTGGAAGCATCGCCGATCGACGCGCGCGCCGAGCTGGTCGTCCAGCTGATGCAGTTTTTCGGTCGCTACGATAGCGACGACGGCCGCGCCACGCTGCAATAGGCGGCATTCAATGCAATTTGCGCGGCGCCGCGTGGCGCGCGATGTCGGCGAGCGCGCGGCGCACGATATGGCGGTCGCTTTCGCTTAGTCGCTCGGTCGTTGCGGTCACGGTCAGCTGGCGGCGGACCAGCGCCTGTTCGGCAGCGACGCGCGCCTCGATCCGCGCATCCGTGTGTCGCGCCGACCGCGACATTGTCGCGCGGCGCCGCGTCGCCCAATCGGCAACCAGGCGATCGGCGGCAAGCATCGCCAGCCCGTCGGCAGCGGCTTGTTCGGTCGCGGCTTCGGCGGCGGGATCGATCAGCCAGTCGTCGGCGCCATCGGCTTGCAAGGCATCGAGCGACAAGGTTGCGGTGACATGCTGCCGCCCCGCCGTCCGCTGGTCGCCATGGAGGCGAAGGCGCAGTGCCTGGAGCTCGGCGCGCAGCTGCCAGTTCACATAGGTGGTGAAGCGCGCCCGCGCCGGATCATAGCGTTCGGCGGCGCGGTGCAGCGCGATGGCGCAGACCTGTGCCGCGTCGTCGGCGACATCGGAGAGGCCGTAGCGGCGGGTGAAATAGCGGATGCGCGGCGCTGCCAGCTCCGCGAGGCGCGCGAAGGCTCGGTCGGCGCGCGTCCGTGCCCGCGCGCCCGGTGCCATATCGAGCGCGGTTCGCGCCTGGATATAGTCCGTCACCGCTGTTTCGAGTGCATCGCTTTTTGCCGACATGGTCCTTCCCCATCGTGCCGCGGCGGGGGTGCCGCGGTGACAAGGATAAGGAAACAGGGTGAGCGGCGGGCTGCTGAAGGGCTAGGTAGAAATACGTACCGCGGCCGAACAAGGCTTAGATGTTCCGTCATCCCGGCGAAGGCCGGGATCTCAACCTCGCGGTTCTACGCACCGGCGAGATCCCGGCCTTCGCCGGGATGACGGATGAACAAAACCGGTTCGAGTCTGTCCTGTTCAAACGGAAACGTCGCCCTGAGCCTGTCGAAGGGCGCTTATCGCCGAGAAGCGCCCTTCGACAGGCTCAGGGCGACGGTGATATGATTCTGCTTGAGCAGGACAGACTTTAAACTTCGGCCCCCGCGAGCAGTTTGGGCAGATCGCCGGCCTCGCCGCGCGCTTCGTCCATGAAGAAGCGTTTGAGCATCGGCAGCCGCTGCACCGCGCCGAGCCCAGTGCGGCGCACGGCGGCGGCGGTGCGGCCCGGAATACCGAACAGGCGGGTCAGCCCGTCGGTCGCGAGGCTGACCATCATATTGTCGAGCCCGCGCCAGCGTTGATAGCGCGCGAGCAAGGCCGCATCGCCCAGATCGAGTCCGAGCCGTGCGCCCTCAACGAGCACTTCGGTCAGCGCCGCGACATCGCGGAGGCCAAGATTGAGCCCCTGCCCCGCAATCGGATGGATGCCATGCGCGGCGTCGCCGACGAGCGCGATCCGCTCGGCGACGATCGACGCGCTGTGATGGAAACCGAGCGGATAGGTCATGCGCGGCGCGACGAGCTCCATCGCGCCGAGCACCCCGCCGGCGCGCTTTTCGAGTTCGGCGACAAAGCCGCGGTCGCCCAGCTTGACGAATCCGGGGCCGTCCTTTTCGGCAACGGTCCACACAAAGGCCGAACGGTGCCGCCCTTCGCCATCATCGACGAGCGGCAGCAGCGCGAAGGGACCAGAGGGGTAGAAGATTTCGTGCGCGATATTGCCATGGGGCTTTTCGTGCGCAACGGCCCCGATCATCGCGTGATGGTGGTACGACCAGCTCGCGATACTGAACCCCGCCGCGTCGCGCGTCGGCGAGCGGCGACCCTCCGCGACGATCAGCAGCGGCGCGGCAAGCCGCGTCCCGTCGGCGAGCGTCAGCGTGACGCCATGGACGCCGATGTCGCGGGTCGTGACGGTGGCGGGCATATGCAGCCGCACCAGCGGTGCATCGGCCAACCCCGCGGCGAGTGCCAGACGCAGCTGGCGGTTCTCGATCATCGTGCCAAGCGGCGGATCGCCGTCGGCGGTGACGAAATCGAGCTCGCCGCCGCGGCCGCTGTCGGGGGCGCCATCGCCGACCTTGATCGCGCGGATCGGGCAGCCATGACCCGCCAGCCGCTGCGCGATCCCCAGCACCTCGAACATCTGCCAGGTCGCGCTGGCGATCGCCGAGGCGCGGCCATCGAATCCCGGTGCGATCGTCGCCACCGGGTCGGCGGGATCGACGATCTGGACCGACAGGCCATGGTGCGCCAGGGCAAGGGCGAGCGCCTGGCCGACGAGGCCGCCGCCGGAGATCAGGACATCGCTGCGCAGCGTTTCGCTCATGGGGCTGCCCTAGCGCGCGGCAGGGCGGTTGGAAAGGCCGTGTGCGCGCCGGGCCGCGCTTGACGGCGACTCCCCCCCATGCGCATATCGCCGTGGTTAACTGACAGGGACCGTGAAGAACATGGCTAGCCGCAAGGCCGCACCGATAAAGGCCGATTGGCGCACCGTTTTCCGCCAGAGCATCGCGCGATCGCTGGTGATCGCCGCGGCGGCCGCGCTTGGGCTCTTCACACTGTTCCTGGCGCTTGCGCTTGTTACCTACGACAGCACCGATGCGGCGCTCAACACCGCCGCCGACGGCACCGCCGCCAACTGGATGGGCAGCACCGGCGCGTGGTTCGCCGATCTGGGGCTGTCGATCGGCGGGGTCGGGATCGCGTTGCTGCTGCCGCTGCTCGGCCTGCTCGCGTGGCGGCTGTGGCTGGGCGAACCCCAACCCTATTGGCCGCGCCAGCTCGCGTACAGCTTCGTCGGCATCCTCCTTGTCGGGCTGGGTGCCGAACTGTGGTCGCCCGCGACCGGCGCGCCGATGCCCGCGGGGTGGGGCGGCATCATCGCGCTGCTGGTCGGCGGAGCGATCACGCCGCTGTTCGCAGCCGCGGGCGAACCCGCCGCAGCGCTGATCCGCATTGCGACGATCCTGCTGCTGGTGACCGCGGGGCTGTGGCTCGCTTGGCGCGCGCTGCGGCTTGAAAAGGGATGGGCCTCGCGCTTCCGCCTGCCCGCCGCCGAGCGGAGCCGCGTCGCCGAGCCGGCGCGCACCGCCGACGAGGGCGCCCGCGCGCCAAACCTGATGGAGCGCGTCGTGCGCCCCCGCGCGATCGCCGAGCCGAGCGACCGCGCCCCGCCCGAAATCGCCGACCCAGCCGAGCGCACCGCACCGTCGAAGCCCCGGCCCAAGCCGCAGACCGAGCTGTTCACCAATTACCAGCTGCCATCGATTGACCTGCTCGCGCCGCCGCCGCCGGGACCGACCGGCCAGATCGACAAGGCGGGGCTGGAGCGCAACGCGCGGCTGCTCGAATCCGTGCTCGAGGATTTTCAGGTCAAAGGCGTCGTCACCGCGGTCCGTCCCGGTCCGGTCGTCACCATGTACGAACTCGAGCCCGCGCCGGGGACCAAGGCCAGCCGGGTGTCGAACCTCGCCGACGATATCGCGCGCAACATGTCGGCGCTGTCGGCGCGCATCGCGCCGATCCCGGGCCGCACCGTGATCGGCATCGAACTGCCCAACGCGCACCGCGAATCGGTGGTGCTGCACGAAATCATCGGCAGTGCGCTGTTCCAGGACCAGACCGGTGCGCTGCCGATCATCCTGGGCAAGAATATCAGCGGCGACGCGGTGATCGCCGATCTCGCGCCGATGCCGCACCTGCTGATTGCGGGGACCACCGGATCGGGCAAGTCGGTCGGGCTCAACGCGATGATCCTGTCCCTGCTCTATCGCCTCGGTCCCGATCAGGTGAAGATGATCATGATCGATCCCAAAATGCTGGAACTCAGCGTCTACGACGACATCCCGCACCTGCTCGCTCCGGTGGTGACCGAACCCAAGAAGGCGATCCGCGCACTCAAATGGGCGGTCGAGCAGATGGAGGATCGCTACCGGATGATGTCGTCGCTGTCGGTGCGCAACCTCGCGTCGTACAACGACAAGGTGCGCGCGGCGCTCGCCAAGGGCAAGTCGCTGGGGCGCCGCGTCCAGACCGGATACGACCCCGACACCGGCCAGCCGGTCTACGAGGAAGAGACGCTCGATTATGCGCCGCTGCCGCAGATCGTCGTGGTCGTCGACGAGCTCGCCGATTTGATGATGACCGCGGGCAAAGAGGTCGAATTCCTGATCCAGCGGCTCGCGCAGAAGGCGCGCGCGGCGGGTATCCACCTGATCCTTGCGACGCAGCGCCCTTCGGTCGACGTCATCACCGGCGTCATCAAGGCGAATTTGCCGACGCGCATCAGCTTCAACGTCACGTCGAAAATCGACAGCCGCACGATCTTGGGCGAAGCGGGCGCCGAACAGCTGCTCGGCAAGGGCGACATGCTCTATGTCCCCGGCGGCAAGCAGATCACGCGCATCCACGGTCCCTTCGTGTCGGACGACGAGGTCCGCGCGGTCGCTGATCACTGGAAGGGGCAGGGCCGCCCCGACTATATCGAGAGCGTCACCGAAGATCCCGAGGACGGCGGTTTTGCGATGGAGGGCGCCCCCGCGGGCGGCGACAGCGCCGAAGACCGCATGTATGCAAAGGCGTGCCAGATCGTCGTCGAGAGCCAGAAGGCTTCGACCAGCTGGCTGCAACGTCAATTGCGGATCGGGTACAACAGCGCTGCGCGGTTGATCGAACGGATGGAGGAGGAAGGGCTGGTGAGCCCGCCGAACCATGTCGGTCGCCGCGACGTGCTGACCGATCAATATGGCCAGCCGCGGTAGGGAACTTTTACGGGGTTTAGGGTTTCAATCCGGACTTCCCATCATCGTCATCCCGGCGAAGGCCGGGATCTCGCCATGCGTCGTTGCGCGAGGGTGAGATCCCGGCCTTCGCCGGGATGACGGAGAGATGAAACGGCGGTTCAGTGGATATTCAACGCCCCAACGTCACATGCGAACCACGATTTTTGCAGAATGAGAGCATCATGACCCTGACTTTTCCTCGCCTGAACCTGACGCGCGCCGCCGCGCTGGCGCTTGCGCCGCTGGCCGCGGCCGGCCTTGCCGCGACCGCACCCGCCACCGCGCAATCGGCAAACGCGCTGGCGTCGGTCCAATCGCACCTCAAATCGACGAGTTCGATGACCGCCGACTTTGTCCAGACCGACCGCAACGGCCAGCGCCTGTCGGGCAAGCTGACGTTGAAGCGCCCCGGCAAGATCCGGTTCCAGTATCAGAAGGGCGTGCCGCTGCTGATCGTTGGTGACGGCAGCTCGCTGACCATGATCGATTATGAGGTGCGGCAGGTGCAGCGCTGGCCGGTGAAGAATTCGCCGCTGGGCGCGCTACTCGACCCCGACCGCGATCTCACCCGATACGCCAAGGTCCTGCCCACCGGCAGCAACGATGTGCTGAGCGTCGAGGTCAAGGATCCCAAGCGCCCCGAATATGGCACGATCACGATGGTGTTCGTGCGCGACGGATCGGCGCCCGCCGGGCTGCGCCTACGCGGCTGGGTCGCGCTCGATTCGCAGAACAACCGGACGCGCATCGACCTCAGCAACCAGAAATTCAACGTCGCGGTCGCCGATTCGGCGTTCCGCTGGACCGATCCGCGCCCGAACAAGCGTGGTCGGTAGTCGAAGCTGAACGAAAAATTCAGGCCGGGGCGTTTTCTTGCAAAATTCCCCGGCCTTTTTCCGCCGAACCGTCGCCCGGCATCGACGAACTGCAAAATCGGCGCATTGCGGCCAATTTCTGTTCAGCTTGGCGACAGGGAGAGCGGGCTATTTCAACTCTCGAAGACGCCAACACGGCCCCGGATTTGGGTTTCCCCCTGTTGCCCCACCCGGATTGCCCGGTGTCTTCATTCAAGAGCGTGACGAACGCTGACCTTGAACCCCCGTTCCACCGCCCCTGGGACGGGGGTTTATGATTCCCGGCGTTTTTTTCCGCTAACGCGGCTTTGCAGCACCAGTCCGCAATCGCATTGCGAACAATGCACCGCGCCGATAGAGCCGACTGCATGACTCGCACCAGCATCGCATCGTGGAATATCAACAGCGTCCGCGCCCGCATCGGCATCGTCGAGAAATTCCTGCGCGAGGAAGCGCCCGACATTTTGTGCCTGCAGGAGACCAAGGTCGAATGCGGCATCTTTCCCAAGGACATGTTCCAGTCGTTAGGCTATGAACACATCATCACCCACGGCCAGCGGATGCACCATGGCGTCGCGATCATCAGCAAGGTGCCGCTGACCGACGTGCGCAAATATGACTGGCAGGCGAATGGCGAGGCGCGCCATGTCGGGGTGACGTTGCCGTCGGGGGTGCGCCTCGACAATGTCTATATCCCTGCCGGCGGCGACATTCCCGATCGCGAGCTCAACCCCAAATTTGGGCAGAAGCTCGATTTCTTTGGCCGCATGACCGAATGGTCGGGGGCGTTGAACGGTACGCCGACGGTGCTGACCGGCGACTTCAACGTCGCGCCGCTCGAAAGCGACGTATGGAACCACAAGGCGCTGCTCGACGTCGTCAGCCACACGCCGATCGAGGTCGAAACGCTCGCGCGGTTGCAGGCGGCGTCGAACTGGGTCGATCTAGGTCGCCATTTCGTTCCGGCGCCGGAGCGGCTCTATACCTGGTGGAGTTACCGCGCCAAGGATTGGGAAGCATCAAACCGCGGCCGCCGCCTCGACCATATGTGGGTGACCCCCGACCTCGTCGACAAAGCGGTGTCGCACCGCATCGTGCAGCCGGCGCGGAGCTGGGAGCGGCCGTCGGACCATATCCCGCTGGTCACGGAATTCGCTTTTTGAGCGACGCCGACCATAGAGGCGCCCGCCGCGCCGCGCGCGCGATCGACGCCTTACGCCGCGGCTGGCCCTTTCGCGTCGAGAGCGCCGACGGCGCGCTCGACCTGCTCGCAGTCGAAAGCGCGCGCGACGACGCGCTCGCCGATTTCGCGAGCCATGATGTGCTGCTGTCGGGCGAGCGCGCGGTCACGCTGAAGCTCACCAACCAGCGCGTCGCCGCGACCCCGGGTCCGGTGCGCCTCGATGCCGCCGCCCCGACCGTCGCCGCGGCGCTGGCGATCGCCGATCCGGCGCTCGACCTCGCCAATCCGCTCAAGGGACCGTTTCGCACCGTCGCCACCGGGAGCGAAAGCGCCGCCTCCGCCGCGATGACGATGGCGCGCCACGCCGGGCTGCTCCCGGCCTTTTTTGTCCGCGCGGCGGCGGGCGACGCCGAAACAGCGTGCCATGCCGAGGATGTCGCGGCGCTGCTCGACCCGTCGCGGCTTCAGATTGCGGCGCGCGCGCGCCTGCCCGTGGCGGCGAGCGAGAGCGCCGAGATCGTCGCCTTCCGTTCGCCCGAAGAAGCCTCCGACCATGTCGCGCTCGTCATCGGAAAGCGCGACGGCAATCCCCCGGTCGTTCGCCTGCACAGCGAATGCCTGACCGGCGATGTGCTCGGCAGTCTGAAATGCGATTGCGGGCCGCAGCTCCACGCCGCGCTGCATGCAATGGCCGACGCGCCGTGGGGGGTGCTGCTGTACCTGCGGCAGGAGGGACGCGGCATCGGCCTCGTCAACAAGCTGCGCGCCTATGCACTGCAGGATCAAGGCTATGACACCGTCGATGCCAATCTCCGGCTGGGGTTTCCGGTGGAGGCGCGCGATTTTGCGATCGCTGGGCGGATGCTGGAATTGCTCAACATCCCGCGCATCCGGCTGATGACGAACAACCCGGAAAAGGTGGCGCGACTGGAAAAGGAGGGCGTCGAGGTGGTCGAACGCCTGCCGCTGGCGCTGCCGACCAACAAATATAATGAGCAATATCTCGCGACGAAACGCGATCGCACCGGTCACCAGCTTTAGAAACACGTCGCTCCCGCGAAGGCGGGGGCCGCAGGCAACGTAGCACTACGCCGATGGCGGCCCCCGCCTTCGCGGGGGCGACGGCCAATTCAATGCACGAACCGCGCAACCACGTCGCGATAGCTTCGACTGACCTTCACCTGCGCGCCCGAACCCAGCACGAGGAAACATTCGCCGTTCGTGTGCGGCTTCACCTGCTTCACCTGCGACAGGTTGACGATCGTCGAGCGATGCACGCGCTGGAAGTTGCGCGGGTCGAGCCGCTTTTCCAGATCCTTCATGGTTTCGCGAAGGATCAGGCTGTTGTCGGCGGTGTAAATGCACATATAGTCGCCCGCGGCGTCGATGCGTTCGATGCTGTCGACATCGACGCGGAAGATCTGGCCGCGATCCTTGATATTGATCATCTTTTCATAGCGATCGGCGGCATGCGCGTCGGGCGCCGCCTCGCTGCCATAATCGTCCGCCGCATCGGGGGCGACCTCGGCCAGCACGGTCTTCAGCCGCTCGACCTCGGCCGCGCCGCGCTTTTCGGTGAGGCGCTGGCGCACGCGGTCGAGCGCGTCGGCCAGCCGTTCGGGTTCGACCGGCTTGACCAGATAATCGACCGCCTGCGCCTCGAACGCGCGGATCGCATGGTCCGAATAGGCGGTGACGAACACCACCAGCGGCGGTTCGACTTCCATCAAGCCCTGGATCACCGAAAAGCCGTCGAAACCCGGCATCTGGATGTCGAGAAAGACCAGATCGGGCTTGTGCGTCTTGATTTTTCGGATCGCCTCGCGGCCATTTTGCGCGGTGTCGACGATTTCAACGTCCGCATGCGGTTCGAGCCGCAATTGCAGGCCTTGGGTGGCCAGTTTTTCATCATCCACCAGGATGGTTCTGATCGTCATGTCCGTTCGGTTCCAATCGTCATTTGCCCATCGGGCTGAAACGGAAACTCGATAATCACCGTGAACCCGCCATCAGCGCCACGTTGAGCGTCGAACCGGTGCTGGTCGCCAAAAGCCTGCGCCAGACGGTCCCTGATATTGGCTAAACCCACGCCGGTCGATTCCGTTGCAAAGCCCGTCGTGGGGTCCGAGCGGTCGGCTGACAATCCCGCCCCGGTGTCGGACACGGTAATCCGAACATTTTGACCGGCCAGTTGCGCGGAAATCGTGATATCGGCGCCGTTTTCCTGCGGTGTGACCGCATATTTGATCGCGTTTTCCACCAGAGGTTGCAGCAAAAGCGAGGGCAGCCTCGCGCGCGCCACAACCGGATCGATCTCGAAATGCGGGCGCAGCCGGTCCTCGAAACGCATCTTTTCGATGTCGAGATAGAGCTTCAGCGTTTCGATCTCCTGCGCCAGCGTGACCTGCGCGGTGGGCTCGTTCGCGAGCGTATAGCGCAGGAACGCCGACAGCCGCGACAGCATCGCATTGGCGGGTTCGGTCTGCTTGAGCAGAACCAGCGTCGAAATGCTGTTCAGCGTGTTGAACAGGAAATGCGGATTGAGTTGATAGCGCAGCATCGCAAGCTGCGCCGACGCAGCCTGCGCCTCGAGCCGCAGCACGCGGTCATTCTGTTCCTCGAGCTGGAGGAAATAGTTGATCGCGAAATAGAGCGCTGACCACGCCGCGAGCGACGTCGCGTCGATATAGACGGCGCCGAGAAGCAGGCTAGTGAAACCCGCCTCGCTGTTCGGATTCTGGATCTGCGCCACCCAGGCGTCGATAAACGCCCATAGCGCCGTCGCGAGCCCCGACAGGCCGAAGCTCACGCCCCACATCAGCAGGGGGCGGCGGCTGATCAAGGCGCGGTAGCAGACCGCCAGAATGAGCGAGAGCGAGAAGCCGGTGATCGCCGAAATCGTCTGCGGGATCAGAAAGGTCAGCGGCTGCCCGTTGGCGAGGCCCGAAACCCCGCGCAGGCCGAGCCACGCGGCCCAGCCCAATAGCTGGAGGTTCCAGAAGGCGCGGACCTTGTTGTCGAAAAAGGGTCCCGGCGAAGACAGGCGAAACAGCGGCATGGGGGTCCGGTAGGTCGCGATGGTCAGCGGCCGCGGATACGCAGCCGGAACCCGGCGCAGCCGATCATTCGGCGGCCACCGGCGCCATCGCACCGTCGGCGCGCTGGCGAGCCTGACCAAGCGGCTGGAGCTCCGCGCGATGCTTCCACAGCAGTTCCTTGTAACCAATCACGCGCCCATCATGCGCGGTCAGCGTCACCGGCCCGATCGGCTGTTCGTCGCGCGCGTCGACCAGCACCGGGGTCGACGGCACACCCGCGCCCCATTTCTCGCCCCATTGGCGCAGCGCGATCATCGCCGGCAGCAACTCGATACCCTTTTGGGTCAGCTGGTAACGCACCTTGCGGCGGTCTTCGGCCATCACTTCGCGCGCCATGATGCCATGATCGACCAGCCGCGACAGCCGGTTCGACAGGATGTTGCGCGCGATGTTCAGTTCCTGCTGAAACTCCTCGAAATGATGGACGCCGTTAAAGGCAGCGCGCAGGATCATGAACGACCAGCGTTCGCCCATCGCTTCCAGCGCCAGCGGCAGGGCGCAATTGCCCCCATCCATGTCGTTCAGCAGTTCGCGTAATTTTCCCATGCCCTATGCCCTAACGTAAAATCGACCCCTGCGCCAAAAAAATATAGGGGCTTCGTTTCATTTCGCAACGCGATACATTTGCTGTGGCAGGCCACGCGAATCCGCCCGACGACGCTCGCGACTCGCTTCGCGCCTGCCATCATGCGCCCCCGCGCGACCGATGCTTCCACTCGCCGTTATCAAAGTTGCTAACGCACTGGCGAACGGCGCAATCAAATTTCGCATTGCAATTGCGCCGACATGAACGACATTGAACGTAATGCTGAGGCAATATGAACTTGTCGAGCGCGTGCGCGCTTATGATCCCGACGTTGACGAGGCGCTGCTCAACCGCGCCTATGTGTTTACTGTCCAGAAGCATGGCAGCCAGAAGCGCGCGTCGGGTGACCCCTATTTCAGCCATCCGGTCGAGGTGGCGGGGATTTTGACCGACCTCCATCTCGACAGCGAGACGATCGTCACCGCGCTGCTCCACGACACGCTCGAAGACACGCTGACCACGCCCGAAGAGATCGAGCGGCTTTTCGGTGCTGACGTTGGACGGCTGGTCGATGGGGTGACCAAGCTCAGCAAGATCGAGGCGCAGACCGAGAATGAGCGCGCCGCCGAAAATCTGCGCAAATTCCTGCTCGCGATGTCCGACGATATCCGCGTGCTGCTGGTCAAGCTGGCCGACCGGCTGCACAATATGCGGACCCTGCATTTCATCAAAAATCCCGACAAGCGGCGGCGCATCGCCAAGGAGACGATGGACATCTATGCCCCGCTCGCCGAGCGGATCGGCATGTATGAATATATGCGCGAAATGCAGCTGCTTGCCTTTCGCGAGCTCGAACCCGAAGCCTATGCGACGATCACCGGGCGGCTCGCCAAACTCACCGCCGGCGGCAAGGACAAGGTTGCCGAGATCAGCCGCGAGTTCAAGGAATTGCTGGCGAAAAGCGGCATCGAGGCCGAAGTATCGGGCCGCGAAAAGCACCCCTATTCGATCTGGCGCAAGATGCAGGAACGCCACGTCAGTTTCGAACAGGTGACCGACATCATCGCGTTCCGGATCATCCCCCCGACCGACGCCGATTGCTACGCCGCCCTGGGATTGCTCCACCGCAAATGGAAAATGGTCCCCGGGCGGTTCAAGGACTATATCTCGACCCCGAAACGCAACGGCTATAAATCGCTGCACACGACGATCATGCATCAGCAGAATATGCGGATCGAAATCCAGATCCGCAGCCTCGGCATGCACCAGCAATCCGAATTCGGGCTCGCTGCGCATTGGGCGTACAAGCAGGGCGGCAGCACGCCCGACGGCCAGGCCGGGTGGATTCGCGACCTGATCGAAATCCTCGAGCAGACGCACGATCCCGAGGAGTTCCTCGAGAACACCCGCATCGCGATGTATCAGGACCGCATCTTTGCCTTCACCCCGAAGGGCAGCCTGCACCAGCTGCCCAAGGGCGCGACCCCGGTCGATTTCGCCTACGCCGTCCACACCGGCCTCGGCGACCGTACCGTCGGCGCCAAGGTCAATGGGCGGCTGGTGCCGCTGCGCACCCAGCTCAACAACGGCGATACGGTCGAAATCCTGTCGTCGGACAAGCAGACGCCGCAACCCGCGTGGCTCGGCTTTGCGGTCACCGGCAAGGCGCGCGCGGCGATCCGCCGCCATGTGCGGTCAAAGGAAAAGGTCGAGCTCGCGGCGCTCGGCCGCAAGATGTACGACGAAATCGTCGCGCGCCTGCCCAACAAGGTCGGCGACAAGGCGCGTGCCGCGGCGCTGACCCGCTTGAAGCTCGACAATGACAGCGCGCTTTACGTGGCGATCGCCAAGCAGCGGTTGACCGACAATATGGTGCTCGAAGCGCTGGTCCCCGGCATCACCGCCGAGATGAAAGCAAAGCCCGGCAAGCTGGCGCAAGGCGCCGCGGTGTCGATCGCGGGGCTGACCCCCGGCGTCGCCTATCAGCTCGCCGATTGCTGCCACCCGGTGCCCGGCGACCGCATCGTCGGGCTGGCGCGCCCCGACGAGGGGATCGAGGTGCATGTCATTGACTGCCCCAGCCTCGCCGACGGAGTCGATGCCGACTGGATCGACCTCCGCTGGCAGGAAGACAGCGAAGGCGGCAACGCGCGGCTGTGCATCGTCATTTTGAACGAACCCGGGACGCTCGCCGAAATGTCAGGCATCCTCGCCGCCAATTCGGCGAACATCACAAATTTGCGGCTGTCGAACCGCGAGGGCGGTTTCCACACCTATGACGTTGTCGTCGAAGTGCGCGACGTGCAGCATGTGATGCGGATATTGTCGGCGCTGCGCGCGTCGGACACGGTGGTGCAGGCGGAGCGGCTTTAGCTGCGGTGGTGACGTCGGCTTTGGGGTGGGGAGCGGACGTTCCGACTGACCGTCGCCCCCGCGAAGGCGGGGGCCGCTAGCTGCCTATCCCTGCGTCGCTGCGTAAACCGACAGCGGCCCCCGCCTGCGCGGGGGCGACGGCTAGTTTCGGTCGTTACCTGTCCTTATCGTCAGTTCGGATAGGCTAATGGCGGTCGCCACGCGCCCTGATCGACCTCGTCGCGGACCTTGTACACCAGCCCCTTGCTGTTCAGGAACAGCTTCTCCATCTCGGGCCGCGTGAACGGCCGCGAGCCGAGGCGGCCGAACACCGCCATCTGGCCGCCGGTCTCGTCGACCCCGCGGTCGCGGTCGAGCCCTTTCGACAGCGCGAGCGCGGGTGACGGCGTCTTGGCCCAGGCGATCAGTTCGGGGGTCGGTTTGGGCGAGAAGCCATAGAGCCCGGGATTGTCGGGGCTGGTCAGCTGGATCACCTTGATCCCGCCGCGCCCGTCGGCGACATAGCCGAACAGCGACGCGTTGGTCGACGCGACGATGACATCCTCGGCATCGGTCATGCTGCCGCCAAAGGTCAGCCCCGGCCAGACGAGCGGCGCCGCGGGGCGCGTGACATCGACGATGACCAGCCCGTCCGCCTTCGCCGCGACGTACATATAGGTGCGCGCGAGATAGATTTTGCGCGCATTGGCGAGCCGGATCGTCCCTTCGGGCACCGCAACCGGCTGTGCCAGATTGGTGACGTCGAACAGCTTCACCCCTTCGGCATCGGTGACCCAGAGGTAGCGGAACTGCACCGCGCTCGCGCGCGCATCGGTGAGCGGCAGCTGCGCGGTGACTCTGGGCGCGAGCGGGGTCGAGAGGTCGAGCACGACCAGCCCCGCGTCGGTGGTGATATAGGCGATGCTGCCCGCCAGCGTCACATGCCGGGCGCCCGCGAGCACATTGCCCTCGTTCCAGGTCAGCGCGCGCTTGAACTTGTTGTTGCGGAACTCGCCATCGGCCAGCGTATCGACGTCGACCAGCACCAGCCCCTCGACGCTGTCGGTGATGACGGCGTAGCGATAGATGTCGTGCATCACCTGTTCGTGGTTTTCAGGGAAGTCGCGGACGATCGCCTCGTTGCGGCTGACGCTGATCGGCTGGGTCGTCGCCAGCGCCATGCAGGTCGCGTTTTTGGTTCTTACATGCGTGTCGTGGCCGAGCGCCGAGAAGGGCGCGCGGACGATGCGTTCGGAGAAGCCCTTGTTGCCGATCGAGGCGACGTCATAGACGCGGAAGCCCCCGCGGCCCTCGGCGACGAACATATATTCGCCGCGCTGTTGCAGGCAATTCACCCGGCCGCTGGTCCCCTGGACGATATTGGCGAATTCCTCGAGCGCCTGCGTCTCGCCCGACCCCTTTTTGTCGAAAATCTTGCCGCGCACCCAGTTCTTGAGCTCGCGACCGTTCTGGTCGACGTGGAGGCGCCAGTAATCGGGGTAGCTATATTTGTGCAGATAGCTGCCGATCACCGCCTGCGGCTCGTCCCATTCGGTGACGCGCGTCGCCTGGAAACCATCCTCCATCCCCGACCAGACGTTGAGGCCGACGAAGTTCACGAAGTTGGTACCGAGCAGCATCAGCTGCGACATGATCGCATTATTGTCGTCGTTCGCCGAGACATGGCAGTCGCTGCACTGCTTGGTTTCCTGGCGGCGCACCGTGTGCGGGAAATGCGGGGCGAAGGCCTGGCTCGAATAGCCCGCCGACGAGATCGGCGGCTGCTGCACATAGATGCGCTCGCGATTTATGTTCGTCGACGACAGGATCAACGCCGAGGTCGAACGCACCGGGGTGATGATGCCGCGCACCTCGCCGTTCGAGCCCGGTTCGCCGGGCTTGGTCAGCTGGTGGCGGCCGAGCTGGAACATCTCGTCGCGCGCCACCTGCGGGTTGTAGGTCGCGAAATTGCGCGTCTCCTCACCCTCGAAATGGTGCATCTTGGTTTTCCAGTTCGCCTCGATCGGCAAATGGCAACCGCCGCAGCTCGTCGTCCACGACAGGTGACAGGTGAAGCAGGTCAGCTTGTCGTCGCCATGCGCGCGGTCTTCCTTGGCGACGCCCGGGCCCCATTCGAACTTTCCATCCTCGCTACCCGCGCGTGCCATCAGCTTGGCGCGCGCCGCCTTGGCGTTGAAATGCGGCCCCTCGGTCACCGATTGCTTGACCAGGCTGACCTGCCATTCGAGTTTGGGATCGACGATCGACCGCTGGATCAGGCCGATGACTTCGGCATCGTCATTATATTGGAATTCGAAGCGGCGGCGCCCGTCGGGATTGCGGAGCAGCGCGAGATTATTGCCCTGCGGCCGCGCCGCGACGTTCGAGGTCAAGAGGTTCGGGAAGGCGTCGGCGGTGCCGTGGCAATCCTTGCAGCTGATCTCGACCGCGTTCGCGACCTCGCCCTGGATATAGCCGTTGCCATGGCTGTCCTGCGCGAAATGGCAGTCGGCGCATTGCATTCCCTTTTCGGCGTGGATGTCCATCATATGGACCGCCTTGCCGGGGTTGATGCCGGGCGCGACGAACTTGCCCTCGATCCCCGGCCTCTCGGGATCGGCGCTCGACAGGCAGAGGTCGCGCTCCTTGGGATCGGTGTAATGGCTACAGCTTTTGCGCCATTTTTCGGGATCCTTGGGATCGATGATGTTCGCGGTGTCGGTGCCATAGGTCGACATATTGCCGTCGGCGTTCAGCAGATTGCCGTTGCGGTCGCGTTTGAAGATGCCGCGGAAGTTCCAGCCATGGCCGTGATAATCGGCGAACTGCGTGTCCTTGTTGGTGTCGTTGACGTCATAGACGTCGCGCAGGAATTCGACATCGGCCCACAGCCCGCGCGTCGCCGCGCCTTCGGGGTTGCGTTCGAGCACCTTATGCGCCTCGGCGGCGGTCGGGTAGCGCTGCTGCTTGTATTTCTTCTGATAGTCTTCGTCGCTCATCCCCGGCGGGCGCGGCGCGGTGTTGTCGGGGCCGGGCCACAGCTGCGGCGCGTCCGATTCATAATCCCACATCGTGTAGCCGAGGTACGAGTTCAGGAAGATGTTCGGCTGGTGCATGTGGCAGGTCATGCACTGCGAGGTGGGAATCGCGCGGGTGAAGGCGTGGCTGATCGGATGCCCCGATTCGCGGCGCGGGCGCGGTTCGCGTTGCGGCGCGCCTGGCGCCGCGGCGGCGGGGTCGATCAAGCCGCCATGGCCGGTGCCGCCGACAAAGCCATCATCGGGCGCCATATGCGATGCGTCCGAATGCCCGCCCCCCGCGGGCTTCTTGCCGCCGTCGTAACCGCCGCCGGTCCATAGTTTCTCGCGGATCGTCGGGTCGACGGTGTCGGTTTCACCGTCGCGGCCGAACTTCGCATAGGTCAGGCTGTGGCGCGGCTCGCGGTCATTGGCATAGACGACGTGACAGCCCGAACAGCCCGAATGGCGATAATCGCCCGGCTGGTCGTTGGTGCCCATGAACCACATCAGCGGATCGTTGAGGCGCGTCTTGTGGATGTTGAGCACGGGGATCGCGACGCGCAGCCCGGTGCCGGGGCCGCGGTTCGATTGTTTGAGGTCGGGGCGGCCGGGCTCCTCGAGCCGCTGGATGCTGCCGGTCGGATTGGGCAGGCCGATTTCGGGGAATTGCGTGTTGATATTGCGCCCGCCGCGCTCGAAGACGCGGAACACGTCGCCCGGCGGGATGACGCTCCAGCGCGGCAGCGGATACATCTTCGCCAGCGCGCCGCGCTTTTTCTCGGCGTCGGTCAATATCTTGTCGAAGCCGAAGCTCGGCTTGCACGCCTCGGCATATTCCTCTTTCGTCAGCCGCGACGAGGGCGAGAGGATGCATGCGGGCTTGCCGTCGCGCGTATAAGCCTCTCCGAACACGTAATTTTTATATGGCACGATGCCATTGTTATACGCCGCCCCGCCCCACAGCATCGCCGACGTCGACATCAGCGATCGTTCGGTCGCCTCGATCACTTCGAGGTGGCAGGCGCCGCACGCCTCGCGCGCGACGCGGTAGTCGCTGGGGTTCACGAAGCGGATGAATTCGGGCGATTCCTTGTTGAGCAAGGTGTAGCTGCGCACCGGGTTCGCCGAGCTGTCGTGCCAGGCGCCGGGCAGGGTCGGCTGCGGATGCGCGAGCGCCATCACCGCCTTGTTCGTCGGATGTTTATAGCCGAGCGAGGGGGTGCCGACCTGGCTCGCGTCGCCGCCGTGGCAATCGGTGCAACCCAGCCGCACCGCGGGGGTCGCGTGCATCGACGGCTGGTCGGTGCGGGTGTGGCAGCTGTAGCAACCCTCCGACTTGGCGGCGACATCGGCCTCGCTCTGCTCGCGGGGCGCGGGCGGGGTGAAGCGATAGGTGATCTTGAGCGGCTTCTCTTCCTCGGCAGCGCGCGTGACGCTGACGCCGAAGGCGGCGCACATCGCGATGAAGGCCAACAGGGCGAAAAGTTTGCGCATCATTGTCTGACCACCATGTTCCCCCGCGAAGGCGGGGGCCCATCTCCCACGCCCTCGTTTTCCTCCAACCGCTTGCTGGATATCGCGATGGCAGGTGATGGACCCCCGCCTTCGCGGGGGAACGGAAGGGAGAGGGATGCAAAGGAAGGGTCGGATCGCATCAGCATCTCAGAAACTCAAGATCACATTGGCGAGGATCGACACATAAGCGTCGTTCTTCTGTTTGTTGTCGAACAGGTCCTTGAACCCCTTGCCCGGCAGCAGCACCGCGCCGCTGAGGCGCCCGACGATGTTCTGCGTCGCTTTCGGCCGCCAGATCGTCGCCACCGACAGGTCGAAGCCGATATCCTTGGGGATCGAGCCCTCCATGCGCAGCGCCTGCAAGGAGGAGGTGTTTTCGAACCACAGGTGGTTGGCGTTGGCACTGACACGAAATTCCGGGGTCAGGTCGAAATCGGCGCCGACCCCGACAAACACCGTGCCGGGATTGTTGAAGTTCGACTGCCCTTCCTCTTTCGACGAGCGCAGCGAATTCAAGATGCCGTTGCGACCGTTGATCGAAATGACGCGCCCGCCGCCGGCAAAGGGGATGGTCTGGCGGATCCAGTAACTGGTATCGGCGCCGCCGAAGATCGGGTTCTCGAAAATCGCGTCGAAGCCGCCCTCGGTGTTGTTATACGGGTCGCCGTCGCCGGTGGCGTAAAGGCCGGAGAGGCGAAAGCGCAGCCAGTCGACATCATAGCTGAGTTCGACCGCGCCAAACCCGGCGCGGATCTGCGCCGGTTTGCTGGTGAAGAAGCTGTTCCGGTCCTCGCCCAGCGCGGCATAGAAGCTGGCGGTCAGGTTGATCCGCCCGATGCGGCCATCGGCGCTGTAGCCCAGATAGACGACATCATATTCGCGCCCGCGCAGGTCACCGAGCAGCGCAGGACGCACCGGGAAACCATTGTGGTCGATCTGAACATCGTTTTTTTCGCGGTTCATATTGTAGGTCACGCTGACCTGGCTGGTCAGCCCGACGACCGGAAAATCCTGGCGATAGAGATTGGCGGTCAGCACAAAATCGTCGCGCGGGGTCTGGGTGATGTCGTTGAGCCCCGAGTTCGTATCCTTTTCGAGCCGCCAGAAGGCGGCGAAATTATACTGGAAGCGGTTGTTGTCGCGATTGCCGAAGAAACGCAGCCCCAGCTGGCTGTCGTTGAACAGAAAGCCGCGAAAATCGCTCTGGAACGGCTGGATCCCGAGCCGCACCGAATAGAAATCATAACGGTCCGACGTGTTGCCGAGATGTTTGTCGACGAACAATTCCTGCACGCCCAGGAACGCGTCGTAGCGATGGCTCGCCTTCGACGGCCGCACGTCGAGCACACGCCGTTCGGGGACGTCGACATAATTGGCCTGGTACGCCAGCGTGACGCGATATTCGATGTCGGGCGGTTTGAACGCGGTCGACCCCTTGATCAGCGCCGCGCCGACGATGAAGGTTTGCGCAAAGACAAAGCTGCGGTCCTTGCCGAACACGTCGAGGCTGCCCGGCCGTTCGGTGGTCTGGACCCCGACGGGGATCGGGAAGGTGCGCGGTTCGAACACGGTGTCGGACACCGCATTGGCGACGATGAACCAGTCGTCGCCCTTGATCGGCAGCCACGGCACCTTCGCCGGATCGATCGCGCGGTCTCCCTTGTAGGTGTTCTGGTGATAGGGGTCGAACCAGCGTTCCTTGACCACCCCCAGGCTTTCGATCAGGCGCCAGCGGTCGGGGACCGGCAGCTGGTCTTCCATCCCCGGAAACGCCTGCGGCGGCGGCGGACGCAGCGCGCCGACATTGTCCTGCGTCAACGCATCGGGCAGGTCGGGGCGATAGCCGGGGCGGCGACGCCCCTCGATGATCTGCGTAACCAGATCGTCCTTGATCATCTCCTGCCAGTCGACCGGCGGAGGCGGCGGGATCAGTTCGTCGGCAGGCTGTTCGGCGGTCGCGCCATCGGTGGCGACTGCGGGATCGGCAGGCGTGGGCGGCGGCGTCGCGACCTCGCCGCCCGGCGCACCCTGCGCCGCGAGCGTTGCGATGATCGGCCACAGGCTGCCCCCCGTCATCATCGCCTATAGCCCTTCGCAGACATTTTGGGTCGCGCTGTCGAGGAACGGCGCGAAGGGACAGCTGATGTAGCGCAGCCGGACGGTGCGATTGTCGGCGAGCGTCACCACCACATTGTCCGACCGGATCGTCCTTGGCGCATTGCCGATGCCGCCAACGCGCGCGCCGCCATTATGCGCGCCGAGGAAGCTGATCATGTCATCCTGATCGATCCCGTCGCCCGACACCCCGATCGCGCCGACGAGCTGGCTGCCGCGATAGATGGGGACCGAGCCGGGGAAAATCTGGATGCCGTTCTGGAGCCGGTTCTGCCCCGCCGCGACGTCGGGCAGGGTGGTGCAGCGTGCCGGGGTATCGGTCGCGCTGGCGCCCGAAACAAACCCCAGATGCGCACCGAGATTGCCGATGATGAGCGCCGATTGCAGCCCGGTCGAGAAGGGATTGAACTGCGCGATCGGGCGCGACAGTGGGCCGTTGGGACGCCCGACTTCGCCGTCGGGGAAGTAGGGGCGCGACAGATTGCCGTTGGCGCGGTCAGAGAAGGCGATGGTGCCGGTGAGCGCCGCGGGATTGTTCAGGAAGGCGCGCGTCGCGGGGACGAACTGGCGGATGTCGGCGCTGGCATTGGCGCCAAGCTCATTCCCCGCCTGCGCGCCCGAGAAGAAGGCCGCCGTGCGCGCCTTCTGCAAGCTGACGTCGGTGCCGAATATCGGCGCGTCGGGCGAGCGCACGATACCGAGCACCGAACCATGGGTATCGACGATGCTGATCGTCACCTGCGCCCGGCTGTCGAGCGGGCGGCGGATCTGCGCGCGCGCGCGGCTCATCACCGTGAACGCTTCCTCGAGCACCGCGCGCGCCTCGGCCTGCGTCAACGGCGCGCTGTTGGTTGCGCCATCGGTCCCGGCGCGGAGCGGATAGCGGTTCGCGCCGCTGCCGTCGGTCAGGATAAAGGCGTCGCGGTTGGAAAATTCGGCGGCGGTCGCGGCGCGGATGCCCGACGCTTCGCTGCCATAGGCGACCCCCGCGGTGATCGCGGCATTGGCATAGCCGGTCACCGCCACCAGATTGCCCGCGCTGCCGTTGAGGCTGGCAAAGCTGGCGCTGCCGCTGGTCATCACCCCGGCAAAGGTCGCGTCGGAAAAGCGCAAGCTCGTGCCGTCGACAGTGATCTTGTCGGCGGTGATCGTCGACGGCGCCTCAAACCCGCGCGTCCCCGCGAGCGCGATGAATTCTTCGGCATCGTTGTCGATGTCGAGGATATTGGGATCGCTGCCATAGACGCCGTCGCCCATCACCCCGATGCCGCCGACGAGCACGCCATTCTTGTAGAGCGGCAGCCCGCCCGGATCGGCGGCAAGGCCGAGCGGCGAGCGTTTGGGGCCGATCAGCGCCGCGCTGCCCGCCGCGCCGAAACGCGCTGACAGGTCGCTGCACGGCAGTTGGCTGAACTGCACCCCGAACAAGGGGCCGCTTTCGAGGCCGACCGTGGTCGGCGCAGGCGGGAAATGTTCCTGGACGATCTGGCTGGCGGTGCGCGTCGAAAAGGCGTTGCCGCCGCTCGAGAGATACGCGCCTGTCACCGCCTTGGCGATCGCGCCGCCCTCGGCCGGGAAGGTCACATTCTGCGCGTCGATATTGACGCCATTCGGCGCCGCCGAGGTCGTCGCGGTGGCGCGCGCGCCGGTCATGCGGAAGACGCCGAGCACATTGCCGACGCGGTCGGTCACCGCGATCACCGACGGCAGATTACGCGCCTGCGCTTCGGCGATCGCCTGCGCCATTACGCGTTCGACATCGGCAACGGTCAGCGCTTCGGCGGCGGGCGGCGTATAGAGACCGCCGGTCGGGGTTGGCGTCGGCGCGGGCGCCGGGCTGGGGGTCGGGGTGCTGCCACCGCCCCCGCCACCGCCGCACGATGTCAGCAGCAGCGCTCCCATCGCCGCAAAAGCCGCCGAGCGGAAAAGATGCGCCTTGCCCTGCATGACTTACCGCAGCGCCCGGATCGCGCGCACCGCGCTGCCGAAAGATGCCTGGAATTCGGCGGGCTTATACGCGTTGGGGTCCTTCACCGCGGCATAGGCGCGATCGATGTCGCCGCGGATGCCCGCGGCTGCGCCAACGGTGACGCGCCCCGACGACACCATCGCGTTGAGCAAGGTATCGACCCCCATCACCGCTTGCTGCGATCCCGAATAGTCGGTGAAGCGATCGTTGATCGCTTTCGCCGAAATCGCGTCGACCATCGCAAAGGCGTCGGCGCCCGAAAAGCTGCGCGCCGCGAAGGCGCTCTTGAGCGCCGCGACCGTTTGCGACAGCTGCGCCGCCGCCTGCACCGCGCTCGCCCGGTCGGTCGCCATCGCCTTGTGGAAGGCTGCGGTGCGCGCCGCCAGCTGGTCGGCCAGCGCGGGCGACGCCATGCGGGCGGCGGCGGCGAGCATGATCAGATTTTCGTCATTATAGGGCGGCATCCCTTCGGGAATGTCGCGGCCCGGATTATCGACGCCGGTGCGCACCGGCTTCGCCTGGTCGAAGATGCGGCGGTGGCAGCTGTGGCAGTCGAGGAAATAGAATTCAGGGAACATCCCCTCGGTCCCGCGGCGCGACTGGAACAGCGCCAGGCTGCGCTCGATCGCGGTCGCCTGTCCCACCGCCCACATCTGGACATGGTCGGTGCGCCCGGTCGCCGAACCGAACTTGCGCCAGCCATAATCGGCATCTTCCTGATGATGCGCTTGCAGCGTCGAGAAGAGGTCGAGCTCGAAAGCGATACGCGGATGCCCTGCCGCCATGATGCGGTGGGTGACGAACTGGCCGTCGGCCGCCGACCCGAAATGGCAATCGACGCAAACTCCGGCGCGGACCACCGGATCCTCGAGCTTCTTGAGGCCCGCCGCCAGATTGGCGAGATGTTTCTGGCGCATTTCGGCGTCGGGATTGGCGCTGGTCCCGACCCCGGCATAATGGCTGGCAAGCCAGCCGCCCGCGGGACCGTGGCAGGATTCGCACCCGACCCCATCCTCGGTCGGCACGCTGCCGCGCATTGCGCCCTTGGCGGCGACCGCACCTGCGGTGGCGTGACAGCCGATGCACATCTGCGCGGTGGCAGGGTCGCCGATGCCGAGGTTGCGCGCGATAAACTGGCTGCGGTTGTTGCTGAGCACCGCCCAAGCGCGGCTGTGCGCGCCGCCGGGGGTCGAGGGTTCCTGCCATTTCATCAGCTCGTCCTGGCGGACGACGGTACCGTCGCCTTCCATCCGGCCATGACAGGTCGATCCCGCGCACGAAGCGACGCCGGTGTAGCGGGCGCCGACGTCGCCTTGCGACTGCGCCGGGGGAGCGAAGGCGAACGCCGCAATCGCGAGCAGCATCAGCGCCAGAACAGCAAGCGCCGCCCAGACCCGATCGCCGCGCTCCTTTCCAGCGTGCGTCGTCATTCGCGAATACCCCTTTTCCCCCGGTCCGGCGCTTTTGCGCTCAGGACCGCAACTACACTACCCCGAAAGCCAGCATCGCGTCAGCGACTTTCTTGAAACCGGCGATATTCGCACCCTTCACATAGTCGATATAGCCGCCGCCCCGATCGCCATAGGTCAGGCAGCTTTTGTGGATGCCGTCCATGATGTCCTTGAGCATCTGTTGC
Source organism: Sphingopyxis sp. 2PD (assembly GCF_005503695.1). Classification (GTDB taxonomy): domain Bacteria; phylum Pseudomonadota; class Alphaproteobacteria; order Sphingomonadales; family Sphingomonadaceae; genus Sphingopyxis. The sequence continues at coordinate 125,496 of NZ_SCMU01000007.1, forward strand.
AACTCGGCCTCGCTCCAGCTGCGGCGTCCGCTGTTCTGGCTCATTTCCAGCCCCGACACCGCGACCCCGCCGGCATTGGCGGCCTTGCCCGGCGCGAACATGATCTTCGCATCCTTGAACACATGCACGCCCTCAAGGTTGGTCGGCATGTTGGCGCCTTCCGACACCGCGATACAGCCGTTGGCGACCAGCGTCTTGGCATCGTCGCCAAGCAGCTCATTCTGCGTCGCGCATGGCAAGGCGACGTCGCATTTGACGCCCCACGGGGTCTTGCCCGCGGTGAAGCTCGCGCCCTTGAACTCCTCGCAATATTCCTCGATCCGGCCGCGGCGGTGCGTCTTGTGCGCCTTCACCCAGTCGATTTTCTCCTGGGTGATGCCGTCGGGGTCGTGAATGAAGCCACCCGAATCGGAGAGTGTCAGCACCTTGCCGCCCAGCTGGACGATCTTTTCGGCCGCGTGCGTCGCGACATTGCCCGAACCCGAGATGACTGCGGTCTTGCCGGTCAGATCCTGCCCCTTGGCGGCGAGCATATTGGCGAGGAAATAGACCGCGCCATAACCGGTCGCCTCGGTGCGGATGAGCGAGCCGCCCCATTCCAGCCCCTTGCCGGTCAGCACCCCGGTAAATTCGTTGGTGATCCGCTTATACTGGCCGAACATGAAGCCGATTTCGCGCCCGCCCACCCCGATGTCGCCCGCAGGAACGTCGATGTCGGCGCCGATATGGCGATAGAGTTCGGTCATGAAACTTTGGCAAAAGCGCATGATCTCTCGCACGCTCTTGCCCTTGGGATTGAAGTTCGACCCGCCCTTGCCGCCGCCCATCGGCAGCCCGGTCAGCGCATTTTTGAACGTCTGTTCGAAGGCCAGGAATTTCAGCACCGATTCGGTGACCGACGGGTGGAACCGGATGCCTCCCTTATACGGGCCGATGGCGTTGTTGTTCTGGACGCGCCAGCCGCGCTGGACGCGGATATTGCCGTTGTCGTCCTCCCAGCAGACGCGGAACGACACCACCCGGTCGGGCTCGGCGATCCGCCGCAAAATCTGCTGCGCGTGATATTCTTCCTTGTCGGCGATGAAATCGAAGATGTCTTCCGACACCTCCTGCACCGCCTGGACGAACTCGGGTTGCCCCGGGTTGCGCTTTTTCACGCCCTCCATGAACGTCGCAAAATCGACGTGATCCGAAACTGCCATGCACCCCTCCCCTAGTCTGACTGGGAAAGCCGGTGCGACCCCGACGATATTTTAATCGTTGACCGACCTTGTATGTCAAAGGCTACACCATCGCCAAGCAAAGGCAATATGACAGCGCGCACAGGCGGCATTTTTTCGCGCGCCGGGTAAAGGGGCAAAAATGAGCGAGACCAAGAGCATGGCCGACGACAAGCAGCGCGGCATGACCGGTACCAACCGCGCCATCCTGATCGCCGCCATCATATTGCTAGCCGCCGCGATCGGATATGCGATCTGGCGCGATTCGGCGCCTGCCGCGATCGGCGCGGCGGCGCCAAATGCGACCGCGCCCGGCGACCAGCTCGCCGCGCTGGAGGCGCGAACGAAAAGCGAGCCGAGCAGCGCCGACGCCTGGACCGCGCTCGGCGCGGCGCGATTCGACCTTGGCGATTTTGGCGGGGCGGCGGCGGCGTATGAAAAGGCGACGGCGCTGTCTCCCAATTCGGCGGGACTTTGGTCGGCACTGGGCGAGGCGCGGGTGATGGGCAGCGACAGCGACCCGATGCCCGCCGCGGCGCTTGCCGCGTTCGACAAGGCAATCGCGCTCGACGCCAGGGATCCGCGTGCGCGCTATTTCCTCGCGGTCAAAAAGGATATTGGCGGCGATCACCGCGGCGCGATCGACGACTGGTTCGCGCTGCTCGCCGACACGCCGCAGGGGGCGCCGTGGGAAGCGGACCTCCGCCGCACGATCGAACAGGTTGGCGCGATCCACAAGATCGATGTCGCGGCGCGGCTCGCCAGCACGCAGCCGCGCCCGCTCACCGCCGACGAGATGCCCGTCGCGGCGCGCGCGATCCCGGGGCCGAGCCGCGCCGACATGGAAGCGGCATCACAGCTGCCCAAGGGTCAGCAGGATGCGATGATCCAGGGCATGGTCGACGGGCTGGAGGCCAAGCTGAAAGCGAACCCGGCCGATGTCGACCGCTGGATCATGCTGATGCGCAGCCGGATGACGCTGGGCGAAAGCGCGAAAGCCGCGCAGGCGCTGAAGGACGGGATTGCGGCGAACCCGGCGGCGGCGGGGCGGCTGAAGGCGCAAGCGCAGCTGCTGGGCGTGCCGGGGGCGTAGAATGATTGGTTCGCACGAAGACACAAAGACACGAAGACTATCCACCCTTCCGTTCGCCCTGAGCTTGTCGAAGGGTCGTTCTTTCTTTTGACCGCGGAAGAAGAACAGTGCTTCGACAAGCTCAGCACGAACCGGACAAAACCCTCTTAGTGCCTTTGTGTCTTCGTGCGAAACGCTTCTAACCCGCCATCAGCGCCGCATTGCCGCCCGCGGCGGTGATGTCGGTGCTGATCGTCTTTTCCTCGGCAAAGCGGTGCAGATAGTGCGGCCCGCCCGCCTTGGGCCCGGTCCCCGAAAGCCCGCGCCCGCCGAAGGGCTGTGAGCCGACGATCGCGCCGATCTGGTTGCGGTTGACATAGACATTGCCGACCTGCGCGCGCGCCGCGATATGCGCCGCAACCCCGTCGATGCGCGTATGAACGCCCAGCGTCAGCCCATAGCCCGACGCATTGATCGCATCGATCAGTGCATCCAGCTCGCCGCCCTTCCACGTCGCGACGTGCAGCACCGGGCCGAAAATCTCGCGCTTCAAATCGGTGACATGGTCGAGCCGGATCGCCACTGGCGGCACGAAATGACCGCCCGCGGGCAGGTTCGTGCGCCCGGCTTCGGCGATCACGCGGCCCGCGGCGCGCGCTTCGGCGACATAGGCGGCGATGTTCGCTTGCGCTTCATCATCGATGATCGGGCCGACGTCGGTCGCCAATAGGGACGGGTCGCCGATGTTGAGCTCGGCCATCGCGCCCGCGACCATCTCGATCATAGTGTCGGCGACATCCTCCTGCACGCACAGCAGGCGCAGCGCCGAGCAGCGCTGGCCAGCCGACTGGAATGCCGACGCTACGGCATCGCGCGCGACCTGTTCGGGAAGCGCAGTCGAATCGACGATCATCGCGTTAGCGCCGCCGGTTTCGGCGATCAGCGTCGCGATTGGGCCGTCGCGGAGGGCCAGCGCGCGGTTGATCGCGCGCGCGACCTCGGTCGACCCGGTAAAGGCGACCCCGGCGATGTCGGGATGGCCGGTCAGCGCTGCGCCGACGGTCTCGCCGCGGCCCGGAAGAAACGCGAGCACATCGCCGGGAATCCCCGCTTCGAGGAGGAGTTCGACCGCGGCGTGGGCGATCAGCGGCGTCTGTTCGGCGGGCTTGGCGAGCACGGCGTTGCCCGCCGCGAGCGCCGCCGACACCTGCCCGAGGAAGATCGCGAGCGGGAAGTTCCACGGGCTGATGCACACGAACACGCCCTTGCCCTCGAGCATCAGCTCGTTGCGCTCGCCGGTCGGGCCGGGGAGTTCGACAGGGTAAGTGAAGTCGGCGCGCGCCTGGCCCGCATAATAGCGCAGGAAATCGACCGCCTCGCGCACTTCGGCGATCGCGTCGACCAGCGTCTTGCCCGCTTCGTCGATCGCAAGGCCGAGGAACAGCGCGTCATGTTCCTCGAGCAGGTCGGCCGCCCGTTCGAGCCGCTCGGCCCGGAACGCACCGCCAGCGAGGCTCCATTCGGGCTGCGCGGCGATGGCCGCGGCAACTGCCGCATCGACCACGGCCTTGTCCGCCTCGATCACCTGTCCGACGATGGCGCCGGTGCCAGGATTGTGCACCGCTTCGGCCGCGCCGCCGCGCGTCACCCCGCCGACGATCGGGGCGGCGACCCTGTCGCTGCGCCGCGCCGCGCCGATCGCGGCGACCAGCGCTTCGGGGACGCCGGGTTGGCCAAGGTCATAGCCGCGCGAATTGCGGCGTGCCGGATCGAACAGGCCGATGCCGGTTGCGATCTTTGGCGAGGCCGCGCTGGCGACGCTGCGCGGATCGACCGCGAGCTGTTCGGCGCTGACGTCGGGGTCGGAAAACTGGTGCACGAAGCTGGAGTTCGCGCCATTTTCGAGCAGGCGGCGGACCAGATAGGCGAGCAGGTCGCGGTGGGTGCCGACGGGGGCATAGACGCGCACGGGGCGCGGCGGCGGGAACAGCGCGACGAGCGCGTCATGTGCGCCCTCGCCCATGCCATGCAGCCGCTGCAACTCGTAATCGGCGCCCGCGAACAGCTCGGCGACGAACGCCAGCGTCATCGCATTATGGCTGGCAAAGGCGGGATAGATGCAATCCTGCGCGTCGCGCAGCAGCTGGGCGCAGCGCATATAGTTGAGGTCGGTGTGGAGTTTTGCCGTGAACACCGGAAAATCGCCGAGGCCCAGCGTCTGCGCGCGCTTGATCTCGGTGTCCCAATAGGCGCCCTTGACGAGGCGCATCGACAATTTCACCCCGCGCGTCCGGGCGCGTTCTGCCAGCCAGTCGATCACCGCGGGAGCGCGCTTCTGATACGCCTGAATGACGATGCCAAGGCCGGTCCAGCCATCGGCGATCCCGGCGTCGATCAGCGCCGCGAACACATCCATATGCGGTTCCAGCCGGTCGCTTTCCTCGGCATCGATCATCAGCGGGATGTTGACCGCGCGCGCCGCTTTCGCGAGTTCGATCACCTTCGGCACCAGCTCGCCGATCACCCGGTCGCGCTGAAGATATTCATAGCGCGGATGCAGCGCCGACAGCTTGATCGAAATCCCATGATTGGCGTGCGGATCGCCCGGCTTCGCATCCTTGCCGATCCGCGTGATGGCATCGGCGTAGCTGTCATAATAGCGCGCCGCATCCTCCGCGGTGCGCGCCGCCTCGCCGAGCATGTCAAAGCTCGCAAGCTCGGACTTTTCCTTATTGGCGCGCTTGACCGCGGCGTCGATCGTCTCGCCCATCACGAACTGCTGGCCGAGCAGCTTCATCGCCGCGAGCGCCGCCTGGCGGATCACCGGCTCGCCCGATCGGCGGATCATCGATTTGAGCAGGGTCAGCGGGTTCGCCTTGCTGCCCATCGCATCGAGCATCAGCGTCGCCGATCCCAGTGACAGGCCGCGCGCCGACAGCGCGACGATCAGCGGGCTGTCCTCGTCCTCGCCCTCTTTCCAGTGACGCCCGGCGATCTTGTCGCGGATCAGCGCATTGGCGGTCGCGCTGTCGGGAACGCGCAGCAGCGCCTCGGCCAAACACATCAGCACGACGCCTTCCTCGGTCGACAGGCGATAGCGGTTCATCAGCTGCGCGACGAGCGTCTCGCGGTCGCCCTCGGCCTTTGCCTTGCGGATCAGGTCGAGCCCGCGCCGGGTCACCGCCTCGACGCTGGCGGGTGCGGTGGCAAGGGCGGCGCGCAGGTCGGCGACGATGTCGGCCTCGTTGCGGCGGGCGAGGGCGCGAAGGGGCGCGCGGGCAGTGAGTTCGGTCATGCCGCACCATAGCGCAGGACGATACGGCAATCCGACCATTTGGTCGCGCGCGAGTATATCTTTTGACCTATTTTCAGATCTAATTTAGTCGATTGATATGAGAGACGCGCCAACTACAGTCGATATGGATGACTTCGACCGCAAAATTCTGTCGGTTCTGCGCCGCGACGGCCGCATCACCTTCACCGACCTCGCGCAGCAGGTCGGCCTGTCCAAGACCCCGTGCCAGCAACGTGTCCGTCGGCTGGTCGACAAGGGCGTGATCACGGGCTTTGCCGCGATCGTCGATCCGGCCAAGGTCGGCCTCGACCATGTCGCCTTTGCCGAGGTCAAGCTGTCCGACACGCGCGAAGCCGCGCTGAAGCAATTCAACGCGGCGGTGCGCGCAATCCCCGAGGTCGAGGAATGCCACATGATCGCGAGCAGCTTCGACTATCTGCTCAAGGTCCGCACCCCCGACATCCGCCGCTACCGCATCGTGCTCGGCGAAAAGATTTCGAGCCTGCCGCACGTGGCGAGCACCTCGACCTTCGTCGCGATGGAAACGATCAGCGAGACCGCGCGCTGACCGCGATATTGACCGCCGCCTTCACCTGTGCCAATCGCGCAGCCCCGGGCGGGTGTAGCTCAATGGTAGAGCAGAAGCTTCCCAAGCTTACGACGAGGGTTCGATTCCCTTCACCCGCTCCAATTTTTCAATAAGCAGCGGAACAATTGCCTCCCCGGCAGGGCGAGTCTGCGCCTTCATTTTGAGTCGCCACCATGTCGCGTCAGGGATGCTTCACATTGCGCGATTTGGGAGCCGCCTAGGGCACTGGAAACCGCTGTCGCGACGGGTAGGGCGGTGGATTGCACCGATCGGCGGACGGCTGGACCGAATGGCTGCGAAGCGTTGACTCGCGGCTGCCTTCGCCCATGACCTCGATGCCGCCTGTACCCAAGGGCATCCGACGAAGATCAGCGGTCGGTGTCATCATGTGTCCGGCGCAACTCGCAAAGACAAATCGCCGGCTCCCCCCTCGGATCGATCCCTGCGATTTGCTCGAGACGGGGTGCGGCGTGCTAGACAAAGAATGCGCGGGCTGTCGCTTCGCTCGCAGCTCCTAGCCCGCGGCGATGGCTTCAACCTCGAGCAGATAGCCATAGTGTAGAGCGGGCACCGGCACTACCGCCCGCGCTGGCCGAACCTCGCCCAACATCTCCGCAAAAATCGCATCGAATGTCGGCCAGTGATCGACGTTGACCAGATAGACCGTCACCTTCAAAAGCATTTCTGGGCCCGACCCAGCGCCCTCTAGCACCGCCAGCATGTTGCGTAACACTTGCCTCGACTGATCTTCGAAGCTTGCGCCCGTTTCGTGGCTTCCGTCATCGGCGACTGGTAACTGGCCCGAAATATAAAGCGTTTGGTTATGCCGCACCGCGTGCACATAATGCCCTTTCGGGGTCGGCAAGTTCGCCACGTTAATGCGTTCGATCATGTCACCAACCTGTCATCCTTTGCCATTGCAGTTCGGCGCCGTCTGCACCTATGGCCCGATAAGCCGCATGCTGCGCTGCTGTTGCACAAGCGTGGTTTGGCAGAATGCGAAGCTTCGTACCCAAAGGAAGCTGGGGCAAAGTCGCCATCGATCCCGGCCGCATCGCCAATATGCCATGCTCCTGATTGGCTGCGACCATGATCAGATCTGAAATGGTCTGCCCCGCCGCATCGCAAACCAACCCATATCCCTGATCGATCGGCTGAGACGCAGTGCCCCGATCGCGCGACATCGCCATCCAGCCCGCATCGACAATGATCCATTCTTTCGCCGCCTGATGTCCGATGACGCTGGTTTGGACCGAGACCGCGATATCGTCGATCGCGCAGACGCCGAGGCCTGCCATGACCAAATCCTGAAACATGAACACTCCGGCGCGCAATTCAGTCAGCCCTTCGGCGGAGTCGGCAAATAGCGCGGTGGGTGTGGAACCTGCGCTGCGCACGGCACATGGCACGGAACTCGCCTGGATGCGTTCGGCCGCTTCGACCAGCGCCAACCTTTCGCGAGCGGCGGCTGCCCGCAGCGCTTCCTCGCTGCGGCAATCGTAGGAGCCGCCGGCATGTGTCATCACACCACGAAACGCCCCCGGTCCGACGCTCGCCAGAGCCCGCGCGGCCTCGACCAACGCAGGATCGTCGGGCGCAAAACCTGCACGATGCCCGTCGCTGTCGATCTCCAGAAGCGTTGGAACCGCACCGCCCGCGGCCACAGCCTCGGCCATTTCGACAGAATCAAGTATGATGCTCAAGTCAACGCCTACATTTCGCAGCGCGCGCGCCTCTGCCAATTTGTCGGGCGTCACCCCTACTGCATACAGAATGTCGGTGATCCCATGTTCGGCAAAGTATCGCGCTTCGGAGAGCGTCGAAACCGTGATCTGCGCCGGTCTGCCGTTCAGCGCCCGGCGTGCGACGTCGATCGACTTTGCGGTTTTCATGTGGGGTCGCAGGGGAACACCCAAGCGGTCAACCTGGGCATACATGCGCGCAAGATTAGCATCGAGCTTGCCGATGTCGAGCAAAAGTGCGGGGGTCGTTATGGGAAGCTCCTCTTCTCCGAATTTCATTATTTTCTACCGGCGCTATTCGCGGAATCTCAAGCCTGGCCTTGCTTTTCCGACGCGAACGCCGGGCGATTTCCACGGAGATCAGCGACGCGAAAATCCGTTGTTCCCCGAGGCCAGGCAATCGAAGAAGCTCATCTTCTCGACAAAAAAGCCCAGCGCTTCATTGATGCATCGAACACATTTTTTGATGCCTTGATCATTGGTGAAGACTCCGCGAATTAATGGATCTCAAAAAACGATCAAATATTTTGGAAATAGCGTCGTCGTATTAATTCCGTTGAATCTAAATATAAATGCTCGGCAATTCGATATTTATTCGGTAATTTTTGCACGCATCAATTTTAAAGATCATCTTTGGATACAGGGTAAGCCACACAATATTCCTATCAATGAAATTTCTGTATTTCCTCACGCATGCGCTTTAAAAGTTCCTATATAACCCGGTCTTGGGCCGCCGAATTTTTAATCGTGACATCGCAAGCAAATATCTTTGAAATAAAGAAAGGCTTGCAATGCTCAATCGACCAGTTGAACCCGCATCAAAGGACTGCTCAGTGCATCCCAAAGAAGGCGGATATTAAGGCGGATGCTGCCCGCTTGCTGCTCGGCAAAATCCAACAATCCGTCCAATGCCGCTCGATCAAAGAACTGCCCATTGTAAAAAATGGCCGTGATTTTCTGGGTGTTCCGGATGTCGTCATAGGGATTGGCCGCAAGAAGCATCATATCGGCGGCCTTTCCTTCTTCGATGGAACCAAATTTCCTGTCCGCCCCGCTAAACGCCGCAGCATCGATCGTGGCCATCCGCAGTACATCTTGCGGTGAAATTCCGGCCTTTACGAGCTCAGCCATTTCTTCGTGAACGGCAAATCCCGGAAATATGTAGCTGTCGCCCGAATCCGTGCCGACCAGTATTTTTACGCGGGCATCATGCGCTTGGGCCACGTTCGTCATCGCCAACGCATATAATTCAATATCAACATTGCGTCCTTGCGGCGTCACCGCGCGCTTTGCCAATTGATCGGCATCGCCCTGCCAGATGCCGGATCTGATGATGGTCGGGATATAGCGAAGACGGGGATTCTCGCGGAAAGAACGCTCACCGGCCTTCGCGCCCAACTGCAAAACCTGGAGCGTGGGAGTCCAGAATGTGTCTGATCGCGCCATTTCTTGAAACATTTGCTGGCAGCGTACGCCATCGTGCTCGTCGACCAGCCGCGCTTTAAATTCGGTGGTGTAAGCACGTAGCGGGTCTGCAAGCGCCAGGAATTGTTCTCGCCCCTTGTAGCATTCGATCAAGAACAGCCGGGGATGCTCAATGGTTTGCTGTTTGGCAGCGATGGTTTCGCGCAAGGACACGCGCAGCGGTTGGTGGCCTGCGATTTTCAAGCCTTGCACTTCAGCTTGCTTGGCAAGCGCCTTGTACGCTTCAGGCGACAGCTCCGAGTAGGTTTTGATAAAGTCAGCGCCAGCCTTTTTATAGAAGGACACAAACTGTTCGATTCCGGAAAGGTGATTGACCTTGAAAAACGACGGAAAACCGTCGGGAACCTCATTTCCGCCGTTGGTTTGGTAGCTGCTTTGCAGGAAATACCGCGGGGACAGGCCGGTTTTGGTTTCCGTCGCGCGGTTCCATGCCTGACGGTCTTCGATACAGGCCCAGAAACTGTCATCTTCGGACAGGCATCCGGACATGTCGCGTACACCGAGTACACCGTTTGCAATCAGCAACGGATGGTGAAATTGGGGCGAGGTCTTGAAGGAATGCGTGTGCATGTCCCACAGGCTTGGCGCGAGATATTTTCCGCGACCGTCAACCACATGAAGCGATGTCGCGGGCGTTTGGCCCGATGTTCGGTCGATCGAGGCCAATCGACCATCCTGAATGATGACATCCTGGTTCGGGATTATCCCGCCATTTTGTACATCGATAATGGCGACATCTTTGATGATGATGTCCTGAGACAGGCCGACATTCGGCGTTTTGGCCAGAGGAATGGATATCATGGCGGTCAAGATAATTGCTGCAATCGTGACGAATGCGCCGAAGCCCAACAGAAAGCGTTTCATTGAAATCCCCAGTATGTTTGGACGATGCTAGCGCCGGTGGCGTCAAAGGAATGTCAAACGATCGTTGGATGGCCGATGCTAGGCCGCGTTGACAAAAGACTTCAGCCATAGCCGCGTGGCGGCGAGGTTTAGGAAGCTCTCGAACGAGAGAAGGGTTTTGTCATATCGAGTGGCGATGCGTCGTTGCTGTT
>NZ_SCMU01000008.1 GCF_005503695.1 Sphingopyxis sp. 2PD
GGGGTGGAGGGGCCGCGACGCCAGCGCCATAGCCCCTCCGTCAGCGCTTCGCGCTGCCACCTCCCCATGGCTGCGCCACGGGGAGGATCGATAACTGCCCCTTGCGACTCCCCCGCCCGCGCGGCATGACGGCTGGCAGGGGGATATGTGACACCAGCGTTGCAACATCCGCGATTCGATGACCTGCACGGGACGTTCCCGTGCAGATAAAACGCCTGCGCCTGACCGGTTTCAAAAGCTTCGTCGAACCCACCGAACTGCGCATCGAGCCCGGGCTGACCGGCGTCGTCGGCCCCAATGGCTGCGGCAAGTCCAACCTTCTCGAGGCGATCCGCTGGGTGATGGGCGAATCCAGCCCCAAATCGATGCGCGGCGGCGGCATGGAAGATGTCATCTTTGCCGGCACCGCATCGCGCCCGGCGCGCGATTTTGCCGAGGTCGCGCTCCATTGCGACACCGAAGGTGCGCTCGTCGCGGGCCTGTCCGACGGCGAGGACGGCGATGACCTAGAGGTCATCCGCCGCATCGAGCGCGGGGCGGGCAGCGCCTATCGCGCCAATGGCCGCGACGTGCGCGCCAAGGATGTCGCGCTGATCTTTGCCGACGCCGCGACCGGCGCGCACAGCCCGGCGCTGGTCAGCCAGGGGAAGATCGCCAATGTCATCGCGGCAAAACCCACCGACCGCCGCGCGATGCTGGAGGAAGCCGCCGGGATCGCCGGGTTGCACGTGCGCCGCAAGGATGCCGAGCAGAAACTGCGCGCGACCGAAACCAACCTCGCCCGCCTGTCCGAAATCACCACCGACATGGAGGTGCGCGCCAACGCACTGCGGCGGCAAGCGCGCGCGGCGGAGAAATACAAGAAGCTGAGCGACGAGATCCGTATTGCCGAGGGGCGGCTGATCTACGCGCGCTGGCGCGACGCCGCCGAAGCCGCCGATCAGGCGCGCCGCGACAGCGATGCCGCCGAAGCGGCAGTCAAGACCGCGCAGACCGAGCTGGAAACCGTTTCCGCCGCACAGACCGAGGTTGCCACCCGCGTCGCCACCGCGCGGCACGACGCGCAGGCACAGCGCGACGCGCTGGCCGAGGTGACCGCGACGCAGGTGCGCCTGCAGGGCGAAGAGCGCGCCGCGCGCCAGCGGCTCGAAGACTTGGCCGCACAGCAGCGGCGCATCGCCGACGACCGGGCGCATGAAGGCGAACTGGCGCGCGAAGCACATGGCGCGCTGACCGCACTCGACACGGAAACCAAGGCACTGGCAGCGGATATTGCCGCGCACGACGCGGGCAAGGCAGCGCTGACCGACGCCAATCTGGCGGCCCAAGCGCGGCTGCGCGATGCCGAGGTTGCGCTGGCGCAGGCGCGCGCCAAGGCCGCGAGCGAAGCCGCCGACCGGCGCATCGCGGTGTCGGCGCGCGACAGCGCCGCGGCGGCGGTGCGACGGATCGACGCCGACAAGGTGCGCGTCGATGCGGAAATCGTAGCGCTCGGCGACCGCGCCGCGCTGACGGCGCGCCATGCCGAGAGCGTGCAAGCCGCCGAAGCCGCCGAAGCGGCGATCGCCGTGGCTGAAACCGCGCTGCAAACAGCGGAAGCCGACCGCGAAGCGATCGCCGCCGAACTTGCGAGTATTGAAGCGGGGCTGGCCGAAGCACGTACCGCGCTGGCAGCGCTCGACGGCGAGGCGGCGACGCTCGAACGTGCGCTCGCTGCCGGACGCCGCGACGAAGCGCGCATCCTCGATCAGCTGCGCGTCGCGTCCGGCTATGAAGCCGCGCTTGCCGCGGCACTGGGTGACGATCTCGACGCGGGAACCGACAAGGACGCCGCGCGCAGCTGGGGCGGCGCCGAACCGGGAACGGATGACCCTGCCCTGCCCGCCGGCACCCGGCCGCTCGCCGAATTTGTGACGGCACCCGCCGCGCTGGCGCGCCGCCTGGCGCAGATCGCAGTGGTCGATGCCGACAACGGCCAGCCGCTCGAAGTGGGCCAACGACTGGTCACGACCGACGGCGTGATGCGCCGCTGGGACGGCTTTGTCGCGCGCGGCGACGGCGCCACCGCGACCGAGCGGCTGCAACGGCAGAACCGTCTCGACGCGCTGGCGGCGCAGCGCCCGCAGGTCGAGCTGGGGGTGCAGGAACTCCGCGACCGCCGCGATGCCGCCGCCGCCAGGGCCGCCGAACTGACCGACGCCGCGGTCGGCGCGCGCAAGGCGCTGGCGCAGGCGGACGAGACCCGCCGCACCGCGCTGCGTGCCGCCGATCAGGCGCAAGCCGCGCTCGACCGTCATCGCGACGCTGCGGCGCTGTTCGACCGGCGGCTTGGCGAGATTGCCGCCGCGGCAAAGGAAGCCGCCGACGCGCTGGCGTTACAGGAAGCCGCGCTCGCGGCACTCCCCGACGACAGCATCGCACGCGCGGCGCTCGACGCCGAGGAGCAGGCGGCCGAGCGCGCCCGCAGCGACGCCAACGGCGCCCGCGAAGCCCTCACCGCGCATGAACGCCGCCTTGCGACCTTGAGCGAGCGGCAGGCGGTCGTCAGCGCCGAGATCAAGAGCTGGAAAGCGCGCGCGGGCGAAGCCGCGCGGCGCGTCACCGAAATGGACAAGCGCGCCGACACGCTGGCCGCCGAAGCCGCGAAGCTTGCCGATGCGCCCGAAAAACTGGCCGAGCAGCGCGCGGCGGCGGAAGAACAACAGGCGAAGCTCCGTGACAAGGTCGCCGCCGCGGAAGCGCAGGAACGCGCCGCCGAGGCGGCGCTGCGCGAAGCCGAAACCGCGCTGAACGCGATCCGCGAGCGCGTCGCGGCTGCGCGCGAAACGCGCGCCGGGGCGATCGCGCGCTCCGAAAATGCCGAGCTCCGCCGCATCGAGATGGGCCGCCTGTCGGGCGAACGCTTCGAATGCCCGCCGCCGCTGTTGCCCCAGAAGGCGGGTTTCGAAAGCGAAAGCGTCCGCGACGCAAGCGCCGAGTCGTCGCAGCACGACCGGCTGATCGCCGACCGCGAGCGGCTCGGCCCGGTCAATCTGGTTGCCACCGACGAACTGATCGAACTCGATAGCGAACGCGAAAAAAGCGCGACCGAGATCGAGGAGCTGACGCAGGCGGTCCACCGGCTGCGCGGGTCGATCGGCAATCTCAACCGCGAAGGCCGCGTTCGTCTGCTCGCGGCGTTCGAAACGGTGAACGGGCATTTCCAGCGACTGTTCACGACGCTGTTCGATGGCGGCCAGGCGCATCTCGAACTCGTCGATTCGGACGATCCGCTCGAAGCGGGGCTGGAGATCATGGCGCAGCCGCCGGGCAAGCGTTTGGGCACGCTCACGTTGCTCTCGGGCGGCGAGCAGGCGCTGACCGCGGTCGCGCTGATCTTTGGCCTGTTCCTCACCAACCCGGCGCCAATCTGCGTCCTCGACGAAGTCGATGCGCCATTGGACGACGCCAATATCGAGCGCTTCTGCGACCTGCTCGACCGCATGACGCGCGAAACCAACACTCGCTATCTGATCGTCACCCACAATGCAGTGACGATGGCGCGCATGCACCGCCTGTTCGGGGTGACGATGGTCGAAAAGGGTGTCAGCCGCCTGGTGTCGGTCGACCTCGGCGGGGCGGAGGAACTGCTCGCGGCCGAGTGAGTTAAGGCGCCATCCCGACGACCAGCATCGCGGCGAACACCAGCAGACCGGCAAAGCGGTTGCTGCGGAACTTCGCGAGCGCATCTTCGCCATTGTCGGGTTCCAGCGTCACCACCTGCCCGGTGAAATGCACCGCCGCGGGAACCAGCGCGACCAGCACCAGCGGATCGGGGCGCACCGCCCACAGCGCGCCGCCCCAACCGGCGAGCGCAAATCCGTAACAAAGCGCAACGCCGCCTTTGACATGGCGCCCCATCGCGCGCGCGCTGGATTTGACACCGACCAGCATGTCGTCCTCGATGTCTTGCAGGGCGTAGATCGTGTCATATCCGATCACCCACGCGACGCACCCGGCATAGAGCAGCGGCAGCGCGATCCCCTCGTCGCCGCCGACCGCAATCCAGGCAACGAGCGCGCCCCAGCTGAACACCAGCCCCAGCCACGCCTGCGGCCACCAGGTGATGCGCTTCATGAACGGATAGCCCGCGACCAGGATCAGGCTGGCGAGCGCGACGATCTGCGCGGGCAAAGGCAGCTGGAGCAGCACGTAGAGGCCGACGAGCGACAGCAGCACGGCCCACAGCGCGGCATTGCGCACCGACACCGCACCGCTCGCGATCGGGCGCGACGCGGTGCGGGCCACCTGTGCGTCAAGGTCGCGGTCGACGATGTCATTATAGACGCACCCCGCGCCGCGCATCGCGATTGCGCCGAGCAGCAGCCACAGGAACAACGGCCAATCCCTGACCGCACCGCCGCCGAGGGCAACGCCCCACGCGCAGGGCCAATAGAGCAGCCACCAGCCGATCGGGCGATCGAACCGCGCCAACAGCGCATAAGGGCGCGCGGCGGCGGGTAGCAGCGCCACAAAACCACGCAATTGGCTGTCGGGAGGATGGGTCGTGGTCATCGGCAGCGGCGCATGTAGCAGCCGCTGCCCGCGTGATAAACGGTTATCGGATGCGGCGCGCGATCAGGTACAGAGCGCGGGCGTCACCGCAGGCGCCGGATTGAACACGCCGGTGCCATTGTCGCCATGGAGGTCGCGCGCCTCGCGGATCAGGAAAGCGGAGGTTTCCTGGATCCGCTTCGTCTGGAACCATTTGCCCCACAACAGGGATTTATAGTCGTAGGTTACCTCGACCAGCATGATCGCGGTACCCGCCGAGGCGGTGGCCCCGACACCCGCAAAGCTTGTTCCCGTCGCCCCCGTCCCTTGCGGACCGAAAGCGGAACTGACCGGCAGATCACCATAGCAGCGCTGCCAGTGGATCCATTGCCCGCCGTCGGCATTGCGTTCGATGCTCGACAGAATGACCCGGCCATTGGCCTTGAAATTCATGCCCTTCGCCTGTTCCTCGACCCCGGCAAACACTTCGTTGATGTCGACTTCGCGCACGCGCGGCTGCGACAGGTTGCTGCCAAAGGCGATTCGCGCGGCGTTGTCGGCGGCGCTGAGGCCGATCTGGTTCACTCGCGTCGTCGACAGGAGCAGGTTGGCATATTCGATGCCGCCAAAGCCGATCATCGCGAGGATGGGGACGCAAAAGGCCACTTCGATCATCGCCACCGCGCTGACGTCGCGCGCCAGACGGCCGAGCATCTTTGATCGCCGCGCAATCCGCGCCTGCGCACGTTTGAGAAGGCTGGTCATGAACAGATCACCTGTTTCGTGGACGTCGCGGCATTATAGGGCTGGTTGCGCAGCACGGTCGCCGCCGCGAGTGTACTCTGCTGCGACTGCCCCAGGAATTTCCACACCGGCAACACGCGATTGATCCGCAGCGAGGCGGTGTAGAGTACAACGTCTTCGGCGCCGCCATTGCCGGTCTGGCCGCGATCGGAATCCCAGCTGGCGTTGCCATTGACGTCCTCGAAACACTCACCGCTGTCATAGCTCCCATTGTTGTTGGCGTCGGTGAAGGCTTCGGGGTCGCCGACTTCGCTGAAACTGTCATAGGATTTCCGGGAAAAGGTCACGGTGCCTTGGGGAAAGACGTTCAACACCTTGCGGCGCACTTCATTGTCGAGCGCGGTCTGGCTGAGCGCATTGCCCTCGAGCGTCGCGGCGCGCGCCGCATCGTTGACCACGCCCTGGAGTGCCGTTTTGGCATAATATTGCCACGAAAAGTCGAGGATCCCGAACACCACGATCAGGAACAGCGGCGCCGTCAGCGCGAATTCGACGATCGCATTGCCCCGCTGGTCGCGGCGCAGGCGGCGGAAGACGGTCGCGCGTGTCATTGCGACAGCCGCAGTTTCGAGATTTGCCGGGCGATCGCCTGGAAATTCTCGTTAAGCTGCGCCGCATTATTCGCCTGATAGGCTTTGCCCGGGCTCGCGCAGCTGGTGAGCGAGCTGTTCAGCGACACGCCGAAGCTGACCACCCAGACGGTGATATTCTTCGCCTTGGCTCTCGAGCACAATTGCGCGAAACGATTGTTGTGGCGGGTCGTCAGATTGGCGTCGCTGGTGCCGCCAACGCGCTTCATCAACCACTCATAGCCCTGGAACGACAGGTTCCCCATGTTCGGCGCCATTTCGCCGTCGGTCATGAAGACGATATGGCGGCTGATCGGGCGGTTGTTCGGCGCGGTCGCATTTTCGTCCGAGAACATGCCGTCGGGCGACAGCAAGCGCACGCCCCACACCATGCCGGCGTCGTGATAGGTACCGCCGACCGGCTGGAGCGACTGGATATAGCTGTTGAAGGTCGACCGGTCGCTGGCCGTCTGCGTCGTCAGCTTCATCGCTGCGACGGGACAGACGCCCCAACCGTTGGACCAGTAGCGCGAATAATTCTGCCAGCTGCCGTTCGTGCTGCTGTTGCTCGACACGCTGCTGCTGTTGACGGTGATCGAGCCCGTCGTCGAAGGCGTGCCGCCCGGGCTGCTCGCGCGCGGGAACGCAATCTCGGGAATCAGCACTTTCCACTTGGTATCGTCGTCGCTGGTCGGCGCGGTATCGACATCCATGTCATGCGCGTCGGCTGGCGCCGTTTCGGTGGGACCGAAAGGCTCGGTACCGCGTTCCATCACACAGCCGC
Source organism: Sphingopyxis sp. 2PD (assembly GCF_005503695.1). GTDB lineage: Bacteria > Pseudomonadota > Alphaproteobacteria > Sphingomonadales > Sphingomonadaceae > Sphingopyxis. The sequence goes on from NZ_SCMU01000008.1 coordinate 6,691, forward strand.
CCCATGTGTTCGATACGGTGGCGCCCGAATCGCCGGTGTCGGTCTGGATCGCGGTGCCGGCCTTGGCCTGGCTGACGTCGAACACGCGGTCCTGATAGGTATATTTATTGTCGAACGACTGGGTCGGCGTTTCGGTCACCGTCGTCGTGTACGTACGCGTAAAGGTCGCGACGCGGCGTTGCAGGCGGCAACGGCTGTTCGACCAGCGATAGCGGTAATTGTAATAGGTATAGGTCTGGTTGGTGTCATAGGTCGTTATACGGTTACCATTACCATCGACATATTGCGCCGTCTGGTTGGAGTTCGGCGAGCCGCTAGGCGTCGGCGACGTGTCGGCCGGCGCCTCCAGATTGCCGCAACTCGTGCTGTCCTGACCATTGACCGTGCTGACATTTTCGTAGCTGCCATAGGTCGTGTTGCCGTCGGTATATTCCTCCGACTGTTCGGTCGTCGCGTTGCCCCATGTAACCTTAAACACCGGCGTGCGCGACGGCAGCAGGACGTTGTCCGACAGCCAGGCCGGATTTTTGGCATAGAGGATGCTGCCGACGTTGGCGGTCGAGCTGTAGGGCACGACGCCAAAACGCAGGCGGCCATCGCCGACATCCGCGGTGGTCAGCGTATCGAAAAAGTCCATCGTCGCCGATTTGAGCGCGGTGATGCGGTTGACCGAGTCGCCCGAATTGGTCTGTGCCATCGACCCGGTGACGTCGAGCACCATCATCACGTCGGCGTTCGAAATCTCCAGCTTCGCGGTGCAATTCACCGCAAGGTCGAATTTCTGATAATTGAAGATCTGCATCAGGACCGTCGGCAGCCGCGCGGAGGCGGTTCCCCTGACGTTCGACGTCCCGTCGGCCTGCGACGCAAAGGTTACGTTGCTGCTGCCATAGGCGGTCTGGCTGTAGTTGAAGTTGAACATCTTGTTCGCTTCGGCCTGCGCCGCCGAGGTATAGGTGCCGCCCGCCATCGCGCGGCGTCCGGCGAGCACGCCCGCGTCGCACGCCTGTTGCAGGCGCAGCTGCGCCATATAGGCGCGGCCGATGTCGATGCCCGATCCGAGCATTCCGATGATCGGCAGAATCGCCGCCGCGGTCAGGAACATTGCGTTGCCGCGATTGTCGCGCAACAGGCTGTTGGTGCCCAGCCGCATGCGGCTGAAAACGGTCCCTCGCATGGTCTAACCCCTCTTGGTCCAGACACGCGGCCCACTACAGATGCGTGGCTGGTATCCTCGCACTAGGGCGAAACTGCTTACCAAACTGCTAATTGGCCGGTGACGGATTGGGCGCGAAGAGCCCCGATCTGACCCGGATCGGGACAATATGCCGGCGCGAGACAGCATAGGTGCGCAGATTCCTTTGCTCTGCTATCGCGCACCGCATGCCCGCAACACCCGCCTGGCCGCCTGCCAGCACCCCCCGCCTGTTTGTCGATCTGCCGCTGGCGCCCGGCACCGCGCCGTTGATCGACGGCCCCGCCGCCCATTATCTGCTGAACGTCATGCGGCTGAAGGTCGGTGCGCCGATCCTGCTGTTCGACAATCGCAGCGGCGAATGGCTGGCTAACATCACGGAGGCAGGAAAACGCTCGCTCACCGTTTGCATCGAGCGCCAGACGCGCGCGATCGAGACGGTACCCGACCTGTGGCTATGCTTTGCCCCGGTGAAAAAGGCCCGGCTCGACTGGATCATCGAAAAGGCGACCGAGCTTGGCGCCCGGCGGCTGCAGCCGGTGATCACCGAACGCACGATCGTTGAGCGCGTCAAGCGCGAGCGGCTGGAAGCGCAGGTGATCGAAGCGTGCGAGCAATGCGGCCGCAGCGCGCTGCCCGAGCTTGGCGAGCCGACCAAATTGACCCAGCTGCTCGCGGACTGGCCCGCCGAGCGCGCCTTGCTGTTCGCCGACGAAGCGGGCGGCGCGCCGCTGTCCACCGTCGCTGCCCCCGCCCCCGCCGCGATCCTGGTCGGTCCCGAGGGCGGCTTTACGCCGCGCGAGCGCGCCCTGCTGCTTGAAAACGCCGCGGTGCGGCGTATCGCGCTTGGTCCGCGCATCCTGCGCGCCGAGACCGCGGCGATTGCGGCCATCAGCCTGTGGATGGCACAGCATGGCGACTGGACGACGAGTGGCTGAACCCGACATTCTGTTCCGTTCCCGGACAGAATGTGCACCAAGCGCCCGATTTTAACCGCATATTAGCTATGCATGGGCATAGCGGCCCGATGCAACGGCAGGACCAGAGCCGATATTGCTGGCGTGGGGGCCAGCACGCACAGTTTATACGGGCCCTTGCGGTACTCGTGGGGCTGGCGCTGTCGCTCGTCGCCAATCCGGCGGCGGCGCAGACCAGCACAACCTACAGCAACACGACAAACGGGACGATCAGCGAGACCGCGACCACCTGTACCAGCCCGATGGTGCGCAATTTCACCGTCGCCGCGAATGCCCAGATCACCGATGTCAACATCGGCGTCCAATTCAGCCACACCTACCGCGGCGATATTCGCGCCACTTTGGTGTCGCCGACCGGCACTGTGGTCAATCTGATCACCAACGTCGGGGCGGGGGCGGATAATCTGAACGTGCTGTTCGACGACAGCGCCGCGACCAGCATCACCACCCACAGCGCGAACGACAACACCGCCGCCGCGCCGCCATATCAGCGGACCTTCAGCCCCGAAGGCTCGCTCGCGTCGTTCAACGGCCAGGGTTCGGCGGGAACCTGGCAGCTCACCATCTGCGACTCGCTGAACGGCGATACGGGCAATTTCACCCGCGCCGACCTGACGCTGACGACGGTGCCGATGGCGCCTTCGGCCGATTTGTCGCTGACCAAGTCGGTGAGCAACGCCGCTCCGGCTGTGGGCGCCAGCGTCAATTATGTGCTCAGCGTTACCAACGCGAGCGGCTCGGCGCTGACCGCCACCGGGGTGACGGTACAGGATATGCTGCCAGCGGGTTTTGCCTTCACCGGCGCATCGGGCTTCGGCAGCTACAACAGCAGCACGGGGGTGTGGACGGTCGGCAGCATTCCGCCGGGGACGACGCGGACGCTCACGATAACCGGCACCGTCACCGCGACCGCCGGCGCAACGATCACCAACATCGCCGAAGTCAGCGCCTCGTCGGCGTTCGATTTCGATTCGACCCCGGGCAATGGCGCCGCGGGCGAGGATGATTATGACACGGCCAGCTTCACCGTGGCAGGCACCCGCGTCGCGGGGACACCGCCGACGCTGGTCTGCCCGGTTGGCAGCACGGTTCACGACTGGGACAGCGTCAGCTGGACGGCGGGAACGACCAGCGGCAGCTATGCGCTGGCCGCGATCGGCACGATGAATTTCAACATTTCGATCAGCGGCGGGGTGTTCCTGAACAACGCCACCTATGGCGGCCAGTCGCCGACGCGGCAGAATGTGGTCACCGGCGGATTTTCCCCCGCGCAATTTTCGATCTTTGAGATCGTCGACATGACCAGCCAGGCGGGCAGCGTGTCGAGTGTCTTCACGCTCCCGACCGCGGTGCCGGGGGTGCAGTTCCGGTTGTTCGACATCGACTACGCCGCCGGGCAGTTCGCCGACCGGGTGACCGTCACGGGCAGTTTCAACGGATCGCCGGTAACCCCGGTGCTGACCAACGGCGTCAGCAACTATGTCATCGGCAACAGCGCCTATGGCGACGGCACCTCCGCCGACGCCAGCGCGAACGGCAATGTCGTGGTGACCTTTAGCGCGCCCGTCGACACGATCACCGTCGAATATGGCAACCACAGCCTTGCCCCCGCCAATCCGGGGCAGCAGGCGATCGCGATCCACGACGTCACCTTCTGCCGCCCGACCGCCAACCTGACGATCGCCAAGACCAGCAGCGTCGTCAGCGACCCGACGAATGGTACGACCGATCCCAAGGCGATACCGGGCGCCGCGATGCGCTATTGCATCCTGGTGACCAACAACGGCAGCGGCACCGCAACGTCGGTCAACGTCGCCGACGCGTTGCCCGCCGCGACGACCTTTGTCCCCGGTTCGCTGCGCAGCGGTACCAGCTGCGCCGGGGCGACGACGATCGAGGACGACAACGCCAGCGGCGGCGACGAAAGCGACCCCTTCGGCGCATCGATTACCGGCACCACTGTCACCGCAACCGCCCCGACGCTTGCTCCCGGAACCGCCTTGGCGATTGCTTTTGACGTGACAATCAATTGATTTTCATTAACTTTAATCGCTCAGCTGGCATTTGAGCGAACCCAAATGACCCACCAGGATTGCCCTCTTCGCGCGCTGGCCCGCTTTGGCGGGCTGACGGTCGTCGCGGCGGCGCTGGTTGTCGTACCCCCGGCCTCGGCCCAGCGCGTCATCGTGAACCCGTCGTTCGAAGCGAACGATCCGCAGGGGCCGGGCGCCGCCAATTTCCAGATTTATGCCAATGGGTCGGTGATCGGCTGGGACTCGGCATCGGGCGAGATCGAGCTTTGGGACAGCAATTTTCAGGCTGTGCCTGCCTATGCCGGGTCGGTGTTCGCCGAAATGAACGCCAATGTGCCGGGCGCGCTGTACCAGAATATCTGCATGGTGACCGGCGAGACAATCGGCTGGACCTTTGCTCATCGCGCCCGGTCGGGCGGCCCAGCGACGCAGACCGCGCGCTTTCAGGTGGCGAGCACGGGCGGCACCCTGATCCAGGCGCTCGCGACACAGTCGTCGACGATCAACAATGTGTGGAACGTCAACACCGGGTCGACGACCTATACGGGTGCATCGGGGATCCAGCGGGTCCAGTTCATCACCACCGATCCGGGCAGTTACGGAAATTTCCTCGACGACATCCGGATCACGCTCAACCCCTTTGTCGAGCTGTCGACGGCCTCGGCCTCGGGCGTCGAATCGCTGGCGAGTGCGAACCTCCCGACGCTGATCGTCAACGGGACCTTGTTCACCGCGCAGACGATCAATGTCAGCATCACCGGCGGCACCGCGGTGCGCGGCACCGATTACACGACCCCGGGCGGCGGCGCGAACTTCAACGTGACAATCCCCGCGGGCACCTATCAAAACACCGCCGTCCCGCTTGGCATCCAGATCGTCGATGACACCGCGACCGAAGGCAGCGAGACGATCCAGATCGCGCTGAACCCCGGCACCGGCTACACCGTATCGAGCACATCGAGCTGCGGCGGCGCGGCGCGCACCACGAGCAGCTATACGATCACCGACAATGATTCGCCGGTGGTGCTGACCAAAAACTGGGTCACCGGGATTGCGGGTGATGCCGTCAGCCTCGCGATCAGCGGCGGTTTCGCCGCCAGCGCAGGAACGTCGACCGTCGGCGGGGCGGCGACAAACGCCACCGCCGTCGCGATCCCCGGCAGCACGCTCACCCTGACCGAAACCTATACGTCGGGCGCCGCGGCAAATTACAACAGCAGCATCGAATGCCGCCGCAACAGCGACAATGTCGTCGTCGCGACCGCGGGCAGCGGGCTCAGCCGCACCGTCGTCATGCCGTCGGGTACCTCGCTCACCTGCACCTGGACCAACAGCCGCCGGGCGGCCAGCCTGGTCGTGCGCAAAAGCTGGGTCAATGCGGTGCTGGCCAACGCGGTCACGGTGGCGACCAGCGGCCTCATCAACAACGCCAGCTTGTCGTCGGTCGCCAACAGCGCGAATGAAACCGACACCAACGCCGCTGTGACGGTCTATGCCGGGGAAAGCGCGACGCTCAGCGAGACATTCACCGTCGGCAATGGCACGAATTATGGGCAGCTGCTCGCCTGCACCGGCAATGGCACCGCGCTCGCGGGCAACGTCCTGACAGTGAACGCCGCCGACACCGCGATCGTCTGCACCTTTACCAACAGCTATGTCGCGCCCTTGTCGATCGCCAAGACGTCGGTTGCCTATAGTGATCCGATCAACGGGATGACCAACCCGAAACTGATCCCCGGCGGCTTTGCCAATTACACGCTTACCGTCACCGCACCCGCCAGCACCAGCCCGACCAACAACAGCGTCATCGTCACCGACGCGCTGCCCGCGAACCTCAGCCTGTTCGTCGGAACCTACGCGCCCGGCCCCGGCCCGGTGCGCTTTACCGCAGGCAGCAGCGGGCTGACCTACAGCTTCACCAGCCTGACGAGCGCGGCCGACGATCTGGAGTTTTCGAACAATGGCGGCGCCAGTTGGAGCTATGCGCCGACCGCCGATGCCGATGGCGTCGACGCCAATGTCACCCATGTCCGCATTCGTCCGAAGGGGTCGATGGTGCCGGGATCGAGCTTCACGATCAACCTCCGCGGGCTCGTCAAATAGCGCCTGCGCAACAGTCGATTGCATTCTGTACTGAACAGTCTAAATGCGCGATATGAGCACGCGCACCGCTTCGGACAGCAACGATCCCATCGTCGAACATCGCGACGAACTGGCCATCCCGATGATCAAGGGCGAGAAGCCCAAGGACCGCTGGCGGATCGGCACCGAGCATGAAAAATTCGTCTATCGCACCGCCGATCACCGCGCGCCAAGCTATGACGAACCCGGCGGCATCCACGACCTGTTGATGGCGCTCACCCGCTTTGGCTGGGAGCCGGTGATCGAGGGCGGCAAGGTGATCGCCTTGGCGGGCAGCGACGGCACCGTCAGCCTCGAGCCCGCCGGACAACTCGAACTCTCGGGCGCGCCGCTCGAAAACCTGCACCAGACCTGCGCCGAAACCGGCCGCCATCTGAAACAGGTCAAGGAAGTCGGCGCCGAACTCGGGCTCGGCTTCCTCGGGCTTGGCATGTGGCCCGACAAGACCCGCGCCGAACTGCCGATCATGCCCAAGGGCCGCTACAAGATCATGCTCGACCATATGCCGCGCGTCGGCAGCATGGGGCTCGACATGATGCTTCGCACCTGCACGATCCAGACCAATCTCGATTATTCGTCCGAAGCCGACATGGTGCAGAAATTCCGCGTGAGCCTGGCGCTGCAACCGCTCGCGACCGCGCTGTTCGCCAGCTCGCCCTTCACCGAAGGCAAGCCCAACGGCTATATGTCGTACCGCAGCCATATCTGGACCGACACCGACCCCGCGCGCACCGGCATGCTGCCCTTCGTGTTCGAGGATGGCTTCGGCTATGAACGCTATGTCGATTACATGCTCGATGTGCCGATGTATTTCGTCTTCCGCGACGGCAAATATATCGACGCGGCGGGGCAGAGCTTCCGCGATTTCCTGAAGGGCGAGCTGCCCGCGCTGCCCGGCGAAAAGCCGCGCCTCAGCGACTGGAACGACCATCTTTCGACCGCCTTCCCCGAGGTGCGCCTGAAAAGCTTCCTCGAAATGCGCGGTGCCGACGGCGGGCCGTGGAACCGCATTTGTGCGCTTCCGGCCTTGTGGGTCGGGCTGCTCTACGACCAGGGCGCGCTCGACGCGGCGTGGGATCTGGTCAAGGGCTGGAGCATCGCGGAGCAGCAGATGCTGCGCGATGCGGTGCCCAGCGAAGGGCTCGACGCCCCCGCCCCCGGCGGCGGCACCGTCGGCGAGCTGGCGCACCGCGTGCTCGACATCGCCGCCGCCGGACTCGCCGCGCGCGGCGAGGTCAATTCGATGGGCGACAATGAAGTCGGCTTCCTCGAACCGCTCCGCCGCATTGCCAAAAGCGGCAAATCCCCGGCGCACGACCTGCTCGACCGCTACGAAGGGCCGTGGCACCGCGACCTGTCGAAAATCTACGACGAGCTTAGTTTTTAGGCGACGGGGCCAACCCGCTCGTCGGGTTCGAGGCGGATCAGGGGGCGTTTCCGCCCGGTCAGCCGCGCGCACAGCCGCGGGACGAGCGCATTGTCCTGCGCCCAATTCCAATAGGCGACATAGGCAGGATCGGCGAGCAGATGCTTTTCCTCGGTCTTGGCGCGCCAGTAATAGACCCCGCTGACCAGCGCGAGCAGCACGACGTTGCGCGCGCCTTCGACCCAGCCGCCGGTGGTGGCGAGAAACGGCATCGCAGCAAACCACCAGCTCAGATTTTTCGACACATAGGCGGGGTGCCGGGTGAATTTATAGGGTCCGTGGGTGATGATGCCGCGGTGGGTCAGGTTCGAAAAGCGGATGCCGAACGCCATCGTTGCCCAGCTGTAGATCATCGTGAGCAGCGCCAGCATCGCGGCCCAAACGATCAGCAGCGCCTCCTGCCCCGCCAGCCAATGCCCCCAGTCGGCGCCATGCACCTGATAGTCGAGCGGCCCGCCGCTCATCAGGATGAAGGGCGGATAGCAGACCAGCGCCGCGACCCACGCCATACCATAGGGATTGGCGGTGCGAATATGCGCGTCGAGCGGTTTCAGCGTCAGGATGTAGCCAACCGTCGCGATATGGACGTCGATCAGATACAGGAAATTGAGCATCCAGATGCCGGTCATGTACGGATTGGCCAGCACATCGGTCATCGGCACCGTCACCAACGCCGAAAAATTGCCCGGCACGATCGACAGCATGAAGGCGGTGAAAAACCCCTTCACCGCCCAGGCGCGCAGGTGGTGGCCAATTGCGCGGCGATCGACGGGCTGTCCGGGGGCAATCAGCCAGCGGCCGAATTGATAACATCCGTCGCGCGGTTCGATCATCCTTCGGTCGAGCCACAGCATATAGGGCACCGACACCAGCAGCAGCCACGGCGCCACCCGTTCGAGCAAATCCATCGAAAAGGCGTAATTGCCGGTCCAATAATAGCGCATCGTCGCATAGATCAGCGCGATCAGCCCCCATGTCGCCCACAGTCCGGCGAGCTTGGTCAGGCTGATGTCGATCGTCTCGCGCCAAGGGCGGCGCTGCGCCCAGTCGATCCCGGTCGATGGGTTGCGGTGCACCTTGTCGACAAAGATCGACCACAACACCATCGGGATGCCGCAGGCGAGCACGCTGGCGACCGCCGAATTGGGACCGCTCATCGGCCCGCGCGTCCCCCAGTCGATGCCAAGAAACGCGGCGATGTCGGGCGCATAGCGAGCCAGCACCAGATAGGTGACGAGCCCCGCCAGACCGACAAACCCCACGCCGGCGCTCACCGCCGAGCGGGGACGCGGCGCCGCGGTCGGCGGCAGGTCGTCGGCAGCCGTCAGCAAGCCGGCGGAAGGGAGTTTGGCGACGTCGTTCACCGGCTTGGCCCTAGCAAAATTTGGTAAGCAAGCCGTCAATATTATTTGCCGATTCGCAGCGAATTTTCCCGCCAAAATGGCAGTGTTCCCGCCGTTTGACACCGTTCACCGCATGCCCGGTTCGACTCGGCGCGAGTCGCCCCGCAAAGATTCGCCGCGCCGCAAACGGCCTGTTAAGGCGCGCATCAATCGGGGCGGAGGGCTCCACAGAACAACAAGATGGGGTCGCCACTTGTCATCGAAATCCACGGGCCTGCGCCACTGGCGCCAGCGCTTCAACGCGCTGTTTCAGGACCATGAAATCTTCGTTCGCACGCATGGTCATGTTCGATTCCTGCGGATCAGCGCCGTCTGGCAAAAGCGCGTCGCGCTGATCGCCGCGGTCGTGCTGACCGCGTGGGCGGGCGCCACGCTCGCGGTACTCGTCAACCAGCTGCTCACCGCCGACGAACGCGCCGCCGTGGCGCAGCAGTCGGCGGCGGCGGCCGCGTCCGAAAAGCGCATTGCGCAATATCGCGATCGCGTCGCCGAAACCGCCGCCGATCTCGAGGAGCGGCAGGATCAGCTGGAAGAGTGGCAGAAGACCTATTTCGGGTCCGAACCCGCGGCGATTGCCGAAGGCGTGAACGACACGAAGGGTGGAACGGCCCAGCCGGCCCTGAAAACTAGCGCCATTGACCCCAGCCTGCCTCCCGAAGCGCAGGCGCTCGCGCGCGTCGCCGCGCGTCAGGAGGCGCTCTCCACGCGCCTGCTCGCAGCGGTCAATGAACGCGCCGCCAATGCCGAAACGGCGGTGGCGCAGCTTGGGCTCAATCCCACCGCGATCATTCGCGGCGCGGCCACCGGTCGCGGTGGTCCGTTCATCCCGTACAAGGGCCGGATGGGCAAGGCGAAAGCGCTCGGCCCGTCGTTTGCCGCGCTCGAAGGCGCCCTGTTCCGCATGGAAGTGCTGGAACGCACGCTCGTCGCCGTCCCCTCGGGCAACCCCGCCGACGTGCTGATGATGTCGTCGGGCTTCGGCTATCGCAGCGATCCGTTCACCGGCGGCGCCGCAATGCATTCGGGGCTCGATTTCCGCGGCCCGATCGGCACCCCGATCCTCGCCGCCGCGCCCGGCCGCGTCAGCTTTGTCGGGGTCAAGTCGGGCTATGGCAATGTCGTCGAGATCGATCATGGCCAGGGCATCATGACCCGCTACGCCCACTTGTCGGGCTTTACGTCCAAGGTCGGGGCGCAGGTCGCCGCCGGCCAGCAAATCGCCAAAATGGGCTCGACCGGCCGTTCGACCGGCAGCCACCTGCATTTCGAAGTCCGTTTGAACGGCGTCGCGGTCAACCCGCGCCGCTTCCTGGAGGCCAAAGCCGATGTTCTCGAAGTCAAAGACGACGCAAGGCAGCGAGTCGGTGCCATCGCTGCCCGCGGTGCCCGCGGTGCCCGCTAAAATGGCGACCGGCGCGCGTCACACGACCTTTTCGATCCTGGGATCGGACGTCGTCGTCACCGGAAATGTCTCCGCCAGTGTCGACCTGCACGTCGATGGCAAGATCGACGGCGACCTGAAATGCGCCAATCTGGTGCAGGGCGAAGCGAGCGAGATCAAGGGCGCGGTCACCGCCGAAACCGCCAAGATCGCGGGCCTGCTGGACGGGTCGATCGAGGCCAAGACGTTGATCGTCCACGCCACCGCGCGGATCACCGGCGATGTGACCTACGAAACCATCACGATCGAAAATGGCGGCAAGGTCGACGGCAAGCTGTCGCATCGCCGCCACGGCGCTGGCGCGGCCAAAGCGCCGCCTCCGCTCGAAGTCGTCGAAAACAAGTCGGCGCTGGGCATCTGATTCGGATCTGCACCGCGATGCCATGACCGCGCATCAATTCGACATCGACGCCCATGTTCATTGGGCGTCGGGCCGCGGCGAAGGCCATGGCCGGATCGCCAAGCGCTTCGAAACCCGCGTCGAGCGCATCATCAAGGGCGCGCGCATCGTCCGCAACGGATCGCCCGCCAACCCCGCCTACCTGATCGAAATGATCGACGGGCGCGAGGTGCTGAAGCTGGGCAGCGAGCTCAGCAGCGACTGACGCTGCCAATCTCGACGATCACCGCAATGCGGTCGCCGAACCCGACGCCCTCGGCACGCTGCACCGCGACCTTGATCGGCAACATATACGTGTCCCCGCGCCGGAACAGCGCGGTGGCAAAGTCGGTGCGCCCGATGCGCACTGTCGCCGGCACCATCCCCCAACCATAGCTGACCTCGCGCGCCGCATAGGCCACTTCGCCGACCAGATGCTCGGGGACGGCAACGAACAGATAGGGCGGCGGGCCGCGCCATTCGATGATCGGGGCTTCGAACGCGAGCTTCAATTGCGCGGCGCCTGCCGCCGATAGCTCAGCGCTTCGGCAATGTGGATGCGCCCGACGGCATCGGCGCCCGCGAGGTCGGCGATCGTCCGCGCCACCCGCAATATCCGCGTATAGCCGCGCGCCGACAGCCGCATCGCTTCGGCCGCCTGCGCGAGCAACTTGCGCCCGGCATCGTCGGGGGTCGCGACCGCCTCCATCAGCTCGCCATCGATTTCGGCGTTGGTGCGCGCCTGGTGGTCGGCGTAGCGCGCACTCTGGCGCGCCCGTGCCGCCGCGACACGCGCGCTCACTTCGGTACTGCCCTCGGCGGGCGGCGGCAGCACAAGGTCGGCGGCGCTGACCGCCTGCACCTCGACATGCAGGTCGATGCGGTCGAGCAATGGCCCCGACACCTTTGCCTGATAATCGGCGGCGCAGCGCGGGGCGCGGCTGCACGCGAGCGCCGGGTCGCCCAAATGCCCGCAGCGGCACGGGTTCATCGCCGCGACCATCTGCACCCGCGCCGGAAAGGTGACATGCGCATTGGCGCGCGCAACGCTGACCTCGCCCGTTTCGAGCGGCTGGCGCAGGCTGTCGAGGACGGTGCGCTGAAATTCGGGGAGTTCGTCGAGAAACAGGACGCCCAGATGCGCAAGGCTGACCTCGCCCGGGCGCACGCGCAAACCGCCGCCCACCAGCGCGGGCATCGACGCGCTGTGGTGCGGGCTGCGGAACGGCCGCGCGCGGATCAGCCGCCCGCCCTCAAGCCCGCCTGCAACCGACGCGATCATCGACACTTCCAGCGCTTCTCCGGGGTCGAGGTCGGGCAGGATGCCCGGCAGGCATGCGGCCATCAGCGACTTGCCCGCCCCCGGCGGCCCGACCATCAGCAGATTATGCCCACCCGCCGCCGCGATTTCGAGCGCGCGCTTGGCGACCTCCTGCCCCTTGACCTGCGCGAGGTCGGCCATCCGTCGCGGCGGTTCGGCTTCGCCCGGGCGCGGCGGCGGGAGCAGCGCATTGCCCTTGAAATGATTGAGCAGCGACAGGAGATCGGGCGCCGCCAGCACCTCGACATTGCCCGCCCACGCCGCCTCCGGTCCCTGTGCGACCGGGCAGATCAGCCCGCGATCCTGGCTGCCCGCGTGGAGCGCCGCGAGCAGCACGCCGGGCGAGGCGGCGACGCGGCCGTCGAGGCCGAGTTCGCCGACCACGACATAAGAGGACAGCGTTTCGGGATCGACCACCCCCATCGCGCCAAGCAGCGCCAGCGCGATCGGCAGGTCGTAATGCGAGCCTTCCTTGGGCAGGTCGGCGGGCGACAGATTGACCGTGATCACCTTGGGCGGCAGCGCGAGGCCGATCGCGGCGATCGCGGCGCGGACGCGCTCGCGGCTTTCGCCGACCGCCTTGTCGGGCAGGCCGACAACGACGAAGCGCGGCAAGCCGGGGGTGATCTGGCACTGCACTTCGACCCCGCGCGCCTCGAGCCCCAGATAGGCGACGGTGGAAACGATCGCGACCATCAATGTCCCCTGTTTGTTCCTGCCCGTTGTGCGGGCAAAGCGGCGCGGCGTCGAGTCGTTTTTCGCACCGGTTCGGATGGTGGCGAAAAGCCCGCCCAAGCGAAGGCGGGGGCACCGCGCGGCGGCGGGTCGCCTCGCGATTTGACAACATACCAACCAGTCGGTATGTAGATTCGCATGAGCCCGAATCATCCCCCTTCCTCCCTCGCACCCGGCGCCGATGGCCAAGCCGTCAGCGGCGTCGGCGCCGCTATCGCGGCGACGCGCGCACCGCGTGGCCAAGCACGCGCGGCCTTGATCGCGGCGGCGCACAGCATGGTGCGCAAGCAGGGCTATGCCGCGACGACGGTCGATCAGATTTGCGCCGCCGCCGGGGTCACCAAGGGCGCCTTTTTCCACCATTTCGCGTCGAAGGAAGCGCTGGCGGTCGCCGCCGCCGAAGCGTGGACCGAACGCGCGCGGCCGATGTTCGAAATGCCGCCCCACACCCAGCTGGGCGACCCGCTCGCGCGGCTGCTCGGCCATATCGATTTCCGCTTTGCCATGCTCGACGGCCCGGTCGAGGAATTCACCTGCTTCGTCGGCACGATGGTGCAGGAAGCCTTTGCGACGAGCGAGCCGATCCGCGCCGCGTGCGAGGCGAGCATCGCCGCTTATTGCGCGGCGCTGGTCCCCGATATTGCCGCCGCGATCGACGTTTACGACGCGCCCGAAGATGTCACCGCGCTCGGCCTGGCCCAGCATATCCAGGCGGTGCTGCAAGGCAGCTTCATCCTGGCCAAGACGACGAACGACCCGGCGATTGCGCGCGAGAGCGTCACGCATCTGAAGCGCTATATCCGCATGTTATTTGCACCGCCCGGCGCGCCCTGACGCGGCAGGTAATTGCCCATCCGCGCCGCGGCGCTGACTACCCCGATCCCATCCCCAAGGAGAGAGACGATGCCCCAGATGATTTTCGTGAACCTGCCGGTGACCGACCTTGCCCGGTCGCAGGCCTTTTATGAAGCGGTCGGCGCGGTCAACAACCCCGCCTTCACCGACGAGACCGCCGCCTGCATGGTGGTCGCCGAAGGATCGATCCACGTCATGCTCTTGACCCATGACAAATGGGCGACCTTTACGTCGAAGGCGATCCCCGACGCGCACACGACGGCGCAGGTGCTGCTCTGCGTATCCGCCGACAGCCGCGCCGAAGTGGACGCACAGGTGGCCAAGGCGACCGCCGCAGGCGGCAATGCCGACCCGACACCCACCCAGGAATATGGCGACTTCATGTACGGGCGCAGCTTTGAAGATCCCGACGGTCATATCTGGGAAGTGATGTGGATGGACCCCGCCGCGATCCCCGCCGGTGAGTCCGCCGAAGCCGCCGCCTGACGCGAGCCAAGAGGAGGAGGAAGAGATGACCGATGCAGTCCCCGCCAAGAGTCAGTTGATCGCCGGCCGCATCCTGAGCGGTCTGGTGATCCTTTTCCTCCTTTTCGACGCCGGGCTGAAACTGGCGTCGCCCGAGACCGCGATCAAATACACCCCGCCCGGCCTTGGCTGGCCGCTCGATGTCGGCACTATGTATATGCTCGGCATCCTGCTGCTGATCCCGACCTTGCTATATATCTGGCCGCGCACCGCGATCCTCGGCGCGATCCTGATCACGGGCTATCTGGGCGGCGCGATCGCCACCCATGTCCGCATCGGCAGCCCGTTGTTCAGCCACACCCTGTTCGGGGTGTATCTGGGCGTGATGCTGTTGGGCGGGCTGTGGCTGCGCGATCCGCGCGTCCGCGCGCTGATCCCCCTTCGCACAGGAGCAAGCGCATGAGTTTCCAAGCCTATCTCGACAATGTCGAAGCCAAGACCGGCAAGTCCGCCGAAGCACTGAAAGCGATCGCGATCGCCAAGGGGCTGGCCGACGAGCGCGGCCTCGCCCCCGGGGTCAAGCCCGGTGCGGTGATCGACTGGCTAAAGGCCGATTTCGACCTGGGCCATGGCCACGCGATGTCGATCGTCGCCTTTATCAAAGGGAAGCGGACCTAGAGGCCGCGCCAATCCAAGAGGACATATCATGACAGCCTTTCCTCCCCTCCAAATTCTCCGCCGCCGCCATCCGGGGATTGCCGCCGCGCTCGCCCTGCTCGCCAGCGCCGCCGTCGTCGCGGCACAACCCCAGCCCGCATATGCTCAGCAGCCCGCACCCGCGGCAGCGCCCGTAAGCGCCGCGAAAACGGGCCATGCCACGGTCAACGGCGTCCGCATCGCTTATGCGGTGCATGGCGATCTGGCGTCGAAACAGACGCCATTGCTGGTGCTGCACGGCGCCTTCATGTCGGGCGAGGCGATGGCGCCGTTCGTCAACCTGTTCGCCGCCTCGCGCCCCGTCATCACCATCGATGCGCGCGGCCACGGGCGTACCGGCAAGGTCGGCGGTGCTTTCAGCTACGAACAGATGGCCGACGATGCGGTCGCGGTGCTGGCATCGCTGCGCGTCGAGCGCGCCGATGTCCTCGGCTATTCGATGGGCGGCAGCACGGCGATTGCGATGGCGGTGCGCCACCCCGAACGCGTCGGCAAACAGGTGGTGATTTCGGGCGCCGCCAGCCTCGACGGCTGGGTTCCCGAAGTTTTGGAGGGCATCGCCAAAATGACCCCCGAAATGTTCGCGGGGACGCCGATGGAGACCGAATATAAGCGGCTGTCGCCGACCCCCGACGCCTTTCCCGACCTGGTCGCGGCGATCAAGCATATCGACGGCACGCCCTTTGCCTATAGCGACGCACAGCTGCGCGCGATTCCGGGCAAGACGATGGTCGTGCTGGGCGACGCCGATGGCATGACGCTCGAGCATGCGATCAAATTGTTCAAGCTGCGCGGGGGCGGCGACATCGCGACGGCGACGCAGGGTTTCATGACCGCCGCTCCCAAGGCGCGGCTGTCGGTCCTGCCCGCGACATCGCACATCGGCGTTATGGCCGAAGCGGCGACGATCGCGGCGCAGGTCATCCCCTTTCTGGACGATGCCACCCCGCCGATGCCCGCTGGATTTTTCTGAACCCCTGCCCCCCAAAGGAGAGAGACTATGCCCGTCAACCCGAACGCCGACATCGAAATCATCGCCTTTGACTGGGTGCCCGACTTCGCGCGCGGCTTTGTCCGCGACCTGCGCCCGCGCTGGGCATGCGAGGAGCTGGGGGTCGATTATGCCGAAAAGCTGATCAGCGCGGTCGACCGTCCCGCCGATCATTACCAGCTGCAACCCTGGGGGCAGGTGCCGGTGCTGCGCGACGGCGACATCACCCTGTTCGAAAGCGGCGCGATCATGCTGCATCTGGCGGCGAAAGATGCGCAGTTGCTGCCAACCGACGCGCAAGGCCGCGCCGACGCGACCGCCTGGGTGTTCGCGGCGCTCAACAGCGTCGAACCGATGATGTTCGAACTGGGCAATGTCGATATTTTTTCGAAGGACGAGGAATGGGCGAAGCTGCGCCGACCCAGCCTGATCGAATTTATCCGCGCCCGCTTTGGCCGCCTGTCCGATGCGCTGGGCGACAAGCCCTATCTGCTCGGCGATTTCAGCGTCGCCGATATCGCGATGGCGACGGTGCTGCGCGAAGGCGTCGAGGCGGGACTGGTTGCCGAATTCCCCCGCCTCGCCGCCTATCTCGATCGCTGCACGGCGCGTCCCGCCTTCACGCGCGCGATGGACGCGCAGCTGGCATCCTTCACAAAAGAGCCGGTCACGGCCTGAATTTCCCACCCCCCTAAAGGAGAGACAAGATGACCTATGTAGAAGGATTTGTGGTCGCGGTGCCGACCGCCAACAAGGAAGCCTATCGCAAGCACGCTGCCGACGCGGCCCATCTGTTCAAGGAATTCGGCGTCGCGCGGATGGTCGAATGCTGGGGCGACGATGTCCCCGACGGGAAGGTCAATGATTTCAAGGGCGCCGTACAGGCCAAAGCCGACGAAACCGTCGTGTTCAGCTGGTTCGAATATCCCGACAAGGCAACGCGCGACGCCGCGAACGAAAAGATGATGAGCGACCCGCGCATGGCGTCGATGGGCGGCGAGATGCCGTTCGACGGCAAACGCATGATCATCGGCGGCTTCGATTCGATCGTCGACGATCGGGCAGAGGGCGAAACCGCCTATGTCGACGGCTATCTCGTGCCCGTCCCCGACGGCAACAAGGAAGCCTATCGCGCGATGGCGAAGAAGGCGTCCGAAGTGTTCCGCGACTATGGCGCGACGCGCGTCGTCGAGGCGTGGGCCGACGACGTCCCCGACGGCAAGGTCACCGACTATGCGCGCGCCGCGCACAAGAAGGACGGCGAAAGCGTCGTGTACAGCTGGGTCGAATGGCCGAGCAAGGAAGCGCGCGTCGCGGGCTGGGAAAAGATGATGACCGACGAGCGGATGAAACATGATCCCGACAACACCCCGTTCGACGGTGCGCGGATGATCTACGGCGGCTTTGCCCCGATCGTCGAGGCGTGACGCCATGCTCCTCCCTGTGGCGAAGCCACGGGGAGGTGGCAGCCCGCAGGGCTGACGGAGGGGCTATGGCGCAACCGTTGCCGCCCCTCCTCCCCTCCCCATCGCTGCGCGACAGGGAGCATCGACAGGAGAAGAACGATGAGCAAGCCAGCGCATTTCATCTGGTACGAACTGATGACCAGCGATCCCGTCGGCGCCGCCGCCTTTTATGGCGCGGTGGTCGGATGGACGATCGCCAGCCACGCCGACCCCGCGGCGGGCGACATGGATTATCGCATGATTGGCCGCAGCGATGGCGGCAACGCCGGCGGGGTGCTGGCGCTGAATGCCGACATGCTCGCCGGTGGCGCCCGGCCGATCTGGATGGGCTATCTTGAAGTCGAGGATGTCGACGCCGCGATCGACGCGATCAAGGCCGATGGCGGCGCGGTACAGATGGCCGCGATGGACATCCCGGTCGGCCGGATCGCGATGGTGACCGACCCGCAGGGCGCGCCCCTTTACATCATGGACCCGATCCCGCCGGAGGGCGCCGCGGAGGGCGCCAGCGATGTGTTTTCGGTGACCGAGCCGCAGCGCATCCGGTGGAACGAGCTCGCGACGTCGGACCCGGATGCCGCAGTGCGTTTCTACATCGGGCATTTCGGCTGGGGACAGGAGGGCGAGATGCCGATGGGCGAACTCGGCGCCTATCGCTTCATCCAGTGCGGCGACGACACGATCGGCGCGGTCATGCCGTTGATGGCGGGCTATCCAGCGCCGGTGTGGAATTTCTATATCGGCGTCGACGACATCGACCGCGCCCATGCCGCGGTGACCGCGAACGGCGGCACCGTGACCAACGCGCCGATGGAAATCCCCGGCGGCGAATATGCGATGAACGCGATCGACCCGCAGGGCGCCGCCGTTGGCTTTGTCGGGCCGCGCAAGGCCTGATCACCGATCCCCAGGAGAGACACGATGACCAAGACCCCTTTGACGCTCTGCCTCTGGTACGAAGGCGATGCCGAGGACGCCGCGAATTTCTATGCCAAGACCTTTGCCGACAGCCATGTCGGCGCCGTCCACCGCGCACCCGCCGATTCGCCCGGCAGCAAGGCGGGCGATGTGATGACGGTTGAATTCACCCTGCTCGGCACCCCCTGCCTTGGCCTCAACGGCCCGCCGATCTTCAAGCATAGCGAAGCCTTTTCCTTCATCGTCCACACCGACACGCAGGACGAAACCGACCGGTTGTGGGACGCGATCACCGGCAATGGCGGCCAGGAAAGCGTGTGCGGATGGTGCAAGGACAAATGGGGCGTATCGTGGCAGATCACCCCGCGCGTCCTGCTCGAGGCGACCACCAACCCCGACAAGGCGGTCGCCAAGCGCGCGTTCGAAGCGATGATGACGATGAAAAAGATCGACATCGCGGCGATCGAAGCCGCTGTAAAAGGGTAAACCGATGCTGATCCTCTATGCCCACCCCTTTTCATCCTACAGCTGGAAGGCGCAGATCGCGCTCGTTGAAAAGGGCATCGACTACGACTATCGCAGCGTCGATCCGGAATATCCCGAGCATGGCGAGCACTTGCGCGCGCTGTGGCCGGTGGGCAAGTTTCCGCTGCTCGTCGATGGCGACCGGACGCTCTTCGAAACGTCGATCATCATCGAATATCTCGACCGCGTGCGGCCCGAACCGCGGCTGATTCCGGCCGATCCCGATGCGGCGCTACGCGTGCGGCAGATGGACCGGATATTCGACCTGCATGTCATGGCGGTGATGCAGGAGATCGTGAACGACCGGATTCGCGGACCCGAAGGCCATGCGCCGATGATCGTCGACAAGGCGCGGGCGGCGCTCGACACCATCTATCGCTGGCTCGACACGCAATTGGCGGGCGGCGGCTGGGCGACCCTCGACGGTTTCACGCTGGCCGACTGCGCCGCGGCGCCGTCGCTGTTCTACGCCGACTGGGTGCATGAAATCCCCGCCGAACTGACCAATTTGCGCGGCTATCGGGCGCGGCTGCTGGCGCGGCCGTCGGTCGCGCGGGCGATCGACGGGGCGCGTCCCTATCGGCATTATTTTCCCGGCGGCGCCCCCGACCGCGACTGACCCGACAAACGTCCCGCAACGGGGTTAACGCGGCGCTGACGCTGGTGCTTTGCCATTTGGCAAGCGCGCGTGCGCGAGGGCGGGGGCATGGCTTCGCCCATCGCCTTGTTCCGCACGCTGTTCGTCGCGCTTTGCGCGGCAGTGCTCGCGCTCGCCCCGGCGCATGCGCAGCAGGGGATCACCGTCACCACGACCGTCAGCTGGACGTGGGAAGAGGTGGGCGGCGACGACGGCGACGCCGCCTTTGACGACGAGGTCTTGGACGATGAGGCCGCACTGCTCGACGACGAAGCGCTGGCCGAAGACGCCGACCTGACGGCGACGCGGCGCTATGCGCCGAGCGCGACGCTGGCGACACTCGGCCGCGCCAGGGCGCAATATGGTCCCTTTGCGGTGATCGACGCGACCACGGCGCGGATGGCGGGCGACGTGACATCGGCGACGCCGCGCCAGTTCGCGGCGATGCTCGCTGCCTTCCCGACGCTCAAGCGGCTCGAAATGATCGACTGCCCGGGCAGCCTCGACGAGGATGCGAACCTGGTCCTGGCGCGCGCAATCCGCCGCGCGGGGCTGGAAACTGTCGTTCCGAGTGGCGGTTCGGTGCGTTCGGGCGCGGTCGAGCTGTGGCTCGCCGGCAGCACCCGCCGCGCCGCGCCCGACGCCGAGTTCGGGGTACATAGCTGGGCGGACGAAAGCGGGCGCGAGGCAAACGAATATGCCGCGAACGATCCGGTACATGCCGAATATCTCGGGCTTTATCGCGAGCTGGGAATGGATGACGCCAAGGCACGCGCCTTTTACGCGCTGACCAACAGCACCCCGTTCGACGAGGTGCGTTACCTGACCCGCGACGACATGGCGCGGTTCGTTGCGCTCAACTGATCATCATCGGTCGGGCGCTCGCAGCGCCTAGCAGTTGCCCTGGACGCCATCGGCACAGTCGCCGACCGATTCAACATCCTTTGCCGCACCGTCAACGGTGTTGCACGCCGACAGGAAAAACATCGACCCGCTGATCGCGAAAATCGTCAGAAGCTTTTTCATTCTCTCTCTCCGACACAAGGGCCAACCGCCCTCTCGTTTCGATGCTTTCGGCAACGGTGGGGTGAGAGGATCGTTCCTTGGTGTCGGTGGCGCGCTGGCCGAAGCGTTCCAAAAGACCGCCGGGCCGGGGTGAATAGGGGGTGTGGCGCCGCCGCGCCCGAAAGCTTTGGCCTTGCCGCGCGGCGCCCTCCTCCCCACATCGACCTCCATGGCAAAGCGCAGCCTCTACCAGCGATTGCGGTCGACCGCGCAGGTGCGGCTGGCGCTGTTCGTGCTGGGCGTATTGCTGATCCTGATTTCGCCGATCGTCGGCGTCCTGCCCGGTCCCGGCTTTCTGATCCTGTTCCCGATCGGATTGATGCTGTGTCTCCAGAACAGTGCCTGGGCAAAGCGCATCTATGTCCGGTTCAAGCGGCGCCACCCGCGCTATGCCGCGTGGACCGACCGGGTGATGCGGCGAACCAGCGCGGCGCGGCGGCGCGAACGCGAGGCGCTGGCGAAGGGCGGCCGCGAAACGCCGGAAATCCGTGCCAATGCCGATTGACTTTGCCTCGACTCTCGCCTATCCGCGCCTCCATCGGTGGCCGCCCACGTTTGGCGGCCCTTTTCTGTTAAAGCCTTGCAAGAGATTTAGGGACAACCGCGATGAAGCGCACCTTTCAACCCAGCAACCTCGTGCGCGCACGTCGCCACGGCTTCCGCGCCCGCAAGGCAACCGTTGGCGGCCGCAAGGTTCTGGCCAACCGCCGCGCCCAGGGCCGCAAGAAGCTGTCGGCCTGATCGCTGACGCTTCGGCGCCAGTGAAACTGGTGCGAACGCTTTCAAAACGCAGCGAATTTCTGGCCGCCAACCGCGGCCTTCGCTTTCCCATGCCCGGCTTTGTCCTGCTCGTCCGCGCCCGCGGCGACGACGATAGCGCGATGGGCATCGGTTACACCGTCAGCAAGAAAGTCGGCAACGCCGTCACCCGCAACCGGATGAAGCGCCGGCTGCGCGAGCTGAGCCGCGCCGCGCTGCCCGAATCGGGGATAGCGGGCGCCGACCATGTGCTGATCGGACGGCCCGGCGGCAACGACATCCTCTTTGCCGAGCTCGGCGAGCAGCTCGATTCGGCGCTCACGCGCGCAGCGAAGAAATTGGCGCGATGAGGCCGACTACCCTGCTTCGTCACCCCGGACTTGATCCGGGGTCCATTCCCGCCCCGACGTCATGGACCCCGGATCAAGTCCGGGGTGACAAAACTGGCAAAATCGCGCGTAAAGTTACGCAGTTTTCCCGGCTTTTGCGATGATCGCCAAACTGCTCATCCTGATCGCGCGCGGCTGGCAGCTTGGCCCGTCGCGGCTGCTGCCGCCGACATGCCGCTATTCGCCGTCGTGCAGCGCCTATGCGATCACGGCGCTGTCACGCCATGGTGCGATCAAGGGTGGCTGGCTCGCGACAAAGCGGCTATTGCGCTGCCATCCTTGGGGCGGGCATGGCCATGATCCGGTGCCGTAGCTGCCGTTTTCCCCGACATTTTTTTGAGACGAAGAGAGACCGTAGAGCGTGGACGACAAGCGTAACCTGATCGCGGCAATTTTATTGTCGGTGGCCATCCTGATCGGCTGGAACTTCGTCTCGGCGCAGTTTTTCCCGACCCCCGCCAAGCCGGACGTGACGACGACCGTCGCCGGCGCCAATGGCACGCCCGCCACCACCCCGGCGGCACAGGGCCAGCCGAGCGCGCTGCCCACCGCCACCGCGCCCGCCGCCCCCGCGACGCAGGCGATCCGCCCGGTCGAGGCGGCGCTGGCCGAGGGCAATCGGGTGCCGATCGAAACTCCGGCGCTGGCGGGATCGATCAACCTGGTCGGCGCGCGCATCGACGACATCACGCTGACCAAATATCGCCAGACGATCAAAAAGGATTCACCACCGGTGCGCCTGTTCGCGCCGGGCGGCACCAAGGCCGCCTATTTCGCCAGCATCGGTTGGTCGGCGCAAGGCGTCGAAGTCCCCGGACCAAATACGTTGTGGACCGCCACCGGTAGCAAACTGACCCCGACGACGCCGTTGACGCTGAGCTGGGCCAACACGACCGGCCAGACGTTCCGCATCGAATATAGCATCGACGCCAATTACCTGATCACCGCGAAGCAGACGATCGCCAACACCGGCGCCGCGCCGGTGAGCGCGAGCAGCTTTGCGCTGATCGATCGGCTGGGCAAACCGACCGACCCGCATGAGGTCGACAGCTGGACGATCCATGTCGGCCCGACCGGCTATCTCGACGGCAAGTCGGTGTTCGACACCGATTATGAGGATCTGGAAGAAGCGCCGAACCGCACCGTGCGCTACAATGCCGCAGGCTGGCTGGGCTTTACGGACAAATATTGGCTCGCGGCGATCGTTCCCGCCAAGGGCGAGCGCGTGACCGCAGCGATCAGCTCGCCAAGCGCCAATAATTACCAGACGCTGTTTGCGCGCGACTTTGCGCAGGTCGGCCCGGGCCAGCAGATCACGACCACCAGCCGCATCTTTGCCGGTGCGAAGGAAGTCGAGATCCTGGAAACCTATCAGGACAAGCTGGGCATCACCCGCCTGTCGAACGCGATCGATTGGGGCTGGTTCGAATTTTTCGCGGTGCCGATCTTCAAGCTGCTGCACTGGCTGTTCCTGCAGGTCGGCAATTTCGGCGTCGCGATCATGGCGCTGACCCTGATCATCCGCTTGCTGATGTTCCCGATCGCCAACCGGCAATTCTCGTCGATGGCACAGATGCGCGTCGTCCAGCCGAAGATGAAGGCGCTGCAGGAACGCTTCAAGGACGACAAGCCGAAGATGCAGCAGGAGCTGATGAAGCTCTATAAGGACGAAAAGATCAATCCGCTGGCGGGCTGTCTGCCGATCCTGATCCAGATCCCGATCTTTTATGCGCTCTACAAGGTGTTGATGCTGGCGATCGAAATGCGCCACCAGCCGTTCATCCTGTGGATCAAGGATCTGTCGGCGCCCGATCCGCTGCACATCCTGAATCTGTTCGGCTTGCTGCCCTTTACCCCGCCGTCGATCCTGGCGATCGGCGTGATGGCGGTGATCCTGGGCGTGACGATGTGGTTGCAGTTCCGCCTGAACCCCGCCCCGGCTGACCCGGTGCAGCAACAGGTGTTCAAGATCATGCCGTGGCTGTTCATGTTCATCATGGCGCCGTTCGCGGCGGGCCTGCTGCTGTACTGGATCACCAACAACATCCTGTCGATCGCACAGCAGCAGTGGATGTATCAGAAGTTCCCGGCGTTGAAGGCGCAGGCGACGACGTGAGTGATGGCGAAGACCTCGCGCCGGGCGCCGACCCCGAACGCGGCGAGCGCGCGCGCAAGCTGTTTTCGGGGCCGATCACGTTCCTGAAATCGGCCCCGGCGCTCCAGCACCTGCCCGACCCGACGATGCCCGAGATCGCCTTTGCGGGCCGTTCGAACGTCGGCAAATCGTCGCTGCTCAACGCGCTGACCAACCGCAACGGGCTCGCGCGCACGTCGGTGACCCCGGGGCGGACGCAGGAGCTCAATTATTTCGACGTCGGCGAGCCATTGGTATTCCGGCTGGTCGACATGCCGGGTTACGGCTTTGCCAAGGCGCCGAAGGATGTCGTCAGGAAATGGCGGTTCCTGATCAACGACTATCTGCGCGGGCGGCAGGTGCTGAAACGCACCCTGGTGCTGATCGACAGCCGCCACGGGCTGAAGGATGTCGACCGCGAGTTCCTGGAAATGCTCGACACCGCGGCGGTGAGTTACCGGATCGTGCTGACCAAGGCCGACAAGGTCAAGGCGAGTGACCTCGCCGCGATCCATGCCGCGACCGAGGCCGAGGCGCGCAAGCACCCTGCCGCACATCCGGAAGTGATTGTGACATCGTCGGAGAAGGGCTTGGGGATCGCCGAGCTGCGTACGGCGGTGCTGGAGGCGGTTGAGATCTGATTATCCTCTCCCCTTGGGGGAGAGGATAGTGGGGTTGCGGACTTGTCCGCTACCGAAACTTGGTGAGGGCCATGGCCGCAAAGGTTGACACCCCTCATCCAGTTTCGGCTAGGCAGCAAGCTGCCAAGCCTGCACAACCCTCTCCCCAAGGGGAGAGGGGTTAGGGAGACCCCATGAAACTGTTCATCGGCAACAAGGCCTATTCCAGCTGGAGCCTGCGCGGCTGGCTCGCCGCCAAGCACAGCGGCCTGCCGTTCGAGGAAATCACCGTTCCGCTGTATGACGAGGCATGGAACCAGCGCCGCGAGGGTGACGAGTTTGCGCCGTCGGGGGGCAAGGTACCGATATTGTGGGACGGCGACGACATCGTCGTGTGGGATAGCCTGGCGATCATCGATTATCTCAACGAAAAGACCGGCGGCACGCGCGGCTATTGGCCCGACGATATGGCGGCGCGCGCGATGGCGCGGTCAATGGCGGCCGAAATGCATTCGAGCTTCGCGGCGCTGCGCCGCGAGCACAGCATGAACATCCGCCGCATCTTTCCCGCCGCCCAACTGACTGCGGAAGTGCAGGCCGATGTCGTCCGCATCCTGCAAATCTGGGCCGAGGCGCGGGCGCGGTTCGGCGGCGCGGGCGATTTTCTGTTCGGCGACTGGTCCGCCGCCGACATGATGTTCGCGCCGGTGGTCACCCGCTTCATCACCTACTCGATCCCGCTACCACCCTTTGCGCTCGCCTATATGCAGGCGGTGATCAGCCATAAGCGCATGCAGGAGTGGATCGGCGGCGCGCAGGCCGAGGATTGGGTGATCGAGAAGTTCGAGGGGCCGGTCGAGAGCTAGGGTAACGACCCTAGGATTGCGGCGCCGCGGTCATTGCGAACCAGATTGCCACAGCGACGATCATCAGCGCCAATATACGGCGAATCAGCCGGGTCCGCGTGGGATCAGCGAGCCATTCGCCGATCCGGCTGCCCGCCAGCACAAGGCCCACGTGAACCGCCGTCGCGATAGCGATGCTGACCAAAGCCAGCGTGAAGGCAAGTCCGAATCCCGGAATCTGGCCGCCGTTGAACCTGGGAATGACGACGACAT
This sequence comes from Sphingopyxis sp. 2PD, assembly GCF_005503695.1. Lineage (GTDB taxonomy): Bacteria > Pseudomonadota > Alphaproteobacteria > Sphingomonadales > Sphingomonadaceae > Sphingopyxis. The sequence continues at coordinate 32,402 of NZ_SCMU01000008.1, forward strand.
AGAAGAGCATGGCCTTTGGATTGAGCAGGTTGACCACCAAGCCGGAGAGGAAATGATGCCTTGCCCGTCCGGGATCGATGGCACGCGCAGGCGAATTCTCACCGCCATCGCGCCAGCTTTCCCACGCCAGCCACAGCAAAAATGCGGCACCGCCCCAGCGCAAAGCCTGCCAAAGCGTCGGGCTGGCGGCCACGACAAACGCAATCCCCAAAGCCGCCGCCAGCGCATTAATGAACAAGCCGATCGCGATCCCCGCGGTCGCCGCCAGCCCGGCGCGCCGACCGTCGCCCATCGATAGCGCCGCAAGCCACGCCATGTTCGGCCCCGGCGTCAATTCGATCAACAGCACCGCCAGCGCGAAACCAACCCAGTCGGCGGCGCTCATGGAATCCGCGATGTCGGATAGGGCGTGCCATCCTTGTGGAAATAGCCGTCGGGCGTAAACAGCATGTCGATGTCGGAATAGCCGCCGCCGGTGTCATATTTCTTGCCGCCGCCGAGCGCGACGAACACGCAGTCGGCATCCGATTCATTGACCAGATGGTGGCCATTGGTGCTGCCCTTCGGCCACACCGCGATGTCGCCGGGGCGCATCGGGTGGCGGCCGTCATCCTCGATCAGCACCGCCTCACCCGAAATCATCACCAGCATCTCGTCCTCGCCGTCGTGCCAGTGGCGCTGCGATGACCAGGCGCCGGGTTTGAGTACGACATGGCTGGCGGCGAAATCGCTGAGACCGGTGGCGGGCGCGAGGCGGCGGTACCAGCGGCCCTGCACCGCCGCGTCATAGGGCGCGGGGTAACCGGTGGTGTTGGTTTGCGGAATGGTGTCGAGGTCGAGTTTGGGCATGGCGTCTGTTCCTGTTGCGGCGCGCATGGGCGCGAACCAAGCTCCTTTGTTTCGCACAAAGACACAAAGACACGAAGAGGGCGGTCAATGATCGCTGATCGCGGTTTGCTGTCGCAGAGGACATACAGAAAGGCGCTGCGCACCAAAGAGAAAAGCGACAGCCGCGTTTCCGCTCGGCTTCTTCGTGTCTTCGTGTCTTTGTGCGACCCCCCATTTCTATCGGCTCGACTTGGCGCGGCGTCAGCGGGTAAGGGGCGGGCATGCCCACGCACATCGACCCCGTCACCCTCGCCCAGGCGCTGATCGCCGCGCCCTCCGTCACCCCCGCGACCGGCGCGGTGTTTGATGTGCTGGAGGCCGCGCTGGCCCCGCTGGGCTTTACGGTCGAGCGCTTTATCGACGGGATCGAACCCGACGGGCCGGTCGAAAATCTGCTCGCGGTGCGGCGGGGTAGCGGCCCCGTCCATTTCGGCTTTGCCGGGCATCTCGACGTCGTGCCGCCCGGGATCGGGTGGACCGGTGATGCCTTTGCCCCCGAAATTCGCGGCGACCTGCTCTATGGCCGCGGCGCGGTCGACATGAAGGGGTCGATCGCGGCCTTTGTCGCCGCCGCCGCCGCGACCCCGGTCGATGCCGGAACGATCAGCCTGATCATCACCGGCGACGAGGAAGGCCCGGCGATTTTCGGCACTCGGGCGCTGATGGAGCATATGGCGGGGCGCGGGATCGCGCCCGACATGATCGTCGTCGGCGAGCCGACATCGGTGAACAAGCTCGGCGACATGGTAAAGATCGGACGGCGCGGGTCGGTCAATATCTGGATCGACGTGCCGGGGACGCAGGGGCATGTCGCCTACCCCCACCTCGCCGACAATCCGATCCCCAAGCTGGTGCGGATCATGGCGGCGATCGATGCGGTGGCGCTGGACGCGGGCAACGACTGGTTCCAGCCGTCGAACATCGAATTCACCGACATCGAGGTTGGCAATGGCGCGACCAATGTGATTCCCGCGTCGGCGCGCGCGCGGCTGTCGATCCGCTTCAACGACCAGCATAAGGGCGCCGATCTGGTCGCGATGATCGAGCGTATTGCGCATGAGATCGAGCCCGCCGCGAAGGTGCTGGGCAAGATTTCGGGCGAAGCCTTCCTGACCCCGCCGGGCGAGCTATCGGGGCTGGTCGCCGAGGCGATCCATGCCGAAACCGATGTGGTGGCGGAGATGTCGACGACCGGAGGGACGTCGGACGCGCGCTTCCTGCACGCGCTGTGCCCGGTGGTCGAATTCGGGCTGACCAACGCGACGATGCACAAGCTGGACGAGGCGGTGGCGGTGGCGGACCTGCACAAGCTGACCGCGATTTATCGTGGGATATTGATGCGGGCTTTCATGGGCTGAAAAGAGTTTCGCACGAAGACACAAAGACACGAAGGAGGCAGCTTCATCTCGCCACCTTGTTTTGTCGATTGCGCGCAGCGCTATTTTGATGGTCGCCTGCGGCGACAAGCCTCGGTTGTGCCCTGACGCGGGATCTTCGTGCCTTTGTGTCTTCGTGCGAATTTCTTCTTCTATTCACGCCCGCGGCGCAGGATTACATACACCGCGCCCGCGCCGCCGTGGCTGATGTGCGCGGGGCGCAGCGCGACGATCTGGTCGGCGTGGGGCGAGTAAGCGAGCCAGTCGGGGAGCGAGGCGCGGATCGCGCCGCGTGGGCGCGGGTCGCCGTGCATTTGCGGCAGGCGGTCGGCGCCGGGGCGGGGGCGCCCTGCCACGACGAGCAGCACGCGCGCGCCGCGCAGCAGCGCACGGCCGATCGCATCGTCGAGCAGCGCCTGCGCCGACGCGAGGCTATGCCCGTGCAGGTCGATGCTGAGGTCGGGGCGGACCAGACCTTTTCGCAGGCGCCGGTCCCAATGTCCGTCGAGCGTCGCGGCGCTGTGGGGGCGGCGTGGCGGCGGCAGTTTCGTGGCGGGACGGACGGGCGCCGCCGGGGCGGCGGTGCTGCGCGGGGTCGGCGCAGGCGGGCGGATCGTCGGCGGGGCTGCGGACGCGAGCGGCACTTTCGCCTTCACCAGCGGCTTCACCGTCGCCGCGACCTTTTTCCACAGCGCGTTTTCGTCGGGATCGAGCCGCCGCGCCATCGCGGCGTCAGCGCGCCGGGATCAGCCGCGCGACGCTGGCGCGCGGGAGCAGCAGCAACGCCGAACCGCGCGCCGCCATGCCACCGGCGATCGCGCGCGCATCCTCGCCCGCCCCCCAGAAGCTGTCGAAGCGGTTGGCGCCCTTGATCGCGCCGCCGGTGTCCTGCGCCACCCACAGCCCGTTCGGTTCGGCGCGGTCGAGCGAGAGGAAGACGGGGGCGCCGAGCGGCACATATTTGGGGTCGGCTGCAACGCTGGCGCGCGGTGTCACCGGCAGACCCATGGCACCGAGCGGGCCGGGGCCGGTGAGTTCGCGGAAGAATACCCAGCTGGGATTCTCGTTCATCACCGCGGCGCCGCGTTTCGGATCGGCGCGCAGATAGTCGAGGATGCCCTGCATCGACGCCTGTCCGCGCTGCAATTCACCGCGGTCGAGCAATAGCTTGCCGATGCCGACATAGCCGCGGCCATTCTGGCTGTCGTAACCGATCCGCATGATGCCGCCGTCGGGCAGGCGCAGGCGTCCCGACCCCTGCACTTGCAGGAAAAAGAACTCGGCGGCGTCGGCAGCCCAGGCGATCTCGAGCCCGCGGCCTTCGAGCGCGCCGCTTTCGATCGCGGCGCGGTCGTAATATTGCACCAGCTTGCTGCCCTCGACGCGGCCGCGGATCGTCCGGCCCTTCAGCTCGTCGGAAAATTGCCCAAGGTCGACGTCGACCAGATCGGCGGGGCGGCGATAGATGGGGACGTCATAGCCCGGGCGCTTCGTGCGCGATCCGGCGATTTCGGGTTCGTAATAGCCGGTGACAAAGGCGGTTCCGGCGCCGATCTGCACCGTCCCGAAATAGCGCGCAAAAAAGGCCGCGGCGTCGCTGTCGGCCCAGTTTTTCGCGGCGTTGCAGCTTTCGGCCCAGTCGGCGCCCTGCGTCAGCCCGCTGACATCGGCGCGGCGCTGGACCGAAGGACAGCTGATGCGAAAGGCGGCAAGCGCGGCGCTTGCCTGTTCGGGAGCGATGCCAAGTGACGCAAAATCAGGGCCGGCAATGACGCCGCTCGCCGCCGCCGTCGTCGCGTCGGCCGGGACCGCGGGGGCGCGCAGCGCCGGGCGCGGCGTGGCGGGGATCGGCCTCGCCGCAACGCCGCCGCTTTCCGACGGCCGCGGCTGATAGGGGCGCGGCGTGGCGCCCGACGGCTTCGCTGCGGGTGCCGGTGTGGAGGCGGCGGGGCGGCTGCCTGCGTCGGGAATCACCGACGCACACCCCGCGAGGAGCGGTAGCACCGCGACCAAGGACAATCCGAAAACCCGCATCCGGCGCTTCCCGGACGAACCAAGCGCGGGCATCGCGGTCAGGCTGCTTCGATTTCGTCGAGCAGCCAGTTGGGATCGTCGCTGCCGATCGCGCGGCGGAACGTCCACAGGTCGTCGGTGCGCGACGCATCGCTCATCGACCCGGCGATCATCTTGCCATGGGCGTCGCGGGTGACCGCGCTAATGTCGGCCTGATAGCGCACGGTGACGCGCGCTTCCTTGCGGTCCATTTCGACCGCGGTGATCTTGGCCGATTCGATGCCGACCAACCGGTTTTCGAGCTTTTCGCCGCGCGCGTCGCGTGCTTCGATCGCCTCGACAAAGGCTTCATAGCTGTCGTCGTCGCACAGGTCGCGCAGCGTATCGCGATCGCCCTTCCAATAGGCTTCGAGGATCATGCGGTACGCCGCTTCGGCGCCCTCCATGAAGCGGCCGGCGTCGAAATTGCGGTCGCTGGCGAGCAGCTGACGCAGGCCGATTTCGGCGGCGGGTTCGTAAACGAGGCCCGAGGTGTCGGGGACGCCGACGGACGGCGAGGGCGTTTCACCGTCCTCCAGACGCACCGGCGACGGCACGGCGCGATCATCGCGGCGCGGCAGCACGGGTTCCTGCTCATGCCCGGTACGCTTGCCGAGTACCGAGTACAGCCGCATGCCGAGGAAGGCGGCAATCATGGCGAGCAGGACGATCGAAAAAGCAGTCACGGGCAAAAGTCCAATGCGGGCAATGGAAACATCAAGGCCGATACATAGGCGATGCACGGCCAAGTTTCAAACGCCATGGCCCCGCCGATGCGGCAGGTCAACGATTCACCCCCAGCAAAGCGCCGCCGCGATCCCATTGTGCTGGCTGGCGCGCGCTGCTAAGCGCCGCCGCAACCGTCTGCCGCAGTCCCGACACGGCCTGCAGCGCGGATCCTGTTTCATCTTTTCGAGCGAAAGCATTGCACCATGGCTGACGAGACCAGCGCCGACATCAACAACCCCGCCCTGCAGCCCAATGGCGAAGATACCAGCCCGGCGATCGGCCTGATTTCGCAATATGTCAAAGACCTGTCGTTCGAAAATCCGAACGCGCCCGCGGTTTACCAGTGGCAGGACGCGCCGCAGATCGACGTCCAGTTCAACATCGCCGCCGAAGGCGTCGGCGAGAACCTGTTCGAAGTAACCTTGAAGATCGACGTCACGTCGAAGGCCGATCAGGGCACGATGTTCGTGATCGAGCTGAAATATGCCGGCCTGTTCGGCGTCCGCAACGTCCCCGAAGACCAGTTGCAGCCGTTTTTCCTGGCCGAAGCGCCGCGCATCCTGTTCCCCTTCGCCCGCCGCGTCGTCGCCGACGCCGTGCGCGACGGCGGTTTCGCACCGCTGCTGCTCGAACCGATCGATTTCCACGGCCTGTTCATGCAACAGGTCCAGGCGCAGGCCGAAGCCGGGGAACTGGGTGACGCCGTGCCGGCTGGTCAGGCGTAATCACCATCGGCGGGGCGGGCTGACGGGGTGAGCAGCCTGGTCAAAAGCGTCGGGACGATCGGCGGGCTGACGATGGTCAGCCGCATTTTCGGCTTTGCGCGCGACATGCTGCTCAGCCGCATCCTCGGCGCGGGCGGGGTCGCCGACGCGTGGCAGCTGGCGTTCCAGCTGCCCAATATCTTTCGCCGCTTGTTCGCCGAGGGCGCCTTCGCCGCCGCCTTTGTCCCGCTGTTCAACCAGCGGATGACCAAGGAAGGCGACCATAGCGAGGCGCGCGCCTTTGCCGATGCAGTGCTGGCGGTGCTGATCCCGATCCTGATCGTCTTTTCGGCGCTGCTGCTGATCGCCATGCCGTGGATCATGCACCTGTTCGCAAGCGAGGCGCTGCGCGCCGACGGCGAAAAATTCGACCTGACCGTCATGATGGCGCGCATCGCCTTTCCCTATCTGGCGTTCATGAGCGTCGCGACCTTGTTCGCCGCGATCCTCAACAGCCTGTCGCGCTTTGCCGCCGCGGCGGCGGCGCCGATCCTGCTCAACATCTGCCTCGTCGCAGCCTTGCTCCTCGGCATGGTCACCGGCGACGGCGGCGAAGCGGCCAAGGCGGCCACCGGCCTGTATCTGGCGATTTCGGTGTCGCTGGCCGGGCTGTTCCAGCTCGTCTGGTTGCTGTTCTGGGTGCGGCGCTCGGGCTTTCGCCCTGCGTTGCGCCGCCCGCAGCTGACCCCCGGCGTGCGCGAAATGGGGGTTTTGATCCTGCCCGCGGTGTTCGGCGCCGGGGTCTATCAGATCAGCCGCTTTGTCGACCTGTTCTTCATCGCCTCGCTGCCCGACAAGAGCATCACCTATCTGGCGATGGCCGACCGCCTGAACCAGCTGCCGCTCGGCATCATCGGCATCGCGCTCGGGACCGCGATCCTGCCCGCGCTGTCGCGCTTCGTGGCGCTCGACGACCGCGACGGGGCCGCGCGCCTGCAAAGCAATGCGGTCGAACTGGCGATGCTGCTGACCGTCCCCGCGGCGGTCGCTTTGTTCGTCGCCGGTCCTTCGATCACCAGCGCCTTTTACGTCGGCGGCCAATATAGCGTTGCCGACGGCCTCGCGACCGGCGCGGTGGTCGGCGGGCTCGTCGTCGGCCTGCCCGCCTATGTGCTGGTCAAGGTGCTGGTCCCCAATTTCTTCGCGCGCAAGGACACCCGCACCCCGGTGTGGACCGCGGCGATTTCGCTGCTGATCAACATCGCTCTCAATCTGGCGCTGATCCCCTCGCTCGGCATCGTCGGGCTGGCGCTCGCGGGATCGATCGCCGCATGGTGCAATGTCGCGATGCTCTATGCCATCCTGCACCGCAAAGGCCTGTTCCGTTTGACCGGGCGCGTCGCCGGGCGGATCGCGCGCATCATCCTCGCCGCGGCGGCGATGGCGGCGGCGCTCATGGTGGCGATCCCGCTGGCGGGCGACGCCTTTGTCGGCGGGGTGTTCGAGCGGATCGTTGCGCTGAGCGCGATCGTGGCCTTGGGCGGGCTCATATTCTTGGGTTGCGCCATGCTGTTCGGCGTGGTCAATCGCGACACCATCGGCCAGCTGCGCCGACGCAAACTCTAATGGGACAGATATGATGCGGACGTTATCGGGCATTCAGCCCACCGGAAACTTGCACCTCGGCAATTATCTGGGCGCGATCCGCAACTGGGTGCGGATGCAGGACGAGATGCCGGGCGACAAGCTCTATTTCCTCGCCGATCTGCACGCGATCTCGATGCCGCACGTTCCGTCGGAACTCACCGCCAACACGCGCGCGATGACCGCCGCGCTCGTCGCGTGCGGGATCGACACCGATCGCTCGCTGCTTTTCAACCAGGCGCGCGTCCCCGCGCACGCCGAGCTGCAATGGCTGCTCAACGGCACCGCGCGGCTCGGCTGGCTCAACCGCATGACGCAGTTCAAGGACAAGTCGGGCAAGAATCGCGAAAGCGCGTCGGCGGCGCTCTATACCTATCCCGTGCTGCAGGCGGCCGACGTGCTGCTCTACCAGACGACGCACGTCCCCGTCGGCGAGGACCAGAAGCAGCATCTCGAACTGGCGCGCGACGTCGCGCAGAAATTCAACAACGACTATGCGAGCGAAGACGCGCCGGTCTTCACCCTGCCCGAACCGATCATCCCGGCGGGGCTCGCGCGCATCATGAGCCTGCGCGACGGAACCGCGAAAATGTCGAAATCCGATCCGTCGGACATGAGCCGGATCAACCTGACCGACGATGCCGACACGATGATGCAAAAGATACGCAAGGCGAAGACCGACCCCGAGGTCCTGCCGTCGGAGGCCGACGGACTCGAGGGGCGGCCCGAGGCGCGCAACCTCGTCGGCATTTACGCCGCGCTCGCCGACACGAGCGTCGATGCGGTGCTGCGCGACCATGCCGGGCAGGGCTTCGGCGCGTTCAAGCCGGCGCTCGGCGAATTGCTGATCGAAACGCTCGGACCGATCAATACGCGCTTCATCGCGCTGAAGGACGATATAGCAGCGCTCGATGCGATCCTCGACAAGGGCGCGGAGAAGGCGCGGGTGCTCGCGAAACCGACGCTCGACGCCGCCTATGCCGCATTGGGGCTGTGCCGCTAATCGTCTGACCGGGCTTGTTTATTGGCAGCGGCACCCGATATCGGATAGGGAACCATGATGCGACGAGCCGGGTTCAACCAAGGTTAAGTCGCATCGGCGCAGTCATGGTATAAAGCGCCAGGCATGTGCGCCCCCGAATCACGGAGCCAAGACGATGAGCAATTCGACCCTTCGCCACCTCGGCCTTCGCCGCTTGGGACTCGCCGCGATGACCGGCGCCGCGCTGGCGCTCGCCGGCTGCGCGACGCCGTTCAAGGCCGATGTCGCGCGTTTTCAGACCCAATTGCCCGCGCCGCAGGGCCAGAGCTTTGTCGTCGAGGCGAACAACCCGGCGCTGGCCGGCGGCATCGAATTTGGCCAATATGCCAATCTGGTCGCGGGCGAGCTGACGCGATACGGTTATCGCCCCGCGGCACCCGGCGAGCGCGCCGATCTGGTCGTGCGGATGGACTATGGCGTCGACAAGGGGCGCGAACGCGTCGTGTCGAGCCCCGGTTTCGGCGACCCCTGGTATGGCGGTTATGGCGGTTATTATGGCCGCGGTTTCTATCGCCCGGTGATCGTCACCGGGCGCGGCGGGCGCCGCTATGTCTATGGCTATCGGGACCCGTTCCTGTGGGGCGGTTTCGGTCCGGGCTGGGGCGGCTATAATGATGTCAGCAGCTATACGGTCTATACCAGCGGGCTGAACCTCCAGATCAACCGCGCCGCCGATGGATCGCGCCTGTTCGAAGGCCATGCCGAGGCGCAGTCGCGCGACAACAATTTGCAAACCATCGTCCCCAATCTGGTCGAGGCGATGTTCACCGGCTTCCCCGGCAATTCGGGCGAGCGGGTGCGGATCACCGTGGCGCCGCCCGAAAAGGGGTAGGATTGCTGCACCGCTGACAAAAAAGGCCCGTCTTTCGGATGAAAGGCGGGCCTTTTTTGTTTGGGCGTGTGGAGCAATGTCGGGTTGCGACCGATTGCGGACGTACGTCATTTCCTCTCTCCCCTTGTGGGAGAGATACGAAGGCTTGGCAGCTTTGCTGCCTAGCCGCAGTTGAGAGGGGGTTTGCGCGGGCTGGCGTCCGTCCCCTCACCAAGCTTCGCTAGCTCCTGACGGAGCAAGCTGCGCTATCCTCTCCCACAAGGGGAGAGGAGCTTGTGACCGCTCTCCACCCCAAAGCCGTCGATACCGCGCACCGCCTCAAACGCTGTGGACAATCCCGGGGATAACCCCGGCATCACCCTGTGGATCAGCTGTTCAGACTGCGCCGGATCGCGGCGATTTCGGCGTCGAGTTCGCTGTCGGCGACGCGCAGCGCTTCGACCGTGCGCACCGCATGGATCACCGTCGAATGATCGCGACCGCCGAAACGGCGGCCGATCTCGGGATAGGAGCGCGGAGTCAGTTCCTTGGCCAGATACATCGCGACCTGCCGCGGGCGCGCGACCGCGCGGACGCGGCGCTTTGACGCCATTTCGCTCTTGTCGAGCCGGTAGTGCGCGCAGACCGCACGCTGGATCTCGTCGATCGTGATCCGCGGCCGCGCGGTGCGGACATTTTCGGCGAGCCGGTCTTCGGCGAGCCTGAGGTCGACCGTCGTCGCGGTGAGCGCGGCATAAGCGAGCAGCTTGTTGAGCGCGCCTTCGAGCTCGCGGATGTTACGGTTGAAATGTTTGACCAGATAGGCAACGACATCGTCGGGAACCTCGACCATCGGCATCGCCGCGAGCCGCTGGCGGATGATGCGTTCGCGCAAATCGTCCTCGGGCGCCTCGATATCGGCGACGAGACCGCCCGACAGGCGCGACAGCAGCCGTGCCTCGACCCCGTCGAGCATCGACGGCGGACGATCGGCGGTGACTACCAGCCGCTTGCCCGCGGTCATCAGGTCGTCGATCGTGTGGAGCAATTCTTCCTGCGTCGAACTCTTGCCGATGACGAACTGGAGGTCGTCGAGCAGCAGCAGGTCGGCGGCGCGCAGCCGCGCCTTGAACGCCATCATGTCGCCGCCGCGCATCGCGCCGACAAATTCGAGCATGAATTTTTCCGCCGACATCAGGATGATGTTCGCGGTCGGATGCGCCGCGGCATAATCCTGTGCGATCGCCTGAAGCAAGTGCGTCTTGCCCTGCCCGGTACCCGAGCAAAGGTAGAGCGGGTTGAACTGCGGCGCTTCGACCATCGCCATGCGCCGCGCGGCGTTGGCGGCGAGAATGTTGCTGCGCGCAATGACGAAGCGGTCGAACGACAGTCGCGGGTCAAAACCGAGCAGCGCCGGATTGGCGGCGGGCGGCGGCGAATCGAACGTCGGCAGCGGCGGGCTGGCGAGGATGGCCGCGCGCTCGGTCGCCCCGGCGCCGCCCCGCACGGTGACGCCGCGCACCGCGGGCAGTTGCTGGCGCCACGCAAGCTCAAGCCGGTCGCCGAAGCGCTCGTTGATCCAATTGGCCGAAAAACGGCTGACGGTTTCGAGCGTCACCACCCCCGACATCGCGCAATAATCGCCAAAGCGGACGGGCTTCAGCCAATGGTCGAAGGTGCGCACGCCGAGGTCGCGGCGCAAGCCTTCGGCAACGCGCGGCCACAGCGCTGCGGCATCGCCGCTCATCGCCCTGTCCTTCGCATCATAGCCATCCCGATTCCCGCTGTCTGTCACGCCCGCTCCGCCCCCGCTGAACCCCCTGCCGCCCAGCGCTTCACGGAGCCGCTTCACACGCCGATTCGTCGCCCGCGCGATGGCGCAGGCAACCTGCCCGGGACCGAAGGCCCGAAGAAGTGCGAATCATGTCGATGTGGCGGCCACCGGCGAAGGCCGACGACGCACCTGTCTAGTCAGGGCAAAGCGAGTCGAGCAAGGGGCGGTGGTGTAAAAATACTGAAATAAAAATCTTGACTCGGCAGGGGCGCCAGAATCACGTCAAAGTCACATTTTTAGTCTATTTATTAGATACTTAAATGTGGCATTCGCGTTGCAGATCAACGAATCGCCGTAAATCCGTCACTTACCGCGCTGCAACACATTTGCCATCGTCCGGTCACAATATCGGGCACAAAAAAAGACCCGTTGGCAGGATGCCGACGGGTCTTTTTTGTTCCCTTTCGGGACAGCGCAATCAGGCGATCGCGTTGACGCTCTTGGTCAGGCGCGAGAATTTGCGCGCCACGGTGTTCTTGTGCAGCACACCCTTGGCAACGCCGCGCGCCATTTCGGGCTGCGCCGCCTTCAGCGCGGTCGCCGCGGCGTCCTTGTCACCGGCGATGATCGCATTCTCGACCTTCTTCACCAGCGTGCGAATGCGCGAAACGCGATTCTTGTTCACGATGGTGCGCGCGGTGTTGCGGCGGATGCGCTTTTTTGCCTGGGGCGTATTGGCCATAAATTCCTCGGTTTTCAAACGGTCTAAGTCGGTCGGAGCACAGCGTCACCGGAGCAGCCGAATCGCGCGTAACGTGCGAATCAATGTCCGGATACGGCCGGTTCCGGAACACCGGACCCTGCTCGAAGGGTGCGCCCATAGCCAGCAAGGCCGCTTTGGTCAATGCATATTGCGCCGATTTCCCGCATCAACGCTGGCATTTGGGGCAGTAGAAGGTCGATCGCCCGCTCTGGACGAAGCGCACGATCGTGCCGCCGCATTCGCAGCCTTCGCCCTCGCGGCCATAGACGCGCCAGTCCTTGGCGAAATAGCCAAGCTCGCCATCGGGCTGTTTATAGTCGCGCAGGGTCGATCCGCCCGCCGCGATCGATGCCTCCAGCACCGCCTTGATCGCGGGGACCAGCGCCGCGAGCTTGGCGCGCGAAACGTCGGCGGCGGGCTTGGCTGGATGGATGCGCGCCATGTTGAGCGCCTCGCACACATAGATATTGCCGAGCCCCGCGACGATCGTCTGGTCGAGCAGCATCGCCTTGATCGGGGCGCGCCGCCCCGCGAGCACCCGCGCCAGATAGGCGGCGTCGAAGGCGTCGGACAAGGGTTCGGGGCCGAGGGTGACGAAGGCCGGGAAACCGGTGAGCGGATCGCCTGCGACCAGATCGACCGATCCGAAGCGGCGCGGATCGTGGAGCATCAGCCGCTGCCCCGCCGCGGTGTCGATCAGCAGATGATCGTGCTTGCCGGGTTCGCCCGCGCCGATCCGCCAGCTGCCCGACATGCCGAGATGAAAGATCATATGGTCGCCGCGGTCGGTCGCGATGATCCCATATTTGGCGCGGCGCGACAGGCCGGTGACGATCGAGCCGGTCAGCCGCTGCGCGAGATCGACGGGGAACGGGCGGCGGAGGTCCGGACGCAGCGTCGACACGCGCACCAGCCGCTGGCCGCTGAGGTGCGGCGTGAGGCCGCGCACGGTGGTTTCAACCTCGGGAAGTTCGGGCATATCGCGCATCGGGCTACGCGCCATTTGCTTGCGCTTCAACCCTTGGCTAAAGGCCGATCAGACTTCGCTTCTCCCCCGCAAAGGCGCCGCCACGATGACCACCCCCGATACCGTCAGCTTTGGCTATGAACAGGTTCCCGCGACCGAGAAAACCGCCAAGGTCGGCGAGGTGTTCAGCCGCGTCGCGCGCAAATATGACATCATGAACGACGCGATGTCGGGCGGCATGCACCGGCTGTGGAAAGACCGCTTCGTGCGCCGGGTCAAGCCGCGCGAGGGCGAGGCGATCCTCGACATGGCGGGCGGCACCGGCGACATCGCGTTCCGGATGGAGCCGTCGGGCGCGAGCATCACCGTCGCCGACATCAACCCCGACATGCTGGGGGTCGGGATGGAGCGCGCGGCGGAACGCGGGATCGACACGCTGGTCTGGTCCGAGCAGAATGCCGAGACGCTGTCGTTCCCCGACCAGTTTTTCGACGCCTATACGATCGCCTTTGGCATCCGCAACGTCACCGACATCCCGGCGGCGCTGACGGAAGCGCACCGCGTGCTGCGCTACGGCGGGCGGTTCTTCTGCCTCGAATTTTCGACCAACGAATGGCCGGGCTTCGCGCAGGCCTATGACGCCTATTCGCACCACCTCGTCCCCAAGCTTGGCAAGCTGATCGCCGACGATGAGGACAGCTATCGTTACCTGATCGAATCGATCCGCCGCTTCCCGCCGATGCCCGAATTTGCGCAGATGATCCGCGAAGCAGGCTTCACCGCGGTGAAGGTCGAACCGATCCTCGGCGGGCTGGTCGCGATCCACAGCGGGTGGAAGGCTTGACCCGTCCCGTCACCCATATCCTGCGCCTGCTGAAATGGGGCCGCATCCTCGCGCGCCACGGGGCGCTGCGCGGGATCGAGACCGCGCCGCAGACCCCGCCGGGGGTCAAGCGATTGTGCCGGATCGCGCGCTTCGGGACGGTCCAGCCGAAAATACCCGACTATGCCGCGGCGTTTCAGGCGATCGGCCCCGCTGCGGTCAAGCTGGGCCAGACGCTGGCGACGCGCCCCGATCTGGTCGGCGAGGATGCCGCGCGCAACCTGCTGAGCCTGCAGGACGCGCTCCCCCCGGTCGCGTTCGAGCGGATTCGGCAGGAAATCGAAGCGACCTTCGAGGTGTCGCTGGAAAGCCTGTACAACCAGTTCGACCCCGACCCCGTCGGATCGGCGTCGATCGCGCAGGTCCACCGCGCGGTGACCACCGACGGTCGCCAGGTCGCAGTGAAGGTGCGCCGCCCCGGCATCGACAAGCAGTTCGCGCGCGATATCGAAACCTATGAATGGGCGGCGGCGCATCTGGAGGCGCTGGGCGGCGAAGCATCGCGGCTGCGCCCGCGGCAGGTGATCGCCAATTTCCGCCGCTGGACCTTGCGCGAACTCGACCTGCGCCGCGAAGCCGCCTCGGCATCCGAGCTCGCCGACGCGATGGTCGGGGTGCCGACCTATGAAGTCCCGGCAATCGACTGGGACCGTACGACCAGCCGCGTGATGACGCTGAGCTGGATCGACGGCATCAAGATTTCGCGCCGCGACGACCTGATCGCGGCGGGTCACGACATGGAGGCGCTGGCGCGCAACCTCGTCCACGCCTTCCTGCGCCAGGCGATCGCCGAGGGGTTTTTCCACGCCGACATGCATCAGGGCAATTTGTTCGTGAAGTCCGACGGCACGATCGCCGCGGTCGATTTCGGGATCATGGGGCGGATCAACCGGCAGGCGCGCTACTGGCTCGCCGAAATTCTCTACGGGCTGACCACGGGCAATTACCGCCGCGTCGCCGAAATCCATTTCGAGGCGCAGTACGTTCCCGATTATCATAATGTCGAGGAATTCGCGACGGCGCTGCGCGCGGTCGGCGAACCGATGCGCGGCAAGCCGGTGAGCGAATTGTCGGTCGGGCATATGCTCGATGGCCTGTTCGCGATCACCCGCGATTTCGACATGCAGACCCAGCCACACCTGCTGTTGCTGCAAAAAACGATGGTGATGGTCGAGGGGGTGGCGACGATGCTGAACCCGCAGATCAATATGTGGGACGTGTCGGGACCGTTCGTGAAGGAATGGATCCGCGATGAACTTGGCCCCGAGGCGGCGCTCGCCGATGGCCTGCGCGAACAGGGCAAGACGCTGGCGCTGATCCCCGACATCATCCGCCGCCTCGACGAACAATTGCCGCGCAAGGGCGCCGCCCCGCCCGCGCCGCCGCTGCCCGACATCCCGCTGATGTGGGAACGAGGCGAGCGGCGGGTGTGGTGGCGTTATGCGCTGACGGCGGTGGTTGGGGCGGCAGCGGGTGCGGGCGTGCTCCAGTGGCTCGGTTGACACGCAGACACTATGCGCATATTTTTTGCGCATGAATAGGGTCCATCGTTTCACTGCCAGCCGAAAGCCGACCAACGTCACGCTGCCCGCCGACCTCGTGTCCGAAGCAAAGCGGCTCGGCATCAATGTTTCGCAGGCGTGCGAAGCCGGACTGGTCGATCAAGTTCGAAAAATGCTGGGCGAGGAATGGAAGCGCGAAAATCGGGAAGCCATGGAATCGTCCAATGAATATGTGCGCAAACATGGCCTGCCGCTGGCGCGATACCGGGATCTCTTGTGGCGCAGCTAGATGTGTTCCAAACCGACCAGGGTGAATATCTGCTCGACTTCCAGTCGAACACGCTCGACCATTTGAACACGCGGTTTGTGATCCCGCTCGTCCGTCCGGACGACGGCCCCAAGCTTGCCGAACGGCTTAATCCGATCTTTTCCATCAATGGGGAACCCATGGCGCTCTACACGCAATTTGCGTTGACGGTGCCAGTGAGCGAGTTGAAGAATTTTGTGACATCTCTGTCGGATCAGCATTATCTCGTGATGTCGGCGATCGACATGCTGATCACGGGCTATTGAGATTATGAACACCTCCCGCATCCTGCTTATCATCGGCGGCGGCATCGCCGCGTATAAATCGATCGAGCTTGTCCGTTTGCTCCGCAAGTCGGGCTATGTTGTGCGCTGCGTCCTCACCCGCGCGGGCGAGCAGTTCGTCACGCCGCTGACGCTCGCGGCGCTGAGCGAGAACAAGGTTTACACCAATTTGTTCGACCTCAAGGACGAGGTCGAGATGGGGCATATCCAGCTCTCGCGCGAGGCCGACCTGGTCGTCGTCGCGCCCGCGACCGCTGATTTGCTGGCGAAGATGGCGGCGGGCATCGCCGATGACCTCGCCACCACGCTGCTGCTCGCCACCGACAAGCCGGTGCTCGCGGCGCCCGCGATGAATGTCCGCATGTGGCTGCATCCGGCAACGCAGCGCAATGTAGTGACACTGCGTGGCGACGGAGTGACGGTGCTGGACCCGGACGAGGGCGAGATGGCGTGCGGCGAGTTCGGGCCGGGACGGCTGCCCGAACCTACGGCGATTTTTGCGGCGATCGAGGCGGCGCTCTCTTCTCCCCTCCCGCTTGCGGGAGGGGTCGGGGGAGGGCCTGTTGCGCCGTCAGTCTTGCCATTAGACGATTCCGGCCCTTCAGACATGCCCTCCCCTAGCCCCTCCCGCAAGCGGGAGGGGGACTTGAGGGGCCAACCCGACTTTGCGCCCGAAAACCATCGCCCTCTTTACGGCCGCCGCATCCTGATTACCGCAGGCCCGACGCACGAGCCGATCGACCCGGTGCGCTACATCGCCAACCGGTCGAGCGGCAAACAAGGCTTTGCGATCGCCGCCGCCGCCGCCGAGGCGGGCGCCGAGGTGCTGCTGATCGCGGGGCCGGTGCCGCTGCCGACCCCGCCGGGGGTGATCCGCGTCGATGTCGAAACCGCGGTCGAGATGGCCGAGGAAGTTCTGCAGGGGCTGCCGGTCGATGCCGCGATCATGGTCGCCGCCGTCGCCGACTGGCGGGCCGCCGACACATCCGCGCAAAAGATCAAGAAGGACGGCAGCGGCGCGGTGCCGCCGCTGGCGCTGGCCGAAAACCCCGACATCCTTGCCGGGATTGCCCGATCGCCCGACCGCCCGCCGCTGCTGATCGGCTTTGCCGCCGAGACCAACGACGTCATCGCGCATGCCGGAGCGAAGCTGGCCAAGAAGGGTTGCGACTGGATCGTCGCCAACGACGTCGCCGCCGACCCGATGGGCGGCGAAAGCAACCGCGTGCATATCGTTAGCAAAAACGGGATAGACAGCTGGGACCGACTGCCGAAAGCCGCCGTCGCCCGCAAATTGATGGAAAAGATCGCCGATGAGCTCGATGCGCGTAGCCCCCGCCAGCCCGATTGAAATCCGCATCCAGCGGCTGCCCAATGGCGGCGGTTTGCCCCTGCCCGCCTATGCCAGCGACGGCGCGGCGGGAATGGACGTTGTCGCGGCCGAATCGCTGACGATCCGCCCCGGCACCCGCCATGCGGTGGCGACCGGGTTCGCGATGGCGATCCCGCCCGGCTATGAAGTGCAGGTGCGCCCGCGCTCGGGCCTGGCGCTCAAACATGGCATCACCTGCCTCAACACGCCCGGCACGATCGACAGCGATTATCGCGGCGAGGTGAAGGTTATCCTCGCCAATCTGGGTGAGGATAATTTCGAGGTGAAGCGCGGCGACCGCATCGCGCAGCTGGTCCCGGCACCCGTCCAGCGCGCGAACTTCGCCGAAGTGGCGACGCTTGATGAGACGGCGCGCGGCGCGGGCGGGTTCGGATCGACCGGGGTCGAAAGCGAGCCCGTCGACGAAACCGCCGACGCCGCAGGACTGGCCTCGCTATCGGGGATCAAGACCCGGCGATCGAGCGAGTAATTGCTGACCGACGCCGAACTCGACCGCTATGCGCGCCAGATCATCCTGCCCGCGTTCGGCGGCGCGGGGCAGGCGAAGCTGAAGGCGGCGCATGTCACCGTCATCGGCGCGGGCGGCATCGGCTGTCCGGCGATCACCTATCTGGCGGCGGCGGGGGTCGGCAGGCTGACGATCATCGACAATGATGTCGTCGAATTGTCGAACCTGCAGCGCCAGCCGCTGTTCACCGATGCCGACATCGGCGCGGGCAAGGCCGAGGTCGCGGCGGACGCGGCGCGGCGGATCAACCCGCATGTCGAGGCGGCCGCAGTGTCCAATCGGTTGGACGAGGCGAACGCCTCCACGCTGCTGACGAACGCCGACCTGATCCTCGACGGGTGCGACAATTTCGCGACCCGGTTGGCGGTCAACCGCGCCGCCGTCGCCTTGCGGGTTCCGCTGCTCAGCGCCGCGATCGGGGCGTTCGAGGGGCAGGTCGCTCTGTACCAGGGCTGGCGCGCCGACAGCCCGTGCTACGCCTGCCTGGTCGGCGACGATCCCGACCGGCCCGGGATCAACTGCGCCGAAACCGGGGTTATGGGCGCGCTGGCGGGCATGATCGGGACGATGGCGGCGCTGGAGGCAGTGCGCGCGCTGACCGGCTGGGGCTCGGCCTTGACGGGGCGGCTGGCGATCATCGATATGCTCGACCGGCGCTGGCGCGAGGTTGCGGTGCCCAAGGATCCGGAGTGTCCGATATGCCGGGGCTGAACATCATCGTCGCATCGGCCGATGGCGAGCGTTTTTATGCCGCGCTCGAGGCGGCGGCAGCGGCGGCGGCGCTCGGGCGACCGGCGCGCATCTTCCTGCAAGGACCAGCCGCGGCGCTGCTGCGCACCCCCGTCGCCTTTGCCGGCGATGCGGCGCGGCGCGCCGCGGGGCAGCCCGACCTTGTGTCGCTGATCGCCGAGGCGATGGCGATGGATGTGCGGCTGGTCGTCTGTCAGTCGGGCATGGCGCTGACTGGCATGACCGCGAGCGAGCTGGTGCCGCAGGTGCGCACGGGCGGGCTGGTGAGCTTCATGGCCGAGATGGGCGAAGCTGACCGGTTGGTGGTGTATTGAATTTTTGATCCTCCCTGTGGCGAAGCCATGGGGAGGGGGACCGCTTGCGAAGCAAGTGGTGGAGGGGCAGCAACGACAGCGCAAATGCCCCTCCGTCAGCGCTTCGCGCTGCCACCTCCCCACGCCTTTGGCGCAAGGAGGATCAAGCGGTCACGGATTATCGCACACCGTGATCGCATCGGGCTCGGGGCGTTTCCCTTCAGGTACGAAGCGCGCCAGATAGCCCCCGGCATGCTGCTTGTCGTCATAGGACACCAGCTTGTACCCGACCGCCTCGAACTCGCAGACGAGCAGGCGGAAGGGCGTGCCATGGTCGGCGATCGGGCGGTCGCCGTCGACGACGATCACCTGCCCGCCCGCGCGCAATGCCGGGCGTAGCCGCCAGAGAAAGGCGTAGGGCTCGCCAATCTCATGATACATATGGACCATGAACACGCGGTCGAAGCTGGCGGCGGGCAGCCGCGGGTCGTCGACCGCGCCGAGTTTGAGCGAGACATTGTCGAGCCGTTCGCGCGCGACGCGGTCGGCAAGCCGTTCGATCACGTCGGGGATGATGTCCTGCGCCAGCACGCGACCGCCCGCGCCGACGCGCTGCGCCAGCCGCACGGTATAATAGCCATCGCCCGCGCCGATGTCGGCCACGGTCATCCCGGGACGGACATCGGCCGAGTCCATGACATCCTCGGCTTCGTTGACGCGGTCGCGCGCTTCCTCGGTCGACCATTTGGTCGATACGGTCGGCGCCACCGGGCGGTCGGCGGGCGGAAACTCGCGCGCCGTCATGGCGCGGTCGCCGCTATCGTCCCATGGCGCATCGCAGCCGCCGAGCAGCGGCAAGAGTGCGAGCAGGACGACAGCGCGGCGGATCAATCGATGTCCTCCACCTCGACCTTTTCGCCCGTGACCTTTTGCGACAGCGCCGCCGCCATGAACGGGTCGAGCGCCCCGTCGAGCACGTCGCCGGGCGCGGTCGAGGTGACCCCGGTGCGCAGATCCTTGACCAGCTGATAGGGCTGGAGGACGTAGGAGCGGATCTGGTGGCCCCAGCCGATCTCGGTCTTCGCCTGATATTCGCCCGATGCCGCGGCCTCGCGCTTTTGCAGCTCGGCCTCATACATCCGCGCTTTCAGCATCCCCATCGCGGTCGCGCGGTTCTTGTGCTGCGAGCGGTCGTTCTGGCTCGCAACGACGATGCCCGTCGGAATATGCGTGATGCGCACCGCCGAATCGGTGGTGTTGACGTGCTGGCCGCCCGCGCCCGAGGCGCGGTAGGTGTCGATCTTGAGGTCACTCTCGTTGATCTCGATGTCGATATTGTCGTCGATGACCGGATAGACCCAGACGCTCGAAAAGCTGGTGTGGCGCCGCGCCGAACTGTCGTAGGGCGAAATGCGGACGAGGCGGTGGACGCCGCTTTCGGTCTTCGCATAGCCATAGGCATTCTCGCCCTTGACGAGCATCGTCGCCGACTTGATCCCCGCCTGCTCGCCCGCCTGATATTCGACGAGCTCGACCTTCATCCGGCGCTTTTCGGCCCAGCGGCTGTACATGCGCTGGAGCATTTCGGCCCAGTCCTGGCTCTCGGTCCCGCCCGCGCCGGCATGGACTTCGATATAGCAGTCGTTGCCGTCGGCCTCGCCCGCAAGCAGCGCCTTGATCTTGTCCTCTTCAGCCCGTTCGGCAAGCGCGGCGAGCGACGCCACCGCCTCGTCGACCATCGCCTCGTCGCCTTCCATCTCGGCAAGCTCGATCAGCTCGGCGGTATCGGCGCATTCGGTCTCGATCGCGCGCGTCGCGGTGATTGCCTCGTCGAGCCGGCGGCGTTCGCGCATCACATCCTGCGCCGCCTTAGCATCGTTCCACAGCGTCGGGTCCTCGACCTTGGCATTGAGTTCGTCGAGCCGCCGCACCGCGCGGTCCCAGTCGAGAAAACGGCGTAGCAGCGCCAATGCGGCGCCAATCTTGTCGATATGATCCTGCGCTTCGGCGCGCATGTCCTTGCTCCTGAAATATGTTGGTTTCGCCCTTACGGCCTCAAAGGTCGAAGGGGAAGCGAGCCCGCAGCGTCAGATAATGCCGCCACGATCCTCCAGAAAATCGCTGTCGCTACGTCGGCCGTTACCCTGCTGCACGGGCGCGTCCTGACGCCGCGGGGTCCTTGCCGGCTTGATTTCTTCTTCGCGGATCGTCCGGCGCGGTTCGCTTTCGGGTTTGAACGCTTCCCAGATGATCGACGCCTTGGGGTCGGTGCCCGGCCAGCTGCCATAGACGCGGCGCCCCGACTGGCGATCGATGCGCACCATCCGCACGCCCTTGGGCGCGGCGAACGGAATCGGCTGGCGGTCGGCGAGCGCCGCAAGCGCGAAATCCTTGAAGATCGGCGCCGCATAGCTGCCGCCCTGCGCATAGCCGCCCATGCTGCGCGGCTGGTCGAAGCCGATATACATGCCCGCGATCACGTCGGGGGTACCGCCGACGAACCACACGTCGTTCGGCCCCGTCGTCGTGCCGGTCTTGCCGAACAAGGGCACGTTGAGGTCGCGCAGCCGCACCGCGGTCCCGCGCTGGACAACACCCTCGAGCATGTGGACGACCTGATAGGCGGTCATCGGGTCCATCAGCTGCTTGCCCGACTTGGCAAAGCGCGGCATCGGACGCCCGTCCCAATCCTTCTTGTTACAGCCTTCGCACGGCTTCCAATTGGCCGGGAAAATCACCTTGCCGCGGCGGTCCTGCGCATAGTCGATCACCCGCGGCTTGAGTTCGCGGCCATGGTTGGCGAGCATTGCATAGGCGTTGGTGATCTTTTCCACCGTCGTCGATCCGGCGCCGAGCGCGGTCGACAGATAGGGTTCGTGCTTGCCGATTCCCATCGTCTGGATCGTCTCGACGATCGGCTCCATGCCGATCTGGCTCGCGGCCTTGACGGTCATCAGGTTGCGCGACTGTTCGAGCCCCCAGCGCATCGTATGTTCGCCGCTGCCGCCCGAACCGCCGAAGTTGCGGAAGCATTTATTGCCGAAACGCGCGCCCTGATAGACGCAGAACGGCCCGTCGACGATCATCGTCGCGGGGGTCATGCCATTGTCGAGCGCGGCGGCATAGACGAACGGCTTGATCGTCGACCCCGGCTGGCGTTCGGCCTGCGTCGCCCGGTTGAATGGCGACAGCTTGACGTCGAAACCGCCCTGCATCGCATAGATGCGGCCCGAATGCGGGCTTTCGACGATCATGCCGCCTGACACTTCGGGAATGTTGCGCAGCGCGTAGGCCGACCCGCCGGTCGACTTGACGACGATCAGGTCGCCGGGGCGCATCGCCGAAAAAGCGCTGCCGCCCGTCTTGCGATAGCCCATGGTCGCGGCGCTGGCGGGCAGCGTGCCGGTGTCGCCATTGGCAAAGCCGATCTGCGCCGCCGCCGCCGATTTCGACAGCACCGCGGCGACGCGCCAATTGTCGTAATCGATCCCGATAAAGCTCGATGCGAGGCGGCTCTGCCACTGGTCGTCGGCCTCGATCCGGGCGATCGGCCCCGACCAGCCCTTGCCCGCGTCGTAGCGTTGAAGCCCCTTGCGCAGCGCCATCGTGGCGCCTGCCTGCATCTTGCCGTCATAGGGCGTGCGGACCCAGAGGCCGCCGGCATAGACGCTGAGCGGGCCGTCGTCGGCGGTTTCGCCGAACTGGGCGATCAGCTGGCGCCGCACCTCTTCCATATAATAGCCGCCGACCTGCGCGATCGCGGTGTTGCCGCTGTTGGTCAGGCCAAGCGGCATCGCGCGCGCCGCGTCGCGCTGCGCCGCGGTGATCCAGCCATTGTCCTCCATCGACCCAAGCACGAAATTGCGCCGCGCCAGCGCTTCGCGCTCGAAGCGGGTGCGCCCATATTTTTCGGGCGCCTTGGGCAGGATCGCAAGAAACGCCATCTCGTGGAGCTGGAGCTGGTCGACATCCTTGTCGAAATAGGCGCGGCTTGCCGCCTGCACCCCGAAGCTGCGGCGACCGAGCGGGATTTCGTTGAGGTACAGTTCGAGGATCTGTTCCTTGGTCAGCGCATCCTCGATCCGCATCGCGAGGATCGCCTCGCGCACCTTGCGGCGATAGCTGAGTTCGTTGGTGAGCAGCAGATTCTTCGCCACCTGCTGGGTGATCGTCGAAGCGCCGACCGGGCGACCGCTGTTGGTGAGGTTGGTGACGATCGCCGAAGCGATGCCCGGATAGTCGATGCCGCCGTGGCTGAAGAAGGTCTTGTCCTCGGCGGCCAGGAAGGACCGCACCAAAAGCTGCGGATATTCGCTATATTCCAGCTGCACCCGCCGGTCGCGGGCATAGGCATGCACCGGCTTGCCTTCGCCGTCGCGGACCATCGTCGGCAGCGCCGGTTCATAGTCGCGCAGCTGGTCGACCGACGGCAGATCGCGCGCGAAGATCGCCCAGATCAGCGCGATCCCCAGCAAACCGGCGAGCGCCAGATAGCCAAGCCAGCGGAACCAGCGCCGCGTCCACATGTCGCGAAACCAGCCAATCACCGCGTTACTATCGCGGTGAAGACGCAAGCGGAAATGGGACGTGCTGTCGGCGACCATAGGGCCAAGCCTCTAAAGCGTGGATCGCCGAAAGGGAAGCATGCTTGCGGCGTGGCGCTATTCTATTGCCCGCCGCCAGGCGGAGGAGGACCGGCCAGGTCGAGCAGCGCGAAACGCAGCATCGCGGCCACGTCGGCCAGCACTGCCACCCGTGCAACGCGGTCTTCTTCGTACAGCATTTCGTCGGCGGCAAAGCCGAGCTCGACCGCCAGCCGGAGCCGCGACCACAGCCGCTGTCGGTCGGGGGCCGCCAGATGCGCGGCGCAGGCGTCGGCCAGCCGGTCGGTCACATGCCGGTGCGATTCGAGCCGGACATGGACGAGCCGCGGCGAGGCGTGGAGCGCGCGCAAGATCCACACCGCGCCCGGCTCGGCGCGCGTCACGGCGGCATTGTCCGCGAGCAGGTCGCCGATATGGTCAGCCATCGCCGCGATCCCGGCGGGCGCGTGCCGCGCCAGCCAGGTCTCCAGCACCGCATTCTGCCGCTCCATCAAGCGGCGCCCGAGCGCCTCGAGCACCGCATATTTGTCGCTGAAATAGCGGTAGAGCGCGGGCGGCGTCAGCCCGGCGCGCGCGGCGATCATATTGGTCGAAATCCGTTCGATCCCGACCTCGGCCAACAATTCGCCCGCGACGTCGAGCAGGCGGGCGCGGGTCAGGTGCGCACGATCCTGTCGCGGCGGGGCAGCGATCATCGCGCCCGGCCGCGCGCGCTGACCGGCCAGATGTCGGTCAGCGTATCGCCCGCGACGACATGGTAGCTGTCGTAGAGATTCACCGTGGGATCGCAGTGCGGCACGGTCAGGCTGACCGGATCGCCGGGGGCGAGCTCAGCACCGATGCCCGGCGCGATCAGCGCCGCATGCTCGTCGCCCATGAAGGCAAAGAAGGCGGTTTCGGGCGCGCCGCGCTGAACCACCGCGACGCCGCCGTCGGTCGAAAGCGATTTATACCCGGCATCGATGGTCACCAGCCCGTCATGATTGGCGCTGACCACCCGGGCATCGACCGACAGCGAAACCGCGAATGGCGATTCGCCGCCCGCGCCGGTCAGGTCGCAGTCGAGATATTGTTTGTCCATAAACACATAGCTGCCCGCCTGGAGTTCGGTGAACACACCAAGTTCCAGGTCGATGCGGTGGGTTCCAGTCCCCGATCCGGTGACGATGGCCGGCGCAAAGCCCGCATCGGTCAAGGCCGCGATCACCGTCTGCAGATAGGCGGTGCGCTCGACGATCGCGGCGCGGCGATCAGCAAAGCTTTCGATATGCTGCTGCGACCCGCAATAAAATTGTACCCCGCGATAGGCGAGGTTCGGTGCGGCGGCGATGATCCGCGCCAGGGCGACGGCGGCATCGGCCGACGCGACGCCGGTGCGCGCGATGCCAGGGTCGATGTCGATGATCACGTCGAGCCGCGCGCTTGCCGCGGCGAGCGCGGCATCGATGCGCGTCGCGACGCCCGGATGGTCGACTACTGCCATCAGCCCTTCGGTGCGGCTCGCGAGCGCCGCGAGCCGGTCGATCGCGCGCGGCGCCGCAACCGGTGAGGTGATGAGGATGCCCGTCACCCCGCCGTCGCTCAATGCCTCGGCCTCGCCGATCTTGGCGCAGCAGATGCCGACCGCCCCCGCACCGATCTGCCGCTTGGCGATTTCAACGCTCTTGTGGGTCTTGGCGTGGGGGCGCAAGGCAACACCCTTGTCTGCGGTCAGCGCCGCCATCGCCGCGATATTGCGGTCGAGCGCATCGGCATCGAGCACCAGCACCGGGGTGTTGAGGTCGGCGCGAGACCCTTGCTGGCCGATCAGATGCGCGTGGAGATCGCGGTCGGTTGTCATGCGAACAGGCTTTCCAGATGCGGGTTGAGGAATTTTCCGCCGGGGTCGGCGGCGCGGCGGACCGCGGCATAGCGCCCCGCCATCGGATAGAGCGCCGCGACATCGGCGCGGGTCAGCGTGTGGCGTTTGGCCCAATGGGGACGCCCGCCATGGCCGCGAAAGATCGTCTCGGCCTCGGCGAACAGGTTTCGCCACGGCATTTTGGCATATTGATGCATCGAGATCGCCGCGACCGGCCCCGCGTTCATCGGGCTCATCCAGATGTCGTCTTCGGCGACGGTGCGAAATTCGAACGGAAAGGTGACCGGCAGGCGCTTGCGGCGAATCCACCCCACGACTTCAAAGAGCGTGTCGAGCCCCGCCGCGCGCGGCATTTCATATTCCATTTCCTCGAACCGGATCGTGCGGTCGGATGGAAAGACCAGGTGCGCGGGCCCGCGGCGGCGCCCCGAAATGCCGCTTTTCATCATCAGCCGCTGGAGCGAGGGGGTCAGGAAGGGCAGCCGCGCCGCGATGTCCAAGATACGGCGAAAACTCGCCTCCTCCATATCGGTCGTCGTCGGCGGCGGGTCGCATGGATCGCACGGATCGAGCGTTTTCAGGATCACATCGTCGCTGTGCGGAAAGAACCAGAATTCGACGTGGCGGTGTTGCTGCGCCAGATCGTCGTAGCTTTCGCGGATTTCGGCCCAACGGCGCTTTTCGATCCGCTCCGACAAGTGAAAGGCCGTGACGACCGCGACCTCGATCTCGGTCGCCACTCCGAACAACCCGAGCGACAGCCGCTGTGCCTGAAAGAGGTCGGGGTTGGTGGTCGCATCGCACCAATGCGCCGCGCCATCGGCGCCGATCAGCCGGAAGCCGCGCGCAAAGGTGGCGAGCGAGCCGAGTTCGACCCCGGTCCCGTGCGTCCCGGTCGCCATCGCCCCCGCGAGCGACTGCGGATTGACGTCGCCCTGGTTGGCGAGCGCCAGCCCTTCATCCCACAAGGCCGCGGTCAGGCGCCGGATGCTCCAGCCCGCCGGGATGCGCGCGCTCTGGCGGTCCGGGGAGATGTGCATATCGCCCGCCAGATCGTCGAGACTGACGATCAGTTCGTCCGATTCGCAAAGCGGCATGAAACTGTGTCCGGCGCCGGTGACGCGCACCTTGTGCGCGCTGCGGATCAGCGCGGCGAGTTCGTCTTCGCTATGCGGACGGGCAATTTGCGCGGGTGCGGTGACGCTGCCCGACCAGTTGCTCCAGCTCATAACTCTCTCCCGCCATCGGCATGGAAGCTGGATTCGGGAGAAAAGTTAGTCAAGACTATATTTATAAGTCCGACGACCGCTGGCGAACGGATAGCGGACATTTCTTCTCCCCTCCCGCAGGCGGGAGGGGTCGGGGGTGGGCAGCGACGGTGAGAAAGCCCACCCCGCTGCGACTAACGAACAAGTTGTAAGTCTCGCTGCCCCTCCCGCAGGCGGGAGGGAAAATTAGTTCACGATGCGAACGGCCGCGCGCCGACCCAAACGCAACGTCCGGCCCTCAGCGCGCCGCGATCTGCCGCGCGAAATGGATCTGGACCGCATCGCGCACCCCGCGCGCGACCTTCTTCTGTCCCGCCGCCGACGCCAGAAACTCGGCGTCCTCCTTGTTCGAGATGAAGCCGGTTTCGAACAGCACCGACGGCGTGTCGGGCGCTTTCAGCACCACGAACGAGGCAAAGCGGTGCGCGTTGGTGCGGAATTTGATCGCTTCGCCCGCTTCGCGCTGGAGCAGGCGAGCAAAATCGGAGGCAACATTCATCGTCTCGCGCTGGGTCAGGTCAATCAGGATCGACGATACGTCGCCGCTGTGCGCGCCAAGATCGACGCCGTTGATGACATTCGCCTTGTTCTCGCGCGCCGCTAGCCGCGCGGCCTCGCGGTCGGAGGCGACTTCGGACAAGGTGTAGATCGACGCGCCATTGGCGGCCTGATTTTCGGCGGCGTCGGCGTGGATCGAGATGAACAGGTCGGCTTTCAGCCGCCGCGCAATACCAAAGCGTTCCTCGAGCACCAGATACCGGTCGTCGCCGCGCGTCAGCGCCACGCGAACGCGGCCCGACGCGAGCAGATCGTCACGGATCGCGCGCGCTAGCGCCAGCGTGATGTCCTTTTCGCGCTTGCCGCTGTGCGGGCTGATAGCGCCGGGATCATGCCCGCCATGACCGGCGTCGATCACCACCAGCGGCAGGCGGCTGTTATTCGGCCCCTCGATCCGCGGCAACGCCACGCTGGGTTTGGGTTTGCCGATCGGGACGCTGACGCTGTAGCGCTTTTCAGGCGGCTTGGCCCGAAATCCGGCCGGCGGTTGCAATTCGGTGCGTGGGCCGCGCGATACGCGTGCGAATTCGTCGGCGGACACCGGGCGGAGGTGAAAGGTCAGGCTGCGGCCGTCGGCAGCGAAGCGCGCGCCCGTCACCACCGCGGGACGCGCAAGGTCGAGCACGATGCGGGCGGTCCCGGCGTCCTTCTGGCCCTGTCGCACCGCGCGGACCAGCCCCGCTCCTTGCGTCGAACGACCTGGCTGCGCGCCCGCGATGTCGAGCGCGATGCGGTCGGGACCGGCCAGCAAAAAGGTCGAGGCACCCGCCACCAGATCGTCAAAGCGCAGCGTCACGTCCGAATCGCCGATTTCAACCGCACCGACCGACCCCGCCAGCGCCGCTGCCGGGTTCATCATCATCGCGATCAGGACGAACAGCAGGCTCATGACGCTTTTATGCCGCCGCCCGCGCGCGCTGGTCCAGTGCTTATTCGAAAACATGTGGCCCCCAGCCATGGAATGTCGTGAACCCGGCATTAGCCATTGGGGGTCAAACCCCCGTCAACCGGCAGGGTTAACCGGCAATTCAGCATATGTTGGGCCTCCGCGGGACTTGCACGCGCGCGCCTGCGTCCCATCTTTCTGCCCGGCCGCTGTTGCCGTCGGCCCGTGCCGATGCTAGCACAGCGCCACTGACGGTGTCGTTCCCGGTGCCGTCCGGCCTTTTGAGGGGAAGGCCTGCTCCGCAAAAACTGCGGAACATGGCCGCCTTGGCGCCGGATATGCGGGGATCGGCAACCTGCCGTCAGTCCACCCGGTTGACCGGACAGTCGGGGCGATCGCCACACGCACGCCCTGCCTGCCCGCTCAACACCGTAAACAGGTTGATGCCGCATGAGGCTTGCCATGCCCTCTTTCTATCCCGACGCGGGCCTTTGCGCCCCGGTCGTCGCCGGATGGAACGACTGCATGCGCGTCCACGATCGGACGCAGGCCACGCGCAGCAATAACGTCTTTTGTCTTTCCACCCTTTTCCGCCGCGACCGTCCCTCGAGGAGGGCCGCGGGAATTTTTGATGGCGCGCCGAGGCGCGCTTGGAGTGTAACTAATGACCACGCGCATGTTGATCGACGCGCGGCACCGGGAAGAAACCCGGGTCGCCGTCACCAAGGGAAACCGCATCGAGGAGTTTGATTTCGAGTCCGCCGAGCACAAGCAGCTCAAGGGCAATATCTATCTGGCCAAGGTAACCCGTGTCGAACCGTCGCTGCAGGCGGCGTTCGTCGAATATGGCGGCAATCGCCACGGCTTCCTTGCCTTCAGCGAAATCCACCCCGATTATTACCAGATTCCGAAGGAAGACCGCGACGCGCTGCTGCGCGAAGAGGCCGAACATGCCGCCGCCGCCGCGCAGCGCGCCGAGGACGACCTCGATGAGCTGGAAGGCGATGTTGCCGACGTCGAATATCATGACGACGAAAATGGCGACGCCCCCGCGCCGGAAACCATCGGCGAAGGGGCCGATGACGATAGCGACGACGGCGCGGAAAATGGCGACGGCGAAGAGGGCGACGAAGGCGGCGATGCCGCAGACGACACCGAGGGCAAGGATGGCCGCGGCGACCGCAAGCGCCGTGGGCGCGACGGGCGCAAGGGCGGCCGCGGCCGCGGGCGTGGCCGCCGCAACGACGACGAGGAAGGCGAAAGCCGGATGTCGCTGCGCCGCCGCTACAAGATCCAGGACGTCATCCGTCGCCGTCAGGTGATGCTGGTGCAGGTCGTCAAGGAAGAACGCGGCAACAAGGGCGCCGCGCTCACCACCTATCTGTCGCTCGCCGGCCGCTATTGCGTGCTGATGCCGAACACGATGCACGGCGGCGGGATCAGCCGCAAGATTTCGAACGGCGCCGATCGCCGCAAGCTGAAGGCGATGATCGACGAGCTCAACCTGCCGCCGACGATGGGCTGCATCGTCCGCACCGCCGGGATGAGCCGCACCAAGGTCGAGATCAAGCGCGACTTTGATTATCTCGCCCGCCTGTGGGACGAAATTCGCGAGAAGACGCTGGCGTCGAGCGCCCCGGCGCTGGTCCATTCGGACAGCGACCTCGTCAAGCGCGCGATCCGCGACATCTATCACAAGGACATCGAGGAAGTGCTCGTCGAAGGCGACGAGGGCTATAAGGCCGCCAAGCAGTTCATGAAGCTGCTGATGCCGAGCCACGCCCGGCGCGTGAAACAATATGCCGACCCGGTGTCGCTCTATCAGCGTTACGGCGTCGAGGATCAGCTGGCGGGGATGCTCAATCCCGTCGTGCAGCTGAAATCCGGCGGTTACCTGGTGATCAACCCGACCGAGGCGCTGGTGTCGATCGACATCAACTCGGGCCGGTCGACGCGCGAGCATAATATCGAGCAGACCGCGCTCAACACCAACCTCGAAGCCGCGCATGAAATCGCCCGCCAGCTGCGCCTGCGCGACATGGCCGGGCTCGTCGTGATCGACTTCATCGACATGGATCATGGCTCGAACGTCCGCAAGGTCGAGCGCGCGATGAAGGACGCGCTGAAGAATGATCGCGCGCGCATCCAGGTCGGGCGTATTTCGGGTTTCGGCCTGATGGAAATGAGCCGCCAGCGGCTGCGCACCGGCGTGCTCGAAGCATCGACGCGCCCCTGCCCGCATTGCGAAGGCACCGGCCTCGTTCGCACCGCCTCGTCGGCGGGCCTCAGCGCGCTGCGCCTGATCGAAGAGGAGGCCGCGCGCGGCAAGGGCAGCCGCATCACCCTGCGCGCCAGCCAGGAAGCGACCTTCTACCTGCTCAACGAAAAGCGCCGCGAACTGCGCGACATCGAAGAACTTTACGGCGTCACCGTCGAAATCCTGCCCGACGGCGAGACCGAGGGCGCGCGGATGGCGGTCGAGGTCAGCGGCCCGCCGCCGGTCGCCCGCCGCAGCTTTGCCCCGATCGCGCCGATCGAGGATGACGACGACGACATCCCCGAGGACGAGGATGACGAAGCCGAGGACGAGGCCGCGGACGAACGCCCCGCGCGCTCGCGCGATCGCGAGGAAGGCGAAGGCGACGGTGAAGGCCGCAAGCGTCGCCGTCGGCGTCGCCGTGGCCGCCGCGGTCGCCGCGACGAGGAAGGCAATGAAATTGCCGACGGCAGCGACGACGGCGAAGCCCGTGATGGCGACGCCGAGGGCGACGACAATGGTGAAGCCGAGAGCGAGAGCGACGCGGCACCCGCAGAGGCGACCGCCGAAACCGACGCCGACACGGCCGACGCCAAGCCGCGCCGCCGCCGGGGCGGACGCGGACGCAAAAAGGCCGACGCGGCTGATGCCGCCGACGAAGCGGTAGTCACCGACGAACCCGCTGCGCCGGTCGAAGCCGAGGTAACCGAACCGGTCGCCGAGGAAGCCCCGGCAGCCGAGGAAAAGCCGAAGCGCAAGCGCGCACCGCGCAAGACCAAGGCCGCCGCAGCCGCGGAGGCCGCCGAGGCTGCCGAAGCGGCGCCCGAAGCGGTTGAACCGGAGCCTGTCGCCGAAACCGAAACCGAAGCCGAACCCGCCAAGCCCGCGCCGAAGAAGCGCGCCAGCCGCGCGAAAAAGGCGGTCGCCGCCGAAGCGGCGCCCGAGGCCGCGGCAACGCGCGAGGCTGAACCGGTCGCGGCCGATGCCGAAGACAATGGTGTCGGCCCCGACGGCGAACCGCGCCGCGGCTGGTGGCAGCGCACCTTCGGCAACTGATTGCGCCAACGCGTCTCATGAGATCGTCATCCCGGTACCGGCCGGGATGACGATTAAACGCCATGCAGCTTGCATCTCGCGCGCTGCCCCCCAATAGTCGTCACATGGCTTCAGTTGCGGTTCAGGCGTACAACGCAAGACAGTCGGCGATGACAGTCCCCCCGCCGCGAACCGCGCTGCGGGCGCATCGATCGCGCCCGCTTTTCCGCATCCTCCTGACCCTGCTCGCCATGCTGGCGGTCGCGATGCGCCCGGCGATGGCGCAGTCGATCCTGCGCGACGCCGAAACCGAGGCGCTGTTTCAGGACATGATGGACCCGCTGCTCGTCGCGGCAGGGCTGCAACCGGGGCAGGTGCGCGTCCACCTGCTCGGCGATCGCAGCATCAATGCCTTCGTTGCGGGCAGCCAGGATGTATATGTCTTTGCGGGTCTGATCGAGGCCGCCGACACCGCCGAAGAGGTGCAGGGCGTGCTCGCGCACGAGCTCGGCCATGTCATCGGCGGCCATGCGATTCGCGTCAACGAAGGCGCAAAGGCGGCAACCGGGATTTCGCTGCTCAGCCTGCTGCTCGGTGCCGCGGCGATCGCGGCGGGGGCGGGCGAGGCCGGCATGGGGGTGATGATGGCGGGGCAGCAGGCCGCGCTCGGCAAGTTCCTGGCGTTCAGCCGCGTCCAGGAATCGACCGCTGACGCTGCCGGCGCGCAATATCTGTCCAAGGCGGGGATCAGCGGGCGCGGCAGCCTGGCATTCTTCAAGAAATTACAGAATCTGGAATTCCGCTATGCGGTCAAGCAGGACGACGATCAGGCCTATGGCCGCACCCACCCGATGTCAGGCGACCGCATCCAGACGCTGCGCGAGGTCTATGTCATCGATCCGGCGTGGGCGAAGCCCGCCGACCCGGTGATCGAAAAACGGTTCCAGCGCATCAAGGCCAAGCTGTCGGGCTATATGACCGACCCCGACCGGACGCTGCGCAAATTCCCCGAAACCAATACGACCATTCCGGCACGCTACGCCCGCGCCTATGCCTGGCACCGCAGCGCCTATCCGCAAAAGGCGCTGTCAGAGGTCGACGCATTGCTCAAGACCGATCCGAACGACCCCTATTTCCTCGAACTCGAAGGGCAGGTGCTGCTCGAATCCGGGCGTCCGAAGGAGGCCATTCCCGCGCTGCGCAAGGCGGTGACGCTGTCGCGGTCGCAGCCGCTGATCAGCGCCACGCTGGGGCATGCGTTGATCGCGACCGAAGACCCGGCCAATTTCGCCGAGGCCGAACAGGTGCTGAAAACTGCGGTCGCGCTCGACAACCAGAACCCCTTTGCCTGGTATCAGCTGGGGATTGTTTACGCGAACAAGGGCGATCAGGCGCGCGCCGCGCTCGCCTCGGCGGAACGCTATACGTTGCAGGGTGGACAGGCGTCGCTGGCGCTGCGTAATGCCGAAATGGCGATGCAGGGTTTGGCGCAGAATACGCCCGACTGGATCCGTGCACAGGATATTGCGCTGGTTGCGCGCGCCGAGGTGGAACAAGAGCGCAAACGACGCTAGATTCGCCAGCAATTTGCGGGGACGCATCGCCAAAATCGATGCATAAGGGCAACAAGTGACTGACAATAAAGACGAATATTACCAGCCGTGGCTGCGCGATGCGGAGCCGACCCCGACGGCCGCGCCGCGGCCGCCGGTCGGCGCAGACGACGGGCTGGCGAAGCCGCGCGACATCCCGCCGGTCGGCATCGACCTTTCGCGCTACGCCGCCGACGCACCCGCCCCGCGCAAACCCGTCGTTACCTCGGCCCAGGTCAAGGCCGGTGCCGCAGGTGTCTGGCAGGCGCTGCGCGCCGGAGCCGACGCCTTTGCCGACTGGACGATCCGCGTCGGCGACCGCGCCGACATTCCGGCGCGCGTCGAAGCGATGGAGATTCCCCGGCGCACGCGCGACCTCACCGCCAGGACCGGCGCGCTGACGGCCAGGGCGGCGCGCGCGATCGGGCGCGGGTCGGCGCAGGCGGGCCGCGCCACCGCGCGGGCCAGCGGCGCAGCGTGGGACAAGTTGGCGCTCGGCGACAAGGCCCGGAAGCTGTCGAGCGACGCGGGCCGCGGGCTCGGCGAGGTCGCGGACCGCACGAAGGCCGGCGTCGGCCAGATCGCCAAGGCGGGAAGCGAAAGCATCCGGGGCAGCATCGGCGAAGCCGCGACAAAGCTGCGCCCGAGCCCGCGCGAAGAGCTGACGCCGCCGCCCTCGGGCCTGGAGCAATTGCTCGCCCGCGAGGAAGCCGCGGCGCGCGCCAAAGACCAGTCGGCACCCGACCTGCCGCTGTTCGCGGGCGAAGCGGCACGCGCGCCCGTATCGGTGGCGACGGCGATGGCCGAAGGCGACGATCGATCGCCAATGGTCGCGCCGCCAGCAAGGAAGCCGACGGCGACCAGGCCGATGGCCGCGCCGCGCTTGCCACAAATCGGGGGGATGGGGATGGACGGCGGATCGACACGGATCTGGGGCATCGCGCTTGGCGGGCTGTTACTGCTTGCCGCCACATTCTGGCTCGGCGGCCGCTTCGGCGGCGGGATGAGCAAGAGCGAGGTCGAGGGCGTAGTCGCCGATTACATCAAGGCGAACCCGCAGATCATTCCCGAGGCATTGGAAGCACAGCGCAACAGCGAAATCGCCAAGGCGATCGACGTCGTCCGTCCGGCGCTGGAAAAACCCTATGCCGGGGCGTGGGCGGGCAATGCCGACGGCGATGTGACGCTGGTCGTGTTCACCGATTATGCCTGCGGTTTCTGCCGTGCGAGCGTGCCCGACGTCGACCGGCTGATCCGCGAAGACAAAAGGCTGAAAGTCGTGTTCCGTGAACTGCCGATCATCGCGCCGCAGAGCCGCGATGCCGCGATCATGGCGCTCGCCGCGGCGCGCCAGGGCAAATATGACGCGTTCCACCACGCGATGTTTGCGGCGAGCTCGCTCGACAAGGCCGCGATTGCCGCCGCCGCCGCCAAGGTCGGGGTCGTTACCGACGGCACCGCCGACGCGACCGCGAACGAGGCTTTGTTCCAGCGCGAGATCGACAGCAACCTTGCGATCGCCACCCAGCTGCAACTGAACGCCACCCCGACGTGGATCGTCGGCGACCAGCTGTTTCAGGGGCAGATCGGCTACGACGCATTGAAGCAGGCGATCGCCAAGGCCCGCGCGGCCCAGAGCTGACGACGACGGGCATGGCGACGGTCACCCATGATGCCGCGATCGCCAATGCGCGCCGTCTGCTGGTCGCCGAACCCGCAAGCGCGCTGGCGCAGGCGCAGGCGATCATCGAGGCGGTGCCGACATCCGCGGCC
The DNA here is from genome assembly GCF_005503695.1 of Sphingopyxis sp. 2PD. Classification (GTDB taxonomy): domain Bacteria; phylum Pseudomonadota; class Alphaproteobacteria; order Sphingomonadales; family Sphingomonadaceae; genus Sphingopyxis. The sequence goes on from NZ_SCMU01000008.1 coordinate 66,906, forward strand.
GCGCACCGGCTGGCCGCCCAGGCGCTGCGCGCGCTGGATCGGGTGGGCGAAGCCCAAGCCGCGTCGCTTGCGGCGGTCGGCGCCACAATCCACGATGAAGCGATGGTCGATGCGGCGCTGGCGCTTGCCGACAACCGACTGCCCGATGCCGAAGCGGCGCTCCGCCAGCGGCTGCGCGAGGATGCGACCGATGTCGCCGCAATCCGGATGCTGGCCGAGGTCGCGGGGCGGATCGGGCGCTATGGCGATGCCGAAAAATTGCTCAACCGGGCGCTCGAGCTGGCACCGGGTTTCGGCGCCGCGCGCGCCAATCTCGCCACCGTCTATTACAAGCAGAACCGCTATGCCGAAGCGGCGGAAACGCTCGATGCGGTGCTGGGCGAGGATCCCGACAATCCGGCGCATGCCAATCTGAAGGCCGCGGCGCTGGGCCGGATCGGCGGCTATGACGAAGCGATCGCACTTTACGAACAACTGACCCGGCGCTTTCCGGATCATGCCAAGCTGTGGATGAGCTATGGCCATATGCTCAAGACCGTCGGGCGGCAGGACGACAGCATCGCCGCCTATCGCCACGCACTGGCGATCGATCCGGGGCTGGGCGAGCTCTGGTGGAGCCTCGCCAATCTCAAGACGATCCGCTTCGGCGCCGATGATCGGACTGCGATGGAGGCGGCGCTCGCCGCGATCGATACGCGCGACGCCGGGCGCGACGACGACCGACTGCACCTGCACTTCGCGCTCGGCAAAGCCTATGACGACGCGGGCGAGGCGGAACCCGCATTTCGCCACTATGCCGCGGGCAATGCGATCCGCGCCGCCCAGCTGGGCTATGACGCCGCCGACACCAGCGCGATCGTCGATGCCGCGATCGCGACCTGCACCGCCGATTTTTTCGTCGCCCGCGCCGATATGGGCGATCCCGCGCCCGACCCGATCTTCATCCTTGGCATGCCGCGCGCCGGATCGACGCTGATCGAGCAGATATTGGCCAGCCATTCGGCCATCGAGGGCACGATGGAGCTGCCCGACATCCCCGCGCTGGCGCTGGGGCTGGGGCGCGAGACGCAGGGCGAAGGGCGGCATTGGGTTGCCGCGCTCGCCGACGCGCCGCCCGAGCGGCTGGCCGAAATGGGCGCGGCCTTCCTTCGCCGCACCGCGGTGCAGCGCAAGACCGGCAAGCCCTTCTATATCGACAAATTGCCGAACAACTGGCGCTATGTCCCGCTGATCCGCCTGATCCTGCCGCGTGCAAAGATCATCGATGCGCGGCGGCACCCGCTCGACTGTTGCTGGTCCAATTTCCGCCAGCATTATGCCAAGGGACAGGCGTTCAGTTACGACCTCGCCGACATGGGCTCCTATTACCGCGATTATGTCCGGCTGATGGCGCATATCGACGCGGTGCAGCCGGGCTGTGTCCACCGGGTGATCCACGAAGCGTTGCTCGACGACCCGGAGGCCGAAGTCCGCGCGATGCTGGGCTATCTCGGCCTGCCGTTCGAGGAGGCGTGCATGGCGTTCCACGCCAATGCGCGCGCGGTCCGCACCGCATCGAGCGAGCAGGTTCGCCGCCCGATCAATCGCGACGGGGTCGATCAGTGGCGCCCCTATGACGGCTGGCTCGCCCCGCTAAAGGCCGCCCTCGGGCCGGTCCTCGGCGCCTATCCGGCTCCGCCGCTCGGCTTCGACTGAGCGCGCGAGCAAATTCGTTGCCTTTTGGCAACAGCAAGCGACATTTTCGACCAACGACGCACCGGGTCAGCGAACAAGGCTTGCGCTCTTGCTGCGCTGCGTCATGTTCGCGTCATACAGCTGTCATTTGAGGGGGGTCTCATGGTCAAGTTCTCAGCCGGTCTGGTACGGAGCAGCGCGCTGCTGCTCACCGGGACCATCCTGTGCACGTCGGGCGCGGCGTTGGCGCAGGAAGCGGCAATAGACGACGATCGCGACATTGTCGTCACCGCGTCGAAACGCGAGCAGAATTTGCAGGATGTGCCGCTGGCGATCACCGCGATCGGCACTGAGCGGCTCGACGAGCTGCAGGTCAAGGAATTCCAGGATGTCGTCAAATTCCTGCCGTCGGTGACAATCCAGACCGCGGGTCCGGGTTTTGCGCAGGTCTATTTCCGCGGCGTCGCCTCGGGCGAGAACGCCAACCACTCGGCCTCACTGCCGACGGTCGGCACCTATCTCGACGAAATGCCGATCACCACGATCCAGGGTGCGCTCGACATCCACGCCTATGACCTGGCGCGCGTCGAGGCGCTCGCCGGGCCGCAGGGCACGCTCTATGGCGCCAGTTCGATGGCGGGCACGATCCGCCTGATCACCAACCAGCCCGATACCAGCGGCACCTATGGCTCGATGGGCCTTGAGCTCAACACGGTGTCCAAGGGCGGCATCGGCGGGGTTGCCGAAGGCTTTGTCAACGCCGCGCTGGGCGAAAAGGCGGCGCTGCGCCTTGTCGGCTGGTACCGCCATGACGCGGGCTATATCGACAATATCGCGGGCAGCCGCACCTATGCGACGAGCGGTATCACCCAGTCGAACGCCAATCTGGTGGAAAAAGACTATAATGACGTCGATACCTATGGCGCGCGTCTGGCGCTGGGCATCGAACTCGACGACGACTGGACGATCCGCCCGAACCTGATGGGCCAGATCCAGAAGGCGAACGGCAGCTTTACGCAGGAGCGGTCGAGCGCGGTCACCGGTAAGCTGCAGACGGTGCAATATAACCCCGAGCGCGGCGACGACAAATGGATCCAGGCCGCGATGACGATCGAGGGCAAGATCGGCAGCTGGGACCTCACGGTCACCGGCGGGCATATGCGCCGCAAGACCGAGACCGAAAGCGACTATTCGGACTACGCCTATTTCTATGACGCGCTCTATGGTTATGGCGCCTATTTCACCGACAATAACGGCGATCCGGTCAACCCGAACCAATATATTCAGGGCATCGACCGCTATAAGCGCAGCTTCGCCGAAATCCGCGTCGCCTCTCCGGCCGACGCGCGTATCCGCTTCATCGGCGGCCTGTTCTGGCAGCGCCAGTCGCACAATATCGAGCAGAATTACATCATCGACAACATTGGTGACGCGATCACGGTCACCGGCACCGACAGCAATATCTGGCTGACCAAACAGCTGCGCATCGACCGCGACTATGCCGCGTTCGGCGAGATCAGCTTCGACATCACCGACCAGTTGACGCTGACCGGCGGCGGCCGCGTCTATAAGTTCGATAACAGCCTCGTCGGCTTTTTCGGCTATTCGGCAGGGTACAGCAGCCGCACGGGCGAAGCGGCGTGCTTTGCCCCGACGATCATCACGGGTTCGCCCTGCACCAACCTCGACAAGAGCACGAGCGACACCGACTTCATCCACAAGCTGAACCTGAACTACAAGGTCAACGACGACGTGATGCTGTACGGCACCTGGTCGCGCGGTTTCCGCCCGGGCGGGATCAATCGCCGCGGGACGCTCGATCCCTACGGGCCTGACACGCTCGACAATTATGAATTCGGTTGGAAAACGTCGTTCGGCCCGGTCCGTTTCAACGGCGCCGTGTATCAGGAGGATTGGAACAACATCCAGCTGTCGTTCCTGGGCGCCAACGGCCTCACCGAAATCCGCAACGCCGGCATCGCCCGGATCCGCGGTATCGAAGCCGACCTCAACTATCGTGCCGGCGGCTTTACGCTGAACCTCGGCGCCAGTTACAACGACGCGACGATCCGCCGCGATTTTTGCCGCATCGCCAATGCGACGTTCGATTGCACGATCAACCCGCCGGGTCAGACCAACGCGCTGCTCGCCCCGGCCGGTTCGCGCCTGCCCGTTACCGCCAAATTCAAGGGTAATGCCATCGCGCGGTACGAATTCCCGATCGGCGGCATGGACGGGCATTTCCAGTTCGCGGTCAACCATATCGGCAAACGCCGGTCCGACCTGCGTCCGTTCGAAAACGACATCGTCGGCAATTTCAAGGCCTATACCACCGCCGACATCAGCTTTGGCGTCAAGGGCGAAGGCTGGGATGCCGAGCTGTTCGCGACCAACTTGTTCAACAGCAATGGCGTGATCAACAGCGCGGTCCAGTGCGGCGAGTCGATCTGCGGCGACCCCGGCGGGGTCAGCAGCACCGGCGGCGTCTTTTACGACAATATCGTGCGTCCGCGCCTGATCGGGATCAAGGTCAGCAAGGATTTCTGACCGGGTGACCGCCAGCGTGACCAACGACGAAAGGCCGAGCCAAAAGCTCGGCCTTTTGATGTGCGTCGCGCTCGGCATGGGCAATATGATCGGAGCGGGGGTGTTCCTCCTGCCCCGCGATCTGGCGCCGCTCGGCTGGAACGCGGTCATCGGCTGGGGGGTGTCGATTGCGGGGACGCTCTGCTTGGCGGTCGCGTTCGCGCGGCTCGCAAAAAGGCTGCCGCGGGGCTGCGCGACTTACACCTACGCCGCCGCCGCCTTTGGTCCCGGCACCGGCTTCATCGTCGCATGGAGTTATTGGATCAGTTGCTGGACCGTCGTCGCGACGCTCGCCGTGGCAGCGATCAGCAACTTGTCGATCCTGATGCCATCCCTGGGCAACGCCGGAGCGGGGACGGCGGTGATCGCAATCGCGTTCATCTGGATTTTCACGCTGATCAATTTGATGGGGGTGCGCCGCGCCGGCGGAGCACAGTTGCTGACCCTCGGGCTCAAACTGATTCCGGTGGTCGGCGCAGTTATCGTCGCGCTGTGGCTGCTCGGCACCGGCGACGCGCCGACCGCGACGATGGTCGGCACCAAGCCCGTCAATATCGGCAATATCGGTACCGCCGCAACGCTGACGCTGTTCGCGCTGCTCGGGTTCGAGAGCGCCTGCATCGTCGGCGACCGCGTCCGCGACCCCGAACGAACGGTGCCGCGCGCAACGCTGATCGCCGCGGCGGCGACGGGGCTGCTTTATCTGCTGTCATGTACGACGGTGACCTTGCTGTTACCGCTCGCGACGCTCGAGGGCTCGAACGCCGCCTATGCGACCTTTTTCAGTGCGCTCGTCAGCCCGTCGGCGGGGCAAGCCGTCGCGCTGTTCGCCGCGGTTGCGGCGCTCGGAGCGCTCAATGGCTTCGTGCTGCTGCAAGGCGAAATCCCGCGCGACCTCGCGCATCGCGGACTGCTGCCCGCCGCCTTTGCCAAGGACAATCGTTTCGCGGTGCCTTGGGTAACGCAGATCGTGTCGAGCACACTCGCCAGCATTGTCGTCTATGCCAATTATTCGCGCGGTCTGGCCGAATTGTTCAAATTCATGGTGCTGGTGACCACCTCGACCGCGATCATCTTTTACATCGTCGGCGCGCTCGCCGCGCTGAAGCTCGAGCATGAAGGCGCGATCAAGGCGTCACCGACCTTTGTGACGCTCACCCTCCTGGGCTTCCTTTATAGCTGCTGGGCCTTTTACGGTGCCGGGTTGGACGCGAGCCTGTGGAGCATCGGGCTGACTGCCGCCGGGCTGCCGATCTATCTCGCGATGCGGCGATCAGGCCCAGCGGGGCGCGAACCAGCCGCGATCGCGTAGGATCACCTGCGCCGCATTGTGCCCTGGCGCGCCGGTAACGCCGCCGCCGGGGTGGGTGCCCGCGCCACACATGTAGAGGTTCTTCACCGGCCCGCGATAGGCGCCGTTGCCGAGCACCGGGCGCGCCGACGATAGCTGGTCGAGGCTCATATTGCCGTGCATGATGTCGCCGCCGACGAGGCCGAACTTGCGTTCGAGCCCCTTGGGGCTGAGGATCTGGCGGCCGACGATCGAGGCGCGGAAGCCGGGGGCGTGCGCTTCGACGGTATCGATGATGCAGTCGGCGGCGGCGCCCTCTTCGGCGTCCCAATCGCGACCATCCGGCAGCTCGGGCGCAAATTGCTGGCAGAACAGGCTGGCGACATGCTGGCCGGGAGGGGCAAGGCTGTCATCGACGGTCGAAGGAATGAGCATTTCGACGATCGGTTTCTTCGACCAGCCATGTTCCTTCGCGTCGAGGAACGCCTTGTCCATATAGTCGAGCGTCGGGGCGATGATGATCCCCGACTGATGATGCTCGCCCGGTTCGGGCAGGCAGGTGAATCTGGGTAGCTCGCTGAGCGCGACATTCATGCGGAACGTCCCGCTGCCCGCCTTGAATGCCTTGATCCGGCGGCGGAATTCGGGGGCGATGTCGGCTTCGTCGAACAGGCGTTCGTAGAGCAGTTTCGGGCCAACATTGGCGATGACGCGCGCCGCCGCGATTTCCTCGCCGCCGACCAACTTGACGCCGACCGCCTTGCCGCCGTCGACAAGCACCCGCGATACGGGGCTTTCGAGGCTGATCTCGACGCCCAGCTGGGTGCAGACCTTCGCCATCATCTGGGTGATCGCGCCCATCCCGCCGACGCTGTGTCCCCACGCGCCCTTTTTGCCATTCACCTCGCCAAAGACGTGGTGGAGCAGGACATAGGCGCTGCCCGGCGTGTCGGGGCTGGCGTAGTTGCCGACGACGGCATCGAAGCCGAACGCCGCCTTGACCGCCTCGCTTTCGAACCAGCTGTCGAGGAAGGTGCGCGCCGATTTGGTGAAGAGTTCGAGCACGTCGCGCTGCTGCGACAGGTTGAGCTTGGTCAGCCCGCGCCCCTGCCGCGCTGCATCGATCAGGGTCTTGAAGCCGTCGCCGACATTGGGAGGCGATTTGAGCGCGAGGTCGCGGAGGACATCGGCAACCCCCTCCAGCATGTCATAATATTCGGGAAGGCGCGCCGCGTCATGCGCCGAGAAGCGCGCAAATTCCTTTTGCGTGCGCTCCAGCCCGCCGCCGAGCTTCAGGTAACCGCCATCTTCCTGCGGCAGGAAGTTGCTGATCGGCCGCTCGATCACGCGATAGCCATGATCGGCGAGCTTCATGTCGGCGATCACCTTGGGCTGAAGCAGGCTGACCGTGTAGCTGGCGACCGAATTGCGGAAGCCCGGTGTGAACTCCTCGGTCACCGCGGCGCCGCCGACGACGTCGCGCGCTTCGACGATCCGCACCTTCAGCCCTGCCCGCGCGAGATAGAAGGCACAGACAAGGCCGTTGTGGCCGGCGCCGATGATGAGGGCGTCGTAAGATTTCGTCATGCTTTGCTCCATCCCGCACGCGGGGCTTGTTCGAGGCGGGATTCGGGGATCAGGTCGCGCATCCGGGCGCAGAAATGCTTGAGGCACACTTCCTTGTCGCTGAGCGGCCCCATGGTGAAACTCTGCGAGGCCATCCCCTGCTGGACGCGGGTGATGAGCAACGTGTCCTCGGCATTGACCTGGCGGTTGATCCGCCAGTTCAGGTAGCGCGCCGCCTTCATTTCGCGGCGCGCATCGGGGAGGACGTAGCTGATTTCGCGGATCAGGCAGCTGGTCGGGCCGGTCGGCAGCCATTGCATGAAATCGACCTGGTCGGGGTAGATGTCGAAGGCCACGTTGGGCCACAGCTTGAAATAGAGCCAGTGGCGCTGGTTCGCTTGCGGCAGATGCGGGACCGGCGGCAGCAGCCGCTGGTACATGTGTTCGGACCAGTTGACCGATGGCCGGTCGATCAAATCGCCCCACATCCGATCAACATGATCCGTCGCCTCGACCCCATAGCTTTTGCCAAACAGCCGGGTCAGGCCGGGGTGCGCGACTGGGATGTGGAGGCCGTCGGAATAATTGTCGCCGACATTTTTCCAGTTCACCTCGCGCGGGCGGAGCGTGACACGGCCGAGCGCGCCGAGGTCCTCGAAGCGATAGGGCGCGACCTGCTCCTCATAGGGCGCCATCATCGTGGCGACCGTAGGGCCGCCATCGTCGGTCAGGCGCACAAACCAGAAGCCGCGCCATTGTTCCAGATCGACCTGCACGAGGGACGCCTTGCCCTTGTCGAGGGTGGGATAGCTGGCGCTGTCGGGGACGCCGGTCAGGCGGCCGTCGAGGTCGTAGGTCCAGGCGTGATAGGGGCAGACGAGCTTTTTTGCGCAGCCCGCGCTGCCGTCGACCAAGCGCGAGCCGCGGTGGCGGCAGACGTTGGTGAAGGCGCGGACGATGCGGTCGGCGCCGCGCACGACGATCACGCTTTCGCCGCAATAATCGATGCTGTGCCAGTCGCCCGCGTTCGGAATGTCGCTATCGTGGCATACGACCTGCCAGCTGGGGCGGAAGATTCGCTCCATTTCGGCGGCGTAGAAATCGGGGTCGCTGTAGGTCCAGGCCGGGAGCGACCAGCCGTCGAGGTCGTCGATGTTGTCCAAAGTGTCGCGCAGCGTTGCCATGAATCGATCCTTGTTGTACAAACGTATAACAAGATGCAACCCGCTCGCCAAGCCTTTACGCGCGAAAGCGCCGATGCCCGCCGGGCTGACCTGATCGAGGCGACCGCGGCGGTGTTGGCGGAGCATGGGCTGGCGGGAACCAATGTCCGGGCGATCTGCGCCAAAGCGGGGGTGTCGCCGGGGCTGCTGCGCCATTATTTCGATGGCATCGACGATCTGGTCGCGGCGACCTATCAGGCGACGAGCGACCGGATGGACGCGATTTTTGCGGCGGCGGTCGCGGGCGCCGGTGCCGATCCGCACGCACGGCTGACCGCGTACCTCACCGCCAGCTTTCGCCCGCCGGTGACCGATCCCGAACTGCTGGGGGCGTGGACAGCCTTCTGGGCGCTGGCGCGCAGCGATGCGCGGATGGCGGAAATTCACGCGGAAAGTTACGCCGGGTACCGCGCACGGCTGGGCGAGTTGCTGACCGCATGCGGCGCGCGCGATGCCGAGCGGCTGGCGATCATGCTGACCGCGATGGTCGACGGGCTGTGGCTCGAACTGTCGCTGGATGCGGGCAGCTTTGGCGCCGAGGCGGCGGTGGCGATGATCGAGCGGGCGGTGGCGGCGTTGGCATAAACGTCGCCCCCGCGCAGGCGGGGGCCGCTGGCCACCTTAATCCACACCGCCGTGAAAAGCCGATGGCGGCCCCCGCCTGCGCGGGGGCGACGACCTGATTAGCACGCCTATTTCGACAAATCGCGGAGCAAACTGTCCCAATGCGCCAGCGCGGGCGCGATCGCGTCGACGGGGACGCGTTCGTTAAGGCCGTGCGCGAAGCTGTCGCTGGCTTTCGAGAACAGTCCCGCAACGCCATAGCTCGGCACGCCCTGCATCCGGAAATGATAGCTGTCGGTGGCGCCGGCGCTCATCGACGGGATGATCGGCAGGCCGGGCGCGCGGGCGTGGACCGCTTTCTTGACCGCCGCCATGACGTCGGGGCGCAGCGGCGAGGCGTCGCTGGCGCTGGCGTCGGGATCGGTGTTCACCTTGACGGCCGGATCGGCGATCACGCGTTCGAGTTCGGCGCGTACGGTTTCGACCGGCACACCGGGGAAGATGCGGCAGTTGATGTTCGCGGTCGCGCGCTGCGGCAGCGCATTTTCGGCATGGCCGCCCTTGACCAGCGTCGGCACGCAGGTGGTGCCGATCTGGCCGACATATTCGGGGTCGGCGCGAATCTTGGTGATCGCCGCTTCATCCTCCGGATTGGCGGCGAAGGTCTTGAGCGCGGCGCCCATATTGCCGCCGACCTGGTCGGCGACGATCGGCAGGCCGATCCTGGTGAGCTCGTTCTGCTGCGCGGCGAATTTATAGGCGCCAACCTTTTCGAGCGCCGCGGCGAGTTGGACAATCGCATTGACCGGCGACGGGCGCGAGCTGTGACCGCCGGGGTTGGTGACTTCGAGCGTGAAGTCGGCGTAGGTTTTTTCGCCCGCCTGAAGCCCGTAATATTGCGGCTTGCCATCCTCGCCGAGCGTCCCGCCGCCGCCGTCGCCGTTCAGGGCAAATTCGGCGTCCTTATATTTGGCGGCGAGCGCGCGGGTCGTCACCATCTGGGTTTCCTCGTCACCCGTCAGCAACAGGATGATCGAGCGCTGCGGCTTGAAGCCGTCCTTTTTCAGCTGCGCCATCGTCGCGACCATCATCGCGATGTCGAACTTGTTGTCCTCCGACCCGCGACCGAAAATATAGCCATTTTCCTCGACCGGCACGAACGGATCGCGCGTCCAGTCCTTCGGGTCGGCCGCGACAACATCCATATGGCCGAGCAGCAGGATCGGTTTCTTCTTCGTCGTGCCGGTCAGCGTCGCGGCGAGGGTCGCGGTTTCGCCCATCGGGGTGATTTCGATGTCGCTGTCGGCATAGCCCGCGGCCTTCAGCACCCCGGCATAATAGGCCGCCAGTTCAGGCACCTTGCCGCGCCCCTCGACCGTCGGGATCGCGATGCTGTCCTTCAGGATCTGCTTCGCGGCGTCGGCATCGGCAGGTTTGGCGTGGACGGGCGCGGCGGCGAGCATGGCGGCGGCGAGGGCGAGCGGGGCGTAAGGCATGCGCATAGCAACGGGTTATGGCGGGTCATGGGCAGACGGCAAGTGGCAATCGCCAGTGCCGCACCGCGACCGGATGCCGTACGGCAAGATACGACCGAATCAAGACGTCGCCCCCGCGAACGCGGAATGAGCTGTCCGCTCCCCACCCCAAAGTGGACATCCGCGAAACAGGGACAGCTCAGCCCCTCTGCCACCCCTTCGGCGCCGCCGTATTCGGCTTGAACCGGCACAGGTCAGCGACCGGACAACGCCAGCATTCGGGCGTCCGTGCCTTGCAGATGTAGCGACCGTGGAGGATCAGCCAGTGGTGGGCGCCGACGCGAAACGGCGCGGGGGTGGTTTTTTCCAGCGCCTTTTCCACCGCCAGCACCGTCTTGCCGGGCGCGAGCCCCGTGCGGTTGCCGACGCGGAAGATATGGGTGTCGACGGCAAAGGTTTCGGCGCCGAACGCGCAGTTCATCACGACATTGGCGGTCTTGCGTCCGACCCCCGGCAGTTCGACCAGCGTATCGCGGTCGGCAGGAACCTCGCCGCCATGGTCGCGGACGAGGATTTCGGAGAGCGCGATGACGTTTTTCGCCTTACCGTTGAACAGCCCGATCGTCTTGATATGCTCTTTCAGTCCCGCCTCGCCGAGCTCGACCATTTGCTGCGGCGTGGTGACTTCCTGAAACAAGCGCCGCGTCGCCTTGTTCACCCCGACGTCGGTCGCCTGCGCCGACAACACAACCGCGACGAGCAGCTGGTAGATGTTGCCAAATTCGAGCTCGGTTTCCGGACTGGGGTTCAGTTCGGCAAGCCGACGGTAGAATTCGAAGATGTCGGCGCGTTTCATCCGGTGAACCCCAAAGCGCGCCCGAACGATGCGGCGCCGCGCCTGCCCTAGCGCGGCCAGGGGGGCAACTCCAAGTCGGGAAATTTGACTCGGGTCAAGGAGAAGCGCAGCCTCCGCGCTCCCGATGCCGAGTCGCGCTGCGACAGGCGTTGGCGGGGCGTCGACACCGGGGACCGGACAAGAGAGCCAGGGGGGTTCTCGTTCCGGCATTGGAGGACCAGACCATGTCCAATTTGTTGAAAACGGCCGCTTTGGCCGTCGCGATGTCGTGCGCCGTCGCCGCGCCCGCGTCTGCGCAAAATTATCCGCTGGCCCCGGGCAATTATAGCGAAGTGGCGATGATCGACGTCGCCGATGGCGGCGGCATGCAATATGCGACCTATCTGGCGAACGAATGGCGCAAGGCGCAGGAATTCGCCAAATCGAAAGGCTGGATCGTCAGTTACGCGGTGTTCAATAATGTCAATTCGCGCCCGGGCGAACCCGACCTGTATCTGTCGGTCACCTTCCCGAGCTTTCCCGACGCGGCTGAGGATGAAAAACGCGATCAGGCCTATCGCGATTTCATGAAGCGCACCGACACGCAAATGATCGCCGAATCGGGCGACCGAGCGAAATTCCGCACCGTATTGGGCAGCTTTTTGCTGCGCGAACTGAAGTTCAAATAGCCGAATGAGGTCGTCGCGTGTGGCGGGCCGGGTCGGTCCGCCACGCTCGGCGCGTGTCGAACGTTAGAGCCCCAGCACCTGCGGCATCGTGTAGCGCCCCGGCTTTTGCCCGGTCAGCCACAGCGCCGCGCGTACGGCGCCGCGTGCAAAGATCATGCGGTTTTCGGCGCGGTGCGACAGGGTGAGCATCTCTTCCGGCCCGGCGAAGATTACGTCGTGATCGCCCGCAACGGTGCCGCCGCGCAACGACGCAAAGCCGATCTTGCCATGCCCGCGCGCGCCGGTCAGCCCGTCGCGGCCGCGTTCGGAACAGGTGGCGAGGTCGATGCCGCGCCCGGCAGCGGCGGCTTGTCCGAGCAGGAGCGCGGTGCCGCTGGGCGCGTCGAGCTTCATCCGGTGGTGCATCTCGACAATCTCGATGTCATATTCGGGATCGAGCCGCGCCGCCGCCTCGCGCACCAGATGCGCAAGCAGGGTGACGCCGAGCGACGTATTGCCGGTCTGGAGCACCGCGATATCGGCGGCGGCATCGTCGATCAGATAATGATGGCGTTCCTCGAGCCCGGTGGTGCCGATGACGATCGGCTTTTTGGCCGCGACGCAGGCATCGAGCGTCGCTTCAAGCGCCGCGGGGGACGAAAAGTCGACGAGGACGTCGGCGTCGCCCGCGAGCTTCACCACATCACCGCCCTTGTCGATGCCGCAGCGCCGCTGCCCCGCTTCGGAAATCGCCGCGGCGAGCGCGACGCCCATCCGTCCTTCGCTGCCGATAATGCCGATGCTGGTCATATGCCGTCCCCTGATACGCGGCCTTCCTTTAGCCGTTCGTGTCGAGCGAAGTCGAGACACGTTGGTCCGGCGCCAAACGCCTCTCGACTTCCACCGGCGGTGGAAGTTTATCCTGAGCGCCTGCTAAGGCAGTCGAAGGGCTCGAGGCGAACGGATAGGGTTGGGCATGGAAAAAATTCGAAACATCGTCATCCTGACCGGTGCCGGGGTGTCGGCCGAAAGCGGCATCGATACGTTTCGCGACGGCGGCGGATTGTGGGAACAGCACCGCGTCGAGGATGTCGCGACGCCCGAAGCTTTTGCGCGTGATCCCGATCTGGTGCTGCGATTCTATGACATGCGCCGCGAAGCGATCCAGACCAAGGTGCCGAACGCCGCGCATGAAGCGCTGGCGCGGCTCGACGCGGAATGGCTGGGCGAGTTGCTGATCGTGACGCAAAACGTCGACGACCTGCACGAGCGCGCCGGGGCGAAGCGGCTGATCCATATGCATGGCGAGCATCTGAACGCCTGGTGCACCGCGTGCGATGCGCGGATGCCGTGGCGCGGGACGTTGCTCGACCGGCCCGCCTGTCCGGCCTGCGGCGCAAGAGGTACGCTGCGCCCCGACATCGTGTGGTTCGGCGAGATGCCGTACCGGATGGACGAGATTTACCGCGCACTTACCCAAGCCGACCTGTTCGTGTCGATCGGCACCTCGGGTGCGGTCTATCCGGCGGCGGGATTTGTGCGCGAGGCGCGCCAATCGGGGGCGCTGACGCTGGAGCTCAACATGGAACCGAGCCAGGGGAGTTACTGGTTCGCCGAAGCCCGACACGGCCCGGCGGGGGTGCTGGTGCCGGCGTGGGTGGAGGAGGTTTTGGGGCGGTAACTGCGTCAGGTAACGACCGCTTGCTGACGTAGCGATCCTCCCCAGCGGGGGGCACCCGAAGGGTGGCGGAGGGGCACGGGCGGTCTACGCTGCGCTGGGCTGGAAGAACCAAGCTTCTCGGGAACGTAGCATTGGAGCACGACTTCGGCGGCAGGGCAAGCCGATGGTGCTCCTACACCAGCTTCGCTGGTCCCCCTCCCCGTGCCGGGGAGGATCTAGATGCCCGCTCTCTACCCCAAAGCCGACGCTTACGCCGCGCGTCGGCGCGACCCTAAAACAGCCCCGGCAATTCGCGCTGCGCAACGCTCGGTCGCGCGGGGACCAGCATCTCGGGTTCTGCCTGCACGCGCGTACTGCTGCGCTGCGCGGCCGCCCCGACGCTCGCTTCGGCGATCCGCGTCGTGCAGCTGCCGGTGGCGAGGAAGTCGATTGCCGCGCGCACCGACGCTTCGCGTGCATCGCCCAGCGGCAGGTTCAAATCGTCGCCCGCGGCGCAGCTGTTCGAAATCTGGGGTGCCAGGCCGTTGTAATAATTGCCTGCCCCGGTCGAATTGGCGGTGGCAAAGGCAACGACGCGCATCCGGTCGTCGCATTCGGCCTTGTCGAGCGCGATCTGGCCGACCGGCTTGCCGAAGGTATTGCTGCCAACCAGCGTCATGTTGGTGCCGAGGTACGGCAGCATCGAATTGATCACCAGCTCACTCGCCGATGCGGTGGATCCGGTGCCGATAAAGGCGATGCGCGTCGGGGCGATCGATTCGGCGGTCGGGGCAAAACGATGCTCGTCATTCTCCACCGCTTTCGACGGGCGGAACACGGTCTGCGAAAACAGCAACCCGCTGCGCCCCTCGCCCATCAGATCGCCCATCAGTTCGGCGGTCGAAACCAGCCCGCCGCCGTTGTAGCGGAAATCGATGATGATGTCGGTTACCCCCTGATTGCGGAAATTCAGGAAGGCGGTGCGGAGTTGCGGGTTCGCCGACGAGATGAAGCTGCGCAGGTTCAGATAGCCGTAATTGCGACCGCCCTCGCTGATGATCTTCGCGCCATAACGATCCGAAATCGGGTCGAGCGAATAATCGGCCTTGGCGACGGTGACGTCGCGGGTGCCGGCGCTGTCCTGAATGCGCAGGATGCGGGTGACGCCGGGGTCGCTGGGGCCGAGGGCGTTGGTGATCCCCTGCGTGCCTTCGGCCGCGACGATGTTCGCGATCGTGCGCATGTTGCTCGCCGTGGTGCCGATCGCCACGATGCGCGTGCCGCGGTCGATGCCCGCGGCGATCGCGGGCGCGCCTTCATAGGCTTCGGCGATGACGACGACATTGGCGCTCGGGTCATAGGTCAGGCGGACGCCGAACCCCGCGCTCGATCCGCTGGCAAAGAACGCATTCTCCTCGGCGATCGAGGTGATATAAGTGAAGAAACGATCCTTGCCGAGCGCGCGTGCCGGGGCGACCAGCGCGTCGATATAGGCGTCGACATTGCCGAAGCTCGCGGGATTGACCCCGGTCGCGACGTCGCCGGGGAACAGATACCATTCGTCGATCACCGCCTTGGCAAATCCCTGCCGCGCGGCAAGGCCGCAGCCTCCGGTCGGGGTCGGGGTCGGCGATGGGGTCGGGGTAACGGTCACGGGTCCGCCATTGCTACCCGTACTCGAACCGCCGCCGCCCCCGCACGATGCCAGCACAAAGGCGGAAAGGGTAAGCAGGGCAATGGATTTGCGCGACCGATGCGTCATGGATCGTCCTTGGGAATGGCTATGCGACCGGCGCCGGATCCCGAAAGATCCGATCGCCACCGTCGTATCTATGCGCGAATGAATGACCCGGCAATGAACTTGGCGCAAGGCGCGCTCAGTCGTCTTGCTCGCCCGGGTTTTCTGCCGTTTTCGGATCGCCGCGGCCTTTGAACCCCTGCGCGATCACATACAGCTCGGGCGATCCCTTGCGGCTGGCCGGAGGCTTGGCGTGCTTGACCGTGGTAAAATGCTTTTTGAGCAAGGTCAGCAGCGTGTGGTCGGCGCCACCGGCAAACACCTTGGCCACGAACGCACCGCCGGGTTGCAGGTTCTGCACCGCGAAATCGGCGGCGGTTTCGGCCAGGGCGATCGTGCGCAGATGGTCGGTTTGCTGATGGCCGACGGTGTTTGCCGCCATGTCCGAAATCACCAGGTCGGGCGCGCTGCCCAGCACTTCGATCAGCGCGTCGGGCGCCGCATCGTCCATGAAGTCCATCTCGAGGATCGCGACGCCCTCGATCGGCTCGCACGCCAGCAAGTCGATCCCCGCGACGCGCGCGCGCGGGTTGGCCTTGCGCACGACCTGCGACCAGCCGCCCGGGGTAATGCCCAGATCGACGACGGCGCGGGCTTTCTTGATGAAGCCGAATTTGTCGTCGAGCTCGATCAGCTTGTAGGCGGCGCGCGACCGATAGCCCTCGGCCTGCGCGCGGCGGACATAGGGATCGTTGAGCTGGCGCTGCAGCCAGCGCGTCGACGACGTGCTGCGCCTTTTCGCGGTCTTGACGCGGACGTGCAGCCCGCCGCGACCGCTCGAACCCTTGGCGCCGCCGCCGCTCTTGCCGCTGCCGCCGCTCATTTGCGATACTCGCGGCGCGTCACCGGGACGTCGCGCCCCTGCATCGCCAGCGTCCGCAAAATTCCCTCGCGGATGCCGCGGTCGGCGACCCCGACGCGTGCGGCGGGCCACAGGTCGATGATGCTTTCCAGGATCGCGCAGCCGGCAACGACCAGGTCGGCGCGTTCGCGGCCGATGCAGGCAATCTCGGCGCGGTCGGCGATGCTGGCGTCGGCCAGGCGGCGGCTGATGCCGCGCATCGCATCGGCCGGCACGACCAGCCCGTCGACCGCGCGGCGATCATATCGCGGCAGGTTCAGGAACACGCTGGCCAGCGTCGTCACCGTCCCGCTGGTGCCCAGCAAGCGCAGCTTTTGCCCGGCGAACTGTTCGGCGCGCCCGGCAAAGGCCGCAAAGGCGGTGCGGGTCACCTCGCGCATATGGGCATAGGCGGCCTGGCGTCCGGCCAGGCTGTCGTCGGGCAGCGGCGCATGTTCGGTCAGCGACACCACGCCCCACGGCACGCTGATCCAGTCGCGAATCGTGACGTCATGGTCGGATACGTCGACGCGCATCAGCTCGGTCGAGCCGCCGCCAATGTCGAAAATCAGCGCCGGACCATCGCCGGGTTCCATGAGGTTGTGACAGCCGAGCACCGCGAGTCGCGCCTCTTCGGCGGCGGAAATAATGTCGAGAACGATGCCCGTTTCGCGCCGCACCCGCTCGGCCAGTTCGGCGCCGTTTGCCGCGCGGCGGCACGCTTCGGTGGCGACCGCGCGCGACAGCGACACATGGCGGCGGCGCAGCTTGTCGGCGCAGATCGCCAGCGCCGCGACGGTGCGATCCATCGCTGCATCGCTGATCCGCCCGCTGCCGTGCAACCCTTCGCCCAGCCGGACGATGCGCGAAAAAGCGTCGATGACGACCAGCTCGCCGTCCTGCGGACGGGCAATCAGCAACCGGCAGTTGTTGGTGCCAAGGTCGATCGCGGCATAGCTGCGCGGTCGTACGAAATTTGCGGGACGCGTGGCGGCTTCCGCCTTGGTTCGCGTCTTTGCCGTCGGCCCCGTCCTCGAACTTGGCCGCGGCGGTCGCCCGGATGGCGCTGCCATTTGCCGCATGGCTAGTATTACCTGTCTCTCTCACGCATCCGTCACCTGCGGATGTGCACTTGGATGAGAACCTAGGCTTTGGCGGCGTGCAAGGCAACCCCGCCCCCTTTGCGCGCCGATCGAACAAAGAAAACCCCGCCCGGCGGTGGCCGGGCGGGGTAAAGGAGGGAAGGAAATTTATTGGAGGTCGGGACTACCCTTAACGGCAGCCGTCATTCCCCTTGTCGATCGCGCGGCCGGCGATGGCGCCGACGGCGCCGCCGATGATCGTGCCGACGGTGCGGTCGCCGCGGCCGGCGATTTCATGGCCGGCGAGGCCACCGGCGATCGCGCCGATGATCGTGCCGCCGGTGCCGTTGTCGCACTGGCGATAATTGCGGTTGTTGTACCGCTGGTTGTAATAGCGGCGGTCCTGACGGTAGTCGCGGCGATCGGCACGGCGATCGTAACGACGGTCATAGCGGCGGTCGTCGCGGTCGTAGCCGCTGTAATAGCTCGAATAGCCGTCACGGTCATAATAACCATTCTGTGCTGCGGCGGGAGCCGCCATCCCCAGCGTCGCGGTGGACATCAGGGCGGCGATCGAGAGGGTCACCATCTTTTTCATCGTCGTTCTCCTTCTTTCGTCGTTGGGCCCTTCTGGGCGTTGTCGATGGAGGGGTTATGCGCGATTCGCATTGAGCCGAGCCTGAACGCGCCTGTTGGCTGGCGTTCAGCTTTGCCGCCCGTAATGCTTCCCTTTCGCGCGCCGCCCCCCTAACCCGCGCCGATGCGCCGCCTGATTTACCCCGCCCTGATCTTTGTTGCGCTCGGCCCGGTGCCGGGAACGGTGCAGCGCTTTCCCGTCGATAACCTCACCCAGCGCGCCAGCGCGCGGTCGCTGGCGCGGGCGCCGGAGACAAGCGGTACGATGCGCTTCGTGCGCGGCTGGCATCTCGTCAGCCCGCACAGCCGCTTTGGCGGTTTCTCGGGAATCGCGCAAATCGCGCCTGATCGTTTCCTGCTGATCGGGGACAATGGCTATAGGACGCGGCTGACCTTTAATGGCGAGGGACAGCTGACCGTCTTTAACATCGCGCCCCTGCCTGTTCCGTCGGGCTGGCCCGACCGCAAAACGATGCTCGACAGCGAATCGCTGTTCGTCGATCCCGCACAGGGGACCGCGTGGGTCAGCCTGGAGCGCACCAACCAGCTTTGGCGGTTCGATCATGAGTTGACGAGGCTGGAGGCGCGCTATGCCCCTGCTGCTCTACGCGACTGGCCTCGGGGCCGTGGGCCCGAGGCCATGGCGCGGCTCGCCGAGGGGCGAATCATCATCCTGGCCGAGGGGGGACGCGAGGATTCGCGCCGCAATCGCGCGGTGATGCTGGCGGGCGCGCCCGGAACCTCATCGGGGCCAGCGACGCGCTTCTTTTATGATTCGCAGGGCAAAGGCGCCGTGAGCGATACCACGCCGCTTCCCGACGGCCGCATCCTCATCGTGCACCGCAAAGTCGGCTGGAACCCAATATTCACGACGACTGTGGCCATCGCCGACCCGCACGACATCCGGCCGAACGCCGTTCTGCGCTCGCGGACGATCGGGGTTGTCCCGCCCGGCCTCGCCGACAATTTTGAGGGCGCCGCGCTGACGGTCGAAAATGGTCGCACTTGGCTCTGGCTCGTCTCCGACAATAATTTTCAAAGCTGGCAGCGCAGCCTGCTGCTGCAATTCGAGCTGGTGGACCTGCCGCCCGCCCGGACGCCGGACAGCAAAAAGGCGGCCCGGTAACCCGGCCGCCTTTTGGCGTCAGCGATGGAAATGCGCTTAAGCGGCCTTTTCGGCCAGCTTCTTCGCGACTTCCTTCTTCACCTTGCGCGCGCCGGCCGAAAGCTGGTCGTCGCCGGCCTTCAGCAGCCAGTTGTCGAGGCCGCCATTATGCTCGACGGTACGCAGGCCGTGCGTCGACACGCGCAGCTTCACGCCCTTGCCCAGCGCATCCGACAGCAACGTCACATTCTGCAAATTGGGCAGAAAGGTGCGCTTGGTCTTGTTGTTGGCGTGGCTGACATTGTTGCCAACCATACGACCCTTGCCGGTCAGTTCGCAGATGCGCGACATGCTGTTTGTCCTCGTACAAAATTTCGGTTCGGCGTCCGGGTGCGTCCCGCAAAATCGGGGGCGGCAGGACCGGAGTGAGCCGGGAAAGGCGCGCGCTTATCGGCTTGCCGCAGATTCGTCAAGGGACTAGCGGGAAAAGCGATGTCACAATTTCCGCTCCCCGAACCGATGCGCGCCGCGCTGAATCTCGCGAAAAGCGCCGCCGCGGCGGGCGAAGTGCCGGTCGGGGCGGTCGTCGTCAAGGACGGGATGATCGTCGGCGAAGGTCATAATGCGCCGCGCACCGCCCACGACCCGACCGCGCACGCCGAAATCGTCGCGATTCGCGCTGCGGCGCGGGCGCTGGGAAATGAAAGGCTCGACGGTTGCGATCTCTATGTCACGCTCGAGCCTTGCGCGATGTGCGCGGGGGCGATCGCGCACGCGCGCATCGCACGGCTTTATTATGGCGCCGACGATCCGAAAGGCGGCGCGGTCGCTCACGGCCCGCGCGTGTTTGCCCAGCCCACGGTGCATCACCGGCCCGAGGTTTACGACGGCATCGGGGCAGGGGAGGCGGCGGCGCTGCTCAGAGAATTTTTTGCGGTGCGGCGGTGACGAGGGACGTCTGGTTTGGGGCGGATCCGAGATCTTCCGACTGACTGTCGCCCCCGCGAAGGTGGGGGCCGCTAGCCGCCTATTCCTGCGTCGCTGCGTAAACCGACAGCGGCCCCCGCCTGCGCGGGGGCGACGTCTTGCTTCCGGCCAAAACCCGCTGCTCACTGCCCTTCTTTGATAGCAAAACACTCATCCGGCGCCATCCGTATCGGACCGATGCGGTACGGTGATTGACCGCCGCCCCCAAACCAAGCTAACGGGCGGCAAGCGACAGGTTCCCCGGCGACGGGGACTAAGAGGGAACGGGAAAACCCCGGCTGCCCCTGCAACTGTACGCGGCGAGCCATCGGCCACATGCCATTGGGACTTTCCGTCCCGAGAAGGCGGCCGATCCGGCGCTGACCCGCAAGCCAGGAGACCTGCCCGTCGCCGTCGTCTTTCGCGCGGGCAGGGTGCACCGGGCGGACGGGGGTGAACCCGCATGACGACAAAGTGGACCGCGTTCGCGCGGGGACGTTGTCGTGCGCCCGGTGGCCCAGACATCGATCCCGCGTGCGTGCGGTGTTGTCGATGAGGTTACCCAGATGAATTGCGTTTTCCGTCACTCCGTTTCGCTCGCCGTGCTGGCGGCGTCATCCCCCGCGCTTGCCGAGGAAGCGGCGCATGCCGTCGCTGCCGACGGCGACAGCATCGTCGTGACCGCGACGCGCGCGCCGCTGACCCTTGATGAGATCCCCGCCGCGATCGCGGTGCTCGACAAGGATGCGATCGACCGCGCGCAGGACATCGGGGTCACCGAATTGCTGCTGCGCACGCCCGGCGTCAGCATCTCGCGCAACGGCGGTTATGGCACCGCGACGTCGCTGCGCATTCGCGGCGCCGAGTCCGAACATACGGTCGCCGTCATCGACGGGGTAAAGCTGAACGATCCGTCGTCGACGGGCGGCGGGTTCAACTTCACCAACCTGCTCGTCGGCGACATTTCGCGGATCGAGGTGCTGCGCGGGCCCCAATCGATCCTGTGGGGCAGCCAGGCGATCGGCGGGGTGGTCAATATCGTGACCGCATCGCCCGAAAAGAGGCTTGAAGGCAGCTTCGACCTCGAGGCTGGGTCGCGCGACACCGTCAGCGCGCGCGCCGCAATCGGTGGTCGCACCGGGCCGCTCGCCTGGCGCATCGGCGGGCAGCGTTTCACCACCGACGGCATTTCGTCGCACGGAAAGGCGTTCGGCGGGGTCGAACGCGACGGTTATCGCAACCATAGCGTATCGGGCCGCGCCGAACTGACGCTCGCCGACAATGTCAGCGCCGAGGTGCGCGGTTATTATTCGAGCGGCCGCGTCGAATTTGACGGCTTCAACGTCGACAGCAACGATTACGGGCTGAACAAGGAATTCGTCGGCTATGCGGGGCTGAATTTCGACCTCGTCGGCGGGCGTTTCCGCAATCGCATCGCCTATGCTCATACCGACACCAACCGCGACAATTTCAACCCCGACCGCGCGCGGCCGCAGAGCTTTGAAGCCGACGGCAAAAACAAGCGCTGGGAATATCAGGGCAGCTTCGCCCTCTCCGACCGTATCTCCGCAATCTTCGGGGCCGAAAACGAACGCTCCGATTTCCGCAGCCGCTCGCCTTCAGCTTCGCTCGCGCTCCCGCTTCCGGCTTTTGCGCGCGGCAAGGCCGAGCTGACCAGCGCCTATGGCCAGCTCAGCGTCGAACCGGTGGACGGGCTGATCCTGAACGGCGGCGTCCGTTACGACGATCACGACCGCTATGGTGGCCAGACCCTGTTCGCGGCGGGGGGCGTCTGGCGCCTGCCCACCGGAACGCTGCTCCGCGCAAGCTATGGCGAAGGGTTCAAGGCGCCGTCGCTGTTCCAGCTGTTCAGCGAATATGGCAATGTGGCGCTCGATCCCGAGGCAGCGGATGGTTGGGAAGCGGGAATCGAGCAGTCGCTGTTCGATCGCAAGTTGGTTGTCAGCGCGAGCTGGTTCGACCGCACCACCACGAACCAGATCATCTACAACAGCTGTTCGGGCACCTCGACCAATCCGCTATGTTTTGTTCCGGGCGATCCGGCGACGCGGCGCTTCGGCTATTATTCGAACGTCGCGCGCAGCAAGGCGCAGGGCGTCGAAGCCGCCGCCGCGCTGACGCTGGGCGGGCTGGTCCTCGACGGCAATTATAGCTTGATCGCCAGCGAGGACCGGTCGCCGGGGACCGCCAATTTCGGCAAATGGTTGCCGCGCCGTCCGCGCCATACCGCCAATGCATCGGTCAGCTATGGCTTCGGTTTCGGGCTTGAGCTCGGCGCGGCGCTGCGCTGGTCGGGCAAGAGCTACGACAATGCGAGCAACGCAACGCGGCTCGACGACTATACGCTCGTCGATTTGCGCGCCGAGTTCGCGCTGTCCGACGCGGTCAAGCTGTTCGCGCGCGCCGAGAATGTCTTCGACGAGCAATATATGACGGCATTCCGCTACGGCTCGATCGGGCGCAGCATCTACGCCGGCATCCGGGGGCGGTTCTGATGGCGGCGCTGTCGCAGCGCGGCGCGTCTGCGCTATGGGTTGCGCTCCTCACTGCGGCGAGCACGGCGACGACGCTGGCGCTCGCCTGCGCGACGCCTTTTCCGTCGCTCGCGGCGCTCGCGGCGGTGCATATGCGCCGCCCGGGCGGCGTGGCGCTGATACTGCTGGCGTGGCTGGCGAGCCAGTGCGTCGGTTTTTTCCTGCTCGGCTATCCGCGCGATGGCAGCACGCTGGCGTGGGGCTTTGCGCTCGGCACCGCGGCGGTAGGGTCGGCGCTGGCGGGTTATGCCGCGGTGCGGGCGCTGGATTACCGGTCGGTCGCGGCGCGGCTCGCGCTGGCTTATGCGGCGGGTTTTACCGCGTATAAGGGGATCATCGTTGGCTGGGCGCTGGTGCTGGGCGGGTTGCACACCGCGACGGCGCCCGACCTGCTCGCCGAGCAATTTGTCCGTAATGGTGCGATCCTGATCGGGCTGTACGGGCTCTATCGCCTGCTCGTCGCAGCGGGGGTTCCGCCGCCGCCGCAGCCCGCGGCGAGCGCAACCTGATGCTCACGCGCGTCGATCCCGGACCGGCGGTGGTGGTGTGCAACAGTTGCCGCCACAGCCGTGATGCACAGGTCGATGCGGGCGGGGTGCGCGGCGGGGCGCGGCTGGTTGCGGCGCTCCGCCGCCTGCGCGCGCACGAGCCGCGCTATGCGGGAATTGCCGTGCAGGAGATGGCGTGCCTGTTCGCGTGCCAGGATTTCTGCACCGTGCACCTGCGCGCGCCCGACAAGATCGGTTATGTGCTGGGGCGGTTCGGCGCAGACGATGCGGCGGCGCGCGCCATTCTCGACTATGCGGTCCATTATGCCGCGAGCGACGATGGCCGCGTCGCCTATGCGCTGTGGCCCGAAGGGGTCAAAGGGCATTTCATCACCCGCATCCCGCCGCCGGGATGGATCGCCGAATGACCGCCTTTGGTTCCGTCGCGGCGTTCGAAGCGGCGCTCACCGACCTCGGCGATGCCGACGCCGATGCCCGCGCCGACGCCCGAATGCGGCAGGCCGAACTGACCAAACCCGCCGGGTCGCTGGGACGGCTGGAGGAGCTGGCGCTGTTCTTTGCCGGCTGGCAGCGACGGGCGCGGCCACGGATCGACCGCGCCCGCGCCGCGATCTTTGCCGGCAATCATGGCGTCACCGTGCATGGCGTCAGCGCCTTTCCGGCAAGCGTGACGGCGCAGATGGTGGCGAATTTTGCGAGCGGCGGCGCGGCGATCAACGCGCTGGCGGGTGCGGCGGGGTTGGAATTGACCGTCGTCGCGCTCGACCTCGATCGGCCGACCGCCGATTTCACTGCCGCAGCGGCGATGCGCGCGGATGAGTGCCTCGACGCGCTCAATCGGGGCGCGGCGGTGGTCGAGGCCGATCTCGACCTGGTCGTGCTGGGCGAAATGGGGATCGGCAATTCGACCGCGGCGGCGGCGCTGTGCGCCCGCAGCTTTGGCGGCGACGCGGCGGCGTGGGTTGGCCCGGGCACCGGGGTCGATGGCCATGGCGTCGCGCGCAAGGTCGAGGTGGTCGCGCGCGCCCTCGCCTTCCATGGCGGGGCGCCGGTGACCGCGTTCGAGACGCTGCGCAGCGTCGGCGGGCGCGAGATTGCGGCGATCGCGGGCGCGATTGTCCGCGCCCGCCAGTTGAGGATCCCGGTGCTGCTCGACGGTTTCATCTGCAGCGCGGCGCTCGCACCGCTCGCCGCCGACAATCCGGCGATCGCGGCGCATTGCATCGCGGGCCATTGTTCGGCCGAGCCGGGGCACCGGCGCCTGCTGGGTCAGCTCGGGCTCGATCCGCTGCTGATACTGAATATGCGGCTGGGTGAGGGCAGCGGCGCGGCGGTGGCGGCGAACATCATCCGCAGCGCGCTCGCCGTGCATGACGAGATGGCGACCTTTGCCGAGGCAGAAGTGTCGGCGTCGCTGTGAGCGGCTTTGCGCTCCATCTGCTGCGCCACG
This sequence comes from Sphingopyxis sp. 2PD, assembly GCF_005503695.1. Taxonomy (GTDB): domain Bacteria; phylum Pseudomonadota; class Alphaproteobacteria; order Sphingomonadales; family Sphingomonadaceae; genus Sphingopyxis. The sequence goes on from NZ_SCMU01000008.1 coordinate 91,390, forward strand.
GGGCGCCCGGCACCCCGGGGTTGCTGATGGGGCGCACCGATTGCGCACCGACGCCCGCGGGCATCGCGGCGTGCGCAGCGCAGGCGGCGGGGCTGGGCATTGAGCATATTATCGCATCCGACCTTGGCCGCAGCCACGCTGCGGGCGAAGCGATCAGCCGCGCCCTCGCGCTGCCGCTCACGATCGATCCACGCTGGCGCGAGCTCGATTTCGGCGACTGGGACGGATACCCGAGCGGCGCGGTCGATCAAGACACGCTCGGGCAGTTCTGGGAAGATCCCGACGCGAACCCGCCGCCGGGCGGCGAACGCTGGTCGGCGCTGGTCGCGCGCGTGGCGGCCGCGCTGGCCGATCTGGCGCCGGTGCCGACGCTGGTCGTCGCGCACGGTGGTTCGATGCGCGCGGCGCTGCACATCCTCTGCGGCTTCGACCAGCGCCAGCTGTGGGCCTTCGACCTGCCCTATGCGGCGCGGCTGTCGCTCCACGTCTGGCCGGGCGAGCCGATGAGCGCGCAGGTTGTCGGACTGGTGCCATGAAGGGCTTGCTGATCGCGGTCCAGTTCCTGACCCGGCTACCGACGCCGCGTATCACCGTGACAGGTGACGAATTCGCCGCGTCGATGCGCTGGTTCCCGGCGGTCGGGCTGATCGTCGGTGTGCTTGTCGCGGGTGCAGGCTGGGCGGGGGGACGGATCGATCCCTGGACCGGGGCGCTCGCGGCGCTGCTGGTCTGGGTTGCGGTCACCGGCGCGCTGCACCTCGACGGGCTGGGCGACATTGCCGACGCGAACGGCGCGGCGCACAAGAATCGCGACCGGTTGCTGGCGGTGCTGGCGGACCCGCATGTTGGCAGCTTTGCGGTGGTGACGATCGCCTTGCAGCTGATCGCCAAGCTGGTGCTGCTCCATGCACTGGTCGATCGCCAAGAGTTTGTTGCGATTGCGCTGATTCCCTTTGCGGCGCGGATCGGCCCGCTCGTCTGGTCGCGTGCGCTGCCCGATCTGCACGCGGGGCTGGGGTCGCGGTTCCGCAATGTCGTGCGTCCCGTTGATTTCGCGATCTGGAGCGCGCTGCTGCTGGCAGCGGCTTGGGCGTCGCCGTCGCTGCTGGCTGCGCCGCTGGTCTTTCTGCTGTGGGGTTGGTGGCTGAAGCGCAAGATCGGCGGTATTTCGGGCGACGGCCATGGCGCCGGGATCGAACTCGGCGAAAGCGCACTGCTCGCCACCGCGCTGCTGGTCGTTCATCTGGCATGAGCGACGCATGGACCTGGCACGGCGGCGCGCTGGCAGCGGCGCAGCGCTATTTTGGCGGCACCGACTGGATCGACCTGTCGACCGGGATCAACCCGCATCCCTGGCCCAGCGCCGCCGACATAGTGTTCGACTGGCAGCGCCTGCCCGACCCCGCGGCGCTGGCGGCGCTCGAAGCCGCCGCGGCGTCGTATTTCGGCGTCGATCCGCGCCATGTCTGCGCGGTGCCGGGCAGCGAGATCGGGCTGCGGCTGGTCGGGGCGCTGGTGGGCGGTCCGGCGCAGCATATGGCGCCCGGATACCGCACCCATGGCGCGATGATCGCGGGAGGCACGGCGGTCGATCCCGAAGCAACGCGCGAAAGTCGCGGCACGCTGATCCTCGCCAACCCGAACAACCCCGACGGGCGCGTCATCGACGGCGCGGCGGTACTGGAGCTGCTAGCCGACCGCGACGGCTGGCTGCTGGTCGACGAGGCGTTCGCCGACACCGATCCGGCGCACAGCGTCGCGGCGGCGGTCGGCAACGACCAGCGGCTCGTCGTCTTTCGCTCGTTCGGCAAATTTTTCGGGCTTGCGGGCGTCCGGCTGGGCTTTGTTATCGCGGCACCCGCGTTGCTCGCGGCGCTGCGCGACCGGCTGGGCGCATGGCCGCTGGCGGCGGCGGCGATTGCGATCGGCACCGTGGCCTACGCCGATCAGGGTTGGATCGCCGCGACGCGCGCGCGGCTGCTGCGCGAAGCCTCCGCGCTCGACGCGGTTCTGGGCCGCCATGGCCACCAGCCCATCGGCGCCTGCCCCCTGTTTCGGCTGATCGCCGTCGATGACGCGCGCGCGCTGTTCGAGCGGCTTGCACGGCGCGCAATCCTGACCCGCCCCTTTGACGACCAGCCACGCTGGCTGCGCATCGGCCTGCCCGCCGATGGCGCTGCGCTGGCGCGGCTCGACGCGGCGCTCGCCGATGGCTGAACCGATCGCGCTCGCGGCGCTGGCGCTCGATGCCGCGTTCGGCTGGCCGCGGCGGCTCTATTGCCATATCGGCCACCCGGTCGGGCTGTTCGCGCGGATCATCGCTGCCTGCGAGACGCGGTGGAACCGTCCGCAGCGCAGCGATCGGCGGCGCCGCGCCTTTGGGGTGCTGACCCTGCTGCTGCTGTTGATCGTCGCGGCCGGTCCAGCATGGACAATCCAATATGGGCTGCTCGCATCGTTCGGCGGTTGGGGCTGGGTCGGCATTGCTGTGCTGGCCTGGCCTGCGCTCGCGCAGCGCAGCCTGTTCGACCATGTCCGCGCGGTCGCCGAGCAGCTGGACCGCAACGACCTGCCCGCGGCGCGCGGCGCGGTCGGCGCGATCGTCGGCCGCGACACCGCGGCGCTCGATCAGGCCGGGGTCGCGCGTGCGGCGATCGAAAGCCTTGCCGAGAGTTTCTGCGACGGGGTCGCGGCGCCGCTGTTTTGGCTCCTACTCCTCGGCCTGCCCGGCATCTGGGCGTATAAGGCGGTGAACACCGCCGACAGCCTGATCGGCCACCGCGAGGCGCGCTGGCGCGCCTTCGGCTGGGCCGCCGCGCGCAGCGACGATCTGGCCAACTGGATCCCGGCGCGGCTGTCGGGCGCCCTGATCTGCCTTGCCGCTCGCGGCGGGTGGTGCGTAATGCAGCGCGATGCGCGGCGCCACGCCTCGCCCAACGCCGGCTGGCCCGAGGCGGCAATGGCGGGCGCGCTGGGGCTGCGACTGGCGGGACCAATCGCTTATGATGGGATCATGCATGACAAGGCCTGGATCGGCGATGGCCGCGTCGATGCCGATGCCGGCGACATCGATCGCGCCTTGACGATCTATCTGCGCGCTTGCCTGTTCCTGTGGTTGATCGCAGGAGGCACCTTATGGCTGCTTTGATGCTTCAGGGAACCGGCTCCGACGTCGGCAAGTCGGTGCTTGTGGCGGGGTTGTGCCGCGCCTTTGCCAACCGCGGGCTGACGGTTCGCCCGTTCAAGCCCCAAAATATGTCGAACAACGCCGCGGTGACGAGCGACGGCGGCGAAATCGGGCGCGCGCAGGCGCTGCAGGCGATGGCGTGCCGGACCGCGCCGCACAGCGACATGAACCCGGTGCTGCTGAAGCCGCAGGCCGACCGCACGTCGCAGCTGATCGTCCATGGCCGGGTGCGCGGGACGCTGGGCAGCGGCAATTTTCGCGAAGCGCGCGGCGCGCTGCTGACCGAGGTCATGCGAAGCTACGAACGATTGCAAGCGCAGTGCGATATCGTGGTGGTCGAGGGCGCGGGATCGCCCGCCGAGATCAACCTGCGCGTCGGCGACATCGCCAATATGGGCTTTGCCCGCGCCGCCAACGTCCCCGTCATCCTGATCGGTGACATCGACCGCGGCGGCGTGATCGCGTCGGTCGTCGGTACCCGCGCAGTGATCGATCCCGCGGATGCGGCGATGATCCGCGGGTTCCTGATCAACAAGTTCCGCGGCGATCCGGCGCTGTTCGACGATGGCTATCGCGAGATCGAAAAGCGCAGCGGCTGGCCGGGTTTCGGCGTCATTCCCTGGCTCGGCGCCGCAGCGCGGCTGCCGAGCGAGGATGCCGTGATCCTCGAACGCCCCGCCGACCCGCGCGAGGCGCGGCGGATCATCGCCTGCCCCATCCTGCCGCGCATTTCCAATTTCGACGACCTCGACCCGCTCAAGCTGGAACCCGGGGTCGAAGTGGTGATGGTACCGCCGGGGCGGCCGATCCCCGCCAAGGCGGCGATCATCATCCTGCCCGGATCGAAAGCGACGATTGCCGATCTCAAGGCGCTGCGCGCCGAGGGCTGGGATATCGACATCAGGGCGCATCACCGCCGCGGCAGGATGATCATCGGGCTGTGCGGCGGCTATCAGATGCTCGGGAGGCGGGTCTCCGACCCGATGGGGATCGAGGGCGTGCCGGCGGCGGTCGACGGACTGGGGCTGCTCGATGTCGAAACGACGCTTTCGCCAGCCAAAACGCTGCGCCACGTCACCGGATCGGCGCTCGGCGCAGCGCTCGAAGGCTATGAAATGCATATGGGCGAAACGCGCGGCCCTGGCACGAACCAGCCCTTTGCGGTGCTGGCCGACGGCGCGCGCGACGGTGCGGTCGGGAGCGATGGCCGCGTGATCGGATCCTATCTCCACGGCCTGTTTGCCTCGACCGAGCTGCGTCGCGCACTGCTCGCGCGCATCGGCGTCACGGGCGGCGCACGCGACTATGCCGCCGATGTCGATGCCGCACTCGACGACATCGCCGCCGAACTGGCGCGCCACGCCGATCTCGAGGGTTTGCTGGCGCTCGCAGGCGTGCGCGCATGACGGGATCGAGCCTCTTCGTCCTCGGCGGGGCGCGGTCGGGCAAGAGCCGTTATGCGCAGGCGCACGCCGAGATGCTGGCCGGCCGCCATCATTTTGTCGCAACCGCCGAAGCGTTCGACGATGAGATGCGCGAGCGAATCGCGCGGCATCAGGCCGACCGCGACGCACGCTGGCAAACCGTCGAGGCGCCGCGCGACCTGCCCGCGGTACTCGATGCGCTGAACGCGCCCGACGCGGTGGTGCTGGTCGATTGCCTGACATTGTGGCTGTCGAACCTGCTGCTCGCGGGCGCCGACCCGGACCGAACCGAAATTGAATTATGCAGCGCAATCAACCGGTTTGCCGGTCATATCATCCTCGTATCCAACGAGGTCGGGCTGGGGATCGTGCCCGCCAATTCGCTGGCGCGGCGTTTCGGCGATGCCGCCGGGCGGCTCAATCAGGCGGTCGCGGCGACCGCGGCCGAGGTCGTGCTGCTCGCCGCGGGGCTACCGCTGACGCTCAAGCCACGCACCATCGCGCCATAACGCGCCGATTCGCGCATCGACCGCCCGTAAAACCGGGACTTGGCGAACGCCGTATCATGCGGCTATGGCAGCGCATTGATCGGGAATCGCCCGGTCGAGACCAGGAGAGAATTTATGAATCACGCCGAACTGTCGGACGCCGTCGCCGCGTCGCTGGACCTGAGCAAAGCCGACGGGCGCAAGGCCGTCGACGCCGTCTTCGCCGCGATCGCCGATGCCGCCGCCAAGGGCGACGAAGTTTCGGTCAACGGCTTTGGCAAGTTCAAGGTCAAGGCAACCCCGGCCCGCGAAGGCCGCAACCCTTCGACCGGTGCGACGATCCAGATCAAGGCCGCCAAGAAGCTGACCTTTGGCCCGGCAAAGGCCGTCAAGGATCGCCTGAACGGCTGATCCACGGCTGATCGATTGCGGCTCAACGCCGTACGCAGGGCTCCGCCGAACCATCGGCGGAGCCCTTGTGCTATGGACGACCGACGCCGAAGCGAAGCATCGTCACAGCGCACCGCACTGCGGCCACAGCGTGCCGCCTAATCCCGTCGATGGGGACAATCCCAGCCACAAAACGGCCTCCAGGGACATGGCCGACCGCCCAAATGGGCCGAGTTCCGCTTGCCATAGCGCCCTTGCGTGTCGCTCCAAGATCCGCCAGTTCGCCGAATGGGAAGCATCCGATTGCGAAAGAACCTGCTGTCGCTAACCGGTCGTGCCAGCACGGATGCTTCAGCGTTCCCCCGGCACTTCCAATATGCCGGCACAGGCTTGGCCGCTCGATGCCAGATTATTGCTGTCTACCGAAACGCGTACGTCGGCGACCAGAGCCTTGCCGCCGGGGCCGGGCATTAGAATATAGTCGACGTCGCAATGCATGTAGATGCCCTCCTCCCATGCAGCCCCGGTTTTCATATCCTGCACGGCGACGCGATTGTCGAATTGCTGGCCATATGACAGGATCCGCAGATCGCCGGCCGATGTGAGGTGCGGCGTCCCCATTGCGGCCACGACATCGCTTTCGCCGCGGCCCTGCCAAACCATGATCAATTGGGCCTCCGCACGATTCAGCTTGCGGTCGCCGCGAAGCTTTGCTGCCTGCTTGTCGAATTCGAACCCCGCAGCCATGCGTTTGACGTTCTGCTCATATTTGCTCCGCAGTTCGGTCGCGAGCAGGTCCACCTGCTGTTTTATTGCTGCCATCTTCGCCTGCGCGGCTGCCCGGTCGGCGGCGCTTGCAGGCTGGCCCCATCGTCCCGAGGGGTCGGGACGGACCGCGCCGCGCCACAAGCGGGACCAAGTGAGATCGAGCTGCTCGGCAGCGGTGGTTTCGGCCAGCACCATAACCGCCTGGGTCAGCCCAAAAGGCTTCAGCCGATCATTGAAGGCCGCCATGTCGAAGCGCCCGTCACGATAGGATGCGTGCATGGCCCTTTCGATGTCCTGTGCGTTGCAGGCAAGCTTGTGCGCCTTCAGCATCGCGGGATCGTCGCTGGTCGTCCACGGCTCGGCCGGTATCGCTTGTGTCTGCAAATCGCTCCGTCGCAGGATCGAACTGCCCTCGCCCAGCCTGACCTTCACCGACGCGGATGGCGCAGCGGCAGCCTTGCCGCGCTTTGCCGTGGCGAGCGCCATAAGGCTCGGGCATTCGAACTGCAGGCGCTTCACGGTCCATTCGGGCTTGGCGGCATTTTCGTGGATAATCGTAACGTCGAGCTGCTTTATCTCGACGCCTCCGCCCAATTGGTCGAACGGTGTACGCGACATGACGATCGTGTCCGAATAATAGGCCTGGCGATCCCCTTGTGTCCCGTCGACATGAAAGAACAGCGCCTGCGCTGCCGCGCCCGATGGACACAAGGCAGCGGCAGTTCCGAACAGCACGGCGGCGCGAACCGCAGTAAACTTCCCGGCACTGCGCCGGATTGGAGAGGAAAGTCCGATATTCATTTCTTCACGCCCTCTTCCGCTTCGCAAGACATTGTTCGAGCCTGCTTCGGGCGGCAAGTCCGCCAGTCCAGTCCAGCTTGGCCACCGATTGACCGTTGACGAGGACTTCGAAACCCTGGCGGTCTTCCATCGCAGCCATGGCCGCTTCGATCGTCGGCACGGCGAAGGCGATCGATGCATAGGCTTCGCCCGGCAACCGATAGTTGAAGGCCTGCACGGTCTGTGAGGAGCCGTCGCTCTGGTTGAGCGTCACCCTGATCTTTCGAACATCTTTCGAACCGGTAATTTTTCCACCGGAGAAGGTCATCAGCGCACCCGAATAGCTGCCGCCCGGTCCCGAAATGCGTAGCATCACATCGCCCTTTGAATATAGAGCAACACAAAATTCTCCGGGTTTTGGGCCGATCCCGTCCTGAAGATAATCCCAACCGCCATTATGGTAGCGTTCGTAAGCTGCCTTGAATTTCGGATCGCGTTTCCGCGCTTCAATCTCCTTGGGGTCCTTGCCAACCGAGCGGGATATATCGGCCATTGCAGCCATGGCCGCCGCCATCGGATCACCACCCGCAGCCGGCGAATGGCCCGTATCGTCCCGATCATCTTGCGATGGTTTCGGCGTCGCCGCGATATCCATCATGTTCTGATGATGCTGCGCATTTTGGGCGCAGATATTGGGAAGATCGGAGCAAGCATGGGCAGGACCGGAATGCGCAAGCGACAATGCCGCGGCGCCGACCGTCGACAATATGACAGCGGGGCATTTTTCGCGACGGGAATTCAGGAATATCCGCATGAGAACAACTTGCCTCGCAGCTTGAACCTAGTGTTTCACGATAGCCAACAAGCGATTTGGAGACACGATCAGACATGCACCAGTGCTCCAAGCGATATCACCGGCCCACCATACTTCGACTTCACGTCGCGGGTCGTCGCTTCCGAAACCGTATTCCGTCGAGCAAGGTCCGCCGTCTGCGCGCTGCCGCGGCTTCTTTCAGATCGACCCGTGCGCCTTGCTCTTCGGATTGGGAAACAGGCAAATTTATCGAACGCCGATTGTGCGTAACGCTAGGTCGTCACACCCACGAATGTCCCGTGCAGCCCAAGCGGAACCGGACTGTCCAACCAAGCGCGGGCGAGAAATTTGCGCTCCGGTCGGCTCGCGTCGAAGATTGTCAATGCACTCTGCTGGGTTTTCCAGTTCAGCGCCGTGCCGACCAACCAGCCATCGTCTTCTTTCAATGCGCCGGCTTTCGGAACGAAAACATGTTCTTCCACCATCCAGTCGGCCCCATAATGGAACGTCTGGCTTTTCCCGCTTTCGAGATCGAGCTTGACCACCGAATCGAACCAATCCGTGCGAGCCGGATCGTTGATACAGGACGCGTACACATATCGATTGCGAATGGTGTCAAACTTTGGGTTTACCTTTGGAAATTCGACGCGGGCGTGCAAGCGCTCGAAACGCGCCGCTCCCGTTTTCGGCAAGGTCACCCGATAGGAACCCGCCTGCCAATTGGGAAAGGCGCCCCGCATCGGCTTGAAGAATTCGAGCATCGCATCACCGTTGGCATCATGACAGATGTCAAAGCATATCGTTCCGTCCGCCTCTTCCCAGCCGTTACCGAAATGGAACGCGAAACCGCCCGGCAATTCTGCCTGCCGGACAAGTTCGAACGTTTCGCGGTCGAAGACATGCACACGCATCGGCTTTCCGGAAACACCGCGAATGCTGCCGAATGTTCCGTTCTCGATAGAGCTTTTGCCATCCGACGCGGTCGAGCATTGGACGAGCACGATCGATCGCTGGGTCAGCAGGAAGTCGTGATAATACCCCTCCTGCCCCAGTGGCTGCACTTTCAGATGCTCGAGCTTTCCAAACCTGTCCAGCCGATACAGGATGACCCGCGAACCGAGTGAACCGATATTCCACATTCTTCCATCGGCACCGACCCGTGGATGGGCGCTGAACGGAGCGCCTTTTGCGGCATCACCGAGATCGACATAGCCGCGGGATTCCAGCTCGTTCGGAGTGACCCGAAAAGGACTACCGCCTTCCCACAATGCCCACATCTCGCCATTGACCGCAATGACACTGGTGTTGGACGGGTTGACGCTGTCGGCGCCTGTGGCCGATGCGAGCAGCGGCATTCCGCCGCCAGACGTCGGAAGCAGAAACTTGCCCGCTTCTTCCTCGAGCCGGTGCTTGCGGGTGCCGACAAACCGGCTGTGATATTGAACGCCCGCACCGCCGATCGTCCACCGTTGCAGCAGGCCATCGCCGTCGAACCAATGCCGATATCGCACGCCGAGACGTTCAAAAAGCGCAGGACCGTTTCTGAAGAACGAACCTTCAAGTCCTGAAGGGATATTCCCTTCGATGCGCGGTTGAACAACGTCCAGCGCAACGGCATTATCGAAAGCGATCAGCCGGGGGTCGTCGCGCTTCGCCTTGGCAAAGTCCAATGCGAGGGCGGACGCGTCTCCGGCGCCTGTCGAAGCCATCGATTTTTCGCCGACCGCAACGGCCAACATGCTTGCCGCCATCGACGACAAGCAGAAGGTGCGCCGATCGACCTTCACCCCATGTTCGACGCTCATGGCGCATACGCCAGCACCGCGACCGCCGCGCTGTCGGCTGGGACGACGACCTTCATGGTGTCGAACGGGGGAATGCCGCCCCGCACGATTAAAACATTGGAAAAGCCATAGCCCTCGGTCGGCACGCCGACGATGTTCAGGTCGACCTTTGAGTTTCCATTTTCGTCGTGGTAGAGCTGGACAGCATAGTCGCCCGCCGCAAGGCCAGAAAAGCGGATGACATTCGTGCCAGCGACCGCGTCTTGAACGGCGTATGTGACCGTCTTCGGCTTTTCTTCACCTTCCGACCGCCCCAATAGCTCCGCGCGGAGTTGGCCCTTCGCCGAGCGAACATCCTTGACGGTCAAGACAAGTTCATGTGTGACCCTATCGGAGGGCGGCGGGACTGGTTGTGCAACAACTTTCGAGGTCGTGTTTTGCACGCACGCCGTTACCAGAAGCGCAGCGGCCAAAGCGAAATATCTCATGATGTGTCCTTGGGAATTTTTGGTTCTATGGTCTGGCGGATGGAGCCGCCATCAGGAGCTTGAACGATGCTGAGCCACTGGATAAAGCCGATTTACGCGAAATGCCGTTCGCGCTTCGTGAAGGATCGGCCCGTTCTCAGATAGGCATGAATGCACGTGGGCACCGATGAAAAATCCCCGGCGATCGAACTGATAGGCAAAACAGTCCTGACCGGCATATGCGCCGGGATATTGCTCGCGATGCTTTCGCCTTACAGGACCGAGACGATATTTTCTGTCGGCGAGCGTTTCCTGTTCTGGATTGCCTCAGCCGTTTTTGGCTGTTTCACGCTCGTCGCCTTCTACCTCACCGGCCGCAATATAGCACAAGACTATCGGATCGCCCAATACACCTGGCTGCCCATATCGGCCGCTCTGGCGGCGGTCCCGGTGACCCTGATGGTTCATGCGGTCGCGCCAGCGGTAAATAGCGAAATCGAGCTGCAACCTTTTTGGCAGCTGTTTCCCTCTGTCCTAATATTGTGCCTTCCGCTGCAACTGATCATGCACCTGCTGCTGCGTACCGTTGCGAAGCCACCGCTAGCATCCGCATTGCCAACAGTCGCAAACGATCTTTCACCGTTGTTGGCCAAGCTGCCCCCGCACCTCGGCAGAGACATAATGTGCCTCAAGATGGAAGATCACTATCTCCGCGTCTACACGGCTGTCGGGCACACGCTGATATTGATGCGAATAGGCGACGCCGTAAAAATGCTTCACGCCGTCGACGGGCTGCATGTCCACCGGAGTTGGTGGGTCGCGCGCACGGCGGTCGATGAGTCTAGAATGGATGGAACCAGGCTATTGCTTGTCCTTCGAAATGGCCTGCAGGTGCCAGTATCAAAGGATCGCCGGGCAATATTGGAAGCCAAGGGCTGGCTGACAGGATGAAGGCGTGGAAGCGCGAGAATAGCGCGCTTCGCCAGGCCAACGCGAGACGTCGCCAAGCGTCCGCATATTTTCGCAAACAAGGCTTGATCACCCAATCACGCGATGGCCGCGTTCGGCGAGGTGGACTTGCGCGTCGCTGGATGCATGCCACGTCGTGGTTTCAATAGGGCGCGGCTCTGGCACGCAAAAAGTGCACCGGTTCGCTTGTTTCGGTTGAATCCAGCTTTCGCTGCTTGAATGAACGCAACAAGCCGCCCGATCGTGCGGCTGCGAAGGGGCCGGAACAACTATGCGGATCAGCTTGTCGGTAACCGCCGCAATCGCGGCGATGACTTTTTTCACCAGTGTTGCGCAGGCGGAGGCCGTCAAACCAGTGCAGGCAGAACAGATCGAGCAGCTTTGCCCGGGATTGAAAATGACCGAATTGAGCCTTGGTTTGCCAAGATCCCAACAGAACACGCATTTCCTCAAGCAAGTCAATCGCTTGCCAGAAGCTTTCGCACCGTTCACCGAAGCAGATGTTGAATTTACGCCTTGGTCCGGACTGCTTGCCGGCATCACTTACCTGGGCGTGAGCCCGGACGGAGATGTCAATCAGAGTCTGGCCGCCGCCCTGGAAAGCAGTTTGCTGGCCGCTGGGTGGACGACGTCTGAACGCACCGATTTCGCATCACCCTTGGGTTTCAATTCACAATATTTTAGCAAGGAGGTCGAAACGCCGCAGGGAATGCGGGAGCTGTTCATCGAATTCGACACACCCGGCGCCCTGCTGCTTCGCTGTGGCGATCGCCGCCTCTTCAATATCCAGAAACGGGAATATGAAGGCGAACTCGAGCCGGGTAGCAAGCGCCCCCGCCAACCGCTGGCAGCGAACAAGGATGCCAAGATCGCCGCCGAATCCGATTGTGACGATATTTTGCTTCTCGAAGCATTCGGCAAAGCTGGTATTGTCGATGAAACATCACCGGCGTTCGCGGATTTCATTGCCGGCGGCGCATCACTTTCGGCGTATGAGAACTACAAAGGCCGTATCGTGACCTGGCTGAAATGGTCGCTTCTCGATTCGAAAAGGATCGATCGCGACCGGATGTGGAAGCTTGAGGACGAAGCTGGCCGAGGCAGGACAGAGCAGACGCTTGCCGCTATCGGCAGTCTTCTCGAGGCCGTCGCGCAAGTGGGCGCAGCGAGCGAGGAAGGCGACTCCAAGGCGGTGTGTAAGTCTTTCGTTGGTGTCATGCGGGCACAGGCCGACGCGGATCGCCGCAAAATTGCCTATCACGAACAGATAACGAAACTTCTTGAGCAGGAAGCCGCACGGGTTGGCCTGAACCTCGAATCCGACGCAGGCTGAGCGGCCAAAATTAGCGGTAGTGCCGGTCGCTATGCCGATTTCCAGGGGATGTCGAGCGAGGCACGATAACGTCCCGGCCCCACAACCCCCGCGGAGAAATGTCCCTCGTCGGCAAAGCGGGCACGCAGTCGTTCCGCGACATTCTTCAGGCCGATCCCCATGCCCCTCACTGCATGCCGTGGAGTGTTGATCGGCATGTCATTTTCCACAAGCAACCGCAACCTGTCGCCTTGGCGGCTTGCGCCCAGATAGATGCTGGACGCACCGGTCATTTGCCCCACGCCGTGCTTGATGGCATTTTCCACAAGCGGCTGCAGGATCAGGCTCGGCACCAGCGCTTTTTCCACCTCGGGTGACATGTCGATGTCGAACGTCATCCGGTCGGAGAAGCGTTGGTATTCGATCTCCAGATATTCTTCCTGGAGCGCAAGTTCGTCGGCCAGCGGCACGTCGTGGAAGGGATCCAGCGTGAGCGTGGTGTGCAGGAAGGTGGAGAGCGAAAGCACCATTTTTTCCGCGCGGGTCGCCGATCCTTCCTCGATGAGTCCGGCGATCGAGTTCAGCGTATTGAATAGGAAGTGGGGATTGACCTGATAGCGCAGCGCCCGCATTTGCGCGGACAGGGCTTCTTCGCGTACCGCCGCCAGCCGACGCTCCTTGTCGCGGACATCGAAACTATAGAGCAATGTGAGAAACATACAGGACCAGCCGAAAAAGACGGCCATGCAGGTGAACAATCCATTGGAATTTGCGTCCCAGCCGAAATCGATGCCCACGTCGGGATAGAAATATTTGTAAGCCTGCATCGTCAGCAGGAAATCGGCCAGCGACACGCCCGACGAGATCACAAAACAATAGAGAAGATTGAGCGTCATGCTCTTCCCGCGCCATGCAAGCACGAGGAATGACATAAGCGAAATCGAGAAGATGTAGCTCAAGATGTCGATGGCAGCCGAATTGCCCGAAAAGCCTAGGGGCTGCCCCGAGCTTGCACCGCCTCCCGCAAAATGGGCCACCGCGGAATAAAAAATGCCGTTCAGCACGAAGTACAGGATTGCGATCTTGACGCTTTCCCCGAATATGGAATCGCGCGCTGGGATGGAAATCGTCATATGTGGCGGCCAGCTTCAATCCAAAACTGATTGAACAATACTGCCCTCCCTGTCCGAGGGCTACTTTGAATCGGCAAAGGACGCATGTGGAAAATTGGCCGCAAGGCCGAGTTCGGCGACAGCAAACTTTGGCCTCAAACAGGTCTTCCCGCCCGCCGCCTATGTTTGCTGTTCTCGACCACGCGGTGCCGCTGTGGCGTTTGTGCAAGATTGCGAGAATCGGCCTCGCCAACGACAATCCGGCTTCCATCCAGCGATTTCATGCCTAGGCGATGGCCGGGCAGGACAAGGCGAACGCAAAACATCATCGGCAAGTATCTCGGCCTGCTCATGAGCAGGAGATTAGGGCACGCGGCGCCGTACGGTGCAACCTAGACTGGCAGCTTGAATCAACATTGCTCGACGAAACTTCACGCAGAGAGGGGTTCGGCGCTGCTGACGAGGTCACCGGTGAAGGTCGGACGAAAAAGCAAGGCGAAAGCTCGTGCCTCGACCACCTTTGGTTTCGCCAACGGTCAGACCGATGCCGGCCGCATCACACAAGCGCCGTGAGATGTCGAGGCCGAGGCCGCTCCCACTACTGGCATTGCCCTTTGCAAAGGGAACGAACGGGTTCTCGCTCGTTTCAAACCCGGGACCGTCGTCCGAGATTGACAAAGCCCTTTCATCAAAATCGATCACCAGCTGTCCGGATCCAACATGCTGAAAACAATTCCCGATCAGATTGTTGAGTACGAGTTGCAGCGAAGTGGGATGGACGAAAGCCGCGGCGCCGCTGTCGACCTTGTTCGAAACGGCAATCAGGCTGTCCGAGTAACGCACTTTGGCCCAAGCTACAGCCTTGTCGATCATAGGCCGGAGCGCCACTCTTCCCCTGACTACTCCCTTATTTTCGCGCGCCAAGGCAAGCAGTTGATCGAGCGCCAACGTCATATCTGTCGTGGCGGTTTCGATACGGCGCAGCGGTTCGACCAGATGCAGCGGAAGATCGCGCTTGAGTGCGATTACCTCCGCGGCGCCGAGGACGACGGCCAAGGGCGTCCGCAACTCGTGGCTGGCGTCGCGGGTAAAGGCCTGCTCCCGGTCGATAAATCCGCGAATACGTCCAAAGGCCTGCTCCAGCGCTTCGGCCAGCGACCCGATTTCATTGGCGGGATAGTTGGACGCGTCGATCATCGGGACGTCAGGCTCGGCTTTGGCTACGTCCAACGCCAAGTCGCTCAGGGGCTTCATCGTCCGATCAACGAGCCACCAGGCAAAGCCCGCTACCGATATGGTAATGAGCAAACTCATCCAGACGAGCAACTTGATAAGCGAGTCCCGGAAAGGACGAACGAGCAAATCCTGGCTGACTTCGATCACCGCGAACGCCGATGCAGCCGAGGCGCCTGACCGACTGCCATTCAGATCAAATTTCTGGATATGGTAATGACGGCCTTCGCAACCGTAGAATTCGGTCTGTTTCGGATTCTGTGCGACTTCGTTCCGGATATCCAGCGGAAGCATTTCAACTCGCCGATAAATTGCAACGTCAGAGTTTTTTGCCGCTGCTACCATACCGGTCCGCGCCCATGAGGATTTCTGGTGTGCGACTTCGTCGGCCAGAGCGTTCTGGAAAAGATCGTCTTCCACGGAATAGGCTATGGCAAAGGCGGTAAGGCCAAAAATGATGCTGGTCAGAAGCACACCGCCGACGATGGTGAGCACCACCCGCGCGCGCAGGCTGTGTCGCCGCCGGTTCACGGATCGGTCTTCAGACGAAATCCGAAACTGTGTACGGTCTCGATCAGGTGCCCATCAAATGGCTTGTCCACGACCTGCCGCAAGAGGTGCATGTGCGCGCGCAGCGAGTCCGAAGATGGCGGCTCATCGCCCCAGAGCCGCAACGTCGCCTCGTCGCGGCTGACGGGATGCGGCCAGGCTTCGGCGAGCAGCAACAGCAGTTCCCAAAGAAGCGGCGTCAGACGAAGCGGTCGCCCGTCTCGCGTGGCGATGCGCGCCTGTCGGTCGATCGTCAACGGACCCACTGAAAAACGATGCGACTGCCCGAGTTGCGGTCGCTGGGCGAGCGCCACGACCCGCGCGGCAAGCTCCGCCAGCGCGAAAGGTTTCACCAGATAATCGTCGGCGCCGTTGGCAAAACCTGCCAGCTTGTCATCAAGTGTATCGCGCGCGGTTAGCATCAGGATGGGGACGCGAAGGTCGGCGCGGCGGCGTATCTCGGCACAGACACTCAATCCATCGCGGTTCGGCAAGGCAAGGTCGAGGAGTATGATGTCAACCCGGCTGACCAACGCTTCCCGCAATCCGGCCTCGCCATCCGCAGCATAATGCAATCGGTGCCCAAGCGCCTCGAGATAGTCGATGATGTTGCCGGCGAGATCCGCATTATCCTCCACCAACAATATGTCAAAGCGGTCGCCCAAAAACACTGTCCCGACTGTTGCCGACACTCATTGGCGCGTGTTTTGTCAAAAGAACGTCAAAGAGCGTTTCACATCCATATGACATATCGTGTGCAAAAGGCACCGGCATCATCAAATATTCGAAAGGTTAGAAGATGTCGTTCCGGATGACAAAAATGCTGTCATGCGTGCTTGCCTTGCTGATCGTCGCGCCCGCAAACGCGGCCACCAGCGCGAATAATCGCGTCCTGTTGGTCGTCAGCGGTTATGGATTGGATGGTGGCAAAACGCGCCCTGGTTTTGAAATGGATGAACTGACCCAAGCTTATGTGGTCTTTGCTGACAACGGCCTTGACGTCGACATTGCAAGTCCATCCGGCGGGGCAGTCGTGGCCGACCAATATAATCCCAAAAAGCCCTATAACAGCCGATTCCTGGCCGACTCCGCAGCCGCAGCAAAGCTGGCCAGCACCCGCTCGCTCGCGAGCGTGAGCAAAGAGAAATATGCGGCCATCTTCATCATCGGCGGAAAAGGCTCGATGTTCGATTTGCCGATCAACGTCGAACTGAAAACATTGCTGGCCGATACCTATGAGGCCGGTGGCGTCATCGGCGCCGTCTGCCATGGCCCTGCCGTGCTGATGAATATCCCGCTCAAGGGTGGCGCCTTGCTGTTGGAAGGACGCTCAGTTACTGGCTTTTCCAACGAAGAAGAAGCCCTGTTTCACAAGGGTTGGGGGTCATCATTCCCCGTTCTGCTTGAGAACGGGCTGCGTGGCTCCGGCGCAAAATTCAGCGAGGCGCCGATGATGTTGAGCCATGTCGTCACGGATGGTCGGCTCATAACCGGACAGAATCCGGCGTCCACTGCGGCGGCTGCAGAAGCCATGATCAAGGCTATGGGCCGAACGCCAGCGCCGCGGCAGCCATGGGTAGATGAGCGTAGCATGGCGCTACTCTCTCAAATGCTCAGCGACGACAAGGTGAAGGCACGCGCCGCCTTCAACGCGGACCCCAAGCTTTATGACGTTGCGCTTATTGCGACGTGGGGCTTTTTTCGGGCCCAATCGGCAGGATCGGATCGAAGCGCACTGGCCCATGCGGTCGAGGTGATGGAGCTGGCCCTGCCTCATTTCAGCCGACCAGAGCTGGTTGCCGGCCTCGCCGAGGCCCGAAACAAGCTTGAAAAAATGCAGTGACAATATGATTGTCCGAATTCGCCGTTGCGAAGCGACCGCTGCTGCGGTCGGGGGCGTCCGACACCTGGTCTGACCGACGCCGGGAGCCCCCGCAGTGCAGCCGCCCCAAAGCCGGCGCACGTTCTGGCAAATATTTTTTGCGGCCGCCTGCATCGACGCTTCCGCGCGTGTCGGCAGGTCGTCTTTCACCTTCATTCGACATTGGCTGGGGCGAAAGTCCGGCGGAGAGAGGAACAGACCATGCAGGACATGATCGAATTGCATGACATCAGCCATCACTTTGATACGGCCAGCGAGAGGATTGGCCTGTTCCAGGGGCTTTCCTGCACCATCCGTGCGAATGAAACCCTGGCCATCGTGGGGCCGTCGGGGGCGGGAAAATCCAGCCTGCTGTCCATTGCCGCAGGCCTGGAGGTTCCTGCCGGCGGCACGGTCTGCTTCACCATCGACGGCGTTCCTGTGGATGCGCTGACAATGCGCGCCAATTCCGGTTTCATCTTTCAGCAATTCCACCTGATGCCGGAGCTCGATGCGATCGGCAATCTGGCATTGCCGCTCCGGCTGAAGGGCAACAGACACGCGTTCGACATCGCCGCCCTCTGGCTAGACAAGATCGGCCTCAAAGATCGAGCCCGACACCGCCCCCATCAGTTGAGCGGCGGCGAGCAGCAGCGCATTGCGGTGACGCGGGCATTCGTGACCGCGCCGCGTTTCATTTTTGCCGACGAACCCACGGGCAACCTGGATATGCATACTTCCGAAAGCGTGGCCGAGCTGATGTTCGGCTGCGCCCGCGAGACTGGGTGCGGCCTGGTCATAGTGACGCACAGCAAACCATTGGCAAGGCGTGCTGACGCCAGTCTGCATCTGTCGGCCGGCCGCCTGGAGGCGGCAGCATGAGCTGGTTTAAACTGATCCTTGAAAATAGCTGGCGTGACCTGAGGATGGGTGACGGTCGCATCAGTCTGGCCACGCAAACCGTCCTGCTGTTCTTCCTCATGACGCTGACGCTCTCCAGCGCGTCGATCCAAAACTATCTGGCAGGCAATCTTGATCAGATGCTCGGGTCCGACCTCGTTGTCGAGAGCCATGCGCCGCTGAAGAGCGAAGACGAAATCGCCCTCAGGTCGCTGGCGCAGCGCGTCTCGGTAACGCAATTAATCGACATCACTGTGACCCACAAGAATGAATGGGCAAGGGTGAAACTGAAGCTGATCGATGACGCATACCCCATGCAGGGCAATCTTCAGGTTGGCGATACACCGGTTGCGACGCAGCGCGCCGTGAACAAGGGGCCGGCGATCGGAGAGGTCTGGCTTGAACCGCGGCTCGCGGGGCAGCTGCAAATGCAGGTCGGAGACATTCTCACCATCGGCGGCACGGAATTGCGGCTGGGTGCCATCCTGTTTCACGAACCCGACCGGATCATGGAAGGCCATAGCACCGCTCTGCGGGCGATGGTGCATACCGGCAGCCTGAAGGCTGGGTCGATTGACCGCGGAAACAGCCTTACGCGCTATTTGGCCAGCGCGGACGAAAGCCAGCAAATCGCCGTCGAAAGCTGGGCGCGCGATGCCCTTGCCGGCGCCAATGTGATCAAGAAGATCGGCGGGCAGCACCCGCTCGCCAGCTTCTGGCAGCGGACCGAAAATTTCCTCGGCCTCGCATCGGTGATCCTCTTCTTCATGGGCGCCGTCGCGCTCGACATGACCAATCGCCGCTGGCTCGCCAAAATGCGCTATCGGCTCGCGATCTATGCGAGCTTCGGCGTCCGCACCAGCACTGCCATGCTGATGGCGCTGGGAGAATGGCTGATCGGATTCCTGCTGTCAGCCTTGCTCGCCGCTTTGCTGGCGATCTTCGCCTGCGGCCTCATTGTCGGCCAGCTGCAGGGCCAGTTTCCCGGGCTTCAGACATCATGGCACTGGGTTGCTGCATTGAAGACCGTCGGACTTGTCTTTTTGCTTTTGATCGCGCTCCAGATTCCGAGCTTCCTCCAACTCTCCCGCGCCTCGCTGCTTTCGCTGATCCGCAATCCCGCCGAAGGCAGCTTTGTGTGGCACCGGCTCGTCTGGAGCTTTCTATCGGTGGCCCTGCTGGCTGCCGCCTATTCGGACAATTGGCTGCTAACCGGTCTGACGCTTTCGGCAATCGCCGCTGCTCTCGCATTGATGGTAGCGTTGACTTGGACATTCGTCCGGCTGGGCGATTTGTGGGGGCGCCGACGTACCGGCCTGCTTCCCTTCGCATTTTTCATGATGCGCCAGCGCCTGTTCGCCAAATCGGCGCAGGTACTGGGCCTGGGTCTCTGCGGACTTCTGCTGCTGTTTACGTTGATGCTGATGCGCGATCTCGGCGCAACGATGGAAAGCCATAGCCGCAGTCACGACGGCAATCTCATGATCTCGGACGCCCGGTCCGACCAGATTGACGGGATCCATCGCTGGGCCGCGCAAACGGGCAGCACCGTACGCACGCTACGTCCATTTGTGCCAGCGCAGCTTGTTGCCGTGAACGGCAAGAGCCTCGATGAGTTTCAAAAGCCGAGCGACACTCTGGCCACACTTCAGGATCCCATCCGACTAAGTTGGGCAAAAGACATGCCCAGGAATAACCGTCTCGTCGGCGGCAAATGGTGGCCGACAGACACCGCCAACTGGCAACAGATTTCTGCCGAGCCCGAAGTCATGACGGACATGGGGTTCAGCTATGGCGATGTTCTTACGTTCCGGATCAACGGTAAATCCTATGATTTCAACTTGGCGGCGAGCCACGCCTACAAGCCTGGCGCTGGGTCGATCACCTTCTGGTTTCAGGTCCCTTTATCGGCGCGAGCACAAATCGATGCTGCCACGCACCATATGGGGAGCATGGAACTGCCGGAAACGGCTTGGGATGCGCTGGCGCAACTCTGGCAGCAATATCCCACCCTCTCGCTGGTCCCGCTCAAGGAGTTGACCGAACGGTTTGATCAAACGCTCGGGATAGTCACCAAGTTGACCACTGGTTATGCAGCCATGGTGCTCTTGCTGGCGCTCTTTGTACTCGCTGCTTCAATCAGCGGTTTCAGCGCCGACGACCGCCAGAAGAACGGCTTGCTGATGAGCATGGGGCTAAAAGGCACGGACTGCCTCAGGCTCAATCTCTATGAGTGGGGCGGCACGGCCTTGATCGCCGCAGCTGGGGCCGTCGCAGGCACTTGGATTGCAGGGCGGCTGATCTATCAGGCGCAGTTCAATCTGGCCTACGATCCGGACATTCTTTGGGTTGCAGCGATGGTCTTTACCATGATCATCACGGTGTGCCTGGTGGGCTATATAGCTTGTCGTCACAGTCTCAACGTCTCGGTCCGGACGCTGATGACAACATAGCGCCAGCATGACGGGTTAACCGCGATCGCGCCGATGCTGCCCGGCAAGGCATCTGATCCTGGCCGCACAGCATTGGATAACCGCGTGTTCGTGAACGGTGTTTTGTGGGTTTTGCGGTCGGGTGCGCGCTGGTCGGACCTGCCGGAGCGCTATGGCAAGTACAAGACTATCCACAAGCGCTTCACCCGCTGGGCCGCCGCCGGGGTGTGGGAAGGCATCTTCACCTCGCTCGCCCGCGATCGGGACAATGAGTATCTGATGATCGACAGCTCGATCGTGCGCGCCCATGCCCAAGCGGCGACGGGTCAAAAAGGGGGCTCGGCGACCAGGCTCTGGGGCGCTCCCGAGGAGGACTGACCTCCAAATGGCATATCGCGGTCGATACCTTCGGACGACCGATGCGCTTCATTCTGACCGGCGGCCATGTCAGCGATGCCAAGCTCGCGATCCCGTTGCTGACCGGTCTCGACGCTCGCCATGTCCTCGCCGACAAGGCTTATGACAGCCACGCCATCCTCGACCATGTCGAAACCAGCGGCGCTCGGCCCGTCATCCCCCAGCGCGTCTGCATGCCACGCCGACGCGATTTTGACCCTGCCACCTACAGGCTTCGCAACAGGATCGAGCGCACCATCGGCAAGCTCAAACAGCTGCACCGCGTCGCCACGCGATACGACCGCCTCCCACACAACTACCTCGCAACTCTATACCTCGCCGCCATCGCCTTCTGGTGCTGAATGTCGATTCAACCTAGGCCGTGTTGACAAAAGGGATTCCCAAATCCTCCTCCTTCTGATTCAAGACTGCTTTTTGAGGATCAGTCATGGGTCGCGGGGATTTGTCGGATGCGGAGTGGGACCTGAT
>NZ_SCMU01000009.1 GCF_005503695.1 Sphingopyxis sp. 2PD
GACCATGTGATGAAGGGCGGCGTGATCGTCCGGTAGCGACCGATAGCGGACATGTCTTCTCCCCTCCCTTTTAGGGAGGGGCTGGGGGTGGGTAGCCGCCGAAGGCGGCATTCCGCCTCGGCTCGCTTCGCTCGCACCCACCCCTCACCCCTCCCTGGAAGGGAGGGGAATGGCTTAAAACCACCCCAAAGCAGACGCTTGTTTGTCGTTATGCCGAAGCCAGCGCCGCCGTCTTCACCACCCGATTCGCGGGCTTCGGTCGCCGGAACCAGAAGGTCCATAGCGTCAGGCTGCCCAGCAACGCCAGCACCAGCCCCGACAGGGTCATCAGCAGGCGATAGGGCAGCCCGCCGACCTTTGCCGCGTGGAGCGGATAGGCCATGTTGAACGCCTGCGCCCCGGCGGGCATCGCCAGTGCGTCGCGCGACCCGAGCAATTTGCCCGTTTCGGCATCGAACCACAGGGTCGAGCGCCCGTTGGGCAGCCACTCACCGGGCTGCTTCATGCGCAGGCTGATCGGGTCGCCGGGTTTGCGGGGCAGGCTGAGAATACGGAACTCGCCATCCGGAAAGAGCGCGCGTGCGGTGGTCAGCATCGCGCTCCAGTCGGGATCGGCGGCGAGCGGCCCGCCCTTGTACTTCGGCGGCTCCAGCGCCGCCGCGGTTTCTGCGACCGGGCCGAACGGCGCGACCACGCCCATCGCAAAGGGGCGAAAGATCATCATCGTCCCGGTGACCACCGACAGCAGCAGCAATGGCGCGACGACGACGCCCAGATCGCGGTGCTGCGTGACGATCGCCGGGCGGGTCATCCGTTTCGGCCACAGCCGCAGCTTGAACGTCTTGCGGGTACGCCACCACAGGATCACCCCCGAGATGACGAAGAACAATCCGGCAAGCCCCGCGATCCCGATCACCCATTCGCCCGCGTCGCCAGTGAACAGATGGTGGTGGAAATCGAACAGCCAGATTTCGGGGCGCTCCCACTGGCTGGCCCAGCGCGCCACGACCTCGCCCGACTGGCTGGCATAGAGTCCGGCGCCCTCGTCGAAGCGCAGCTGGTGCAGGCCGAGGCGCTGGCTGGCATAGATGATTCCCTGCGGATCGCCGGGCATCGCCATCAGTTTCTCGGTCGTCGCCGCGACCGTCGCGAGGTCGGTGACCTGCGCGTCGCGCGCGTGCGGCAGGCCGATCCACTCTTCCTTATGGACCAGGATCGCCCCCGACAGGCCGAGCAGCGCGAGGACGAGGCCGATCAGCCCCCCGGTCCAGCGGTGCAGCGTGTCGAGCAGCTTCATCATCAGAACCGGTAATCCCAGCCCAGCGTGAAGGTCCGTCCGCGGCCGGCGAAATAAGACAGCTGGTCGGTCGGCAGCCGCGTGTCGCTCGAATAGTCGATATATTGCTTGTTGAAGAGATTCTGCACCGACAGGCTGATCCCGCCGATGCCGGTCAGGTACCGGACATTGGCGTCGGTCAGCGTGTAGCCGCCGAAATCATTGTCGCTAAGCTTCAGCGGGCGCAGCGGGTTGGCATCGTCGGCCGCGCGCGCCTTGCTGTCGAAGCGGCGCTTGAAATAGACCTGCGTCTGGATACGCGCCGAGAACGGGCCGCTGGCATAGCTGGCCGCGAGGTTCAGGCGGTCGGGCGAGATGTTCGACCCGTCGAGATCGCTGTCGACGATGCCGTCGGGCACCGCGCCGCTGTCGAACCGGCCGATCAGATGCGCATAGCCGACATTGAGCTTCAGCCCGTCGATCGGGGTCTGGACCCCGAGGTTGAGTTCGAGCCCCTGGATTTCGACGCGCAGCCGCTGGACGTCGAAAATGCGGTCGGGCCGCGCAATCAGTAACTGCCCCTTGTCGCTCGACGACCAGAAATAGGAGGCGCTGGCGTCGAGCGGGCCGCGCTTGACCTCGAACCCGATCTCGCGGTTGTTCGAAACGACCGGCGAGATGTCGAGAAAATTGTCGATGTCGACCCCGGCGGTGCCGATCGACCGGGTGATGCGGCCGACATCGGGAACCGTGAAGCCCTCGGCATAGCTCGCATAGGCGCGGATGCCGTCGATCGGTTCGATGATGATGCCGCCGTTGATCAGTATGTCGTCAAAGATCGGCGACCCGCCCGCGACCGACACCCCGCCGCGCGGCGTCGTCGTCGTCGCCAGCGTCGTGTAATCGTCGATCTTGATCTTCACATTTTCATATCGAGCGCCGCCCGCGACGCGGATCAGCCCGTCGAACAATTTGAGGTTCGCCTGCGCAAAGGGCGCGAGGCTGCGGAAATCGGTCGGCGGAACCCAGGTGCGCCCCGTCGCGATCAGCCGCTGTTCGGTGGTGTCCCACAGCGCGTCGAAACCCAGCGTCAGCGTCAGATCTTCGAATCCGGGAATGCCGCGCTCATAGCTCAGCTTGCCGCCGAACTTGCGGCTGCGGTTCTGCGACTGGTCGAACAAGGTGCCGATCGGCGCGATGCGGACGTCCTGAAAGGTCGCCTGCGTCGCGACTTCGCCGCCGAAGGTGTCGCGGCTGCGGTTGAAGAAAATCTGGCTGACGAGATTGCCGCCGCCCAGATCGGTGTCGGTCAGGCTCAGGGCAATGCTTTCGGTGCGGTTCTGCGCCGACTTGCCCGGCGGGTTGCCGCGCACCGCGCTGGTGGGCAGGCCGAGCGCGCGGTTGCCGGGGGTCGCGACATAATCGCCGTCGCCCTTCAATTCAAAGCGGCTGGCGATCAGGTCGATCCGCGCGCTGGGCGACAGTTCATAGCCAAAGCGCCCGAACAGCGAGAGCGCCTTCGAGTCCTGCGTTTCGCCCTGCGTCAGGTTGAGCCCGATCGGGCGGCCCCTGGCGTCCGAGAACACGCCGCGGATTTCATAGGCGGCGCCGACGGTGGCGTCGAACGCGCCCGCCTTGTACTGGATCAGGCCCGCGAGCTTGCCGCCCATTCCGGCCTTGGAAAAATCATTGTCGGCGGTCCCTTGCAGCAGGGTGCGGCCGCTGATGCCTTCCTCGGTCGGCGCGCCGACGGTGACCTGGTTGACGATACCGCCGGTGCCGCCGATCCCCTGCAAGGCGTTCGAGCCATAGATCAGCTCGACGCGATCGACGAAGAAGCCGTCGATGGTAAAGCCGTCGCGGCTGCCGTCGCGGAGCGGGGTCGATTGCGGGATGCCGTTGATCGCATAGAGCGGCGAACGGCCGCGCAGCGTCTCGCCGGCGCCCGAGAGTTTCTGGCGCGTCGGCGAAAAGCTGGGGGTCAGGTTGGCGACCGCGTCGGTGACCGATCCCGACATCGCGATCTGCTGGTCGAGCGCTTCCTTGTCGATCACGTCGATGGTCAGCGGCAGCGCGCTCGGCGGCAGGATGGTGCGGGCGGCGGTGACGATAATCGTGTCGTCGCTGGTGGCGGCGTCGGCGGCCTCCTCCGCCAGCGCCGGGGCAGTCAGCGCGGTGGAAGCCAATGCAGCGACGAGCAATTTGCGAATCATTCTTAACTCCTGTTCGGAGCGCCGCTAATGCGAAGGATTTGCAGATGCAAGGATAAAGGCGACTGTCAGAGGTGGAGATCGCGATTCCCTCCCCCTTGATGGGGGAGGCGCGAGACTTGGCAGCTTGCTGCCTAGTCGCAGCGGTGGGGGTGCGTTCTCGGCCTGAAACGAAGGTGCATTGACGCACCAGCACCCTCATCCAACTTCGCCTAATCGCTTCGCGATAAGGCTGCGTATCCTTCTCCCATCAAGGGAGAAGGAACTCTCCCCACATTTGCAAAACCGCGCTACACCCCAACCCATGCGGGAAAAGGAACTGCGCTTCGCCCTGATTTGCTACGGCGGCATCAGCCTTGCCGTCTATATGCACGGTATCACCAAGGAAGTGTGGCGCCTCGCCGCGGCGTCGCGGGCGTTTCATGACGGCACCGCATCATCGGGGTCAGGCGCGGTCTATGCCGATCTGCTCGCCGAGCTTGCGGCGCGCAGCAACGTCCGCCTGCGCGTGCTTGCCGATATTGTCGCGGGCGCCAGCGCGGGCGGGATCAACGGCATTTTCCTCGCGCGCGCGCTTGCGACGGGGCAATCGCTCGACCCGCTCACCGACCTGTGGCTGGGCAGCGCCGACGTCGACAAGCTGATCGATCCCGACGCGCGGCCGCTGTCGGCGGCGACCAAATTCTGGGCGGTGCCGATCGCCGGCTGGATGATGAAAAGGCGCGGCAATGCGATCGACCGCACGGTCGGCGCGGCCGCGCAGGATGAAGTGCGCGCCAAGCTGTCGCGCTTTGTCCGCGCGCGCTGGTTCGAACCGCCGTTCGGCGGCGAGACGTTTTCCAACCTGCTGCTCGACGCCTTCGATGCGATGGAACAGGGGCCGCGCGGGCCGGTGCTGGTGCCGAACGGCCAGCCGGTCGACCTGTTCGTATCGGTCACCGACTTTGCCGGGCATAGCGTGCCGCTGGCGCTCAACAGCCCGGCGCGGGTGAGCGAGGATGAGCATCGCCTGATGCTTCATTTTCGCGAGGACGATCGCACCGGCGCGCGGCTCGACGATGTGCCGGGGCTCACCGCCGCCGCGCGCGCGACCGCCAGTTTTCCCGGCGCCTTCCCGCCCTTCACGCTGCGCGAGCTCGACCGGGTACTCGCCAAACGCGAAATCGACTGGCCGAACCGCGACGATTTCATCCGCACCCAATTGCCCGCGACCGGCGACGGCGACCCCGCCGATCGGGTGCTGATCGACGGATCGGTACTCGCCAATGCGCCCTTCCGCCCCGCAATCGCGGCGCTGAAGCAGCGCCCGGCGCGGCGCGAGATCGACCGGCGTTTCGTCTATATCGACCCCAAGCCCGATTATCGTTCGATCAGTTTCGGCAGACCCGCGGTAACCGAGGAGGCGCGGCTCCCCGGCTTTCTGCCGACGATCCTCGGCGCGCTGTCCGAAATTCCGCGCGAACAGCCGATCCGCGAAAATGTCGAGGCGATCGAGGGCATGTCGCGCCGCATCCGGCGGATGCAGCATATCGTCGACGCGATGAAGGTCGAGGTCGAGGAACAGGTCGCGGCGCTGTTCGGCAGCACCTTTTTCCTCGACACGCCGACGGTGGCGCGGCTTGAAAAATGGCGGGCGAAGGCGCAGGACCAGGCCGCGGCGCGCGCGGGGTTCGCTTATGCGCCTTACGGTCATCTGAAATTGTCGGCGGTGATCGAGGAGCTGGCGAGCCTGATCGACCGGCTGCTCCCGCCCGAGGGTGCGGTGCATCAGGCGAAGCGGCGCATGGCACTATGGGACGAGGCGCGAGCGCGCGGGCTCGACCGGATTTCGGGCAAAAAGGGAGCGGGAGCGAGCGGCGACGCGATCGCCTTTTTTCGCACCCATGATCTGGGCTTCCGCATCCGCCGCCTGCGCTTTCTGGCGCGTGAACTCGACACCGCGGTCGAGGCGACGCGCGATGGTCGCGACCCGGTGTGCGAGGATATGCGCGCCGCAATCTTTACCGCGCTCGGCCTTTATCTCGACCGTCAGGGCGATGCCTGGCTGGCGGGGCTCGACCTGCCGGCCGATGCCGGGCCGGGCGACTGGATCGACGCGGTCGCGGCGCGGCGCGACCTGACCGCGATCGACGCGCAGGCCGACGGGCTGATTGCGGCGGGGCTGGCGGCGATGCCGAAAGACGACCGGCGCACGCTGCTGCTCGCCTATCTTGGCTATCCCTTTTACGACATCGCGACCTTGCCGCTGCTCCAGGGCGAGGGCTTCGACGAATATGACCCGATCAAGATCGACCGCATCTCGCCGTCCGACGCGACCGCGATCCGCACCGGCGGTGCGGCGGCGATGCTGAAAGGGATCGAATTCAACAGCTTCGGCGCCTTCTTCAGTCGCGCGTACCGCGAGAATGATTATCTATGGGGGCGGCTGCACGGCGCCGACCGGCTGATCGACATCGTCGCGAGCAGCGTCGGCGGCGAGAAAGGGCTGTCGGCGGAGGAACTGAAGGCGCTGAAGCGCCGGGCGTTCCATGCGATATTGGATGAGGAAGAGGCGCGGTTGCCCAAGGTCGCGGCGCTGATTGCGGAATTGCGCGAAGAGATTGGATAGGCAACCGTCGCCCCCGCGAAGGCGGGGGCCGCTGTTAGCCTTTTCCTTTGTCGCTGCGTAAAGCGATTGCGGTCCCCGCCTTCGCGGGGGCGACGGACATCCTAATCCGTCAGATCGTCCCACATATCCTTGATTCGCCCGAAAAAGCCTTGGCTCGCCGGACATTCGTCGCCGGTTTCGGTCTCGCGAAACTCGGCGAGCAATTCCTTTTGCCGCGCGGTCAGCTTGGTCGGGGTTTCGACATCGACCTGCACCACCAGATCGCCGTGGCCACGGCCGTTGAGCACGGGCATGCCCGCGCCGCGCTGGCGCAACTGCTTGCCCGACTGGATGCCCGCGGGGATGTGGATGTCGTGCTTGGTGCCGTCGAGCCCGGGAATGCTGATCTCGCCGCCCAGCGCCGCCGTGGTGAAGCTGATCGGGGCGCGGGTGAACAAGGTCGTGCCTTCGCGCTCGAACAGCTTGTGCCGCGCCATGTGGAGGAAGATGTAAAGGTCGCCGGGTGCTGCGCCGCGCGCGCCGCTCTCGCCCTCACCCGACAGGCGGATGCGCGTGCCTTCGTCGACCCCGGCGGGGATGTTGACGGTCAGCGTCTTGCGGCGGTCGACCCGGCCCTCGCCATGGCAGCTGTTACAGGGGTCGGCGATCACCTCGCCCGCGCCCTGACAGGCGGGACAGGTGCGCTCAACCATGAAGAAACCCTGCTGCGCGCGGACCTTGCCATGGCCGCCGCAGGTGCCGCAGCGGTTGGTCGTCGTGCCGGGCTTGGCGCCCGATCCGTCGCAGCTGTCGCAGCGCGCCGCGACGTCGACCTGAATTTCGCGGCTGATCCCGGTGAAGGCATCCTCCAGTCGGATTTCCATGTCATAGCGCAGGTCGGCGCCGCGCGCCGGGCCGCGTTGCTGGCGCCCGCCACCGAATGCCGAGCCAAAGATCGATTCGAAAATATCGCCAATGTCGCCGAAATCGGCGTTGCCGCCGCCGAAACCGTTGGGACCGCCGGTCTTGCCGAACCGGTCATAGGCGGCCCGTTTTTGCGGATCGCGCAGGCAGTCATAGGCCTCGCTGATCGCCTTGAAGCGCGCCTCGCTGTCCTTGCACCCCGGATTCTTGTCGGGGTGAAATTTCATCGCCAGCTTGCGGTAGCTCGATTTCAGCGTCGCCTCGTCGGCGGTGCGATCGCATTCGAGCAGTTCGTAATAATCGATGTCGAGACTCATGGTCGGCTCATGCCCCTGCGGGTACAGCCCTTCGAGACTGGCCTTCGACTTTGCTCAGTCCTTCCGCAGGGCGAACGGCTAAAGATACACCGTTCGACCTGCGGAGCCATTGAGCTTGCCGAAATGGCGTCTCGAAGGGCATGCCCTAGCGCTTACTTCTTGTCGTCTTCGACTTCGGAGAATTCGGCGTCGACGACATCTTCGTCGGCCTTCGTCTCGCCAGCCTCGCCGCCGCCGGGGGCTGCGGCCGCCTGCTGTTCCTTTTCGTAGATCGCCTGGCCCAGCTTCATCGCGACCTGCGCCAGCGCCTGGCTCTTTTCGGTCATCGCTGCGCTGTCACCGCCTTCGATCGCGGCCTTGGTTTCGGCGATCGCAGCTTCGATCTCGGACTTCAGGCCCGCGTCGACCTTGTCGCCATGTTCGGCGATCTGGCGTTCGGTCGAGTGGACCAGGCTTTCGGCGTTATTCTTCGCCTCGGCCGCTTCGCGGCGTACCTTATCCTCTTCGGCGAACTGCTCGGCGTCCTTGACCATCTGGTCGATGTCGGCGTCGCTGAGCCCGCCCGAGGCCTGGATCTTGATCTGCTGTTCCTTGCCGGTGCCCTTGTCCTTGGCGTGGACCGACACGATGCCATTGGCGTCGATGTCGAACGTCACCTCGATCTGCGGCACGCCGCGCGGGGCGGGCGGAATGCCAACGAGGTCGAACTGACCCAGCATCTTGTTGTCCTGCGCCATTTCGCGCTCGCCCTGGAACACGCGGATCGTCACCGCCGACTGATTGTCGTCAGCCGTCGAATAGACCTGCGACTTCTTGGTCGGGATCGTCGTGTTGCGGTCGATCATCTTGGTCATGATGCCGCCCAGCGTTTCGATGCCCAGCGACAGCGGGGTGACGTCGAGCAGCAGCACGTCCTTGACGTCGCCCTGCAGCACGCCCGCCTGGATCGCGGCGCCGATCGCGACGACTTCGTCGGGGTTCACGCCGGTGTGCGGTTCCTTGCCAAAGAAATCCTTCACGACTTCGCGGACGCGCGGCATGCGGGTCATGCCGCCGACCAGCACGACTTCGTCGATGTCCTTGGCGCTGACGCCGGCGTCCTTGATCGCCTTCTTGCAGGGTTCGAGCGTGCGCTTGACCAACTCCTCGACCAGCTTTTCGAGGTCGGCGCGGGTGATCGTCTTGACGAGGTGCTTCGGCCCGTTGGCGTCGGCGGTGATGAAGGGCAGGTTGACCTCGGTCGTCGCGGCCGACGACAGTTCGATCTTCGCCTTTTCGGCGGCTTCCTTCAGCCGCTGGAGCGCGAGCTTGTCGCCGCGAAGGTCAATGCCTTCGTCCTTCTTGAAGCCGTCGGCGAGATATTCGACGATCTTCGAGTCGAAATCCTCGCCGCCGAGGAAGGTGTCGCCGTTGGTCGACTTCACCTCGAACACGCCGTCGCCAACCTCGAGGATCGAGATGTCGAAGGTGCCGCCGCCAAGGTCATAGACCGCGATCGTCTTGTTCTCGGTCTTGTCGAGGCCATAGGCGAGCGCGGCCGCGGTCGGCTCGTTGATGATGCGCAGCACTTCGAGGCCGGCGATCTTGCCGGCGTCCTTGGTCGCCTGGCGCTGGGCGTCGTTGAAGTAAGCGGGAACGGTGATCACCGCCTGCTCGACCTTTTCGCCTAGATAGGCTTCGGCGGTTTCCTTCATCTTCTGCAGGATGAAGGCGCTGATCTGCGACGGCGAATAATCCTCGCCGCCCGCCTTGACCCACGCGTCGCCGTTCGAGCCCTTGGTAATGGTGTAGGGGACGAGTTCCATGTCCTTCTTGGTCATCGGATCGTCGAAGCGGCGGCCGATCAGGCGCTTCACCGCAAAGATGGTGTTTTCGGGGTTGGTGACCGCCTGGCGCTTCGCCGGCTGGCCGATCAGGCGCTCGCCATCCTTGGCAAAGGCGACGATCGACGGGGTCGTGCGCGTGCCTTCGACATTTTCGATAACCTTGGGCTTGCCGCCTTCCATCACCGCGACGCAGCTGTTCGTGGTGCCGAGGTCGATCCCGATCACTTTGGCCATTTGTTACTCGTCCTTGTTGCTTCTGCGGCGCCCTGAAAAGGCACGCCGGACATGGGGTTCTGGGCGCGATATAGGTGCGCTTCTCCTTGGCACAAGGGCTTTGAAGGCTTATCGGGGATGCGAATTCACGCACCGTCACGGAGTCCTCGCAAAATGAAAGCTTTCGCAATTGCCGCCATCGCCGCCACGGCGCTCACCCTGACCGGCTGCGGCGAAAATCTGGGCAAGGGGCAGCCGCTCAATGTCGTAAGCGGTCATATCGTGATGGGTGCCACCGACGATCGCCCCGCGGTGGGTTATTTCCGCATCGAAGGCGGTCCGCAGCCGGTCCAGCTGGTCGCGGTCACCGCTGACCTCGCCCAGCGCGTCGAAATGCACGAAAGCGTGCGCGAAAACGGCATGATGACGATGAAACCGCTGGCGCGCGCGGACGTCCCGGCCAAGGGCGAGCTGGTGTTCAAGCAGGGCGGCAAGCATCTGATGATCTGGGGCATCAATGGCGCCGCGGTGCGCGCGGGCAAGCTGCCGATGGCGTTCGTGTTCACCAACAATAACAATGAACGCATCCTCTTCGACATGGTGATCAAGCCCGCCGAGGGCGCGGCCGGGGGCGAAGCAGCGATGGACCATGATGCGATGGGGCATGGCGAGGACAAGGCGGCGGACGCGAAGAAATAAGCGTGGCTTCCCGCACCCCGTCATTGCGAGGAGCGCCGCGACGCGGCCATCCAGAGCGGCGTAAACCGCCCCTGGATTGCTTCGCTTCGTTCGCAATGACGGCAGGGTGATGCCGCGTCCGTCGCGTCCGCTGACAGCTGGCGAAATTGCACTCGCCCGCACCGTGTTCGGCGACGCGATCCGTTACGCCGACGTCCGCATCTGCCATCACAAATGGATCTTCTTCCAGCCGCGCGGCGTCGTCATGGCGCCGATGGGCAGCCTGCATTTCAACCCGCATGGCGAGCTCTATTGCGATGATTTCAGTGCTACCTCGCAGCGTCTCAAAGGGCTGTTCATCCACGAAATGGTGCATGTGTGGCAGGCGCAGACGCGCGGGCGCTGGTATCTGGTGCTGATGCGTCACCCGTTCGCGACGTACAGCTACACCCTCAAGCCCGGCTGGCTGCTCGAACGCTACGGACTGGAACAACAGGCGGAGATCGTCCGCCATTATTGGCTGCTGATGCAGGGCGTGGTCGTCGGCGGCGCGCCGGGGGTCGAGACCTATCGCGCGATCCTGCCCGAGGCATGGGGTGCGGCATGAGCGATTTCGAGTTTATTTTCGCGCTCTACAGCCTGCTCCTTGGCCTTTCGATGGTCGAGCTGCTTGGCGGGCTAGGCCGCGCGCTCGAGGTCCGCTTTGCGGCTGAGGCCGAGCGCGAGGCGTTTGCGATCGGCTGGCTGACCCCGCTGCTCGCGATCTTCGTGATGCTCGACCTTCTGTCCTTCTGGAGCGCGGCGTGGACCGCGCGCGGCAGCCTGACGGTGTCGAACACGGTGCTGATGGCGGTCGCAGCCTTTGCCGCCGTCTATTTCCTCGCGGCGCGGCTGGTGTTCCCGTCGCATCCCGAAGGCTTCGCCAACCTCGACGTCCATTATTTTCGCGTGCGGCGGATCATCCTCGGCCTGCTGCTGGTGCTGCTCGGCGCCCAGCTTGGCTTTTACCTGTCGCAGCCGGGCCTTGCCGCGACCCTGTCGCGCCCGATCGCGTGGGCCATGACGATCGTCCTCGTCGCGTTGATGGTCGCCGCGATGTGGGTGAAGGACCGCCGCTGGAGCATCGCCATTCTCGCGGCGCTGATCGCGCGCTATGTCGTCATCTATCTGCTCTGACCGAAGGAGACGCCCATGCCCGAAGTTCTCGACCGCTTCCGCTCCTCGACCTGGGGCTGGCTGCGCGGCACGCTGCTTGGCTGGCTGACGCTCCTGCTCTGCCTGGTCGGGGTGGGATTGGTCATCGTGCTGATCCAGTGGGTCCGTTTTCTCGACGTCACCTATGAGCTGACCGAAGACCGGCTGATCCTGCGCAAGGGCATTTTTGTCAAAAGCATCGACGAGATCGAGCTCTACCGCGTCAAGGACGTGCGGATGGATTTCACCTTGATCAACCAATGGGCCGGGATCGGCACGATCGGCATCGATTCGAGCGACGAGACGACGCGCGACGGCGCGCTAGTCATGCCGCATATCGAGCGCGCGGACGAACGGCGCGAAGAGATGCGGCGGCTGGTCGATGCGGCGCGCCAGAAGCGGCGGGTGCGCGAACTCGATGTTTCGAGCGATTTGCTCTGAGCCGGAAATTTGCGGCTAGCCAGACGGGCGGCGTTCGTCCTATGTTCCGCCCATGGATGGAATGTCGCTTCTCGTCGCCCTTGTTGCCCTCGCCATCGGCGGTCTGATCGGCTGGATGTTTGCTGGCCGTCAGGCGGGGGCGCTCAAGGCCGAGCGCGACGGGCTGGCGGAGCGGTTCAAGGTTGCGGTGACCGACCTCGCCGCCGAGGCCGAGGCGCGCAAGGCCGCCGACATCCAGCTGGCCTCGCTGCTCAGCGAGCAAAAGGCGCGCAAAGAGGCCCATGATGCGCAGATCGCACAGCTCAAGGACGCGCAGGCAGCGCTCACGACGCAGTTCCGCGAGGTCGGGCAGGTGATGCTCGACGGCGCGCAGAAGGCGTTTCTTGAGCGTGCCGAGGCACGCTTCAAGGAAAGCGAGGCGACTGCGGGGCAGAATCTGAAAGCGCTGCTGTCGCCCGTCCACGAGCGGCTCCAGAAATATGAGGAAGCGGTCGGCAAGGTCGAGGCCGAGCGGCGCGACGCCTTTGGTCTGCTCCACGGCCAGATCGCGGCGATGCGCGAGGGGACCGAGCGCGTGTCGAGCGAGGCGGCGAAGCTGGTCAACGCGCTGCGCAATGCGCCCAAGGCGCGCGGGCGCTGGGGCGAACAGCAGCTCAAGAACGTCCTCGAAAGCTGTGGCCTGTCCGAACATGCCGATTTCCAGACCGAGGTCAGCGTGGCCGACGGGGAGGGCGGACGGCTGCGCCCCGATGTCGTGGTTAAGGTGCCGGGCGGGCAGAGCCTGGTGATCGATGCCAAGGTGTCGCTCAACGCCTATCAGGACGCGTTCGGCGCGGTCGAGGAGGGCGAGAAGGCATTGCATCTCGCCGCGCATGCTGCCGCGATGAAGGCGCATGTCAACACGCTTGGCGCCAAGGCCTATTGGAACCAGTTCGACGACACGCCCGATTTTGTCGTGATGTTCGTCCCCGGCGAACATTTCCTCGCCGCGGCGCTCGATCAGGACGCGGGGCTGTGGGACTATGCGTTCGAGCGCAAGGTCCTGCTTGCGACCCCGACCAACCTGATCGCGATCGCGCGCACCGTCGCGGCGGTGTGGCGGCAGGAAAAGCTCGCCAACCAGGCGCGCGAGATCGCGGCGCTGGGCAAGGAGCTCTATGCGCGCATGTCGGTGATGGGCGCGCATATCGCCAAGGTGGGACGCAATCTCGACCAGGCAACGGGAGCATACAACGCCTTTGTCGGCAGCTTCGAATCGCAGGTGCTGACGCAGGCGAAGCGGTTCGAGGCGCTCGACATCGAAACAGGCGACAAGGAGATTGCGGTGCTGCCGGTCGTCGAACAGGCAGCGCGCCCGCTCGCCAAGCTGGCTGCAGCGCCCGCGGCGGTCAACGACGCAGGGGAGTAGCGACCCCATAAACCCGTTCGTGTCGAGCGAAGTCGAGACACGTGAAGTCGAGCACCAGCCCAGCGTGTCTCGACTTCATCCGCGGGATGAAGTTTATCCTGAGCGCCTGCCAAGGCAGTCGAAGGGCTCGACACGAACGGAATAGCGGGCAGGGCTAGATCACCCGCTTCAACACCGCCGTCTGCCCCGCGCTCCCCGTCAAGATCAGCGTCCCGTCTTCGCCGAAGGTCAGGCTGACCGGCGCCGCCATCAGTTTGAAGAACGCCGATTCCTGCGTCATTCCGGCGCCGGGGCAAGCCATTTTGGTCGCCATCAGCGGCCCGGCGGTCAGCGTGCCGTCGACCGCGCTATAGCCGCCCGAAAAGCGGTTGCATCCCGCGCTGCCGCTCAGCCGCGTGCCGTCGAACTGCAGCGAGGTCGGGCGGTCCGCCGCCACCGCGACGCCGCCGATCGACACAAAGGTCCAGTTCGATCCCGCCAGCGTCTCGGGCGGCAAGATCGCTCCGCCGCAACCGTTCAGCGTCTTGCCGTCGGCGACCAGGCGCACCGTGTCGGCGTAGCGGCGGTCGCTCATCCCGTCGCTGCACGGGGCGGTCTTGATCACCACCGACAGCCGATCGCTGACATAGGTGCGCCCGTTCAGCGACGGTTTGGCGCCGGGGTTCGGCACCATGATCTTCGTCGCGCCATAGTCGCCGTCATAGTTGAGCCGCGCCGGGGTGATCTCGAGCGTCCAGCCGGGCTCGGTACCGAGCGCCATATAAGCGGCTGGCGCCTCGCCGGGGCTCTGCGGCGGTGCATCGGTGGCGGGGACGCATGCAGCGAGCGCGGGAAGGGCGAGCAGGTGAACGTATCGCATCATAAACCGTCTCCTCATCTCGTCATGCTGAACTTGTTTCAGCATCCACGGCCCGGGTTCTCGTCCGGCGCGGCGTCGAAGCGCGAGAGTCCGGCCATGGACCCTGAAACAAGTTCAGGGTGACGAAGCTACTATGGATCGGCCCTCTAAGCGAAAGCGAATTGCGCTCTGCTGAACGCTACTATTTCCGCCGCTGGTTCAGCACCTCATACGCCATCACGGCGGTCGCGACCGCAGCGTTCAGGCTGTCGGCCTTGCCCAGCATCGGCATTTTGACGCGGACATCGGCGGCGTCGGCATAGGCGGACGGCATCCCCTGCGATTCATTGCCGGTCAGGATGAAGGTCGGCGCGGCATAGCGCACCGCCTGATAATCCTGCGTGTCGTCGCCCAGCCAGGTTGCGACCAGCTGCCCCGGCCCGCCGCGTAGCCAGGGCAGGAATTCGTCCCAGCGCGCCTGCACCAGCTTTTGCGTAAAGATGGCCCCCATGCTCGCGCGTACGGCCTCGACCGCATAGGGATCGGTTGATTCGTCCAGCAGGATCAGGCCGCCTGCGCCCACCGCATCGCCGGTGCGCAGCATCGTGCCGAGATTGCCCGGGTCGCGGAGCCGCTCGGCGACGAGCCAGATCGGCGCGGCGTTACGGTCAATGTCGGCGAGAGTCGTTTTGGGTTCGGCATAGATGCCGACGACGGTCTGCGGATTATCCTTGCCCGACAGTTTGGACAGGATCGCAGGGGTGGTGTCGATCACCTCCCCGCCGGCGGCCAGCGTTGCGGCGATCAGCGCCGCGGCCAGCGGGTGCGCGTCGCCCTCGGGCCCCAGAAACAGCCACAGCGGCAGCACCCCCGCCTCGCGCGCTTCGGTCGCGATCCGCAGCCCTTCGGCCAGAAACAGCGCCTCGGCGCGGCGATGACGTTTCTCGCGCAAGAGCCGCATCCGCTTGATCAGCGGGTTGGACAGGCTTTCGATGGTGGTGCGGCGACCGGTCATCCGGTCAATCCTCGCCGAAGCTGTCCTTGACCAGCCCGACCAGTTTCAGCAGCGCGGCGTCGGCGCCATCGCCGCTGGTGTGGATGGTGATCGAGTCGCCCTTCGCGGCGCCCAGCATCATCAACCCCATGATCGACGTTCCGTTGACGCGCGATCCGCCCTTTTCGACCTCGACCGACACGGTTTCGGGGAGGCGGCTGACGAAGGTGACGAATTTGGCGCTGGCGCGCGCGTGGAGCCCGCGCTGGTTGGTGATTTCGACGGTTTCGGACACCGCGGTCACAGGCCGACCCCCAGCATTTCAGAGGCGACCGAAATATATTTCTGTCCGGCTTCCTTGGCGGCGATCACCGCGGCGCGCAGTTCCATCGACTTGCGCGCGCTTTCCAGACGGATCAGCATCGGCAAATTGACCCCGGCGATCACTTCGGTGCGCCCCGATTCGAGCAGGCTGATCGCGAGGTTCGACGGGGTGCCGCCGAACAGGTCGGTCAGCATGACGACGCCGCGGCCTTCGTCGACGTCACGAATCGCGTCGGCGATTTCGCGGCGGCGCATCTCCATATTGTCGTTGGGACCGATGCACACGGTCGCGACCGCGCGTTGCGGCCCGACGACATGCTCCATCGCGCGAACCATTTCCTCGGCCAGACGGCCGTGGGTGACAAGGACCATTCCCAGCAGCGGCAAGGCTTTATCGGTGGGCATGAAATGCGAGACCCTTATGTTCTTCCGCCGACGGCGGTGGCCGGAGG
The DNA here is from genome assembly GCF_005503695.1 of Sphingopyxis sp. 2PD. Classification (GTDB taxonomy): domain Bacteria; phylum Pseudomonadota; class Alphaproteobacteria; order Sphingomonadales; family Sphingomonadaceae; genus Sphingopyxis. The sequence continues at coordinate 15,683 of NZ_SCMU01000009.1, forward strand.
CGGGGGCTTGCCCTCAAGCCCATCTTGCGGGGCAGAGTCAAGGTTGCGGTGGGTCAGCACTGGCTCATATCCGGACGCGCGTAGCGTTTGGGCAACACGCGCGGCGACGTGGACCGACCGGTGGCGGCCCCCGGTACAGCCGAAAGCGATGGTGACATAGCTTTTCCCTTCGGCGCGGTAGCGCGGCAGCAAGGTCAGGATCAGTTTTTCGATCTGCGCCAGGCTGTCTTCATAGGCGGGGTCGGCGATCACATAGGCGGCAACGTCGGGGTCGAGGCCGGTGCCGGGCTTCAATTTCGCGTCCCAATGCGGGTTGCGCAGATAGCGCATGTCGAACACCAGGTCGGCGTTGCGCGGCAGCCCGCGCGCGAATCCGAAGCTCAGGATGTTGAGCACCGGCTCGTTATCGCTGGCGTCGCCAAAGCGCTGACGGACCTCCTGTTGCAGGTCGTTGCTGCTGTAATTGGTGGTGTCGATGACATGCTCCGCCCAGCGGCGCAGCGGCTCCATCATCTCGCGCTCGCGCGCGATGCCGTCGGCGGCGGGGCGATCCTCGGCCATCGGGTGGCGGCGGCGCGTTTCCGAAAAACGCCGTTCGAGCTCGGCGCCCGCGCAGTCGAGGAACAAGGTCTGGACGTCGCGTCCGCCGACCTCGCGCAGCGCCTTGATCCGCTGGACGAGCAGCGCCGGGCGGAACCCCCGGCTGCGGCTGTCGATGCCGACCGCCAGCGGGCGCCCCGCCTCGCTGCGCTTGACCGGCGCGTCGATCAAGGTTTCGAGCAGCGCCAGCGGCAGATTGTCGACCACCTCCCAGCCCAGATCCTCGAGCACCTTGAGCACCGTCGATTTGCCCGCGCCCGACAGGCCGGTGACCAGGAGCAGCCGCGGTTCGGGGGTGTCCTTCATGCCCCGCTCGCCAGCCGGTCGAGCGCCAACAGGACCTTGATCGGCGCCGATGCTTCAAACGCCGATAGGGTGAGCGAGGGCAGGTCGTGCCCGGCGATCCGTTCGACCGCGCGCTCGGGCGGCATACGCTCGTACCGATCGGCGAGCCGCACCGCCATCGCCAGCGGGACCGGTGCGACCCACGCCTTTTCGACGATGCCCAGCCCGCGCACTTCCAGCTTGCCGGCCAGTTCCGCGGGCGGGCGACACCACAGGCGATCGCGCTCGAACCAGATGTCGCAGCGGTCGTCGGCGACCAGCCGCGCACCGCGATCGATCAGCCGCAGCGCCAGGTCCGACTTGCCCTGTCCCGACAGGCCGAGCAGTAAAATGCCGCGGCTGCCCGCGGCGACACAGCTCGCATGGATATTGACGATATCGGGTCGGGTCCGGCTGGGCAGCATCGGTGAAGGCTTACCGGCGACGAAGCGGGGCCGCAAGGCGGCAAACCGATCCTCCCTGTGGCGCAGCCATGGGGAGGATATTCAGCCTGCGGCCGCTCCCCCCTCGCTCGCGGGCAGGGTCATCAGCAGGCTGCCGCCGGGCTTACCATCGTCGCGGTCCTTGGCGTTGATCGTGCCGCTATGCCCCTCTATGATCGTGCGCGCGATCGCCAGCCCCAGCCCGCTGTGGCGGCCAAAGGCCTCGCCGGCGGGGCGTTCGCTATGGAAACGGCGGAAAATGGCCTCACGCTGGTCGGGATCGATGCCCGGGCCGTCGTCGTCGACGCGGATATGCACCTCGTCGCCCAGCCGCGTCGCCGCGATGCACACCAGCCCGGTGGGGGGCGAGAAACTGATCGCATTGTCGATGACATTGTCGATCGCGCGTTCGAGCCGGTGGCCGTCGCCCATCACCAGCGTCGTCCCCTTGCGGGGGCGGGCGAAGGCTAGGCGCGGGTGCGGCGTATCGGCATCGATCCGCGCCGTGCGCGCGGCGAGCATCGATTCGATCATCATGCCGACGTCGATCGGCTCGAACAATGTGCGCGACAATTGCGCATCGACGCGGCTCGCCTCGCTGATGTCGCTGACCAGCCGGTCGAGCCGCCGGACATCCTCGTCGGCGATCGCGAGCAGCTGCGCGCGCTGCGCATCGTCCTTGACGCGGCCCAGCCCCTCGATCGCCGAGCGCACCGACGCGATCGGGTTTTTCAGCTCGTGGGTCACGTCGGCGGCGAAATGTTCGCCGGCGTCGATGCGCTGGCGCAGCGCCTGCGTCATGTCGCTGAGTGCGCGCGCCAGCGTGCCGATCTCGTCGCGGCGGCTGGGTAGGCGCGGCACGACGACCTCGCGCGCGCGTCCCAGCCGGACGCGCACCGCGGCGCGCGCCAGCCGCCGCAGCGGGCGGACGATGGTGCGCGCAAGGAACAGCGACAACAGCACCGACGTCATCAGCACGACCGCAACGACGATCGCCAGCCGGAAGCGTTCGGCGCGCACGGTGCGGGTGATGTCGCGCGCGTTCAGCGTCATCAGCACCGTCTGCGGCGCTTCCAGATCGACGACGCTGGCGGCGCTCAGCAGGGGAGTACGTTCGGGGGCGTAGCGGAAACGGCTTGCCGCCAGCCCGCCGCGCTGCGCCTCGACGACTTCGGGCCAGGCCGCGGCGTTGTCGACCGCGGGTTCGCGAAAATCGGGATAGGAGGGGGCGCCGACGATCCAGTCGATGCCGCGGTCCATCGCGCGCGCGGCGTCGCGCTGCCACGCCTGCAAATTGGGGTCGCGCAAGGTGTAGGTGGCGGGGCCGGTTTCGAAGCTGTCCGAAATCCGCCGCCCGTCGGCGCCGTAAAAGCGCAGTCGCGATTCGGTCGCGGTGGCAAATTCGTCGATCAGCGTCGCGCGCTGGTCGGGCCGCGCCGCTTCGAGCGCGCGGTCGAGCATCGCGAGCTGATCCTTCATCACCTCGATCCGCGTATCGACGAGGCGGCTGCGATAGGTATCGAGATAATAGAATCCCCCCGCCAGCAACGCGACCGCGAGGATGTTGACCGCCAGGATGCGCGTCGTCAGCGACCAGCGCGCCGACCAGACGAGCGGCGATTCCTCCTGCTCGGCGATGCTCGCGTCGGGCTTCAGCGGCTCAGCCATCGTCGGCAAAGCGGTATCCCGCGCCATAGAGCGTCGCGATGCCGTCGAATTCAGGATCGACCTCGCGGAACTTGCGGCGCAGGCGCTTGATGTGGCTGTCGATCGTGCGATCGTCGATATAGACATCGTCCTGATAGGCGGCGTCCATCAGCTGATTGCGGCTGCGCACGATGCCGGGGCGGCTGGCCAGCGTTTCCAGGATCAGGAATTCGGTGACGGTCAGCGTGACATCCTTGCCGTCCCACGCGACCTTGTGGCGCGCCGGATCCATGCTCAGCCGTCCACGGGTGATCGGCTCGGCGACGGGCTCGTCGTCCTCGGCGGCGGCATTCTGGTTGAGCGCCACGCGGCGCAAAATGGCGCGGATGCGCGCGATCACCAGCCGCTGGGAAAAGGGCTTGGCGATATAATCGTCAGCGCCCATCGCCAGTCCCAGCGCTTCGTCGATCTCGTCGTCCTTGCTGGTCAGGAAAATGACGGGTAGCTGGCTTTTCTCGCGCAGCCGCCGCAGCAGTTCCAGCCCGTCCATGCGCGGCATCTTGATGTCGAACACCGCAAGATCGGGCGGATTGTCGATCAGCGGTTTTAGCGCCGCCTCGCCGTCCGAATAGACGCGCGTCACAAACCCCTCGGCCTGCAGCGCGATCGACAGGGATTGCAGGATGTTGCGGTCGTCGTCGACCAGCGCGATGGTTGCCGTCATGCTCTTTCCGTTGGGCGGGACCGCCGACGGACTAGCCGATCCATCGCCGAGCGACAACCGCGCACGGTTCGGCACCGATTCACTCTTTAATCTTTTGACCTCCCGGCCCATCCTCGCTAACGCGACCGGAATTTCGGAATCGACGACCCGTCGGCACCCCATGTTCATGCGGGCCCAAACGCTTTCGCATGGCATGTTTTGCATACCTATGCGAAGGGGCCGCGGGCGAAGGAAAGGCGAGTGAAATGACCAAGGTTGTGATCGGCAGCGACACCGTCGAAACCCAGGCCGAAGTGGCCGAAAACTGGGGTACCTCGGCGCTGATCGAGGATGCCGTCCGGCATGGCGAAGGCCTGCTCGCGAAGGATGGCCCGCTCGTCGTCGCGACCGGCAAGCACACCGGCCGCAGCGCCAAGGACAAGTTCATCGTCCAGGACGACGAGACGCGCGACACCATCTGGTGGGGCAAGACCAACGTGGCGATGACCCCCGATCATTTCGCGGCGTTGAAGGCCGATTTTTTCGCGCACCTCGCCGAACGCCCGCGACTCTATCGCCAGCAGCTGTTCGGCGGTTCGCAGCCCGAACATCGCGTCGGCGTCCAGGTCATCACCGAATTCGCCTGGCACAGCCAGTTCATCCGCACCTTGCTCTGCCGCCCGACCGCGGCAGAACTGGCAGCATTTGCCGCTGAATATACGATCATCGACCTGCCGAGCTTCCGCGCCGATCCGGCGAAGCATGGCTCGCGCACCGAAACGGTCATTGCGGTCAACTTCACCGAAAAGCTGATCCTGATCGGCGGCACGCAATATGCCGGCGAGATGAAGAAGTCGGTGTTCGGCATCCTCAATTATCTGCTCCCCGTGAAGGGCGTGATGCCGATGCATTGTTCGGCGAACATGGGCCCGAACGGCGACACTGCGGTGTTCTTCGGCCTCAGCGGTACCGGCAAGACCACCTTGTCGGCCGACGCGTCGCGCACGCTGATCGGCGACGACGAGCATGGCTGGTCGGACACCGCGGTCTTCAATTTCGAGGGCGGCTGCTATGCCAAGATGATCCGCCTGTCGCCCGAGGCCGAGCCCGAGATTTTCGCGACGACCAAGCGCTTCGGCACCGTGCTCGAAAATGTCGTGATGGACCCGGTGACCCGCGAACTCGATTTCGACGATGCGAGCCTCGCCGAAAATAGCCGCGGTTCGTACCCGATCGACTTCATTCCGAACACGTCGGAACAGAATATGGGGCCGGTGCCGCAGAATATCATCATGCTCACCGCCGATGCTTATGGCGTGCTGCCCCCGATCGCCAAGCTGACCCCCGATCAGGCGATGTATCACTTCCTGTCGGGCTACACTGCGCGCGTGGCGGGAACCGAAATCGGCGTGACCGAGCCCGAGGCGACCTTCTCGACCTGTTTCGGCGCGCCCTTCATGCCCCGCCATCCCTCGGTGTACGGCAATCTGCTGAAGGAACGCATCGCCAAGGGCGGCGTCCAGTGCTGGCTCGTCAACACCGGCTGGACCGGCGGCATGGCGACGATGGACGGCATCAAGCGCATGCCGATCAAGGCCACGCGCGCCTTGCTCAACGCGGCGCTCGACGGCAGCCTCAACGACGCCGAATTCCGCAAGGACCCGAACTTCGGCTTCATGGTGCCGGTCGCGGTTCCGGGCGTTGACAGCGCGCTGCTCGATCCGCGTGAGGCATGGGCCGACAAGGCCGCCTATGACCGTACCGCGCAAACGCTGGTCGGCCAATTCATCGACAATTTCGCGCAATTTGCCGACCATGTCGACGAAGGCGTCCGCAACGCGGCGCCGCAGGCCGCCGTCGCAGCATAATTGACCCGGAAACTTCCGGGTGCTCATTCACCCGGAAGGACCGGACCAATGACTACCGAATATTCGCCGCGCCTGTTTGAGCGCGATTCCGACATTCGCACGATCGGCGAGGGATTGCTCGCGTGCACCCTGCCTCGTGCGGCATGGACGCACGAGGCGCATCTGGGCGCATGCCTCTGGCTGCTCAGCGAGCGCCCCGACATCGACGTCGATGCCGAGATCGCGGGAATCATCAGTCGCTATAATGCGAGCGTCGGCGGCGTGAACGACGACACGCAGGGCTATCACGACAGCATCACGCGCGCTTATGTCGCCGGGGTGCGGTGGTTTCTGTCGGAAACGGAAGCGACCGAACTGGCGGCGCGCGTCAACGCGATGCTGCTCTCCGACGTCGGCCGCCGCGACTGGCCGCTGCGCTTCTACAGCCGCGAGCGACTGTTTTCGGTGGAAGCGCGGCGGGGGTTTGTCGAGCCCGACCTTGCGCCGTTTCCGGACTAAGGTAGCGGCGTGCTCCCGCGAAGGCGGGAGCCCATCTCCTGACCGCGCCATTTTGTACCGGTCGGTGATGGGTTCCCGCCTTCGCGGGAACGCAGGTCTTTGAAATGACGGAGATCGCTAAAGCGTCATTCCCGGCGTCCAGCCGCTTTCTGCCTGGAAGGCGGCAGGATCGCGCATCTCGATGATCGCCTTGAGCGCAGCCGCCTTGTCGGGCGCGCGGTTGTAATAGCTTTTGACGATTCGATAGCCGACCCAATAGCCCAGATCGCCCGGCCAGTCCGGGGTTCCGAGCTGGTTGTAAACCCAGCGAGAGCCCTTAGCCTGGCCGTCCATTTCGGCCAGAAAGTCCCGCTCGACCATAGCCTCGCGCCCCGCCGTCCAGCGGAGCAGATGCGTATACGCAACCGAACCGCTGATCTGTTCGGCAACAAATTCGGCGGCGCCTTCGACGAGCGAGGCGTGGAGCACGGTGTCGCTATCGCTTTCGACCTGCGCAAGCGGTTGCTGGGCATGGACATATTCATGCGCGATGACATGGACAAAGCGATCTTCGTCATCGGCTTCGAAAAACTTCGCGGCGCACAACGCTTCGAGCGAGACGTAGAGCCCCTTGGCATTCGCCGCCGCGACTGGCGTCCCGCGGCTCATCGCGATGGTGATCGGCGGAAAAATTGCTGGCGGATAGAGCGCCGCCAACCGATCGGCCGACGCTGCCAACCGCCCCCGAACATTGCCGAGCGTCGCCGCGCAGGTGCGCGCGTCGCGATACAGATCGGGCTTGTCGCGCAGCGCCTTCGCCACGCGTTCGGGCGTGATCCGGCGCATCGCCATGAATTCGACTAACCCCGGCGACGCGTCGGCTAGATAGCGCGTCGCTAGCACATCGGGCTGGGCGGCGATCGCCGGGTCGTCGTACAAGGCGTAAAAGCGATCGACGTCGGACGTCACGATCGCGACGCGCGCAGTTTCCTGTGGGGCAGGGGCGTCGGCGGCATGGCCGGCGCTGCTGGCCAGCAGCGCCGCACCGAATGTTGACCAGGCGATGCGCCGACGCATCAGCCCTTGTTCTCCGCCACATATTCCGCGACATTCAGCGCCAGCACATCGAGCGGGACGTTGCCGCCCTCGACCACGACATTGTTGAAATCGCGCAGGTCGTATTTCGGCCCGAGCGCCGCCTGCGCCAGCCCGCGTTGCCGCACGATCTCGCTGTGCCCGACCTTGTAACCGCACGCCTGTCCGGCCCAGCTGCAATAGCGATCAACCTCGCTCGCGACCTCGAGCGGGTTCGAGCCGTTTTCCTTGACGAAAAACTCGACCCCCTGTTCGCGCGTCCAGCGCTTCGCATGCAACCCGGTGTCGACCACCAAGCGGCACGCGCGGAACGCCAGCGACTGGAGATAGCCGAGCCGCCCCACCTCGAAATCGTCATACAGCCCCAACTCGTCGGCCAGCTGCTCGGCATAGAGCGCCCACCCTTCCGAATAGGCGTTGAACGCCAGCATCGTGCGGATCAGCGGCATCTGGTTGGCATATTCGCCCTGCCACACATGCCCGGGGATCGCCTCGTGCATCGTGAGGTCGGGCAGCGAATATTTGCTGTGCAATTCGGTGGTGCGCAGGTTGATCCAGAATTTGCCCGGAATGCTGCCGTCGATCGACCCGGCGCCGCCATAAGCGGCGGGCGCGCCGGGTTCTTCGGCGAGCGGCAGGCGCTTCACCTCGACATTGCCCTTCATCAAGGTGCGGAAGGCGCGCGGCAGCTCGGCGCGGATCTTGCCGAGCCAGGTCTGGATATACGCATGGATTTCGGCGCGTCCGGCGTCGTTGTCGGGAAATTTGAAACGCGGATCCTTGGCCAGCGCGTTCATCCGGTCGCCGACCGAGCCTTGCGTATAGCCGAGCTTCTTCAGGATCGGGTCCATCCGGCCGTGCAGTTCGGCCAGCTCGTCGCGGCCCATCTGATGCACCTCGTCGGGGGTCATCCGCGTCGTGGTGCTGGCGCGCAGCCCCCACGCGTACCATTCGTCGCCGCCCGGCCGCGCCCACATCCCGGCGTCCATCGTCGCCTTGCTTCGCTGCGCCTTCAGTTCGGCGAGCTGGCGTTCGAGCGCTGGGACGACGGCGCCGCGCGTGATCGTCTCGGCGCGCGGACCCCAATTGCCGGCAATGTTACCCTCGCGCGTCCGCTTGGCGAGGCTCTCGACCAGGCTGCCGCCCTCGCGGGCATCGACCAAGCTCGCCTCCATCTGCTTGACCGCCTTGTCGATCAGAAAGGCGGGGGCGATCATCCCTTGGCCGCCCGCCGCCTTGAGCCGTTCGGTCTCGCCGTCGAGTACCCCGGGATAGGCATTGAGGCGCGCCAGATAGGCTTCGGCATCGGCGGCATTCTTGACCGGATGGTCGCTGTCGAGGAATTTCGGAATGTCCAGATAGGCGCCGACATTCTGGATCACGACATAGGGCGTGTTTCGCCACCCGCCGACCGCAACATCGCCATAGGGCAGGGCAAAACCGTCGAGCGCCACGCCATAGGCGCTTTCGACCACCGCGAGGCTGGTGCGCGTCTTGTGGTCGAGGCCGGTCTTGTCGAACGCGCGAACGCGCGCGACATCGGCCTTCAGTGTATTGGCGACCGCCTGCTGGCCCGCCGCCGATCGGTCGGACAGCTTGCCGCGTTCGGCCGCGCGCGCGCCGGTGTCGATGCCCAGCGAAGTGGCGCCTTCGGGGGACAGCGCGAGGAGGTTGTCGGCGATCGAGGACAGCAACGCCTCGGCTCCAGCCTGAGCGGTGGCGGCAGGCAGCGGTGGCAGGGTCGCGACGCCGCCGGGGTCGCGGCTGCACGCCGCCAATGCCAGGCTCGCCGCCCCGGTGCCGAGCGTCGTCAGCGTCTGGCGGCGGGTGAATGGGGTGGACAGGCTGTGATGCACGCGACGGCTCCCTTACGATCTTGTTTCTGTTGAAACCTGTCTAGGCGGAGGGCGGCGCGGGTCAATGGGAACCATATCCTCCCTGTGGCGAAGCCATGGGGAGGGGGACCATCCGAAGGATGGTGGAGGGGCCGCGGCGTCGCGGCCCCTCCGTCAGCCTTACGGGCTGCCACCTCCCCATCGCTGCGCGACAGGGAGGATTCAAGGTCAGTCGGTCAGATCGGCGGGCACCTTGCCGCCGTTCGCGGCGAGTTCGCGCATCACCGCCTTGTGCAGCCAGATGTTCATTTCGGCACTGCCGTCGAGGGCGCCAGTATAACCCAGCTCGGTCGCGAGCTCCTTGCGGTTGGCAAGGCTCGAATCGATGCCGAGCAATTTCATCAGGTCGACGATCGAGGTGCGCCAGTTGAGGTCCTTGCCCGCCGCCTCGGCGGTCAGGATCGCGTCGACATCGACCTCGGCGGGCGGCGCTGCGGCGGCGGCCGCCATCGCGCTGGTCGCGGCGTCGAGCGCACTGCCGATGGGGCTCGGCGCGGCCGGTGCTGCGGGCTCGGCGGCAACCGCCTTCTTGCCGAAAATCGCGTCCTTGATGCTGCTGAAAATGCCCATGATTTCACTCCCACTTTGACGCGGCCCAGCCCGGAACGGGCGAGTCGGATGGCCACAGGCTAGGACTATGCATTTGAAAATGACAGCCAAATGAACGACTCGTCCTTCGCCCGCGCGCTGGTATAGTCGTGCCCGTGGGCGCGATCCGACCGGCGCCGGAGTGGGAGGATAAAGACATGAACCTGACCGACATTTTGGCGCAGGCTGGCGGCATCGAATCGATGGCGAAAGATCTGGGCATTCCGCCGGCCATGGCGAAGCAGGGCGCCGAGGCGCTGCTCCCCGCGATTTTGGGCGGGTTCAAGAAACAGGCGCAATCGGGCGGGATCGAGGGGCTGGGCGGCCTGCTGGGGCAACTCGGCGGCGGCGGATTGCTCGATTCGGTGCTGGGGTCGCAGCCGACCCCGGTGGCGCCGGGCAACGAGGTGCTCGGGCAGATCTTCGGATCGAAGGACGTCAGCCGCACCGTCGCCGGACAAGCGGCGGCGCAGACCGGACTCGATTCGGGGCTGCTCAAAAGGATGCTGCCGATCCTGGCGATGATGGTCGCGGGCTATATGGCGAAGCAGGGCGGTCAGTCGGGCGAAAGCGGCGGGCTTTCCGGCGGTCTCGGCGGGATGCTCGGCAATGTGTTGGGCGGCGCGCTGGGTGGCGGCACCGCGCCGTCGGCTGGCGGCCTTGGTGGCGGTTTGGGCGGGCTCGGCAAGATGCTCGACATGGACGGCGACGGTAATCCGCTCGACGACATCATGGGCATGGTGAACAAGATGCGCGGGTAAGGGGTAGCGTCGCCCTCGCGAAGGCGGGGGCCGACAGCCACCTGGCGCAACGCCGCTAGCGGCCCCCGCCTTCGCGGGGGCGGCGGTTTTCAAGCCGCCATCAACCGCAGTTCCTCACGGAAATCTTCGTCCACCCCGATGCGGCTTCGCATCGGGGTGACAAGGCCATCGACATCGCCGTCGCCTTCTTCGAACAGCGCGCAGGCTGCATCGCCGCCGCGCGCGAGGCTGTAACGCTGCGCGACCTTACCGGTCGGGCGAAAGCCTAACTTGCGCAGCACCGCGCCCGATGCCGGATTGTCGAGGAAATGGCCCGCGGTCAGCTTGGGCAAATGCATCGCGCGCGCGATGCCCATCAGCTGGCGCCCGGCTTCGGTGGCAAAGCCGAGTCCCCAATAGGGGCGCGCGATCCAATAGCCCATTTCGAGCCTGCCGTCGGGGTCGGGGGAAATGCCGCAGCCGCCGACAAGGCGCGGGGCGCCGCCGGTGCGGGCGAAAATCAGGAACCGCGGCTGGACGGGGTCGATCGGCTTGCTCAGAAACTCGCGCGCCTCGCTTTCGCCATAGGGCCAGGGCGCGGTCGCGAGGTTGCGGACCACGGCTTCTTCGCCGATCGCCCGGGCCAGTGCCGGGGCGTCTTCCTGCCAGCCGGGCCGCAGCAACAGTCTTTCGGTACGCGCGAACATTCTTTTCACTCCCAATTGCCGCCGCCTTGGCGCCCGATGGTGACGCTTTGACGACAGTCGATGTGGAGGGAGATGGATGGCCCGATTTTCGTGCCCATTCCCGATAAGGGGCCGCCAAGTCGCGGACAATGGGCAAGAAAAAAGGGAGGCCGGGGGTGACCCGTCTCCCTCTTTTCGAACTTTGTTTCCGCCTTCAGCGGAAAGGACCGTTCCGGGTCATCCCTTGGTGGGCGACCCGTGCGGATCGTCCTTTATTCGGCGGCTTCCGCCATGGCGTCGACCGACACATATTTGCGGCCAAGCTTGCCATCGTGGAATCGGACCTGGCCGTCGGCGGTTGCGAACAGCGTGTGGTCCTTGCCCATGCCGACGTTGACACCCGGGTAAACCTTGGTGCCGCGCTGGCGCACGATAATGTTGCCGCCGATCACTTCCTGACCGCCGAACTTCTTCACGCCAAGGCGACGGCCGGCTGAGTCGCGACCGTTGCGCGATGAACCGCCTGCTTTCTTATGTGCCATGACTGATGCTCCTTAATTCGTTTGGAGGGGCCGAGCCGCGTCGCCGCGCTCAGGCGTCCTTCTTGGGGGCTGCCTTCTTGGCAGCGGGCTTCTTTTCGGCGGTCTCGGCCTTGGGTGCAGCGTCCTTCTTGGGAGCGGCAGCCTTCTTCGGTGCAGCTTCCTTGGCGGGCGCCGCAGCCTTGGCTTCGGTTGCCGGAGCGGCCTTGGCCTTCGGCGCAGCTTCCTTCTTCGGCGCAGCCTTCTTGGCTTCGCCGACGGCCAGGATGCGCAGCAGCGTCAGCGACTGACGGTGACCGTTGCGGCGGCGGTAGTTGTGCCGACGGCGCTTCTTGAACACGATGACCTTTTCGCCGCGCGTCTGGGCGATGATCTCGGCCGAAACGGTCAGACCCTTCGCATCCTTCACTTCGCCGCCGTCGCCGGCCAGCAGGACGTCGCCCAGCGACACGGTGTCGCCAGCTTCGCCGTCGATCTTTTCAACGGCGATCTTGTCTCCGGCGGCAACGCGATACTGCTTTCCGCCCGTGCGCACGATTGCGAACATGGTCTTCCATCCAATCAAAAAACTAAATCACCCGCGCACCAATCACCCACCAAGGCAGGCGATTTTTCCGGCATGCGGGAAAGTCAGCGCCACTAGCGATCCAGGCCCAAGCTGTCAACCGCCAAATTCCGTGCTTTTCGTGCAAAAAGCGGGTCGGTTGACGAATGGCGGGATGCGCCGCCGATTCGGTGCTTGCCGCGTTGCGCCCGCACCCATATCAGAGGCGGCGATGACGCGCACCCTTCTTGCCCTGTCGCTGGCGCTCGCCATGTCCCTGTCGCTTTCGGCCTGTGCGGCGGCACAGAATGCGGGCGCGCCCTCGCTTGCCAAACGCGCGGTCGAGGGGCGCTTCGACGTGGCGCCGCCCGCCGTCGTCGTGGCGCCGCCGGGGCCGCTTCCCGCCGACCTCGACGGACGGCTGGCGCGCTGGCAATCGGATGCAGCCGCTGCGCAGCAGGCCTTTGCCGCCGAGCGCAATGTGACTGCGCCGCTGGTATCCGCCGCGGCGGGTGCACCGGTTGCCAGCGAGCGCTGGGTCGTCGCGCAACAGGCGATTTCGCGCCTCACCGCCACGCGCGCGCCGCTCACCGCCGCGCTCGCCGACATCGACCGGCTTTATCTCGAGCGCAGCGTCGACGAAGCGATCGACGGCTTGCCCGAAATCTATGCGCTGCGCGATCGGCTCGCCGACTTGGCTGCGGCGCAGGATGCGGTGCTGGAGGCGCTCAGCCGCGAGCTGCCCGGGCAGTAAGCCCGCTATCGGTGCGCGCGCGTTCCCGGTGCGACCGACGCTCGATCAGCATCGCCTCAGCCCGCGCCAGATCCTCCGGGCTATCGACATCTTGCAGGTCCGCGTCGCCGGTGATCGCGCGCAGCGTCGGCTGCGCGGCGAGCAATGCCGCAGCGCCGACATCTGCGGCGCCGCGCGTCAGCGCCGCGAACAGCGCGCGCGGCAGGCGGGCGGGAACGCCGAGGGCGCCGCCGGGGTACAGCGTCGCCATTGGCCGGTCGGGCTGCCCTGCCGCGGCAATGGTGCGAACATGGGCTGCGGTGATCAGCGGCATGTCGGCCAGGAAAATCGCGGCGGCCTCATGCGCCGCGTCCTCGGCGTGGCCGATCGCGCGCGCCAGCGACGTCGACAGTCCGCGTTCGGCCTTGGCGTTGATCGCGAGTGTCCAGCCGCTGCGCTCTGCCTCGAGCGCAAAGCGCGGGGTCGATGGCGGCACGATGATCGTGCCGGGGGCGAGGCCTGCGGCTTCGATCGCGGCGATGATCCAGGCGCCGAGCGGGCGCGCTGCACACATCGCATCCAGCTTGGGCGCACCAAATCGCGTGCTTTGCCCGGCCGCGAGCACATAGATGCCGACGGTCATTGGTCGGGCTCCAGCGCGGCATAACGAAAGATGATGTCCGACAGGGCGGACAGCGCCAGCGCGGCGGGTTGCCGCGCCTGCGGGAAAATTCCGACCGGGCTGGTGATGCGCGCGCGGTCTGCGTGCGAGACGCCGTCATCCGCCAGCACCTCCAGCCGCCGTTGCCGCGCGACCGCGCCGCCCTGCGCGCCGATGTAAAAGGCATCGCTGCCCAGCGCCCAGCGCAGTAGCTCGCGCTCCCATTCATGGTCGTGGAACAACAGGATCACCGCGGTCCACGCATCGGGGGCGGGAAGGTCGGGGGCGCGGCCCAGCGCGAGCTCCGCGCTATCGGGGCCATAGCTGCGGATATTCACCCCGGCGGCATCGGCGAGATGCGCCAGCGCTTCGCTTTCGGGGCCGTTTCCCAAGGCGATGATGGTGAGGTCGGGAAAGAAATGCCGGTGCCGCAGCAGCCCGCGATCGCATCTATCGGGTAGCGGCAGGGCGAGCGTGGCTGGTCGTCGTTCGGACAGGTCGTGCGCCACCCGGGCGATCGCCTCCCGGTCCGGCGCCGGGTCGATCAGGATATGGATGGCGCTACCGCACGGCAGGCGAAAATCGATCTGTTCGGAGCCGCGGCCATAGAGCCGCACGACCGGCCCGTCGATCCGCGCGACCTCCGCAACCAGTTGCGCTTCCAAACAGCCGTCGGCGAGCGATCCGACCACTGTGCCGTCGCGGCGAATCGCCAGCTGTGCGCCGAGCTGGCGCGAAAAGCTGCCCTCGATACCGACGATCGTACACAGCGCACCGCCGCCTTCGGCGATGGCATGAAGCGCGGCATTGTCGGAGAAGCTGCGCGCGGCGAACGCGCGTGATGCGGCGTCGGCCGCCCCTTGCGCGCTGGAATGGCGATTCGCACTCTTCATGTTTAGCGGCCTGCCCTTCGCTGCCCCATGGATCAACAGCGCCGATCCAGTCGCGGTCGCGTCATAAACACCGTGGTACTGCCTATTGTATCGGCAGCGCGGTGCAAACCCATCCGTTTGAACCGGGTTTGCCTCGCTTCAGCGCCGCACCCGGGCGCTTTTCAGCAGTTGCGCGCGGACGGACTCTGGTTAGAATCGACGACGACCGATCGCCCTTACCGACGGTATTGTGTGCAGGATGGAGCCGTGTTGTCGGGGCCATTTTCGGGCGAGAAACGGAGGGCCGGGTTTGACGAGTGATCGGGACAGGAAAGCTGAAGGCACGAATGGTATCGATGCTCTTTACAAGCGCCCGGGTTTCCTGCTCCGCCGCGCGCATCAGATCAGCGTTTCGTTATTCCTGTCCGAAAGCGCGGGTATCGGGGCGACGACCACCCAATATGGCGTGCTCGTGATCCTGCGCCATTACGAGCGCCTCGATCAGATCAGCCTGTCGAAAAAAGTAGGGTTGGACCGTTCGACCACCGGACTTGTCGTCAAGAAGTTGGCCGATGATGGATTCATCGTGCGCGTTGACGATCCCAAAGACCGCCGCCGCAAAATCCTTGTCCTGACCGCCAAAGGCGAGCGGCATCTGGAACGGCTGCGCGAACCCGCCATCCGCGCGCAAAAAATCGCCCTGTCGGCGTTCACGCCGGACGAGGCCGAGACGTTCCTGTCATTGCTCGGCAAGTTCGTCGATGAATTCAACGGTGTCGTCCGCGCACCAATTATCGCCGACGCCGTTCCTGCGCAGAAGCGATAGGCGTTATTGGTTCAGCCCATGCTTTTTCAGCGCATGGCGGATCTGGTCGTAGCTCAGCCCCAGCGCTTCCGCCGCGACCTTCTGGTTGAAGCGGCAACGGGCCATTGTGTCGGACAGGATCTGGCGTTCATAGGCGTCGACCGCGGCGCGCAGGTCGCTGACCGGGCCGCTCGGCGTGGCGGTTGATGTGGGGGCGGGAGCGGCGGAGGCGGGGGCCGGGGATGCACTGCCGCCCTCGGCCTTCGCCGCTGCTTTGCGCCCCACCGGCTGCCAGGGGCTGGCGAAGGGGTCGAAGTTCAGCGCATCGACGGGCTTTTCGGGGTCGGCCCAGCGATAGATGGCGCGCTCGATGACATTGCGCAGCTCGCGGACATTGCCCGGCCAATCATGCCCCTCCATCGCCGCGAGCGCGCGCGGCCCGAACCCCGGCCATTCTTCCCAGCCAAGGACGGTCGCCATGCGCTGCCCGAAATAGGTGGCGAGCACCTCGATATCGCCCTCGCGCGCACGCAGCGGGGGCAGGGTGATGACCTCGAACGACAGCCGGTCAAGCAGGTCGGCGCGGAAGCGGTTTTCGTCGACCAGCGCGGGCAGATGTTCGTTGGTTGCCGCGACGATGCGGACGTCGACGCGGATCGGGCGCGACGATCCGACGCGCGTCACCTCGCCATATTCGACCGCGCGCAGCAGCCGCTCCTGCGCTCCCATCGACATCGTCGCCAGCTCGTCGAGGAACAATGTGCCGCCGTCGGCTTCTTCGAACCGCCCCGCGCGGGTGCGCGTCGCGCCGGTGAAGGCACCCGCCTCGTGCCCGAACAGTTCGGACTCGATCAGCGTCTCGGGCATCGCGGCGCAGTTCATGATCACATAGGGGCGGTCCCAGCGCGTCGACAGACGGTGCAGGCGCTCGGCGATCAGTTCCTTGCCCGTCCCGCGCTCGCCGATCACCAGTACCGGCCGGTCGAGCGAGGCGGCCAGGCTGGCGCGTTCGACCGCGTCCTGAAAGGCCGCGGACTGGCCGATAAACTGGGTTTCGCGCTCCATTCCCAATCATTGGCAAATTTTCCCGCTCGATGGCAAGCCAAATCGATGGGAAAGGCAATTTGCGAGTCAATTTGCGCGGTTTTGCGAGGCTTTGTGCAATTGGCACGGTGTCTGCATTGTGGAAACCGAACCGGGACAAATGTTCCGGTGCAGCGACAACCACAGGAAGGTTAGATCATGAAGTCGATGTTTGCCCAAGCCGCCACTTTCGTGCTGAGCACGGCCGGAGCGCTGGCCATCCTCGTCGGAGCGATCGACCAGCCGCAGGTTGCGGCCAGTGCCACCGGCGTTCACGTCGGCCCGCTGGTTGCCGCTGTCATGTCCCCGGCGGTCAGCGCTTTGGCCTGACCGGCACTGGTGCCGGGGCACTCTCCCCCCTTGCCCCGCCCCGGCACCAGCCTTTTTGTTTAGAACAGACCAAGGTCTCCAGATTTCGACAGGAGTTTTTCAGATGGGTATTTTTTCACGCACCCGCGACATCATCGCCGCCAACGTCACCGACCTGCTCGACCGGGCCGAAGATCCCGAAAAGATGATCCGCCAGATCATCTTCGAGATGAACGAAACGCTTGTCGAAGTCCGCGCGTCGGCTGCCCGCACGATCGCCGACCAGAAGGAAATGCGCCGCCACATCGCCAAGCTCGAAAGCCTGCAGGACAGCTGGAAGGAAAAGGCCGAACTCGCGCTGTCGAAGGACCGCGAAGACCTGGCCACCGCCGCGCTGGTCGAAAAGCAGAAGGCTGGCGACATGGCCGAAAAGCTGAAGGCCGAGATCGCCACGCTCGACGACGCGCTCAAGGGCTATGAGGCCGATATCGCCAAGCTGCAGAAAAAGCTTTCGGAAGCGCGCGCGCGCCAGTCGAGCGTCGTCAACCGCCTCGAAAGCGCCGAAAACAAGTATAAGCTGCGCGAAATGACCAACGGCGACCGCGTCGAAGATGCCTTCTCGCGCTTCGAAATCCTCGAACGCCGCGTCGACGAAGCCGAAGGCCGTGCCGATGCGCTGAACCTCGGCTATAAAAAGTCGCTCGACGAGGAAATCGCCGAACTGCAGGCCGCCGACAAGGTCGCCGACGAACTTGCCGCGCTGAAGGCCGCGCAGGCCAGCAAGCAATAAGGAGCCAGACCGATGGAAGAAGTCATCGTCGTCCCGATCGTCATCGGCACGCTCTTCCTTGGTCTGCCCTGGCTGATCCTCCACTACATCACCAAGTGGAAGCAGGCCAAGACGCTGACCGGAGAGGACGAGCAACTGCTCGACGAATTGTACGACACCGCGCGCCGCCTCGAAAGCCGGCTGCACACTGTCGAACGCATCATCAGCGCCGACCATCCCGACTTCCGCCCTGCGGTGCGTAGCGATGAAGAGCTGGCGCAACTCGAAAATACCAGCCGGAGGAACTGAGATGTCTGCCAGCCGCACGAAATTCTACCTCGACAAGCAGAACGCCAAATGGAGCGGCGTTTGCGCCGGGATCGCCGATTACAGCGGTGTCGACGTCCTCTGGGTCCGCGTTGGCGCGGTGCTGCTGACGCTGATGGGGGGCTTTCCCTGGACGCTGATCGCTTACTGGATGATTGCCTGGATGGGGACGCCCAAACCCTTCGCGCTCTATGGCTCGAGCGAAGAAGCGAAATTCTGGCAGGGGGTGCGCAGCAACCCGACCGCGTCGACCCGCGACATCAAGTCGCGCTTCCGCGACATCGACCGCCGCCTCGCCGACATCGAGCAATATTATACCAGCCACAACCGCCGCCTCGCCGACGAGATCGACGCGCTACGCTGAGCGAACGGGCTGGATGCAACAGGGAGAAGACAGATGAATTTCGGTGGTACCGGTTTCGTCCTCGCCATTATCGCATTGTCGATCGGCGGCTGGATGTTCACCACCTGGATCCGCGCCAAGCACGGCTATCCGGTTGAAAATGAATGGGGTGGCACGGTTCATCGAACCGACCCCGACGCTGATCGAAAAATCGCACTGCTGACCGATGACAATGCCAAGCTGGCAGGGCAGGTCAGCCGCCTGGAAGAGCGGATTTCGGTGCTCGAACGCATCGCCACCGAAAATCATGGTCAGGCGGCGCAGCTCGCCGACCAGATCGACCGCCTGCGCTGAGGGGAATAGTCCAATGAATCTCGATGTCCTGAATACCATCGCACCCGGCGCCGCCATCCTTGGCCTCGCCGCGATCGGGGGCTGGATCTTCACCACCTGGCTGCGCGTCAAGAACGGTTATCCGCTCGAAAACAGCTGGGGCAAGGCGGTCTATCCCAAGACCAGCGACGAGGCGATGGAACGCGTCAAGCTGATCAGCCAGGAAAATGCCCAGCTGCGCGCCGAACTGGGTTCGGTGAAGGATCGCCTCGCCGTCGTCGAACGCATCGTCACCGACGAAGGGCACCGGGTGGCGGCGGAGATCGAGGCGCTGCGGCGCCCGGCCAACTGAGGAGAGCGGTCATGGGCGACGCCATCTGGATCCTGATCCCCCTCGCTCCCTTCCTGCTTGGCGGTTTTGCCATCTGGTCGAAGCATCAGCAAAAGATGATCGAGAAACAGTCCG
Source organism: Sphingopyxis sp. 2PD (assembly GCF_005503695.1). GTDB lineage: Bacteria > Pseudomonadota > Alphaproteobacteria > Sphingomonadales > Sphingomonadaceae > Sphingopyxis. Next base: position 34,533 of record NZ_SCMU01000009.1, read on the forward strand.
AAATGACCGCCGAAAAGGCCGCGCAATATGCGGCGGCGACCGAACGGCTGGAACAGCGTGTGCGCGTTCTCGAACGGATCGTTACCGACAAGGGAATTGACGTCGCCGACGAGATCGAAAAGCTGCGCGACGCTCCGCTGAACTGAAGCAACCGAATTGAAGCAACGATAAGAAAATACGGAAGGATCCCCCCATGAACCCGTTTGAAATGGTTATCGGCATCGTCCTGATCGTTACCATCGGCAGCGTCGTCCGCGCCAAATATGGCGTCCGCCGCGACCACAAGGGCAACGAGTTTTTCGCCGCCCCTGTCGACAATGGCGAGACCAAGGCGCTGCAAGCCGAAATCCGCGCGCTCAAGGACCGTATCCAGGTGCTCGAACGCATCGCCACCGACAACAACCGCGCCGTGACGCTCGATCAGGAAATCGAGAAGCTGCGCGACCGGTCGCTCTCCTGACGACCGCGACGAAGAAGGAGCCGCATCATGGCCACCATTACGTCTGATCTTGCATCCAACCTGATGGTCAGCGCCGTCGCCCTGACTGCCCTGACGATCATGAGCCTGGCCGCGCTGCGCGGCTGGCGCGACTGGATCCAGCTCAAGCGCGAAGAACTCGCCGCCGGGCATGTCACCGTCGCCCACGACGCGGCGGTCCCCCACGCCGGGTCGCGGATCGAGATCGCTGACCTGAAAGAACGGCTGCGCAAGCTGGAAGCGATCGCCGCGGGGGTGGATCTATAATGTCCGTCGCCCCCGCGAAGGCGGGGGCCGCTGGCGAGATAGCGTGAGGCCGACAACGCCCCCCTTTCGTGGGGGCGACGAAAGGGAGGAAAGCTTCTCGCTCTTCCCACTCCCTCCCAAATCTGCCAGTGCCGCCCCATGCGCAGCCTGACCGACATCCACGACGAATATGACTTTCTCGACGGCGACGATCGTTATCGCCTGCTGATCGAGCTTGGCCGCGAGCTGGAGCCGATGCCCGACGCGCTCAAGACTGACGCGACGCTGGTGCGCGGATGCAGCGCCAGCGTCTGGGTCTATCCGGTGCCGCAGGCCGACGGCCGCCTGCATTTCCTTGCCGACAGCAACGCCGCGATCACCAAGGGCATCGTCGCGCTGGTCCTCGCCGCGGTACAGGACAAACCCGCGGTCGAGGTCGCGGACATGGACATCGCCGCCGCGCTCGCCCCCTTCGACCTCACGCGCCAGCTGTCGTCGAACCGCACCCAGGGCGTCCCCAACATGATCGCGCTCGTCCAGGACACCGCCCGTCGCATCGCCGCCGACTGACGGCCACCGCCGCCACCGCCGCGGCGCGCATTTCAACATGAGCATGAAAAAGGGCGCGGGAGTTGCCTCCCGCGCCCTGTTTTCTTGGCCGGTCGGTACGGCTTAGAAGCCGACCGTCAGCGTTGCGCTGATCGTGCGCGGCGCGCCGATTTGGGCGTTAGGTACCGAAGCCGGGTTGCCCGTGAATGCGTTCGGGCCCAGCACGCCACCCTGGTTCAGACCGGGGGTGTAGTTGCCAACGTACAGCGAGTCGAACAGGTTGTAGACGTTCAGCTGGAGGAAGGTCTTGTCGTTGAGACCCGCCCATTCCAGGCTGAGGCGCGCGTCCAAGTTGACGAGCCAGTAAGCGTTGGTCTTGTTCGGATACACTTCGACCGGAGCGGCCAGCGTGCCGCCATATACCGGCAGATTGGTATCGTAGATGAACCGGCCACCGGTGCGCTTGCCGGTGATACCCAGTTCGACGGGACCCAGCGTTCCGCGGACGGTACCGCCGAAGCTGTACTTGGGAGCGCCCGATTCGCGCTTGCCTGCGGTTGCCACGAAGATCGGCTGGCCGACGGCGGTACAACCGGCAATGTTGCCCGTGACCTGTGCCGCGGTGCATTCACCCGACTGGACGTTGTCCTTGATTTCAGACTTCATCCACGAACCGAACACATACAGCGCCAGTTCGGGGATCGGCTGATATGCGACGCTACCGTCGATGCCATATTTGTCGACGCGCCCAAGGTTGCGGTACAGGTTGCGATCGGTTTCCGGGTCGAACGCCGATGCCAGACGATCGTTGTACTTGGTGAACCAGCCCGAAATCTGCGCCTGCACCTTGCTGGTGCGATAGCGGAAACCGAGGTCGAAGTTGTCGCTCGTTTCGGGCGAGGGGCGTGCCGACGGGGTGTTCGGGGCAAAGAAGAACGCGTTGTACAGCGCGTCGGTACCCGGAACCTGCAGACCCTTCGAATAGTTGGCGAACACCGACATCTGGCTGTTCGGCTTGAACATCAGGCCGACGTTGGGAAGGATGTCGTCATACTTCAGCACGCGCTGCTGCGGCCCCTGGATCGTCGGGTTCAGCGTCGCATAGGTCGCGTTGCGCGGATCGGTCGCGCTGCCGAAACATTCCAGGAAGCCCGTGTCGCTCGATGTGAAGCAATTGTTGTTCAGGTCGCGCTTGAAGAACGGGGCGCGAATGCCGACCGTGGTGATGATGCGGCCGTCGGCCCACTCGCCACGATATTCACCCGAAACCTGGGTCAGGATCGCATAGGACAGGCGATCGCGCTTCTGCAGGATGACGCCGGTAGCGTCGGTCTGCGGATTGTCGGTGACGGGGAAGACGCTGAAGGGTTCGCCGTTGAACTGCAACAGGCCGACTTCGCCGGTCTGGCGGTGACGCGCGCGATCATAGGTGAAACCGACGCGGACGGTGTGGAAATCATTGATGTCCCAGCGCAGGTTGGCGATCACGCCATAACGGTGCGTCTGCGTCTGGCTCGGAGCCAGCATCGATACGCGATCGAGAATGTCGCCGTCGCCGTTGAGGTCCCGACCGAAATAGGGCTGGCCACCCAAGTAACCCGTCGAGCAGTTAATCTGCGCCGTAATCGCGCCACCCACCGTGCCGCAGGTACCGGTACCGCCGGCCGGATTGATGTCGCGGAAGCCTTCGTTGGCGGTCACGGTGCCGCCGCCATTGGCCTTCACATACTGATAGCTGGGGTCAACGGTCAGGACGAGGCCTTCGGTCAGCGTGAACTTCGAAGCGCCGCGAATGTTGCCCGTGTTCGACGGGTTGTAGCGACGGTCAAACTCGGTCCCACAGCTCGACTGCGTGTCGGCGACGCCCGGGCGAATCGTGGCGGTGGTGGTGCAGGGCGCGGCGATGTCATATTCGCGCTCGTCCTTGTCGATCGGGAAGCGGTTGCCCGAACCCGAACCGACGACGCGGTTCGCGTCGAGGCGCAGCGGCACCGAGCCGAAGAAGTTGTTGCGGTTGACGTTGTAATGGCCAGCGACCGAGATGAAATCGCCGTTGTCGCCGAGCGGCTGCCAGATGCGACCATTGAACTGCTTTTTGCGCAGGCGGCCATAGTTGTTGAACGGGTTGTTGTTCGACGCGGTCGAGGCCGACAGGAATGCGCGCGTACCCCAAGGCGTGAATTCGCCGGTGTTGATCAGGCCGAAGATGCGCATGAATTCATATTCGCCGGCCGAACCCGAAACCTTCACGCCAAATTCTTCGGTCGGGGTCAGGGTGCGATAGTTGACGGTCGAACCCGTCGCGGCGGCGGTCGGGCTGTCGACGTCGGTCGAACCGAGGTTGACGTTGACCTGCTCAATCAGTTCGGGGTCGAGCTGTTGGTTCGAATAAATGGCGTAGTTGCCCGAATCGTTCAGCGGCACACCGTCAAAGGTCAGGCTGATGCGGTCGGCGGAAAAGCCGCGGATCGTCAGCTGGCCGCCGGCCGAGCCATAGGCGTCGTTGTTGGTGAAGTTGACGCCAGGCAGCAGGTTGATGGTGTCGAGAATCGTCTGCCCCGGGTTCTGGCGTTCGATGACTTCCTGACCCAGAACGGCCTTCGCCTTCGAGGTGTCAGGTGACGAAATGCCAACAACATCGGTTGCCGAAACGCCCGTAACGACGATTTCCTCGTCGAAGTCGACCGAACCGGTCGACTGGGCAAAGGCCGGCGTGGAAAGCAGCGCGACCGGGATCAGCGCGCAGCTGGCGGCAAGCGTGTGACGGAATTTCATGTCAGGATGTCCCCTTGGTGTGGTGTCGTTCGGCAGGCGCGCGAAATGGGGCGCGCAAGTCCTGCGAGCGCCCCTGAAGCCCGCATGTGGCACGATTGTGACAGCAATTGTGACAGTGCAAGCGGCGCGCGGCGAAAGCCGCGGCGAAAGATCGAAAAACCGCGAATTTCCGTTGCGATCCGCGATTTATCCACAGGCGCTAATGCGTTTTTCTCGGCAACTGTTGCTGCAATGCAACAATTTTTCGCGCGCGGGGCCGCCGAGTCGCCTGATTTCAGGGCAAACGACGGACCCGCCGCGACTCAGGCGGCGTCGCCCGCCGCTTCCTTGGCCTTGTCGGCATAGACGCGCACCGGATCCTTGCGACCCTCGACGACATCCTTGTCGACGACGATCTCGACCACATCGGTCAGGTCGGGCAGGTCGAACATCGTGTCGAGCAGGATCGCCTCGACGATCGAGCGGAGGCCGCGCGCGCCGGTCTTGCGTTCGATCGCTTTCTTGGCGACCGCAATCAGCGCATCGTCGGTAAAGGTCAGCACGACCTCTTCCAGATCGAACAGCTTGCGATACTGTTTCACCAGCGCGTTCTTGGGCTCGCCCAGAATCTTGACCAGCGCGTCAATGTCGAGATCCTCGAGCGTCGCGATCACCGGCAGGCGCCCGACGAATTCGGGGATCAGACCGAACTTCAGCAGATCCTCGGGCTCGATATTCTTCAGCACTTCGCCCATGCGGCGCTCGTCCGGACCCGCGACATGCGCGCCGAAGCCGATCGACTTGCCCTGCAGGCGGTCGCCGATAATCTTTTCCAGCCCGCTGAACGCCCCGCCGGCGATGAACAGGATGTTCGTCGTGTCGACCTGCAGGAATTCCTGCTGCGGATGCTTGCGCCCGCCCTGCGGCGGCACCGACGCGGTCGTGCCTTCCATCAGCTTGAGCAGCGCCTGCTGCACGCCTTCGCCCGACACGTCGCGGGTGATCGACGGATTTTCGGCCTTGCGGCTGATCTTGTCGATTTCGTCGATATAAACGATGCCGCGCTGCGCCTTTTCGACATTATAGTCGCTGGCCTGCAGCAGCTTGAGGATGATGTTCTCGACATCTTCGCCGACATAGCCGGCTTCGGTGAGCGTCGTCGCGTCGGCCATGGTGAAGGGAACATCGAGGAAGCGCGCGAGCGTCTGCGCCAGCAAGGTCTTGCCGCTGCCGGTCGGGCCGACGAGCAGGATGTTCGACTTGGCGAGTTCGACCTCGTCGCCGCGGCCCGAGTTGGCGAGGCGCTTGTAATGATTGTGGACCGCGACCGACAGCACGCGCTTGGCCTTGTTCTGGCCGATCACATAGGCGTCGAGATGCTGGCAGATTTCCAGCGGCGTCGGCACCGCGCCGTCCTTGCGCGCGGCAACCCCGCCCTTGATCTCTTCGCGGATGATGTCGTTGCACAGTTCGACGCATTCGTCGCAGATGAACACGGTGGGACCGGCAATCAGCTTGCGGACTTCATGCTGCGACTTGCCGCAGAAGGAGCAGTAGAGAGTGCTCTTGCTGTCCGAGCCGCTCAATTTCGTCATAATTCTTCCTCTGGCAGGCGCCGAAATGGCGGTGCCGTCCTTATCCTAGTCCGCGGTCACCCAATTACAATATGGCAATTGGGTGACATTGCGGCCCTGTCCCGCCTAGCGCCAAGGCGCAAAACGGGCGTCAACAAATGCGGTTAAGCCCTTGTCTTTGGCTACCACGCGGTACCGGCCCGCGCCTTCCCGGCTTTCCCCCGTGATCGTCAGCCGGGGTGCCCGGATGGCGAGCGGGGCATGTCCGCACCCGCGCCGAATCAGGGCGTCGGGCCTTCGCTCAGATCCTTTGCCGCGTCGCCTTCCAGCGCGCCGGGGCGGCGGTCATAGACATGATCGACCAGCCCGAATGCTTTTGCCTCTTCGGCTTCGAGGAAGGTGTCGCGGTCCATCGCCTTTTCGATCTCTTTCAGCGGCCGGCCGGTATATTTCACATACAAATCGTTCATCCGCTTGCGGATGCGCAGGATTTCCTTGGCCTGGATTTCAATGTCCGATGCCATGCCGCGCGCGCCGCCCGACGGCTGGTGGACCATCACCCGCGCGTTGGTCAGCGCGACGCGCATGCCGGGTTCGCCCGCGGCGAGCAGGAAGCTGCCCATCGATGCCGCCTGACCGATGCACACCGTGCCGACGCGCGGGCGGATGTACTGCATCGTGTCGTGGATCGCCATGCCCGCCGTGACGACGCCGCCCGGCGAGTTGATGTACATGTAGATGTCCTTCTTCGGATTTTCCGATTCGAGGAACAGCAGCTGCGCGGTGATCAGCGACGCCATATTATCCTCGACCTCGCCGGTGACGAAGATGATCCGTTCGCGCAGCAGGCGGGAAAAAATGTCAAAGCTGCGTTCGCCACGGCTCGTCTGTTCGACGACGACGGGGACAAGAGCGGCGAGCGGGTCGATCATGCGATTTTAGTCCTTGATTATCGGGCTGCCCGGCCGAGGACCGGCAGGCTATCCCTCCGGCGCCCTACATCGGCGGCAAGGCCGAGGGTTTCAAGAGGGCAAATCATGGCGGCGGTGATCGGCCATGGCGGCTTTGGGGTGGGGAGCGGTCACAAGCTCCTCTCCCCTTGTGGGAGAGGATAGCGCAGCTTGCTCCGTCAGGAGCTAGCGAAGCTTGGTGAGGGGGCGGACGCCAGCACGCGCAAACCCCCTCTCAACTGCGGCTAGGCAGCAAAGCTGCCAAGCCTTCGTATCTCTCCCACAAGGGGAGAGAAGAAATGACGTACGTCCGCAATCGGTCGAAAGCCGCCGTAGCGCGACATGCCGTGCTCGCGCCTGTAGCACCGACGAAAAAGGGGCGGGAAAGTCCCGCCCCGATCGAATCGAAGATTTGGCGATTAGTCGCCGCTGCCCGGTTCGGGCGAGAAATGCGTTTCGAACTTGCCCTCGACGCCCTTGAACTCGTCGGCGTCGGCGGGGGTTTCCTTCTTCACCGTGATGTTCGGCCATTCGGCGCTGAACTTGGTGTTGACCTCCAGCCATTTCTCGAGGCCGCTTTCGGTGTCGGGCAGGATCGCTTCGGCGGGGCATTCGGGTTCGCAGACGCCGCAATCGATGCATTCATTGGGGTTGATGACGAGCATATTCTCGCCCTCATAGAAACAATCGACGGGGCACACCTCGACACAGTCCATATATTTGCACCGGATACAGGCATCGGTGACGACATAGGTCATGGTTTCAGGCTCCCTCAGATGACGGCAGACGGGCCGTCAGGCTCTCTCTTGGCTCGCCTCTATGCCGTGCGGCGGCGGTGCGTCAACGCCTAGCGCACAGTTGCGAATCACTCTCACTCGATAGGGTCGGGCGCCGGATTTGGATGCACAGCTTTTCCATCGCCGCTGATAGCTGGGCTGGCGGCTGGCGGTCCCGCGTCGAGATTGCGATAACAGGCCCGCGCCTCGGCGGCGGGGCCGCGGCGGACGGGCAGGGCGAGCAGGCGCACCACCTCGATCCGCTCGCCGACCGGCAGCACCAGCGTCTGTCCGACATGCACCGCGCAGGACGGGCGGGTGACCCGCCGACCGTCCAGCCGGATATGTCCTGCCGCGACGATCGCCTGCGCCAGGCTGCGCGAACGGGCGAAACGCAGGAACCACAGCAGCTTGTCCAGCCGGATACTGCCCGCCGCGCTCATCCGTCCTTGCGGCTTTCGGCGAGCAAGGCGGCAAGGCCCGCGAACGGACTGTTCGGCGACGCGCCACGCCGCGCCGGGCGATCGGGACGCGGCGGGCGCGGTGGATCGGCGCGGGGCTTGTCGGTCCGCGGCTGTTCGGGCGCCCGGCGCTTGCCCTTGCCCTGCTGGACGGGCGGGCGCCGAACGTCGCTGTTCGCGGCCCCCTTGCGCGGCGCGTCGGCGCCCTTGCGCCGCTGTTTGCGGCGCGGCCGCTTGTCGGGCTTGCGCAGCCCCGACCAGCGCCAGCGTTGCAGCGCGGGTTCGCCGACGCTGCGAAAGCCGAAACTGCCGAGCAGCCCGCGCCGCGTTTCTTCGTCGAGCCCGAGCGAGGTGGCGAGCGCGGGGTCGATCACAAAGCCCGGGGGCGGCGCCGCGGCGACGCCTTCGGTTTCGTCGGCCGCGTCCTGATCGTCGTGGTGGTGGTCGTCGCTACCCGCGATCGGCGCGGTTGGCGGCGCCGATGCCTGCATCCGCGCAGCATGTGCCTGTCGCGCCAGCTTTTCGGCCATGTCGATCCGCAGCCAGCCGGTGGCGCAGCGGCGAAAGCCCGCGATCACCAGCCCGGCATGGGTGCCGGTCTTTTGCAGCACCGCGCCGTGCGGCGGCAGTGCGGGCACCGGCGATCCCTGCTGCGCCGCGATCAGCGCCGCGCGCCAGCGCACCGCCTCGGGCTTCAGCAGCGTGGGGTGAAAAATGTCGAGCGAACCGATCGTGAAGCCCAGCTTGCGAAGCTGCGGGCGTTCGTCGGCGGCAAGCGCGTTCAGCTGGTCCTCGACCGCGGCACGGCCGATCATGCCGCTGTTGTCGGTCAGCGCGGCGAGGAGCGCACGGACCCGCGGCGGGGTGAACAGATCGCCCGCCGCTTCGCCCATCGCGGCGAGCGGACCGGCGTGGCGCGCCAGTTGCGCGGCGATGAAGCGGTGGAGCCGTTCGGTGATGGCCTGCACCTGGACGGGTTCCAACCGCCGCAGCGACGGATCGACCAGCACCGACGGCTGCACCAGCGTCGGCCCCTTGGCCAGCGTCGCTACCGGATGGCCGTGCCAGGCAAGCCGCGGCGGCGCGCCGGGTTCGGCGATCAGCGACAGCGCGCTGTCATCGCCCTCGGCCAGCGCCGAGGCGCGGCGCGCCAGTTCGGCGCGCAGATGCTTTTCGGCGGCAGCGAGCAGCATCCGGTGATCGCTGGCCTTCGCCACCGGGTCGACCTTGAACTGAAAGCCCTTGAGCGTGCCGATCGCCTCGCCGTCGACCGCGACGGTGCCGTCGGGGCCGACCGCGACCGGCAGCGCGGCGTTGCGTTGCCCCGCGTCGCGCAGCAGCAGCGCCAGCCGCCGGTCGACGAAGCGCTGCGCCAACGCCGCGTGCAACGCGTCGGACAAGCGCGATTCGAGCGCCTGCGTTTGTTCGGTCCACCCCGCGGCGCCCGCGATCCAGTCGCCGCGCTGCGCGATGAAGCACAAGGTGCGGACCGCGGCGATGCGGCTTGCGAGCTGGTCGATGTCGCCCTCGACATCGTTGAGCTTGGCCAGCCGCCGCGCGAACCAGTCGGGATCGATCATCCCGTCGCCGCTCGTGCGCCATTGCCATAGCTTGAACACCGTCCGGCTGTGGTGCTCGGCGCCCAATTGTTCAAAATCGGGCAGGCCGCAAATGTCCCACAGGCGCTGAACCGCGTCGAAATCGCCGCCGCGCGCGCGCACCTCCATGTCGCCCGCCAGATGCTTGAGCACCGCAATGTCGACCGCTTCGGGGGCGGGGCGCAGCGCGGGCCCGGTCGGCGGCTGTGCGAGGTCGGCGAGCAGCTGGTCGAGCGAGCCGAAGCCGGGGGTCGGATTGCGCCAGAAGAGACTCGGTAGCGGCGGGAAATGATGCCCCTCGATCGCGGCGATTTCCTCGGGCGTGAAGCCGCCCTGCGGCTGGCCGACGGTGCCAAAGCTGCCGTCCTGCTGGTGGCGTCCGGCGCGGCCCGCGATCTGCGCCATTTCGGCGATCGTCAGGCGGCGGAGGCGCCGCCCGTCGAATTTCTGCAAACTGGCGAACGCGACATGCTGGACGTCGAGGTTCAGCCCCATGCCGATCGCGTCGGTCGCGACGAGATAATCGACCTCGCCCGCCTCGAACATCGCGACCTGGGCATTGCGCGTCTTGGGGCTGAGCGCGCCCATCACCACCGCGGCGCCGCCCGAAAAGCGGCGCAGCATCTCGGCGATCGCATAAACCTCCTCGGCCGAGAAAGCGACGATCGCCGATCGTTTGGGCAGCCGCGACAGCTTCGACGTCCCCGCATAGCTCAAGGTCGAAAAGCGCGGGCGAGTGATGATCTCGGCCTCGGGAACCAGGTTTTTCACGAGCCCGCGGATGCTCGCCGACCCCAGGATCATCGTCTCCTCGCGGCCGCGCGCGCGCAGCAGGCGGTCGGTGAAGACATGGCCGCGTTCGGGATCGGCGCCGAGCTGCGCCTCGTCGATGCCGACGAAGGCGACATCGCGTTCGATCGGCAGCGCCTCCATCGTGCCGAGCAGATAGCGCGCATCGGGCGGAATGATCCGTTCTTCGCCGGTGACCAGCGCGACTTGGCGCTCGCCTTTGATCGCGACAACCCGGTCGTACACCTCGCGCGCCAGCAAGCGGAGCGGAAAGCCGATCATGCCGCTCGAATGGGCGGTCAGGCGCTCGACCGCCAAATGGGTTTTGCCGGTGTTGGTGGGGCCAAGGACAGCCTTGACCGGCTGGGAAGAGGATGACGTCATTTTCTTGGGGACCAAGCTGGCATGGCGGCAGGCACGGCGCAACCGCCGATCGTCGAATGGTCGGCGGGCGACCGATTTTTCCGCGCCTGTTGCATAATATCCCACCCCCGCCACGACTGACCGCAACCCGCCGCTGCGCAACCGCCATTAAATTGACTTTAACGACCTTTCTTTACAGACAGGCGGCCGAATATCATTCGGCGGCCGGGTTATGGGAGGCCCGCCGAGCGGGGGTTGCAGTTTGTTCCAGCGTCACGAACCCATCGCGGGGATGTCCGGCAATGCCGCCGCCCTCACGATGTCGCAAGCGATCCCGCTGCGGCGCGCCGACGCCGATTCGGACGCGCTCGGCTGGCGCGACCGGCTGGCACAGCTCGATCTGGTTCCCGATCTTGGCGATAATATCGGTTCGGCCGAATGGTGGCGCGGGCTCGCGACATTAACCCTGCTGTGCGGTACCGCGATCGCTACCTTCCCCGGAATTCAGCCGCTTAGTATCGGCGGCGCTCCGGCGCTTGGCACGGCCGATTTCAACGAAGCGCGCGCGCAAATGATCGTGCCGCTGGCGCTTGGTGGCGACACCGGGCGCCATATGGCGGCGACCGATGCGGTGCGCCCGCTGACCCAGACCCCCGAACGGCCGCAGATCGAACTCACCGCGACGCTTGGCAGCGGCGACAGTTTTGCGCGGGTTCTCGAACGCTCGGGCGTCGGCAGCGGCGAGGCGCAGGCGCTGGCGAATCAGGTATCGACCGCGGTGCCGCTCGCCGACATCGCACCGGGTACGCGCATCGACCTCATCCTCGGCCGCCGCGCCGCGCGCACGATGCCGCGCCCGGTCGATGCGCTGGCGATGCGCGTCCGCTTCGACCTGCGCATCGAAATGGAGCGCGAGGGCGACCGACTGGTGATGCGCCGCATCCCGATCGCGGTCGACACCACCCCGCTCCGCATCCGCGGCCGGGTTGGTGACAGCCTCTATCGCTCGGCGCGCGCCGCCGGGGCGCCGGCGACAGCGATCCAGTCCTATCTGCGCGTCATCGGGCGCCAGATTTCGGTCGGCAGCGACATTCGCGCCAGCGACGAGTTCGACATCATCGTCGATTACCGCCGCGCCGAAACCGGCGAGAGCGAAACCGGCAAGCTGCTCTATGCGGGCCTGATCCGCGGCGGCAAACCCAAGCTGTCGATGCTCGAATGGACGGTCGACGGTCGCACCCAATGGTATGAGGCGTCGGGGGTCGGCGAACAGCGCGGCGGCATGGCGCGCCCGACCAACGGCCGCATCACCTCGACCTTCGGCATGCGCCGCCACCCGATTTTGGGTTATCGCCGCATGCACAGCGGCATCGATTTCGGCGGCGGTTATGGCGCGCCAATCTATGCGGTTACCGACGGTGTGGTCACGATTGCCGGTCGTCACGGCGGCTACGGCAATTTCGTCAAACTGAACCATGGCAACGGCCTCGGCACCGGCTATGGCCATATGAGCCGCATCGCGGTGCGTCCCGGCCAGCGCGTCAATCGCGGCCAGGTGATCGGCTATATCGGCTCGACCGGCCTGTCGACCGGCCCGCATCTCCATTACGAACTCTATCGCAACGGCCGCGCCGTGAACCCGTCGTCGGTAACCTTCGTCACCCGGGCTTTGCTCGAGGGCAAGGCGCTCGCCGATTTCCGCGCCCGCATCCGTCAACTCACCGCCGTCGCCCCCGGCGCGGCGCTGACCCCGATCGCGGCGAAACAGGTGGAGGGGCCGAAGCTCGGCAGCCTCGCCGATGTCGCGTCGAAACGGGCCGAGGGTGGAATTTAGCCCATTTTCCTCCCCCTTGATGGGGGGGGGCAGCGAAACTTGCCAGCTTGCTGGCTTAGTGTAGCGGTGGGGGTGGGCTCTCGGCCTGCGATAACGGTGCAAGGACGCACCATCACCCCCATCCAACTTCGCCTAGCCGCTTCGCGCCAAGGCTGCGTATCCTTCCCCCATCAAGGGGGAAGGGACCAAGCCATCCCAATATCCATTTGCCCCGCGCCCGCACGCCGCTATGCACGCCGCATGACCCACGCTGCCTATCCCGACCTCCGCCTCCGCCGTACCCGCCGCACCGGCTGGAGCCGCGCGATGGTGCGCGAAACGACGCTGGCGCCGTCGAACCTGATCTGGCCGCTGTTCGTCTGCGACGGGTCGGGTACGGAAGAACCTATCGCCAGCCTGCCCGGTGTCTCGCGCTGGTCGATCGACCGCATCGTCGATCGCGCCCGCGACGCGGTGGCGGCGGGCATCCCGTGCCTTGCGCTCTTTCCGTACACCCAGCCCGACCGGCGGAGCGAGAACGGCGCCGAGGCGCTCAATCCCGATAACCTCATGTGCCGTGCCACCGCCGCGATCAAGCAGGCGCTCGGCGACGACATCGGCGTGCTGACCGACGTCGCGCTCGATCCCTACACCAGCCACGGACAGGACGGGCTGTTGGGCGACAGCGGCTATGTCCTCAACGACGAAACCGTCGAGGTGCTGGTCGGACAGGCGCTGAACCAGGCGCGCGCCGGCGCCGACATCATCGCGCCCAGCGACATGATGGACGGCCGCATCGCCGCGATCCGTGCGGCGCTGGAGGCCGAAGGCTTCGGCCATGTCCAGATCATGAGCTATGCGGCCAAATATGCGTCGGCCTTCTACGGCCCGTTCCGCGACGCGGTGGGCTCGCACGGGTTGCTCAAGGGCAACAAGAAAACCTATCAGATGGACCCCGCCAACGCCGAAGAAGCGCTGCGCGAAGTCGCGCAGGATCTGGCCGAAGGCGCCGACAGCGTGATGGTCAAGCCCGGGCTGCCGTATCTCGACATCGTCCGCGCGGTGAAGGATCATTTTGCGGTGCCGGTCTATGCGTATCAGGTGTCGGGCGAATATGCGATGATCGAGGCAGCGGCGGCGGCAGGCGCAGGCGACCGCGACGCGCTGGTGCTCGAAACCCTGCTTGCGTTCCGCCGCGCCGGGGCGTCGGGGGTGCTGACCTATCATGCGCTCCACGCCGCGCGGCTGCTCGGCGCATGATCGAAACCGAGCGGCTGCGGATGCGATCGTGGCGCGACGACGATGTCGCGCCGTTTCAGGCGATCTGCAGCGACCCCGATGTCATGGCGACGCTCGGCCCGCCGCTGGACATGGATGCGACCGAGGCGCTTGTCGCGCGGATGCAGGGACTCGAGGCCGAATATGGCCATTGTTTCTGGGCGCTGGAGCGACAGGCTGACGCGCGGCTCATCGGCTGGTGCGGGGTCATCCGCGGCACCGTTGGTCCGGTAGCGGGACGCGCCGAGATCGGCTGGCGACTGGCGCGCGATTGCTGGGGCGCAGGATATGCGACCGAAGCGGCATGGGGCGCCGCCCGCTGGACTTTCGCAAATCTCCCCGATCCGGACGTCTGGGCGATCACCGCGCGCCGTAACGATCGTAGCCGCGCCGTCATGGAGCGGCTTGGCATGCGCCATCATCCCGACCTTGATTTCGATCATCCGAAGCTGGCGGCGACCGACCCGCTCTGCCCGCATGTCGCCTATTCGATGCCGCGCCCTGTACCGGAGACTACATGACCCTGTCCGATTCCCTGTCTCCGCGCCGCTGGCTGTTCGTGCTGACCATCCTGGTCGGCAGCTTCCTGCTGTTTCAGGTCCAGCCGATGGTCGCCCGCATGGTGCTGCCCAAATTGGGCGGCGCCCCGGCGGTGTGGAACAGCGCGATGCTGGTCTATCAGGCGCTGCTGCTTGGCGGCTATGCCTATGCGCATTGGCTTGGCCGTTTCGACGTGCGGCGGCAGGCGATCATCCATGTCGCGCTGTTTCTGGTCGCCGCGCTGTGGCTCCCGATCGGCATCGCGCAAATCGCTCCGCCCGGTGCCGGGCAAGAAGCCTTGTGGGTGCCGCTGCTGCTGCTCGCGTCGATCGGCCCCGTTTTCTTCGTCGTTTCGGCGCAGGCGCCGCTGATGCAGCGCTGGTTCGCCGCCGATGCTCGCGCGGGCGACCCCTATTATCTCTACGCCGCGTCGAACCTCGGCAGCTTCGCCGGGCTGATCAGCTATCCGGCGCTGGTCGAACCCAGCCTGCCGCTCGCCGCGCAAAGCTGGGGCTGGACCGCGGGCTATGCGTTGCTCGTGCTGCTGGTCGCGGCCTGTGCCGCCGCGCGCTGGCATGGCCGATCCGCCGATCCGGCCGTCGATGCCGCCGCCACCGACGAGCCGCGACCGACTTGGCGGCGGCAGCTCCACTGGCTGTTGATTGCGGCGGTGCCGTCGGGGCTGATGCTGTCGACGACGACGCACCTCACCACCGACATCGTCGCGATGCCGTTGCTGTGGGTGCTGCCGCTCGGGCTGTACCTGCTCAGCTTCGTCATCGCCTTTTCGACGATGGACCGGCTGACCGAGGTGATCACCTTCATCGCGCCCGCGGTGCTGCTCGCGGTTGGCGGGCTGGCGCTGCTGAGTTCGGGCGGCGGGTCGATGATGGTTGCGATGGCCAGTCTCGCGATGCTGTTCGTCGTCGCGACGGCGCTGCACGGCTATCTTTATCATTTGCGCCCGGCGCTTCAGCACCTGACCTTATTCTATCTGATCATGTCGGCAGGCGGCGTCGTCGGCGGGCTGTTCGCGGCGCTGTTCGCGCCGCTGCTGTTCGATTGGGTTTATGAACATCCGCTGCTCGTGCTGGCGGCGGCGGCGCTGTTGCCGCTGCCCGCGCTGCTGCCGTGGGACAAATGGCTGCGCCTGTCCGCCAGCCGCGCCACGATCGCGGTTGCGGTGCTGGTCGCGATCGCGGCGTTCGCAAGCTGGCATATGGTGAGCGAGTGGGGCGGCGTGCTCGAAGGGGCGACCGCTGCCTGGGGGATTGTCATTTTTGTCATCGGGCTCTTGGTGATCGGGTGGCGCTGGGCGTTCGTGGCGACGCTGGCGCTGTTGATGATCGGGGTCGGTGGCTGGGACACGGTGCAGGAAAGCTTCACCGGCGCGCGCGTGCGCAGCTATTTCGGCGTTTACACCGTCACCGATTATCCGGCGCAGCAGCAGCGGCGTCTGGCGCATGGCACGACGCTGCATGGGCTCCAGCGCACCGATCCCGCGCATCGGCGCGAGCCGACGACCTATTATGGGCCGAAGTCGGGGGTCGGGTTGACGCTCACCAAGGCCGAAGCGCTTGCCGGACCGGGGGCGTCGGTCGGGATCGTCGGGCTGGGCGCGGGGACGCTCGCCTGTTATCGCAAGCCCGGCCAGCAATGGACGATTTTCGAAATCGATCCGGTGATGGTCGATATCGCCCGCGATCCTGCCAAATTCACCTTCCTGTCCGATTGTGCGGGCGACAGTCCGATCGTCATTGGCGACGCGCGGCTGAAGATCGCCGAACAACCCGCGGGGCGTTTCGACATTCTGGTCATCGACGCCTTTTCGTCCGACGCGATCCCGCTGCACCTGCTGACGAAAGAAGCGATTGGCATCTACCAGCGCGCGCTGAAACCCGATGGCATTTTGCTCATCCACATCTCGAACCGCTTCTTCGGGCTCGAACCCGTGCTGGCGGAGGAGGCGCGGGCGCGCGGCTGGTCGAGCGCCATTCGGCTCGATCCGGGGCCGCCCGAATATGGTATCGACGACCTGACCGGGTCGAACTGGGTTGCGTTGACCGCGACAGCGCCGCGGATGCAGCAACTGACCGGCCGCCTTCGCCCGCGCGACGCCGCGCGCGAAGACGGCGCCTGGGTGCCGCTGGCGGCGCGTCCTGGCTTCCAGCGCTGGACCGACGATTATGCCTCAACTCTGCCCGTGCTCATGTGGGGCAGCTTGATCGGAAAGCGTGACGAATGACCTATCGCGACGTCAGTATCATCAGCGTCAACGGCAAGACGCCGGCGATCCACCCCAGCGCCTTCATCGCGCCGGGTTGCCGCATCATCGGCGACGTGACGATCGGCGCGGACGTCAGCATCTGGTATAATTGCGTGCTGCGCGCCGATGTCAGCCGCATCGTGATCGGCGCCCGCTCGAACATCCAGGACGGCAGCATCGTCCATTGCGACGGCCCGATGCCGCATCGCCCCGAAGGCTTTCCGACGATCATCGGCGAGGATGTGCTGATCGGCCATCTCGCGATGGTCCATGGCTGCACGCTCGCCGACCGGGCGTTCGTTGGCCTCAAGGCGACGGTGATGAACGGCTGCCGGATCGGCAGCGATGCGATGCTGGCAGCGGGGGCGCTGCTCACCGAGAATAAGGAAATCCCCGATCGCGAGCTCTGGGCGGGATCGCCCGCGCGCCGGGTGCGCGAGATCGACGACGCGCAAGCCGCGGGGATGCAGATGGGCGTGGCGCATTATGTGATGAACGGGCGCCTGCACAAGGCAGCGGTTGAGGGCTGATTCCGATGCCCGTCTATAAACCCGTTCGTGTCGAGCGAAGTCGAGACACGTGGCGGTCGTAGGCGGCCTTGGGGTGTCTCGACTTCGCTCGACAAGAACGGAATAAGAAAAGGGCGCCCCGATCTCTCGGAGCGCCCCCTTTAAGCCGTCACTGCCAGCTTAGCTGAAGTTCACCATCGCATAGAGCATCGGGATCGACAGCAAGGTGTTGGTGCGCGAAAAGATCATCGCGGTCTTGGCGGCCTTCGCCTTGGTCGCATCATCCGCCTCGACGATGCCCAGCGCCTTCTTCTGGTTCGGCCAGATCACGAACCACACGTTGAACGCCATGATCAGACCCAGCCACATGCCGACACCGATCAGCTTGTACGGATCCTGCAGTCCCAGCGCGGGCGCCAGATACTGGGCGTGACCGGCGATGGCAATGCCCAGCAGCACGGTGACCAGCGCCGCCCAGCGGAACCAGAACAGCGCGGCGGGCGCGATATGCTTGCCAACCGCGGGTTTCAGTTCGGCCGGGATTTTCGGCATCGTCGGGATCTGGACGAAGTTGAAATAGTAAAGCAGCCCGATCCACAGCACGCCAAAGAAAGTGTGCAGCCAGCGCATCACCGCATTGGCAGCGGCCATGCCGTCCTCGAAATTCTGGCCGTTGAGGCCCAGCATCAGCACGATGGCCAGCACCAGCCCGGCGCCGAGTACGGCGTGCAGATTACCGAAAAACTTGTCCATTATGTTCCCCCTCGCTTTGTGTGCGGCGCGGCGCGACCCCGTGCCCTGCGGGTTCTATGCCAGCGTCGGGAGTCTTGCTCAAGCGTGGTGAAAAGGGCGTGGGCGCCGGGAGGGACGGGGGTGATGAACGTAGGCCCAAATTATTACTCGTCACCCTGAACTTGTTTCAGGGTCCAATGGCCTGCCACTTCCTTCGACGCCGCCCCAAATTCCAGCTCACGCCATGGATGCTGAAACAAGTTCAGCATGACGAGGTCTTGAAGTCCGTTTTTGCCTAAAGCCGAGCTAGCCGAGCTATTTCTCGACGGTTGCTTCCTCAGGCACCGACAGCCCGTTCTTCAGCATCACCGGTACCTGCGTCAGCGTGAACAGGAACGACAATGCCGTAATCCCCCACACCTTGACCGTCAGCCAGGTGTCGAAGCTGAATTCGCCGCGCTGGATCAGGACATACATGACATGATTGGCGATACCGAGCGCGGCAAAGAACAGGCCCCAGTTGCGCGACAGCAGCAGCCAGCCCTTTTCGGTCACCCCCTCCAGCGCCGACTGGAGCAGATATCTCAGCATCGGTTTCTTGAACCACCACCCGCCGAGCAGCAGCACGGCAAAGGCGCCATAGATGATCGTGGGCTTCATCACGATAAAGCGCTCGTCGTGAAACCAGATGGTCAGCGCGCCAAAGCCGATCACTAGCACCCCCGACAGCCAGAGCATGGGCGAAATCTTGCCGAGCTTCCACTTCGACACCGCCATCGCGATGACGATCGCGACCATGAAGGCCACGGTGCCCTTGATCGCCGCCGCGGTCGCAGCAAACGCGCCGTCACCGTCGGACGTGAATTTGAAGGTCAGGAAAAAAACGAGGAGCGGCCCGAAGTCGATCACGAAATTGAGCCAGCCATGCTTGGCGGGCGGGGTGGCGGGAATGGCTTCCGGGCCGGTCGGCGGCACGTCGATCGGGGAGGCGGTCATCGAATATTTCCTGCAATAATGGCGGCGATCTCGTCGGCATCGAACGGGCGAAGATCGTCGATGGTTTCACCGATGCCGATCGCGTGGATCGGAAGCCCGTGGCGTTCGGCCGCCGACACCAGCACGCCGCCGCGCGCGGTGCCGTCGAGCTTGGTCATCACCAGCCCGGTGACCCCGGCCACTTCGCGGAACACGTCGATCTGCGACAGCGCATTCTGCCCCGTCGTCGCGTCGAGCACGAGCACGACATCGTGCGGCGCGGCGGGATTGAGGCGGCCGAGCACGCGCTTGATCTTGGCGAGCTCGTCCATCAGTTCGCGCTTGTTCTGCAATCGCCCGGCGGTGTCGACGATCAGCACGTCGATGCCCGTCGCGGTCGCCTGCTTCACCGCGTCGAACACGATGCCGGCGCTGTCGCCGCCCTCCGGCCCCGCCATGATCGGCACGCCCAGCCGTTCGGCCCACACCTTCAATTGCCCGATCGCGGCGGCGCGGAAGGTGTCGCCCGCGACCAGCATCACGCCATAATCCTGTTCCTGGAACAGGTGCGCGAGCTTGGCGATCGTCGTCGTCTTGCCCGATCCGTTGACCCCGATCACCAAAATGACCTGCGGGCGGGGGAAGGCGTCGATGTCGAGCGGTTCGGCGACGGGGCGCAGCACCGCGGCAATTTCCTCGGCGACGATCTGGCGGAGGTCCTCGGTGCCGTTCGCCGCGACGTCGCGCCGCTCGGCAAGACGGTCGCGGATGCGCGCGGCCATCGCGGGGCCGAGGTCGGCGGTGATCAACGCCTCCTCGATCCGGTCGAGGTCCTCCTCGTCGAGCCGTGCCTTGCCGGTCAGCCCGGCGAGATTTTCTCCGAGCCGTTCGGAAGTTCGGCGAAAGCCGCCGAGCAGCCTTTCGCTCCAGCTTTGGCCGATCATGCGGCGATGTCCTTTTTCTCGATAGGGGTTGCGACCATGCGGTCGCCGTCGCGCGCCGCCAGGCGCACGTCAAGGATCGTGCCGGGCGCGGCGGGCGCGGTCAGCGTCAGCGCGGCGAAATTTTCGGCGTGACCGCTCAGTCCGTCGCGCTCGACGAGCATCGATGCGGCGCGGCCAATCTGCGCGTCGAGCCAGCCGTGCCGCCGCTGCGCATTGGCCTCGCGCAGCGTCGCCGCGCGTTCGCGCGCGATGGCGCGGCCGACCTGCGGCATCCGCGCGGCGGGCGTCCCGGCGCGCGGGCTGTAGGGAAAAATATGGCCAAAGACGATGTCGCAATCGTCGATCAGCGCCAGCGAATTGGCGAACATCGCATCATCCTCAGTCGGGAATCCCGCAATCAGGTCCGCGCCGATGACGATCTGGGCGCGTGCGGCCTTCAGCCGTTCGGTCAGGCGCACCGCGTCGGCACGGCGATGGCGGCGCTTCATGCGCGTCAGCACCATATCGTCGCCCGCCTGCAGCGACAGATGGACGTGCGGCATCACGCGCTTTTCCTGCGTCAGCAGCGCGAACAGCGCATCGTCGATGCGATCGGGATCGAGCGACGAAAGACGCAGCCGCTCGATCGGCAGCGTCAACAATGCTTCGACCAGCGCGGCCAATGTCGTGCCGCTGTCGTCGCCATAGCTCGCCAGATCGACCCCGGTGAGGATGATCTCGCGCTGACCGCGGTCCAGCGCGGTGCGGGCCGAATCCAGAACCGCATCGACGGTCGCCGACCGCGCGGTCCCGCGCGCCAGCACCGTCGCGCAAAAGGTGCAGCTGTGTGAACAGCCGGTCTGCACGCCTAGGAACGCGCGCGCGTGGTCGGCGCCGGACAGGGCGGGGGCATAAGGCAAACTGCGCCCCTGCGAAGGCAGGGGCCCATCACCTACGCTCTCGTCTTGCCGTCGCCCTTCGTTTGCTGACGCGATGGCAGAAGATGGACCCCCGCCTTCGCGGGGGAACGGGGGAGAATTGGGAAGATAGCTCTCCGCCAAACCCTTGGCGTCATTCCGCACCACCCGCGCGCCCATGTCCGCAAAGCGCGCAGCCTCCAGCTCCGCCGCGCACCCGGTCACCACCACCTCGGCGCCCGGTCGCTCGCGCAGCGCGCGGCGCACCGCCTGCCGCGCTTGCCGCACCGCTTCGTCGGTCACCGCACAGCTGTTGAAGACGATCGTGTCGGTTGCACCAGCGGCACCGACCGCTGCCCGGATCGCCTCGCCCTCGGCAATATTCAGCCGACAACCGAAATTGACGACCTCGTGGCGGTCGACGACTGCTGCGCTCATCCGAACTGCGCCCAGTCGGTCTCGCCCTCGTAAACGCGCGTCGCCGCGCCGCTCATCACGATCGGCTCGCCCGGCGCCCAGCGGATGATCAGGTCGCCGCCGGACAGCGCAACGGTCACCGGCGACTGGACGAGGCCCGCGCGTATCGCCGCGACCGCGGTGGCGCAGGCGCCGGTGCCGCACGCCTGCGTCAGCCCGACCCCGCGCTCCCACACGCGCAACTGCAACTGGTTGTCGCCGTCGAGGCTCGCAACATTGACGTTGACGCGCTCGGGAAACAGCGGGTCGGTCTCGATCCGCGGCCCCAGCGCGTCGAGCGCGACCGCGTCGGCCTCGGGGACAAAAAAGACGATGTGCGGGTTGCCGACATTGACCGCGGCGCCATGTTCCAATTCGTCCCACGCCACCGGCATGTCGCGGGTGTCCATCGGCATCGCGAGCGGGATATGTTCCCAGTCGAACACGGGCTCGCCCAGCACCACCTCGGCACCACCATCAGCCGGCGTTACGCGCAGCATCCCCCCCAGCGTCTCGATCACCGCGGGCTGGCCGATCAGCGTGGCGACGCAGCGCGTCGCATTGCCGCACGCCTCGACCTCGCCGCCGTCGGCGTTGAAGATCCGCATCTTGACGTCGGCACTGGCCGACGGTTCGAGCAGGATCAGCTGGTCGCACCCGATGCCATGGCGCCGGTCGGCGATCGCATGCGCACGCGCCGGCGTCATCTCGACGGGCGCCACGCGCGCGTCGATCACGACAAAATCATTGCCCAGCCCGTGCATCTTGGTGAAGCGGTCCGCCATGATCGCGCATGTAAGGGGGCGGGGCAGGGAAGTCTAGCGATGCGGGTCAGGGCGCGACCGTGGCTTCCGCTCTCTCCCCTCCCTGGAAGGGAGGGGCTGGGGTGGGTGCCGCCGAGGCACTCGGCGGCGCGGCCTAGGACAAACTCCGCCGCACCGATCGGGTTGGCAATGACGTCAGAATTCCAGAGACGGACCACCTGCCAGCCAATACTTTCGAGATACTCGGTGCGGTCTTCATCATAGGGTTGCCGGTCTAGATGATGGCTCCCGTCGAGTTCGATTGCGAGCTTGGCCTCGCGGCAAGCTAGGTCGACAATATAGTGGCCCACGACAAGTTGCCGGGTGAACGGTGGTCGATAACGTGACAACAGTCGCCATAGCTTGCGTTCTGCAGGGGTCGAATCGCGCCGCAATTGCCTCGCGCGTTCGGTCATGAAGGGTGGGATGCGGTGCATTAGCCGAACGTAGAACGGCGAGCTGCGCTCGCCAACCCACCCCCGACCCCTCCCTGAAGGGGAGGGGAGAAGAAGCACTACGCCGTCTTGCGTAGCGGCTCGGCGCCCGCCGTGTCCGACCCCGTATCGGGGCTCGTCGGCGGGAGCATCGGCGTGCGGAGCAAGCCGCGGTCGGCGAGCAGGCGTTCGGTGTCGGCGGCCGATGCGGCGCGCCCGAAATACCAGCCTTGACCCTTGGCGCAGCCCAGCCGCGTCAGTTCGATCGCCGTCGCTTCATCCTCGACGCCTTCGGCGGTGATCGGCATCGCCAGGCTTTCGCCCAGCCGCACGATCGCGACGACGATCGCCTGCGCATCCGGGCTACCGCGCATCGCGGCAACAAAACTGCGGTCGATCTTGATCCGGTCGAACGGCAGCGCGCGCAGGTGCGACAGCGACGAATAGCCGGTGCCGAAATCGTCGAGGCTCAGCGACACGCCCTGATTCTTCAGGCTGGTGACGATCGAACGGACGAGCGGCAGATTTTCGAACAGCGAGCTTTCGGTAATCTCGACCTCGAGCTGCGCGGCGGGGAAACCCGTTTCAACGAGCAGCTTGGTAAGCTTCTGGCTGAACCACGGATCCTTCAGCTGCTGCGGCGAAATATTGACCGCCAGCATGATCGACGGATCCCAGCTTTTGGCGATTTCCATCGCCTGGCGGATCACCTGAAGCGACAATTCGCCGATCAGCCCGCTTTCTTCGGCCACCGGAATAAAGCGTTCGGGCGGGATCATCCCATATTCGGGCGATTCCCAGCGCATCAGCATCTCGAACCCGACCAAGCGGCCGCTGGCGATATCGACCTGCGGTTCGAAATGCGGCACGAATTCGCCGCGCGGCATGCCCTCGCGGATCCCCGTTTCGATCTGGTTGCGGACCTGCACCGCCATCTCCATTCCAGCCTCGAACCAGCAGAAGCGGTTCCGCCCCTCGTCCTTGCAATGATACATCGCGATATCGGCCTGGCGGACCATGGTTTCCATCGTCACGCTGGCATCGTCGGCAAGCGCGATGCCCAGCGACGCGCCGATGCGGATCTGCTGCGCATCATGGGCAACCGAATTTTCGAGCGCGGCCACCAGTTCGGCGGCGAGCGCGTCGATCGTCGCGCGCGCGGACGGCTCGAACGCCAGCATCGCGACAAATTCGTCGCCGCCCAGCCGTGCCTTGGTGGCATTGGGGGGCAGGATCGCCGAAATTCGTTCGGCGGCGACCTGCAGGACGCGGTCGCCCGCGGCGTGGCCGTGGATGTCGTTGACGGTCTTGAAATGATCGAGATCGAGCAGGAACAGCGCGACATGGCGCTTGCCCGCGATCGCATCGGCGATCTGCTGCTGGCCGGTGGCGAGCAGCGAACGACGGTTGAGGAAGCCGGTCAGCGGATCGGTATCGGCCAGATAGCGCGCGCGCTGCTCGGCTTCGGTCCGCTCGCGAATCTCGCGGTGCAGATCGTCATAGCGGCGCCAGCCGAACAGGATCAGCGCGACGTTCAGCACCATCGCCGCGGCCAGCGCGCGGTCAGGACCGCCGCCGATTCCGACCATCGTGTTGACGATCGCCTGCATCACCGTGCTGCCGGTGCCGACGAACAACAGGATCGCGGCAACGACGATGCCGCCGGCGACGATGTCGCGTTTGGCCCCGGTGCTGCGGTCCGGCTGTTTCGGCGTATCGATCATTTGGCTTTTCCCCACCATCCCGGCTGTAATGCACGCAAAGCGGTGAAATTTGGGTTAAGTCGGGCCCGGCGTCGCTTGCTTGCCTTTGCCGGGTGATCGGTGTATTGGCGCGCCGTTCGACCGCGTCTTGCGAGCGAACATATCGATGTCCGCGACGGAAAGTCTGTCCACGGATAGCCGCTGGTTGGCGAGGTTTCGCTCACCGGCGTCTTTTGCGTTGCGGGCGTCGAAACGAAGGATTTGAGGCGCATGTTCGACAGTCTGAGCAATCGGCTTGGCGATGTTTTCGGGAAGCTCCGCGGCCGCGGCGCGCTGACCGAGGCCGACGTGCGCGCCGCGATGCGCGAAGTGCGAATCGCCCTGCTCGAGGCTGACGTCGCGCTGCCCGTCGTGCGCAGCTTCGTCGATCAGGTCACCGAACTTGCGATCGGCCAGAACGTCCTGCGCTCGGTCACCCCGGGGCAACAGGTGGTCAAGATCGTCAGCGATGCGCTGACCGAAATGCTCGGCTCCGAAACCGCCGAGCTCGATCTTGCCGTCGCCCCGCCCGCCGTGATCATGATGGTCGGCCTGCAAGGCTCGGGCAAGACCACGACCACCGCGAAGATCGCAAAGCGGTTGAAGGACAAGGAGCGCAAGAAGGTGCTGATGGCGTCGCTCGACGTCAACCGCCCCGCCGCGCAGGAACAGCTCGCCATCCTCGGCAGCCAGATCGACGTCGCGACCCTCCCTATCGTCGCAGGCCAGCAGCCGGTCGAAATCGCGCAGCGCGCCATGCAGGCGGCGAAGCTGCAGGGCTTCGACGTGCTGATGCTCGACACCGCGGGCCGCCTCCACGTCGACCAGCAGCTGATGGACGAGATGCAGGCGGTGTCGCGCACCGCGAACCCCGCTGAAACCCTGCTCGTTGTCGACAGCCTGACCGGCCAGGACGCGGTGCAGGTCGCGCAGCGCTTCACCGACCAGGTGCCGCTCACCGGCGTCGTGCTCACCCGCATGGACGGCGACGCGCGCGGCGGTGCGGCGCTGTCGATGCGCGCGGTCACCGGCAAGCCGATCAAGTTCGCGGGTACGGGCGAGAAACTCGACGGGCTGGAACTTTTCCAGCCGTCGCGCATCGCGGGCCGCATCCTCGGCATGGGCGACGTCGTCAGCCTCGTCGAACGCGCCGCCGAAACGATCCAGGCCGAAGAGGCCGAGGCGATGGCGGCGAAGATGGCCAAGGGCCAGTTCGACCTCAACGACCTCCGCACCCAGCTCAATCAGATGCGCCGCATGGGCGGCCTCGGCGCGCTCGCTGGCATGATCCCCGGCATCAAGAAGGCGCAGGCCCAGATGGCTGCGGGCGGCGCTGACGACAAGATGCTCATTCATTTCGACGCGATCATGGGGTCGATGACCCCCAAGGAACGCGCGAAGCCCGAAATCCTGACCGCGAAGCGCAAGATCCGTATCGCCAACGGGTCGGGGACCACCGTGCAACAGGTCAACAAGGTGCTGAAGATGCATCAGGAAATGGCCAGCGCGATGAAGAAGATCCGCAAGATGGGCGGCCTCAAGGGGCTCGGCGCGCTGTTCGGCAAGGGCGGCGGCATTCCCGGCATGGGCGGCCCAGGCGGTTTGGGTGGCGGCGGCGGCCTCCCCGGCCTTGGTGGAGGCGGATCGATCCCGCCCGAACTTGCCAATTTGATGAATAAAAAGAAGTAATTAAACCCGAATTTCAGTTACAAGAAAAAGGAAAATATCATGGCAACCTCCATTCGCCTCGCTCGCGGCGGTTCGAAAAAGCGTCCCTATTACAAGATCGTCGTTGCTGACTCGCGCAGCCCGCGCGATGGCCGCTTCATCGAGCGTATCGGCAGCTACAACCCGCTGCTCGCCAAGGATAATCCCGAGCGCGTCAAGCTCGACGCGGACCGCGCGAAGCATTGGCTGAGCGTCGGCGCCCAGCCGAGCGACCGCGTTGCCCGCTTCCTCGACGCTGCGGGCGTCAAGGAACGCGCTGCACGCAACAACCCGAACAAGGGTGTCCCGGGCGAAAAGGCGAAGGAACGCGCCGAAGAAAAGGCCCAGAAGATCGCTGATGCCGCCGAAGCGGCTGCCGCTGCCGCCGCCGCTCCGGCGCCGGAACCCGAAGCTGCTGAAGAAGCAGCTCCGGAAGTGGCCGCCGAAGAAGCTGCTGCCCCCGAGGCCGCAGAATCGGATGCGACCGGTTCGGTGAAGAGCGAAGAAACCGCCGAAGCGGTGGCCGAAGCCGTCGCCGACGAAGTCCCCGCCGACGCGACCGCCGAAGACGCGACCGCGATCGCCGAAGAAGTCGCCGAAGGCGGCCCGGTCGCTGCCGAAGCCGAAGAAGCTCCGGCTGCTGAAGCTGGCGAAGAAAAGGCCGAAGGCTAAACCTTGTCCGACGCGAATCGCCCCGTCACCCTTGCCGCCATCGCCGGCGCGCACGGGGTGCGGGGCGAGGTGCGGCTCAAACTGTTCGGCGAAGGCGCGGAGGCTCTCCGCGCCTTTTCCGTTTTCAACGCGGGCGACCGCACGCTGACCCTCAAATCGGTGCGACCGGCCAATCAGGGCGCGGTCGCGACCTTTGCCGAGGTGGGTGACCGGAGCGCCGCCGAAGCGCTTCGCGGTACCGTCCTCACCGTCCCGCGCTCGGCGCTGCCGCCGCTCGGCGAGGGCGAATATTATCACCACGACCTCATCGGCCTCGCCTGCGTGTCGACCGACGGCGCCGCGATCGGCCAGGTCGTCGCCGTCGAAAATTTCGGCGCGGGCGACATCCTCGAAATCGAAAAGCCCGGCGGCAAGCGCTTCATGGTGCCGATGAATGCTCGGGCGGTCCCGGCGTGGAACGACGACGGCATCACTATAAACGCGGCATTCGTCGAGTAACGACGGCTTTGGGTTGGGGAGCGGACGTTGCCGATCCTCCCCGGAACGGGGAGGGGGACCAGCGAAGCTGGTGGAGGGGCACCATCGGTTTGCCTTGCCGCCAAAGTCGTGCGCCGATTCTAAGTTCTTGGAAAGCTTGGCTCTTCCAGCCCAGCGCTGCGTAAGCCGCCTGTGCCCCTCCACCACCCTTCGGGTGGTCCCCCTCCCCCGGTGGGGGAGGATCGGCTATGTCCGCAATCGCTCGTTTCCAGACGACAACGCGCATCGCTGATTGTCGGCGGCTCCCGGCGCTGTTAGCCTGACTGCGATTGCTGTGGAGGGACTATGCGCTGGAAATCGGGTTTCGTTTTCGCTCTGATGCTTGGGGTCGCCGCTCCCGCGCTGGCGCAGGACGCCAAACCCAAAACCCTCGACCAGATCACCCCCGAAATCGACGCGCTGTTCGCCAAATATCAGGCCGACGCGCATATTCCCGGCATGGTCTATGGCCTCGTCAAGGACGGCAAGCTCGCCTATGTAAAAGGCGTCGGCGTCCAGAACCTCGACGACAAGAGCGCCGTCACCGCCGACAGCCGCTTCCGCATCGCATCGATGACCAAGGCGTTCACCGCGCTTGCGATCCTGAAACTGCGCGACGATGGCAAGCTGCGCCTCGACGACCTCGCCGAGGATCATGTCCCCGAAATGAAGGGCTGGGTCTATCCCACCAAGGACAGCCCGCGCATCCGCATCCGCGACCTGCTCCACCATGTCGGCGGGCTGGTCACCGACGATCCATGGGGCGACCGCCAACAGATCTTGCCGCAGGCGGATTTTACCAGGATGATCGCCGCCGGGGTGCCGTTCAGCCGCGTCCCGCAGTCCGCCCATGAATATTCGAACTACGGCTATGCGCTGCTCGGCCGGATCATCGCCAACGCGTCGGGCATGGCGTACACCGACTATATCCAGCGGACGATCCTGACCCCGCTCGGCATGACGAGCAGCGGTTTCGACGTCACCAAGACGCCAAAGGCGGTCTATGCGCGCGGCTATCGCTGGGAAAATGACGCCTGGTCGCCCGAACCCGAGATGATCGATGGCGCCTTCAACGCCATGGGCGGGATGCAGGTCAGCGCCAACGACTATGCCAAATGGATCGCCTTCCTGCTCGCCGCATGGCCCGCGCGCGACGACGCCGACACCGGCCCGATCAAGCGCGCGACGGTGCGCGAAATGGCGCAGGGATTGAACTTCGTAACGGTGGCGAACCGTATCGGCGCCAGCGGTGCGACGGCGTGTAAACAGGCCGCCGCCTATGCGATGGGCTGGCGCGTCGCACAGGACTGCGACTTGGGGCTCACGCTCGCGCATGGCGGCGGCTATCCGGGCTATGGCAGCCATGTGATGCTGATGCCCGACCATGGGGTCGGGGTATTCGCGCTGTCGAACCGCACCTATGCTGGGCCGTCGGCTCCGGCGTGGGACAGCGCGGTTACGATGGACAAGGCGGGATTGCTCACCGGACGCGCGGTGCCGATCTCCCCCGCCGTGGCGGATGCCTATGCCGCGGCGCGCGCCGCTTATGTCGCGGGCAATCTGGCCCCGCTGGACGGCAAGCTGGCAATGAATTTCCTGCTCGACCGCTCGGCGGCGAACTGGGCCGCCGAATTCGCGCGGCTGAAGGCCGCGGTCGGCGACTGCCCGACCGCCGAGCCGTTGAACCCGACCGGTGCGATGTCGGCGACCTTCCGCCTCAATTGCAGCAAGGGCCAGCTCGACGGGGCGCTGCTGCTCGCGCCGACCACCCCGGCAACGGTGCAGGCGCTGCGCTTTCGTGTTGTGACGCCGTAGCTTGTGCTCCGTTCCATCGCCGTAGCCCTGAGCCTGTCGAAGGGCGCTTGTCGGCGATAGTCGCCCTTCGACAGGCTCAGGGCTGCGGTTCGATTGCTTTTGCTCGCGTGCGCGGATCACGCCGCCTCGATAAACACCACCCGGTTGCGCCCGCTTTCCTTAGCGGCGTACAGGTTGATGTCGGCGGACTTCATCGCCGCACCAAAGCTGGTGTTGCGGCCGATATGGACCAGCCCCATGCTCGCGGTGACCGGGCGTTCGAGCAGCGGCACCATTTGCGCGACATAAGCGCCGATCCGCTGGCGCAGCCGCTCGGCCTCGATCGCGACCGCGGCGGGGGCGCCGCGGAACAGCAGCGCAAATTCCTCACCGCCGACCCGCGCCGCCAGCGCCGAACCCGAACCCAGTGCGACCCCGGCGGCAAAGATCACCCGGTCGCCGACATCATGGCCATGATGATCGTTGATCGCCTTGAAATGGTCGAGATCGACCAGCGCGATCGCGACCGGCGGCTCGTCGTTGAAACTTTCTTCGATCGCCCGCCGATTGGCGAGGCCGGTCAGCGGGTCGGTGTGCGCGATGATCCGCATCGCCTCGGCTTGAGCGCGCGCTTCCTGCCGCTCGCGGCGCAGCCGGACGAGGCGGTCAAGAATGCCGAGCGCCGTGAGCATCACTTCCAGCCCGAGCGCGGGAAACAGCAGGAACAGGAAATTGTCGAACGGCTGGCCAAGGACAAGGTCGTGGAACAGGCTGACCCCATAAACCCCGCCGATGCCGCTCCACGCCGCCGCCTGATAACGCGCGGTGCGGCTGCCGCGCGTTAGTGCGATCACCACCGCCGATGCACATAGCGCCAGCATCGCGACCAGCACCGCACTGCGCAGCATCAAATAGGTGGTCGCGTCGGGCATGACCGTTACGGGGGTGGTGAGCAGGATCAGGACCGGCGGCCAGCCGAGCCAGCGATGCAGCCGCGGATCGATCATCCCGGGTTCGAGATAAGACCGCAGGAACACGCCCGACACGACCAGGCTCAGGTCAAAGAATATCGTGATCCACACCTGCCGCGCAAAACTGTCGGGGGCCAGCCATGGCCCCATGGCCAGCGGCGACAGGGCGATGACGAGCGCAAAATAGGACAGCGCGCGGACGCTCTGCCAGATCAGAAAGCGTTCGCGCAGCAGCCGGTAAAAGACCGCATTATAGGCCAGCGAAAACAGCAGCAGGCCCAGAAAGATGCCGGTCAGTACTCCGTCCCACGTCATGCTGGTTGCCGCCGCGAATGAAGATTGCGCGCGCGCCGGTGCTGCGGCGGCCAACAGCCCCGCGCCCAACGTCAATATTCGCGCGCCTCGCGCCATGCGACCCCCATTTGTCCAACAGGGAAGGCTAGGCGCTGAGCGGCTGATTTTTGGTTAACGGAGCGTTGGCAATCGGCGGCCTTTTGCAAACCATAGCCGCAAGCTGGACGAAGGGCACCTGTCAGGTAAGAGAGGGGGGAACCTTCGGGCGGGGACTCCCTTCGGCCAGCTTGCGGCTATGGCGAGTGCAGTGTCATCATTAACCAGCCTTGTGCTTGACGGTCATCCGGCATCGCGCTGGATCACCGGCAAAGGCTGTGCGCCCGACATGGGGGCAGGCCGCGCAACCCGGCCGCCGATGCTGCGGAACGACGCGAGCAGCCACACCAGTCCGCGGTGCAAATCATTGCTGAAATGCGGATGGCCGTCGTTCCATGTCCGCATCCAAATCTCGTCTTTCATCGCTCATCTCCTGCTGATCCGATGGTCAACAGATGCGCCTTTGCGACGCTCGCCGCCAACAAAAGCTTTGCGTCATATCATAAGTATGGCTTATATAATGGCGATGCCCAAGCTGCCGCCTCTTGCCGCGATCCGGACCTTCGAAGCCGCCGGAAGGCTGCAAAATTTCTCGCGCGCGGCCGAGGAATTGGGGCTGACGCAGGCGGCGGTCAGCTATCAGGTGCGCCAATTGGAGGACCGGCTGGGCCGCGCGCTGTTCGTGCGCGAAAAGGGGCGCGTGCGGCTGTCCGAGACGGGCCAGCGGCTGCTCCCGGCGATCTCGGGCGCCTTTGGCGCGATGGGCGATGCGTTCGCCGCATTGGGCAATGACGAGGCCGATGTGCTGACGATCAGCGCGATGACGACCTTTGGCGGCACCTGGCTCAGCGCGCGGATTGGTGGGTTCCAGCTCGCCTATCCCGACCTTGCGGTGCGCATGTTGATGAACAATGATCTGGTCGACTTCAACGCCACCAATGTCGATGTCGCCATCAGGGTGGGCCGCGGCGGATGGCCGGGGCTGCGCGCCGATTTTCTGTACCGCAGCCACGTCACCCCGATTTGTGCGCAGGCCTTTCTCGACGCCAACCATATCGCGGCGCCGGCCGATTTGCTGAACGTCGACCGTCTGGCGCCCAACGATCCCTGGTGGGCGGGCTGGTTCGCCGCTGCGGGCGTCGCCACCGTGCCGGCGCCGCGGCGCAGCGGGATCGAGCTCGACAGCCAGTTGCAGGAGGCGAGCGCAGTGCAGAGCGGTTACGGCATCGCGTTGATGACGCCGCTGCTATGGCGCGCCGAACTGGACGCAGGGCGACTGGTCCAGCCGTTCGACACGCTCTACCAACCCGGCACCTCCCACTATCTCGTCCACCGCGAAAACCGCGTCGGCGTCCGCAAGATCGAGCGCTTCCGCGAATGGCTGTACGCTGAGTTGGAGAAGGATCGCCACCGGCTGCCGGATGAATTGTGGGAACCGCTCGGCTGAATCGCCTCGACAGCCAATGGTGCAATGTATATACATGATGTATATACGGAGCCTGCCATGACCAAAGAATATCGCGCCAAAGTTTTTAAATCGGGCAACTCACTCGCGTTGCGCCTGCCCAAGGCGCTGGGGTTGGAGGAGGGCACCGAGATGATCGTCCGCGAGGAGCGCGGCGAGTTCCGTTTCGAGCCTGCCGACAGGCCAAAAGCGAAGATCGACATCAGCGGCTTTGCTGGGAAGGCGCCAGGCCTAAAGCTAGCTCCACGGGCAGATTTCGAGGAACGCCCGAGCACAATTGCTGCACGTCAGGCGGCGGAACTTGCCGAGGCGGCTAAGAAGGCGTGATCCGTTATCTGATCGACGCCAACTCGGCAGTTTATGCTATGGATGACGGGCATGAGGTGCTGACGGCCCGGATCGCCGATCACGCACCCGGCGAGATTGCGATGTCGACCGTCAGCTATGCCGAGGTTGCTTATGGCACTTATGTCGGCAAGCCGCCGCCGCCCGAAATACTCGATGCCTTCGTGGCAGCCATCCCGCTTTTATCATTCGACGAAGCGGCGGCGCGCGAATATGCGCGATTGCCTTTCAAACGCGCGCGCTTCGACCGCTTGCTTGCTGCCCACGCGCTCAGCATCGGCGCAACAGTCATCACCAACAACGAATCCGACTTTGCGGACGTGCCGGGCTTGAGGGTCGAGAATTGGACGCTGCCATGACCTTCACCGCCGTCCCGCTCACCCTCTACCCCGACATGTTCCCCGGCCCGCTTGGCCACAGCATGGCGGGGCGCGCGCTCGAAAGCGGGACATGGGCGTGTGCGCCGGTGCAGATCCGCGATTTTGCGACCGACAGGCATCGCACCGTCGACGACACCCCCGCAGGCGGCGGGGCGGGGATGGTGCTGAAGGCCGATGTGCTGGGGGCGGCGCTTGACCATGCGGTCGCTGCGTATCCGGGCCTGCCGATCCTCGCCATGACCCCGCGCGGCACCCCGATCACGCAGGCGCGCGTGCGCGAACTGGCGGCGGGGCCGGGGGCGATCATCCTCTGCGGCCGGTTCGAGGGATTCGACGAGCGCATCTTCGACGCGCGCCCGATCGAAGAAGTGTCGATGGGCGACATCATATTGTCGGGCGGCGAGATGGGCGCGCTCCTGCTCCTCGACGCTTGCATTCGGCTGCTTCCCGGCGTAATGGGCGCGGCTTCAAGCGGAGACGACGAATCGTTCGAGAACGGTTTGCTCGAATATCCGCACTATACCCGACCTGTGACATGGGAAGGGCGCACGATCCCCGAAGTGCTGCGATCGGGGGATCATGCGAAGATCGCCGCCTGGCGGAAACAACAGGCGGAGGAGATTACACGGTTACGCAGGCCGGACCTTTGGGAGCGCCATGAGGGCGCTCGGGCCCGACCTGCCTCTGGCGCGCGGCGAAAAGAAAAGGACTAGAGGACATGAACCTCATCCAGACGATCGAAGCCGAAGAAATTGCCAAGGCTGGCAAGACGGTCCCCGAATTCCGCCCCGGCGACACGCTGAAGGTCGGCGTGAAGGTGGTCGAAGGCGAACGTACCCGCGTCCAGAATTTCGAAGGCGTGTGCATCGCCCGCTCGAACAAGGGCATGGGCTCCAACTTCACCGTGCGCAAAATGTCGTTCGGCGAAGGTGTCGAGCGCGTGTTCCCGCTGTACTCGCCCAACATCGATTCGATTACCGTCGTCCGCAAGGGCGCTGTCCGTCGTGCGAAGCTTTACTATCTGCGTGGGCGCACTGGTAAATCGGCACGTATTGCGGAGCGCCGCGATTACCGGTCGGAAGCCGGCGAAGGCTAAGGAGAGCTTCTCCTCTACAAAGCCGAAACAGCTTTCAAAAACGACCGGTTCCGCCAACAGGCAGAGCCGGTCGTTTTCTTTTGGGCAAAGCGAAATTGATGCACGCGTCCCTCTCCCAGCAACTTGGCAGGCGCGCCGTTCTCGGCGCGGGGCTGTGCTTTGGGGCGTTCGGGCTGGGGCGCGGCGCATTCGCGGCGCCAAACGCCGAACGGCTCGTAGCCGCGGCGCGGCGGCAGGTGGGGGTGACGCTTTCCTATGACCCCGCCTACAGCGTGCTGCCCTTCCCCGGCGGAGACGTCGACCGGGCGAAGGGTGTGTGTACCGACGTCATCATCCGCGCCTATCGCGACGCGCTCGGCATCGACCTGCAGGCGCTCGTCAACGCCGACATGAAGCGCGATTTTGCGGCCTATCCCCGCAACTGGGGGCTCCGACGCCCCGACCGCAACATCGACCATCGCCGCGTACCCAATCTGGCGACCTATTGGACGCGCCAGCGTGCGCGGCTGCCCGTTTCGACCGACCCCGCCGACTGGCGGCCCGGCGACATCTTCACCTCGATGACCGGCGGACGCTTTCCGCACACCGGCATCGTCTCCGACCGAACTACGGCAGCGGGGCGCCCGCTTGTGATCCACAATATCGGCCGCGGCGCGCGTGAGGAAGACGCGCTCTTCGACCACCCGCTGACCGGCCATTTTCGCTGGAAAGTCTGACCGAATTTTTATTCAAATTTGTACCGAGGAGTGAGTAGATGGGTTATCGTATCGTTGTCGCCGGCGCGACGGGCAATGTCGGGCGCGAAGTGCTCGCCATTCTCGCCGAGCGCGAATTTCCCTACGACGAACTGGCGGCGGTCGCATCGTCGCGCAGCCAGGGCGACGAGATCGAGATCGGCGACACCGGCAAGACCGTGAAATGCCAGAATATCGAGAATTTCGACTGGTCGGGCTGGGACATGGCGATTTTCGCGATCGGCAGCGACGCCACCGCGATCCACGCGCCCAAGGCCGCGGCGGCGGGCTGCGTCGTGATCGACAACTCGTCGCTCTATCGCATGGACCCCGACGTGCCGCTGATCGTGCCCGAGGTGAACCCCGACGCGATCGACGGCTATACCAAGCGCAATATCATCGCGAACCCGAACTGCTCGACCGCGCAGATGGTCGTCGCGCTGAAGCCGCTGCATGACGCTGCCAAGATCACCCGCGTCGTCGTGTCGACCTACCAGTCGGTGTCGGGCGCCGGCAAGGCGGGCATGGACGAGCTGTGGAACCAGACCCGCCAGATCTTCGTCGGCGACGAAAAGGACGTGCAAAAATTCACCAAGCAGATCGCCTTCAACGTCATCCCGCACATCGACAAATTCCTCGACGACGGCTCGACCAAGGAGGAATGGAAGATGGTCGTCGAGACCAAGAAGATCCTCGATCCCAAGATCAAGGTGACGGCGACCTGCGTCCGCGTCCCCGTCTTTGTCGGCCATTCGGAAGCGATCAATATCGAGATGGAGGACGAACTGTCGGCCGAGGACGCGCAGCGCATCCTGCGCGAAGCCCCCGGCGTGGTGCTCCACGATAAGCGCGAGGACGGCGGTTATATCACCCCCGTCGAATGCGTCGGCGATTTCGCGACCTTCGTCAGCCGCGTGCGCGAAGACCCGACGGTCGAAAACGGCCTCAACCTCTGGTGCGTCAGCGATAACCTCCGCAAGGGCGCGGCGCTGAACGCGGTGCAGATCGCCGAACTGCTCGGGCGGCGACACCTGAAGAAGGGCTGAATCTGAAATCCTCCCTGTCGCGAAGCGATGGGGAGGGGGAGTGCAGGGTTGGATTGCCCCCGGCAATCCAAGTCCAGTCCGGGGGACTGGACGACCCGACACTCCGCGTAGCGGTGGTGGAGGGGCCGCGACGACAGCGCCAAAGCCCCTCCGTCAGCCGCTTCGAGGCTGCCACCTCCCCATGCCTGCGGCACAGGGAGGATCGCTTGGCGTTGCCGGAGCATTCAAGCTATGCCGCTGCCATGACCGCCCCCTACGCCTTCACCCACGCCCTCTGCCGCGCCCCCGCGCCCTCGGCCATCCATGGCATCCGCGCGAACGGCGGTCCCGACCCCGATTTCACCGGCCTCCTCGCCGAGCATGAAGCCTATGTCAGGGCGCTGCGCGCCCTCGGCCTGATCGTCGACGTCCTCGACCCGCTCGACGCCTTCCCCGACGCGCTGTTCACAGAAGATGTCGCGCTGACCTTTCCCGAAGGCGCGATCCTGCTCCGCCCCGGCGCGCCGAGCCGCGCGGGCGAGGTCCAGCATATCCGCGCCGCGCTCGCTGCGCTCCATCCGCGCCTCCTCGAAATGACCGGCCCCGGATACGCCGACGGCGGTGACATATTGCGCCTCGCCGACCGGGTGATCATCGGCCTCTCGGCGCGCACCGACCGCGCCGGGGCCGAGGAGCTTGCCGGTCTGCTCGGCCAAGTCGGTTACAGCGCCGAGATCGCCGAAACCCCGCCCGACGTCCTCCATTTCAAGACCGGCTGCGGCCTGATCGACGCGGGCACGATCCTCGCGGTCCCGGCACTGGCGCGCTGTCCGCAGTTCGCCGGGCTGGAGGTTGTCACCACCCCGCCCGGCGAAGAAGAAGCTGCCAACCTGCTGCGCATCAACGACACGATCCTCGTCGGCGACCGCTGGCCCGCGACCCACGCGCTGCTCGCGGCGCGCGGCCTCGCGATCCGCCCGCTCGCGACGGCCCAGATTGCGCGCATCGACGCGGGGCTCAGCTGCATGTCGCTGCGCTGGTGAGCGCGGTTTCAAACCCAATTCCCGTTCGTGTCGAGCGAAGTCGAGACACGCCTGCGCCCGGCTTTACGTCCCTCGACTTCGCTCGGGACGAACGGAGAGGGGGGCGCGCATGATCCAAGCCTTCGCCGCCCTCGGGCGCGCGCAGAAAGCCCTGCTCGGCCTCCTCGCCGCGCTGCTGCTCGCCGCGCAGATCGACCAGCCCTATCCTGAAATCGCGCTGCTCCAGCATATCCCGACGATGCTGCTGATCGTCGCGGCACCCCCATTGCTCCGCCGCTGGCCGCTTTCGACTCCCGCGCTCGCCTGCATTATCGCCTTCTTCGCGCTCCACACCCTCGGCGGGCGTTATGCGTATAGCAATGTCCCTTATGACGACTGGGCGCGCGCGCTGACCGGTACCGGCCTCTCCGACGCCTTCGGCTGGACGCGCAATCATTATGACCGCCTCGTGCATTTCGCCTTCGGCGCGCTGTCGGTCATCCCCGTCGCCGAAATCGCCCGCCGCTGGGGCGGGCTGGGACCGCGCGGCGCGGCGTTAACCGTGCTTGCTTGGGTCTTGGCCACCTCCTGCCTTTATGAAATCTTCGAATGGCTGCTCACCATCGTCGCGGCGGGCGAAACCGCCGACCGCTATAATGGTCAGCAAGGCGACATCTGGGACGCGCAAAAGGATATGGCGCTGGCGGCGCTCGGCGCGATATTGGTGATGGCGGTCAGAGGCAGGAGATAGGCGATGCGCAAGTTCACGACCCTCGCGATGGTGGCGCTGCTCGCGGCATGCAAACCCGCGGCGGACAAGGCGCCTGCCGCCCCCGAAACGGCCGCGCCCCCGGTGCCCGAGGCCAAAGCCGACGGCCCCGCCGCCGCGACCACCGCGGTCAGCCTCGACGGCGAGGGGCTGCGCTTCATCGACAAGAGCAGCGGCAAGGCCAGCCTGCTCGCCTTCGGCGTCCCCCGCGCGCAGGCCGAAACCGCGCTCGCCAACGTCGCGGGGCAGGCCGACGACCGCAGCACCAACGACGAATGCGGCGCCGGTCCGATGCAATTCACCCGCTACGACGCGATGACGCTCAATTTCCAGGACGACAAATTCGTCGGCTGGTTCCTTGGCAACGAACCCGGCGCGGCGGCCTATTCAACGGCCAGCGGCATCGCGATCGGCACGACCCGCGCCAAGGCGGGCGAGTCGGTGTCGATCGTCGATGTCGAGGACAGCACGCTGGGCGAGGAATTCAGCATCGGCACCGGCGACAACGCCATCGGCGGGATGTTCGCCGCGCCCGGCGCCGCGGCAAAGATCGACGCGTTGTTCGCGGGGGTGAATTGTTTCTTCCGGTGATGGGCGACGCGATCGGAAGCTGGCTTTGATCCTCCCTGTGGCGAAGCCATGGGGAGGTGGCAGCGCGAAGCGCTGACGGAGGGGCACTAGCGCGACGTCGCTGCCCCTCCACCATCGCCTGCGGCGACGGTCCCCCTCCCCACGGCTTCGCCGCAGGGAGGATCGGCTGAGCCACTCCCACCAGCTTACCGCCGCCGCACCCCATAATCGATCCGGATCCGCACCCACGCGCCGACCATCGGCTTGCCGCCCAGCCGCGGCGGTCGCACGCGAAACTGCCACGCCGCCGCCAGCACCGCGCGCATGATCCGCGATCCGGTCGGATATTCGTCCAGCCCGACGCACTCCTCGACCCGGAAATCGGGCGCGGTGCGGCACGCGATCAGCCCCCAGCCGGGGCCGTCGGCGGTCGACAGGTAACCGCGCAGCTCGCCGTCGCTCGGCTCGCGATACCAGGCGGCGGCATAGAGCGGCTCGCCATTGGGCGCCGTCCCGACGCGTTCGGTGTCGCGGGATGACGACGACGATCCCCCGATATTCGGCGGCCCATAAACCTGGCCGCCCGGCGGGCGCACCCCGATGCGCGGGACGGTCGGCGGCGGCGGCACGGGCTGGGGCGGCGCGGGCGGCGCCGGTGCGGCGATCGGCTCGGCGACTTGCGGCGGCACCGGCGCGTCGGGCGTCGGCGGCTCGGGCAGCGGCTTGGTCTCGGTGTGCGGGCTCGCTTCACCAGCCTCTTCGGAGGCCTGCGGCGCGGCGATGCTCACGACGCTGACCCACTCCTCTTTGACCACCGGCGGCTTTTCGACGCCAAAGGCCAGCAGCATCAACAGCAGCAGCGCCGGGATCAGGACGGCGAGGCCGATCGCCAGCGTCCGCCGCCCCGCGCCGATGCTGAGCTGTGCGACATAGGGGGTGGCGGGAGCAGGGGGCAGCGGAAGCGATCTTTGGTGACGGCACCCGGCAGCGGGTGCGCAAAGGCACGGTCGCGGGGATAGGGGGAGGCTGGGGCTTTGACAAGGGCGGGCGGATGGACGGGGCTGGTGGCTGAGGTGCGCTCGCTTATGGCAAAAGGAACCCGATAGTTGCCGTCAACGATCCTCCCCATCGACTTGCGATGGGGAGGTGGCAGCCCGCAGGGCTGACGAAAATAGGAAATGGCAGGAAACGACCGATTGTGGACGTTGGAAGATTGCGGCACTATTCGGCGAATGAAACCTTCACCGTCCAAATCTGAACGCATGGAGTTACGCAAGGCGATCGGGAATAGGGTCATCGCTGGTCCCTATGTTCCGCCTTATCATCGCGGCCCGGACTATCTTGTAGCTCACGCTTGTTTCGGTTGTCGAAAATCGTGGAAGCTGCCGGAGGAAAGCACCGGAACTTGTCCGCAGTGCGGAAAATCGGCGAACTGGATGGGACGAGCTTTCAAGGCGCCCAAGAAAACTGACGTTGATCAGTGGAAAAAGGTCGAGGCGCTGTGGCGCGCCGGGTTTCGGTTCTTGCCCAATACCGGCTGGCGAGAGGTCGAACCCTATCCGGAACAGTTTCGCGACGTAGCCAAGTTCATCGCTGATAATCCGACCCATCCATTTCGAGTGGAGAGCTGACGGCCGCTTCCCACCCAAAAAAACCACCCAATCCCTAATGCCCCATATCCGCCGCCGACGCCTTCGGCGCCCCCGCCCCCGGCGGGCGCAGCAACAGCACCAGCGGCACTGCCGCCAGCGTCATCCACATCATCGCCCAGAAATCGTCGATATAGGCGACCATCGCCGCCTGCCGCGTGATTTCGGCATTGACCAGCGCCAGCGCGGTTTCGCCCGCGATGCCGAAGCGGTCGGCGGTCGACGGGTCGATGACGCTCACCGAACTGCTCGTCACATGCGCCGCCAGGTCGGCGTGGCTCGTCTGGGTGTTCGACGCCAGCAATGTCGTGACGATCGAAATGCCGATCGACGCGCCCAGGCTGCGGAACAGGTTGAGCAGGCTCGACCCGTCGGTGCGAAACTGCGGCTGGATCGTCGCGAACGCCATCGTGTTGAGCGGGATGAAGATCAGCCCCATGCCCAGCCCCTGGATCAGCCCGCTGACGATCACCGGCTGCATCCCCATGTCCAGCGACCAGTGGCTCATCTGCCACAGCGAAAAGGCGGCGATGGAGAGGCCGGTGCCGACCAGCCAGCGTGGGTCGACCTTGCCCAGCAGGCGCCCCGCCACCGCCATGCTG
The DNA here is from genome assembly GCF_005503695.1 of Sphingopyxis sp. 2PD. Classification (GTDB taxonomy): domain Bacteria; phylum Pseudomonadota; class Alphaproteobacteria; order Sphingomonadales; family Sphingomonadaceae; genus Sphingopyxis. Next base: position 74,166 of record NZ_SCMU01000009.1, read on the forward strand.
ATCAGGATGCCGATCCCGCGCACCGCCAGCGCCAGCCCGGTGTCGATCACCGGCCATCCGAACAGGTTCTGGAGCATCGGCGGCAACAGCGCCATCGACGCGAACATCACCACCCCGACGACGACCATGAATCCCATCGCGGTGACCAGATTGCGGTCGGTCAGCATCGCGCGGCTGAACAAGGGCGCGCGCGCGGTGACCATATGGACGACGAACATCCACAGGCACGCGATCGCGACACCGCATTCGATCCAGATTTCGACGCTTTCGAACCAGTCGGCATGGGCGCCGCGGTCGAGCATCAATTGCAGCGCCGCCAGCCCCAGCGCCAGCATCGAAAAACCGAACAGGTCGAACCGCCGGTCGGTCTTGCGCGTCGCGGGCAGCAGCGCCCACATCAGCGCCAGCGTCAGCACCCCGAACGGCAGGTTGACGTAAAATACCCAGCGCCAGCTCGCCTGCTCGGTCAGCCAGCCGCCCAGCACCGGCCCCAGGATCGGCCCGATCATGATCCCCATGCCCCAGATCGACATCGCGCGCGCATGGCGTTCGGGCGGGTTGATGTCGAGCATCACCGCCTGCGACAGCGGGCCGATAAAGGCGGCGAACACCCCCTGCAAAAAGCGAAAGGCGACCATCTGTTCCAGCGACTGCGCCGCGCCGCACGCCATCGATGCGACGATGAAGCCGAAAATCGCGATCAGGAACAATTCGCGCCGCCCGATGCGATCCGCCAGCCAGCCGGTGATCGGCATCGCGACCGCACTCGCCAAAATATAGCTGGTCAGCACCCACGTCACCGTCTCGCTCGTCGCGCCGAGCGCCGATTGCATGTGCGGGATCGCGACATTGGCGATCGTGGTGTCGAGGATCTGCATGATCGACGCGCCCATCACCGCGACGGTCAACAGCGCGCGGTGCCGGACGCGCTCGTGCAACGGGACGCTGTCGTCGGCGGGCAGCGCGGTCGCGGCGGGGCGACGGGGGAGCGAGCGCGAGGCCATGGCCAGTTTAACCCCTCCCCTTTAGGGGAGGGGCAGTGAGACTTGGCAGCTTGCTGCCTAGTCGCAGCGGGGTGGGCGCATGCGGAGCAGCGCAACGCCGCTGACCCCCACCCGCTGCGACTAGGGAACAAGTTCCCAAGTCTCGCTGCCCTCCCCTGAAGGGGAGGGATGGGGTTGTGCAAAGCCGCAAGCCCACCCCTACTTCCCCGTCACCGCACCACCGCCGGTAAACACCCGCACCTCCGCCGACAGCCCGGCGATCATCTCGCGCGACGGCTTTTCGTCGAAGGCGATCCGCACCGGCACCCGCTGCGTCACCTTGACCCAGTTGCCCGTCGCATTCTGCGCCGGCAGCACCGAAAATTCGCTGCCCGTTCCCGCGCCGATCGTCAGCACATGGCCGCGCACCTTCAGCCCCGGATAGGCGTCGAAGCTCACTTCGGCGCGCTGGCCGACGCGCATATTGGCGAGGTCGGTTTCCTTGAAATTGGCCTCGACCCACGGGTGTGCCGTGTCGACCAGCGTGACCGCGGGCAGCCCTGCGACCATCATCTGGCCGATCTGCAACCGGTCCGCTTGCGCGACGCGCCCGGCGCTTGGTGCGCGGACGGTGGTGCGGGCGAGGTTGACCTCGGCTTGCGAGCGCTGGACGCGCGCCGCTTCGATCTGCGGATTGACCCCGCTCGTGGGACCTGCGGCCAGCTTGGTGCGCGCCTCGGCCGCGGCGGCCTCGGCCTGCCGCACCCGCTCGCGCGCCTGCGCGACCGCATGGCGCGATGCGTCATAGGCGGCACGGGTGGTGAAGCCCTTCTCCATCAGTGCCGCCTGCCGCTGGAAATTGACCTCGGCAAAGGCGACATCTTCGCGGGCGGCGGCAATATCGACGCTCGACGTGCGGGCGCTCGCCGCCAGATTGCCGACGTCGACCTGCGCGGCGTCGATCGCGGCATTGGCCTGCGCGACGCTCAACGCATAGGGTTCGCCGTCGATGCGGAACAGCAATTGCCCCGCGGCGACCTGCTGCCCGTCGCGCACGGCCACTTCGGTGATCCGTCCGCCCACTTCGGCGGCGACCGATACCTTGTCCATCTGGACATAGGCGTTGTCGGTCGACACCGAACCGCCGCTGGTCAGCCACCAGCCAGCGCCCCCGGCGATCAGCAAGGCCGGCAGGCCGAACATCAACAAGCGGGTGCGCCACTTCGGCGCGTCCTTGGGGGCGGGCGCGGCGGCGGTGGGAGGCGGCACCGGGTCGGCCTGCGGCGCGGGTTTGGTGTCATCGGCGGCAGGGCGCGCGGGCGACAGCTGGTCCATCAGGCGGCCTCCTCTTCTTTCAGGCATTCGCGGCGCGACAAATTGGCACGCACCCGCTCGACCAGCGCCGCGAGCTGCTCGCGCTCCGCGGCGGTCAGCCCCTCGGTCGCTTCGGCGTTCAGCGCATCGGTGGTGGCGCGCATCGCGGTCAGCAGCTCTTCGGCGCCCGGCGCCAGATAGAGCAACCAAGCGCGGCGATCGCTCAGGTCGGCGCGGCGTTCGACCAGTCCGGCTTCCTCCAGCCGGTCGATCATCCGCGACAGCGTGATCGGTTCGACCTCGATCAGCTCGGCGAGCGGCCCCTGCCGGATGCCCTCATGGCGGCGCAGGTAGATCAGCAGCCGCCATTGCAGCGCGGTGATCCCGCTGTCGCGGGTGCGGGCGTTGAAGGCGCGGCGGAACAGCCGCGCGGTGTCGTTCAGCAGGAATCCGATCGTGTCACTCATGGCATGCGATATAATAGCAATTGCTATTAACTGCAAGCGACCCCACGCTGTGCGGCACTTTCGTAACCTTCCGCGAAATCGATCCACCTTGGTGTAAATTTCCCCGACAATGCTTGCAAAGTGGCGTCATTTCCGCAGGATGGCCCGATGACCCTGACCGCAGACCTCTTCTGGTCGTTCCGCTCGCCCTATTCCTACCTCGCCATCGGCCGCTACCGCGCGCTCACAGCGAGCCACGACCTGTCGATCGACCTGCGTCCCGTCTATCCGCTCGCGATCCGCCAGCCCGACTTTTTCGAGCGCAACCACCCCAATTGGCTCAGCTACACGATGCGCGACATGATCCGCGTCGCGCAGTTTCACGGCATCCCCTTCGGCCCGCCGCGCCCCGACCCGATCGTCCAGAATGTGATGACGCGCGAGATTGCCGCCGACCAACCCTATATCTATCGCCTCACCCGGCTCGGCCAGGCGGCGTCGCGCCGCGGCAAGAGCCTGGCGTTTGCGCATGAGACGGCGCAGCTGATCTGGGGCGGCGCGCAGGACTGGCATCTCGGCGACCATCTGGCGGGAGCGGCGCAGCGCGCAGGTCTCGACCTCGCCGAACTCGACGCCGAGGCGGAGAAGGACGCGCAGCTGCTCGACAATGAGATTGCCGCGAATCAGGTCGCGCTCGAGATCGCCGGCCATTGGGGCGTTCCGACGCTGGTTTTCGAGGGCGAGCCCTTTTTCGGACAGGACCGGATCGAGATGGCGAAGTGGCGGATGGAGCAAAAGGGGCTGCGCCCGCGCTGAACGCCCTTGCTCAACCAGCCGCCGCAGGGGCATAGGCCGGACATGACGATCGACCCCAAATTTTTCGAAGCGCGCGACGACGTGCGGCTGGCTTGGCGCGAGATCGGGCCGGAGGCGGGGGGCGGCAGGCCGCTGATCCTGCTCCACGGCCTGTTTTCGAGCGGCGAGATCAACTGGATCAAGTTCGGCACCGCCGCACGGATCGCGGCCGAAGGCTACCGAGTCATCATGCCCGACCTGCGCGTCCACGGATCGAGCGACGCACCGCACGAGGACGAATTTTACCCCGCTGATGTGCTGGTGCGCGACCTGGAGGATCTTGTGGCGCAGCTGGGCCTCGCCGACTTCGACCTCGGCGGCTTCTCGCTGGGTGCACGGACCAGCGCGCGCGCCGTCGTTGCGGGCATGCGGCCCGGGCGCTTGATCCTCGGTGGCATGGGCCTTGCGGGGCTCGCAGGCTGGCAGCGGCGCGGGCGTTTCTTCAAACGTGTCATCGCCGAATATGAAACTGCGAAACGCGGCGACGACACCTGGCTGTCGATCCAGTTCATGAAAACCATGCGGGTCGACCGCATCGCCGCGGGCCACCTCCTCGACAGCTTCACCGACACCACACCGGACATGCTCGCGGCGATCACGATGCCGACGCTCGTGGTGTGCGGCGCCGACGATCAGGACAATGGCTCGGCATCCGAACTCGTCGCCGCGCTCGCCGACGCGCGGCTCGCGACGATTCCGGGAACGCATATGTCGAGCGTGACGCAGCCCGAACTCGGCGAGGCGATCGCGGCCTTCCTGACCGCTTGACCGGACTCGCGCCAAGCGCCTAGCTGTTGGCATTGCGCCAGAGAGCGCTGCGATAACATCCAGAGGACGCGCCCCATGAAAGCCATGATTTCAAGCCTTTCGCTTGCCCTGTCGCTCGCCGTTGCCGGCCCCGCCGTTGCGGCGGACCAAAAGCCCCCGGCCTCGGCTGCCAAGACTGCGAAACCTACCGCCGCCGACGCCGACGCCTTCATCGCCGCCGTCGAAAAGGATTTGTTCGACTATACGGTCGAGGCGAGCCAGGTGAACTGGGTCAACAGCACCTATCTGACCGAAGACACCGACGCGATGGCCTCGCGGATCAACGCCGTCGGGACCGAAAAGGCGGTCAAATACGCCCTCGAAGCCGCTAAATATAAGGATGTGGCAGGGCTGAGCGTCGACACGAAGCGCAAGCTCGACATATTGCGCACCGGCCTCGTCCTGCCCGCGCCGACCAAGCCCGGTGCGGCGACCGAACTCAACCAGATCGCGACCGACCTGCAATCGCAATATGGCAAGGGCCGCGGCACGCTCGGCGGCAAGGAAATCTCGGGTTCGGACATCGAGGCCGAGATGGGCAATCTCGAGCGGACCCCCGCCGAACTCGCCGAGATGTGGACCAGCTGGCACGACAATGTCGGTGCGCCGATGAAGGATGACTATGCCCGCCTGGTCGGCATCGCCAACGAGGGCGCGAAGGAATTGGGCTTCGCTAACACCGGCGCGATGTGGCGCTCGGGTTACGATATGTCGCCCGAAGATTTCGCCAAGACGACCGAGCGCCTATGGCAGGAAGTCAAGCCGCTCTACATGGCGCTCCACACCTACACGCGCTGGAAACTCAACGAAAAATATGGCGACGCGGTGCAGCCGAAGACCGGCCCGATCCGCGCCGACCTGCTTGGCAATATGTGGGCGCAGGAATGGGGCAATATCTACCCGCTCGTTGCGCCTGCGGGGTCCGGCGACCTCGGCTATGACGTCGGCGAACTGCTGACCGCGCAGGGCAAGTCGCCGCTCGACATGGTCAAGATTGGCGAGAATTTCTATTCGTCGCTGGGGATGGCACCGCTGCCCGAAACCTTCTGGAAGCGCAGCATGTTCACCAAGCCCGCCGACCGCGAGGTCGTCTGCCACGCGTCGGCGTGGGATGTCGACAACAAGGACGATATCCGCATCAAGATGTGCATCAAGGTGAATGCCGACGACTTCGTCACCATCCACCACGAGCTCGGCCATAATTATTACCAGCGCGCCTATAACAAGCAGCCGTTCCTGTATCTGAACGGCGCCAATGACGGTTTCCACGAGGCAATCGGCGATTTCGTCGCGCTGTCGATCACCCCGCAATATTTGGTCGACATCGGCCTGCTCGACACGGCGAAGGTGCCGAGCGCCGACAAGGACATCGGCCTCTTGCTGCGGCAGGCGATGGACAAGGTCGCGTTCCTGCCGTTCGGCCTGCTCGTCGACCGCTGGCGCTGGGGTGTGTTCGACGGCACGATCAAGCCCGCCGATTACAACAAGGCGTGGACGCAGCTGCGCACCCAATATCAGGGTATCGTGCCGCCGGGCGAGCGGCCGGCGAACGCGTTCGACGCGGGTGCGAAGTTCCACATTCCCGGCAACACGCCCTACACCCGCTATTTCCTCGCGCGCATCCTGCAGTTCCAGTTCTACGAAGCCGCGTGCAAGCAGGCGGGCTGGACCGGGCCGCTCCACCGCTGCTCCTTCTACGGCAACAAGGAGGTCGGCGCGAAGCTCAATGCGATGCTCGAAATGGGGGCGTCGAAACCCTGGCCCGACGCGCTCGAAGCCTTCACCGGCACCCGCGAGATGTCAGGCAAGGCGATGGCCGATTATTTTGCGCCGCTGAAAACATGGCTCGACGAACAGAATAAGGGCAAACCAACGGGGTGGTGAGGGCTCCATTACTGCTGCTGGCATTCGGCGCGGCGATCCCTGCGATTGCCGCGCCGCCTCCGCCTCCGTTGCACCCTGACGATCTGCCGCGGGTGCTCGATGGCTATGACGTCGCGGGGTATTACAGTCGCTATTCCTACTGGCTGGAGGCTCAGAAAGGGCCAGTGATCGACGTCCTGATGGCGGAAATTCCCGCTATCGATGGGTATAGGGCGCTGGACCCCATCGTCGGCTACCGGAAATTCGTCGATTATGGCCACTATCAGTCCGGCGAAATTCGAAGCTATTGCCGGGTGATTGACGATTGGCGGTCTGATCCCAGTGACTGCCTGATCGTATCGCGAAAGATCAATATCCCATTCGCTGTTCTGGATGACGATGGTCCGCTTGGTAAATATATGCGCCGGTCGTTTGATCCGGCCAAGCTTGTTGCCGGGCTGAAGGCAAAGGCTGTTGCGCGCGATGCTGACCTATGGCGCGCGCCTCCCGATGCGGTTTTTGCTTCGCTCGGTTCGCCCGTGCCGTCGCTTCGAGAAAATGCCCAAATCACGCAGGTCGATTCGGCGCAGTGTCCCGCGATGCGCGACGAATTGACCCGGCTGGAGACACGTGAAATGCGCTTTGCGATCGATATGACGACCGTTGCCGACGACCGCGTTGTCGCCGCGCCGCCGCCTCATTCGGTGCGCCGCGAAGACTTTTTGCGGCTCCGCACCGCTACCGGATTTGTGACGGTGACGGGCGATCAGCGAAGCGTGTATGACCATTTGGCGCCCGTTTATGCGGCGATCGATGCGTGTGAGGCGGCGCAGGCCAAAAGCCGTTTGCCTACTGTCACAGATTAATCTGCCTCCACCGATTGCTTGAACCGCGCCAAGCGCGCGCTCACCGCTGCCGCGTGCGGGCCGATCCAGCGGTCGTGGATGTCCTGGATCGGTATTGCGTTGAGGTGGTTCCAGCGCTCGCGACCACGGCGTTCGGCGATGATCAGCCCCGCATCTTCCAGAACTTTCAGATGTTGCATCACGGTGCAGCGGTCGATGTTGGCGAAGTTGCCGCACAGCGTCCCGGTCGTCAGGGGCTGGTCCTTGAGCGTGTCGAGGATCTGGCGGCGGATGTGCGACGCCAGTGCCTTGAAAACCTTATCATATTCTTCGTGAATTGACATGTTATAAAAATATAACATAATGATACGCGAATCAAGCGGAGAGTGTCGATGGAGCTGAAATTTCGGGTTGCGGCGCGGATTGCCAAGCCGGTTCACCAAGTGTTCGAAGCGGTTGCCGATCCGGCGCAGCTGTCCGAATATTTCACCACCGGCGGCGCCGAGGGGCGGCTCGAGACCGGCGCGACGGTGACATGGGATTTTGCCGATTTCCCGGGCGCCTTCCCCGTCCATGTCATCGAGGTCGTGGCAGACGAAAAGATCGTGCTCGAATGGCAGGCGAGTGAGGGTGAAGCGCACAATGTCGAAGGTAGCGAGCCCAAGGATGCCGACTATCGGACGCGCGTGACGATGAGTTTAAAGGCGCTCGACGATGGCCGCACGCTGGTCGAGATCGCCGAGGAGGGCTGGCGCGAAAATCAGGACGCGCTGGGCGCGAGCTATGGCAATTGCCAGGGCTGGTCGCAAATGCTGTGCGCGCTCAAGGCTTGGCTCGAGCATGGCATCAACCTGCGCGAGGGCATGTATCGCTGAATATCGCCGCGATCCGGCGGCGAGATACCCGGTACATCTTTGCAGTGGCGCGGAAGCACCGGCGCGGCGATGCTATTTGCCTTTGATGCAAGGAAAGGCAATCGAGTGAAGCGTGTCATGCTGACGGCCGCGGGCCTGTTACTGAGCGCCGGTACCGCGCAGGCCGCGACCTGCGACGACACTTTTGTCAAAAAGGGCAATCCGGTGACCGGTCTGCGCTTTGTCGCGACCACGACCGTGCCGAACATGAGCATGCGGAGCGCGATCGGACAGCTCAACGGCATCGTCGCGGCAAAAGGCTATGCGATCCTGGCGGTCGAACCCGACGGCGGCGCGATGCTGGTCGAACCGCCGCCCACCGGCAAGTCGCGCCCGTTCCCGATCGAGATTGCCGCTGACGGCGCGGGGACGGTGCGCATGGAGGCAAAGCTGCGCGCCGGAATGGGCATCCCCGATGCCGCGGCCAAGGCCGAAATGTGCGGCATCCTGGCCCAGCTCAGAGGCGGCAAGGCGGGCGAAGCGCTCGCGGCGAAGGGGCTGGGCGCAACCAGTGCGCCCGGCGCTCCGGTTCGCATGAGCGTCTTGCGATTCTCGCAGGACATCACCGGGCAGGCGGACAAGAATAATGCGGCGGTGCAGAAACGCTATGAGGGGCGGCAGTTCACCCTCTATGGGCCGGTGTCCTATGTGGGGCCGGCGAGCGGCAGCTATCGCGTCGAATGGAAATTGCTGTCCAGCGTGCTGACCGACATCGTCCCGGGCCGCGCGTCGGCGGGTTTTTCGGTCAACTGCATCCTCGCCCCGGGGCAGAGCGTTTATGCGCTGCAGTTGAAACCCAACAAGCATGTCGAGCTGACGGGCACGTTCGATGAGCTCGATTATGGGCTGTCGTCGGTGTGGTTGAAGGATTGCCGGCCGGTCAAGTAAACGGATCGGAGCGGCGCGCCTACCTCTTCCTCTGAAGAGGAGGGTTTTTTTGGCCTTTGGCGTCATGCAAGCCGCAGCTTCCGATTTTCGTCATCCCGGCGAAGGCCGGGATCTCTCCCTCCCGTACTAACGTACCGGCGAGATCCCGGCCTTCGCCGGGATGACGATTGTGATGAGATCGGCCTTCGGTCGCCAGCGTTCGTACCGAAGGCCGTCGCGTTGGCAGCGATCGCCCTACCGGAACGGCGGCTCGTTGAACGCGCGCAATTTGCGGCTGTGCAGCTTGGCGCCTTCGTCGCGCATCGTTTCGCACGCGCGGATGCCGATCTGGAGGTGCGCGGCGATCGCTTCTTCGTAGAAGCGGTTCGCCTGTCCGGGCAGCTTGAGTTCGCCGTGGAGCGGCTTGTCGCTGACGCAGAGCAGCGTGCCGTAGGGGACGCGGAAGCGGTAGCCCTGCGCGGCGATCGTCGCCGATTCCATGTCGATGCCGATCGCGCGCGACTGCGAAAAGCGCAGCGCGCTGTCGGTATAGCGCAGTTCCCAGTTGCGGTCGTCGGTGGTGACGACGGTACCGGTGCGCATGCGTTTCTTGAGGTCGGCGCCCGTGGCGCCCGACACCGCTTCGGCGGCGCTGGCGAGCGCGACCTGCACTTCGGCGATCGGCGGGATCGGGATTTCGGGGGGCAGGACGCTGTCGAGGATATGATCGTCGCGCAGATACGCATGGGCGAGCACATAATCGCCGATGCGCTGGCTGGGGCGCAGCCCACCGCAATGGCCGATCATCAGCCATGCCTCGGGCCGCAGCACCGCCAGATGGTCGCAGATCGTCTTGGCGTTCGACGGGCCGACGCCAATGTTGACCAGCGTGATGCCGCCGCCGTCGGGCGCGATCAGGTGGTATGCGGGCATCTGGTGCCGCCGCCACGCGCTGTCGGCGACGAGCGCGCTGGCGTTGACGCCCGGCTGGTCGACGTAGAGCCCTGCGGCCCCGGCGAGCGCGGTGTAGCGGCCCTGCCCGACCTGCGATCCTGCCCAGGCGACGAACTCGTCGACATAGCGGTGATAGTTGGTGAACAGGATATAGCGCTGAAAATGCTCGGGCGCGGTGCCGGTGTAGTGGCGGAGGCGCGCGAGGCTGAAGTCGGTGCGCAGCGCGTCGAACAGCGCCAGCGGCTGCGACTTCGCGGGATCGGCGCCGAACAGGCCGTCGGCGAGCTCGTCGCCGATGTCGGCAAGCTCGGTGGTGGGGAAGTGGCGCGCGAGTTCGAGCGGGGTGACCCCGCCCATGTCCGACCCGTCGCTGGCGTCGAGCACATAGGGAAAGGGGATCTGCTGCCCGGTGCGCGTAACTTCGAGCGTGATGTCATAATGACGCGCGAGCAGGCCGAGCTGGTCGCGCAGATAGTCGGCGAACAGGTCGGGGCGGGTGACGGTGGTGACAAATTCGCCCGCGCGCTCGAACTGGCCGAAGGCGAGATTATGCCCCGTTTGCCCTTCGCGCTGTTCGCCGGTGGTGGTCAGGCGGATTGCCGGATAGTCGAACAGCCCAGTCGCCGCGGCATCGGCCGGCGGCAGGGTGCGATCGCGGACATAGGCGGCGATGGCGGATTTGAGGTTGGTGACCGAAGTGCGGAACCGGTCCTGCAGTTCGGCGATGATGCCGTGGACGAGGGCGGTGGGATCGGTGGTTTCGTGTGATGCGTTGGACGTCATCGCGACGCTGTTGCACGAAATTGTGACAAAAGGGAAGAGGGTCGCAATGCCGCGGACCCCTGCGCTCGCCATCCCGGACTTGATCCGGAATCCATGACTTCAGCGTCCTCGTGGATCCCGGATCAAGTCCGGGATGACGAAGAGTGGAGGGACAGCGCTTTTTCGTGCCGCCCCTCCCGATCTTCAGAGCTGTTCAAGCATATGGTCGGCGCTCGACACCTTGAATTCGCCCGGCGCTTCGACGTTGAGCTGTTCGACGACGCCGTCATTGACGATCATCGAGAAACGCTGGCCGCGCTTGCCCATGCCGAACGCCTTGCCGTCCATGGTCAGGCCGACCGCTTCGGCGAAATCGCCATTGCCGTCGGACAGCATGGTGACCGCATCGCCGGCTCCGGCGCTCTTGCCCCACGCGCCCATCACGAACGCATCGTTGACCGCGGTGCAGACGATTTCATCGACGCCCTTTTCCTTCAGTTCGTCGGCCTTGTCGACGAAGCCCGGCAGATGCTTGGCCGAGCAGGTCGGGGTGAAGGCACCCGGAACCGAAAACAGCGCGACCTTGCGGCCCTTGAAATAATCGGCGGTGCTGACCTGCTCGGGGCCGTTTTCGGTGACCTTTACAAAGGTGGCGTCGGGCAGCTTGTCGCCGGGCTGGATCGTCATGGTCGGCATCCTTTTCGTTGAGGGGATTTCTGGTCGGCGAGACATTGGGTCGGGCGGCGCGGGAGTCAAGGTTGGTGAGCGAGCGGGCAGCGGATTTTGGCGACTGCCGGTTGTGAGCGAAGCCTGTCGTCGCCCCCGCGAAGGCGGGGGCCGCTGTCGGTTTACGCAGCGATGAAGGACAATGCAGGTAGCGGCCCCCGCCTTTGCGGGGGCGACGGTTTGTTTGAACGCCCGCTCCCCACCCCAAACCAGTCCCAGAACCAAAGATGCTGGACCACCCGGCCCCGCCGCGCCATGATGGCGTGATGGACACAGACCCCATTTGGTTCACCGGCCAGCTGCTGCTTGCGCTGCCCGGCATCGGCGATCCCCGCTTCGAACATTCGGTGATTGCGATGGTCAGCCATGACGATGAGGGCGCGATGGGGATCGGCATTTCCGATCCGATTTCGGGGATGACGGTCGGCGCGGTGCTCGATCAGCTGGAAATCGCGCACGACGATCCGCTCGACCAGCCGGTGTTTCTGGGCGGCCCGGTCGAACCATCGCGCGGCTTTGTGCTGCACAGCCGCGATTGGGGCGGGCAGGAAGCGGTGCAGGTCAGCGATCGCTGGATGGTGTCGAGCTCGCACGACATCTTGCGCGCGATCGGCGCGGGGCGCGGTCCTGCCCAATGGCTGGTCGCGCTGGGCTATGCCGGATGGTCGGCGGGGCAGTTGGAGGGCGAGATGGTGCGTCACGGTTGGCACGTCACCCCCGGCAGCGACGCACTGTTGTTCGATACACCGCCCGCCGAGCGGTGGCAGGCGGCGTTTGCCGAAGCGGGCGTGGACGCTCGGTTGCTGACAACCGAAGGCGGCCGGGCATAGTCGTCATCGGCGCCGCGCCGAACGCGGCGCTTGCACCCCAACCGCCGCGCTTCAATCGCGCCGCTGCATGATCCAGCTGAACGCCATCGCGTTGAAAATCGTGTAGAGCCCATAGAGCATCAGCGCGGTAAACCAGGCGCGGGTCGCAATCGCCATCGCGCCGACGAGCAGCAGGAATTCGAATATATAGGTGATGTGCGGCCCCGCCTTGTCGGCGAGCGGTTTGACCATTTGCTGGATCAGCGGATCGTCGCTTTCCATGAAGGCACGGTGCATCGCGAAATTGGCGATACCGGCACAGAAAATAGCGATGAGGGCTATAACCATAGGTTCGCAAATGGGGGAGGCGGGGTGGAAATGCCAGCCTCTTTCGGGTTATAGCCGCGCCTCGCCCGCACTTTCGTTCCCCCAGGAAGGACGTCATCGGTGATCGCTCTCCCCCGTCCGGCCGTGCTTTGCCTGTCGTTCGCCCTCGCGGTGCCGCCCGCATCCGCCGCGCAGGAACCGGCAAACCCGCCGCAGCCCAATCCGGCGCTCGCCGATCCGGTGCTGGCCAACCCGATCCCGACCGCGCTGGTGCCGCTCGATCCGCCGCTGCCCGATGCGGTGCGTGCGATGATCGACGCCGCCTTTGCCAGCGGCGAGACGCAGGCGGTCGAAGCGGTCGCGCGCTTTGCGCGGCAGACCCATCCCGCGAATGTCGGCGAAATCGACGCGTTGCTCGCCTATTACCGCAGCGGCCATCCGCCGCCGCCCGATCCGATCGGCGAAATTCTGGCCGCCGCGATGGCGAGCGGCCGCGATGCCGATGTCGAGGCGGTCGGGCAGCTGGCGAAGAATACGCGGCCCGCCGATGCGGACGAAATCGAGACGCGGCTGGCCGCCTATCGTGCCGAACGCCAGCGATTGAAGGATGAAGCGGCGGCAGCAGCGCGCGCCAAACTGGCGGCCGCGCGTTTCTGGCAAAACTGGAAGGGCGAGGGGCAGATCGGTGCGTCGCAGAGCAGCGGCAACACCAAATCGGCGGGGCTGAGCGCCGGGATCGCGCTGGCCCGGCAGGGGATCGACTGGACCCACAAGCTGCGGGCGCAGGCCGATTACCAGCGCACTAACGGCCGCACCTCGGTCGAACGCTATGTTGCCGAGCTGGAACCGCAGCACCGGATCGACGACCGCAGCTTCGCCTTTGGTCTGGCGCGGTGGGAGCATGACCGGATTCTGGGTTATGACACGCGCTGGAACCTGTCGGGGGGGCTGGGATACAAGCTGCTCGACAAGCCGAAGCTGTCGCTCAGCCTGAAGGGCGGCCCGGCGTTCCGCCATACGCAGTTCGTCAAGGGCGGGAAGGACACCGAATTGACCGCGCTCGCGGGCGTTGATTTCGGGTGGCAGATTTCGCCGACGCTGCGGCTGACCCAGGTGGCCTCGACGATCATCGGCGAAGCGAATAGTTCGACCAGCTCGCTCACCGCGCTCAACGCCAAGCTGACCGGCGCACTGTCGGCGCGCGTCGCCTATTCGGCGCAGATCGACACCAGCCCGCCGCCGGGGATCGAAAGCGTCGACACCCAGACGCGCTTCACTTTGGTGTACGGCTTTTAATCGAAGGCTTCGGCGCCGCCGATTTCGCGTCCTTCCGCGAGCAGTCCGGTACCGGGGACATGGTTGAATTCGATGCGGATGCCGTCGGGATCCTCGAACAGTATCGAATAATAGCCGGGCGCCCACGGCTCTTCCTGCGGAGCGTGAACGATCTGGATGTCGGTCCGGTCTTTCAGAAACGCATGGAGGCGATCGACCGCAGCACGGTCGCGCATCCGGAAACAGGCGTGATGCAGCCCCGGCGCACCCTGGTCGAAGCGCTTGCCGACATTGTCGGGGCTCGGCGTGCGGATGCCGATCGCGGTACGCCCCCCGACGCCATACAGCATCGCGTCGCTGTCGAGCACGAGCTTGAGCCCCAGATAGCCGATCATGTCGCGCCAGAATGCGGTCGAGCGCGCGAAGTCGCCCGCGGTCAGGATGACATGCGCGACCCCGTTGAGGTCGCCGCTCATTTGATCGCGGCGAGGGTGTAGAGAAATTCGGCGAAGCCCATCGTCGCGTCAACGAGCCCGGCGACCTTGGGATTGGTCGAATCGATCAGATAATATTCGTCGGGAGCGTGCGCGCCCGACCCGTGGCCGGTGCCGAAATGCCCCGCCGGGATCGACACCGGCGGCGCAGTAAAGGTCGCGCCGGGCCAGCTGCCCGCGAGCCGGGCGTTGAGGTTCGTCGCGACCCCCATCTGTTTGTAGGTCGCGAGCGCGGTGCGGATCAGGCGGCTGTCCTCGGCCACCTCGGTCGGATCATAGCCGCCCGACACATTGACCTCGACATCCTTGAAACCATGTTTGTCGAGATGCGCGCGCAGTTTCTGTGTCGCCTCGGCGCGGGTCTGGTTGGGGACGAGGCGCAGGTCGAGCTTGGCGACCGCGCGGCCGGGCAGGATCGTCTTGCCGCCGGGGCCGGTATAGCCCGCGACGAGCCCCTCGATGTTGACCGTCGGTTCCTGCGCGAGGCGGATCAGCGCGTCGTCATAGGCGAGATTGTCGATCCAGTGGGTGACGCCGAGCGCCGCCTTTTGCTGCGCTTCGTCGCCTGCCTTCGCGGCTTCGCGGATCAGGCTCTTTTCGCGGTCGGTGAGCGGGCGGACATTTTCGAACCAGCCCTCGATCGCGGGTTTGTTGCCATCGGGGGTGACGAGCGTCTGGAGCGCCTGCACCAGCCGCCATGCGGGCGAATCGACCATCGCCTTGAGGCTGGAATGAACGTCGCCCTTCGGCCCGCGGCCCCATTTTTCGCCGCTGGCGACGAGCTCAAGCTCGATGATCCCCTTTGAGCCTAGGTTAACCGTGACGTTGCCGTTCTGCCCCTGCGAAGCGAAAGGGATGAAGATGCCGTCGCATTTGCGGAGCGCAGCGAGGACGTTGGGCTTGGTGGCAATCTGGCGGAAATGCGGCGAGCCGATTTCCTCCTCGCCTTCGCAGACGAGGACGATGTTGACCGGCAGCTTGGCCTTGGCGGCGCGGATCGCGTGCAGCGCGGCGAGGAAGGCCGCTTCCGGCCCCTTCTGGTTCACCGCGCCGCGGCCCATGATCGCCTGCCCGAATCCGGGGCGCTTGACCATCTTGCCTTCGAGCGGTGGCGACGACCATTCGGCCGGGTCGAACTGTTTAACGTCATACATGAAATAGATGCCGAGCGTGCGCGGGGCGCCGACGTCGATCGTGCCGAACACGCCGGGATGGCCGTCGGTGGGCACAATCTCGACATTGCTGAACCCCGCGTCGCGTGCGAGCTCGGCCATATAGGCCGCACCCTCGGCCATGTTGCGATTCTCGGCGGCGATCGAGGGGAGCGCGATCCAGTCGCGGATGCGCTTGATCGACGCGTCCTTGCCCGCTTCGGCGGCCTTACGGATCGCGGCGCTCTGGCTGCTCGCGGCGAGGGCGGGGAAGGGCGCCATGACCGCAGCGCCCGCGCCGAGCATGGCGGCGCCGCGAATCAGGTCGCGGCGGTTCGGTCGGTCGACATTACGGAAATCCATGGCTTGTCCCCCTGCGGTGTCGGTGTCGCAGGGAGTGTTGGCGGATTATACGTCGAAGGCAAGGCTCGCTCACGCGGGCCGGTGGTCAAGCGGCGTTGCGAACCGCATAATTGGCGGGTCGGTAGCGCGGTTCGGGCGGCGTCTCGCCGCGTTCGGCGGAGACTTCCAGCCACAGCCGCATCGCGATTTCGATCTCGCGCGCGGCCTCCTCCGCGGTGGCGCCATGCGCACTGCAATGTTTGAGGTCGGGCACATCGGCGATCCAGCAGTCGTCTTCGGCCGACCAGAACAGATTGATGTGATAATGAATGTTCATCGCTTGATAAAATCCAGTCCGTTGCTGTCTATCATATCAAGCAGTTGCCGGATTTGATAGGGCTTGGCGTCCTTGCCGCTTGGCTGAAGGTTCAGATTGCCCGGTACATCGGGATGCTGGAAGATGTGGTGGCTGCCACTTGTGCGCTTGAGTTCGAAACCGAAGGCTTCAGCGACGCGGCACAAATCCTTGAAATTGGCGCGGCCATTCAGGCGGATTCGGGTGTAGAGTTTGGTAATGCCGGTCACGAGAAAAGCTCCGTCTGAGGAGCTTCACTCGTAAAAGACGAGGCAATGGCGCTCGAAATTAAATGTTCGTAATCCTCCGGTCGCCGGGGCTCACACCCCCGCCAGCAACCCCTTATCCTTGATCCGCTGTTGCCACAGCTTCGGCGCGTTGACGTGGACGTTCTCGCCTTCGCTATCGACCGCGACGGTCACCGGGAAATCGCTGACCTCGAACTCGTAGATGGCTTCCATGCCGAGGTCGGCGAAGCCCACCACCTTGCTGCCCTTGATCGCGCGCGCGACGAGATAGGCGGCGCCGCCGACCGCCATCAGATAGGCGCTCTTGTGCTTGGCGATCGATTGCGTCGCGGCGGGGCCGCGTTCGGCCTTGCCGACGCAGGCGAGCAGGCCTTGCTCCAGCATCATGTCCATGAACTTGTCCATGCGCGTCGCGGTCGTCGGACCCGCGGGGCCGACGATTTCCTCGCCCACCGGATCGACCGGGCCGACATAATAGATGACGCGGCCCTTGAACTCGACGGGCAGCTCTTCGCCCTTCGCGAGCATGTCGGCGATGCGCTTGTGCGCGGCGTCGCGGCCGGTGAGCATCTTGCCGTTCAAGAGCAGGCGGTCGCCCTGTTTCCAGCTCGCGACGACTTCGGGGGTGAGATTGTCGAGATCGACGCGGATCGCCGCCTTGTCGGGTGCCCAGTCGATTTGCGGATAATCGGCGAGCACCGGCGGTTCGAGGAAAGCGGGGCCGCTGCCGTCGAGCGTCACATGCGCATGGCGCGTCGCGGCGCAGTTGGGGATCATTGCGACGGGCTTTGACGCGGCGTGCGTCGGCCAGTCGGCGATCTTGACGTCGAGCACGGTGGCGAGGCCGCCCAAGCCCTGCGCGCCGATGCCGAGCGCGTTGACCTTTTCATAGAGCTCGATGCGCAGTTCCTCGGTCGGATTGCTCGGCCCGCGCGCGAGCAGCTCGGTCATGTCGATCGGGTCCATCAGCGACTGTTTGGCGAGCAGCATCGCCTTTTCGGCGGTGCCGCCGATCCCGATGCCGAGCATGCCGGGAGGGCACCAGCCGGCGCCCATCTGCGGCACCATTTCGAGCACCCAGTCGACGATCGAGTCCGACGGGTTCATCATCTTGAACTTCGACTTATTCTCGCTGCCGCCGCCCTTCGCGGCGACGTCGATCACGACCTTGTTGCCGGGGACCATCTCGACGTTGAGCACCGAGGGCGTGTTGTCCTTGGTGTTCACACGGCTGAACGCCGGGTCTGCAAGGATCGAGGCACGGAGCTTGTTCTCGGGATGGAGATAGGCCTTGCGGACGCCTTCATCGACAACCTGTTGCAGGCTGCGCGGGCTGTCGAGGCGGCAGTCCATGCCCCATTTGATGAACACGGTGACGATGCCGGTGTCCTGGCAGATCGGGCGATGCCCCTCGGCGCACATGCGGCTGTTCGACAGGATCTGCGCCATCGCGTCCTTCGCGGCGGGCGACACCTCGCGCTCGTACGCGGCTCCCAGGGCGCGGATATAGTCCATCGGATGGAAATAGCTGATGTACTGGAGCGCATCGGCGATGGTTTCGATGAGGTCGTCTTCGCGGATGATGACGCTATTCATGGATGCAGCCTTTCGCCCTGTTCGCGGGATTCGGGGGTTTCCCTAGACCCGCAGGCCCGGAGTGAAAAGGGGTCAGGCGTAGTCCAAATCGGCGAGCGGGCGTTTGCCGACCAGTGCGCGCCAGCTGCCCGCCGCGGCGAGCGCAAGCAGCAGGATCCAGCCGCCCGCTGCCGAGGGGATCAGCGCCCATGCGAAGGCGGCGGGGGTGATGATCGCCATCACGGTCGGGATCGCGGCGAGGATCGCGACGGTTCCGAACAAGGCCCAGCCGCGGCCGAGCTGTGTCGCCGCTACGCCAATGACGACATTGGTCGCCGCAAGCAGCAGGAATTTCGCCGCCACCGGATAGGGGAGGCTGGCCATGGCGGGCGAATAGTCGCCCGCGGTGAAGGCGGCCTGGATGTCGAACAGCAGCCAGTTTTCCCAAGCATCGCACAGCGCCGCGGCGAGCGGGAGCGCCGCCGCGGCGAGGAGGGGGCGGAGGCGCAGTTCGCGCCACAGCGCAAGGCAGCCGCTGGCGAGGAAGCCCGCGTAGAGCAACATGTAGAGATAATCCTGCTCATTCCCCGCGCGCATCGCGGCGAGCCGCGTGACCTGTTGCGGGTCGGTGAAGAAACCGAAGATCGCCTCTAGGTCGGTCTGGCTGCCGGCAAATTCGAACGCCAGCACCGGCGCTCCATAGCCGGGGGCGATGTCATGGCCGGTCTGCGGAAAGACCTGCGTCAGGTGGAGGCCGAACAGCAGCACCGCGATGCCGAACGCCAGCGTCCACAGCCACACGCGCGTCGGTGCGGGCGGGCGCTCGCGCTGTGCCTCGATCCATTGCTGAAGCCCCCCGACCATCGCTCAGATGTCCGGCGGAGCGCGGCAGCTCACCTTATTGGCACTCGGCGCATTTGCCGCGCACCTCGATCACCGGGCGCTCGGCGGCAAAGCCGGTGGCGTTGGCGGCGGCGCGAACCCCGGTCGAAAGCTTGTCGTCATCGACATGGACGGCGGTCCCGCATTCGTCGCAGATCAGGAAGATGCAGTCGTGCAGGCAGCCGGGGTGGCTGTTCGCGACAAAGGCGTTGGCGCTCTCGACGCGGCGGACCAGGTTGTTCGCGACGAACAGGTCGAGGATGCGATAGACGCTGTTCGGCGCCACCCGCTTGCCGCGCTTCTGCGACACGATGTCGGCGATTTCATAAGCGCTGGCGGGCTTGCCGATCGCGGCGACGGCTTCGAAAATCTGCGCACGCATGTCGGTCCATGCTTCGCCCGCGCCCTCGAGCGCGGTCTGCGCCGCTTTGGCGAGCGAGGCTCCGCTGGCCTCGACGTGCGGATGATCATGCTTGCCCATGGGCGCTTCCTTGTGCTGCGCGCTGGTTCGCGCCAACTCGTCGAGAGAATGTAGGCTGTTTGAGGGGTGTCCGCAAGTTGCGGACCGGTCCATTCCGGCGCCAGGGTCGCGGGCGTTACGTTATTAATGCCGCGCGCGGCGGTTGAGGTCGTGGCCCAGTGCGACGACAGCAACGCCGATCATCGTCGCGAGCACTTCGCTGCCGTCATGCGGCCGCGACAGCGCGCCCGCCATCATGCCCAGCCCGAAGCTGCCGACCGCAAACGGCATCATATAGCCGTGGCTGAGCACACCCGAGACGAGGGTGATCAGCGCAAAGCCGATCGCGATGATCAGCCCGATTTCGTGGAACAGATGATTGTCCAGAAACACTCCGCCGACCGAAGCGACCGAGGCGAAGAAAATCGTCGTCGCGAGACAATGGACGAGGCACAGTCCCGACAAGCCCATCGCCAGCTGGTCGCCCGATAGTGACGTCAACGGTCGTGCGCCGCGCGCAGCCCGAACCATCGCGCCGAGGCGCGTCAGGACAGGGGCAGGGCTGGCGACTTGGGTCACCCGATTCTCCGTTGGGGCAATTGCGATGCCGGATATGGCATAACATGACAAAGGTTACAATGTCTCATTGTGCGCTTTTTCCATGGCAACGCCGCTTTTCGGGCTGCTGCTTCGGATGAGCGCGATCGGCAAGAAATATCTGGCGCGGCTGCGCAAAGCTATGCAATTAATATGGCTTAGCAATCTGTCGGGGGAGAGTATTTTGCTAATCAAATATCCGTTCGCGGCAGTCGGCCTGGTCTTGCTGGCGACGGCGACAGCCTCGCCAGCCCTTGCCGCGCAAGATCTGCCGATTGCGCAGGGTCTTTATGCAGATGATTTTGAGGGATGCGCAAAGGCGAGCAGCGTCTTTTTCTATGACGGCGCGAATTTCGGCCGGGTGAACCAAGGGGGACCGGGATACGCCGCCAACGCGCAGGTGAACGCGATCCAGCGCGTCGGGCCGCCCCCTGCCGGGCGCCAATATGCAGGGACGAGCCATCACTATCGGGGCTTTACGCTGGCGTGGACGGCCGACGACAGCGGTCTGTATGGCAGTCTTGCGGTCCGGGCCGGGACGCCGGGTAAGATGACCCTGCGCGACGTCAGTTTCCGCAATGTAAGCGGCGGTGTCGATGTGACCGATACGCCCTATTCCAAATGCGAGTTCGGCCAGTTGCCGAAACCGATGCAGGCCGCAATCCGGTCGGCGAGACCGCAACTTGCGGGGCGCGCGGCGCCGACGGCATCTTCGGCGACGGCGGCATCGGCGATCCCGGCACCGTTGGCTCCGTTCAACATCCGGCCAGGTCATTATCTCCCGGCCGCGGCGGCATGCGCGTCAAAAATGGAGCTGATTTTCTATTTCGATGGCAAGCGGACGGGCTGGATCGATGTCCAGCCGTTCAACCCCAATCGCATGAACCCGACTGCAAGCGTCAAACGGCGCGGCGCCGGGTGGGTCACCGATGCCGCGACCGGCGAGACCCTGCGCGTGCTCGGTGTCGACCGCATCGCGGTCGGCGACCCAGAATTCGGCGAAGAGACGCTGCGCTGGTGCGCGGCGACGGAGGTGCGGGCGACGGCGCGGGCGCGTTGATGCAGCGGACGGCGGAGGCGGTCAGGCGCCTTCCTCGGCCCTGAGTGCCTTGCGATCGAGCTTGCCAATCATCGTCTTGGGCAGGTTGAGGCGGACTTCGACCGCTTTCACGCGCTCATGCTTGCCAAGCTGCGGGTTGAGCCAGGCGGCAAGCGCCTCGCCCGACACGTCATATCCTTCCTCCAGCGTCACGAACGCCTTGGGCGCTTCGCCGCGATAGGCGTCGGGGACGCCGAGCACGATCGCTTCCTTGACCGCGGGATGTTCGTAAAGATGCGCCTCGATCACGCTCGGATAGACTTTGAACCCGCCGACCGCGATCATGTCCTTCAGCCGATCGACGATGCGGATATAGCCGCCCTCCTCGACCACCGCGACGTCGCCGGTGCGCAGCCAGCCGTCGGCGGTGAAGCTGTCGAGATCGGCGTCGGGACGGTTCCAATAGCCCTGCATGATCTGCGGCCCCTTGACCGCGAGCTCGCCGGGTTCGCCCGCCGGCGCAGCTTTGGCGGGGTCTTCCTTGTCGAGCAGGCGGATGTGGGTGGCGGGGAGGGGCTGGCCGATCGTGCCGGCACGGACCGGGCCGTCATAGGGGTTGGTCGCGACGACGCCCGAGCTTTCGGTCAGGCCATAGCCCTCGACCAGCGAGGCGCCGGTCGCTGCGGTGAATTTCTCGCGCAGTTCGGCGGGCATCGGCGCGCCGCCCGAAATGCAGATGCGCAAGGACGAAAAATCGGTCTTGGCGAGGTCGGGATGGTCGAGCAGCGCCTGATACATCGTCGGCACCCCGGGCAGCGCAGTGGTGCGCGTGCGGGTGATCGCGGCCAGCGCCTGCTTGGCGTCGAAGCGCGGCAGCATCGTGATCGAGCCGCCGTTGAGGACAGTGCGGTTGAGGACGCAGGTGTTGGCAAAGACGTGAAAGAAGGGAAGGACGCCGAGGATGCGATCGTCGGCATCATGGTCGGGATCGATTGCATTCACCTGCCGCGCGTTGGCGGTGAGATTCTGGTGCGTCAGCTTCGCGCCCTTGGGGGTGCCGGTGGTGCCGCCGGTATATTGGATCAGTGCGATGTCGCGTTCGGGATCGATCGCGACCGTATCGGGGCGCCCGTCGTTGGCGATCAGCGCCGAAAAACGGACGATGCGCGGATCGGCGGGGATGGGAGCGATGTCGGCGCGCTTGAACAATCGGTAGAGCGCCGATTTGGCGGCGGAGAGACCGCCCGCGACCGAGCCGACGACGAGCCGCTGGAGGCTCGACCCGTCGAGCACTTTCAATGCGGTCGGCAGCAGCGCCGCGGCGCTGACGGTGAACAGCGTGTCGGTCCCCGAATCCTCGACCTGATCCTCGAGCTCGCGCGCCGTGTAGAGCGGCGAGAAATTGACCACCGTCGCGCCGATCGCCAGCGCGCCATAATAGGCCGCGACATAATGCGGCACATTGGGCAGGAACAGCCCGACGCGGCTGCCCTTGGCGATCCCCAGCTGCTGCAGCCCGCGCGCCACCCGCGCCGCGCCCCGCGCGACTTCGGCATAGCTGAAGCGGCGGCCCATGAAGTCGAGCATGGCGGCATCCCCGCGCCGCGCCACGCTGGCGGCGAGCATGTCGGGAAGCGAAAGCGGCGCGAATGACTGGTCCCAGGCCGTCGGATGCTGATAGTCGGTCGACCAGGAATATTCGCTAGGCATCGCCGGTAAAAATCCTCTCATCCTGATGGCTTTCCTGACACTAGGGTCAGTAAGCCGACATCGCAACCGGGCGTGCTTGCGGCGCGCGGTCGGCGCCGCTAGGCAGGGCCATCTTTCTCGCCAGGGGTTTTGCCATGTTGCAGCTGTCGTCGCGCATTGCCGTATCACTCGCCATCCTTGCCGGTGCCGCGGCGCTGCCTGCGGCCGCGAAGGACAAGGCGCCGCCGCCGCGCCCGGCGCAGATCCAGGAACTTTACGCGTGCCGCGACATCGCCGATGCCGCCGCGCGGTTGGCCTGTTTCGACCGCGAGGTCGGCGAACTGTCGGCTGCCGATACGGCGCGCGAGATCACCTTTGCGGACCGCGCAACGATGAAAAAGGCGCGGCGCGGGCTGTTCGGTTTTTCGCTGCCCAATCTCGGCAGCCTGTTCGGCGGTGATGATGACGACGATAAAGACGAAGACAAGATCACCGCGATCGACACGACGATCGAATCGGTGTCGATGGATCGATCGGGCAAATATCGGCTGACGGTCGAGGGCGGCGCGGTGTGGGTGCAGATCGACGGCGTCGGATCGGTCCGCGAACCGCGCGTCGGCGACAAGATCAACATCAAGGCGGCGGCGATGGGCAGCTATTTTGCCAAGATCGAGGGACAGCGGCCGTTCCGCATGCGCCGCGAACGCTGACGCCGATCGCCCATAGCTGCGATTGGCCGGGCGCCGATGCCGGATAGTGCTGCCATCCCCACGCCGGGTGTCGGCGCGTCGCCGTTCGTGCTGCTCGACGATGCCCGGACGCGCGGCGCGGCGCCGGCGCGGCTGTTCACCAATCCGGTCGATCTATTGGCCGCCGAAAAGCCGCATGACGTCCCGGCGCTGCTGGGCGCGATCGAGCGCGCAACGGCGCGGGGTCTCTATGTCGCCGGTTATCTGACGTATGAAGCCGGGCAGGGGCTCAGCACCGCGTGGCGGGGACCGCAGGTTGAGGGCGCGAGCGACGGGCCGCTCGGCTGGTTTGGGTTGTTCGAGACGGTCGAACGGATCGATGCCGATGCAGTGCCGGGGCGGCTGCCTGATCCCGCCAGCGCGTGGATCGGCGCGATGATGCCGCGGGTGGCGCGCGCCGACTATATCGCCGCGGTCGAAGCGGTGCTCGCCTATATCGCCGCGGGCGACATTTATCAGGCGAACCTGACCTTTCGCGCCGACGTGCCGGTGCTGGGCAATCCGCTGGCGATCCATGCGCGGCTTCGGCAGACGGCGCGCGCGGGCTATGGCGGGGTGATCTGGACCGGCGACCGCGCGATCGTGTCGCATTCGCCCGAGCTGTTCTTCGTGCTGCGCGACGGCCAGGTGATGGCGCGGCCGATGAAGGGCACCGCGGCGCGGCTGCCCGATAGCGATGCCGACGCGGCAGCGGCGCGCACGCTGGCCGAGGATCCCAAGCAACGCGCCGAAAATCTGATGATCGTCGATCTGATCCGCAACGATCTGTCGCGCGTCGCGGTGCCGGGTTCGGTGGCGGTTCCCGACCTGTTTCGCGTCGAAAGCTTTCCGACGATCCACCAGCTGGTGTCCGATGTCAGCGCGCGCCTTCCCGAAGGCATTGGCGCGGTCGATGTCCTGCGTGCCGCCTTTCCGTGCGGGTCGATCACCGGCGCCCCCAAGGTCCGGGCGATGGAAATCATCGACGAATTGGAGGTGGGGGCACGCGGGCTGTACACCGGGTCGATCGGCTTTATCGAACCGGGCGGCGACGCGGCGTTCAATGTGGCGATCCGCACGCTGGTGTTCCCCCGCGCCAATGGCTTGCAAGAAGGCGCAAATCGCGCCACGCTGGGATTGGGTTCGGGAATTGTTGCCGACAGCGGGCCGGCTGACGAATGGCGTGAATGTCTGGCAAAGGGGGAGTTTGTGGGGGCAGCGGGGGCGCATTTCGACCTGATCGAAACCATGTTCTTTGATCCCGTCGAAGGGGTCCAGCGGCTGGAAGGGCATTTGGCGCGGATGAAGGCGAGCGCCGAAACGCTGGGCTTCCGGTTCGACCGGCACGGCGCGCGCAACAGCCTGCAATCGGCGACCTTTCGCTTGCGCAGCGCGGCGCGGGTGCGGATGCGGCTGGCGCCGTCGGGCGCGCTGGCGGTCGAGGTGTCGCCGCTGCCGCGACTGGCCGAACTGCCGGTGCCGGTGGCAGTGTGCCCGGCGCCGCTGGCGGCTGACGATTTTCGCCTGAATCACAAGACCAGCCAGCGCGCCGCCTATGACGATGCACGCAAGGAAAGCGGCGCCGTCGAGGTCGTGTTTGTCGACGAACCGGGTTTTGTCACCGAGGGCAGCTGGAGCAATATCTTTGTCGAACGCGACGGCCAGCTGCTGACCCCGCCGCTGGCATTGGGGCTGCTTCCCGGCGTGCTGCGCGCCGAGCTGATCGACAAGGGCCGCGCGGTCGAATCGCATCTGCGACTGGCCGATCTGGCGAACGGCTTCTTTATCGGCAATTCGCTGCGCGGGCTCGTCCCGGCGCGGCTGGTCGAGGCCGAAGGCTGAAGCGCCAACTCCTCCCCTGAAGGGGAGGGGCTTTTTTGACGCTGCATAGCTAATTTGTCCCACGCTGCGCTTGCGAATTCGGGGCGGAGGCTTTAGGCGCGGCCGCGCGCAATTCCCTGTCAAATCGCCGCCTGTCCGCGCAAGCCACGGAAAGAAGTCCCATGTCGCTGAAGCCGCATATCTCCGCTGCCCTCAACCGCATCCAGCCGTCGGCGACGCTCGCGATGACCGCGCGCGTATCGGCGCTGAAAGCCGCGGGCGTCGATGTGATTGGGCTCAGCGCGGGCGAGCCCGATTTCGACACCCCCGATTTCGTCAAGGAAGCAGCGATCGAGGCGATCCGGGGTGGCCAAACCAAATATACTTTGGTCGATGGCACGGTGGCGCTGAAGGAAGCGATCCGCGGTAAGTTCCGCCGCGACAACGGGCTCGATTTCGGGCTCGACCAGATCACGGTCAACGTCGGCGGCAAGCACACCTTGTTCAACGCGCTGGTCGCGACCGTCGACAAGGGCGACGAGGTCATCATCCCTGCGCCCTATTGGGTGAGCTATCCCGATATTGTCGCTTTCGCGGGCGGCAAGCCCGTGGTCATCGAGGGCAGCGCGGCGCAGAATTACAAGATCACCCCGGCGCAGCTCGACGCCGCCATCACCCCGAAAACCCGCTGGGTGATGCTCAATTCGCCGTCGAACCCGTCGGGCGCGGCCTATTCGGGTGAGGAGCTCGACGCGCTGGGCGAAGTCATCCGCCGCCACCCCCATGTGATGGTGATGACCGACGATATGTACGAGCATGTCTGGTACGCCGATTTCGAATTTTCGACCTTTGCCCAGCGTTGCCCCGACCTGATCGACCGCATCCTGACCGTGAACGGCTGTTCGAAAGCCTATGCGATGACCGGCTGGCGCATCGGTTACGCGGGCGGTCCGGCCTGGCTGATCAAGGCGATGGGCAAATTGCAGTCGCAATCGACGTCGAACCCCTGCTCGATCGCGCAGGCCGCCGCCGCCGCCGCGCTCGGCGGGCCGCAGCAGTTCCTCGACGACCGCAATGCGGCGTTCAAGAAACGCCGCGACATGGTGGTCGCGATGCTCAACGATGCGCCGGGGCTCAATTGCCCGACCCCCGACGGCGCCTTTTACGTCTATCCCGACGCCAGCGGCTGCATCGGCAAGACGACACCCGACGGCAAGCTGATCGACAGCGACGAAGCGCTGATCGACTATTTCCTCGACAGCGCCAAGGTCGCCGCGGTGCATGGCGCCGCCTTTGGCCTGTCGCCCGCGTTCCGCGTTTCCTATGCAACGTCGGAAACGGTGCTCAAGGAAGCCTGCGTGCGCATCCAGCAGGCGTGCGCCGCGCTGCGCTGACGCTCTCCATTATAGTCATCCCGGCCTTCGCCGGGATGACGAAAAATGCACCCGCACGAGAATTCTGTACCGACCGGTCTTGTAATGCCGGTGGCGGAGCCTATCTGCACCTGAACGGCGGTTAAGCGCCCGGTTCACCGGATAGTAAGCCATCCTGTTTAGGGTGACGGACATCACTGCACGGCTGGTCGGGGCGCGCCATATCGTCGGTGTAACCAAAGCGGCGTTGGCCGCGAACGCTATAAATGAAAAAAGAGGCTCCCCATGCTCAATCTTTTCCGCTCCGACTGGTTTTTGTCGATGCTCGCCGGCTTTGCGATCGGCGCCACCTACATCGTGCTGAATCAGCCCGCGCTGCCGATCCCGGCATGAAGCAAACGGGCGGCGCACCTTTCTATCGAATCGTTGCGGCGCTTGCAGCGGGCGCGCTCGTCGCCCAATGCGCCCCGGCGCAGGCCGAAAGCGTCGTCAAACTACCCGCCGCTGTCGTCGACCCTGCGGTCAAAGGCAAGCGTGCCACCGCCATGCTGGCGGGCGGCTGTTTCTGGGGCGTCGAGGGCGTGTTTGCCAACGTCAAAGGCGTGATCTCGGTCGAATCGGGCTATCATGGCGGCAGCGCCGCGACCGCGAAATATGAACTGACGCATGACGGCAAGTCGGGCCATGCCGAAGCGGTGCGGATTGTCTATGATCCGACGCAGGTCAGCTACGGCAGCTTGCTGCGCGTCCTGTTTTCGGTGATCGCCGACCCGACCTTGAAGAACCGTCAGGGGCCTGACGTGGGATCGCAATATCGCGCCGCGATCGTCCCGCTCGATGCGACCCAGCGCCAGGTCGCGATCGCTTATCTGGCGCAGATCGGCAAGGGAAAATATTTCGCGCGGCCGATCGTGGTCCCGGTCGAAAGCTACAAGCGTTTCTATCGCGCCGAGCCCAATCACCAGGATTTCATGCGCCGCAACCCGTCGAACGGCTATATCATGCGCTGGGATGCCCCCAAGCTGGCGGCGTTCAAGCGGTTGTTTCCGGCCATGGTGCGCGCCACCCCGGCGCCCTGACGTCCCCATGGTTCCGCCACTCGTCGCGCGGGAGGAATCATTCGTCGCAAACGACTAGCCCGCCTTGCCCGCCTGCGAGACCAGATGGTTCGGGGATTTTGTACAAGTCGCAGGTTGCGGGGTTTTCATGAAGTTTGCGTTCTCGGGTCGGCCGCTTCTCGCCATGACGATGAGCGCCGCGGTGCTCGCCGGTTGCGTCAGCAGCGCGGCGGTGGTCCCGACGCCGCGGACCCAGGCCGCCACACCGCGCCCGGCGGCCACGCCGCGCCCGGCGGGATCGGTAACCGTGCCGATCGGCCAGCCGGTGCGATCGACGATGCCGCGTCCCGCGGGTCCGCTCGATCCCGGCTTTCGCCGTCCGCCCGCGGGTCTAGCCGAGCGGATCAATTTCCTGTGGCGCGGCTTTCCGGGCAAGACCGGGATCGCGGTCCAGCGCATCGACGGCGAATGGGCGATTGCCGAGCGTGGCGGCGAGCTGTTTCCCCAGCAGAGCGTGTCGAAATTGTGGGTGGCGCTGACCGCGCTCGATGCCGTCGATCAGGGCCGCGTGCGGCTCGACCAGCAGGTGCGGATCGGCCCCGAGGATCTGACGCTGTTTTACCAGCCGCTCGCGGCGCGCGTCCGCGCCCAGGGTTCGGTCACGATGACGCTTCGGCAGCTCATTGAAACCGCGATCACCCAAAGCGACAATACCGCGAACGACAGCGTGCTGCGCACGGTCGGCGGTCCGGGTGCGGTGCGGGCCTATATGGCGAAGAAGGATCTGGGCGCGATCCGCTTTGGCCCCGGTGAACGCTCGCTGCAAAGCGGGATTGCCGGAATGGGCTGGCAGCAAAGCTATTCGGTCGGGCGCAATTTCGAAACCGCGCGCGGCGCGCTGGCGCCGGCGACGCGCCGTGCGGCGATGGACAATTATCTCGCCAATCCGATCGATGGGGCAAGCCCGACGGCAATCGCCAGTGCGCTCACCCGGCTGGCGCGCGGGACGTTGCTCTCGCCCGAATCGACCGAATATCTGCTGGACGTGATGAGCCGTACCAAGAGCGGACCGAAGCGGCTCAAGGCCGGGCTGCCGCCGGGCTGGAAATTCATGCACAAGACGGGAACAGGCCAGAATCTGGGTGGCATGACCGCGGGCTACAACGATATAGGCATCGCCACCGCGCCCGACGGCACCCGCTATGCCATCGTCGTCATGATGGGGACCACCACGTCGCCGATCCCGGCGCGCATGGCGTTGATGCAGGCGGTGTCGAGCGCGGTCGCCGAATTTCATGGAAGATAATCGCTGATGCGTCTTGCTGTTCTATCGCTGTCGCTGTTTGCCTTGGCGGCTTGCGCTACGCCCGAAGCGCGGCTGCGTACCGGGCTGGTCAACGCCGGGCTGTCGCAGCCGATCGCGGCATGCATGGCCGAACGCATGGTCGACCGGCTGTCGCTGCTCCAACTGCGCCGCCTCGGTTCGCTGTCGACGTTGAAGGACAAAAGGATGAGCGATTTGTCGCTGAACCAGTTCCTTCACAAAGTTCGTGCGCTGAAAGACCCGGAGATTTTGACGGTGACCACCAGCTCGGCGGCGCTCTGCGCTTTTCGCTAAAACCGCTGTCGTCATCCGGGCGGCGGTCGGGATCTCGACCTCGCGATAGGACGCAACGATGAGATCCCGGGCTTCGCCGGGATGACGAAGGGATAAGCTTGCTCGCCGCGGCGGATAGAATCTCTTGCTGCCCCGGGACTAGCCTTGCCCGCCGACTTGTGCTTAGGCGGCGCCAATTCTCCCCGCCCCAAGACTCGAAAGGCCCGGCAGACCTCATGAACATCCACGAATATCAGGCGAAAGAACTGCTCGCGAAATTCGGCGTCGCGGTGCCCAAGGGCATTGCCGCGATGAGCGTCGAGGAAGCCGTCGCAGCGGCGAAGCAGCTGCCCGGGCCGCTTTACGTGGTGAAATCGCAGATCCATGCGGGTGGCCGCGGCAAGGGCAAGTTCAAGGAGCTTGGCCCCGATGCGAAGGGCGGCGTCCGCCTCGCCAAGTCGATCGAGGAAGTCGAAGCGCACGCGAAGGACATGCTCGGCAACACGCTGGTGACGATCCAGACCGGCGAAGCCGGCAAGCAGGTCAACCGCCTGTACATCACCGACGGCGCCGACATTAAACAGGAATTCTACCTCGCGCTCCTCGTCGACCGTGCGACCAGCCGAATTGCGGTTGTCGCCTCGACCGAAGGCGGGATGGACATCGAAACCGTCGCGCATGACACGCCGGAAAAGATCCACACGATCACGATCGACCCCGCGACCGGCCTGATGCCGCACCACGGCCGCAGCGTCGCCGCGGCGCTCGGCCTGTCGGGCGATCTCGCGAAGCAGGCGGCCAAGGTTCTGGCGGGGCTGTACGCCGCCTTCCTCGGCACCGATGCCGAACAGATCGAAATCAACCCGCTGGCGGTTTGCGAAGGCGCCAATGGCGACGAACTGCTCGTGCTTGACGCCAAGGTCGGTTTCGACGGCAATGCGATGTTCCGCCACAAGGACATTGCCGAGCTGCGCGACCTGACCGAAGAAGACCCCGCCGAGGTCGAGGCGTCGGAATATGACCTCGCCTATATCAAGCTCGACGGCAACATCGGCTGCATGGTGAACGGCGCAGGGTTGGCGATGGCGACGATGGACATCATCAAGCTCAACGGCGAATTCCCCGCCAACTTCCTCGACGTCGGCGGCGGCGCTTCGAAGGAAAAGGTCACCGCAGCGTTCAAGATCATCCTGAAGGATCCCGCGGTGAAGGGTATCCTCGTCAACATCTTTGGCGGCATCATGAAGTGCGACATCATCGCCGACGGCATCGTCGCGGCGGCGAAGGAAGTGAATCTGTCGGTGCCTTTGGTCGTCCGCCTCGAAGGCACCAACGTCCAGCAGGGCAAGGACATCCTCGCCAATTCGGGGCTGCCGATCGTCGCGGCAAATGATCTGGGCGACGCGGCAAAGAAGATTGTCGCCGAGGTTCGCGCGGCTTGAACTACTCCTCTCCCGCAAGCGGGAGAGGATAGGGAGATTTGGCGGCTTGCCGCCTAGTCGGACTTGGAGTGGGCCAGCGCCGGAGCGGTTGCCCACTCCGCTGCGACTAAGCGGACAAAGTCCGCAAGTCTCGCTGCCTCTCCCGCAAGCGGGAGAGGTGGGACTGCTGGTTGACGTTTACGTAAGCGCGAATTATGGCGCAGTGCACAATTTGTTGAGAGGAGCTTTGAGCCCATGAAAATCCTCGTCCCCGTGAAGCGGGTGCTCGATTATAACGTCAAGCCGCGGGTGAAGTCCGACGGCACCGGCGTCGATCTGGCGAACGTCAAAATGTCGATGAACCCGTTCGACGAGATCGGTGTCGAAGAGGCGATCCGCCTCAAGGAAAAGGGCGTTGCGACCGAGATCGTCGCCGTTTCCGTCGGCCCGGCGAAGGCGCAGGAAACGCTGCGCACCGCGCTCGCGATGGGCGCCGACCGCGCGATCCTCGTCCAGACCGACGACGACGTCGAGCCGCTGGCGCTCGCGAAAATCTTCAAGGCGATCGCCGACGCCGAGCAGCCCGGCCTGGTCATCCTCGGCAAGCAGGCGATCGACGGCGACAACAACCAGACCGGCCAGATGCTCGCCGCGCTGACCGGCTGGGCGCAGGGCACCTTTGCCAGCGCGGTCAACGTCGAGGGTGACCATGTGTCGGTCACCCGCGAAGTCGACGGCGGTCTCGAGACGGTGAAGCTGAAGCTGCCCGCGATCGTTACCACCGACCTGCGTCTGAACGAGCCGCGCTATGCGTCGCTGCCGAACATCATGAAGGCGAAATCGAAGCCGCTCGATACCAAGACCCCGGCCGATTACGGTGTCGATACCGCGCCCCGCGTCAAGACGGTCAAGGTATCGGAGCCGCCCGTCCGCTCGGCGGGTGTCAAGGTCGCCGATGTCGATGAACTGGTTGCCAAGCTCAAGGCGATGGGAGTGCACTCATGAAAACTCTGGTTTGGGTCGAACATGACGGCAAGGCCGTCAAGGACGCCACGCTCGCGGTGGTCACCGCCGCGTCGAAGCTCGGCGAAGTCCATCTGCTCGTCGCCGGTAGCGGCGTCGATGCGGTGGCCCAGGAAGCCGCGCAGATTGCCGGTGTGGGCAAGGTGCATGTCGCCGACAACGCCGCCTTCGATCATAATCTACCCGAAAATGTCGCGCCGCTGGTTGCCGAGCTGATGGCGTCGCATGACGCGTTCCTCGCGCCCGCGACGACCACCGGCAAGAATATCGCGCCGCGCGTCGCTGCGCTGCTCGACGTGATGCAGATTTCGGAAATCCTGTCGGTCGAGGGTCCGAAGACCTTCACCCGCCCGATTTACGCCGGCAACGCGATCGCAACCGTCGAGTCGTCGGACGCGAAGCTGGTCCTGACCGTTCGCGGCACCGCGTTCGACAAGGCCGCCACTTCGGGCGGTTCGGGTACGGTCGAAGCCGTGGGTGCGGGCGGCGACGCCGGCATCTCGAGCTTCGTTGGCGCCGAAATCGCCAAGCAGGATCGTCCTGAGCTGACGTCGGCGAAGATCATTGTGTCGGGTGGCCGCGCGCTGGGTTCGTCCGAGAAATATCAAGAAGTCATCGTCCCGCTCGCCGACAAGCTGAACGCCGCGCTCGGTGCCAGCCGTGCCGCGGTCGATGCGGGCTACGTCCCCAACGACTATCAGGTCGGCCAGACCGGCAAGATCGTCGCGCCGCAGGTGTATTTTGCGATCGGCATCTCGGGCGCGATCCAGCATCTCGCGGGAATGAAGGACAGCAAGACAATCGTCGCGATCAACAAGGACGAAGACGCCCCGATCTTCCAGGTCGCCGACTTCGGCCTCGTCGCCGATCTGTTCAGCGCCGTCCCTGAACTGACCGGCAAGATCTAAAACGGCCCTGCCGATGGCCGGCGACCATCCCGGAGTGCCTGGACTCGGCGACGCCCCGTTCAATGCCGGGGGTCGCCGGTCCACGCGCGCCGCGCCGGGCGGTGTCGACGACGAAGATCCGTCCGCCGAGGACGAAACCCACGGTCGCTCGCTGACGCTGGCCAGCGTCGCGCGCGACGCGCGGCTCGACAAGAAATTCCTGCTGCTCATTACGCTATCGTCGGCGATCGCCACGCTGGGCCTGCTGCAAAGCTCGGCGGCGGTGGTGATCGGGGCAATGCTCGTATCGCCGCTGCTCGGGCCGATCATGGGGGTCGGCTTTGGGCTGGCGACGCTCGAAACCAATCTGATCAAACGGTCGCTGGTGACGATGGCCGCGGGCATGGCGGTCGCGATCATCGTCGCGATGCTGATCATCTGGATGTCTCCGATCCAGGACGTCACGTCCGAACTTCGCGCGCGGACGCAGCCGACCCTGCTCGACCTCGGCGTCGCGGTCGTCGGCGGCATCGCGGGCGTCTATGCGATCATGCGCAAATTGTCGGGGGTGATGGTCGGGGTCGCGATCGCGACCGCGCTGGTTCCGCCGCTGTCGACCGTCGGTTTCGGGCTGGCCACCGGTCGTTTCGACTTTGCGCTGGGCGCCGCGCTGCTGTTCCTGACCAACACGCTGGCGATCGCCTTTGCCGCAACCGCCGTGGCGCGGCTCAACCGCTTCGGGCCGTCGCTGACCCCGCAGCACACCGCGATGCAGGTGATCGGGATCATCGTGACGCTGAGCATATTGTCGATCCCGCTGGCGCTGTCGCTGAACAATATCGCGCGCGAACTGCGCGCGCGTACGACGGTGCAAGCGAAGCTGGATGGCCTGCTGGGCGACGGCGACCGGATCGATACGCTGACCGTGCGGGTCGACAATGACGATATCGCGGTCGATGGGGTCGTGCTGGTCGATCAATATGCCGCGCGCCTGAATCAGCGGCTGGCCAGTAACGTCCGCAGCGAGCTCGACCGCGATGTGCGCGTCAATATCGTCCAGCTGCGCCAGCAGACCAATGCCGCGGTGCAGTTTGAGGAGCGACTCAACCAGCGGATTGCGACGCTGGAACAGCGCGAGGCCGACAGCCGGAATATCCTGTCCGGGCTGACCGTTGGCGAACTCGTCCGCCGCGACCGGGTGCTGATCGACGCGCAGGCGCGCCGCGTCGTCGTCCAGCGCGATCGCGAGGCGGAGGGCGAACAGGTCGCCGACGCGATCGATCGGATCATCGCGTCGGTGCAGGCGGATTTTCCGCAATGGCTGATCCAGAATGGCGCCCTGACGGCGGCCGAGAGCCCGCCAGCCGCGGAGGCCGTAGCCGAGTAGCGCCGAGCGCGCGCTGTTCGCGCCAAGGCCGCAATCGTCTGTGGGCCGAAGCCGATCCTTGGCACAAATGGCAGCTTGCCGTTTACGTAAACTGTAAGCACTATTGCCCGATGATCGACCTGAGTCACGCGCTGTCGGGCTTCATGCGCCGCATTGCCGGTCCCGGTGAATTGGCCGGCCTCGTTCGCCTGTCGGGCGGGGCGAATATGGAAAGCTGGGCGTTCGAGTGGGCGGGCGGCGCTTATGTGCTGCGGCGCGCGCCGTCGGCGGATTATATGGCCGGGCGCCCCTATGGCCATGCCGACGAGGCGGCGCTGGTGATCGCCGCCCATGCGGCAGGGGTGAAGGCGCCCGAGGTTGTCGGCGTGTTGTCCGATGGTGACGGCATGGGCACCGGCTATGTGATGCGGCGGGTGATTGCCGAGGTGAGCCCGGCGAAGATATTGGCCGATCCGCCGCTGTCGCTATTGGCCGACTTGGGGCGCGAGCTGGCGCGGATCCACGCCATTCCTGCCGAAACCATGCCCGCCGCGATCCCGCTGATGGACACCGCCGCGGCGCTGGCCGAGCTGAAAGCGCGCTATGCCGACTATGGCGGCGACCGGCCGGTGATCGCGCTCGCGATCAAATGGTGCGAGGATCATCTGCCGCCGCCCGCCGACCCGGTGCTGGTGCATGGCGATTACCGGATGGGCAATGTCATGGTCGACGCGGACGGGCTGGCCGTCGTGCTTGACTGGGAACTGGCGCATCGCGGCGATGCGCATGAAGATCTGGCCTTCGGATGCATGACGGTGTGGCGGTTCGGACGGATCGATCACCCGGCGTTCGGCGTCGGCAGCGTCGACGATTATTTCGCGGCCTATGAAGCCGCGGGCGGGGCGCGGGTCGATCGCGACCGCTTCCACTTTTGGCTCGTCTATCGCACCCTGTGGTGGGCGCTCGGCTGCTTGCAGATGGGGCAGGCTTGGCGCAGCGGCGCCGATCCGACGGTCGAGCGTGTCGTCGTCGGCCGGCGCACCGCCGAACAGGAGCTGGACCTGTTGTTGCTGCTGGAAACCGAAGCGCCTGCGGCGGAACGCACCCGCTCCTTGCCGCCCGCGCCGCCGCCAGCCGCAGCGCCGACCGGCGAGCCGACCGGCCGCGAGATGGTGCAGGCGGTGCGCGACTGGCTGGCCGAGGAGATCAAACCGGCGGCAGAGGGTCATGGCAAGTTTCAGGTCGCGGTCGCGATGAATGCGCTCGGCATCGTGATGCGCGATCTGGACGCGGGCGTGCGCGCGGAGGACAAGGCGCTTGCCGATCGCTTGCTCGGCGGCGCGGTGACGCTCGCCGAACCGGGCCTGCTCGTACGACTGCGCCGCGCGGTGCTCGATAAATGCGCGGTCGACAGCCCCAAATATGCTGCGCTCGCGCGGGCCGAAACGCTGTGGACAGTTGATCTAGCCCCGTAGCTCTGAGCCTGTCGAAGGGCGCTTATCGGATAGGCGCCCTTCGACAAGCTCAGGGCTACGGTTCACTCTTGGAATCGAACAGAGAGGATCGTCATGGACTTCGCTATACCGACCGACCTGCAGGCGTATCTGGACGAACTCGATGCCTTTATCGAGGCGGAGATCAAGCCGCTCGAGGATGCCGACGACAATATCCGTTTCTTCGACCACCGCCGCGAGCACAGCCGCACCGACTGGGACAATCAGGGGCTCCCGCGCCACGAGTGGGAACAGCTTCTGCGCGCCGCGACGCGCAAGGCGGACGCGGCAGGGCACTGGCGCTTTTCGGCGCCGCAGAAATATGGCGGCAAGGACGGCTCGAACCTGTGGATGGCTGTGATCCGCGAGCATTTCGCGGCCAAGGGGCTGGGCCTCCACAACGATCTGCAGAACGAGCACAGCATCGTCGGCAATTTCCCCTTTGTGGAGATGTTCGAGCAGTTTGCGACGAGCGAGGAGCAGAAGCAGGAGTTCATCCTCGGCGGGTTCGAGGGCAAGCGCCGCACCGCGTTCGGGCTGACCGAGCCCGAACATGGCAGCGACGCGACGCATATGGAAACGCGCACCGTCCGCGAAAACCGCGACGGGGTCGAGGGCTGGCGGATCAACGGGCGCAAGATGTGGATCACCGGCATGCACGTCGCGACCCACTGTGCGACCTTCTGCCGTACGGACGGTCAGGATGGCGACGCGAAGGGGATCACCTGCCTGCTGGTGCCGACGGGAACGCCGGGGATGAGCGTCGACGAATATATGTGGACCTTCAACATGCCGACCGACCATCCGCGGATGACATTCGACAATGTGTGGGTACCGGATAGTGCAAGGCTTGGTCCGGTCGGCGGCGGGCTGTCGATTGCGCAGAGCTTTGTCCACCAGAACCGCATCCGGCAGGCGGCGTCATCGCTGGGCGCCGCGGTGTTCTGCATTGAGGAAAGCGTCAAATATGCGCGTGCGCGCAAGCCCTTCGGCGAAGCGCTGGCGAAGAACCAGGCGATCCAGTTCCCGCTCGTCGAGCTGGCGACGCAGGCCGAAATGCTGCGCCTGCTGATCCGCAAAACCGCGTGGGACATGGACAACACCCCGCACAAGGAGATCGAGCATACGCTGTCGGACAAGGTCAGCATGTGCAATTACTGGGCGAACCGCCTCTGCTGCGAAGCCGCCGACCGTGCGATGCAGGTTCATGGCGGCATCGGCTATTCGCGCCACAAGCCGTTCGAGCATATCTACCGCCACCACCGCCGCTATCGCATCACCGAGGGGGCGGAGGAGATCCAGATGCGCAAGGTCGCGGCGTATCTGTTCGGCTATCTGGGGCCGCGGCGGGGGAGTTGGGCTGATGCTTCCCCCTCCCTGCAAGGGAGGGGTTAGGGG